>CAVPSA010000054.1:0-15934 GCA_963707905.1 uncultured Actinomycetes bacterium | reverse complement strand
GCCGCTCAGGTGCCGGGAGAGACCGGCGCCTCTGTCATCACCCATGGCCCGGCCGGGCGATCGCCCCGGCCGGGCCATGGCTCGTTCACCGCGTCAGTGCTGGACGCTGGGGCGGTCGTAGAGAGCGGTCAGGGTTGCCTGCATCACCGCGAACGGAGTCGCGGCGGCGCCGGCGAAGGCGTCGCCGCGGCAGACCACCAGGGTCCGGCCCGCCCGGACCACCGTGCCCGTCATGCGGAACCGCTCCCCCACCGCCGGTGCCAGCAGGTTGATCGTGTAGGACGCGGTCAGCACCGCCGCTTCCGGCGGCATCACGCTGAACGCCGCGTACCCGCAGGCGCTGTCGAGCACCGCCGCCACGGCACCCGCATGGACGAAGCCGTGCTGCTGGGTGAACCTCTCGTCGCGGGACAGGGCCAGCTCCACCCGGCCCCGGTCGACCGACACGAGTTCGGCGCCGAGCGTCGCCATCATCGCCTGCCGGGCAAAGCTCGCCTGCACCCGCGCCTGCATCGCCGCGACGGGCTCTGTCTGCTGGTCACCACCGGGTTCGCGCACCAGCCGATTCTCGCAGGCGCCCTCAGGGCCCATCATTCAGGAACGCGGTGACCGTCGAGACGAACCGGCCGGCGTCGTCGAGCCAGGGATAGTGGCCAGCCCCTTGCTGGACGGCGAACCGGGCCGCGGGGAACAAGGCGGCGAACTCGGCGAGCACCTGCGGGGGCCACTGCAGGTCGACGCCACCCGCGAGCACCAGCACCGGCGGGCCGAATGCGGCGAGCGCGGCACGGGTGGCCGGCGGATCAAATGCCCCTGCGGCGCCGAAACCCTGGGCGGCGGCCTCGTTGGTTTCTGTCTCCCCCGCCGCCGAGTGAGCCTGGGCGGCGGCGTCCCAGCGGCCATAGAAGAACGGGGCGATGGTCTCCCAGTCGTCGTCGCTGCCCGAGCCGCCGGCAATGCGCTCGAAGGCGGCGGCCGCCCCGGCGAACCACGGCTCGCCGTGCCGAAGCTTCACGATCTGGCGCCGCGTCCCGGCGTCCGGGTCGAATCCGGCCGACCGCGCACTCGGCGTGATCAGCGCAAGCTTGCTCACCCTTGCCTGATGCCGGGTCGCGTACTGCACGGCGATGTTGCCGCCGGCCGAGTGGCCCAGCAGGTCACAGCGGTCCAGGCCCAGATGGTCCTGCAGGGCGGCCACGTCGTCCACCAGCCGGTCGCAGCGGTAGCTGCCAGTATCTTCCGGAATCGCGGAATCTCCCGTGCCGCGCAGGTCCAGCATGATCAGTTGCCGGTGCGCGGACAGGCCGCCCAGATCGCCCAGGTAAGCGGAGGCCCGCATCGGCCCGCCGGGCACGCAGACCAGCGGGATCCCTTCGCCATGGACGTGGTAGGCGAGCTGTGTCCCGTCCGCGGCGCGGAAGGCAGGCATGGGCGCGATCCTCGCACCGGGCGCCGGCCGGAAGCAACGCAATAGGCCTGCCCGGCCATGGTCCGGGGCACCGCGGGAGCTGGATGATCCGGCTCACACGGTGCCCCGGCCGTCGTTCTGCAAAATATCCGCAGGTGCAAGCGGCCACCAGGCCGCGAACGATCAGGCCAGGTCGAACCGGTCGAGGTTCATGACCTTGCCCCATGCGGCGGCGAAGTCGTGCACGAACTTCTGCTGCGCATCACTGCTCGCGTAGACCTCTGCGATTGCCCGGAGCTGGGAGTTGGAACCGAAGACCAGGTCGAACCGGCTGCCGGTCCACTTCAGCTCGCCCGTCCCGCGATCACGGCCCTCGAAGGTGTCCTCGGCCCCGGAGGTCGCCTGCCACACCGTGCCCATGTCGAGCAGGTTCACGAAGAAGTCGCTGGTCAGCGACTGCGGCCGGGCGGTGAACACACCGAGGCTGGACCGGTCGTAGTTCGTGTTCAGGACGCGCATGCCGCCCACGAGGACGGTCATCTCGGGCGCGGTCAGCGTCAGCAGGCTCGCCCGGTCGACCAGCGTGTGCTCCGCCAACTCCGGCTGTATCTTGCCGGCGTAGTTGCGGAACCCGTCCGCAGCCGGCTCGAGGACGGCGAAGGACTCCACGTCGGTCTGCTCCTGGGACGCATCCGTGCGCCCGGGCGCGAAGGGAACCTCGACGTCGTACCCGGCGTTCCTGGCCGCCTGCTCCACGGCAGCGCATCCGCCGAGCACGATCACGTCGGCCAGGGAGACCTGCTTCGTCCCGCCGGCGTTGAACTCATGCTGGATCCCCTCCAGTGCCCGCAGCACCGGTGCCAGCTCGGCCGGGTTGTTGACCTCCCAGTCGTTCTGCGGAGCGAGGCGGATGCGCGCCCCGTTGGCCCCACCGCGCTTGTCGGTGCCACGGAACGTCGACGCCGCGGCCCAGGCGGCCGAGACCAGCTGGGAGATCGTCAGGCCGGAGGCGAGGATCGCGCCCTTGAGCGCGGCGATGTCCGCCGCCCCGATCAGCTCGTGGGTGACCGGAGGGACCGGGTCCTGCCAGATCTGTGGCTCCGCGGGAACCAGCGGGCCGAGGTACCGCGCGACCGGGCCCATGTCGCGGTGCGTCAGCTTGAACCAGGCCTTGGCGAAGGCGTGGGCGAACTCCTGCGGGTTCTCGTAGAAGTGCCGCGAGATTGGCTCGTAGACCGGATCGAAACGCAGCGAGAGGTCCGTCGTGAGCATCACCGGGGTGTGCCTTATCGCTGGATCGTGAGCATCCGCTACGACGTCCGCCGCGGCCGGATCCGTCGGGATCCACTGCCACGCCCCGGCGGGACTCTTCACCTTCTGCCACTCGTAGCCGAACAGCGTCTCGAAGAAGCTGTTGTCCCAGGTCACCGGGGAGGGCGTCCAGGTGCCTTCCAGCCCGCTGGTGATGGCGTCGCCACCTACGCCGGTGCCGAAGCTGTTCGCCCAGCCCAGGCCCTGCTCCTGGAGGGGGGCACCCTCGGGCTCCCGGCCGATGTTTGATTCAGGTGCCGCCCCGTGGGTCTTGCCGAACGTGTGGCCGCCGGCAATGAGCGCGACCGTCTCCTCATCGTTCATGGCCATGCGCCGGAACGTCTCGCGGATGTCCCGGGCAGCGGCAAGCGGGTCCGGGTTGCCGTTCGGCCCCTGCGGATTCACGTAGATCAGGCCCATCTGAACGGCGCCGAAAGGATTCGCGAGGTCCCGGTCGCCGCTGTAGCGCTCGTCCCCGAGCCACGTGCCCTCCGAGCCCCAGTTGATGATCTCGGGCTCCCATACGTCCTCGCGCCCGCCGCCGAAGCCGAAGGTCTTGAATCCCATCGACTCAAGCGCGCAGTTGCCCGCGAAGACCATCAGGTCGGCCCAGGAGAGCTTCCGCCCGTACTTCTGCTTGACCGGCCAGAGCAGCCGGCGCGCCTTGTCGAGGCTCGCGTTGTCCGGCCAGCTGTTGAGGGGCGCGAAGCGCTGCTCACCGGATCCGGCGCCGCCGCGGCCGTCTTCGATGCGGTACGTGCCCGCACTGTGCCACGCCATCCGGATGAAAAGCGGGCCGTAGTGGCCGTAGTCGGCCGGCCACCAGTCCTGCGACGTCGTCATCACCACCTCGATGTCCCTCCTCAGGGCATCGAGGTCGAGCGTCTTGAACTCCTCGGCGTAGTTGAAGTCCTCGCCCATGGGATTGGCCATGGGCGGGTTCTGCTGGAGTACCTTCAGGTCCAGTTGATTCGGCCACCAGTCTCGGTTCGACCGGCCCTCAGTCGAATGCGCGACCGGACACTTGCTCTCCTCGGTCATGTTGTCCTCCCTCTGGCTGCGGTGCGGTTGCCAGGCACTGGAGTGCCCTTAGTGATGGATTGACAGGTGCTCGCAAGCTCTGCGCCTGCGGTTCCCGTTGGCTGTGACATCGGCATTCGCTGGTCCATCGGCGCGGTTCACCTCGGGGTCTGGGACTGGCACTCCGGGCAGCGGCCCCAGTAGACGACCTCGGCCTCGTCGATCTCGTACCCTCTGTCGTCGACCGGTGTGAGGCAGGGCGCAGAGCCGACCGCACAGTCGACGTCGGCCGTGCGGCCGCAGACACGGCAGATCACGTGGTGGTGATTGTCGCTGACCCTGGCCTCGAATCGCGCCGGTGATCCGGCGGGCTGGATTCCGCCGGACCAGGCCCACATCGGCCAGGACGCCGAGTACGTCGTACACCGCCTGGAGCGAGATCGCACCCATCTCGGCCCGCACGGTCTCGGCCACGGTATCCGCGGTCACGTGCGGCGCGCGCGTTACCGCCCGGAGGACGGCCAGGCGCTGGCCCGTGACTTTATAGCCCCGTTGGCGGAGGAGATCGGCCGGGTCGGCAGGCACGTTCTAGACCCTATCTAATCTGGAGCGACTCAGGGAATAGAATCAGTAAAGTTACTGTCCACCCTTTCCGGGTGAGGGCTCAGCTCCGTCCGGGAGGCATCCTGGGGCGTGGGGATGGCTCCGGTCGCATCGGCCCCAAAGGAACCGAGCCGCCCCTGGTTGCGGCGACAAGGAGCTGGCCGACGATGCAAGACGAACGCGAACCCCACAGCGACCACCCAGCGGAAGGGGTCAATCTGCCGCTGCCTGGCATCCAGACAGCGCACGACATGGAGGAAGCCGAGGAACACCTGCTGACCTCCGGCTCCGACCTCGAAAGCAATGAGCTGCACGCTCAAGGGCAGGCCTGCGCGCGCTGCGGGCAGAAGTTCCTGCCCGAAGATGACGTCCGCCGTACCGCAAGCGGCGCCTACCAGCACGAGTTCTGCCCGCCGCACTGATCGCCGCCGCCGTCGTCGCTACCGTCGGGCGCTACCCCTTTCAGGTCCGCTACAGCGCCGATGATTACCTCGCGCCCGGATGCCTCGTCAGCCCACTCCGATCGGGTGATGCATTCGAAAGGCTTCTGGACAGGTGCGGGCAGATGCGCAGCACCCACCGGACCGGCCTACCGAGGGTGAGATGCTGGGAGTCCTGATAAAAGAAGCTTTGCCTTGAGATGGTGATTCTGTTACCGGGGGACGAAAGCGCTGGGCAGGTGAGCAGCGTCGGCAAGGGGATGCCTGAGGTGATCGGCCGGGAGCCCGAACTGGCGGTCCTGGAGGAGTTCCTCGACCGGGACACTCCCTGGCTTGCCCTTCTGCTGACCGGCGGCCCGGGCATCGGCAAGACGGAACTGTGGGAACGAGGTCTGCGCCTGGCGCGTGACCGGGGCGTTCGCGTGCTGACAGCGCGGCCGAGCGGGGCCGAGGCTGAGCTTTCGTTCGCTGGGCTTTTCGACTTGCTCGAGGGGATCGACATCGGGTCGGTGGGCAGCCTGCCGGTTCCGCAGCGGCGGGCGCTGGAGGCGGCGCTGTTGCGGGCCGAGCCCATGGATGCGGCACCGGAGCGGTTTGCGATCGCTGCGGGGTTCTTGAGCGTGCTGCGCTCGCTCGCAGCCGGGGAGCCCCTGCTGGTTGCCGTGGACGACCTGCAGTGGCTTGATGCCGCCTCGGCCGAGGTGCTCGCGTTCGCGGCGCGGCGGGCCAGGGGGCAGCGGTTCCAGTTCCTGCTGTCCAGAAGGTCCGGCGCTGCGACCGGGGTGGAGGCGGCACTGGACCAGGCCGTGCTGCGGACGGCCGAGGTGGGGCCGCTGAACCTGAGCGCGACGCGCCGGCTGCTGTCGCAGCGCCTCGGCCTGACCATGCCGCCGAGAACGCTCCGGCGGCTGTTTGATGCGACGCAGGGGAACCCACTGCTCACGCTGGAACTCGGCCGGGCGCTGGCAGGGGGCAGAACGTGGGCGATCGGCGCCGAACCGCCGGTCGCGGATCTTGCTGGTAACCCGTTCGGGGCACGTGTGGCGAAGCTGCCGGGGCCGGCCCACCGGGCCCTGCTTGTCACGGCATTGAGCGGGCACCTGAGCCTGGCCCAGCTCATGGCCGTCGCCGATCATGCGGCCGTGGAGGACCTGGTGGCTGCGGGGCTGCTGATCCCGGACGGTGAGCGGGTCCGGCTGTCGCACCCATTGGTTGCCGTAGCGGCCACGCGGTATTCGCGGAGCGGCGAGCGGCAGGCACTTCATCTGGCGCTGGCGGACGTGGCCGGAGACGAGACACTGCGGGCCCGTCATCTTGCCCTGTCCGCACCGGCGCAGGACGCCGATGTGGCTGGCCTCGTCGCCGCCGCGGCCACGGCCGCGGCGCGCCGGGGCGCCGCCCATGATGCGGCCGAACTCGCCGAGCATGCCCTTCGCCTCACGCCACCGTCGGCGGCCGAGCACCCCGGCCGGCTCCTGGCGCTGGCTCAGTGCCTGGTGAAACTGGGCGAGCTGTCGCGGGTGACCGAACTGCTCGCCCCGCGGATCGGCGAGCTGCCCGCTGGCGCCATGCGGGCACGCGCTCACCTGTTGCTCGGTGAGGGCGAGGATCGGGCTGGCCACGAGAATCACCTGGAACAGGCGCTTGCCAACAGCGGGAACGATCCGGCACTGCGGGCGACCGCGCTGGCGACGAAGTCGCAACTGCTCGCGGTGGTCGGGGTCGAGCGAATCGGCGAGGCCGAAGCGCTGGCGGTCGAGGCGCACCGGCTCGCGCGATCCGCCGGACCCGAAGTTGTCCGGCTGGCGGAGCAGTCGCTCATCTGGGTCCGCGTCCTGCGTGGCCACCCGATCGAGGATTTGACCGGGCACGGCCCTGGGGCAGCGGGAATTTCCAGCCTCTATGAGAGCTCGACCGACCGCCCCGCAGCGGTCCAGCTTGCCTTCGGTGGCCGCATCGCCGAGGCACGGGCGGCGTTGCGCCGGCTGCTGGCACTGGCTGAGGAGCGCGGCGAGACCCAATTCGGTGCTGTCCTGACCCTCCACATGTGTGAGCTGGAACTGCGCGCCGGAGATCTGCGGGAAGCCTCGCGAATGCTCGATGAGTGGGCCGAATCCGGGGCGATGGAGGGCCAGCAGACGGCGCACCCTCGCTGCCGCGCGCTGCTGGCATCGCTGCAGGGCTGCCCGGATGAGGTGGAGCGGTGGGCGGCGGAGGCTGCCGCACCAGCCTCCGGCGACATCTGGGACGAGCTTGAGGTGCTGCGGGCGCGGGGGATCGCCGCGTTGTTCGCCCATGAGCCCGAGCGGGCGGCCGCTGCCTTGAGCGAGGTCTGGGAGCACACCCTGCGGGAGGGCGTAGCCGATCTTGGCGCCTTTCCCGTCGCCGGTGACCTGGTCGAGGCGCTGGTGTGGCTGTGCAGGATCGCCGAGGCAGACGCCGTGACCGGCCGTCTTCGCGATCTGGCGGAGCGCCGGGACCATCCGTGGGCACTGGCCACGGCCAGTCGCTGCGCGGCGATGGCCCGGCTCGCCTCCGGATACGACGAGCGCGCTGCCGCGCGGCTGGCCGACGCGGCCGGCAGCTACGGCGAGCTTGGCCTGCGTTTCGACCGGGCAAGGTCGCTGCTGTGGCTCGGCCGGGCGGCACGGCGGGCCAGGAAGCGCACAGCGGCACGGCGGGCGCTCGAGACGGCGGGCGCGGAGTTCGATGCGCTCGGCTCACCGGGCTGGGCCGGGCAGGCACGCGCCGAGCTTGACCTGCTCGGGGCCAGGGGGGCGGCACCGGCTGGCGGTCTGACCGCGGCCGAGCAACGGGTGGTCGAACTGGCGGCGAGCGGGCTGTCGAACAAGCAGATCGCCAGGCGCCTGTTCGTGGCGGTGCACACGGTGGAGGTTCATCTCGCCCACGCCTACGCAAAGCTTGGCGTCCATTCCCGGGCACAGCTCGCCAGGCGCTTCGCATCGCCGGGCCCGCCGCAAGCCACGCCAGCCCTGGAAGACACGTCGGCCACGCGGGGGCCTGCACCAGCCCCGCCAGACATGCCGAGCCCGTAGCTCACACCGGCCCCGCAAGACACGCCGGCCCGGCAAGCCACGCCAACTCCGCAGGAACCCACGCCAGCCCCGCAAGACACGCTGACCCTGCAACCCGCACCGGCCCCGCAAGACACGCCCCATGCCAGACCAGCCTCGCTGCAAGGCACGGATTGAGGGTTTCCGTTATAGAGCCGGGCGCCCGATCTTAGGCAGCCTGCTGAATATGACCGAACCGAGGACGCGCCTGCGCCGGCGAGACAGACATCTTGTCCCGGCGCTCACCATCACATTGCTGCTGGCGGGCACGGCGGCCAGCGTCGGACCGGCCGCGGCATCGGCCGCGGCGCCGGCCGCGGCCTGCTCGGCCTCGAACGGCTCCTCGGCCTGGGGTGGCCCCCCGCCGGTCAGTCCCGGCACCGAGGACAACGGGTTCTTCGGTGTGACGGTGCTCTCGCCCTGCGATGCCTGGGCAGTGGGCTTCTACCAGAACATTGGCGGCCTCGACCAGACGCTCATCGAGAACTGGGACGGCACCGCCTGGACGGTCGTGCCCAGCCCGAACGTGGCAGGGCTCAACAACCAGCTGTATGCCGTTCGCGCCGACTCCGCTACCGATATCTGGGCGGTGGGAGAGAGCTTCGCGACCGGCACCGACCAGCCCCTGATTCTGCACTGGGACGGCCACGCCTGGGCCCAGGTCGCCAGCCCCAAACCGGGTGGCAGGGCCTATCTCGAGGCGGTTCGCGCCGTGTCCCCGACCGACGCCTGGGCGGTGGGCTCCTTCGGCAACGCCACATTCGGATCGTTGATCCTGCACTGGAACGGTCACAAGTGGGCGCAGGTAGCCAGCCCGCACCCGGGCACCAACTCCGCTTTGCACGGCGTGGCCGCCACCTCTGCCAGCAACGCCTGGGCGGTGGGGACGTACTTCAACGGCACCGCACTTCAGGGCTTCATCCTGCACTGGGACGGCAAGAAGTGGACCAGGCAAGCCAGCCCCAACCCCGGCGGCGCCGCCCACGACACACGCCTCGACGCCATCGCGGCCGGCGCCGCCAGCGGAAAGGCCTGGGCGGTGGGCTCCTATTTCGACGGCACGACCGACAGGACACTGATCCTGGCCTGGACCGGAACCAAATGGGTCCAGCAGGCCAGCCCCACCCCCGGGGACAGCTTCCTCCAAGGCGCGGCCACCACCGGCGCGAGCAACACCTGGGCGGTGGGTGCCTACGAAAGCAACACCGGCACCATGCGGTCCACCTTGATCCTGCACTGGAACGGGACGAAATGGGCTCAGGTAGCCAGCCCCACCCCAAGCTCCTTCAGCGCCCTCGCTGCCGTGGCCGCGTCCTCCGCCACCAACGCCTGGGCCGTCGGCCAGTTCAACGACGACAACACCGGCCTCGACCAGAACTTCGCCATCCACTGCTGCGACTGAAGGGCCCGCCATGGGCGGCCGGACTCGCGAAGGAACGTAATGACGCACTCACGCTGGCTGGGCGGGCGTCTCGCCCGGGCGCTCGCCGCCGCGCTGATGCTGGCGGGCGCGATCACCGCGTTCGGCCTGGCCCGGGCCCTGGCTGCCCCGGCGGCCGGCTGCCAGAACTGGACCGGCACACAGCCACCCAATCCGGGCGGCGCCAGCGACACCTTCAACAGTGTCGCGATCTCGTCGGCCTGCGACGCCTGGGCGGTGGGTTTCCAGACCGGCGCCGGCATTGACGCGACCCTGACCGAGCACTGGGACGGCAGCACCTGGACCGTGGTGCCCAGCCCGGCCCCGGGCACCGTCAGCCTGCTGCGCAGCGTCCGGGGCACCTCCCCCAGCGACGTCTGGGCGGTGGGCAGCTACAACGACGGCACCATCAACAAGACCCTGACCCTGCACTGGGACGGCAGCACCTGGACCCAGGTGACCAGCCCGAGCCCGGGCAGCACGGACAACGAACTCTACGGGGTGCGTGCCGTGTCCGGCACCGATGCCTGGGCGGTCGGTTACGCCGACACCGGCAGCACGGAAAGGCCCCTGATCCTGCACTGGGGCGGCGGCACCTGGACACCGGTCGCCAGCCCCAGCCCCGGGACCGGCGCCCTGCTTGAGGCCGTCGCCGCCACCTCAGCCACCGATGCGTGGGCGGTCGGCGCCAGCTTCACCGCCAGCACGGACAAGACGCTGACCCTGCACTGGAACGGCCACACGTGGGCCCAGGTGACCAGCCCCAACCGGGGAACCGACGACGAGCTTTTCGGCGTCAGGGGCACGTCGAGCACCGACACCTGGGCGGTCGGTGTCTCCGTGATCGGCGGCGTTGACCAGACCCTGGCCCTGCACTGGAACGGCCACACCTGGACCCGGGTGACCACCCCCGACCCCGGCGGGCCCGGCGTCTCAAGCTCGCTGGCCGGTGTGGCAGGCAGTTCCGCCAGCGACACCTGGGCGGTGGGCAGCACCGGCACCGGCACCCTGATCCTGCACTGGGACGGATCCCACTGGACCCGCGTGCCCAGCCCTGCCCCCGGGGCCAGCGCCGAGTTGTTCGCGGTAGCCGCCTCCTCCGCCAGCAACATCTGGGCAGTAGGAATCTTCAGCGACGGCGCCACGGACCACACGCTCGCCATCCACTGCTGCTAACCGCGCCGATCATGCCCCGGCAACGTCACCGGACCGTAGCAGGAAAAGGAGCCTGACCATGCAGCCACGACGGCCAATCCAGCTCGCCGGAGCAGTTGCCGCCGCGCTGATAACCGCAGCGGCCGTTGCCGGAGCCTCCCCGGCGGGTGCACCGGCGGCGACCATTCCCGCGGCCGGCGTAGCGCCATGTGTTGCGTGGACCGGGGGGGAGCAGCCCCCGGACCCGGGTGGTTCCGCCACGCTCTGCCAGGCCCGCAGCGGCGAGTTGGTAGATGTGTTCCAGTGCCTCGATGTCTTTCAGCCGGTGGAAACCCAGGTCGCGGAAGCTGACGCCGGCGGGCAGGCGGGAAGCGGCCAGCAGCCGCGTCGCGTCGGACGCCACCACCTGGCCGCCATGTGCGGCTGCCGCGATCCGGGCTGCCCGGTGAACATCGAGCCCGATGTACCCATCCTCATGCCGGGCGGGCTCGCCGGAGTGCAGGCCCATCCGGGCCCGCAGGCTGACGCCGCCGGGCCAGTCGTGGCCGGCCAGGTTACGCTGCGCGGCCAGGCAACAGCCAACCGCGTCGGCGGCGGAGTCGAACACGACGAAGAAGCTGTCTCCCTCGGTGCCCATCTCGTGGCCGCCGAACTCGCCAAACAGGGCCCGCTGAATCGCGCGCTGGGCCGACAGGGCTTCGCCGTACCGGTCGCCAAGACGGCTCAGCAGCGCCGTCGAGCCCTCGACGTCGCTGAAGAGCATCGTGATGGTCCCCGTGGGGAGTTCCCCCATGCACCCGATTATCAAGCCACACCGGCCGGCTGACGAAGAGGAGCAGGTGCCGGGCCGCGCCGATGATCCTGATCGGCTGGGAGCGCCTGCCGGTGAGGTGCGGTTACATTGGCTGCGATGTTCCGGTGCGCTGTCACCGGCTGGGGCGTAAGCGTGGCCCTTGGGGCCTGGCGAGTGCCGGGCTGGCAGGCACGGGGCTGTGGGGAACGATCCGGGTTTGCGGCATTGTGACGGAAGGCGGATCCATCCTGTGCGGGAAAGCCACCCTGACCCGTTCGGTACTGCGGAGTTGCGCCGCCTGGTGCTCGATGCCTGGGCAGCGTCGCCGGCGCGGTTCCGCGAGGACGCTAACGCCGAGGAGGACTACGCCCTCGGCGGCTACCGGGACCGCGTGGTGGTGGAACTGGCGCAGAATGCCGCGGATGCGGCGGCGCGCGCAGGGGTGGCTGGCCGGCTACGGCTGACCTTGCGTGCCGGATCGCTGGTAGCCGCGAACGTAGGGGCACCGCTGGACGCGGCAGGCGTAGCGGCCCTGTCCACATTGCGTGCTTCCAGCAAGCGCGAGCCCGACCCGCAGGAGCTGACGGTCGGCAGGTTCGGTGTGGGTTTCGCTGCCGCCGTGGCGGTCAGTGACGAGCCGCGCATTTCTTCGCTCACCGGCACGGTGGCCTGGTCGAGCAGCGCCGCCCGCGACCTTATCCAGCAGCTTCCCGCACTGGCTGGCGAGCTGGCCGCGCGGTCGGGTCACCTGCCCGTGCTGCGGTTGCCGTTCCCGGCGGGTGGCGCGCCCCCCGAGGGCTTCGCGACAGCAGTCACGCTGCCGCTGCGGGACGGGGCGGCTGAGCGGCTCATCAAGCGGCTGCTCGCCGAGACTGGGCCCGCGCTGCTTCTCGCGCTGCCCGCGCTGGCTGCCATCGAGATCGAGGCCGACGGTGTGACACGTGCGCTCACCGCGGCGCACGACGTCGACGGCGTCACCATCACCGTCGACGGCACAACCTCCAGGTGGCGCACGGGAACTGCGGGCGGCCAGGCGGATCCGGTGCTGCTCGCTGACCGCCCCGCCGAAGAGCGTGCGCGCTCGTCGTGGTCGGTGCGCTGGGCGGTGCCGGTCACGCTCAGCGGCGAGGACGGTGACGTGCCAGCCGGCCGACTGCCAGATGGTGTCGGTGCTGTCGTGCACGCGCCCACACCGACCGATGAGCCACTCGGCCTCCCGGCGCTGCTGCTGGCCTCGTTCCCGCTCAGTCCCGACCGCCGTCACGTCGCACCGGGCCCGCTCACCGACTTCCTGCTCGATCAGGCCGCCGAGCTCTACGCTCGCCTGCTGCCCAGCTTCGGGCCAGGGGATGGCCTGCTCGATCTGATCCCGGGCCCGGTAGGACTGGGCGAGCTGGACGCGCAGCTACGGCGAGCGATCCTGGCGCGGCTGCAGGAGACCGCGTTCCTTCCCGCCGCACAGCATCGCGGTCAGCGAATCCGCCCGCGTGACGCGGTCGTGCTGGAGCCGGCCCTTCCGGGCCTCATCGACCACCTCGCGCCGGTGCTGGACGGCCTGATCGAGGGACCGGCCCGGCATCCTGCCTACGCGGTGCTCGGCGTCCGGCGGCTCCGGATGGCCGAACTTGCCGACATGCTCGCCTCGCTCGACCGTGATCCGGCCTGGTGGCGGCGCCTCTACGAGGCACTGGCCGCCGCAGATCCAGGCGAGCTCGGCGCGCTGCCGGTGCCGCTGGCCGACGGGAGGCTGGTGCGGGGCCCGCGCGGGCTGCTTATGCCCGGTCCCGGTCTCGATCACCCCGGGCAACTGTCACTGCTCGGCCTGCGCATCGTGCATCCCGGTGCGGTGCACCCGTTGCTCGCCCGGCTGGGTGCCGCCGAGGCAACGCCGCGGGGCGTCCTCGCCGACCCGGCCGTGCGCGCAGCCATAGCGGACTCCTACGACTCAGACAATCCTGGGCCCGTCGCCGACGCAGTGCTCGGCCTCGTCGCAGCCGCAAACCTGCGGCCCGGTGAGCAGCCCTGGCTGGCGGATCTGGCACTGCCGGGCGCCGACGGCCAGTGGTATCCGGCGGGGGAACTGCTGCTCCCTGGCAGCCCGCTGGCCGAGGTGATCGCGGCGGACACGCCGTTCGGCACTCTCAGCCCGGCGATTCTCAAGCGGCACAAAGCCGCGACCTTCGAGGCAGTCGGCGTGCTGTCGTCATTTGGCCTGCTGACCGCCGAAGACGTCGGCCTTGATGCACCAGACCTCGACCTGGACGGTGCGAAGGAGTGGGCAGCCGACGTATGCGCACGGCTGCCCGGCGGCAGCGTGCCGCCGGTAGCGGCCGAGGTACTGGCCGTCCGCGACCTTGAGCTCGTGGACCCGGCACGCTGGCCGCAGGCACTCGAACTGCTCGCCACGCCGCCCTTGCGGGCGGCGCTCGTCGAGCCTGCCCGGGTGATGCTCGCGGACGGCCGCCATGCCGATGTGCCGTCCTACACCGCCTGGTGGCTCCGCCACCACCCAGTCCTCGGCGGCCGGCGGCCCACCGAGGTGCGCGCCGCCGGCGCCGACCCGCTGCTCGCAGGCCTGTACGACGAGACCGCCCTGCCAGCCGACCCGGCAGCCGCCGCCGCGCTTGGCGTACGCACCTCGCTCACCGAGCTGCTCGCAGAGCCGGGCGGGGCGGACGAACTGCTGGACCGGCTGGCCGACCCCGGGCGGCCGGTGACGCGGGCACAACTGCGGGCACTGTGGACGGCGCTCGCGGCCGCCACCGAGGTCACACCGCCGGACCGGGTACGCGTGGTCTGCGGGGACGAGATCGTCGTGGCCGACGCCGGCGACGCGCTGGTACTCGACGCCCCGGACCTGTGGCCGCTCGTCGCCGCCCAGCCGCTGGTGCTGGCGCCACACGACCGGGCCACACGGCTCGCTGACCTGCTAGACCTGCCACTCGTCTCGGAGGAAATCGCCGGCCTGGTCGAGTCGTCGCCGGTACGCCGCCCGGTCCCCGCGATCATCAGCGCGGTGCTGCCCGATGCTCCCGCGACCTACTACGCACACGACCCGCTCATCGTGGACGGCGTCTCCGTACCGTGGCGCCACACCCTGGGCGCGGTGCACGCCGCCGGGCCCCGCGGCCTCGCCTGCGGGCTGGCCTGGGCATCGGGCACATGGTCGGCACGGCACCTGCTCGCCGCCCTGCTGGACGACCCCAGCGCGGCCGTCCGCCTGCTCGCAGAGGCCGACCTGGACCACGATCCACCACCCGGACGGTAGGGCCGGAAGGAAAGCCACCGGCGAGGGCCGGCAGGTACGGCGTCCAGCCGTGATCCTGCCGGCACCCGGGTGGACCGTCAGCGGCTCAGGACTACCTTGAGCGCTCCGGTGTCACCTGCGTGGGCGAACACGTCATAAGCCTCGACGAAGTCGTCCAGGGCGAAATGGTGCGTCACGAACCGTCCGGCGTCGATCTGATGGGATGTGAGCAGCCGGAGCAGGGTCGGGGTGGAGTAGGCGTCCACCAGCCCGGTCGTAACGGTGATGTTCCTGATCCATTGCTCTTCCAGGTGCAGCGTGGCGGGCTCGCCATGCACCCCTATGTTGGCGATCCGCCCACCCGGCCGGGCCAGTGCGACAGCCAGTTCAAAGGTGGCCGGGATACCGACCGCTTCGATCGTCACGTCGGCGCCCAGCCCGTCGGTCATGGACCGGATCACACTGAGGGGGTCCTGGCTGCCGTTGTTGACAGTGACGTCCGCACCGAACTGCTTGGCCGCCTCCAGGCGGCTGTCGGCCAGGTCGATGGCGACGATGTGGCTCGGGCTGAACAGGCGCGCGCCGCTGATCGCGGACAGTCCAATGGGGCCCGACCCGACAACGGCGACGACATCGCCCGGCCGGACGCCGCCGTTCAGGACGCCCACCTCGTAGCCGGTCGGCAAGATGTCGGCCAGCATGAGAATTTCCTCGTCAGTGACGCCGGCGGGCACCAGGTAGGTCGACAGGTCGGCGAACGGCACCCGGACATATTCGGCCTGAGTCCCGTCGATCTTGTGGCCGAGAATCCAGCCGCCGCCGCCGAGGCACTGCCCGCCCCTGCCCTCGCGGCAGAACCGGCAGGTCCCGCACGAAGTGATGCACGAGACAAGCACGCGGTCGCCGGGCTTGATGGTCTTCACGCCGCTGCCGACCGCCTCGACGGTGCCGACGGCCTCGTGGCCGAGGATCCGCCCGTCGGTCACGGCCGGCACGTCGCCCTTGAGAATATGAAGATCCGTACCGCAGATGGTCACGGCATCGACGCGGACGATCGCATCCGTGTCCTCGGTAACCTGCGGCTTCTGCACTTCTTCCCAGGCCTTTTGACCCGGTCCGTGATAGACAAGCGCTCGCATGAGCCTCTCCCACCTTCCATTGAGATCTGGTCAGCAGCCTGCCCCGCCGCCATCGCCGGGCAGCAGAGGCTTAGGTCCTGCGCGGCCGGGACTGAACGCTGCAGAGTCTGGTCGCCGGGGTGTGCCTTGGGATGCGGGTGCCGCGAACCGGCGCCTGGCCCTGGGTGCGGTGGATGATCGCGGGGGTGAGGGCCTGCCTGGCGCCGGGGAAGTAGCCTTGGCCGGTGTTCTCGCCTTGTGGCCCGTCAGTGCGTGAGCTGGCGGTGCAGGCGCTGTCGTCGGTCGAGGGCGGCTACGACCTGCTGGCTCCGAAGTTCGACCACA
>CAVPSA010000053.1:0-230168 GCA_963707905.1 uncultured Actinomycetes bacterium | reverse complement strand
AGCCAAGAGCGCACCGCCCAAAATCACCCGCTGAGGTGCGCAGATGACGCTGCGCCAAGAGTACGCCCGCCCACGCGACCGCGCCATCGCCCGCCACCCCGGCCAGCTGGCCCAAGCCGCCGCTCCTGCTCACACCGGCCCGACGGACGTGTTATCACCGGCGGCCCCCGTGCGGCCCGCGCCGCTGGATCCCTGTCTGCAGGGCTGTTTCCGCAGGCAGCGGCGCTGAGCCGGTTCCTGTGGGTGTCCTGTGGGTGACCTGCAGGCCGTCCTGTGTGGTGGGCCCACTCGCCGCCTCCCCATGGTGGGACCAGCCGCGACGGCGCCCCCGCCGGATCGGCGGCGGGCAAACAGGCACAAGCCGGCTGCACCACCGAGGAGGCCGCAATGCACCCGACCCAGCACTCACCACACAGCCAAAGCGCCGGCTCCGGCCCAGCCGACCTCGTCGACACGCGGCAGCGGGAGAAGACGGTCTCCTCGGGACCGGCCCCGAACGGCTGCGGTGCCTGTGGTACCGGCTCCGGCTGACCGTGGCCGAAATGAACTACGCCACCCGGCGGGTCGTCGAGATCCAGGCACCCTGGATCGCTGGCGACCGCCCCCGCTGAACCTGCCGGCGCCTGGACGTGCAGCCGGGCGCCACCCCCTCACCCGTCAAAAACCAACACCAAGGAGACCGTCATGAATCCCGCCCGCACCATCCGCCGTCTCGCCTGCCTGCTGACCGGGCTCGCCGCCGCGCTGGCGGCGGCCCGTTGCGGCCGCCCCCGCCGCGTCCGCAGGCACCCGGGTGCACCCGGCGCCCGTCCCGCCCGCCGAGCTCATCCGATTCGGGCCCGCGGCCTACACCTTCAATGGCGCCACCGGCGGCATGACGGGCTGGCAGATCGCCCTGATCGCGGTAGCGGCCGCGATCGTGCCTGCCGTCTGGGGCCTGGCCCTGCTAGTTGGCCGGGCACGGGCAGCCCGCGCTCCCTCAGCCGCTCACGGCCGCCTGAGCCTGTGCTGTCAAGCGGCAAGCTCACCGAAGGCGTGGCCGCGCGGAGGGAAGCCACCGCCGCGCGGCCACGGCCGATACTTTCCCCCACCGGCTACCCGGTCCCGGCCAAACGCTTTGCTCGGGCTCAAGTCACGCGACCACGCGGAGACCCGCCCGCCACGTGCCCGGTGGGATAGCAACAGGCGGCTAGCCGCGGCCAAGCCCCGGCCCGAACGACCTGCGCAGGTGTACTTCTAGCGGCGGCCGCCACAACCTCTGCAAGCAGGCAGTCACCGGGCTGACAGCAGGGGAAAGTGGTGACAGACGGGCGACCCCCACCTCGCCCCTGCCGTGCCACATCCGCGCCAGAACAGGTCCGCCAGGAGAGTCATGGGGGTACTGACGGACCGGCATCATGCCCCTGGCCCGCCTCCAGGCCGATGGCAGCAGGGCGCGAAACGACCTCCTAAGGTCGCCAGACTCGGCTACGCGCTCCCTACGCCAGCTCCTACGCCACCGTCGCGATGAACGTCATGGATCGCTCAGCGTCGCGCACACAGAACCAGATAAGTCGCGCGCACAGAACCAGATAATCTGCGTACGCTCACGGCAATGATTGACACGCCGACCCAGCGCGCCGAGTCGGCGATATGTTCGCAGGGATTGGCTACTGCACTTGTCTGCGTTTCACAATCAGTAACGGGCGGCGCGGCGCGGTCCGGTCCTCTGCGGCGAGACATGGTCAGGCTGCGACGATTCAGGTCGTGCCGGGCCTGCTGCCGCCTGCGTCGGGCTCAAACCCGTTGGGAAGTCTTGGCGGGCGTTCTCGGCAGCGCTCCTCGACCGGGTACTTCGCTGCGATTGCCCGTGGCCGAACCGCGGTACCTGTGAGCGCGCCTGCGTGACGGCCGAATGCAGGTGCGCGGCTGCCGCCCGGGCGGCTGCCGCCTGGGCGGCGTGCTGCTGGGCTTGGCGCAGTTCGGCGACGGCGGCGGCCAGGGCGACGAGCTGGGCCATGAGCGCGATGGCCATCAGCGTGTTGTCGCCGGTGAGATTCCCGGCCAGCGCGATCATCCGGGCGGTGCGCCGCAGCTGGTCACCGTCATAGCTGCGCCTCGGGATGCGCCCGTAGGGGGCACGGGCGGCACGGTCGTAGGAGTCGGCCGCGCACCGCAGGTGCGGGTTGCGCAGCGCCCGCGCCGCGACGTGCAGTGTGTCCGCGGCAGCCCAGGCGGCGTCGGCCGCTGCGGCCGGATCGGTCATGGCGCAGTGGCGGATGTGTTCCGCGGCGGCCCGGGCTTGGCGGGCCGCGTGCCGGTAGATCTCGTCGCGTTCCGGGGCGGTGAACCGTGGCGTTCCGGAACGTTCCGCCGACCCACGGATCCCTCGGTTCCAGCGTTCCCGCAGCCGGGGCAGCGTGAGCCCGGCGGCCAGCCGGCCGCCGCCGTACCACAACGGCGTTCCGTCCGGCCCGGTGTGGCCGGGGAGGGTGACGGAATACCCGGTGACCTGTCCCGGATCGGTCTCGCTGAACCGCACCCGCACCAGCACCCCGGCCTCACGCAGCGGGCCCGAAGAACCCGGCCTCATCTGCGGCGTGTTCCGCCGCATGGGTGACCAGGGTCCGCAGCGCCCCGCGCACCACCGCCGCCGGAACACCCGTGCCGCCGAACGGATCGCCCCCCGCCGCGGAACCGATCCACCGGGCGCGCAGTTTCGGCAAGGTCAGGTCGGCGGCCAGCTTCCCGCCTCCGTACCAGACCACCCCGCCGTCACGCGCCGTGTGCCCCGGCAGGCCGACCGCATACCCGGTGATCTCACCAGGGTTGACCGTGCTGTGCCGCTCCCGGACCAGCACCCCGGAAGCCCGCAGCCGGGTGAAGAACTCCTGCTCCGAGCCTGCTGCGGCGGCCGCGGTGCACACCTCCCGGCGCAGCGTCACCCGGGCCGGCTCGGCCCAGCCACGCCGGGCCGCCTGTTCCGTCTCCGCCCGCGTGGGCCGACGCGACGCGGTGCGATCTGCCGGAGCAGTGGACCGCAGCCGGAACCGCCGTTCCGCCTCCTGGCAGGCCTCCCGGACCCGGTAGATAGTCGTTCCAGATCCGGGGCCGCGCTGCCGTCCTGGCGGGCCAGCGTGGCGACGATGTGGATGTGATCCGCGGCGTGCCGGACCGCCACCCACCGCACCCCCAGTTCGTCTCCGTCCGGGGCGAGCCCGGTCCGGTGCATCACCCGTTCCGCGACCAGGGCCCACTCCGCATCCGACAGCATCGGATCCTCCGGGGCGGCGCGGATCGCGCAATGCCACACCGGCTTGTCATAGCCGGGCCCGGCCACCGCGGCCAGTGGCTGCTCCAGCAGCCCGGTGAGCGGCGGAAGTCCCGTGTTCCGTCCGGGTGGCGTTCCGGCTCCAGTTCCGCCGGATCACCGAACCCGGCGACCAGGTGCGGATCGGTGTGCTCGTTCGCCTGCCCCGGCCCGTAGAGGTAGTACAGCAGGCGGCGGACGTTCCGGCCGCGGAGCACTTTCCCAATCACCGGAACACTCCTGTTCCGGTCACGGAACATTCCGGCGCACGTGTTCCGCCGCCTCATCCAGCCGCCGGATCACCCGCACACAGAACTGGGCCGCCGGGAGCAAATCCTCACCCCGCTGCCCCGTGGCATTTAACCGGGCCACCGCCTGGTTCAGGTTTGTCCCGACCCTGCCGCACCAGCCCAGCCGCAGACATCAGTTCCACCAGTGCCTCGCGTAACGGCGCGCTGATCCTCGCCGAGCGGCCTCGCGCGGCGGCCATCGTGACCTCAGCAGCGAACGCGCCCCGGGCAAGGCCTGCCTGGCCAGCGGCTTCATCCAGCTCAGCCAGCTCCTCGTCGGTGAGGAAGAACTTCACCAGCCGCAGACGCGGCGCCGCCTGCCGCGACCGGCGCCGCACCGTGGCCACCCTGCCAGTCACGACCGCTCCCTGCCCGACTCCGAGGTTTCACGTTGCCAACCCATGCCGCCATTATCGGTGGCTAGACCGCGCCCGGTCTAGCTTTATCGGTACCAATAGGAATACCTTGCTTCGCCTCAATGCCGGTAACGACTGGCTCGGCCTTTCAATCAGTTACTAAGAATGCCAAATTATGTTCAGGAATGTCGCCTGATGATTGTTCGGCTCGATCGATATCGTCGATGACTGCTCGGCCGTGGGTCAGCGATAGGAAGCGGCGGCGCTACGCTGCTTCAGCGGCGGGCTCCTTTGAAGACCTGCCGGCCATGCCAGCCGATGTGATCAAGCTCCACGACAGGCTGGCCCGGCATGGGAGCGATCAGTGCCCGGCCCGCCAGGAGGTCGACCCCCCGCCCCGCCTCGCTGCGGGCCACGTACAGACCCGACACCCGGATCCGCCGCTCCGCCGTCAGGCCCAGCACGCCCAAGTCGAACAGCGCGTGGTGCAGCGCGCACAGCGCCAACCCGTTGGCCACCTCGTCCGGGCCATCCTGGCTGTGCCAGCGCACGTGCGCCGCCTCAATCCCCACCGGGTTACGCCCAAGCGCCCCGTCGAACCCGCACATGGCGCACTGGTAGGCGTAGGCGCGCAACACCTCCTCGGCGAACCCGGCCCGCCGCACGCTCCGCCGTGCCACCACCACTCCCGTGCTGCCCGCCAGTTCCAGCACCGCCAGGTCCAAGCCGACCGCATCGCAGATCATCCCGCTCAGGCCCGGCGTGAAATGCAGGTCCAGCAGCAGCCGCGCGGCTGCCGCCAGAGTCCCCGGGTCCGCCAGCAACCGCTCCACGTCCGGCCGCAACCGGCCCACCGCCCCGCGCTCGGTCAGCCAGGGCCCGCGCTCGGGAGCCTCCGGCCCGATCTCAGCCCCCGCACGCATCCCGCAGGTCCCAGATCTCGCGCTCCAGGTGGATGAACGGCATCGCGGCCCGCCGCCGCGCAGCCGCGGCGCTTGCCACCGGCGGTCCAAACTCGTTGATCAGCGCGCTGACCGGCTCCTCGGCCTCCGCGTAGGCCGCCACGGTGCTGCCAGCCGGCAGCGAACCTGCCGAACAGCCACAACAGCAGCAGCGGCTTATGCGGCGCCCGAAGACGGGCCCGGCCGACCGGCGCCCGCCGCAGCCGGGCCAGCAGTTCCAACAGCTCATCACGCGTCACCCAGGAAAGCCTGGCACCATGCCGCCGCCACTGCACAGCACCCAGGCCGCTCCACGATCCTCGCGGCCCAAGACCACCGCGCAGCCGACAGCTCCGGCGCGGGGCAGCATACACCGGCCACGCCGCGACCGCCTCACGAACCCCGGCTCCGCCCCGATCCCAGATGTCTGAAATGTCGTGGGTCCGCGTGCCGCCCGCTGACGCCCGATGACGGTGTCCGCCGCCCATGACAGCCCGGAACCTGGCGACAAACGCGATCCGCTAGCTACCGACAAGCCGAGCGAGTCTGCGCGCGCGCCTTGCACGCCGAGCGCGGGCCGGTCGGGCACGCACACCCCTCTTGACAGCTGTACCGACCCGGCGACGATGGTGACGTCGAGGAAGGCGGCCCAACCGCCGCCCGACCGTCCCGCGAAGGTGATCGGCCGTCGGCGTGGCCAGCGGGTCACCGTCAGGCCCTGGTGCGTCCCGGGCCCGCCGGTCCAACCGCGCTCACGGGCCCGGTCCGCCTGGTCGTCACGAACCGCTAGGCGTGCGTGGCGACCACCACCCCGACGGCAGGATGTCCACCAGCCCGCCGGTCACCCGGCCTCGACCGGCTCCCCGGCGTAGCTGCGCCGACCTGGTAGCTGAACCCGGCAGGGAGATCTTCCCGGTCGCGTTCACCCACCGCGACACCCCGGCTGCCTTTGGCTGACGCTGGGCTGGCGCCCGGCCCGCGCCGGCCCGCGGCTGCGGTGTCATCGCGCCAACCGGTCCGCCAGGCGGAACCGCTCGATGGGCGGCCGCCGGCCGCAGGACTGGTGCGGCCGGGCGGTGTTGTACTCCGTCACCCAGGCGTCCAGTGCTGCCTGCAGTTCGGGGATGGTGGCGAAGATCCGGTCCTTGGGCGTGAAGAACTCCGCCCGCATCGTCTTGTGCAGCCGCTCCACCTTCCCGGTCGTGGTCGGCGAGTACGGGGCGGTGAGCAGGTGCTTGATGCCGTTATCAGCGCAGATCCGGTCGAACATCACCGGCCCGGGGCCACGGCCGAACCGGCCCGTGAACACCTTGCCGTTGTCCGTCAAAATCTGGGCGGCACCCCGTGCCGGGCCAGCGCCTCCGTCAGCGCCCGGCAGACTGGCCGGGCGGTCGCCCGGACCACCACCATCGCCGACACGATGAACCGGGAATGGTCATCGATGCCGGTCACCACCTTGACCTCCAGGCCGCTCAGCCAGGAACACCCGGCCCATCACGTCCATCTGCCACAACTCCATCGCGGTGCCCCGCTCCCACCGCCGGTAGTCCTCCCGCCGCCGCTTGCGCTTCTTCGCCTCCACCAGCCCATGGCGCACCAGCGCCCGGTAGACGCCCGACCGTCCCGGCAACGGCTCGGTACCATCGCGCTCCAGCTGCCACACAATCCGCGACGGCCCCCACGCTGGATGGGCCCGCCGCAACCCCACGACCCGGGCCTCGACCACCGCGCTCATCTGATGCGGGCACGACACCGGGCGGCAGCGACCGGTCCACCAGCCCCGCCAGGCCGCCGTCATTGACATACCGGCGCAGCCAGTCGTGCACCGTCTGCCGCGCCACCCCATACCTGCGCGCGACATCCGTCACGCTCGCGCCCTCGTCCAGGACCTCCAGCACCGCCCGGTACCGCTGCTCAGCCACACCCAGCTCCACCAGCACACCCGGCTCCCTCCCTGCGACCCTGATTGATCGCAGGCAAGCGCCCAGGCAGCGCAAAACCCCGCAACCAGCACGGAGTGTCGTGAAGGTACCGGAACTACTGTCGCCCACCTACCGGAACCGCGTCCGCAAACTGTCACCCGGGAACCGGAACTCAGGTGTCAAGCATCTACCGGGATCGCACAGTGTCACGCCGCCCAGGCCCGATGACGAACTGATGACAAATGATCAAGGGCCCGACCGCTGAAGCCAGCGATCAGGCCCTTGACCTGCTACTTCGCCAGTAGCCCCGACCGGATTTGAACCGGCGCTACCGCCTTGAGAGGGCGGCGTCCTAGGCCGCTAGACGACGGGGCCAGCGACTGCACCGTAGCGCACCTGCGGGAGTGACGCCAAACCGGACGGCCCCGCGGCCGCCAGGCCCGCCCAGGCGCCCGGTCCGATGCGCGAGAGTCCGATAGGCGAGAGTCCGAGGCGCGAGAGCATCCCCGGAACCGGGGTATCTTTCCTAATATGTTGGCGTTCATAGTCATCTTGCTCATTGTGGGCTTGATCGCGGGGGCCATCGCCCGGCTGGTGGTACCAGGCCGGGACCCGATGGGCGTGCTCGGGACCATGGGTCTCGGGGTCGTAGGTTCCTTCGTCGGGGGCTTCGTGCAGAATCTGGTGTTCCTGCACAGCGTGTCGCTCTTCGCGCTGCACCCGACGGGCATCCTCGGCTCGATCATCGGCTCCATCATCGTCCTGCTGATCTCGCGGATCTTCGGGGGCAAGCGCAGGCGCGTCCGCCGCGTCTGACGCGGGCCGGGGACTGCCGGTACCGTCGGCCCTGGACCAGGGCTGACGGGCGCGCACCAGTCATCGGGCTGGCGCGTGCGCGAAGACCACGGCTAGCACAATGCATGAAAAAGCGCGCCCGGCAGCGGGCGCGCTTTGTGCTCTACGATCATGCGTTGAGCTGGGGTACCAGGACTCGAACCTAGACTAACGGGGCCAGAACCCGTCGGGCTGCCAATTACCCCATACCCCACCGGACCGGGCCTGCCGGCCCGCTCGCGCCTGTGCAGTGTAGCCGAAACCGCGACCACCCCCCAAAGCGATCCGGCACCGGCCGCCGTGAATTACGCCGGAGGGCTCGCCACGGCGAGAGCCTGGGCCAGCCGGCGCAGCGTCCGGTCCCGCCCGAGCAGTTCGATCGACTCGAACAGCGGTGGTGACACCCGGCGGCCGGTCACCGCGACCCGTACCGGGACGAACGCGGCTTTCGGCTTCAGGCCCAGCCCGTCCAGCAGCGCCGCCCGCAGGGCATCCTCGATCTCGCCGAGTGTCCACCGGTCCAGCCCGGCGAGCGCCTTCGCCGCGGCCGCGAGTACCTCGGCCGACGCGGGCGTGAGCACCTTGGCAGCGTCATCCGGGTCGATCTTGAACCCCGGCCCGTCGACGAACAGAAATCCCAGCATCCCCACCGCCTCGCTGAGCTTGCCGATCCGCGGCTGTATCAGCGGGGCGGCGGCCGCGATCAGTTCCGCGTCCGCGGCCGGCACGGGGTCGGCGACCAGCCCGGACCCGGTAAGGAACGGGATGATCCGGGCGGCGAAGTCGGCGGGCTCCAGCGCCCTGATCTTGTCGCCGTTGATCGCCTCGAGCTTGCGCACGTCGAACTGGGCGGCGTTCTTGTTCACCCGGGCCAGGTCGAACTCGGCCGCCATCTCGGCCAGCGTGAACTCTTCCCGGTTCTCCCCCGGCGACCAGCCGAGCAGCGCCAGGTAGTTGCACAGCGCCTCGGGCAGGAAGCCCTGCTCCCGGTACCAGTTGATGGAGACCACGCCGTTGCGCTTGGACAGCTTCTGGCCGTTCGGGCCGAGCACGAAGGGCAGGTGGGCGAAGACCGGGATCCGGTCCGTGGGCACGCCCATCGCGCGGTAGACCGCGATCTGCCGCGGGGTGGACGACAGCAGGTCATCGCCGCGCACCACGTGGGTGATCTCCATGAGCACGTCGTCGACCGCGACCGCGAGCGTGTAAAGCGGCCGGCCGTCGGCCCTGGCCAGCACGAAGTCGGGCACGTGCGCGTGGTCGAAGGTGACCTCACCGCGGATCAGGTCGGTGAACGTGGTGGAGCCCTCCGGCATCCGGAACCTGACCACCGGCTGGCGGCCCTCCGCCTGGTAGGCGGCGACCTGGTCGGAGGTGAGGATGCGGCAGTGGCCGTCGTATCCGCTCGGCCCGCCGGCCTCCCGCGCGGCCTGCCTCCTGGCCTGGAGTTCCTCCGGCGTGCAGTAGCAGTAATAGGCGTGCCCGTCGGCCAGGAACTTGGCCATCCACTCGGCGTAGATGTCCAGCCGCTCGCTCTGCTGGTAGGGCCCGAACGGGCCACCCACGCCAGGCCCCTCGTCCCAGTCCAGCCCGAGCCAGCGCAGCGTGTCCTGCGCGGAGGCGATGTACTCCGGCTTCACCCTGGTGGCGTCGGTGTCCTCGATGCGCAGCACGAACACGCCGCCGGTGGCCCGGGCGAACGCCCAGTCGTACAGCCCGGTGCGGATGTTGCCCACGTGCAGGTCACCGCTGGGTGAGGGGGCGAACCGCACCCGCACCTGACCGCGGCCCGGGCCGCCCCCGCCGTGCTCAGTCACCTTGTTCCACCCTGTTCGTCAGGGTGCCGATCGCGTCGATCGACACCGATACCTCGTCGCCACGCTGCAGAAACGGGCCACCGGCCCCGGCCGTCCCCACCGGCACCCCGGCCAGCAGCACATCGCCGGGCAGCAGCGTCATCACGTTACTCGCGAACGCGACCAGTGCCGCCATGTCCCGGCCGGGCGCTGGCACCTTGGCCCGCTGGCTCACCTGCCCGTTCACCGACGTCACCAGCTCCAGGCTGGCCTGGCCGGCCTCGGTCTCGATCCACGGCCCCAGCGGGCAGAACGTGTCGAACCCCTTGGCCCGCGACCACTGGCCATCGCGCTCGCTCAGGTCGGCCGCGGTGACGTCAAGGGCGCAGGCGTAGCCGAAGATCACCGCGGCGGCCTGCTCGGGCGTGACCTGGCGGCACAGCCGGCCGATGACAACGGCCAGCTCCCCGCTGGCCTCCAGGCGCTGCGTCAGCGCCGGGTACCGGATCGCGTCCGACGGCCCGCAGACGGCGGTGGACGGCTTGAGATACATAACGGAACGACCGTCCAGCCCGTCATCCGCTGGCCCGGCCGGCCCCGGGGGCCGCGGCGCGAAACCGATCACCTTGCTGGGCAGCACCGGCGCCAGCAGCCTGACCTCATCGAGCAGGTATGTCGTGCCGGTGAGCTTGATGCCGTCCCTGCCGCCGAACGGGTGCCCGGCCAGTTCGGCGATGACCGCACTGCCCGGCGTGGGCCCGGCCCGGGCGGTGCCCACCAGCCCGTAGGAAACCTCGTCGCCCGCGGCGAACCTGGTGATGCGCACGCCTCATCCCGGCGTTACTGCCGGTACCCCTCCACCTCGCTGACCGGCCGCACCTGTGCGCCGGCCGGATCCTCGCCGAACTCCCTGCGGGCCCGCCGCTGGCGCAGCAGGTCCCAGCACTGGTCGAGGGCGGCCTCGGCCGCGGTCAGCCGCTGGTGCTCGTCGTCGGTGGTCATCTCACCGGCCGCGAGCTTGGCGCGCAGCTCGTGCTCGGTCGTAATGAGATCGTCGATGTGCGCCAAGATCTCCTTGTCATCCATGGGCTCCACCGTATCGCCGGCCTGCCCCGCGCAGGCCTGCGCCGGCGGGCCCAGGCCCCGGCACCAGGCTCGCCGGCGCAGCCTGCGCGGCGGGCGCGGCTCGCCACCATGGCGAGCAGTAAGGACCATGCCAGGAACTCACCAGCACAAGCCAACTGCCCCGCGATCGCGCTCCGCGCTTGTCCGCCCCACCCGCCCAGGCGGCATCTGCCGACGCCGGCCAGGGCCGGTGAGCCCGTTCCCCGTAACCAGGATGCGCCTACTGCCCGGCATGATCGCTACAAAAGATGCGTTATCGGGGCGAAACGGTTGCGCGGAGGTTATCTCCGGGTCACTCGCACCTGGTGACGGTGGCGTTGTTCCCATTGATCTGGTCGTAGTCGCCGCCGTACTGGTTGATGTCGCCGTTGCCGCCGGAGAACTGCCAGGCGAACTGGCACCGGCCGGGCGCATTGGCGAAGAACAGCGCGGTGGCGTAGGGATTGGACCAGCCGGACGGGAACGCGACGTTGGTCGATTCCTCGGTGAAGGTCCACTCCGCCGTGGTCTTCAGGGTGAAGCCAGAGCCGAAGATGCCGCTCCACGAGCCGTACCCACCGCCGCCGGCCGAGTACACCGCCGGCGCGTAGGCCGAGTTGGCCTCGATGTAGTTGCGGAAACCCTGGAACGTGGCGAAGTCCACCGCCGCGGGGATGCTGCTCCCGGTTGTCGTCTGGGTGCACGCCCCGGTCCAGATGGTGTTCCAGCCGTTCTCGTCGGGCGGCGCCCCGGCGTTCTCGACGTCCGCGACCACGTACGGCAGGCTGTAGGCGTTGCCGAGAGCGTGGGCGATCACCTGCTTGGCCTGCGCCGCACCCCAGGATGTGGCCTCGGCGGCGGTGCCGTTGTAGCCGGGATCACGCCCTGGCCCGGCCATGAACCAGTAGGGCGCCGCGCCAAGCCCGTCGCCGGCGGTGGCGTTGGCCTGTGCCGCGTTGTAGTTGCCCTGCAGCCAGTTGCGGCCGGTGCTGCACTTCTGCCAGTTCGCCCAGGATCCGGCCTCGCCGACATAGGCGCCGTAGTTGCCCTCCGTGCCCTTGGAACAGACGCCGTTGGGCTCAAGGTAGGGAACGCTGGAGTGGCAGCGGAGGGGGAAGGCGCTGTCGGTGCCGTACACATACCCGGCCGGGCTGTCCCCGGGCGTGGCAGTCACCGCCGTCAGCGCCGCGCGGGTGACGGCGAGCGCCGTTCCTGCCGGGCTGGCCGGCAGGAACGGCAGGATCCGCGGGATGCCGCAGACCCGCACCGGCGCGGTCACGGCGATCCGCAGGCCGGGGCCGAGGGCCAGCGGCCCTGGGTAGAGTTCCGCGGCGGTCAGCCGCTGGCAGGTCCCGGTGCCGGCCGCGACCACCGCGACCGACGCCGAGGTGCCTGGGCGCAGCGTCAGGGCCGCCCGCTGGCTGCTGCCCCGCAGGTAGGCCGTGATCTCCGGCCGCCCGGCCCGGTCCGCGGCGGCCGAGGAGAATACCTTCGCGACCGCTGCCAGCGCCGGGCAGCCGCACCGCGAGCGTCCAGGAGATGGTGCAGCGGGGCTGCTCGTCCGCGGACATCGCGGTGACCACGGCGGAATCTCCGGGAGCGAGGATGACCTGCCGCTCGGGCACCGCGGCGAGGTTGCTGACGGCGGCGTCGCGCACCGCCAGCGGCACGGCCCGCGCAGGCGGCCGTGATCGCCGGCCAGCCGCGCAGCGAGCAGGACACCGTGCCGGTATTGCGCAGCACGATGTTCCACGACTGCTTGTCCATGCCCCGCTGCGGATCGCCGGGATCTGTTCCGGGACGCGAGCCGGGCTGGGCCGCAGCCGCGCGCCGGCCCGGCCGGGCCGGCCAGGACCGCGGCCCCGGCGGGCCCGGCACCGGCGGCCAGCGCAACGGCGGCGCACAGGCAGGCCGCCGCCCCGGTCCACGTACCAGCGCCGATTCTCCTCATCGCGGCACCCTGCCTTCCATCCGGCATATCCAGTCGGTGCTTCATGGCGGGAAAAACCGTAAGTCATCGCGCTTTCCCGACATAACCACGCCTGCGGAAGGAAAGGGTTGCCTCCGGCCGCAACGGAAGAGGCCACCCCGGGTGGGCTGCCCCGGGGCCGCAGCCGAACGGGCTGCCCCGGGGGCGCGGGTGAACGGGCCGCCCCGGGGCCGCAGGTGAAACGGGGCGGGGCTCAGCCCGCCGCGCTTCGTTCGGTCGGCTGGTAGCCCGCGCGCAGCAGGGCGTAGGTGACGGCCTCCGCCAGCGCGTCCCAGGACGCGGCGATGATGTTCTCGTCCACCCCGACCGTGCTCCAGGTACCGTCCGGCGTACCGGTGCCGTCCCCGGACTCGATGAGCACCCGGGTCACCGCGCCGGTGCCGTGTGAGTTTTCCAGGATGCGGACCTTGTAGTCGGCCAGCTCCAGCATGGCCAGCTCGGGGTAGAGCCGCTCCAGCGCCAGCCGCAGGGCGTTGTCCAGCGCGTTGACCGGGCCGTTGCCCTCGCCGGTGGCGACGATCCGCTCGCCCTTGGCAGTCAGCTTGACCGTGGCCTCACTGACCACCGCGCCGTCGGCGCGCCGCTCGACGATCACCCGCCAGGACTCCACCTGGAAGTGCCGCAGCGGCTCGCCGGCCAGCTCGTCGCGGAGCAGCAGCTCGAAGGATGCGTCGGCGGCCTCGAAGGTGTAGCCGCGGGCCTCGAGGTCCTTGACCCGTTCCACCACACGGCCGGCCCGGCCCGGCTCCGACAGGTCGTAGCCGAGCTGCCTGCCCTTGATCTCCACCGAGGCCCGGCCCGCCATGTCGGACACCAGCATCCGCATGTCGTTGCCGACCACGGCCGGGTCGACGTGCTGGTAGAGCATCGGGTCGACCTTGACCGCAGAGGCGTGCAGCCCGGCCTTGTGCGCGAACGCGGAGAACCCGACATAGGGCTGGTGGGTGTTCGGGGTGACGTTGGTGACCTCGCTGATCGCGTGCGCGACCCGGCTCATCTCGGCCATGCACCCGGCCGGGAGCACCTGGCGCCCGCGCTTCAGCTCCAGGCCCGCGACCACGCTGAACAGGTTGGCGTTGCCGGCCCGCTCACCGTAGCCGTTGGCGGTGCCCTGGACGTGGGTGACGCCGGCCTCCACCGCGGTCAGCGTGTTCGCCACGGCGCAGGCGGTGTCGTCGTGGCAGTGGATGCCCAGCCGCGCCCCGGTCGCCGCCGCGACCGCCGTGACCACGTCACCGAGTTCGGCGGGCAGCATGCCCCCGTTGGTGTCGCACAGCGCGACCACCTCGGCGCCGGCCTCGGCCGCCACGCGGACCACCTCAAGCGCGTAGGCGGGGTCGGAACGGTAGCCGTCGAAGAAGTGCTCGGCGTCGAGGAACACCCGCTGGCCCTCCGCCGCCAGGTGCCGCACGGTGTCGGCGATCATGGCGAGGTTCTCCGCCAGGGTGGTCCGCAGTGCCGCGGTGACGTGCCGGTCGTTGCTCTTGGCTACCAGCGTCACGACCGGGGCGCCGGACTCACGCAGCGCTGCCACCTGCGGGTCGTCGGCGGTCACCGCACCCGGGCGCCGGGTCGAGCCGAACGCCGCCAGAGTGGCGTGGCCGAGCTGGAGTTCGGTGCGGGCCCGCCGGAAGAACTCGGTGTCCTTGGGGATCGCGCCGGGCCAGCCGCCCTCGATGAAGCCGACGCCGAATTCGTCCAGGCGCCGCGCGATGGCCAGCTTGTCCGCGACGGTCAGGGACAGGCCCTCCTGCTGGGCACCGTCGCGCAGCGTGGTGTCGTAGACGTGGAAACTGTCGTCGGGCATTGTCATACCGTTCTGTCTGGGACCGCGCCCCGGCCGGAGCAAAGCAAAAGACCCCTCGCGGGATGCGAGAGGTCTGCGCGCCGGCGGGTGCGGGCCTTGGAAACTCCGAGGGCCTGCTAGGTGCCGGCGCGCCTGCCGATAATGATCCAGCCGCACGTCACGGCTCTAGTCTGGCACATGCCATACGCGGCGGCGAAACGCATGTCTCACCATTCGAGACCGTGGCTGCGTGGCGAACGACAAACACCGGTGGCGGCCTTGGGTCCGTCAGGCGCGGACGCGGCTGGCTTGCCGGGTGTGCCGGGTGTGCCGGACCAGGGTCAGGGCGAGGACGACCAAGGCGAGCATGAGGCCGGTGCCCCAGATGATCATGGGAAGGTGGGTCCATGCGGTGTCGGCCGTGCTGGTGGGGAACTGGATGGTTGCCTGGGTGGTGCGGATGGTGAACCCGCTGGCCAGGGTGATCCTGACCAGCCACGGACCCGGGGGCAGTGCCTTGCCGGGGACGAAGGTCATGTTCGCTGACTGCCCAGGCGCGAGGGTAATGATCTGCTGTTCCCGGAACGGGCCGGCGGTGGTGCCCCCGGGCCCGCGTGTCAGGCGTGCCTGGCCGCTGAGGTCGATGGCCCGCCCGCCGGTGTTGCGCACGCGGGCGACCAGGAGCGGCTGGCCGCCGGTGGACCAGTGCCCGGTCAGGGAAGTGATAACGAATGTCGTCGGGGGAGCGCCGCCGTGGCCGACAGCGAGGTAGATGCGGATGCCGACCCTGGCCACCTCTGTGATGCGGAAGCCGTTGGCGGTGCGCCCGTGCGCGACCTGCTGAGCCCAGATCACGCCGTAGTGCTCGCCCCGGATGGCGGCCCGAGGCACCCGGATCGTGACCATGTCCAGGGCGCTCGTGTGCGGGCGGAGTGTGAGCGAGCTGTGTTTCAGCGTGATCCACCTGGTCAGTTCGCTGCGGGTTTCCCCGGCGTCGCCGGTGAACAATCCATGGCCAATCCTGGCGGCGTCCGGGTAGACGGTGAAGTGCGCAGTGCGTGACTCCTCGTTCAGGATCAGGATCCTGCGGTGGATGGCCTGTCCCGGCGCGAGATAGTCGATGATGTAGCGCAGGGCGCGCGGGTTCCGCATTGCGGAGACAGGGACGTCGACGAGCCTGACGCCGAAGCGCTGAATGCCAGGTCTGCTGGCTGGCGGCTCCCCGGCGAATGCGCTGGCAGCCGGGATTATGGTCCCGGCTGCCGTAGCCAGCATGAACATGCTGAGCAGGCGGCGCACGGCGTTCCTCCTGATTTCCGCAGGCCGGGCCGGTGCCCGGCCGGGCCTGGATCCGATCCGGTGATAGTGGGCCCGGCTGGGTCTAGGCAACCGATTCGGTGAGTGTCCCGGTGTAGCCGCCGGTCACGGCGGCGGCGGGCACCGATACGGCGATCGCAGGGTTCCACGACGCGGTGTTGTCCCCGACGCCAGCACTGCCGGTGACCACCGTCTGCGGTGTGGAGGACAGTGTGATGTTTGTGGGCGTGGCGGTGATGGTCCCGGTTGTCGTGACCGAACCGACCGAGTAGGTGGCGTCGGTGGCGGGGATGATCTCATTGCCGGTGCCGCCGCCGGTGGTGAAGCTGGTCGAGGACGCCGTCACGATCCACGAGGCGGCGAGCAGCGCCCGGTTGTCGGTAACCGTGACAGTCCCGAGCACATTGGAGATGACGGTACCCGGTGCGCCCGAGCCGAGATTGGCGCTGATCGGCGCGGTCAGCGTGAGCGCGCCGCTGGTTACCGTGAACGTCACAGTCGTGGCCGGGTCGCCGCCAGCCGGGGCGCGGCGCGCGGCCGGGGTACTAGGGGCGCTTTCGCGCTGGCTGTGATGGTGCGCCGCGCCGAGGCCGTGGCTGAGCCGTGCGGCGCGGCGGATGCTGCTCCAGGGCCGAGCACGGTACCAATGAGCGCACCTGTGCTCAGGGCAAGCGCCAGTGAGCTTCGCGTGGTCCCTCCCCCGTGGTCCGGCATGTGTCTGGCCCTTCGAGATGCACCTATCCCATGCACTCCGGCCCTTCGCGAGGACTGTTACCCAAGTTATATCTCTATTAACTCTCCGTAGTCTCAACCTTCAGGCTGGCGGCGGGGCCGCCGCCAATCATGCTTCTGATCTGCCTCAGGACACCGAGTGGGTGATGGTCGCTGAGTAGGTACCGGCAACCGCGCCACTCGGTACGGACACCTGGACTACCGGATTCCAGGCGGCCGAGTTGTCGCCATGCACGTTCGTGGCGGTGACAACGGCCTGTGCCGCGGTGGACATATCGGTCATCAGGCGTCGGTGTGAATGTGGCTGAGCCTGTGGTTGCAGTGAAACTGCTGATCAAGTAATCGGCGTCATGAACGGGGATGGTCTGCGCCGCCATGCCGTCACCGGTGGTGAAGTCGGTCGAGGAGACCGTGGCGGTCCAACCGACCGCGAGGCCGGCGCGGTTGTCTGTCACCTGGATAATGCCCAGCTCCGCGCTAACGGTGCCGCCGGGCGCCGCCGCGCCGAGATCGGCGCTGGCCGGTGCGGTGATCAAGAGCACACCCGTGACGACGGCCACGGTGGTGCCGCAGCGCGGGTCGGTGCTTGCGGACGGGCAGTTGCTGCCGGGCGTGGTGGAGGTGACTGTGTTGGCGAGCGTCAGATCGCCGGTGTCCGGGTTATTGACGGTGACCGAATAGGTGATCGTTACGGTCGCGCCGATGCTGAGATCACCGGTCCAGATCAGGTTTGGCGTGGAGAACGAGACAGTGCCGGCAGTGGCGCTGGCGTCGTTGTTGTAGGTGGCGTCATCGAGGACGCCGGTCAGGGGGTCTGTGAGGGTGGCGCCGGTGTACGGGTCTGGCCGGTGTCCGCAACGGTGATGGTGTAGCGAACGGTGCCGCCTGGCGCTATGTTGCCGGCGTTCGCCGTCTTGGTGATGGTCAGTGCCGGGACGAGGTCCGAGATGGTGTTGGTATCGAGAGTGACTGCGCCGTTAATGGCCAGCGCCCGGCCGTCGATGGTGGCGTCGGCTGACACCGTGATGGACGTCAGGGCAAGAATGTTGCCCGCCAGGGTGGAGTTCGCTCCCAGGTGGCCGAGCTGCCGACTTGCCAGAAGACGTTGGATGCCTGCGCGCCACCGGTGAGGACGACCTGGCTGGCCGCTGCGGTGCCGAGAGTGGAGCCCATCTGAAAGATGAAGACGGCGCTGTGATCGCCCTGGGCGTCGAGAGTGAGCGTGCCGGTCATCCCAAGCGAGGAGACGGAGTTGTAGACGCCCGGGGTAAGCGTCAGGCCGCCCAGGTCGCCCGAGACGCTGGTATCCGGGGTTCGTCCAGCGGCGTCGTTGTATGCGGTAGTCAAGTCGGCTTGCGCTTGAAAGGCGACCGCATCGCCATCGTGCTGTGTCCCGGTGATGACGCCGGGAGGGAACCCGGTCACCGCAGTCCCCGGGCTCACGCCCAGGTCCCCGGTGATGTGGCTGGGACCGGTGTTGGTGACCGTGGTCCCGGCCAGGACCGCGAAGTTGCCTGCAGTTCCGAGATTGACCGGCGACTGCGCGGCGCTGGCATCGGATTGGGTAACGATGACTGTAGCCATGGCGGCGATAAGTGCGAGGCCCGGCGCCAGCCAGGAGAATCCGCGCGGATTACCAGGGCGCGAGTGAAGATAGCTTTCATTGAGCGGATCTTTCTCCCGTAGAAGGATGCCGGATACGCCAAAGCTGTCACGCGGAGGCAGCAGCCGGAACGTCCGGTTTCGTGTCCATTCACTGGTGCGCCCCCAGTCGAACCAAACTCATACCACCTCAACGTCCCAGGTCAAACCATCCATGAGCGTCATCCATACGCGGGCAGATCTGACGGCAGCCCGGGCAGGGCCGCGCAAGCCTGTTAGCTCAGAAGGTGATTTGGTTTCAATCGTCGCAGTTTGTTCCAGCGATTACATTTCGCGTTGCCGGCTTATGTCAGACACGCTTCCGAACGCGGGCGCTGTTCTTGTTATTCGGGGGGTAAGGTAACCACCGATGGTCGTTGATGCGGGGGGGCATTTCATGACATCGGTCATTCATTTGACTAGCACACGTCGTGTGCGCCGTCGGCTCGTGCTGGCGGTTGGTGCTGCCGCGGCAATTGTGATCCTGATGGGGATGACGCCGGCATGGGCGGCGCAGCCCCCGGTGGGGCTGGGAACGGCCACGCCGTTCGCCGTGCTGGCGGGCAGCACCGTCACCAATACCGGTCCTTCGGTCATCAGCGGGGATCTGGGTGTCAGCCCGGGCAGCGCGGTGACCGGTTTCCCGCCGGGGGTGGTCATCAACGGTACCCAACACATCGCTGACGCCGTCGCGCTCCAGGCCCAGACCGATCTGATCACCGCGTACAACGATGCGCGGGACGCATCCCGTTCACTGTGGTCTCCACCGACCTCGGCGGCCAGACCTTGGACCCTGGCGTGTACCACGCGGCCTCCTCGATGGGCTTGACCGGCACGGTGACCCTGTACGTCCAGGGTGATCCGAACGCGGTGTTCATCTTTCAGATGGGATTCCACCCTGACCACCGCATCGAACAGCACGGTCAGCCTGATCAACGGTGCCCAGGCATGCAACGTGTTCTGGCAGGTGGGCAGTTCTGCCACGCTCGGCACCAACACGACGTTCGTCGGCAGCATCCTGCGCTGACCTCGGCAGCGGTGCAAACCGGAACTACCGTCGCCGGGCGGGTACTGGCCAGAAACGGTGCGGTCACCCTCGATACCAACACCATCACAGCACCATCCTGCTCAGAGCCGCCGCCGCCGCCGTCGCCCTCACCGTCGCCGACTGGTACCCGGTCGCCGTCGCCGTCGCCGTCACCGACCGGCTCCCGGTCACCAACACCAACCCCGCGGCCGACCGGTTCCCGGTCACCGGTGCCAAGCCCAGGACCGACCGGAACCGGCGGAGGCGGAGGCGGAGAGCAGTTTCCTTCGGGACCTCCGCAGACCGGTGCCGGGGAGGCGTTGCGCTCCGGTAGCACCGTCCTGATGGGAATCGGCGCCGCGGCCCTCGCCGGTCTGCGGCGGCGATGGGCCTGGCCATTCGGCGCGACGGGGGCCTGCCCGCGCGGGACGGGGCGCGTCTCGGTCCGCTGGTGCTGACAAGTCAGCTTGGGCGCGGATAAATGGCTGCCCCGTGCCGCCTGGGAACAGCCGGTACTGGCCGGGACGCTGGTGGGTGGTGGCGATCGTCCTGCTGCTCACCGGCGCGGGGGGCCTCGGAGCAGGGCTGCGCGACCGGCCGGACTCGCTGCCCGGGCCTGCCGCTTCCCGTCCGTTTCGCCATCTGCGGCCGGCGGGCCAGCCGCACCGCCCTGTGCGGAGAGCCCGGTAGTGGCCCGCTCGATACCGGTCAGGTTACGTGTACCAGCCATTGACCTCACAGTGCCGCTGTCCAGGCTCGGGCTCAATCCTGACGGCACCGCTCAGGTGCCCACTGACTTTCAGGAACCGGGGTGGTATCGGCTGGGCCATCACCCGGCCAGGTGGGTTCGGCGGTCATCCTGGGCCACGTCTACTCCTACCTGGGTCCGGCGGTGTTCTTCCGGCTGCGGTCCTTGCGGCCGGGGGACAAGGTCGAGGTGAGGCTGGCTGACGGCGTAATTACCCATTTCGTGGTCAACACGGTGGCGATGTATCCAAAGACGCATTTCCCAACCCGCCTGGTATACGGATCCCGTGGCTATAGCAGGCTGCAGCTTGTCACCTGCGGGGGCTCATTCTACACTCAAACCCGCAGCTATCTATCCAATGTCGTGGTCTACACCTCGCTTGTCACAGTCACCGGGAAAGCCCGGATCAGCCAAGCGTCCCACCGGCCCGCCCAGAGCGGCGCACCGAACGGCAAGCCCGGCTTGTGACACCGCCCCTGCGAGCGTCAGCGACTGTGCCGCCAGGTGGCGGTGAAGTTAGAGTTCCGGAATGCCGACACGGTAGCCAGCACTCGCCTCATTTTCAGGGTGACCGGGAACGGGCTCCTCATCCGGGAGCCGTTGGCTGTGATCCCGTGGAACCTCGCGGTGCCGAAGTTGGCTAGCACGTTCGTGGGAGCCTCAGCGATGACCTCGCTGACGTCCGTAGGCGCTGCCAGACCTGGTGACGCTGCGCGTCCAGTGCTGCGTTGCGTCGGTAAGGGTCAGGGTAAACCGCCCCGACCGGTAGGTGACGGTGCTCATGAACTGGTCGCCTGAGCTGACTGTCGCGTCTCTGAAGGTATGCAGTCCGCCCGGGAACATCTCCCACCAGGCCCAGTACTCGGTGTGGCCGTTCACGCTCTCCGCGCCCGTGCCAACCTGTTCGATCGTGTCCGTCGCCCGGCTGCTCCAGCCGTCCAGCCCGGCCCAGAGATATGCGTAGGCCGGCGTGGATCCGGCCTTGACGGAAGGTTGAGTCCAGGAAGCAGACACGCTGGTGTACCTGCCCTTCTGGACCACGTATCCGGCCCAGATTGTCGATGAGGCGACCAGCGTCCGGCTGCGCCGCGAAATCGACGCTGATGTTGCCAGTGCAGCATCCATCGGCGCCGCGGGAAGCCCGAACAGGAACGACCCGATATCGCTAGCACTGCGAAGCCGGTGATGATTCTCATCACGCCTTAGGGGCATCCGAGGTCGGCAGTGCGGTGTGTCTCTCGCGGTCACTGCCCGGTCGCGTCGCGTACGTGTTATCGCTCGCTGCGCGGTCGTTCCTGGTCTGGATTTCCATGCTTCCCCGCCTCTGTCGTAACCTGCCTACGCTGAGCAGATTAAGCCGGGAAGGCAGGGAAGTCTCCCCTCTCTGGGCGCTTGTAGTACTGCATTTAGAGGAGCTGTTTCGAGTCCGCCTAGGAGGGCCCGAAGGCTGTCGGCTAATGGCTGTTGTCGGTTATCAGCTCTCATCGTCGCCGTGCGGGCTGAAATCACAACAGGCGCGGTCCCGCGCGGGGCCATCGTTAGGCGAGCACGCGGATCAATCCGGTGTACAGGTGGATCTGGCCGCGGTCAGCGCCGTGCCGGGCGTATTAGCCGACCAGCAGCACTAGCTTCCCGCGCACGTGACCGTTCTCGCTGACGCGGTGCGCCTCCGCGATCTCGGCGAGCGGGAAGGTCTGCGCGACCGGAGCTAGAGCAGCGAGAGGTCTACGCACCGGCGGGTGCGGGCCTGGGAAACTCCGAGGGCCTGCTAGGTGCCGGCGCGCCTGCCGATAATGATCCGGCCGCACGTCACGGCTCTAGTCTGGCACATGCCATACGCGGCGGCGAAACGCATGTCTCACCATTCGAGACCGTGGCTGCGTGGCGATCTACCTGCGAAGGGGTGGCAGCCTGTCTGGGCTGCCCTGCCAGCCCGGGGGAGCACTCCGCCTTCCCGGAGGCCAGCCCTCGGACCACCCCCGATGGCCTAGCGGCTCTCGTGACCCGTCACGAGAGCCGCTAGGCCATGGTGGCTGAGGCAACAGGGCCTAGCCAATGTCGCGCCGGATCGTGGTCCGGCTGGCGGCCACCAGCATGGCCACCGCGTAACCGGCCAGCACCAGCCCGGCGGCCGCGGGTGCCAGGACGTTGGGCTCGGGCGGGTTGGTCAGGCCGATGGACGCCCACACCGGGAACCACTTTGCCAGGCTGGGTGCCACGTTGCCCAGGGCGATCACCTCGACGAACAGCGCCCAGCCGACCGCCGCGATGATCGCGACGAAGGTGTTGCGAGTGAGCGCGCCGAGGGCGACGCCGATCATCCCGAAGCAGATGCCGGCGATGACCGTGCCGACATACATCCGGCCGGCCGCCGCGGGCAGAGTGTGCATTCCATGTGCCGCCAGCACCCCGGCGATGGTGCCCAGGCCCAGGCCGAAGATCGCCGCGCTGAACACCGCGCCGAACACCGCGATGACGGCAACCTTGACCGCGAACACCCGGGCCCGCCGCGGCGTGGCCAGCAGGGTCGGCACGATGGTGCGGTGCCGGAACTCGCCGCCCGCGACAAGGATGCCGAGGATCAGCATGGCTACCACGACGATGGGGCCGAACTTGAGCATCTGATAGGTCTCCGCGGCGCTGCCCAGGGGGTGCTGGCCCGGCTTGCCTGCGACCGCCGCGTCGATGAGCACGCTGCCGACGGCGAACACGGCCGCGAGGGCGACGGTGACCGGGACCGCGAGGGTGGTGAAGAGCTTCCGGAACTCGGCTCGGGCGAGCCGCAGGGTGGCGTTCATGGCGTAACCTCCTGCCGTTGACTGACCAGATCGGATAACCGCTGCGGCGCTCATGCCGCCACCTCCTGCCTGGCGTTGACCATGTCGAAGAAGAGGGTTTCGAGGTCCTCGTCGTGCCGGGACAGTTCGAGGATGGGCAGGCCCGCCCCGGCGGCGGCCAGGCCGACCGCGTCGCGTCGGTGCCGCGGGCCTCCACGGTGGTGCCGTCCACCAGGCGGACCTGGATTCCGGCGGCCAGCAGGACGTCGGCGAGCCTGGCCGCGTCGGTGGTGCGGGCCCGGGTCACCGAACTGCGCCCGGTCAGGTCGGCCAGCGTGGTCTCGGCGATGAGGCGGCCCTCGGCGAGGACGACGACCTCGTCCACCGTCTGGGCAACCTCGGTCAGCAGGTGGCTGGAGACCAGCACGGTCCTGCCTTCGCTGGCGAGCGACCGCAGCAGGCCGCGCATCCAGCGGATGCCCTCCGGGTCGAGCCCGTTCAGCGGCTCGTCCAGGATGAGCACGCCCGGGTCGCCGAGCAGGGCGCCGGCCAGGCTGAGCCGCTGGCGCATGCCCAGCGAGTAGCCGCCGACCTTGCGGCCCGCGGCGCCGGACAGCCCGACCTGGTCCAGCACCTCGCCGACCCGGCGGTGCGGGAGGCCGGCCGCCGTGGCGATGACCTTGAGGTGCTGGGTGGCGCTGCGGCCGGGATGGAAGGTGTTACTGTCCAGCGCGGCGCCGACCTGGCGCAGCGGGTCGGGCAGCCGGCGGTATTCGGCCCCGCCGATCGTGGCCGAGCCGGCCGTCGGGGCGGCCAGGCCGAGCAGGATTCGCAGGGTGGTGGTCTTCCCGGCGCCGTTCGGGCCGAGGAAGCCGGTGACCTTGCCCGGGTGGACGTCGAACGACAGATCGTCCACCGCGAGGACCGGGCCGTAGCGTTTGGTCAGGTGACTGACACGGATGACGGACATGGGCGGAACCTCCGGGAGCGGTGAGCTGGTGAGCTCGTGGTTTGTCACGCCCCCACTGTCGCTGCGGCGATGGCCCCGCGTCGTCGGCCCGCAGGCCGCATTCCGCGGTCACCCGCGGCGGGCACCGGGCGGAGCTGCTGCGCCCCGGGGCTGGCCGCGCGGGCTGCGCCTCCAGGGTTACGCCCGCAGGGTTAGCCGGGCGGGTCACCCTGCAGGCTGACGCCGCCGGGCCGACGGCCAGCTACGGTGATCTCGTGCTGCGGTCAGTCGGGCCTGTCCGCCGCCACCGCCAAGACCCACGTCGGCAGGCTGCTGATGAAGCTGCAGGCCCGCGACCGCACCCAGCTGGTCGTGATCGCCTACGAAACGGGCCTGGTCACCCCCGGCGCGCCGCCGCCTCGCTGAGACCCCGCCCACCCCGCGCGGGAATGTTTGTGGTCGCTGGCACAGCGACCACAAAAGAATGTGGTGAGTGTGCCAACGACCACAAACGAATCCGTCAGGCGAGCTTGCAGACCCAGCCGTAGGGGTCGGGGCGGTGGCCGTACTGGATGCCGAGCAGTTCGTCGCGCAGCCGCAGGGTCACCGGGCCGGGCTTCCCGTCGCCGACCGTCCACTCACCGGCCGGGCCCTTGACCTTGCCCACCGGGGTGATCACCGCGGCGGTGCCGCAGGCGAAGACCTCGGTCAGCTCGCCGGAGGCGCAGCCCTCCTGCCACTGGGTCACCGACACCGCCGCCTCCTCGGCCGGGATGCCCAGGTCGGGGCCGAGCTTCAGCAGCGTGTCCCTGGTGACACCGGGCAGCAGGGTGCCGGTCAGGGCCGGGGTGACCAGCCGCGCGTGCGGGCCGGACCCGTACACGAAGAACAGGTTCATCCCGCCCATCTCCTCGACCTGGCGGTGCTCCAGGGCGTCAAGCCAGACCACCTGGTCACAGCCGTGCAGCGTGGCCTGCTGCTGGCCGGCGAACGAGGCGGCGTAGTTGCCGCCGCACTTGGCTTCGCCGGTGCCGCCTGGAGCGGCCCGGGTGTACTCCTCCGACAGCCAGACCGTGACCGGGTGGACGCCGCCGCGGAAGTAGGACGCCGCCGGTGAGGCGATGACGGCGAACAGGTAGGACGCCGACGGGCGGTTGACGCCAAGCCCCCGTTGCGTCGCGATCATGAAGGGCCGCAGGTACAGGCTGTGCTCCGGGGCCGTGGGCACCCAGTCCCTGTCCTGCGCGATGAGCAGTTCGAGGGACTTGAGGAACAGTTCGGCCGGCAATTCGGGCATGGCCATGCGGGCCGCCGAGCGGTTGAACCTCGCGGCGTTGGCCTGCGGGCGGAACGCCACGATCTCGCCGCTGCCGGTCCGGTAGGCCTTCAGCCCTTCGAAGATCTCCTGCGCGTAGTGGAATACCGACGTTGCCGGGTCCAGGGTGAACGGGCCGTACGGCTCCAGCCGGGCATCGTGCCAGCCGCGGCCCTCGTCCCAGCGGATGGTGATCATGTGGTCGGTGAATACTTCACCGAACCCCGGCGCGATCAGGATGCGCTCGCGTTCGCCCGCCGCCAGCGGAGCGTCGCTCACGTGCACGTCGAACCCGATGTCGGTGCTGCCGGTCGTGATCATCGCAGTCCTTCCTACCCCCCGGCGCCGTTGCCAGGCGCGCGGCTAAGCCACCATTGACCGATCTCCGCATGGGTTAGCCTCGCGGATCCAGGCTAACCCCGGCCCCGCTCAGGCGGGGCCTAGCCGGTTACTCGCTCCGCGATGTCGTCGCCGGTCTCCGCGGTCGACCGGGCTGCCCAGGCACCCTGGCGTTCCACCAGGTCGTCGGCCGCGGCCTGCTCGATCTTCGTAGCGGCCGCGGTGAAGCCCAGGTGCTCACAGAGCATGGCGACCGACAGGATCGCCGCCGTCGGGTCGGCCTTCTGTTTGCCTGCGATGTCCGGTGCGCTGCCGTGCACCGGCTCGAACATGCTCGGCGCCGTCCGCTCCGGGTTGATGTTCCCGCTCGCCGCCAGCCCGATCCCCCCGGCCACGGCCGCGCCGAGGTCGGTGAGGATGTCACCGAACAGGTTGTCGGTCACGATGACGTCGAACCGCTCGGGCTGGGTGACCAGGAACATGCAGGCGGCATCCACGTGGGCGTATTCCACGGAGACGCCGGGGAATTCCTTGGCGGTCTGGTCCACGGTGCGCTGCCACAGGTCGCCGGCGTAGGTGAGCACGTTGGTCTTGTGCACGAGGGTGAGATGCTGCCGGGAACGCTTGGCGGCCAGGTCGAACGCGTATCTGACCACGCGGCTGACCCCGTAACTGGTGTTGACGCTCTCCTGGGTGGCGACCTCGGCGTCGGTGCCCTTGCGCAGCACCCCGCCCGCACCCGAATACGGGCCCTCGGTGCCCTCCCTGACGACCACCATGTTGACCGACTCAGGCCGGACCCCGGCCAGCGGAGTGCCCACCCCCGGGTACAGCCGCACCGGCCGCAGGTTCACATACTGGTCGAGTTCGAACCGCAGCCGGAGCAGCAGCCCGCGCTCCAGGACCCCGCTCGGCACCGACGGGTCGCCGACCGCGCCGAGCAGCAGGGCGTCATGGCTGCGGATCTCCTCGAGTACCGCGTCCGGGAGCGTCTCGCCGGTCCGGTGCCAGCGGTGGGCGCCCAGGTCGTAGCTGGTTTCCTCGAACGGCACATCCGCTGCCTTGAGCACCTTCAGCGCCTCGGCCACGACCTCGGGGCCGATCCCGTCGCCGCCGATCACGGCGAGCCTTATCTGGGGCGATGCCATGCGCCGTACCTTACTGGTAGACCCGCCATCCCGCCCTACTGGTTGCCGACCCCGCCACCCCGCCCAGCCTGGTCGCGCGGGTCGCTGGCGTCCCCTCCGTTGTCACGGCGGTCCAGGGCCACCTGCACGGCCCGCGCGGCCGCCGCCGGACGGCTGGCACGGGCAGGGGCCGGGCTGGTGTTGCCGGTGTCCTCAGTGGCCGGGACAGCTGAGTCCCAGTGATACATGTCGTACACGACGCTTCTCTCCTGACGAGTAACCTCACGGCCAGCGCCCGTCGCCCGTAGCGGGTCGCTGGCCTGCGTGATCAGGCCCCGCTACGGCTGCGTGAGATAAGTACGAAGCGCCGCATAGCAGTCCCAAGCCTACTGAAGACCTGGCTGGATGTCACCCTGAGAGCGCTACTGTCTCGTATCTTGAGACAACTTAAGGAAGCGAGCTCACATCCTGGAACCCGCCGGGGAGCGGCGGCGCCCCGGCGGGTCGCTCCCCCGGGCTAACGGGCCAAGGTCCGCGCGACGGAGTCGCGGGGACTGCGGCCAGCGGGGGTCCGGGGGTCACTCCCCCCGGCTCACAAGGTCAGCTCATGTCGAGGTTGACCGCGCGGCCGCTCACCGCGCCGATCGTCGCGGTGATGTCCTCGAGGGCCACCGGCGGGATGGCGCTGTCGACGGTCAGTGCGATCAGGGCGTGGCCGCCGCGCACGTCCCTGGACACCTGCATGCCGGCGATGTTGATCCCCTCGCTGCCCAGGATCTGGCCCACCACGCCGACGATTCCCGGCCGGTCGGTGTAGCTGAGGATCACCATGTGCTCGGCCAGGGCGATCTCCATATCGAAGCCGTTGACCTCGACGAGCTTCTCCACCTGGCGCTGCCCGGTCAGCGTGCCGCTGACCGATACCGACTGGCCGCCCGGCAGGGTGCCGCGCAGGCTCACCAGGTTGCGCCAGTCCGGGCTCTCGGTCTCGGTGACCAGGCCGACGGCCATGCCCCGCTGTTCGGCGAGCAGGGGGGCGTTCACGTAGGTCACGGCGTCCTCGACCACGTCGGCGAAGACGCCCTTGAGCGCGGCAAGCTGCAGCACCCGCACGTCCTTGCTGGCGATCTCGCCGCGCACCTCGACGTCCAGGCTGGCCGCGACGCCGCCGGCCAGCGCGGTGAAAAGCTGCCCGAGCTTTTCCGCCAGCGGCAGGCCCGGCTTGACGTCCTCATCCACGACGCCACCCTGGACGTTAACGGCGTCGGGCACGAACTCCCCGGCCAGTGCCAGCCGGAGCGACTTGATCACCTGGGTGCCGGCCTTCTCCTGCGCCTCGTGGGTGCTGGCGCCAAGGTGCGGCGTGGCCACCACGTTCGGGAAGTCAAGCAGTGGGTTGCCGGCGGGCGGCTCGGTCACGAACACGTCGATGCCGGCGCTGGCCACCCGGCCGTCCTTGAGCGCCATGCCCAGGGCGTGCTCGTCCACGATGCCGCCCCTGGCCGCGTTGATGATGCGCACGCCCGGCTTGACCAGGTGCAGTTCACGCTCCCCGATCAGCCCGATGGTCTCCGGCGTCTTCGGCAGGTGCACGCTGACGAAATCGGCCTCGGCCAGCAGGTCGTCCAGGCTCACCAGGCGCACGCCGAGCTGCGCGGCCCGGGCCTGGGGTACGTACGGGTCGTACGCGATGACCTGCATGCCGAAGCCGGCCAGCCGCTGCGCGACCAGGACCCCGATCCGGCCGAGCCCCAGAATGCCGGCCACCTTGCCGCTGACCTCGACGCCGGTGAACTGCGACCGCTTCCACTCGCCGGACTTGAGCGAGGCCATCGCCTGCGGCACATGCCGGGCGACCGCGAGCAGCAGCGCGGTCGCGTGCTCGGCGGCGCTCACGATGTTGGAGCTTGGCGCGTTCACGACCATCACGCCCGCCTTGGTGGCCGCGGGCACGTCGACGTTGTCCAGGCCGACTCCAGCGCGGGCGACGACGCGCAGGCCCGGGGCATGCGCGAGCGCCTCGGCGTCTATCTTCGTGGCGCTCCTGACGATGACCGCATCCACGCCGGCCAGCGCCTCCAGCAGCTCGGAGCGGTTCGCGCCATCCGCGTAGCGCACCTCGAAGTCCGGCTCGAGCAGCGCGATGGCCGCGGGTGACAGTTCCTCGGCAACCAGGACGATGGGTACAGGCACGGCAAAGCCCCTCGGGGGTCGACGTCGGAGGCTCCAGTCTAGTCCAGCTTGTGAAACCGTTCACGAACCTCACGGCCCCTGGTGGGCATCTGCCGTACAGTAACCTTTCGTTCACGAAGGCAGCGCGGTGACCGCGCAGGCAACGTGCGCCCCCGCTCGGCCAGGCGGAGCGTCGCCGGACGACGAGGAGCCCCGTGGCCGCTTCTGGAAGCCAGTCTCTTGCCCGGTCCCCCGGCGTGCCGGCGGCCAGCCACGCCGGCCGGCCGGACCGGCTGGCAGCAGGATGGGTGGCGGTCGGGCCGGCTCTCCTCACACTCGTGGTGACGCTGTACCGGATCGGCGTCCCCTCGTTCACCCGCGACGAGGGCGCGACCCTGCTCGCGGTGCACCGGAGCTTCCCGCAGATGATCCGGATGCTGGGCAACGTCGACGTGGTGCACACCGAGTACTACGCGCTGATCTGGGCGGTCTCCCGGGTGGTGGGCAGCGGCGAACTGGCGGCCCGCGCCCCCTCGGCGGTGGCGATGGCGGTGGCTGCGGGCGGCGTGACCCTGCTCGGGCAGCGCCTGGTGTCCGGCCGCGCCGGGCTGGCCGCGGGACTGCTGTTCGCGGCGTTCCCCTCGGTGAGCTTCTACGCCGAGGACGCACGCGAGTACGCGCTCGTGACCGCGCTCGCGACGATCGCCAGCTACCTCCTGGTCCGCGCCCTGCAAGTCCGCCACCCCGCCGACAGCAGCGGGTAGCTCGCGCCAGCCGAGCAGGGCCGAGGCCCGGTGACGAAGGAACCGGGCCTCAAGGCCATCGGGGGGTTCCGGGGGGTCGCTCCCCCGGGCCAGCACTGTGGCTGGCCTGGTATGCGGCCGTGATGGCACTGCTCGGCCTGGGAAACATCCTCAGCCTGCTGCTCATCGCCGCGCACGCGGTGACGGTCGCCGTCTGGCATCGCTGCTACCGCGGGCCCGGCCAGCCGTTCGTACTGCGCTGGCTGGCCAGCGTGGCGGTGGCACTCATCGTGGCCAGCCCGGTGGCGCTGATCGCCTCCGGCGAGGCGCACCAGGTGCAGTGGATCAAGCCACCTGGCCTGGTAGCCGTCATCGCGATGGCGGGCCTGATCGGCCCCCAGCCCATGTTCTTCATCGTGCTGGCGGTCGTGGTGATCGCGCTCGCGACCAGCCTGGTGTCCGGCCGGTCGCGGTTGCGCGCCGACTGGCCCGCCGGGCTGTGGGGGCTGGCCGTGCCGTGGCTGTTCCTGCCGCCGGCGCTGCTGTTCACGGTCTCGGTGATCCACGTGACCCACCCGCTCTACGTGTTCCGGTACATCGCGTTCTGCATCCCCGCCGCCGCGCTGCTGGCCGGGACGGCCCTGGCCGCTCTGGCAAGGGCCGCGGTGGGCTGGGCCGTGGCGGTGGCCGCCCTGATCGTGATCGTGGCCGCCGGGCTGGGCGCCCAGGGCAGTGAGCGCACCCCGCCCGGCCACGGCTATGACATCCGCCTCGCCGACCAGGCCGTCGCCAGCCGCGCGCGGCCGGGCGACGCCCTGATGAACGTCAGGTACTGGCCGCTGTCGTGGGGCGGCGGCGTGGAACGTGGCATGGCGGGCGAGTACCCGTACGGGCTGGCCCGGCTGCATGACATCAGCCAGGCACGGGCACCGGCGCCATCCGGCACGCTCGGTGGCACGTTCGCGCGGACGTCGGTGGAACGCCACCGCCTGGCCACAGTCACCCGGCTCTGGGTCGCCTCCTGGTCCAAGGCTCCCGCGCTGCTTCCGCAGCAGCTTGGCTTCACCGTGGTCTACACATTGCACGCGAAGGGCGTATGGCTGCGCTTGTACACCCGCCCGCACGCCGCGGCCACGGGGAGCGCTACCGGCCCGCCAGCCGGCTGAGTGCCTGAGGCCTGCCGGGCATGGAATTTTGCGCCCCGGGCAAACCACAATTATCGTGCACAATTATGCCCTCCGGCTGCTCACGGGTCATACTCGAATCTGGGCGGCCCGCCAGGGAGTGGGTTTCCGTTTGGCTAGTAAGACGTCCCGGATTGGGAAGCTTTTCGGCGGGCTCGGGGTAGTTCTCGTCGCGGCAGTCGCGACGGGGTGCGCGGCGCCTCAGTTCACGTACATCGCGGACTCGTCCGCCTACACCTACTTCAAGGTGCCGTTCGGCTGGCACAAGATCAGCGATGTATCGCTCGCCGCCGAGTTCAAGATCCCCGGCAGCGTGCCCGGCCAGACCGCAGGCACCTGGGACATCGCCTACGATGCGGCCAGCGCACCCGCGGCCATCCACCTGTACAGCCCCAGCGCCGTGCAGCCGTTCGCGTTCGCCTTCGTCACCCCGCTCAGCGCGACCGCGAGCAGCACCCTGACCGACAACCGGCTGCGTGACGTGCTGCTGCCGGTGACCTCGACGGCCAGGGCGCAGGCGGCCCAGAGCAGCTTCCCGCTGACCCACTTCAAGCTGCTGCGGGACACCGTGCTCCAGCCCGGCCAAGGCGTGCACGGGGTCTGGGACACCTACGACTACACCTACCCCGGCAACATCACCGACACCTTCGACCAGGTCGCGTTCACCAACTCCAACCGCACCCAGCTCTACGTGCTCATGGTGCATTGCATGGCGGCCTGTTACAGCCACAACCGTGACCAGTTCGACACGATCATGTCGTCGTTCACCGTCAGGAGCCCCTAGTGCGTGAGGCCCTTGCAACACCGCCGGAGGGACTGCCCGCGCCCGGCGAGCACCCCCAGAACGAGGACCGGGGGACCCGGAAGCCGCTGCATTTCTTCGACCGGGTGAAGTTCCTGCTCCTCCTTGCGCTGATCTGGTGGGTCCTCGTCTGGTCCGCGATGGCCAACAACCCGCTGATGGGCATCAGCGACGCGATCCGCACCGAGGTGCGGACCGGCGCCTGGGTGTTCGTGCTGGCGGCCCTGGAGGCGCTGCGCCAGATCCACTTCCTGATCAGCGAGCACTCGGCCGGCTACCACTGGTTCTGGACGCACCGGGTGTTCGGCGGGTTCGAACGGCTCACCCACCGCCGGCTGTCCAACTGGACGAGGTACCGGCTCCGGCGGCTGGCCACCTGGCTGCTGTGGATCGCGATCGTGGCCGTGGTCATCGGGAAGGTGATCCACACCTCGCCGGTCCTCGCCCTGCTGCGCGCCCCGGAACTGCTGTGGCACGTACTGCCGTTCGTGCTGCAGCTCATGGTCATCCTGCTCGTCGTGGTGGGCCAGTTCGCCCTGATTTTCTGGTTCCTGTCCCGGGGCGGCGTGGATGTCTACTATCCCGACGACATCAAGACCAGGTTCGCCGACGTCTGGGGCCAGGACCACGTGCTGGAACGGGTCAAGGAGAACATCCTGTACCTGGAGGACCCGGAGCGGATCGAGTCCAGGGGCGGCTACGTGCCCGGCGGGATCCTGCTCTGGGGACCTCCCGGCACCGGGAAGACGCTGATGGCCGAGGCGGTGGCGGGCGAGACGGGCCGGCCCTACGTGTTCGTGGATCCCGGCGCGTTCATCAACATGTTCATGGGCGTCGGGATCCTGAAGGTCAAGTCGCTGTTCCGCAAGCTGCGCAAGCTGGCGCTGCGGTACGGCGGCGTGATCGTCTTCTTCGACGAGGCCGACTCGCTGGGGCGCCGCGGCGCGCTGGCCCAGCAGGGCCCGAACTTCCCCCGGGCCACGGCGCCGTTCCAGAAGGCCGGCTGCCACGGTTTCTCCTACCTGTCCAGCGACGTCCAGTGGATGCTGGCCCAGCGCGCCGCGGCCACGCCCGCGCCGGAGGAGGGGGAGACCCGGCGCAACCGGCAGATGATGGGCATGGGCATGGGCGGCGGGGGCGGCATGGGCACCCTGGAGGCCCTGCTCACCGAGCTGTCCGGGCTGAAGAAACCGCGCGGTTTCATCAACCGGCACGTGCGCCGGCTGTTCGGCTTGCGGCCCAAGCCACCGCCCAAGTACCGGATGCTGGTGATGATGGCGACCAACCTGCCCGAGGCGCTGGACGAGGCGCTGCTGCGGCCGGGCCGCATCGACCGGATCTACAAGGTCGGCTATCCGTCCAAGGCCGGCCGGGTCCGCACCTACGAGGGCTACTTCGCCAAGGTGCGGCACGAGCTGACCCCCGAGCAGATGGACAAGCTCGCGGTGATCACCCCGTACGCGACCGGCGCCACCATCAAGGACCTGGTCAACGAGTCGCTGATCACCGCCATCCGGGGCGGCCGGGACGCGATCACCTGGCAGGACGTGATCAAGGCCAAGCAGCTCAAGGAACTCGGCCCGCCGCAGGACGTCGAGTACATCGAGCGGGAACGGCACTCGGTGGCGGTGCACGAGGCGTGCCACGCGCTGATCGCCTACCGCACCCGCCAGCACATGGAGATCGACATCGCCACCATCGAGAAGGGCAGCGACTACCTCGGCATGGTGGCCAGCATCCCGCCCGAGGACCAGTTCACCCGGTGGCGCAGCGAGTACGAGACCGACATCCTGGTGTCCCTGGCCTCACTGGCCGGGGAGCGGATGTTCTTCGACAGCGACAGCTCCTCCGGCGTGTCCGGTGACCTGGAGTCGGCGACCACCGTGGCCTCGTTCATGGAGGGCTTCTGGGGGATGGGCGCCACCGTGTCCTCCTACTCGACCGCCAAGCGCCTGGAGGTCGGATCACCCGGCGGCGGGCAGGGGGGCAGGAACAAGAAGGGCCAGGACCCCGAGGCCGAACTGCGGCGGGCACTGGCCGACCGGATCGAGGACACGCTGGGGACGCTGCTGCGGCGGGTGGAGACGCTGCTGCGCGAGGACCGGGTCAAGGTCCTGAGCCTGGCCCACGCGCTGGAGACGCACAAGACGCTGAGCGGCGAGGACATCGTCGCGGTCATGGAGCACAGGCAGGGCCCGCTGGTGGACGGCCGGCCGTATGCCGACCCGGGCTTCCTCGGCCAGCTCGAGGAGTACCACCAGGCCGCGGCGGCGGCGCACCGCAGCCATGGCAACGTGGCGCTGGGCATGCCGGCCCCTCCGGTGCTGGCCCCGGTGATCCAGGGCGCGGTGGCGCTCGACGGCGCACCGGCACTGGACGGCACCATCGGCCTTGATGGCGGCCCCGGGCAGAACGGTGGCCCTGGCCTCGAAGGCGGTACCGGCCCGAACGGCGGCCCGGGCCGGGGTGGGGAATGGGCACCCGGCAGCGACTGGGCGCCTGGCTCCGGGCCCGCGGCCAGCCCCTGACGGCAGGGATGCGCGGCGCCCACCGGGTCCGGCTGGCGGTGAACCTGCTCAACGGGTCCACCCTGGCCGGGATCCTGGTGGCCGCGGTGGGCCGGGCCCGGCTCACCCGCGCCGGGGATGGGCTGCTCGTCGCGCTGGGATACCGGCTGCCGGTGCCGCCAGCACCCGCGTTCTGCCTCGGCAACGTCATCGTGACCCGGATGGACGCCGCGGGCGCGCGTGGTGCACCGGTCCTGCTCGGCCATGAGGCACGCCACGCCACCCAGTTCGCCTGCTGCGGCGGCGTGCTCATGCTGCCGCTCTACTTCCTCGCCGCCGGGGTGTCGTGGCTGCTGACCGGCGACTTCGGCTCCCGCAACATCTTCGAGCGGCGGGCGGGCCTGGCCGCGGGAGGCTACGCGGAGCGGCCGCTGCGCCCCCTGTTCGCCCGCAGGCCCGCCGGTACCTAGGATCACATCGCCGCACTGTGGTGGCGGCCGCTGCGTGCGCGCGAACGGCCGCCGTCAGCTACCGGCCCACGGGCCGGTGGTCTGTCAGCCCTCGTCGGCGTCGTCGGCGAGCCAGCTCATCAGCGGCCGCAGCTTGGCCCCCACCTGCTCGATCTGCTCGGCGTGCAGGGCCTCGCGCCGCTTGAGGAAGTTCGGCCGGCCGCTGTCGAACTCGGCCACGAGCTCGGCGGTGAACGAACCGTCCCGTATCTCGCCGAGGATGCGCTTCATCTCTTCCATGCTGCGGCCGTCGATGATCCGGGGCCCGCGGGTGTAGCCGCCGAACTCCGCGGTGTCCGAGACCGACCAGTACATCTTGGACAGGCCGCCCTCATACATGAGGTCGACGATCAGCTTCATCTCGTGCAGGCACTCGAAGTAGGCCACCTCGGGCTGGTAGCCCGCCTCGACCAGGGTGTCGAAACCGGCCTTGATCAGCTCGGAAACGCCACCACAGAGCACCACCTGCTCACCGAACAGGTCGGTCTCCGTCTCCTCGGCGAACGTGGTGGCCAGCGCACCGGCCCGGGTCCCGCCAATGCCCTTGGCATAGGAAAGCGTCAGCGGCCAGGCGCCACCCGAGGCGTCGCGTTCCACCGCGACGAGCACGGGGACGCCCCGGCCCTCGGCGAACTGGCGGCGCACCAGATGACCGGGCCCCTTGGGGGCGACCATGCACACGTCCACCCCGTCCGGCGGGGTGATCAGCCGGTAGCGGATGTTCAGCCCGTGGGCGAAGAACAGGGCGTCGCCCGGCACCAGGCTCGGCGCGATCGCGCTGGCGTACAGGGCCCGCTGCACGTGGTCCGGGGCGAGAACCATGATCAGGTCTGCCTCTTCGCAGGCCTGCTCGGGCGTGGTGACCGGCAGCCCCTCGCTGGCGGCGGCCTCCCTGCTGCGGGATCCCTCCGGCAGGCCCACCCTGACGTCCACGCCGGAGTCGCGCAGCGACAGCGCATGCGCGTGCCCCTGACTGCCGTAGCCGAGCACCGCGACGTGACGCCGCTGGATGACGGCCAGGTCCGCCTGGTCGTCGTAGAAGATGTCTGCCATTGGTCGCCTTTCACTCACTGCGCTGAGCCGCCCGCACGGCGTCTATTGGCCGCAGCGCACGGTCGGTAATGGACTTGCTGCCACGTCCCAGGGCCACCATGCCGGACTGGACGAGTTCCTTGATGCCGAACGGCTCAAGCACCCTGATCAGGGCGTCCAGCTTGTCCCGGTTGCCGGTGGCCTCGACCGTCACCGCATCCTGGGCGACGTCGACGACCTTGGCGCGGAACAGCGCGACGGTCTCCAGGACACGGGATCTGGTCTCGGCATCGGCCCGCACCTTGACCAGCAGGAGTTCCCGCTGCACCGAGACGGCGGGGTCCAGTTCGACGATCTTCAGTACGTTGATCAGCTTGTTGAGCTGCTTGGTGACCTGTTCCAGCGGGTGCTCCGCGCAGTTCACCACGATCGTCATCCGGGAGTACTCGTGATGCTCCGTCGGCCCGACCGCGAGCGAGTCGATGTTGAACCCGCGGCGGGAGAACAGGCCCGCGATGCGGACGAGCACTCCGGGCTTGTTCTCCACGAGCACCGACAGCGTGTGCCTGCTCGCACTCGGCTCCTGCTCCCGGAGCCGCACCGGTGGCTGGCTCATTCGGTCACATCCCAGTCCGGCGCCATGTCCCGCGCCACCTTGATGTCGTCGTTGCCGGTACCCGCCGCCACCATGGGCCAGACCATGGCGTCGCGGTGCACGATGAAGTCGATCACGACGGGACGGTCGTTGATCTCCATGGCCTGCTCGATGACCTTGTCCACCTCGGCGGCGGTCTCACAGCGCAGGCCGGCGCACCCATAGGCCTCGGCCAGCTTGACGAAGTCCGGAATCCGCGTCCCCGCCGAGGTGCCCTGCTCCATCCGGCCCAGGTCGGTCTGCGAGTAACGCTCGTTGTAGAAGAGCGTCTGCCACTGGCGGACCATGCCCAGGTTGCCGTTGTTGATGATGGCCACCTTGATCGGGATGCCCTCCACCGTGCAGGTGGCGAGTTCCTGGTTGGTCATCTGGAAGCAGCCGTCGCCGTCGATCGCCCACACGGCCGAGTCCGGCGCGCCGACCTTGGCCCCCATGGCGGCGGGCACCGCGTAGCCCATGGTGCCGAGCCCGCCGGAGTTGAGCCAGTGCCGGGGATGCTCGTGCCCGATGAACTGGGCGGCCCACATCTGGTGCTGGCCGACGCCCGCCACGTACACCGCGTCCGGGCCGGCGAGCTTGCCGATCCGCTCGATCACGTACTGCGGTGCCAGCGAGCCGTCATCCGGCTGGTCATAGCCGAGGGGGTAGGTGGCCCGCAGGGCATCCAGTTGCGACCACCATGCGGTGAGGTCCGCCTGCTCGCCCGCCTCCTGCTCGGCACGGATCGCGGTGAGGAGTTCGATGATCACCTCGCGGCAGTCGCCGACGATGGGCACCTCGGCGTGCCGGTTCTTGGAGATCTCGGCCGGGTCGATGTCCGCATGCACCACCGCGGCGTCGGGGGCAAAGGAGTCCAGGCGGCCGGTCACCCGGTCGTCGAACCTGGCCCCGAGCGCCACCAGCAGGTCTGCCTTCTGCAAGGCACCGACGGCCGCCACCTTGCCGTGCATGCCGGGCATGCCCAGGTTCTGCTGATGGCTGCTGGGGAACGCACCCCGGGCCATCAGTGTGGTCACCACGGGCATCCGGGTCAGCTCGGCCAGGGTGAGCAGTTCCTCGCTCGCGCCCGCCTTGATCACGCCGCCCCCGACGTAGAGGACCGGGCGCCGCGCCGCCATCATCATCCGGGCCGCTTCCCGCACCTGCCGGGAGTGCGGCCGGGTCACCGGGCGGTAGCCGGGCAGTTCGAACGGGACCGGCCAGCGGAACTGCGTCCTGGCCTGCAGCGCGTCCTTGGCGATGTCCACCAGCACCGGCCCCGGCCGGCCGGTGGCGGCCACGTGAAAAGCCTCCGCCACGGTCCTGGCGATGTCACCGGCCTCGGTGACCAGGAAGTTGTGCTTCGTGACCGGCAGCGTGATCCCGGCGATGTCCGCTTCCTGGAAGCCGTCCGTGCCGATCAGGCCGGACGGCACCTGCCCGGTGATGGCGACCACGGGCACCGAGTCCATGTAGGCGTCGGCGAGCGGGGTGACCAGGTTGGTCGCGCCCGGCCCCGAAGTGGCGATGCACACCCCGGGCCGGCCGGTCACCTGGGCGTAGCCGGCCGCTGCGTGGCCAGCACCCTGCTCGTGCCTGACCAGGATGTGGCGCACGCTGCGGGAGTCGAAGAGCGGGTCGTAGGCGGGCAGGATGGCCCCGCCCGGGATGCCGAAGACGACGTCGACGCCGAGGTGTTCCAGCGCTGCCACCAGCGCCTGGGCGCCCGTCATCATTACCGGCGCGGTGGCGGCCGATTCGTCGCCGGCCCGGCGTGAGCCCGGCGACGGTGCCGCTTCTCTGGCCGGCGCCCGTGCCGCGAGGTCGCGCGGCGACGGCGTCTGGCCCTGGCGGGGCGGGCCCGTCATCCCGGCCCGGGAGCCGACCGCGGTCGTGGTCTGGTCAGTCATCGCCAATGCTTCCTTCGTCTGCCTTGGTTACGTGAACGCTGGCAACAAAAAACCCCTCCTGCCCTCGGGCAGTCGGGGTAGCGCGCGGATAATCGGACGTCAGCGATCCGCGCGCCTGAGAAGTACGAGAATGTGGCCACCATGCATGTAGTCCACTGTGGTCCATGGGGTCGGATCCGTCAACCTGAGAACAGATTCGTCTCGGAGTATGAGATGGGAGCCGGGCCATGCGGGCCGGCCCCCGGGCCGCGCGGGCGGCTCATGCCGCGCCGGACTGCTGCGACGCGGCGGCTTCGGCCGGTGTCTGCTCCGGTTCCCCGGTGCCGTCTCCGGCACCGAACATCCCGGCCTGCCCGCCCTCGGGGGCCTCGTCGCTGGCGGTGAACAGCTCGACCTGCCCAACGCCGGCCGCCTTGGCCCGGGCGAGCGCCATCTCGGCATTGCGCCACATGTGCGCCGCCGGGCTGCCGTCGGCGAGTGCGGCGCCGACGCTGGCGGTGATGTTCAGGTCCGAATCCCCGATACGGAACGGCATGGAGGCCACGCCGCGCGCCAGCCGTTCGGCAATATCGGCGAGTTCCGCGGCGCTCACCGTGGCCTCGGTGATAACCGCGAACTCATCGCCGCCCCAGCGGGCGACGGTGTCCTCCGGCGAGACCGCCAGGCGGAGCCTGCGGGCGACCTGCGCGAGCAGCAGGTCGCCGGCGGTGTGCCCGCGGGCGTCGTTCACCGCGGTGAAGCCGTCGATGTCCAGGACGATGACGCCGGGCAGCGGCGGATCCGCCATGGCCAGCGCGGCCGCCGCGGCGTTCCGGTCCTCGCTGAGCACGTCGTGGGCGCGCTGCTCGGCATAGGCCCGGTTGGGCAGGCCGGTCAGCCCGTCGTGGAAGGTGAGGTGGGTGACCTGGCGGCGCAGCGCCACCTGAGCGCTCATGTCCCTGGCGGTGATCAGGACCAGATCCGGCTGGCCCGGATCGCGGTACCTGGAGACCGTGGCCTCGACGTGGCGCCAGGTGCCGTCCTCGGCGCGCACCTGGCAGGGGTAGTGGCCGGGCCGCTGGGCCTTGCTTGTGATCGCCCGGCGGATCGCTTGCATGCCGCCCGCCCGCTCCTCGGGATGCAGCAGGTCGGCCACGGGGGTGCCGCGCAACGCATCCGGAGCGTACCCGTAGCCGGTCACCGCCTGGCTCGCGTATCTGATCACCCCGCTGCCGTCGCAGAGCAGCACCACGTCGCTGGTCCGCTCGGCGAGCAGGCGGAACTGCCGGCCTGACTCCTGCCACACCCGCGACCAGGAGTCCACCCGCCAGACCAGGCTGACGACGCGCATCGCGAGGACGGCGGCCATGGTGCCGAGGATCAGGATTTCCACCAGCCCGGTCAGGTGCCCGGTCGCGATCGCCTGGCCGACGGCCAGCAAGCCCGCTACGGCGGCCGCGGCGGCGACGGCGGCCGTGGTCACCTCGCGTGCCCCGCCGAGCCGGCGGCCGCCGGCCGCCCAGGCGTCACTCACCCACGGGGTGAGCGCGAGCAGTACCAGCGCGATGAGCTGGGCGGCCAGCGCGACGGTTCCCGGGCGCGTGCCCGCAATACGGGCGCCGACCGCGAGCGAGTCCGCCGCGGTGACGGCCACCAGGGCAAGGTAAGGAGCCACCGCCCGGCGCCCGGCCGTCTGGACGAGGGGCAGGGTCACCAGCAGGACCATCAGGTCCACCAGCGGGTGAACCAGGTCCACAGCGAACGACGGCCCGGCGCCTGCCCGGGTGAACTCCGCACCGAACAGGGTCACCCAGCCGATCAGGAACAGCGCCGCGACCAGCACATAGCCGTCCGCCAGGTATGCGGCCGCGGCAGCCACGCCGGGGAGGCGCGCTGGCTGTGCCTCGGGCACCGCCCGCCGGGCGGCGGAGGCGAGGCCGGCCAGGCCCGCCGCCATCACCGGCAGCACGAGCAGTGCCGGGAGGTCGGTGAACGAGAGCATCGGTGCCGCGCCCGCCGTGGTGGGGACCGCCAGCCCGACTATCACGCTGGCGCAGATCAGCCCGGCCGCGATCGTGAACCACCGGTAGGCGCGCAGATCTGGCCATGGCTGGCGGGCGGCGCCACGCCACAGGCTCACCGCCGCCACGATGGCGGCCAGCAGGACCGCAGCTATGGCTGCCAGCAGTGCCAGGCTCATGGCAGGACACCCGATGCTGTAACGCGCACCGAGCCTCTCCCTTCCACCGGGTCCCGCTCGCTGTCAGGCTGACCTGGCCGGTGGGTCGCCTTGTGGGTGGGCCCGCCGCTCAGTAACCGGGCCATGGCCCGTTGTCACGCATAGGGGGAAACGAAAAGCGCCGTGCAGCGCGCCCTTGCATCTGCACGGACACGGGTCGTCATTACGCTGTGACTCTCACTGTAGATCCCAAAGGTCACACTTCGATTGAGACTGCGGCAAGGTAAGGCGGCAGTAACCTCCGGCAAACCTGAATGGCTGCCCGATCAAGGCTGTTTCAGTTGCAGGACCAACCTCTACGTCACCCGGCAGGCCCGGCCGCTGCTCGCCACCGGCTCCTAGTAGCGTTCGGCGTGTGAGTGAGCCACCGGGACAACCACGGATCGAGTTCGAACCACACGCCGACCCGGCGCTGGAGGCCGGCTGCTACGCCAATGGCCTGGCGATCTGGCACACGCCGCACGAGTTCACGTTCGACTTCTTCGTGAGCAGCCAGCCACCGGCCGAAGCACGGACGGCGGACGGCGAGGTGGTGATCCGCGCGCCGCACCGCCTGGTCGCGCGGGTGCGGATACCGCCGACCTCGGTGTTCGACATCATCAGGACCATCAGCCAGAACCTCGCCCTGTACGAGCAGAAGTTCGGCCCGATCCGCACGCCCGGGGCCGACACCCCGCTCTACCCGCCCGGGGATCCGGCCGGCCCCGCCTGATCGTTATGAATTATGAATCGGTGAGGCGGGCAAGGATCAGCTCCCGGACCCGGGACGCGTCGGCCTGCCCGCGCGTGGCCTTCATGACCGCGGCGATGAGGGCGCCGGCCGCGGCGACCTTGCCGCCGCGGATCTTTTCGGCGACATCCGGGTTGGCGGCGATCGCCTCGTCCACCGCGGCGGCCAGCGCCGTGTCGTCGCTGACCACGGCCAGGCCGCGGGCCGCCACCACCTCGGCCGGGGTGCCCTCGCCGGCCAGCACGCCGTCGATGACCTGGCGGGCCAGCCGGTCGTTGAGCGCGCCGGAGCCGACGAGTGCCGCAACGGCCGCCACGTCGGCCGGGGTGATCGGCAGGCTGGCCAGTTCGGCGCCGGTGTCGTTGGCCCGGCGGGCAAGGTCGTTCAGCCACCACTTGCCTGCGTCCGCGGGCGAGGCACCCGCGGCGATCGTCTGCTCGACCAGGTCGAGCGCCCCGGCGTTGCGGATGTTGGTCATCTCCGCCGCGGTGATCCCCCAGGCCCCCTGCAGCCGGGCCTGCCGGGCCGCGGGCAGTTCGGGCAGCGAGGCCCGGATCTGCTCCACCCAGTCGCGCGGCGGGGCGAGCGGGACCAGGTCAGGCTCGGGGAAGTACCGGTAGTCCTGTGCCTCCTCCTTGCTCCGCCCCGACGTGGTGATCCCGGAGTCCTCGTGGAAGTGCCTGGTCTCCTGTATCACCCGCTCGCCGGCGTCGAGGACCGCGGCCTGGCGCCCGATCTCGTAGTGCACTGCCCGCTCGACCGAGCGGAGCGAGTTGACGTTCTTGGTCTCGGTACGGGTGCCCCACCGGCCGGACCCGCGCGGGGACAGCGAGGTGTTCACGTCACAGCGCAGCGACCCCTCCTCCATCCGCACGTCCGACACGCCCAGGGAGCGCAGCAGGTCGCGCAACTCTGCCACGTAAGCGTGGGCCACGGCCGGGGCGAGGGCACCGGTGTCCTCGACCGGCCTGGTGACGATCTCCACCAGCGGGATGCCGGCCCGGTTGTAGTCCACCAGCGAGTAGTCCGCGCCGTGGATCCGGCCGGTCGCGCCGCCCATGTGCTGCGACTTTCCGGTGTCCTCCTCCAGGTGCACCCGCTCGATGCCGACCCGGAAGGTGCGCGGCCCGCCATCCGGGCCGGCCTCATCCAGCGTCACGTCCAGCCAGCCGTCGGTGCACAGTGGCTCGTCGTACTGGGAGATCTGGAAGTTCTTCGGCATGTCCGGGTAGAAGTAGTTCTTCCGCGCGAACCGGCACCACTCCGCGATCGAGCAGTTCAGCGCGAGGCCGATCCGGATCGTGTATTCGATCGCGGCCTGGCTCGGCACCGGCAGCGACCCGGGCAGGCCGAGGCACACCGGGCAGACGTGGGTGTTGGGCTCGCCGCCGAACGTGGCCGGGCAGCCACAGAACAGCTTGGTCCTGGTGCCCAGTTCCACGTGGGTTTCCAGGCCGATCAGCGGGTCGTACCTGGACAGCGCCTCGTCGTAGCCGACCAGCGTTGCACTGCTGGGCATCAGGCCAGCCCCTTCGCATCGTTCAGCAGCGGATATCCGCGCCGGGTGTCGAGCGCCGCCTCGACCGCTGCGCCCACCCGGTACATCCGGTCGTCGGCCAGTACCGGCGCCATGATCTGCAAGCCGACCGGCAGGCCGTCCTCGGGGGCCAGCCCGCAGGGCACCGACAGCGCCGCGTTGCCGGCCAGGTCCGAGGGGATCGTGCACAGGTCGGCCAGGTACATCGCCATCGGGTCGTCGACCCGCTCGCCAAGCGGGAACGCCGTGGTCGGCGTGGTCGGCGAGATCAGCACGTCGACCCGGTCGAACGCGGCCTCGAAGTCCCTGATGATCAGCGTGCGGACCTGCTGCGCCTTGCCGTAGTAGGCGTCGTAGTACCCGCTGGACAGGGCATAGGTGCCCAGCATGATCCGCCGCTTCACCTCGGCGCCGAATCCCTGTGCCCGGGTCAGCGCCATGACTTCCTCGGCACTGTGGGTCCCGTCGTCCCCGGCCCTGATGCCGTAGCGCATGGCGTCGAAGCGCGCCAGGTTGGACGAGCACTCGCTGGGCGCGATCAGGTAGTACGCGGGCAGGGCGTAGCTGAAGTGCGGGCAGGAGACCTCGGTCACCTTCGCACCCAGCGACTCAAGCAGTTCGACGGCCTCGCCGAATCTGGCCAGCACCCCCGGCTGGAAGCCCTCGCCGGTGAACTCCGGCACCACGCCGATGGTCATCCCGCTCACGTCCGCCTGCCGGGCCGCCGCGACCACCGGCGGGACCGGGGCGTCGATCGACGTCGCGTCGCACGGGTCGTGCCCGGATATCACCTCGTGCAGCAGCGCCGCGTCGAGAACCGTTCGGGCCAGCGGGCCCGGAGTGTCGAGCGAGGAGGCGAAGGCCACCACGCCGTACCGGGAGTTGCCGCCGTAGGTGGGCTTGACGCCGACCACCCCGCAGACCGCGCCCGGCTGGCGGATGGAGCCGCCGGTGTCGGTGCCGAGGCCCAGCGGCGCCTCGTACGCCGCCACCGCAGCGGAGGAGCCGCCCGACGAGCCGCCGGGCACCCGGCCGAGGTCCCAGGGGTTGTGGGACGGGCCGAACGCCGAGTTCTCTGTGGAGGACCCCATGGCGAACTCGTCCATGTTGGTCTTGCCGAGGATCACCACGCCCGCTTCCCGCAGCCGCCTGGTGATGGTTGCGTCGTACGGCGGGAGCCAGTCGCCCAGAATGCGGGACCCGCAGGTGGTGGGCATATCGATGGTGGTGAACACGTCCTTGAGGGCCAGCGGCACCCCGGCCAGCGGGCCTAGTTCCGCGCCCGCCGCGCGGCGGCGGTCTACCGCCCGGGCGGCTTCGCGCGCCTGGTCCGGCGCGACGTGCAGGAACGCACGGACCTGAGGCTCGACCTGCTCGATCCTGGCCAGGTGCGCGTCGGTCACCTCGGCCGCGGAAACCGCGCCGCTGCGGATCGCCTCGGCGGTCTCCGCGGCACTCATGCGGAAAAGCTCAGCCATACCTCAGTCCTCCGCCAGGATCCGCGGCACCCGGAACCGCTGCTGCTCGACGGCAGGGGCCTGGCTCAGGACCGTCTCCGCGTCCAGGCACGGCACCACCGTGTCCTCGCGGAACACGTTGACCAGCGGAACCGCGTGCGACGTCGGCGGGATGCCTTCGGCGGCGACCTCTTGCACCCGCGCCACCGCGGCGATGATCTCATCGAGCTGCGGGGCCAGATGGTCAAGTTCGTCCTCGGCCAGGGCAAGCCGGGAGAGCCTGGCCAGGTGTGCGACATCGTCACGAGCGATAGGCATGGTGCAATCCTAGGGTGTGCGCCGTGGGTCCATGCCGTCGCGAGCGGCTGTCCGGCGGGATGGATCGCAAGGCGGAGGAGGAGCCCATAGTGCATTTCTATGGGCGACGACGACAACGCAGCGAGCCGCCCGTCCGGCAGCCGCGCAGCAGGCTGGAGACCCACGGGGTACGCCCTGGGGTCCGGGCGCGAGGCCGCGGGCCGGTTAACCGGCCGGGGCGCTGGCGGGAGGCACCGGGGAGCGCGGGCGGCGGCGCTCCCCGGCGGGACGCCGCGCCTGGGGTGGCAGGGCCACGACCGGCGGGCAGTCCGCCTCGTGGGCGGGGGCCGGCCGGTGGCTGGCGAGCCATTGGGTCGCGGCGGCCGGGTCGAGCGGCCGGCTGAAGCACCAGCCTTGCGCCGCGTCACAGCCCATGGCCGTCAGCGCCGCTGCCACCTCGGCCGTCTCGACGCCCGCTGCCACCGCCCGGATGCCCAGGGCCCGGACCAGCCCGACCAGCGACCTGACGATCGGTTCGTGGTCGGCCACGTCGAACAGTTTCGTGACGAACGACGCGTCGACCTTGACCTCACTCACCGGCAGGCGCTTGAGCCTGACCGGTGACGAGGAGGCCGTCCCGAAGTCATCGATGCAGATCGCGACCCCGAGCGCGGCGAGGGCGCGGACAGCGGCAATGGCCTGCACGGGCTCGACCGCGAGCACCCCTTCGCCGATCTCCAGCATGAGATCGCCTGGTTCCAGGCCGTGCGCCTGCAGGCCGCCGCTGATCATCCCGGTGAGCCTGCTGTCCAGCAGGTCGCGGTCGGTGAGGTTGAGGCACATCTGCACGGCCAGGCCGTCCCGGCGCCAGCGAGCCGCCTGGCTGAGCGCGGCCTCGACCACGAACGCCGTCAGGTCGTGCATCAGCGAAGAACGCTGCGCGGCGTGGATGAACTCCCCCGGCAGGATCATCCCCCGCTTCGGGTGCCGCCACCGCAGCAGGGCTTCCATGCCGCAGGTGCGGCCGCCCGCCAGGGATACCTTCGGCTGGTAGTGCAGTTCCAGCTCGCCGCGGTCCAGGCCGCGCCGCAGGTCCCCGAGCAGGGACAGCGGGGTGGCAGAACCGTGCGCGACACCGGTGGAGTAGGCCTCCACCCCGGTGCGGCACTCCTTGGCCAGGTACATCGCCACATCGGCGCGCTGGATGAGGAGGTCAGGCCCTGGCGCGTCGTCCGGGTAGAACGCGATGCCGACGCTCGCCCCGATCTGGACCGCCATGCCCTCAATCTGGATCGGCCCGGCCAGCGCAGCCCGCAACCGCACGGCCACCTCACGGGCCGTGCTGCCGGGCCGGGCGGCCGGCAGCAGCACCGCGAACTCGTCCCCGCCGAGGCGAGCCACCAGATCGCCGGGCCGGACGCTGTGTGCGAGGCGATGCGCGACGATCTTGAGCACCCGGTCGCCGGCCGGGTGCCCGAGGGTGTCGTTGACCAGCTTGAAGCGATCCAGGTCAAGCAGCAGAAAGCCGGCCCGGCCGCCCTTTCGCGCGGCCTCGGCCACCGCCTCGCGGGTCTTCGCATACAGGAAGGCGCGGTTGGGCAGGCCGGTCAGTTCGTCGTGCAACGCCTGATGCTCCCGTTTCAGCGACCTCGCGGCGCTCGCGTAGACGGCGGACAGCGGCAGCAGGAACAGCAGGACCAGCAGCGCCGACCGGCCCATGGCCACGACCACGAGCGGGGCGGCGGACAGCAGCACGAGGCTGACGAAGGCCTGGTAAGGCAGCAGCCTGCGGAGGGTCACCGGCCCCGGTGCCCGCTCGTGCACCGCCACCGCCACGCCCACCAGCAGGAAGTTCACCGCGAAGCATGCGCACGCGGCCAGCCCGATCGCCCCGAGTTGCCGGCCTGGCTCCCACGGTGACAGCGGGCGCGGGTGTATCCCGGTGGCGAGCAGCACCAGCCAGGCGGCGCCCAGGCTGAGCGTGAGCTGGGCGGTGCCGAACCCGGCCCGCAGCAGCGGCCGCTGCCGCGCCCGTCGCCCGATCAGCGCGCTGAACAGGCCGGATATCAGACCGACGAGCGCCGCGACCGGAAATCCCCAGTAGAGAAGTGCGGCGAAGCTGAACGTCAGCGACGCGTCACCGAAATCCTGGCGCGTTTTCTCCCTGGTCACGATAGGCCGCAGTTCGCCGATCACGCAGAGCACGGCAATGGCCGGCAGAAGGGGCTGGCGGATGAGCACGGGAAGCCCGGCGCTCCGGAGCGAGATGATCGCCACGGCAAGCACCGCACCGCCTGCCCCCGTCACCGCGGTCAGGTAGAGCCACAGTGGTGAGCCGATTCGCGGGCCGTTGTCGCGCGGGTCGTTCGGATCCCTCATAGCGCCTCGTGCCTTAACGCAGCCGGTTGGATACGCAGTGCCCACGAGAAGAGTAAGGGGAAAGCGGTACTTCGCGAAACCGCATGCCTACAATCTGTTACCGACTTTCTAGACCACTAGGAATAATCCCAGGTCAGCACGCCATTACCAAGCTACTAAATTTCTTAGCTCATCGTGGGTCGACGCGTCCGGCGGCGGGCAGCGCCGCGCGGCGCCGTCAAGCGCCGGGCGCGGCTTCGGCGGCCGGCGCTTTCTCGGCCACCGCCCGCGCCGCCTCCGCACCGTCCGCCAGCAGGACCCGCAGGCCCGGCTCATCAAGCACCGGTACGCCGAGCGAGAGCGCCTTGTCGTACTTGCTGCCTGCGCTGTCGCCCGCCACCACGAAGTCGGTCTTCTTCGACACGGATGACGCGACCTTGCCGCCCCGCCCGGTGATCTCCTCGCTGGCCTCATCCCTGGTCAGGCCGGGCAGGGTACCGGTCAGCACGACGGTGACCCCGGCCAGCGGCCGGGCGTCACCCGCGGCCCGCTCCTCGGCAAGGACGACCCCGGCGGCCCGCCATCTTGCCCACGATCGCGGCGTGCCAGTCCACCCCGAACCAGGCGATCACCGAGGCCGCGATGGTCGGGCCGACCCCGTCCACGACGGCGAGCCGCCCGGCGGGCGCGCTGGCGATCAGGTCAAGCGAGCCGAACTCGGCGGCCAGCGCCCGGGCCGCGGTCGGGCCCACATGCCGGATGGAGAGCGCGACCAGGATCCGCCACAGCGGGCGACGGCGCGCCTCGTCCAGGTTGCGCAGCAGCATGCCCGCGTTGACCTTGAGCGTGCCCTGCTTGTTGACGAAGAACGGAACCCCGGCCAGGCCTTCCTCGGTCACCGAGAACAGGTCACCCTCGTCGGTCACCAGCCCGGAGTCGAGCAGCGCGACGATCGACTCGTAACCCAGCACCTCGATATCCAGTGCCGCCCGGCTGGCCAGGTGGAACAGCCGTTCGCGGAGCTGGGCGGGGCAGGAGCGCGTGTTGGGGCAGCGCCAGTCCACCTCGCCTTCCTCGCGCTCCAGCGTGGTCCCGCACGACGGGCAGACGGTGGGGAATTCGAACTCGTGCTCCTCCCCGGTGCGCAGGTCGGCCACCGGGCCGACGATCTCGGGGATCACGTCCCCGGCCTTGCGGAGCACCACCATGTCGCCGATCAGGACGCCCTTGCGCTTGATCTCGTCGGCGTTGTGCAGCGTCGCGTTCGTTACGGTGGACCCGGCGACCTTGACCGCGTCCATGATCCCGAACGGCGTGACCCGCCCGGTGCGGCCCACGTTGACCTCGATCTTCCGCAGCCGGGTGGTCACCTCCTCCGGCGGGTACTTGTAGGCGATCGCCCACCGGGGTGCCCGGCTCGTGGCGCCGAGGGTGCTCTGCTGGTCGAGCTGGTCGATCTTGACCACGACCCCGTCGATCTCGTACGGCGGGTCATGCCGGTGCTCGCCGTAGTACGCGACGTAGGAATGCACGCCGTCCAGGCCGGGCACGACCTTGATCAGGTCGCTGACCGGCAGCCCCCAGCCGCGCAGCCGGTCGTACCAGCCCGACTGCGTGGCCGGCGCGCTGGCCGGCGCACTCTCGCCCGGCTCGGGCATCCCGGCGGCACCTGGATCGGCGCCGGGCACCACCAGCCCGTGCACGATCATCCCGAGCGGCCGGCTCGCGGTGATCTTCGGGTCCTTCTGCCGCAGCGATCCGGCGGCGGCGCTGCGCGGGTTGGCGAACAGCGCCTTGCCCGCCTCGCCGAGCTGCTCGTTCAGCTCGTGGAATCCGGCCACGGGGAAGAAGACCTCGCCACGGACCTCAAGCTCGGCGGGCACGTCCGGGCCGGTGAGCCGGGCCGGCACGGCATCGATGGTCCGGACGTTGGGGGTGATGTCCTCACCGGTGGTGCCGTCGCCCCTGGTCGCCCCCCGGACCAGCGCCCCGTTCCGGTAGACGAGGGCGACCGCCAGCCCGTCGATCTTGACCTCGCACAGGTAGGGCCCGCCGCCGCCGAGCCTGGCCGCGCGCGCCGCCCAGGCGTCGAGTTCCTCCGCCGAGAACGCGTTGTCGATACTGAGCAGGCGCTGCAGGTGCTGTACCGGGGTGAACTGGGTGGCGACGCCGCCGGCCGGCCGCTGCGTGGGCGAGTCCGGCGTGCGCAGCTCCGGATACTGCTCCTCCAGCGCCCGGATCTCGCGCATGAGCTTGTCGTACTCGGCATCGGAGACGACCGGCGAGTCCAGGATGTAATACCGGTAGTCGTTCTCGGCGATCTCCACGCTCAGCTCCGCGTGCCTGCGCCGCGCAGCGCCGGGAGCTTCAGGCTCGCTCACGTACGTTCCTCCTCGATCAACTCCGGCAGCAGCCGGGCCGCCTCGCGGCAGCGCGCCATCGCCGCCCGCGCATAACCGGGCGTGGCACCCGCCATCCCGCACGCGGGCGCCAGAACCACCTGGGCCGCCACGCCGCCCGCCCCGGCACCGCCGTTCCGCGCGGCACCGCCGTTCCGCGCTGCGGGCCAGCCCATCCGCTGCCACCGAGCGGTCACCACCCGCGCCGCCTGTTCCGCGGCGGGCGGCTCCGGCGCGGCTGCGGTACCGGTCGCCGGCAGCACGCCGGCGACGATGGCCAGGCCGGCCTCCACGGCCTCGGCGAGGCCGTCTTCCTCCGTTTGCTCCAGCGTGCTCAGGTCACACCCCACACCGTCCGCACCAGCACCTTTGATGATGCCGAACGGTACCGACAGGGCGCAGCAGTGCACCAGGGAGAACGCCCGTGCGGCGCTGATGACGGAGCCGAGACCGGCTTCCAGGTCGGACGCTTCCGGAACAGGCAGCCGGTTCAGCCGGCTGGCGGTGGGCACGTTCCCGGCGATCACCGCGGGCAGGCCGGGCTCGTCGAGCTGGACCACGATGCTGGCTTCCGGTACCCGGCTGCGGACCTCCGCCAGATGGGCGGTGAGCCCCTCGGCAAGGGATGCGGTGAGGTCGGCGACGGCCCCGGGATCGGCAAGGGCCGGGTCCTGGCTGCGGACCAGCTCGATGGTGGCGGCCAGCGTCCACGGCCCGCATACCTGGATCTTGACTGGCCCCTGGTAGCCGCCGGCGACCTCCGCCAGGGCATCGAGATCGGCGGACAGGAACCCGCGTGCCCGGCGCAGGTCACGGCCCGGCCTGGCGGTGAACCGCCAGCCGGTAGAAGTGAGCTCCACGGGCAGGTCGACGAGCAGCGCGGCGGTGCGCCCGGTCAGCCCGGCGCCCGGGCCCCGAGCCGGCAGTTCGGCGAGGTGGGGCAGGTCCGGCAGTTCGCCGAAGACCAGCCGCAGGGCCTCCACCGGATCGGTGCCCGGCAGCGAGCCGACCCCGGTGGCACTCGCGGGCGGCCATGGAAAACGGTCCTCGGTGATCTCCGGCACCCTGCCGAGCTTAGAGGCCAGACCGGCGCCTCGTGCTGATCAGGCCTGCTACCGGCAACGGCGATGGCCGGAAACCAGAGGTCCGCGTCGCACCGTGCCCCGGTCGGTGCGACGCGGACGTCTCTGGTTGTTCCTGGATCGCCGGCTAGGCCAGTACGGCCAGCTCGGCGTCATGGCTGTGATCGGCAGGGCGGCGGATGTAGACGCCCTGGAGGCGGCGGGCCGCGAAGCTCGCCCTGTCCGGGGCCTCCTCAGGGAGGAAGTATTCCCGCGCGCCCAGGTCGTCCCAGGCTCCTTGTTCCCTGCGAGCCCAGCGCGCCTCGCGGTAGTGCCGCTGCTCGCGCCTGATCCCCCGAGTGCCCATGAAGATGATCCCGACCACGACGCCGCCCGCGAAGAGTCCGAGTGCTGCGATGAGAGCGATGCTTGCCATGTCTGCGTCCCCTAACTTGCTCACCTGCGGTAATCCGCCCCACAGGCGCCGATCTGGGTGGTCTGTCCGATATGGCCTATACCGGCCAGACCAGTGTTGGGAACTAGTCGGCTAGTTCTAATGCGCCCAAGCAGTTGACCTGCTAGCATGATCCGCATGGTTCTGGCCGTTCCAGTCATCCCAACCTCTTGCTGGTATCGGGGGTCATGCCCGCCCACCAAACCAGCGAAACCCGATTCGTACTAAATAGTTGGATGGCTCGGATTGCGGGAATGATCCACTTGAGACCAGCGAGTCTTCTCGTCAGACTGGTTGGGATCACTGGGAGGAATCGTGGCTGAGCCCATGTACCGGCAGATCGCCGACGATCTGCAGCGCAAGATCGAGGCTGGGGAGCTGAAGCGGGGTGGCCAGCTCCCGACCGAGATGGACCTCCGTGACCAGTACGACGCGTCGCGGAACACCGTCCGGGACGCGATCAAGTGGCTGAGCACCCGTGGCCTGGTCGAGACCCGGCCGGGCCAGGGGACCTTCGTGATCGAGCGGATCACCCCCTTCGTGACGGCCCTGACCGGAGAGCCGCACGGCGGGGACGAAGCCATCTACAAAGCCGAGGTCGAAGCGTCCAGCCGGACGCCCGTCAACTCGCCCCCCAGGGTTGAGGTCCAGCTAGCCCAGCCCACCGTGGCGCAGGCCCTGCACATCGAGACGGGCGCACAGGTGGTGAGCAGGCACCAGCAACGGTTCATCGACGACACGCCGTGGTCCCTGCAGACGTCGTATTACCCGATGACGCTGGTGACGGACAAGGGTGCGACGAAGCTGATCCAGGCCACCGACATCCCCGAGGGCGCCGTCGAATACCTCGCCAAGGAATGCGGCATCCAGCAGGTCGGCTACCGCGACTCCATCGCGGTGCGCGCGCCGGACGAGAGCGAGGCCGCGTACTTCAAGATTCCCGCGGACGGGCGGGTACCGGTATTCGAGATCTTCCGGGTGGGCTTCGACGAGGCGGGCGAACGCATCCGTCTCACCGTTACCGTCTACCCCACAGACCGCAACAGGTTCGTGATCAATGTGGGCGACACACCGCCCGTTGATCTCAAAGACGAGCCGTCTTGAGCGTAATGACTGTCTTCAGCCAGGGCTCACCAGGCCCGCCCGGAACCAAAGCGCCCACCGGTGCTCCTGCGAAGTACCCGGCGTTCCCCCGGATCGCCCAACGGCGGCCCCGGGACATAGACATGAACCCATGGAGCCATGACAGACACCTACCGCATCCGGCCCGCCGAGGCGGATGATATGGCAGCCATCATCGGCCTGATCGACTCGGCCGCAGCCTGGCTGCAGCGGGACAAGAACACCAACCAGTGGGCGAGACCGTGGCCGAATGAGGCCGAACGGGACGGCCGGATTCGCCGCGGCATCGCGCGCGGTGAGACGTGGATGGTGCAGCGGCGCGGTGCCCTCGCGGGGACGATCACCTACCGCAACCGGGCCACCCCGCGACTGTGGACCAGGGAAGAGCTGGCCGAGCCGGCCGTTTACGTCTCCCGGCTCATTGTCGACCGTGCCCAAGCGGGACGTAAGCTGGGCGCCGCCCTGATCGACTGGGCGGGCCTGCGCGGCATCGACGAGTGGCAGGCTGGCTGGATCCGTGTCGACGTCTGGACGACGAACCTCGGCCTGCACAACTACTACAAGGGCCAGGACTTCGAGCACCTGCGCACCGTGGAGACCGAGCACGAGTGGGACTACCCGTCTGCCGTCCTCTTCCAGAAACCGACGGCAGCCGTCAACCGGGCATCCGTAGCGAGGCTGGAGGTGGCGGAGGCAAGCGTAGCGGCACGGTGAACCTGGCGGACGGGGACGTTCAAGCCCTTGCCATAGGCAGGGGCCCCGGCGCCAGCCGCGCCAAGGCCCAGCAGCTTCGTGGGCGCTTGGGTGGTTTCCTTTTGCCTGTCTGGCTATCCTCATCTAACCTTCGCGCCAGCATGCGCAACTTCCGGCTCTCCTGAGCCACTTTAACCACTTTACCCACTCCATTAACATCAATGGCCCCATCAAAAGACTGGTGTCGCAGCCGTCGGCCCGATTGACAACTATGTGAAATAGAAGCGGGGTGGAATACTCATGGTGGCCGGGCAAAGGCGTCCCCGTTGGCCGGTTTCATGATCCATGCTGAGGCGCGGCACACCCAGGTGCGTGCTAGCAAGCCGAGCGGCGAAGGAGGTGTCATGGCTAAGCGTTATGGTCGCCCGTCGGCGCAATACCGCTACGAGCACTATGACCCAACACAGTAGTTCGCCAGAGGTGTGACGGCCGCGGGGATGAAATCCCGCGGTTCCGTCGTTTCCGGAACGGCGGCGTGAGACCAGGATGCGGAGAGCTAAGGCACCCGGGTGACCAGGCCCTGCCAGGGGCCGAGGGGCGCACCGGGGCCGGTGCGCAGGAGCACCTCGCCGGCCGGATCGGGCAGTGGCACTGGCTGGTCGGTGAAGTTGGCGGTGACCAGCAAGGGACCGCAGCGGTAGGACCAGACGCCGGGCGGGGCGGGCAGCCGCTCGTAGCTGGCGACCTGGCCACCGAAGGAAGCCCGGCGCAGCGCGAGCAGGTCGCGGCACAGGTTGAGCGTGGAGCCGGGGTCCTCCCGCTGAGCGGCTACGTTCCGGGCCGCGTTGTCCCCGAACGGCAGCCACGGGGTGACCCCCTCGGCGGTGAACCCGGCCGACGGCGAGGCGTCCCACTGCATGGGGGTCCGTTCGGCGTCCCGGCCCTCGGTGCCCACCCCCGGGGTCATCCGGTCCCTGTGCAGTTCCCTGGGCACCGCCACATCGGTCATCGCGATCTCGTCGCCGTAGTAGAAGGTCGTGGTGCCGGGCAGGGTGGCCAGCACCAGCAGCGCCAGCCGTGCCTTGCGCTCGTCACCGCCGCCCCAGCGGGTGGGGAAGCGGCTGATGTCGTGGTTGGACGCCATCCACACCGGGGAGGCGCCGGCCGGCAGCTTGGCCAGGGTCTGGTCGACGACCCCGGCGAGCGCGCCCGCGCCGAACTCGGCGAACACGAACGGGAAGTTGAACGCCAGGTCGAGTTCGTCGTTCTGCCCGTAATAGGACGCCAGCATGCCGAGGTCACCCATCCACGTCTCACCAAGCAGCAGGCGCTGCGGCGCGTAGCCATCCGCGATCTTCCGCCAGTCGCGGTAGACGCCATGCGTCTCCGGCCGGTGTGAGCTGTACACCGGGCGCAGGCCGAACCCGCCGTCCAGCCGGGTGCCGCCGGCCAGCGGCGGGTTGTCGCGAAGCTGGGCGTCCTTGTAGAGGCCGTGGGCGACGTCGATGCGGAACCCGGCCACGCCCCGGCCGAACCAGAACCGGATGATCTCGCGGAATTCCTCGTGCACCCGGGGATCCCACCAGTTCAGGTCGGGCTGGCCGGGCAGGAAGTTGTGCAGGTAATACTGGCCGCTTGCGTCGTCGAGGGTCCAGGCGGAGGCGCCGGTCGCGTCGCGCCAGTTGTTCGGCGGGGCCGCACCCCCCGCCCGCCTCCCCGTTCCCCCTTCACTATCCCCCGTCACGGGGTCGGCCCACACGTAGTAGCCGCGGTGCGCCGAATCCCGGCCGGACCGGGCGTCGGTGAACCAGGCATGGGCGCTGCTGGTGTGATTGGGCACCAGGTCGAGCACGATCTTGATGCCGCGCCGCCCGGCCTCGGCGATGAGCTTGTCCATGTCGGCGAGCGTGCCAAGGTCCGGGTGGACTCCGAGGTAGTCGCTGACGTCGTAACCCCAGTCCCGGTCCGGCGACGGCATCGTGGGCGACAGCCAGATGCCATCGATCCCCAGCCACTGCAGGTAGTCCAGGCCGGCGATCACACCGGGCAGGTCGCCGTACCCGTCGGAGTCGGTGTCCCGCCACGAACGGACGTAGATCTGGTACAGCGTGGCGCCGTGCCACCAGCGCGTCCCATCCGCCTTGGCGTCCATGGTCCTCCTCAATGTGGCTGAACAGATACGGGCCCGACTTGAACAGCTTGCCCAGCAGGCGGAGACTTGATCCTGTGAGCCCGTACCTGGCTTTGATCGCGGTGGTCCTGCTGCCCACCGCGATCGGATACGGGGTCATTGGAGCATTCCGCGTGGCCCGGTGGGCCGGCAACTGGCGGCAGTCCCGGATCGCGGCCCCGGAGCCGGAGCCGATCGAGCGGCTGGCCGGCGACCTCCGCCGCCTCCGCGCCGAACTCGAAGCCATGGAGACCCGCTCCGGCATCCCGAACAAGCACATCCGGGTGCAGGCGCTGCGTGGCGCTTACCTGGACGCCCTGGGGACCGCCTGCCGGCGGCTTGAGGTCAGCCCGCCGGTGGTCCAGGGACACCCGGTCAGCCCGCGCGCCAACCAGGCAGAGATCTACCGGGTGGAGGCCGGGCTGCGGCAGCGTGGACTGGACGTCCGGGAGCCGGCCGCCCACTGACCGCACCCGCGCCGCCGGCGCCGCAGGCCTACGGCCGCGAGGTGGGTGGTAGAGAAGGGCGTGACCACCGCACTGCCGGATCCCGCGCTCGTCGTGCTCGTCGGTGCGTCCGGCTCGGGGAAGTCGGCCTGGGCCACGGCCAGGTACCGGCCGCAGGAGATCGTGTCCTCCGACCAGCTCCGCGGCGTCGTCGGCAGCGGTGAGCACGACCTCGACGCCTCGGCGGACGCCTTCGCCGTGCTTGACCAGATCGTCACGGCCCGGCTGAAGCGCGGCCTGAACACCGTGGTCGACACCCTCGGGCTCGACCCGGTGCGGCGGCGTGCCCAGCTCGGCGCCGCCCGGCGGGCCGGGCTGCCGGCCGTCGCCGTGCTGTTCGACACCGATGCCGCGCTCTGCCGCCGCCGCAACGCGCAGCGGGACCGCAGCGTGCCCGCCGCGGTCCTGGACGGCCAGCTCCAGCGGGTGCCGGCGGCGGCCAGGGAACTCGACGCCGAGGGCTGGGACCTGGTCACCCGGCCCGCCGGCGCGGCGATCGAGCCCGCGCACTCCCCCGGCTCCCACCGCGCCGCCGCCGAGCAGGACCTGCGCCCGGCCCGGCTGGGTTTCGTCCTGCAGATCTCCAGGTTCGGCTGGCAGGACGACCCGCCCGGCTGGCTCGCCGCCGTGGCCGGCGCGGCGGCAGACGCCGGCCTCGACGGCATCGCGCTGATGGACCACCTGATCCAGATCCCGCAGGCGGGCCGGGCCTGGGAACCGATCCCTGAGCCGTGGGTGACGCTCGGCCTGCTGGCCGGCCTGGCACCGGGGCTGCGGCTGGGCACGCTGGTCACCCCGGTGACCTTCCGCGCGGCGGGAATCCTCGCGAAGACCGTCGCCACGCTCGATGTGCTCACCGGCGGGCGCGCGTTCTGCGGGATCGGCGCGGGCTGGTGGGACCGCGAGCACGCGGCGTTCGGGCTGCCGTTCCCCGCGGCCGCGGCGCGGCTGGATCAGCTCGAGGCGGCCATCGAGACGCTGCGCGCGCTGTGGCAGCCCGGCACGAAGGCTTACCAGGGAACCAAGGTCTGGCTCCCTGAGACGACGTGCTACCCGCGGCCGGTCTCGCGGGTACCGATCATCGTGGGCGGTGGCGGCGAGCGGCGCACCCTGCGGATCGCGGCGCGGCTGGGCGACGGCTGCAACCTGCCGTCGGCCCTGGACGTGCTGGACCGCAAGCTGGCGGTGCTGCGCGAGCACTGCCGCGAGGCCGGGCGGGATCCGGCACAGGTCCAGGTGACCGTGCTCGACATTCCGGTCATCGGCGAGGACCGGGAGCACGCCGCCACGCTCGTCGAGAAACTCCGCGGCCGCACCCCCGCCGCCACGTTCGCCCGGCGGCACCACGCGGGCACCGCTGCGGATCACATCGGCCGCTACCGGCTGCTCGCCGAGCGCGGCGTCGCCACCGTGTTCGTCTCGCTGCCCGATCTGGCCGGGCCGCAGGACGTACTGCGGCTGGCCCCGGTGACCGCCGCGTTCCGCTAACCGCCGGGGTCAGGCCGACGCGGCCAACCGGTCCGACTCGTCATCCACCCACAGGCTGGTCAGCCCGCGGAAATGTGCGATGAAGCGCTCGTGCTCCTGCTCGGGGTAGGTAACCGTGACCGTGTCCACGAGCAGGCGGTCGAAGTCGGGCCCGGCCGCCCAGTCCAGGACCCGCTGGTCGAGGTCGCTCAGGTGCGTGGCGCAGAACTCGCGGTACTCGTCGACGGCGAAGTGCTCGTCGGCGAGCCGCCGGTAGGCGCCCAGCTTCTGGCCGTAGTCCAGGTCGCTGCGGTCGCTGATGTCGAAATAGCGCCGGGTGTCGGTGTCCAGCCGCGCCCGCCTGCCGGTCGCCAGGCAGAACACCGTCCACTTCAGCAGCGCCTTGATCGCCCAGGGAAAGTAGTAATGCAGCGAGGTGATCGAGATGTCCGGGCAGGCGTTGGCGTAGTCGATGGGGTAGACGTCGCCCTCGCGCACGAGCATCTCGCAGGAGTTGAACTCCCACCGGAAGAACGCGTTGACCACGCGGGAGATCGTGATGGTCTCGATACCGGCGCCGGGGTCGAGGAAGTCGTGCTCGACCCGGTACCGCGAGTGCATCGGCGCGGCGGGGTCGAACCGCATCACCATCGTCTCCGCGCCGATCGACAGGGCGCGGGCGAACACGTCGAAGTCCACCGCCGCCTGCAGGTGCATGAGCATCTCGCCGGAGGAGTTGTACGCGCTGTGCAGTTCGCCGGGGTTGTTGATCCGGGAGACGCCGCGCCAGCCACCGCCGTCGTAGGGCTTCATGTACAGCGGGTAGCCGATCCCGGCGGCGATCGCGTCCAGGTCGAACTGCTGGTTGTAGCGCTGGGCCGTGTAGGCGTACTTGTCGTGATCCGGCGGGTTCTTGTACGGGACGAGCACCGTCTCCGGCACCTTCAGGCCGAGCCGCATCATCGCGCAGTAGGCCGCGTGCTTCTCCATCGCCTGGAACGTGAACGGCGAGTTGAGCAGGTACACGTCGTCCATGAGGGCGACCTTCTTGAGCCACTCGCGCGGGTGGTAATACCAGTAGGAGAGCCGGTCGATCACCAGGTCGGTCCGCGGCTTGGACCGCAGCGAGAACGGCTCGATGGTCAGCCGCTCGGTGGCGAAGACATGCCGCCGGCCGGTGCCGTCGGGTACCGGGCCGAGGCCGCCGATCAGGTGCTCGAACGCGCGGGGCCAGTCGTCCTCGGTCCCCAGCAGCAGCCCCACCAGGTGCCTGACCTCTCCATCCACCGCGCCTCCCGGGCCCGTTCAGGCAAAGTTCGCATTTGGACGCTAGTGCGGCCGGCCTGCCCCTGTCGAGAACGCGGCCGGGTCAGCATCGGGCCACCACGTACGATCGGCATGTGGTCCTCGTCCTCGCCGTCTCTGATGAAGTGGACGACGCGCTGCTGGCGGGTTTGCATGCGATACGCCGGCCCCAGCTCATCGTCGCCTGCGGCGACCTCCCGTTCGAATACCTGGGCCAGCTGATGAACCGGTTCGACGTGCCGCTGGTGTTCGTACCCGGCAACCACGACCCCGATATCTCCGGATACCGGGTCTCCCGGGCCGGGCTGCCGCTGCGGGCCGGGCTGCCGGCCAGGCCGCCCTGGCCGGACGGGGCGATCAGCGCCGAGCAGCGGGTGGTCGATGCGGCCGGGCTGCGGCTGGCCGGGCTCGGCGGCTGCCGCCGGTATTCGGCCGGCCCCAACCAGTACACCGAGCGGCAGCAGGCCCGCCGGGCCCGCGCCCTGGCCCGCCGGGCCTGGTGGGCACAGGCCCGGGACGGCCGCGGCGTGGACGTGCTGCTCACCCACGCGCCACCGGCGGGCACCGGGGACGCCAGCGACCTGCCGCATCAGGGATTCCGCGCGCTGCACCGGCTCACCGCCCGGCTTCAGCCCGCGGTGCTGCTGCACGGGCACATCCACCCGCACGGCAGCACGCCCGCCAGGCACCGGCTCGGCCGGACCGAGGTGCGCAATGTCGTGGGGCGCCATCTGCTGGAGATCGAGCCGGGCGACGGGGTCCGGCAGTCCGCGAGCGGCCGGTCCCATGCCCGCTGAGACCGGCTTCCCGCGCGCCGACGTGGCCGACGACTTCCAGCGGGCCCGGCGGCGCCAGGTGCTTTCCCGGCTGGCCCACCGGCTGCGCGGGGAGCCTGACGACGTCAACCTGATCCTGCCCTTCGACGAGGTCGTCGCCGCGCTCGGCCGCCGGGGCGAGCGGTACCTGGGCCTGCAGACCATCGGGCTGGACACGATCGTGGGCACGGTGGACTCGCGGCGCGACTTCGACCGGCACTTCCGGCCCACCTCGAGCCGGGTGCGGGAACGCTGGGAGCGGCTCGCGCTGGCCCAGCGCCGCGGCGAGGCCATCCCGCCCATCGAGGTCTACCGGATCGGCGACCTGCATTTCGTCAAGGACGGCCACCACCGGGTGTCCATCGCCATCGCCACCGGACAGCAGACCATCGACGCCTACGTGACCGAGGTCCAGACCGCGGTTCCCGCGGACGGCATCCGCAGCCGCGGGGACCTGCTGATGAAGGACTACGAACGGATGTTCCGGTCCCGGGTGCCGCTGCCGGAGCAGGCGTACGCCCGGATCTGTTTCGCCGACCCGTGGGCCTACGCCGAACTGGGCGAGGCGGTCGAGGCCTGGGGGTTGCGCTACCTCCAGCACGCCCACCGCTTCCTCGGCCGGGACGAGATCGCCCGGCTGTGGTATGCCGAGGAGTTCCTCCCGGTCGTGCGCATGCTGCGCGCGGCCGACCTGATCGGCTCCGGCACCGAGGCCGAGGCCTACCAGCGGGTGGCCAGGGAGCGGTACCGGCTGATGCGCACCCACGAGTGGAGCGACGAGGTGATCGAGCGGCTGCGCCGGGAGATCACATAGCCTCGTCGCCCGCGCCCGCCTCACCGGCGCTCACCGGGCCGGGGTCTGGCTGCAGCCGGCGCGGCAGGCGCCGGGCTGGCGGCCGCGGGGGTAGCGGCCGCCGTTCCGGCTGCTCCCGAGGTCACCGTGCTCGCGCTACCGCCGCCACTGGCACCCAGCGACAGGTTGCGGCCGCTGGCCGGGTCGAAGATGTGCAAGGACCTGCCGTCCACCCACAGTTCGGCGTCCTGGCCCTCGCGGATGCCGGTCGCCGCGTCCAGCCTGGCGACCAGGGTGTCGCCGCTGGCACCGGTGTCGGCCCGGCCGGAGTCCCTGGCGAGTTCCTCCAGTTCCGCGGCGTTCACCCCCTGCTCACGGCCCTGGGTGAAGTAGACGAACACGTCGGAGCCCATGGACTCCAGCACGTCGATGCCGGTGTGGAAGGTGATCCCGTGCTCGCGGTTGTCCCGCTGGACCAGCGACGCGTCCTCGAAGTTCTCCGGCCGCAGGCCCACGATGACATCACGGCCCGCGCCGGCCGACTCCACTTCGCGGCGCATCCGGTCACCCAGCCGGAAGTCCCCGAGCGAGGTGCGCAGCACACCCTCCTCCAGGGTGCCGGACAAGAAGTTCATCGCGGGCGACCCGATGAACCCGGCGACGAACAGGTTGACGGGCGTGTCGTAAAGTTCCTTCGGCGAGCCCGCCTGCTGCAGCAGGCCGGTCCGCATCACCGCGACCCGGTCGCCGAGGGTCATCGCCTCGGTCTGGTCGTGGGTGACGTACACGGTCGTGGTGCCCAGGCGCCGCTGGATCCGCGACACCTCGGTACGCATCTGCACCCGCAGCTTCGCGTCCAGGTTGGACAGCGGCTCGTCCATCAGGAACACCGCCGGGTTGCGGACGATGGCCCGGCCCATCGCGACCCGCTGCCGCTGGCCACCGGACAGGTTGGCCGGCTTGCGGTCCAGGTGCTGGGTGAGGTCCAGGATCCGGGCCGCCTCCTCGACCTTCTCGTTGATGGTGGCCTGGGGGGTCTTGGCCAGCTTGAGCGCGAAGCCCATGTTCTGCCGCACGGTCATGTGCGGGTACAGCGCGTAGCTCTGGAACACCATCGCGATGTCGCGGTCCTTGGGCGTCTTGTTGTTCACCACCTGGCCGGCGATGCGCAGTTCGCCCGAGGAGATGTCCTCCAGGCCGGCGATCATGTTGAGCGTCGTCGACTTCCCGCAGCCGGAGGGGCCGACCAGGATGACGAACTCGCCGTCCGCGATGTTCAGGTTGAAGTCGTCCACCGCGAGCGCCCCGTCGGGGAAGCGCTTGGTGATGTGATCAAGAATGATCTCAGCCACTTGATTCTCCTGTCCGGCCCTAGCCCTTGACCGCGCCCGACGTCAGCCCTGCGACGATGCGGCGCTGGAAGAACAGCACGAAGATGATGATCGGGATGGTGATGACCACCGCGGCCGCGGTGATCGTCCCGGTGGGCACCGCGAACGCCGAGTTCCCGGTGAAGAAGGCCATCGCGGCCGGCGCGGTGCGCGCCCTGGTGGTCGAGGTCAGCGTGATCGCGAGCAGGAACTCGTTCCAGCAGAACAGGAACACCAGGATCGCGGTGGTGACCATGCCGGGCGCGGCGAGCGGGGCGATGACCCGCACGAACGCCTGGAACGGTGTGGCACCGTCCACCTTGGCGGCCTTCTCCAGCTCCCAGGGGATCTCGCGGAAGAACGCAGACAGCGTGTAGATGCCGAGCGGCAGGCCGAGGGCGGCGTAAGGAATGATGAGGCCGGGCCAGGTGTCGAACAGGCCGAGGATCCGCTCGATGTTGAACAAGGGGGTCGCCAGCGCGATCGCCGGGAACATGGCGATGAGCAGCGACACCCCGATCAGCACGCTCTTGCCGGGGAATCTCAGCCGGGCCACCGCGTAGGCCGCCATCGAGGCCAGCACCACGGCGATGAGCGTGGCGATCAGCCCGATCCCGATCGAGTTGATCAGCGGCCGGATGAATTCGGAGCTGGTCAGGATGCCGGAGTAGTTCGAGGTTGTCCACTGCGAGGGGAGGAAGCTGGGATCGGTGATCGCGGTCGGCGTCTTGAACGACAGGGACACGATCCAGAGCACCGGGATGAGCGCCAGCAGGATCGCGACCACGTTGGCGCTCCCCCAGCCGATCCGCTGCCGTGCCGTCGTGGCTGCCATCAGCGTCCCACCTCCGTTTCTGTGCTAAGCGCCGCCCTCATCGCTGGAGACTCGATCCGGGAGCGGCGGTGCCGAAGCCCTTGATGAAGATCACCGCGATGATCGCGACGCAGATCAGGATCAGGATCGACATGGCCGACCCGATCCCGAAGTTGAAGCCGGTGAACAGGTTGTCGTAGTTGAGCATCGACACCGAAGAGGTGTTGTTCGCGCCGTTGGTGAGGATGAAGATGTTGTCGAAGATCCGGAACGCGTCCAGCATCCGGAACAGCAGCGCGACCAGGATCGCGGGCTTCATCAGCGGCACCATGATCCGCCAGAACCGCTGCCAGGAGGTGGCCCCGTCCACCTTCGCCGCCTTCAGCAGGTCCTCAGGTACCAGCGAGAGGCCGGCCATCAGCAGCAGCGCCATGAACGGGGTGGTCTTCCAGATCTCGGCCGTGATGATGATCGCGATGGCCTCATTGGTATTGGTCAGCGGCGCGCTGTTGTGGAACAGCGCCGACAGGTAGCCGGTGCTCGGCGTCCAGGCGTACTGCCAGCCGAACGCGGCGACGATCGTGACGATCCCGTACGGGATGAGCATCGTGGTGCGGACCGTGCCCCGCCCGAAGATCGTCCGGTACATGAGCAGCGCCAGCAGCATGCCGAGCACCAGCTCGATCGCCACCGAGACCACCATGATGACGAGCGTGACTATCAGCGCGTGCCACCAGAACGGCGAACTGAGCACGGCGCCGTAGTTGCTGAACCCGACGAACTTGTTCAGCTGGGGGGCGGACAGGATGTACCGCTGGAACGACAGGTAGACGGCATAGCCGATCGGGTACGCGGTCACCGCGACCATCACGATCACCGCGGGCGCGCACAGCAGCCAGCCCAGCCGCCGTTCCGCGCGCGCGCCCTCGGACAAGGGTGGCTTGCGGCGCCGCCCGGCGGCGACCGGTTCCTGGGCGGTAACCGGAGGAGTGGTGGTGGTCATCTGTCTGCCTCCCTGCCTGTGCGTGACACCGGGCCGCTCACGGGGTCAGCCCCTTGCCCTGGAGGGCGTTGTTGATCTGGGTGCGCAGGTTCTGCTCGGTGGGCACCGGGACGATCGAGCCCGGTGGCGAGACCTGGTGCGAGATCGCCACGGACACCACCTGGTAGAGCGGCGTCTTGGGCCGCACGGCCCCGTTGTTGACCTGCTGCAGGATCAGATGCCGGAACGGGTAGGCGGACTGCATCTGCGGGTTGTTGTAGACGCTGGCCAGCGTCGGCGGCAGGCCGCCCTTGACCGCGGCGGTGAGCTGGTTCTGGGCGTTGCGCAGGCACAGCGCCGCCTGGAAGGCAAGCTGCGGATGCTGCGAGTACGTACTGACGGCCAGGTCGATGCCGCCGATGGTGACCTGGGCCGGCCTGCCCGGGTAGACGCTCGGGTACGGCGCCCACTTGAAGTCCTTGAACAGCGTGGGCTGGTCGGCCTTCATCGACGGATACACGTAGGGGTAGTTCAGCTCGAACGCCGCGGTGCCTGATTCCATCGCGAGCCGGTTCTGGTCCTCCATCTGCACCCCGAGGCTGGGGTCCGAGACCGGGGAGCTGGCGAGCTGCTGCATGATCGACAGCGCCTTGACCGCGGGCGGGCCGAGCTGGGCGGCGGTCGAGGTCGGGTTCAGGATGCTGCCACCCGCGCTGGCCACCAGCGTGTTGAACCACACCACGGTGCCCTCGTACTGGGCGCCCTGGATCTCGATGAGGTGCGGCTTGCCCTGCTTGGCCAGCTGCTCCGCATCGGAGATCATCTGCGCCCACGTCTTCGGCGGGGTCTTCACCAGGTCGGACCGGTACCAGAGCAACTGGGTGTTGCTGTTGTACGGGACCGCGACCAGCTTGCCGCGCCAGATGGCGGTCTGCAGCGGCCCCTTGAGCGTTCCGGCTGATGGCCTGCTGCTTGTACTGTGCCGGTCCACGGCCGGATCCAGCCCGCCGTGGCGAACTCGGCCTCCCAGGTGACGTCAAGCCCGAGGATGTCCATCGAGCTGTCCCCGGCGGCGAGCCGCCGGGCCATCTGCAGCCGCTGCTGGTCGGCCGCGTTCTGCAGCTTGTTGTAGACGATCGTGTACTTGCCGTGGCTCTGCGCGGTGCAGTTGTCCACGGCCGACTGGACCGCGCCGGACGGGTCGGGGAAGTTGTAGAAGTTCAGCGTTACCGTTCCGCCGGTGCCAGCGCTGCTCGTACCGCACGCCGCAAGCCCCGCGGCGGCCAGGGCCCCGATCATCGTCACGCCGATGTAGCGGGCACCCTTTCTCGACGAGCGGGGCGCGGGCCTCCGGCGCCCAGCGCGAGCATTATCAATGCCGCCTCTCATCTCGCCTCCAGCGCGCCCGCCCCTTGCCGCACGTGCACTCTGCCGCGCCCATGGCGACCACGCCGACAGGCATCTACCCACTCTGCAACCGGGCATTCACACGAACGACACAATCGGGGACGAGATGATCAGGAGCCGCATCCATCACAAAGGGCGATCGGGGCCACAAATATGGAACATCCACCGGTCACCTTCCGGACACCGGCGCGTTGACCAGCGGACATGTGGCGGGAAGCCGCGTCAGCGGGGCGGCGCCGGCGCGGGCGGGAGCCCTGACGGCCGTGTCAGGAAGTGGCCGCGATCGTGGCGCTGCCCAGCACCGTGCCGCCGTCGTAGAAGACCGCCGCCTGGCCGGCGGCCACTCCCCTGGCCGGCTCGGTAAGCGCTATCCGCAGGTCATCGCCGGGGATCACGGTGGCCGGGTGCGCCTGCCCGTGCGCCCGCAGCTGCACCAGGCAGTCCCGGGGGCCCGGCGGCGGAGCGCAGCCGGTCCAGACCGGGCGCTCGGCCAGGATCTCGGTCACGTCCAGGGACTCGGCGGGCCCGACGGTCACCGTGCCCGAGGCAGGCTCGATGTCCAGCACGTACCGTGGCCGGCCATCCGCGGCCGGGGTGCCCACGCGCAGCCCGCGGCGCTGGCCGACGGTGAACCCGTAGGCGCCGTCGTGGCTGCCAAGCACGGTCCCGCCGGTGTCCACGATGGGGCCGGGGGCCCGGCCAAGCGCGCCGGCCAGGAACGCGCGCGTGTCACCGTCGGGGATGAAGCAGACGTCGTGGCTGTCCGGCTTGGCGGCCACCGCCAGCCCGCGGGCCGCCGCCTCGGCCCGCACCTGCGCCTTGGTGGAGTCCCCCAGCGGGAACAGGGCCCGGCCGAGCTGCTCGCGGGTGAGCACGGCGAGCACGTAGGACTGGTCCTTGGCCAGGTCCGGGCTGCGGTGCAGGCGGCCGCCCGCCAGCCGCGCATGGTGGCCGGTGCAGACCGCGTCGAAGCCCAGGGCCACCGCCCGGTCAAGCACCGCCGCGAACTTGATCTTCTCGTTGCAGCGCAGGCACGGGTTGGGGGTGCGCCCGCGCGCGTATTCCGCCACGAAGTCTGCCACCACGTCGTGGTGGAACCGCTCCGCCATGTCCCAGACGTAGAACGGGATACCGATCACGTCCGCGGCGCGCCTGGCGTCCCTGGCGTCCTCCAGCGTGCAGCAGCCCCGCGCCCCGGATCGGTACGACTGCGGGTTCAGCGACAGCGCCAGATGGACGCCGGTCACCTCGTGCCCGGCGTCTGCCGCCCGCGCCGCGGCCACGGCCGAGTCCACCCCGCCCGACATGGCCGCCAGCACCCGCATCCCGCTCATAACCCGTCCAGCCTATGGGCCGCCATGGACCCCTGCGCCCGCGCCGGGCCGCATTGTGTCCGCTGGCCCGTGACCCGGGGTTCCCCGGGACCACAGGTTCCGCTAGGGAGCAAGTCAGCGAGGGCCGGCGTATCGCATCATGCTCGTCCGGCCCGGCGGGCACGTTCGACCACCTCGCCGATCACGGCTCCCACGGCTTCGCAATCCGCCTGGGCCGAGGCCGGGCCGAACGAGAAACGCAGCGAGCCCCGGGCCCGGGCCTCGTCGGCGCCCATGGCGAGCAGCACATGGCTGGGCCGGGCCACCCCGGCGGTGCACGCAGAACCGGTGGAGCACGCGATGCCCCTGGCGTCCAGGAGCATGAGCAGCGCGTCGCCCTCGCAGCCGGGGAAGGAGAAGTGCGCGTTCCCCGGCAGCCGGGACGGGCCCGGTGGCGCACCGTTGAGTATGGCGTCGGGCACCGCCGCGAGCACCCTGGCGACGAGGTCGTCCCGCAGCGCGGCCAGCCGGATCGCCTCGGAGTCCCTGGTCTTGGCCACCACCTCGGCGGCGGTCGCGAAGGCGCGGATCGCGGGCGCGTCCAGGGTGCCGGACCTGATGTCGCTTTCCTGGCCGCCGCCATGCAGCACCGGCACCGGCTGGGTCCCCCTGGCCAGCAGCAGCGCCCCCGCGCCCACCGGCCCGCCGAGCTTGTGCCCGGTGATCGTGAGCGCATCCACCCCGCTCTCGGCGAAATGCACGGGCACCTGCGCAGCCGCCTGCACCGCGTCGGTGTGCAGCGGGATCCGGTGCTCCGCGCAGACCGCCGCCAGTTCCGCGATCGGCGCGATCGTGCCGACCTCGTTGTTCGCCCACATCACGCTGACCAGCGCCACGCTGCCCGGATCCGGCCCGATCGCCGCCCGCAGGCTGTCCGCGGTCACCATCCCGGCGCCGTCCACGCCGATCCAGCCGATCTCCGCGCCCTCGTGGCTGGCCAGCCACTGCACAGAATCCAGCACCGCGTGGTGCTCGGTCGCCGGTATCAGCACCCGGTGGCGCTGTGGACCATCGTCGCGCCGCGCCCAGAACAGGCCCTTCAACGCCAGGTTGTCCGCCTCGGTCCCACCGCTGGTGAAGATCACCTCGCTGGGCCGGGCACCGAACGCCTCGGCGATCTGCTCCCGGGACTCCTCGACCACCCGGCGGGCCCGGCGGCCCGCGTTGTGCAGCGAGGAGGGGTTACCGAGATGGGCGAGTTCCTCCGTCATGGCCGCGATGGCCTCGGGCAGCATCGGCGCGGTCGCCGCGTTGTCCAGATAGACCAGTGGGTGCGGGTTCTGCTCGGCTGCGCCGGCGGCCCCCGGCTGACCTGCCCCGTCGGTGTAGTCCATGACAAATTCAGCCTAGCTGGACTTCCAGCCGCGCGCCCGGGCCGGCGACGGCGCCTGGCTCAGGATCCCTGGCGCCGGGTGATCTCGTCGGTGAGCTGCGGCACGACCGTGAACAGGTCGCCCACCACACCGAAGTCGGCCAGCTCGAAGATTGGCGCTTCGGGGTCCTTGTTGATCACCATGATGGTCTTGGAAGTCTGCATGCCGGCCCGGTGCTGGATCGCGCCCGAGATGCCGACCGCAAGGTACAACTGCGGCGACACGGTCTTGCCGGTCTGGCCGACCTGGAACTGGTGCGGGTACCAGCCGGCATCGGTGGCCGCCCTGGACGCACCGACCGCCGCGCCCAGCCGGTCCGCCAGCCCCTCGATCAGCGCGAAGTTCTCCGCGTTGCCGACCCCGCGGCCGCCGGACACGACGATGGACGCCTCGGTCAGTTCCGGCCGGTCGCTGCGCTCGGCGATCACCCGCTCGGTGATGTGCGCGCCCTTGGCCGCGTCGCTCACCGCCACGGTGACCGGCTCCAGCGCCGCGGCGCCCGGCGATGCCTCGGGGGACACGGCGTTCGGCCGTACCGCCACGATGGGAGTCCCCTTGCTGACCCGGGACTTGACGACGATCGCGCCGCCGAAGATGGACTGCTCCGCGACCGGGCCGCCGTCGCCCGGGATGAGGTCCACCACGTCGGTGAGCACGCCGGAACCGATCTTGACCGCGAGCCGGCCCGCCACCTCCTTGCCCTCGGCCGTGGCCGGGACCAGCACGGCCGCCGGTGACACCTGCGCGACCAGCGCGGCGAGAACCTCGGCGGCGGGCGCGACGACGTAGCCGGTCACATCGTCGCCGTCGGCGACGTAGACCTTGGCCGCGCCGAACTCCGCGAGCCGCTCCCGGCCCCCCTCCGCGCCGGAGCCCAGCCATACCACGGCGGGCTCGCCGAACCTGCGCGCCACGGTCAGCAGTTCGAGCGTGACCTTCTTGACCGACTCGCCGTCGTGGGCGGCGAGCACCAGAACCTCAGCCACGGGGCTCCCCTTCCCTGATCAAATGAACTTCTGCGCGGCGAGGAATTCGGCGGCCTTGGTGCCACCGTCGCCCTCGTCCTTGACAACGGTGCCGGCCTGGCGGGGCGGCCGTTTGGTGAAGCTGACCACCTCGGTCGCCGCGGCACCAAGGCCCACCTGGGACGGGTCGATCCCGGCGTCGGCGGCGGACAGCACCTCCACCGGCTTCTTCTTAGCGGCCATGATCCCCTTGAAGGACGGGTAGCGCGGCTCGTTGATCTTCTCGACCACGCTGACCACGGCCGGCAGGCTGCCCTGCACCGTGTCGTAGCCGTAGTCCGCCTGCCGGCGGATGGTGATCGACGTACCGTCGATCTCCACCTTGCTGGCCAGCGTGAGCTGCGGGCAGCCGAGGCGCTCGGCCAGCATCGGGGCGAGCACGCCCATCCGGGCGTCGGTGGACTCCGAGCCGACGATGACCAGGTCGAACCCGGTGCGCTGGAGCACGGTAGCCAGGGCCAGCGAGGTGGCGAGCGCATCGGACCCGGCCAGGGCGTCGTCCACCAGGTGGATCGCCTTGTCGGCGCCCATGGACAGCGCCTTGCGGATCGACTCGCTGGCCTTCTCCGGGCCCATGGACAGGATGGTCACTTCACCCCCGTGCGCCTCGGCCAGGAGGAGCCCTTCCTCGATCGCGTACTCATCGATCTCGTTGATGACCCCGTCGACCGATGCGCGGTCGAGCGTGGCGTCCTCCGGCCGCAGCGTGCGCTCCACCGCTGTGTCGGGGACCTGCTTGACGCAGACGACGATGTTCATGACCGCGGCCGACCTCCTGTCCCTGTCCGTTTTCCGCCCGTGTTCACTTCCGGGCTGGCTCAAGACTGCCAACTACGGCCGCCCGGCCCGGATGCGGGGGCTTGTCCCCTGGCGACACTACTATGTTACTTATCAGTAGCTTACCGGTCGACTCCGTGCTCGGCCGCCTCGACCACGTTGGCCAGCAGCATCGCCCTGGTCATCGGCCCGACACCGCCCGGCATCGGCGCCAGATAGCCGGCCACCTCGGCGACCTCGGGCGCGACGTCCCCGGTCAGCCCGGCCTCGGTCCTGGTGATGCCCACGTCGAGCACCGCGGCACCGGGCTTGACCATGTCCGCGGTGACCAGGCCCGGGCGGCCGGCCGCCACCACCACGATGTCCGCGCCGCGGGTGTGCGCGGCCAGGTCCCTGGTCCCGGTGTGGCACAGGGTGACGGTCGCGTTCTCGGTGCGGCGGGTGAGCAGCAGGCCGAGCGAGCGGCCTACGGTGATGCCGCGCCCGATCACGGTGACATCCGCCCCGGCGATCGGGACGCCGTAGCGCCGCAGCAACTCCACGATCCCCCTTGGCGTGCAGGGCAGCGGTCCCGGCTCGCCGAGCACCAGCTTGCCCAGGTTGACCGGGTGCAGCCCGTCGGCGTCCTTGGCCGGGTCCACCCGGTGCAGGATGGCCAGTGCGTCCAGTTGCGGCGGCAGTGGCAACTGCACCAGGTAGCCGGTGCAGTCCGGGTTGGCGTTGAGTTCGTCGACGACCGCCTCGACCTGTTCCTGGCTGGCGTCGGCGGGCAGGTCACGGCGGATGCTGGCGATGCCGACCTGCACGCTGTCGCGGTGCTTGCCGTTGACGTAGGCCCGGCTGCCCGGGTCGTCGCCGACCAGCACCGTGCCCAGCCCGGGCACCCGGCCCACCGCGGCCAGATCGGCCACCCGCTTCCTGAGGTCCTCTTTGATCGCGGCGGCGGTGGCGCGCCCGTCGAGAAGCTGCGCGCTCATCGCGCACTCCCGGTCTTGCCGCGGAACGAAACGCTCATGGCACCCTCTCGGCGTCGGCGGATGGGGCCCGGGGGTCAGTGGAAGAAATGCCTGGTCCCGGTGAAGTAGAGGCTGACCCCGGCGGCCTGGGCGGCGGCGATGACCTCGCCGTCGCGGATCGAGCCGCCGGGTTCGGCGATGGCGCGGACCCCGGCGTCGGCCAGCACCTGGAGGCCGTCCGCGAACGGGAAGTAGGCGTCGCTGGCGGCGACCGCGCCCCGGCACCGCTGCCCGCTGCGTGCGACCGCGATCCGGGCCGCGTCGACCCGGTTGACCTGGCCCATGCCCACCCCGACCGTGGCGCCGCCGGCGGCGAGCACGATGGCGTTGGACTTGGCCGCGCGGCAGGCCCGCCACGCGAAGGCCAGGTCGGCGAGGGTCTCGGCGGACACGGCCCGGCCCGCCGTGAGCTCCCAGGCCGCCGGGTCGTCCCCCGGCGCATCGAGCCGGTCGGCCGTCTGCAGGAGCACCCCACCGTCTACCGGACGCCACTCCACCTGCGGGCCGGCCGTGGCAACCGGGGCGGGGCATTGCAGCAGCCGCAGGTTCTTCTTGACCTTGAGCGTCTCCAGCGCGGCGTCCTCGAAGCCAGGCGCGACGAGCACCTCGGTGAAGATGTCCGCGACCTGGGCCGCCATCGCCGCCGTGACGACGCCGTTGGCCGCGATCACCCCGCCGTAGGCCGACCCCGGGTCGCATGCGTGGGCCTTGCGGTGCGCCTCGGCCAGGTCGGCACCGATGGCGATGCCGCAGGGGTTCGCGTGCTTGATGATCGCCACGCACGGCTCGGTGAAGTCGAACGCGGTCCGCCAGGCCGCGGCGGCGTCACCGTAGTTGTTGTAGGACATCGCCTTGCCGTGCAGCTGGGTGGCCGTGGCCAGGCCGGGCGGTGCGCCGGGGCGCACGTAGAGTGCGGCGCCCTGATGCGGGTTCTCCCCGTAACGCAGCACCTCGCGGCGGGTCCACACGGTGGACACCAGGTCCGGCCAGCCGGTCTCGCGGGCGACGTCGTCGGGCGCATACGTGGCGGCGAACCAGGACGCGACGGCGGCGTCGTAGCGGGCGGTGGCCGCGTACGCCGCGGCGGCCAGCCGCTGCCGCTGCTCGCGGGTGAAGCCGCCGGCCTGGACTGCCCCGGCGGCCGCCTGGTACTGCGCCGGGTCGGTGATCACGGCCACCCGGGCATGGTTCTTCGCGGCCGCCCGGACCATGGCGGGGCCGCCGATGTCGATCTGCTCGACGCAATCGGCCACCGGGGCACCGCTGGCGACCGTGGCCTCGAACGGGTACAAGCTGGACACGAGCAGCTCGAACGTGTCGATACCCAGGCCGGCGAGCTGCTCGGCGTGCCCGGGCCGGCCGGTGTCGGCGAGCAGCCCGGCATGGACGCCGGGATGCAGGGTCTTCACCCGGCCTTCCAGGATTTCCGGGAACCCGGTCACCTTCTCGACCGGGGTCACCGGCACGCCCGCCGCGGCGATGGCCGCCGCCGTGCTGCCGGTGCTGACGATCTGCACGCCGGCATCCGCCAGGACGCCGGCGAGTTCGGCCAGCCCGGTCTTGTCGTAGACGCTGACCAGCGCCCGCTTGATGGGAACCTTCGTCACTTCTTCAGACCCTCTTCATCCCTGGCGGGCCTGGTTCGCCGCCGCCGCTTCGTGGTGACCGACCAGCACGGTCCTGCCCTGCACCGACCATCCGTCCCGGACCATCCTGCCGACCGTATCCACCAGCAGGGCGCGCTCGGTCATCTTGATCCGCTCGTGCAGGGAGGCGACGTCGTCATCCTCGCTGACCGCTACCGCCGCCTGGGCGATCACGGGACCGGTGTCGGTGCCGGCATCCACGAGGAAAACCGTGCAGCCGGTCACCTTCACCCCGTAGCCGAGCGCGTCCCGGACCGCGTGCATGCCGGCGAAGGCGGGCAGCAGGGAGGGATGGGTGTTGACGAAGCGCCCGGCAAACCGGTCGAGGAAGTCCTGGCCGACCAGCTTCATGAACCCGGCCGAGATGACCAGGTCCGGCTGGTAGCGCGCGCAGGACTGGGCCAGGGCACGGTCCCACCCGGCACGGGAAACGTGGTCGCGGACCTGGTGGGTGAAGACCGGTATCCCCGCCCGCTGCGCCCGCGCGAGCCCGTCGATCCCGGCGCGGTCCGCGCCGACCGCCACGACGGCCGCCCCGTAGGAATCGTCCGCGCAGGCGTCGAGCAGCGCCTGAAGGTTGGTGCCCGCCCCGGAGACCAGGACCACGAGGCGTGCCGTCATGCGAGCCACCTTAACGGCCCCGCGGCTCGGGCCGGCTCGTGCCACGGCCCGCAGTGACACGTGCCACATGGCCGAAGCGCACAGGTCAGTGACTTCGGCCGGGCACAATAGGTGAGCGATGCCCCCCTTCGACCAGCGCATGGACAAACCCCAGGCCGTGCTGCCCGCCGAGCCGGCCGTGCAGCAGCGCGCGGTGGCGGCGCTGCTCGTGGCGCTGCTGAGCCTGACCGGCGTGCTGGCGCTCGGCGACCCGCAGCGCGGGGTCTACCTGGTGGCCTACGCGCTGCTCGCCGGCACCGTCGCGATGTGGCTGGCGGTGAGTTCGCTGGCCCGGGCCAGGCGGGGCCGGACCGCGCGGCCGCACGGGTCGGCCGCCGCGACCGCGATCGCCGGAATCGGGATCCTGTTCAGCTCGATCCTGCTGCTTGCCTTCATCGTGCTGGGACGGCAGATGTCGGAGTACGGCCAGTGCCTGAGCGAGGCGGGCACGACCACGGCACAGCAGTTCTGCCAGGTCCAGTTCACCCATGCGGTCAACCGGGAGATCTCCTCGCTGCGCGCCGCGGAACGGGGCTAGCCGCTCCCAGGCGCCTCCGCGCGGGCCGGGACGTCTCCCGCGCCGGTCAGGGGAGCATGGCGGGGCCCAGCGGGGGACGGTCATCGGGCGGCCCGTCCTCCTCCTCGCCGGCCCACTGGTCCAGGTAGATCCGGTGGCCGCCGTCCTCGGGCCCCTCCGGCGACACGCCGGCCTGCCCGGCCGGGGCGGCGGGGCAGCGGCCCGGCGGGCCCGCGCGGCCGCGAGTTCCGGATCCCTGCGCACCCTCAGCCAGTTGGCGATGCCGGTGGCCACGGCCGCGGAGACGCCTATCTCAAGGATGGCCACCACGGTCGCCTGCCAGCCCGAAGGGCCGACCGCGGCGAGCCGGCCGCTGCCCAGCGGCCCGCCGGAGAACGCCGCCAGCACGCCGATCACGCACCCGGTCGCCACCCCGCAGGCGAACCCCCAGAGCGGGGCCAGCTCGGCCGCTGGTGTGGGCGCGGCACGCGCCACCAGGATGCCGCCCACCACACCGGCCAGGTAGGGCAGGGCGAGCACCGTGATGGAGACCCAGCCGGCGACTCCGTGGGTGCTGGTGGGCAGCCCGGCCAGCATCGGGAACAGCGGGAGCGGCCCGATCGCCGCCCCGGTGGGGGCCACCACGGTCGAGGTCCCGAACGCGAATCCAGGCCCGAGCGAGTAGCAGATCGCCCAGCCGACGGCGTTGGGCACGTAGGCGAGCTGGGCGAGGACGAGCAGCACCCCCCCGACGGCCCCGGGCGCGAGCGAGGCGTCCATCGCCCGGTACTCCCCCAGGTGCGCGGCGAGCGAACCGCCCGCAAGCAGCGCCCCGCCCGCGACCAGCACACCGAGCGCCCCAGCGGTGCCCAGGACGACCGACCGGGACCGGGGCGGCATGAGCCGGAACAGCCGGGGCCACGGCGCCAGCGCCCGCGCGCCACCGAGGCCACCCGCGCACAGGGCGAGCAGGAACCCGGCGATGACCGCGTCAGCCAGGGACGGTGCGGCCAGCCGGGAGCGGCTGGCGAGCGCGAGCGCCCCGCACAGCGCAGCGTACGGAACGGCAAGCGCGAGTGCCGCGTACCCGAGCTCGCTGAGCTTGGTCAGTTCGCTGGTACGGACCATCCAGCGCCCGGCCCGCCACAGCAGCGCGCCGGGGATCAGGACCAGGCCGAGCGGGAGCATGCCGATCCGGCCCGCGCCGGACAGGGTTATCTCCACGTGGTGGGCGGCCAGCCACAGACAGGTCGCGGTCCGCACCACGCCGGGCAGGCCAAGGCCGGAATGCGGGGCGGCGATCCACCCGGCCAGCACCAGCGGCGTGAGAATGACCAGGCCGGTGACCGTGACCGCGGACCCGGCGAGCGCGCCGGAAACCACCAGGGGCCGGGTGCCGCCGCGCGCCGGTGGCGGCTCGGCACGGCCCGGCCGGGTCCCGGCCTCGGGGTGGGTGGGGGCGGTCATGATAGTCATCCTGGCAAGCCCGTGCGGCGCTAGCCTGCCTCGACACGCCAGCGCCGCACGGAGATCCGGGTTTCCCCGCGCCCGGGGCGCGGGAAAACCCGGGACATGGACCAGGGTTGCTCTGGTCCCGCCCCTGCCGCGGACTCGCTAACACGTGGTGTTGGGCGTCTTCAGGTAGCCCTTGTAGGAGTACAGGCCGTTCTGCTGGAGAGACGGGCTGGCGTGGGAGAACCACGAAATGCCGGCGATGTCGCTCGGGTGGTAGGTGACCGTGCCGACCTTGATGGTGTACCAGGGCTTGGTCATCGCCTCGACCGGGTCACCGACCTCCAGCAGGTTGTTGAAGCAGGTGGCGCCGTCCGGCTGGTTCCAGGTCGGGACGACGTTGTTGACGAACGGGTCGGCGGCCCACTCCGACACCTCGTGGCTCATCGTGTAGACGTCCGCGTTGCCGTTGGAGACGAGCCCCGCGGCGATCCAGTTGGCGAAGGCATAGGTGTTGTTGCCCGACGCCGAGGTATAGGCGCCGTGGTACCCGTAGACGCAGCAGTCCGAGAGGCTGCCGATGTACAGGAACGTGCTGCCGGACACGATCAACGGCAGCGTGGTGGCCGAGAAGTTGTGCGCGTTGATGATGCTCTGCAGCTTGCTGCCCCACCAGTTGTAGGAGATGTTCGCGTACGGAATCCCGTTGAAGGTCTGCCCGGTGCCGTCGGCCGCGGGAACCTTGATGGTCACGGTCGGCAGCACCTTCGGCGTGCCAAGCAGCAGGTGCCAGTTCGGCGACGATGCCGACACGGTGCTCCAGAAGCCCGAGCGCTGCATGGCGTCGCCGAGTTGCGTGGTCCCGCTGGTGAACGCGGCGTTGCTGAATATCGGCGACGCCTTGAGCTTGCTGGCCGACCCGGTCACCGTGACGCCGTTGGACATGACGACCTTCAGCGGCAGGATCTCGGTGGGGATGGTCGTGGTCTTGGACCCGGCGGCTGGGTTGGTGCCGGCCATCTTGTAGTTGTAGGTGGTCGAATTGATCGTGAACGACCCGCTCCAGTTCGGAATCGTGGTCGCCGCCGTCCGCGCGGTGGCCCGGCCCCAGGAGCGCACGGTGAACATGGCATGCCCGCCCGGCCGGGGCCCGTTCGCACCCGTCGCGGCGGCCGCTGGCACGAGACCAGCCCCCGCCAGCGCAGCCACTGCAGCCACACAGGCAACACCGGTAGACGCGATTCGTACTTTACGCCACATAATCCCCCCCTATTCAGGTAAATCCTGATTCCGGAAATTCTAAACCAGGACTAATGAATAAAAGAGGGCATTCGGCCCGCCGGGCGGCCAGTATTTAGTGGCCGGGCACGAGCTCGCGCACAAGCCGCGCCGTCTCGCTGGGCGTGCGGCCCACCCGGACGCCGACCTTCTCCAGGGCTTCCTTCTTGGCCTGGGCCGTGCCTGACGATCCCGACACGATGGCCCCGGCATGGCCCATCGTCTTGCCCTCGGGCGCGGTGAACCCCGCCACGTAGGCGACCACCGGCTTGGCCACGTTCTGCTCGATGAACGCGGCGGCCCGTTCCTCCGCGTCCCCGCCGATCTCGCCGATCATCACGATCGCGTCGGTTTCCGGGTCGTCGGCGAAGGCGCGCAGGCAGTCGATGTGGGTGGTCCCGATCACCGGGTCACCACCGATCCCGACGGCCGTGGAGAAGCCGATGTCGCGCAGTTCGTACATCATCTGGTAGGTCAGCGTGCCCGACTTGGACACCAGGCCGATCCGGCCTTCCGAGGAGATGTCCGCCGGGATGATGCCCGCGTTGGACTTGCCGGGTGAGGCGATGCCCGGGCAGTTCGGCCCGACGATGCGGGTCACGTTGCCCTTCGCCCCGGCATACGCCCAGAACTCGGTCGAGTCGTGCACCGGGATGCCCTCGGTGATCACGACGACCAGCGGGATCCCGGCGTCGATCGCCTCGATCACGGCGCTCTTGGCACCGGCCGGCGGCACGAACACCACCGAGGTGTCGGCACCGGTCGCCGCCATGGTCTCGGCCACCGTGGCGAACACCGGCACGGCGCTGCCACCGAGGTCCACGGTCTGGCCGGCCTTGCGGGGGTTGGTCCCGCCGACCACCGTGGTGCCGGCGGCGAGCATCCGGCGGCCATGCTTGGTGCCCTCGGACCCGGTGATGCCCTGGATCATGATCCGGCTCTCGCCGGTAAGGAAGATCGCCATGTCATGCTCCCGTGGGGTTCGCGCCGGCCGCCGGGCTGGCAGCTAGTTCGGCGGCGCGGCGGGCGGCACCGTCCATGGTGTCGTTCTGCTCGATCACGGCGAGCCCCGCCCCGTCAAGGATCGCCCGGCCCGCGGCGGCGTTGTTGCCGTCCAGCCGGACCACGATCGGGCGGGTCACCTGCTCGCCGCGCGCTGTCTTCCCGCCCCCGCGCTTCGCGCCCGCCCCCGCTCGAGCATGCCCAGCGCCGACACGATGCCGTTCGCCACCTCGTCACACGAGGTGATACCGCCGAACACGTTGACAAGCACACTGCGCACGCTGGGGTCGGACAGCACGATTTCCAGGCCGTCGGCCATCACCTCGGCCGAGGCACCGCCGCCGATGTCGAGGAAGTTCGCGGGCCGGATACCGCCGAAGGCCTCGCCCGCGAGCGCGACCACGTCCAGGGTGGACATCACCAGGCCCGCGCCGTTGCCGATGATGCCGACCTCGCCCTCGAGCTTGACGTAGTTGAGGTGCTTCGCCCTGGCCCTGGCCTCGATCGGATCGGCGGACCCCGGGTCGGCGAAGCGCTCGTGGTCCTGCCGGAAGGCCGCGTTGTCGTCGAGGGTGATCTTCCCGTCCAGGGCCACGACCCGGCCGTCGCTGGTCAGGATCAGCGGGTTGACCTCGACCAGCGTCGCGTCCTCGTCGGCGAACACCGCCCACAGCCGCTCGGCGGCCGCGGCGGCGCCCGCTTGGGCTTCCGGGGGCAGCCCGCCGGCCGACACGATCTCGGCGGCCTTCGCCCCATCGACCCCGGCGAGCGGGTCCACCATCACCTGGGCCACCGCGGCGGGGCTGGTGTGGGCCACCTCCTCGATCTCCATGCCGCCCTGCACCGAGCAGATCGAGGTGAACGTGCGCGCGGCCCGGTCCACCAGGAAGGACAGGTAGAACTCCCGGGCGATGTCGCTGGCCTCTTCGACGAGGACCGCGTGCACCGTGTGGCCTTTGATATCCATGCCGAGGATCTCGTGCGCCCTGGCCTGCGCCTCGTCCGGGCCTTCGGCCAGCTTGACCCCGCCTGCCTTGCCCCGGCCACCGGTCTTGACCTGGGCCTTCACCACCACGCGTGGGGTACCGGCGGCCGCGAAGTCCGCGGCGATCGCGCGGGCCTCCTCAGGCGTGCGAGCGACGCGTCCCTGCGGCACGGGAACGCCGTACTCCCCGAACAGCTCCTTCGCCTGAAACTCAAACAGGTCCACTGTTGTCCGTCCTCGGTCCGGCTGGATTCCGCACGGAAGCCTATCCGTTCCTTCTTCCGCACCGCGCACCAACAGCGCCTCCCCTGCCGCCAACACCGCCCGCTCCGAAGCATCGGACCCACCCTCCCCAGGAAACCGCCCCACCCTCCCGACCTGGCGCGGGTGCGGGGTGCCCGGGGTTGCTGCGGGCCGGGTCGCGCGGATCTGGAGGGATGCGGTCAGGCGGGGTGGGGCTGGCCTAGGGAGGACTTGACCCAGTCGACGATCTCGTGGGTGGCTGCGCCCGGGGTGAAGATCTTCGCTACGCCCATCCGCTCCAATTCGGCGATGTCAGCATCGGGGATGATGCCGCCGCCGAATACCGTGATGTCGGTGGCATCGCGCTCGGCCAGCAGTTCCAGGACCTTGCCGAACTGGGTCATGTGCGCACCGGACAGGATCGACAGGCCGATCGCGTCAGCGTCCTCCTGGAGGGCGGTGGCCACGATCTGCTCCGGGGTCTGGTGCAGGCCGGTGTAGATCACCTCGACCCCGGCGTCGCGAAGCGCCCTGGCCACGACCTTGGCACCGCGGTCGTGCCCGTCCAGGCCGGGCTTGGCGATGACGACCCGGATGGTTCCCATGAGTGCCTCCCGCGGGGTTGCGCGGCCCGCTGGCCGCCCCCAAGCAACCTATCCATGCTACGAAGGCTGCCGCCGGAACCGGCCCGGGTGCCCCGGGCCAACCTCGGTCGTTACAGCTTTTCGATGGGCGCGTACCGCAGCACCAGGTGCTTGATGCCGTAGTCGCCGCCGAAGTCGATCTTCGCCTCGGGGTCGTCACCTGAGCCTTGCACCGAGACGACCGTGCCAAGACCGTAGGCGTCGTGGGTGACCTTGTCGCCGGGGGACAGGGACGGCACCCGCCGGTTGCCTGGTGAGCGCACGCCGGGGCGCGCAGCCAGGCGCTGCGAGGCGGGCGCGGCTGCGGTGCTCTCGTCGCGGCGCCACTCGATCAGGTTCGCGGGGATCTCGCCGAGGAACCGGGACTGCGCGTGGTACTCCGGCCGCCCCCACCAGGCCCGCGCCAGCGCCCTGGTCAGGTACAGCCGCCGCTGGGCCCGGGTGATCCCCACGTAGGCCAGCCGCCGCTCCTCCTGGAGTTCCTTCTCATCGCCCACCGAGCGCTGGTGCGGGAAGACGTTCTCCTCCATGCCGGTGAGGAAAACCACGGGGAACTCCAGCCCCTTGGCGGTGTGCAGCGTCATCAGCGTGACCACGCCGCCGTGGTCCTCCCCCCCGGGAATCTGGTCGGCGTCGGCGACCAGGGACACCTGCTCGAGGAAGTCCGCGAGGCTGCCCGGGCGGGGGCCGGCCTCGTCCGGGTCGGCAAGGCCGGCCTGGACGCCCGTAGCGTCGAAGTCGCGCGCCACGGAGACCAGTTCGTTCAGGTTCTCGATCCGGCTGGCATCCTGCAGATCCTCCGAAGCCTGCAGCTCAGCCAGATACCCCGACCGGTCAAGCACCATCTCGGCCAGGTCGGCGACCGGGATCCCGGCGGCTTCCGCGGCACGGAACCCCCCGATCAGCTCGTTGAACGCCTCGATCGCCTTAGCCGACCTCGGGGCCAGGCCGGGCACATCGGCGGGCCGGGCCAGGGCGGCGGCGAAGCTCTGCCGGTCCCGCTGCGCCAGCGCCGCCACGCACGCCTCGGCCCGGTCCCCGATCCCGCGCCGCGGCACGTTCAAAATCCGCCGCAGCGACACCTCATCGCCGGGGTTGGCGATCAGCCGCAGGTAAGCGAGCAGGTCACGGACCTCACGGCGCTCGTAGAAACGCACCCCGCCGACCACCTTGTACGGCAGCCCGGCCCGGATGAAGACCTCTTCAAAGACCCGGGACTGGGCGTTGGTCCGGTAGAACACGGCCACCTGGCCGGGCGTGGCCTCGCCCTCGTCGGTGAGCCGGTCCACCTCCTCAGCCACGAACGCCGCCTCGTCGTGCTCGCTGTCCGCGACATAGCCCACGATCGGCGGGCCGTCACCCGCGTCGGACCACAGCCGCTTCGGGGTGCGCCCGGCGTTCCTGGACACCACGGCGTTCGCCGCGGCCAGAATGTTCTGCGTGGACCGGTAGTTCTGCTCGAGCAGGATGACCGTGGCGCCGGGGAAATCGCGGGAGAATTCCTCGATATTGCGGATGGTCGCGCCACGGAAAGCGTAGATGGACTGGTCGGCGTCACCCACCACGGCGAGTTCCCCGGGAAGCAGGCCGCTGCCCGGCTCGGTGGTGACCAGTTCCCGCACCAGCACGTACTGCGCGTGGTTGGTGTCTTGGTATTCGTCCACGAGCACGTGCCGGAACCGGCGCCGCCAGGCCTGTGCCACGTCGGGGAAGGCCTGCAGCAGGAAAACCGTGTTCATGATCAGGTCGTCGAAGTCCATCGCGCCCGCCGCGACCAGCCGGCGCTGGTACTCGCCGTAGGCCTCGGCCAAGGCCCGCTCCCGGTAGCCCTCGGCGCGGGCGGCGAACGTCTCGTGGTCGATCAACTCGTTCTTGAGGTTCGAGACCTGGGCGAGCATCGCCCGGTGCGGATGGTGCTTGGCGTCGAGGTCAAGCTCGCGGCAGGCCAGCGCCATGAGCCGCTCCGAGTCGGCCTGGTCGTAGATCGAGAACGAGGACGGGTAGCCGAACCGGCCGGCCTCGCGGCGCAGGAACCGCACGCACGCCGAGTGGAACGTCATCACCCACATGCCGCGCGCACGCGATCCGGTCAGTGCGGCCGCCCTGGCCGCCATCTCACCCGCGGCCTTGTTGGTGAACGTGATCGCCAGGATCTCCCCCGGGCTGATCCCGCGCTCCGCCATGAGGTAAGCCATCCGGCGGGTCAGCACCCGGGTCTTGCCCGAGCCTGCTCCGGCCACGATGAGCAGCGGGCTGCCCTCGTGCACAACGGCGGCGCGCTGCTGTGGGTTCAGGTCTTCGAGAAGAGCATCGATGGCGGTGACGGTCACGTGCCAAGAGTAGGCGGTGGCGCCGACGCCCGGAGGCCGCCGCGCGGTGCCGTTTCGCTCACGCCGCCGGACCGCGGCCGGCGCGTCACAGTGCCGCCGGGCCCGCGGTGACTCCTCAGGTCAGGCGTCCGGATCGGGCACCAGGGTCGGGGTGGCCCGGGTCAGCGTCTCCTTGCGGAAGAACGCCGGGCTGGTGATCCGCATGTAGATGAACCCGAGCACCCCTGCCAGCGCGGCCCCCAGGGCGATGAGGAAGATCCCGCCGATCTCCCAGTGCAGGCCCGGCACCGTCCAGAAGGTGTAGCCGTAGCTCGCCGTCCAGTCGCTCTGCAGGGCGTAGATGCCCGCCGACCACATGATCAGCCAGCCGAGCCCGGGGATGATGCCGCGCATCCAGAGGTTGCGGGCGCTGCTGGTCAGCGTCTTGCGGTAGTACCAGACGCAGGTCAGGGCGCTCAGGCCGTAGTAGAAGGCGATGTAGATGCCGATCGCGGTGACCGCGTCGTAGATGACGTTGCCGCCGGAGATGTAGTTCATCACGACGTACAGCACGATCGAGACGCCGCCCATCACGAGGGTGGACACGGTCGGCGTGAGGTACTTGTGGTGGATCTTGGCGAACGACGTCCGGCAGGGCCTTGTAGGCGGCCATCGACAGGGTGGTGCGCGCGGTCGGGAGGATGGTCGTCTGGGTGGAGGCCGCGGCGGAGCTGAGCACCATCAGCAGCAGCAGCCGGGACAGGACGGTGCCGAAGCCGCCGCTGCCGAAGATCGCGCCGCCGAGAACGGACAGCACGTCGCCTCCGTGGGCCTGGTTGGACAGCCCGATCCCCTTCGTGCCGACCCCGGCGAACGCCACCACCGAGATGATCACGATCGCGTAGGTGACCAGCAGCAGCACGGTAGAGATGATCGCCGCCTGGCCCGGGGTCTTGTTCTTGTCCTTGGTTTCCTCGTTGACCGAGACGGCGGTGTCCCAGCCCCAGTAGATGAACAACATCAGGATGATCCCGCCGAGGAAGGCCGAGAGCGGCACGCCGGTGGGGACGAGCCAGCTGAGGCTCGGATGCACCGACTGCGGCGGGTGGTTCCCGCCATAGACCCGGACCAGCGCGGTGACCGACAGCACCACCAGCATGACGAGCTCGATGCTCAGCAGCACCTTCTGGAAGTTCGCCGAGACCTCGATGCCGCGATAACAGATGTAGGTCATCGCGATGATCCACAGGACGCCGACGAGCAGCACCCAGGGGCTGGCCGGATTGGTCCCGATCGCGCTGTTGGGGCCCTGGACCAGCAGGAACACGTACTGCCCGGCCACCTGCGCCAGGCTGGCCATGACCAGGACGTCGGCGGCCACGATCCCCCACCCGCCGGCCCAGCCGGTCTTCGGGCCGAACGCCCTGGTCGCCCACGTGAACGTGGTGCCGCAGTCCGGGTCGGCCTTGTTCATCTCGCTGTAGCCGATCGAGCAGAACAGGATGGGGATGAACGCCAGCACGGCGACCGCGGGGGCCTTGAAGCCGACGAGGACCACGACGAACAGCAGCGTCGCCGCCAGGCTGTAGGCGGGGGCGGTCGACGCGACACCCATGACCACACTGGAGATCAACCCGAGGGCACCGCTTTTGAGGCCCTTGTCCGTGGACTCTTCCATCTGCTGTGTCTGGGGTGCCGTAGTCGCCATGCCAACCCCTCCTGGGTTACCGCACTTGCCCGGATGATCACGGTAGCGCTCCGCCGCCGGGCCGGCTACGGATCAGATAGCGGGAAGCTACGGTCTCAGTACCGATTGCCACGGTTCTAGCATGCCTGAGAGTCGTTAGCAACGATTTCAGTTGTCTGAGATGAAAAAGATGACTGGTCTCGTTGGTCCACAAGCACAGGAAGGCTTAGGATCGCCGCTATGCGCATACTCCTCGTGGGTGCGGGCGGTGTCGGCACGGCCTTCGCCCGGATCGCCGCCAGGCGCCAGTTCGCCGAGCTGGTGGTGGCCGACTACGACCTGGCCCGCGCTCAGCACGCGGCGGCGGCAAAGGACGGATACCAGGCCGTCCGGCTGGACGCCCGGGACGAGCAGGCCACGGCCGCGCTGCTCACCGAGCACGCCTGTGACGTGCTGATGAACGCCACGGACCCGCGGTTCGTGATGCCACTGTTCCGCGCCGCGCTCGCGGCCGGGGCGCACTACCTCGACATGGCCATGTCACTGTCCCACCCGCACCCCGGCGAACCACACGCCAAGACCGGGGTCAAGCTGGGCGACGAGCAGTTCGCGATGGCGGGGCAGTGGGAGCAGGCCGGGAAGCTGGCCCTGGTGGGAATCGGAGTGGAGCCCGGCCTGTCCGACGTGTTCGCCCGGTACGCCGCCGACGCGCTGTTCCGCGAAATCGGTGAGGTCGGTGTCCGTGACGGTGCGAATCTCGCGGTCGCGGGCTACGATTTCGCGCCCACCTTCTCCATCTGGACCACCATCGAGGAGTGCCTGAACCCGCCGGTCATCTGGGAGGACGGCCGGGGCTGGTACACCACGCCACCCTTCTCCGAACCGGAGACCTTCACCTTCCCCGCCGGGATCGGCCCGGTGGAGTGCGTGAACGTGGAGCACGAAGAGGTACTGCTGATCCCCCGCTGGGTCCAGGCCAAGCGGGTCACGTTCAAGTACGGCCTCGGCGCGGAGTTCATCGGCGTGCTGCAGACCCTGCACAAGCTCGGCCTGGACAGCACAGAACCGGTCAGCGCCGGCGGCGGGAGCGTGTCGCCGCGGGACGTGGTCGCGGCCTGCCTGCCCGACCCGGCCACGCTCGGTGACAAGATGACCGGTCTCACCTGTGCCGGCACCTGGGTCACCGGTACCGGCACCAACGGCGCCCCGCGCGAGGTCTACCTTCATCATGTGGTGGACAACGCGTGGTCCATGGCCGAGTACGGGTCCCAGGCCGTGGTCTGGCAGACCGCGGTGAACCCGGTCGTGGCGCTGGAACTGATCGACTCGGGCGCGTGGTCGGGCGCCGGGGTGCTTGGCCCCGAGGCGCTGCCCCCCGGCCCGTTCCTGGACCTGCTCACCGACTACGGCTCACCGTGGGCGTGCGAGGAACGCGCCCCGGCCGGGCAGTAAAAGAACTTTCACTACAAAACGGAGGCGTCGTGGCTGAGGACCTGCAGAACTTTATCGGCGGCCAGTGGACGGACATGTCCTTCGATAAGCGCTCCGAGCTGGTCAACCCGAGCACCGGCGAGGTGTTCGCCACGGCGCCCGTGTCCGGGGAGACAGAGGTCGACGCGGCCGTATCCTCGGCCGCGGCCGCATTCGGGGGATGGCGGGACGCCACCCCGGCCGAGCGCAGCCTGGCCCTGCTCAGGATCGCTGACGCGATCGAGGCCCGCGCGGACGAGTTCGTCAAGGCCGAGTCCCAGAACACGGGAAAGCCGCTCGCGCTGACCGCCTCGGAGGAGATCCCCCCGATGGTGGACCAGATCAGGTTCTTCGCTGGCGCGGCCCGGATGCTGGAGGGCCGGTCGGCGGGCGAGTACATGTCCGGGTTCACCTCGTTCATCCGCCGCGAGCCGATAGGTGTGTGCGCGGCGGTCACGCCGTGGAACTACCCGATGATGATGGCGGTGTGGAAGTGGGCCCCCGCGCTCGCGGCGGGCAACACCATGGTGCTCAAGCCGTCCGACACCACGCCGGTCAGCGCGCTGCTCATGGCCGAGCTGATGAGCGAGTTCCTGCCCGCAGGCGTGTTCAACGTGGTCTGCGGCGACCGGGACACCGGCCGCGCGCTTGTCGCCCACCCGGTGCCGCAGATGGTGTCGATCACGGGCAGCGTGCGGGCGGGCAAGGAGGTCGCGGTCGCGGCCGCCGGTGATCTCAAGCGGGTCCATCTGGAACTCGGCGGCAAGGCACCGGTCATCGTGTTCGACGACGCCGACGTGGCCAAGGTCGCCGAAGCGGTCGCGATCGCCGGGTACTTCAACGCCGGGCAGGACTGCACCGCGGCGACCCGGGTGCTGGCCGGCCCGGGCGTGCACGACGCGCTCGCCGAGGCTCTCGCCGAGCAGGCCCGCGGCCAGACCGTGGCGGGCCCCGACAACCCCGACGCGGACTTCGGGCCGCTGAACAACCCGGCTCAGCTCGAGCGGGTCTCCGGGTTCATCGACCGGCTGCCCGACCACGCCAAAGTGCTGGCCGGCGGCCACAAGACCGGGGCGCGCGGCTTCTTCTTCGAGGCCAGCGTCGTCGACGGGCTGGCGCAGGACGATGAGATCATCCAGAACGAGGTGTTCGGGCCGGTCATCACCGTGCAGCAGTTCAGCGACGAGGCCGAGGCCCTGTCCTGGGCGAACGGCACCAAGTACGGGCTCGCGTCCTCGGTGTGGACGTCCGACCACGGGCGGGCCATGCGGATGGCGCGCGGGCTGGACTTCGGCTGCGTGTGGATCAACACGCATATCCCGCTGGTCGCCGAGATGCCGCACGGCGGGTTCAAGAATTCGGGGTACGGCAAGGACCTGTCGATGTACGGGTTCGAGGACTACACCCGCGTCAAGCACGTGATGTCGTCCCTGGACTGAGCGGGTTGGCGCCGTCGCGGTGAGGGGGTGCCGGGGGTTCGTAGGATCTTAGGGTGCTTAGCGACAGCGAGGTTCAGCGGGTTCTGGTGATTGCGGCGCATCCGGATGATGTGGACTTCAGTGCGGCGGGGACGATCGCGGGGTGGACTGACGCCGGGATCGGGGTCGTGTACTGCGTGGTGACCGACGGGGATGCGGGGGGGCACGACGACTCGATGCCGCGGGCCGAGATCGCGCCGCTGCGGCGTAAGGAGCAGACCGCGGCCGCCGCCTGCGTGGGCGTCAGCGACCTGCGATTCCTTGGCTACCCGGACGGCCAGGTGGAGGCCACCCTCGGGCTGCGCAGGGACCTGGCGCGGGTGATCCGGCAGGTCCGCCCGGACCGGGTGGTGTGCCCCAGCCCGGAGCGCAACTATGCCCGGATCGGGGTGAGCCACCCGGATCACCGTGCGGTCGGTTCCGCGGCGCTTGATGCGGTCTACCCGGACGCGCGCAACCCGTACGCATTCCCCGAACTGCGCGCTGGCGAGGGCCTGGAACCCTGGCCGGTGCGCGAGGTGTGGCTGCCGGGCGGGCCCGTCCCCAACCGCTATGTCGATGTGACCGGCACGTTCGACCGCAAGCTTGCGGCGCTGCGCGCGCACGAGAGCCAGACCGGGCACATGGACAAGCTGGGGGACTTTCTGCGCGAGCGGCTGGCCGCCGCCGCGGCCGCGGGCGGCCTGCCCGAGGGCCGGCTCGCGGAAACCTTCCAGGTCCTCGACACGGCGTGACGCAAAGAAAATCGAATTTCGGCCGGCCACATGACCTGTTTGCGGCCGCCTCGTGGGATCCCGCGAAGTTCGGTAAGAAATGTGGCGTTTACCGGCCAGACGCCTCCCTGGCGTACACCAGTGGAACGAAAGCTTAACAAAGTATTTCTGATAGTTTTCCCAGACATGGACTGAGCCATTGAAATGGCTCGGTCAATTCTGGCAGCCCAGCGCGTAGTCGCAGGCCAGCCGTCTTGTTCTGGCGAAATGTAATGGCCTGACTGCGTTCAGCGAGAGAGCCGAGGTCAGAGCTCGCCCGTTAACCCAGACGTAATCTTCCTGTCCCCCGCCGTTCCTTCTTATATGCCGCAAACCGGGAGAAACTGAGCCGCGCTGGCAGGGCCGGTTTCAACCGAACCCGGGCCCAGCGGTGCCAGCATGCGCACGTGTCAAGGAGGGCGCGAATGCGAACTGTCCGTCCGCTGATTGTGGGTGCCGCTGCCAGTGCAGCAGTGCTGGGCGTGCTTGGCCTCACGGCCACCGCTCAGGCACTACCCGCCAGCCCCAGAGCAGTTACCCACACTTATTCGGTCCCGCTCGGTGTCGAGACGGCCGTCAACCTGACCGGGTGCGCGTCGGGCACCACGGTGGGGTCGGTGACGCCGGCCCCGCCGGTGACGGCGCACGTGGTCATCAACGGCACCAAGGCCAAGCTCGCCGGGGACTGGCTCGCCACCGGCGCCACCACGTATACGGTGCACTGCAAGAACGGGACCAAGACAACCAACAAGCTGACCGTCTTGGCCGCACCCGGAGAGAACGCTGCCACAGGCGTCGGCTCGGACACCATCCAGAACGTGCTGGACCAGTTCAGCGCCGACTACAACGCCACGCTCACGGGCTCGTCCGCCACCCGCCTCTACAGCTGGGACGCCACCAACCCCAACACCGGGGCGATCGGCGACAGCATCGCTGAGAAGAGCGGCTGCTCCTCGATCGCCCGGCCGGACGGCTCCTCGGCGGGCATCACCCAGCTCGCCACGTTCCAGAAGACCGGCGATGGCAACTTCTACTGCACCAGCTTCGCCCGGTCCTCCCGGGCACGGGGCTCCAGTGACCCGGCGTTCGCGCCGGGCGGCATCGCGTTCGTGGACCTGGCCGGTGACGCCGTCACCTGGTCCGCCCAGGCGACCACCAACGCCCCCGCCACGCTGACCACCGCGCAGCTCGCGGCGATCTACAACTGCACCGACACCAACTGGAGCCAGGTCGGGGGCAAGAACGCACCCATCCACGCGTTCATCCCGCAGTCCGGATCCGGCACCAGGTCGTTCTTCCTGTCCGCGATCGGCATCGCCACGCCCGGCTCGTGCGTGAGCGACGACAGCGGCAACCTGGAGGAGAACGAGGGCGTCAACCCGGTCCTCAACGACCCCGATGCGATCTTCCCCTACTCCATCGGCAAGTACATCGCCGAGAAGTTCCACTCAACCACCTGCATCAACTCCGCATGCACCCCCGACGCCAACGGCAACGTGTGTAACCCGGTCGCGGGCAAGAACCTGTTCGGCTGCAACACCCACGGCACCATGGTGCTGAAGCAGATCAACGGCGTCGCCCCGACCACCGGAACGGGCAGCGGCACCGTGATCAACGCCAGCTTCCCGGCCACCTTCCAGCGCACCGTCTTCGAGGTGGTGCCCTACGACCCGGCCACCAGCGACCACATCCCCGGCGCGACCAGCCCGGTCGGCGGCGTCAACCTGGAGGCGATCTTCGGCGCCTCCGGCTTTGTGTGCACCAACACCACTGCAAAGGCGGACCTGAAGAACTACGGCTTCCTGGTGACCCCGCTCTGCGGTGTGACCGGCTAGCCCGGGCGATCTGTTTACCGGTGTGGTGCCGGGGCCTGGCCCCGGCACCACACCGGTTTCATGTGGGCGCGCTCCGTCGCTGCGCCCGGGGCTGGCCTGGTACGGCGCTTGCCCTATGACCGGTTTTCTGACAGTTCTAGCGGGTTGTCGCTTGTAACCGAAAGTGCTGACTAGTTCACGGTTTTATCTCTTGTAACTCACTAGGAAATATAGGAAGCTTTGACTGCCCATCGGCAGGGTGGCTCTACGGCCAGGGGAATCCCCGACCCAACGTAAGTAGGGAACAAGCATGCACAGACTTGGCAAGGCGCTCGCCTGCGCTGCGGCCACCGCGACCGTACTGGGAGTGCTGGGCCTTTCGGCCAGCGCTTCGGCCGCCACCGTGACGAAGAAGGTTCCGGCCGGCCTCGAAACAGCCGTCGGGCTGACCGCCTGTCCGGCCGGTAACACGATCTCGTCGGTGACGTCCAGCCCGGCGCTCCCGGCCACGGTCGACCCGATCACCAACGCCAACAAGCTCAAGCTGGCCGGGGACTGGCCCGCGGCGCCGACCAGCTACACGGTCACGGCCCACTGCAGCGGCGGGAGTACCACGCCGACCAAGGTGACAGTCCTGGCGGCTCCGGCGGAGACCGCGGCGGTGAGCGTCGGCTCGGATACCGACGAGTCCCTGTTCGACCAGTTCAGCGGGGACTACAACGCCACGCTCAAGTCCACGACGGCCGTACAGCAGTACAGCTGGGACGCCACCAACCCGGTCACGGAAGCGGTCGGCGATTCGATCACCACCAAGTCGGGCTGCTCCGCGATCGCGCGCCCCGATGGCTCCTCGGCGGGCATCACGGCCTTCGATGCGAATGCCAAGACCAGCGACGGCAAGCAGTTCTGCATCGACTTCGCCAGGTCGGCCCGCGGGCGGTCGTCCAGCGACCCGGCGTTCGGGCCCGGCGGCATTGCGTTCGTGACGCTGGCCGATGACGCTATCTCTTATGCCACCCAGACGACCACGGACGCGCCGGCCAACCTGACCACGGCCCAGCTCGCCGCGATCTACAACTGCACGGACACCAACTGGAGCCAGGTCGGCGGCAAGAGCGCGGCGATCCAGGCCTTCCTGCCGCAGACCGGGTCCGGGATCCGCAGCTCGTTCCTGACCGCGATCGGCGTGTCCAGCCCCGGCTCGTGCGTGAACAGCTCGGTGCAGCAGAACCAGGGCGTTGACCCGCTGCTGAAGACGCCCGAAGCGATCGTGCCCTACTCGGTGGCCAAGTTCATCGCCCAGAAGTTCCACTCCGCCGCCTGCCTGAACTCCGCATGCACCCCGAACTCCAACGGGGTGGTCTGCGTGCCCGCGGCGGGACAGAACCAGTTCGGCTGCAACGAGCACGGCACGCTGAAGATCAACTCGGTCAACGGCACCGCGCCGACCACGGGCAATGGCAAGAGCACCACGATCAATCCGAGCTACTCCGCGCCATTCCTCAACACGATCTATGACGTGGTCAGGTACGACTCGACCACCCCGGACCACATACCTGCCTACCTGGAGCCGCAGTTCGCCGCGGCCTCGGCAGCGACCCCTGGGTGGTACTGCTCGAACGCGACCGCCAAGGCGGACCTGAAGAACTACGGATTCCTGCTGTCACCGCTGTGCGGCCTGGGCTCCTGAGCGAGCCAGGCCCGCCCATCCTGTGGGCGGGGCGCCACTCCCCGGCGCCCCGCCCACGGGCCACGGCCAGCACTTACAGCAGACGTTTCCCAGTCGCCATCTCTTCCTCAGCTGTTCACGCCGCTATCTGTTCCCTATTCGTTCACCCGGAAATAGCCTGAAATGCAACCTTTGCGGGACACCATGAGACTGCCCGGGGCGGGCATCACGGCTGGCGGCACAGCCGAACCGGATGCGGGAGGCACACCATCATGGCCGTTGCGCTGACGCCCGGGCAGCAACCTGCAGCCACCGAGGACAAGCCCCGGGCCATCGTCGCGCCGGTGGCCCTCGGCGACAAGGTCTTCCGCGGCATTCTGCGCTCCGCGGGCCTGGCCGTCTTTCTCATCACCGGGCTGATCCTGGTCTTCCTGATCTTCCGCGCGGCCACTGCGCTCCGGGCGATGGGTTTCGGCTTCTTCACCACGTCCACCTGGTTCATCAGCACCAACCAGTTCGGCATCGCGGCGATCCTCCCGCTGGGCATCATCGCCGCGATCTTCGCGCTGGTGATCGCGGTGCCGGTCGGGCTCGCCACCGCGATCTTCATCTCCGAGTACGCGCCGCACAAGCTGCGCCGCGCCCTCATCGCGCTGATGGACCTCATGGCGGCGGTGCCCAGCATCATCGTCGCGCTGTTCGCGCTGTTCTTCCTGATGCCGCGCATCCTCGGCTTCGACGCCTGGCTCAGCCATCACATGGCGTTCATCCCGTTCTTCGTTTTCCGGCTGGCCAACTATCCCAGCGAGTACGCCAACGCCACCTTCATCGCCAGCGTGGCGGTATCGCTGCTGGTGATACCGATCGTCGCGTCGCTGTCGCGGCAGGTGTTCTCGCAGGCGCCGCAGGGCGAGCGGGAGGCCGCCTACGCGCTGGGCTCGACCCGGTGGGGCATGATCCGCACCGTCGTGCTGCCGTACGGCAGGTCGGGCATGATCGGCGCGAGCATGCTCGGCCTGGGCCGGGCGCTCGGCGAGACCATCGTGATGTCGTTCATCCTGAACCCCGGCTTCGTCTTCAACTACCACGTGCTGGAGAGCGGCGGTAACTCGATCACGGTCATGATCGCGAACCACTTCTTCGTGGCCGGCGCCAAGGAGATCTCCGCGCTGATGGCCGGCGGGCTGGTGCTGTTCGTGATGACCCTGATCGTCAACACGTTCGCCGCGATGATCATCAACCGGTCGCGGTCCGGCGCTTCCGCATCGGCGGACTGACCCATGCTCACTCACGACTCCCAGCCGGCCGCCCCCGCCGCCGACGTTCCCCGTAAGGTCGCTTCCCCGGACAGCGCCGCCTACCTGGCCGCCGAGACCAAGGTACGGATCGCCCAGGTCACCCCGGAAGGTGCGGCCACCCTGACCGGCGCCGTGCTGGGCGCGCTCGGCCTGGTCTGGGTGCTCTACGAGCGAGTCCTCCCGTTCTCCGGGGTGCTCGGCTTCTGGGTGATGTGGTACGGGGTGTTCCTGCTCATGTACGCGGCCATGGCACGGATGCAGTGGGACGCCCGCGAGGTCAGCCACAAGGTCGCCCTGGTCGCCTTCACCACCGGCGGCGTCCTCGCGGTGAGCATCGTGCTCGGCCAGGTGCTTTTCGTCGTGGCCAGGGGCCTGCGGGCGGCCGTGCACCTGAACATGTGGACCCAGTCGCTGGCCTTCGCCTCGCCGCTCTCGCCGCTGTCGGTCGGTGGCGTGCTGCACGCGATCATCGGCACGCTGGAGCAGATCGGCCTGGGCACCCTGTTCGCGGTGCCGCTGGGCCTGCTCGCCGCCACGTTCCTCGCCGAGGTCGGCGGCAGGATGGCACGGCCGACCCGGACGATCGTCGAGGCGATGACCGCACTGCCCGACGTCATCGCCGGCCTGTTCATCTACGCGCTGTTCATCCTGACCCTCGGCATGCAGAAGAGCGGGCTGGCCGCGTCGCTGGCGCTGGCCATCACCATGATGCCGATCGTCGCCAGGGCCTCCGAGGTGGTCATCCGGCTGGTCCCCGGGACGCTGCGCGAGGCCTCCTACGCGCTCGGGTCAAGCCAGTGGCGCACGGTGCTGAACGTGGTGCTGCCCACCGCCCGGGCCGGCCTGGCCACCGCCGTGGTGCTCGCGATGGCCCGCGGCATCGGCGAGACCGCACCGGTGCTCGTGGTGTCCGGGGTGACCAAGGAGTTCAACTTCAACCCGCTGAGCGGCCCTCAGGTCAGCCTGCCGCTGTACATCTGGGAGTACGCGCATATCGAGGCGGTCAACCAGACCATCGTCACCCGGGCCTTCGGTGGCGCCGTGGCCCTGATCGTCGTCGTGATGCTGCTGTTCGCACTGGCCCGCAAGCTCGGCGGTGCGGCACCGGGGGAACTGACCAGGCGGCAGCGCCGCCAGCTGGCGCGGCAGGGAGCCCGGGCATGACCGCGGGACCCGGCCGGCCACGGCCTTGCTGGCCCGGGAGGAAGCCGGACCGCATGACCCGGAACCCCCCGGTGGCCTACGGCCTGGTTCCTCCATCACCGGGCCGCGGCCATTCCGTATTGCATGATCTTTTCTGGAGCGCGCATGCGTAGCCCGTCCCTTCCGGCCTTCCGGCCCCGCCGGGTGCTCGCCCTGGCTGGCGTGGTGTCGCTCACCGGCGGGCTGCTGATGCTGCCCGGCCTGGCACATCCGAGCAGGGCCGCGGCCAGCGCGGCCGCCCCCGCCGCGGCGTCCGGCTGCACCGGTTCCGGGACCACCGTCACCGGCCAGAACCTGTGGGATCCGTCCACCGGCAAGCCGCTGCCGGCCGCGAGCTGCGTCACGGTGGACCAGACCAGCAGCCTGGTGAACCAGATGGTGCAGGTGACCTGGGCCAACTTCACGCCGAGCGTCAACGCGCCGTACGGCCCGAGTTCCACCCTCTACCCGGTGATGATCGCCGAATGCGTGGGCACGAACCCGGCCAGCTCCGCGGACTGCTACGGCGCCACCAACGGCGGCGTCACCGGCGGCTCCGGCCCGTATGGCCCGATGAACACCGCGTACGCGCTCACGCGCCGGACGGCACCGGCCAGGCCGACATCGAGATCGACACGGTGGCGGAGAACCAGTTCCTCGGCTGCGACCAGAAGCACGCCTGCTCGCTGGTGGTCGTTCCGGCCCAGGGCGGCAACGTGCTCGCCAGCCCGCCCAACTGCGCCGACCACTCCGCAGGACAACGTCTTCGCGATCGGCCAGCTTGCCTTCGGCGCGACCTACAACACCTGCTCCTGGGCGACCGGATCGTGATACCGCTGAGCTTCGCGCCCACCCCGAGCGTCTGCAACTTCAAGCACGCCGCGTTCTCCGCCGCGGGCTCGCCGATGCTGGACCGGGCCATGGCCTCCTGGGTGGCGCACCTGTGCCTCGGGTCACGGGGGCTGAGCATCCAGTACAACCCGGAGGTCGCCGAGCCGCTCGCGGTGCAGGAGGTGGCCAGCGGGGCCGCCGACGTGGCGCTCACCACCCAGCCCGCCAGCGCACAGCAGATTGTCACGCAACGGCACTACCTCTATGCCCCGGTGGCGGTGTCCGCGGTGTCCATCGCGTACTGGGTGGACGACCCCACCACCGGGCTGCCGGTCACCACACTCAAGCTGGACCAGCGGCTCGTCCTCAAGCTGCTCACCCAGTCCTACAACTTCCAGAACGAGGGCGTGCCGTGCGGCGCCCCACCGCCGCCGGCCGGCATCGGCTGTGACAACGCCGTGGACGGCAACCCGCAGACGCTGTTCGCCGACCCCGAGTTCCAGCAGCTCAACCCGAACGTGCAGCCGGTGTCCGGCCTCGGCGCGGCGTTCCAGGTGCCCACCGTCGAGTCCGGGCAGAGCGACATGACCTGGACCGTGACCCGCTGGATCGCCGCCAACGCCGACGCCGCCTCGTTCCTGAAGGGGCAGTTCGACCCCTGGGGCATGCACGTCAACACCGACTACGAGGACACCGGCACCGCGGGCGTGCAGTACCCGACCAACGCCTTCGCCGCGCAGGACTCCTACCCGGTCATCCAGCACCGGTACAGCCCGCTGTTCCCGCTCAGCCTGGTCTCCAGCTACCAGGTCGAGAACTGGGAGCCAGGGACGAGCTGGGAGAAGGACCAGACCGGCAACTTCCCCAAGGACCCGATCCAGCCCCCGGGACAGCGGGCCCTGTTCGCCATCCTGGACCAGGCGGACGCCGCCGCGTTCCGCTTCCCGGTCGCCGAGATCCCCAACACCGCCGGCCAGTATGTGCTGCCGACCACGTCCGCGATGGCCGCCGCGGTGCAGGACATGAGCGGCAACGGCAGCGGCACCCAGCAGGTGAACCTGGCCAGCAAGAACAAGGCGGCCTACCCGCTGACCATGGTGATCTACGCGATGGTGCCCACCAGCGGCACCCCGCACAAGAAGGCGGCGGCGATCGCCCAGTTCCTCGGCTACGCCGCCGGGGCCGGCCAGAAGGAGGGCGTGCAGCCCGGGCAGCTTCCGGCGGGTTATCTGCCGCTGCCGGCCGGCCTGGCCGCCACGACGCGCAAGGACGCCGTCGCGGTGCTGAACCAGACCGGTGCCACCCACACGCCCGGCGGCGGCACAACCAATCCAGGAACCGGCTCAAGCACGTCCCCGGCCCCGTCGCCATCGACCAGCCCGGGCGGTTCTGTGTCGCTGCCGGGGGTCAGCCCGGGGAACGGCGGCCCGCCGATCAGCATGGTGCCGCTGGCGCACGTGTCGCCGGGCACCATCACCAGGTACGCCCTGCCGGCGCTGCTGATCCTCGGCGGGCTCGCGGCGCTGGCCGGCTCGTCCTCGCTGGTCGGCGCCGACCCCGCCGAGGCCGCCGCCAGGCTGCGCCGGCTGCGCCGGGACGGCGCCGCGTGGGGCCGTAAGGCACGACTCCGCATTCGGATTGAGGAGGAAGTCATGACGCCCAAGTGGCGGGCACGCGCGGCGGCCCTGCTCGGCGCCGGGACGGCCGTCCTGCTGGCGAGCATGGCCGCCACGCCGGCCGCGGCCAGCAGCTACGTGGCCATCAGCGGGTCCGGCTCCTCGTGGTCGTCGGTCGCGATCGACCTGTGGTCCCAGGCCGTCCGGTCCAACGGCCTTGTGGTCAACTACAACCCGGACGGCTCGGCGGCCGGGCGCGGCGACTACATGGCCAACCAGGACGACTTCGCCGGCTCGGACCCGCCGTTCCGCAACGGCCAGGACAAGCTGGGCGGCACCGGAGCCGAGCACCCGTCCCAGGGGTACTCCTACATCCCGGACACCGCCGGCGGCACGGCGTTCATCTACCACATCCAGGTGGGCAGCCACCTGGTCACGAACCTGCGGCTGGACCCGCACACGATCTTCGAAATCTTCACCGGGCAGATCAAGAACTGGGACGACAAGCGGATCACCCACATCTACGGCGCCCAGCTGCCGAACCTGCCGATCACGCCGGTCATCCGGTCCGACGGGTCCGGCGCCTCGTACTTCTTCACGCTGTGGCTGTCCAGCCTGTACCCGGGGCCGTGGAACAAGTTCTGCGGCAAGGTCCACCCGGGGATCTGCGCCGCCGTGCGGGAACACCGAGTTCTACCCGCAGTTCGGGGCCGCCAAGGCGGAGAACGGCTCCAACAACGTCATCACCTACATCACCTCCAGCTTCGGCAACGGCTCCATCGGCTACGACGAGTACGCGTACGCGCTCAACGCGCACTATCCGGTGGTGCAGGTGCTCAACCCGGCCGGCTACTTCGTCGCCCCGACCGCGTCGAACGTGGCGGTGGCGCTCACCAAGGCCGTGATCAACGAGAACCAGAGCAGCCCGAACTTCCTGCAGCAGAACCTCAGCAAGCTGTATCGCTTCACCGATCCGCGGAACTACCCGATCTCCAGCTACAGCTACCTGATCGTGCCGCGGTCGGGGAAGCCGGAGCCCACCAACTTCAGCAACGCGAAGGGCGCGACGCTCAGCACCTGGGTCAACTACATCCTGTGCGCCGGCCAGCAACCGATGAAACAGCTCGGCTACTCCCCGCTGCCGGAGAACCTGGTCCAGGGCGGGCTGATCCAGAACGCCAAGATCCCGGGCCACGTGCATGTGCCGAGCGTCAGCCAGCTCACCAGCTGCAACAACCCCACCATGCAGAACGGAAAGAACATCCTGCTGGCCACCGCCCCGGAGCCGTCGCCGTGCCAGAAGCTGGGCGCGCCGCTGAACTGCGTGGTGAAGAACGGTAAGGCCGTGGCCACCGGTGCGAGCTCCAACTCGGCGAACCCGAAGGCGAGCAGTTCGGCCAGCGCGGGCGCGGGCACGACCGGCACCGGCACCGGCACAGGCACAGGCACCACCGGCGCCACAGGACCGGTAACGGGGGTGGTGGTGAACCTGGCCGGGGACCATTCCAACCAGGCCGCGCTCGGCGCGCTCACCGCGTTCGGGATCGTGCTGGCGGTCGCCCTGCCGCCGGGACTGGCGGCCTGGCTGCGCCGCCGCCGCGGGCAGGCACGTGGCTGACACCGTACTGGCCGCGCCAGGACCCGCCGCCGCGGCGCCGGGCCCGGCGGCGCCGGCCGCCGCTCCAGGCCCCGCCCAGGGCGCTCCCCCGGCACCCGCCCCGGCCCGCCCGGCCCGCGGCCCGGAGCGGCCGATCCTGCAGGCGGTCGGCGTCGGGCTGCTGCTGCTCGCCGTCCTCGCGCTCGGCCTCGCCGGGTACCTGTACTTCCTGTCCGGCGTGCAGGAGGCACGCTCCCAGGCACTGCTCTACACCCGGCTGCAGGACGAGCTGGCCAACCAGATCGCGCCGCTCGGCCCCACCGCCCCGGGCTCGCCGGTGGCGGTGCTTGACATCCCCGCCATCGGGATCCGCGACATGGTGGTGGTGCAGGGGACCAGCCCGGAGAACATGACGCTCGGCCCCGGCCACCTGCGGGACACCCCGATGCCCGGGCAGGCGGGGGTCAGCGAGATCTTCGGGCGGCGCGCCACCTTCGGGGCCCCGTTCGCCAGGCTCGACGACCTGCGCCCCGGCGACGTCATCGTGACCGTCACCGGCCAGGGCAGGTCCGTCTACCGGGTCGCCGCCCTGGGCAGCAGCCAGGCGGTGCGCATCGACGATCCGGCGCCGAACCGGCTGCTTCTGGTCACGGCCGCCTCGCCGGTGGTGCCCAGCTACTACGTCGAGATCGACGCCCGGCTGGTCTCGGTCACCCGGCCCGGGCCCCCGGTCGTGCGGGTGCTCAACGCGCCGGAACTGGCCCTCGCCGGCGACGACGGGGCGCTGGTGCTCACGTTCATCTGGGGCATCGCGCTGGCCGCGGTGTCCGCGGCTGGCACCTACGGTGCGCTCCGCTGGAACCTGTGGGCGGCCTACCTGGCTGCGGTGCCGCTGGCTATCGCCGTGTTGTGGAACCTCTACCAGAGCCTCTCGGCTCTGCTGCCGAACGTGTACTAGCCGATGACGCGGACGCCGGAGCCCAGCCAGGGCCACGACACGGGGGAACGGAACCAGCCGATGACCGATGTCCCAGCGCAGAGCACGGGAGACGACACGTTGTACGAGCCACCTGGGTACCCGCCCGCCGGCCAGGCCGGCTCCCCGCCGGCCGACGGCGAGGGCCTGAGCATCATGACGCCCAGGGCCGCGGACACGGCCGTGCTCGAATACGGCCGCCCGGGCGACCCGCTGTTCGCGCCGAAGCGCCTGGTCGGGCTGGAGGCACGGCACGTCTCCGCCTGGTTCGGCAGCCACAAGGTGCTTGAGCGGGTCTCGCTCACCATGGAACCGGGTACCGTCACCGCGCTCATCGGGCCGTCCGGCTGCGGCAAGTCCACGTTCCTGCGCATCCTCAACCGGATGCACGAGATGGTGGCCGGGGCCAGCCTGGGCGGCGAGGTGCTGCTCGGCAGCGACGACATCTACAGCCCCGGCACCCGCCCCTCCGACGTGCGGCGGAAGATCGGCATGGTGTTCCAGAAGCCCAACCCGTTCCCGGCCATGTCCATCTACGACAACGTGGCAAGCGGCCTGAAGCTGGCCGGGATCAAGGTGGCCAACAAGGACGCACTGGTCGAGGTCAGCCTGCGCCGGGCCGGGCTGTGGAACGAGGTCCGCCGCCGGATGAAGGCCCCGGGCGGCGGCCTGTCCGGCGGCCAGCAGCAGCGGCTGTGCATCGCCCGCGCGCTGGCCGTCTCGCCCGATGTCCTGCTCATGGACGAGCCGTGCTCGGCGCTCGACCCGACCTCCACCAACCGGATCGAGGAGACCATCGCCGAACTGGAGAACCAGGTGACGATCGTGATCGTCACCCACAACATGCAGCAGGCGCAGCGGGTGTCGCGCAAATGCGCGTTCTTCCTCGCCGCGGAGGACACACCGGGGTACATCGTGGAGGCGGGGCCGACCGAGGAGGTGTTCGGCTCGCCCAAGGACCCCCGGACGGCCGACTACGTCAACGGCCGGTTCGGCTGAGCCCTGCCTGGGGAGGGATCGGGGCAGGTCACCGCCGTCCAAGAGGGGTCTGGTGCGGGTGCCCCCGGCGGGCCTAGGTTGGGCCTGTGGCGCAATCAGCGTCCCGGGAGGAGTCCATTAATGGCGAACATAACCGTCACGGTCGACGGGGTCACCTACACCGATGATGTGGAACCCCGCCTGCTGCTGGTGCACTACCTGAGGGAAGGCATCGGCAAGACCGGTACGCCCGTCGGGTGCGACACGTCCAACTGCGGCGCATGCACGGTCCACATGAACGGCGTATCGGTCAAAAGCTGCGCTGTCCTCGCGGTACAGGCCGACGGGGCGGAGATCACCACGATCGAGGGCATCTCGAACGGGCAATGGCACCCACTGCAGCAGGCGTTCCATACCGAGCACGCGCTCCAGTGCGGCTACTGCACGCCGGGGATGATCATGGCCGCGGCCGACCTGCTGCGCGACAACCCGCACCCCAGCGACCAGGAGATCCGGGAAGGGCTCGAGGGCAACCTGTGCCGGTGCACCGGATACGAGAACATCGTCCGCGCCGTACGGCGCGCGGCGGAGTCGGGAGCCACCTCATGACCGCGGACACCCAGGCACCCCAGTCCGAACTCGGCCGGGCCCGTCTCCGCAAGGAGGACGCCCGGCTGGTCACCGGCCAGACCAACTGGACCGACAACATCGTGCTGCCCGGCATGCTGCACATGGCCTTCGTGCGCAGCCCGATGGCGCACGCGCGGATCACCTCGGTGGACCTGTCCGCGGCCCGGGCCATCCCCGGCGTCATCGCCGCCTTCGCCGGCGCCGACTTCGCCGAGGAGCAGGGCAGCCTGCCCTGTGCGTGGCCGGTCACCGAGGACATCGTCATCCCGGCCCACCCACCGATGGCCACAGCAGAGGTCCGCTACGTCGGCGAGGCCGTCGCGGTCGTGGTGGCCAGGGACCGGTACACGGCGGCGGACGCGGCGGCCGTCGTGGACGTCAGCTATGAGCCGCTGCCCCCGGTGCTGGACATCCGGACGGCCCTTGACGAGGGCTCGCCGAAGGTGCACGCGGAAGGCAACAAGAGCTTCGAATGGGTCTTCGCCCAGGGCGACATGGACGAGGCCTTCCGCGGCGCGCCCGTGGTGATCGAGCGCACCTACCGTCAGCAGCGGCTGATCCCCAGCGCCATGGAGCCGCGCGCGGTGGTGGCGACGTGCGTGGGCGGGGAGTTCACGATCTGGTCGGCCACCCAGATCCCGCACATCCTGCGGGTCATGCTGGCGCTGGTGACCGGGATCGGCGAGCAGAACATCCGGGTGATCGCCCCGGACGTCGGCGGCGGGTTCGGCTCCAAGCTGCAGGTCACCGCGGAAGAGGTGCTCGCGGTGCTGGTCACCCGCAAGCTGGGCCGGCCGGTCAAGTGGACCGAGTCGCGCAGCGAGGGCAACCTGACGGTGCACCACGGCCGGGACCAGTGGCAGCGGATCCGGATCGCCGCCGACGCCGACGGGCGGCTGCGCGGCCTGGACGTTGACCTGCTCGCCGACATGGGCGCCTACCTGATGCTGGTCACACCCGGCGTCCCGCTGCTCGGCGCGTTCATGTTCCCGGCCATCTACAAGATGGACGCGTACGCGTTCAAGTGCACCGGCGTGTTCACCACGAAGATGCCCACCGACGCCTACCGGGGCGCGGGGCGGCCCGAGGCCACCTTCGCGATCGAGCGGATCATGGACGAGCTCGCGGCCGAGCTGGGCGTGGACCCGCTGGAGGTGCGCGAGCGGAACTGGATCAAGCACGAGGAGTTCCCGTACACGACGATCGCCACCCTGCAGTACGACTCGGGCAACTACGAGGCCGCCACGGCCCGGGCGAAGGAACTGTTCGGCTACGACGCGCTGCGGCAGGAGCAGACCGAACGGAACCTGGACAATCATCCGGTGCGGCTCGGCATCGGGGTCTCGACCTTTACCGAGATGTGCGGGCTGGCCCCGTCCCGGGTGCTCGGCTCGCTGGCCTACGGCGCGGGCGGCTGGGAGAACGCGTCGATCCGGATGCTGCCCACCGGCAAGGTCGAGGTGGTCACCGGGTCCAGCGCGCACGGTCAGGGCCACGAGACGGCGTGGAGCCAGATCGTGGCCGAGCAACTCGGCGTGCCGTTCGAGGACGTCCGGGTGCTGCACGGTGACACGCAGGTCTCGCCCAAGGGCATGGACACCTACGGCTCGCGTTCCCTGGCCGTGGGCGGCATGGCCCTGGTCGGCGCCTGCGACAAGGTGATCGCGAAGGCCAAGCGGATCACCGCGCACATGCTGGAAGCCAGCGAGAACGACATCGAGTTCACCGGCGGCCGGCTCCAGGTGCGCGGCGACCCGGAAAAGGGCCACAGCATCCAGGAGATCGCGCTGGCCACGTTCGCCGCGCACAACCTGCCCGACGGCATGGAGCCCTCCCTGGACTCCGACGCCACCTACGACCCGGACAACTTCTCCTTCCCGCACGGGACCCACCTGTGCGCGGTGGAGGTGGACACGGAGACCGGCATGGTGACGATCCGCTCGTACGTGGCCGTGGACGACATCGGCAAGGTGATCAACCCGCTGATCGTCGAGGGCCAGGTGCACGGCGGCATCGCCCAGGGCATCGCGCAGGCGCTGTACGAGGAGGCGGTCTACGACGACGACGGCAACCTGATCACCACCACCCTGGCCGACTACCTGGTGCCGTCCGCGGCCGACCTGCCGTCCTACGTGACCGACCGGACCGAGTCCCCGGCGGCAAACCGCCTGGGCGTGAAGGGCGTCGGCGAGGCGGGCACGATCGCGTCCACGCCCGCGGTCGTCAACGCGATCGTCGACGCGCTCCGCCCGTTCGGCATCAAGGACATCACGATGCCGTGCACCCCGGAGCGGGTCTGGCGGGCCATACACAGCGCACAGGAGAACGGAGGCGCGGCATGATCCCGGCCAAGTTCGAATACGTCAGGCCCTCGTCGGTGGCCGACGCGGTCCGCGCACTGGCAGCGGGCGGCGAGGACGCCAAGGTGATCGCGGGCGGGCAGAGCCTGCTCCCGCTGCTGCGGCTCCGGCTGGCCTACCCCGAACTCCTGGTGGACGTTGGCTCGATCGGCGACCTGCGCGGCGTCAGGGACGAGGGCGACACGCTGCTGATCGGCGCGCTCACCACGCACGACGAGGTGATGCGCGACCCGCTCATCACCGGGCACTGCGGGCTGCTTGCGGAGGCGGCAGGTACGGTGGCCGACCCGGCCGTCCGGCACCGCGGCACCCTCGGTGGATCGCTGGCCCACGCGGATCCGGCCGCGGACCTGCCCGCGGTCGTCGTGGCCCTGGATGCGACCATGATCGCCCACGGCCCCGCCGGGGAGCGGGCGATCGGCGCCTCGGACTTCTTCGACGACTACCTGACCACGGCTCTGGCCGCCGACGAGATCCTCACCGCGATCCGGGTACCCAAGCTCGGGCCCGGATGGGGCTATCGTTACGAGAAGTTCCACCGGACCGCCCAAGCGTGGGCGATCGTGGGGGTCGCCGCGGTCGCGCGGCGCGCCAACGGGCAGGTCGCCGAGGCAAGGATCGGGATGGCCAACATGGGCCCGGTCCCGGTCCGGGCCCGGGCGGCCGAGGCCGCGGTGGCGGGCGCCGAGGCCAGCCGGGATGCCCTGCGGTCGGCCGCGGAGCGGGCGGACGAGGGGACGAACCCGCCGGCAGACCTGCACGGCGCGGCCGACTACCGGCGCCACCTGGCGCGGGTACTGACCGCCAGAGCCCTGGCGGTGGCGTCAGGAGCCTGAACTATGGAACTGGAGCACTCGTTCACCATCCCGGTGCCGCCGGAGCAGGCGTGGCCGGTGCTGCTTGACGTCGAGCGGATCGCGCCGTGCATGCCCGGCGCGACCGTCGACTCCGTCGAAGGCGAAGTGGTCAAGGGCCGGATCAAGGTCAAGGTCGGCCCGGTGGCACTGACCTACTCCGGCACCGCCCGCTTCACCGAGCGCGACGAGCAGACCCGGTCGATCAAGCTGGAGGCATCGGGGAAGGAGACGCGCGGCGCCGGCACCGCCTCGGCGACGGTCCGCTCGTCTCTCGCGGACGAGGGCGGCCAGACCAGGGTGGTCGTGCACACGACCATGAACGTCACCGGCCGGCCGGCTCAGTTCGGCCGTGGCGTCATGGCCGAGGTGAGCGGCCGGATCATCGAGAAGTTCGCCACCAACCTGGCCGCGCTGCTGGCCAGCGCGCCAGCGGCGGACGCGGCTGGCGTGGCGGCAAGCAACGGCTCGGGGCCGGGGGCGGCGGACGCCGCCGGCCCCGGGGCGGCCCCCGGCGCTGCCGTGGGTTCCGCTGACGGTGTCTCGGGCCCGTCCTCGATCGAGGAGCTTCAGCTGCCCGTGCGTGCCTACAACAGCCTGCGGCGCGTGGGCATCCACACGGTGGACGACCTGTCCGCCCGCACCGAGGCCGACCTGCTCGCCATCGAGAACCTCGGCCCGCAGTCGGTGCGGGAGATCAAGGAACGCCTGGCCGGCATCGGGCGCCACCTCGCGGAGCGGGCGGCGGGCGCGCGGGTCGCCGAAGGATCGGCCGACGGGGCCGGAAGCGGCGCCGGCGCCGATGGGGCTGGCAGCGCGGCCCGGGCCGGTGCCGATGGCGCGGCCCGGGCGGGTGGTGCGGACACCGCGGCGGCCAGCAGCGCGGCGGCCGACGGCATAGGTGCCGGGGCGACCGCGCCCCGCGGCGCCCGGCCGCCGGACGAGGACGCCATCGACCTGCTCAGCGTGGCCGGCTTCCCGGTGCTGAAGCGGGTACTGCCGGTGCTCGCCGCGGTGGCCATCCTGCTGCTGGTGATCTTCGGCCTGCGGCGCGGCCGCCGCGCCGGCTGACCACCGCGCCGGCTGACCACCGCGCCGGCTGACCACTGCCCCGAGCCCACCACCGCGGCGGTAATCCGCACGCCGGCTGTCGATTCCGGGCCCGGCCGTTCGTCGGCTTCAGTGAGCGCGCAGGTGGCGCGCTGCGGGGGGCGGACCGGCTCCCCGAGTCACAAGAGGAGCCGCAGATGAGCAAGTTCCTGTTCCTGTACCGGGGCCCGGCGACACCGATGGAGGACTTCACCCCCGAGCAGTCCGCCGAGCAGATGCAGGCGTGGGGTGCCTGGATGGGCAAGGTTGGATCCGCGCTGGCTGACCCCGGCGCGCCCTTCGGTGCCCGCGCCGCGGTCAGCGACAACGGCGCGGGCCCGGCCCCCAGCGACCAGAACGGTTACTCGATCGTCGAGGCGGACTCCCTGGAGGCAGCCCGTGCCTTCACCGACGGCCACCCATTCCTGAGCGAGGGAAAGGGCCGTTTCACCGTGGAAATCTTCGAACTCGTGCCGATGTAACAGATCGGACGTCAGGGACGTTTGGACCCTACGGAGGAGGGGGGCGGCTCAGCCCGGTGCCATGGCGCAGCGGCCGAAGGCCCGCGCGACGGGCCGACGGCGATGCGCCAGGCCGGGGTGGCACAGGTCTGGCCGCCCGCACTCCGCACGGCCCCGCACAAGACACCTAGGGTGGAGCGGTGAGCAGCAGCTTTCCTGCCGACCGGTCGTTCGCGATGCAGTGCGACGCGACCGATCCCCTGGCCGTCTTCCGTGAGCGCTTCTTCATGGAAGATCCAGCGCTGATCTACCTGGACGGGAACTCGCTCGGCATGCTGCCGCTCACCACGGCCAGCCGGATCGCCGACGTGGTGCGCCGCGAGTGGGGCGCCGGGCTTGTCCGGTCCTGGAGCCACTGGATCGGCCTGCCCGGCCGGGCCGGGGACCTGCTCGGGGGCTACCTGCTCGGCGCCGCCGCGGGGCAGGTGGTGGTGTGTGACTCCACCACGGTCAACCTGTACAAGCTGGCCCGGGCCGCGCTGACGGCCCGTCCGGGCCGGCGGGTCATCGTGACCGACGACGACAACTTCCCGACGGATCGTTACGTGCTGGCCGGAATCGCCGCCGAGCGCGGCGCGGAACTGCGCCTCATCCACACCGACCTGGACGGTGGCCTGACCGCGGAGGCGGTGCGCGCCGCCGTGGACTCCACGACCGCGCTGGTCAGCCTCTCCCACGTGGCCTACCGCAGTGGCGCGCTCGCGGACATGGCGGAGATCACCGGCATCATCCACGACACGGGCGCGCTGGTGCTCTGGGACCTGTGCCACTCGGCCGGCTCGGTGCCGGTGGAACTCGACGCCTGCGGGGCCGATCTCGCGGTCGGCTGCAGCTACAAGTACCTGAACGCCGGCCCGGGCGCACCTGCCTTCCTGTACGTGAGCAGGCGCCTGCAGACCGCGCTGCGCCAGCCCATCCAAGGCTGGTTCGGCCAGCGCGCGCAGTTCGAGATGGGCCCGGCCTACGACCCGGTGCCGGGGATCGGCCGGTTCCTGACCGGCACCCCTGACATCGCCGGGACGGCGGCCGTGGAGGAGGGGGCACGGCTGCTGGCCGAGGCGGGCATCGGCCGGCTGCGGGATAAGGGCATCAAGCTGACCGAGTACCTGATCGCGCTTGCCGATGCCTGGCTGGCCCCGCTGGGCTGCGCGGTCGCATCCCCGCGCGATCCGGCCCGCCGGGGCTCCCATGTCTGCCTGCGCCATCCGGAGGCATGGCGGCTCGGCCAGGCTCTGATCCATGCGGGGGTCGTCGGGGACTACCGGACGCCGGACCGGCTCAGGCTGGGCCCGGTCCCCATCACCACCAGGTACACCGATGTCTGGGACGCCATGGACGCCACCCGGCGGATCCTCACCAACCGCGAATATGAGGACTTTCCTGCCGAGCCCGGGCAGGTGACCTGACCGGCCACCTCAGGCGGCGAGCTCGGACTTGCGCGGGCGGCCGCGGGCCCGCTTGGTGGGCACGATGGCCCCGCGCAACAGCAACTCCCCGCCCCAGACACCCCATGGCTCGCCCCGGTCCAGGGCTCCGGCCAGGCACGCGGCCCGCACCGGGCAGCCGGCGCACAACTCCTTGGCCCGGGCCACGTCCAGCGGTGATTCGGCGAAGAACAGGTCCGGCTTGGTGCCACAGGCCAGTTCGGTGCCCGCAGCCAGAGATAGCCAGGTTCCGATGACCGCCACCTGTGCCCCCCTCAGGCCCAGCGGGCCGCGCCGGGCCGGCGGACGTGACCGCGGCCGGCCAGCGCCGGCCCAGGGCCGCGCCGGGCGCGGCGGGCCTCGCCGGCCCGCCGTGCCGCAGCGGCCTGTTCCCGCAGGTCCCTGACATGTTCCGCGGCCAGGCTCTGCGCGATGTGCGGGTACATGGTTGCCTCCTCATGCCGGGCAGGGAGTTCCGCCCGGCACCATTGAGACTCGCCGTAAGGCGGCCACGGCGCGCATCGGGCATACGCCTTATCTCAGGCCCGACATGAGTCTTAGGACTGGCGGCCCCTCACCCAGGTGGCAGAGGATGACCCCGGCGCGGAGTTCTGTCCGCGCCGGGGTTAGCCTCTGGCGCCCCTTCTCCGGGGCTGGTCGGCGGAAGGCGAAGCGCCAGGCCGCCCTACTCCCACTCGATGGTGCCGGGGGGCTTGCTGGTCACGTCCAGGACCACGCGGTTGATCTCGGGAACCTCGTTGGTGATCCGGGTCGCGATCGTGGTGAGCACCGGATCCGGCAGCCTCGCCCAGTCCGCGGTCATGGCGTCCTCGCTGGTCACCGGGCGGAGCACCACGGGGTGCCCGTAGCTGCGCCCGTCCCCCTGGACACCGACCGAGTAGACGTCGGCGAGCAGCACCACCGGGCACTGCCAGATCTGCGCATCCAGCCCGGCCGCCGACAGTTCCGCGCGGACGATCGCGTCCGCCGCCCGCAGGATCCGCAGCCGCTGCGGCGTGACCTCCCCGACGATTCTGATCGCCAGGCCGGGGCCGGGGAAGGGCTGGCGGCCCACGATCGCCGGCGGCAGCCCCAGTTCCGCGCCGACCTTGCGCACCTCGTCCTTGAACAGGTCGCGCAGCGGCTCCACCAGCCGGAAGCCCAGGTCGGCGGGGAGGCCGCCGACGTTGTGGTGGGACTTGATGCTGGCCGTCCCGCTGCCGCCGCCGGACTCGACCACGTCGGGGTAGAGGGTGCCCTGGACGAGGAACTCGACTGCCTCGCCGTGCGCACCGGCCCGCGCGGTGATCTGCCCGGTGGCCCGTTCGAACGCGCGGATGAACTCCCGGCCGATGATCTTGCGCTTCTCCTCCGGGTCCCGCACGCCCGCCAGGGCGCCGAGGAACGCGCCGGCGGCATCCTCGACGTGCAGGTCCACCCCGGTGGCGGCGACGAAATCCTTCTCCACCTGCTCGGCCTCACCCTGGCGCAACAGCCCGTGGTCCACGAACACACAGGTGAGCCTGGTGCCGATGGCCCGGTGCACCAGTGCCGCGGCGACCGCCGAGTCCACCCCGCCGGACAGGCCGCAGATGGCCCGCGCGCCGCCGACCTGCCCGGCGATCCTGGCCACCTGCTCGTCGATGATGCCGCGCATGGTCCAGTCCTGGCGGCAGCCGGCCGCCACCAGGAACCGGCGCAGCATCTCCAGGCCCGCCGGGGTGTGCGCCACCTCGGGGTGGAACTGCACGCCGAACAGCCCGCGGCCGGGGTCCTCGACCGCCGCCACCGGCGAGGCCGCGGTGCGGGCGGTGACTATGAATCCTGGCGGAGCGAGGATGCAGGTGTCACCGTGCGACATCCACACCTGCTGCGGGGAGGGCAGCCCGGCGAGCAGCCCGGAATCTGGTCCCGGGGTGGAAGGGCGGCGGCGGAGCCGTCGCCCGGGGCGGGAGGCGAGGACAGCCGCAGTTCGGTCCCGCCGTACTCGCCCACCGGCGTGCGGGCCACGGTGCCGCCGAGCCGCGACACCATCGCCTGGAATCCGTAGCAGATGCCCAGCACGGGGATTCCGGCGTCGAGCAGGCCATCAGGGATGGGCGGGGCGCCCTCGGCGTACACCGAGGAGGGGCCGCCGGACAGGATGATCGCCTTGGGATGGCGCGCCAGCATCTGCGCGGCAGGCATGCTGGCCGGCACGATCTCGGAATGCACCTGGCATTCCCTGACCCGCCGCGCGATGAGCTGTGCGTACTGGGCGCCGAAGTCGACCACCAGGACCGTGTCGTGCTCAGGCACAGGATGCACGATGCCGCCTTCCCGCACTGCTCCGCACGCCGCCGCCCCTTGCGGCAGGCCCGGCCGGGCGGGCCAGGTCGGGAGCCAGTCTATGAAGCATGCGTTACGCAGGCGGCGTGGCGCGCCCGGGCGTGTCGGCCCCGGGGGGCGACCCCCTGGAACCCCCGCTGGCCTGAATGCCCTGCGACTCCGTCGCGGGGCCTTCGGCCGTCTCGGCGGCAGTTGGCCCGGGGCCATCGCCGGCGCCCGGCGCCGCGGGCCCGACCCGCACCCGCGCGATCCGGCGGGCGTCCATCTCGGTCACGGTCAGCCGCTGCCCGTCCACCTCGACGGCGTCCCCGACGACGGGCAACTGCCCGAGCATCGCGAGCAGGTAACCGGCCACGGTCTCGTACGGGCCCTCCGGCAAGGCCACCCCGGTCTGCTCGGCGAACTCGTCCAGGTTCAGCAGGCCGTCCACCTCCATCTGGCCGCCTGCCAGCGTGCGCGGGCTCTCCTCCACGTCGTACTCGTCCCTGATGTCGCCGATCAGCTCCTCGACCAGGTCCTCCAGGGTCACGATGCCCGCGGTGCCGCCGTATTCGTCCACCACGATCGCCAGGTGGGCACGGTCGCGGCGCATCTCCGACAGGGCCGGCAGCACCCGCTTGCTGATCGGCAGCCGCTCCACCGGCCGGCACACCTCGCCGACCACCAGCGACTTGCCCGCGAGGCCTGGGTCGAGCAGGTCGCGCAGGTGCACGAACCCGATCACGTCGTCGTACGACTCCTGGTACACCGGGAACCGGGAATGTGGCGCCTTCGAGGCGATCTCGGCGGCCCGGGCCAGCGGGGTGTCGGCCGCGATGAACTCCACCTCCGTGCGTGGCAGCAGCACCTCGCGAAGCTGTCGTTTCCCCGCGTCGAACACCTCGGCCACGATGCGCCGCTCATCGGCCGACAGCGCCTGGTGCCCCACGACCAGGTCCTGCAGTTCCTCGGCGGTCATCACCTCGCGGCCGGCCGACGGATCGCCGCCGAGCAGCCGGACCACCAGGTTGGTGCACAGGGACAACAGCCAGACCAGCGGCCTGGCCAGCACGGAGATCCGGTCGAGAAGCGGGGCCGCGAACAGCGCGAGCGACTCGGGCCGTTGCAGCGCCAGCCGCTTGGGCGCGAGTTCCTGCAGCACCAGGCTGAAGAACGAGATGGCCGCGGTCACCGTGATCAGCGAGAGCACCGACGCCCAGCCGGAGCTGACATTGTTCGCGATCAGCGCGGACTTCATGGCGGCGGCCAGCGTCGCCGCGCCGAACGCGCCGGACAGCAGCGTCGCCACGGTCACGCCGATCTGGACCGCGGACAGGAAGCGGTTGGGGTCCTGGGCGAGCTTCGCGGCCCGCTGGCCACGCCTGCCCCGCTGCGCCAGCGAGCGGACCTGGCCTTCACGCAGCGAGACGAGGGCCATCTCCGCGCCGGAGAAGAACCCGCCGACGAGCAGTATGACCAGAACCACGATGACGTCCCAGCCGACCTGGTTCACGGCCTGATCCCTGACCTCCGCAGTTCACCTGACCGGCGGCGGCGCGCGGTCATCCCCGTCGCTGCCCGGCCGCAGGCCCGGATAAACTCCCGCCGGCGCCGCCCGGCGCGTGTGCACAGTTTAAGCAGTACAGGCACTCTCGCGGGCGCCGCGCCGCCCGGAAGCGCTCCCGGGCGCGCCGCGCGGAAATCGCCACGCAGGCCTGGTGCGCAGGGGATGACGCGGGTCGGGCTACCGTATGTGTCCCGTGGGAGCAGATCTGTACTGGAAGGACAGCGCCCGGCTGGCGGACGGGCGCGACATCATCTATTACGACGAGTCGCCGGGACTTGGCCGGGCCAAAGCACCGGACCGGCGCCCCCTCAGTTACCAGGCGGCCGACCCAGGGACCGGCGCGGCCGAAGATCCGGCCCCGTCCGGGCTCCGCTGGGACGCACTGGCCGGGGAATGGGTGATCATCGCCGCCCAGCGCCAGGACCGGACGTTCCTGCCGCCGCCCGAGGAGTGCCCGCTCGACCCGTCCCGTGCGGGCAGGCTGACCGAGATCCCCGCCGACGACTACGACGTGGTGGTCTTCGAGAACCGGTTCCCGTCGCTGCGGGGGGCCGGCGGCCAGGCGGCGGCCAGGGCCGGGCTGCCGCCCATGCCGCAGCACTCCATATCTCTGCCAGGGGGGCCGCTGGAGACGGCGGGCGTCCCGGGCAGGCCCGCCATCGGCCGGTGCGAGGTGGTCTGCTTCACTTCCGACCACGACGCCTCGTTCGCGAGCCTGTCCCCCCGGCGGGTGCGCACCGTTCTGGAGGCGTGGGTGGACCGCACCGTGGTGCTTGGCGATATGCCGGGCATCGAGCAGGTCTACTGCTTCGAGAACCGGGGTGAGGAGATCGGCGTCACGCTCAGCCATCCGCACGGGCAGATCTACGGCTACCCGTTCGTGACCCCGCGCACCGAGCGGATGCTCCGGCAGGCCAGGGCGCACGCCGCGGCCGGGCGGGCGAACCTGTTCGACGAGCTTGTCACCGGTGAACTGGCGGCCGGCATCCGGATCGTCGGCCGGAACGAGCACTGGGTCGCGTTCGTGCCCGCGGCGGCCCGCTGGCCTTACGAGGTGGTGCTTTTCCCAGCCCGGCGGGTGGCCAGCCTCCCGGATCTCACCGGCCCGGCACGGGACGCGTTCTGCACTCTGTACCTTGACGTGCTGCGGCGCCTTGACGCACTGTTCGGCGTGCCGCTGCCCTATATCGCGGCCTGGCACCAGGCGCCGGGCGGCGACCCGTTCGCGCGCCAGGAGTTCGGGCTGCACCTGCAGGTGCTGTCCATCAGGCGCGCGCCGGGCAAACTGAAGTACCTCGCGGGCAGCGAATCGGGCATGGGAGTCTGGATCAACGACGTGCTGCCAGAGGATGCTGCGCGCAGGCTGCGGGAGGCCGGATGAAGCTGCTGGTGACCGGCGGTGCGGGCTACATCGGCAGCGTGGTGGCTGCGATGGCGCTGCGCGAGGGGCACCAGGTGGCCGTCCTTGACGACCTGTCCACCGGGCACGCTGACGCGGTACCCGGCGGCGCGGCCTTCACCCAGGGCCTGGTCCGCGACCAGGCGCAGGCCATGCTCGCCGACGGCGCCGACGCCGTGCTGCACTTCGCCGCGAAGTCACTGGTCGCCGAGTCGGTGGCCAAGCCGTCGCTGTACTGGGGGAACAACCTGGGCGGCTCGCTGGCGTTGCTGGAGGCGATGCGGCAGACCGGGGTGGCCAGGATCGTGTTCTCCTCCACCGCGGCGGTCTACGGTGAGCCGGAGCGCACGCCCATCGAGGAGGACGCCCCGGCCCGGCCGACCAGCCCGTACGGTGCCTCCAAGCTGGCCGTGGACACGGCACTGGCCGAGCACGCCAGGATGCACAAGATCGGCGCGGTGAGCCTGCGCTACTTCAACGTGGCGGGCGCCGCGGCCGGGCCGGACGGGCGGTGGCTGGGCGAGCGGCACAACCCGGAGACGCACCTGATCCCCAGCATCCTGGCGGTGGCCCTGGGCACGGTGCAGGGGGATGGGGTGCGGCTGTTCGGCGCCGACTACCCCACCCCGGACGGCACCTGCGTCCGCGACTACATCCACGTCACCGACCTGGCCCGGGCGCACATGCTCGCCCTGGCGGCGTGCGTGCCCGGCGAGCACCGGGTCTACAACCTGGGCAGCGGCGCCGGGTTCTCCAACCTCGAGGTGCTCAGCGCCTGCCGCGAGGTGACCGGCCGGGAGATCGGCTCCCAGTTCGGCCCGCGCCGGCCGGGTGACCCGGCGGTGCTCGTCGCCTCCTCCGGCCGGATCCACGCCGATCTCGGCTGGCGTGCCGAACGCGGGCTGGCCGCGATGGTCGCGGATGCCTGGCAGTTCAGCCTGGAGCGGTCCGCTCCCGGCATGGCCGGCCCGGCGCGCCGAGCGGTGAGCCTTGCGGCGGTGGCGGACCAGGCCGCGGCCCGGTTCCGGGCCTGGCACGGCGCGCAGCCCGAGGGCGTCTGGCACGCGCCGGGCCGGGTGAACCTGATCGGTGAGCACACCGACTACAACTCCGGCTGGGTGCTGCCGTTCGCGCTGGACCGGGGCGTGGTGGCAGCCGCCGCGCGGCGCGGCGACGGCGTGCTGGACATCCGCTCGCTGCAGTCGCAGGACCAGGCCGTCGTGCCACTGCGGCGGCTCGGCCCCGGCGGCGTGACCGGCTGGGCCGCCTACCCGGCCGGTGTCGCCTGGGCCATGCGGGAGGCCGGCCTCCCCGTGGGCGGGGCCAGCCTGGTCATCGATTCCGACCTGCCCGCAGGCGCTGGCCTGTCGTCCTCGGCCGCGATCGAGTGCGCGGTGGCGATCGCCCTCGCCGACCTGTACGGGGCGGACGTGCCACGAACCGAACTCGCCCGGCTGGCCAGGCGGGCGGAGAACGAGATGGTCGGTGTGCCCAGCGGGATCATGGACCAGTCCGCGTCGCTGCTCTGCGAGGCGGGGCACGCGCTGCTGCTCGACTGCCGCAGCGGACAGACCACCCCGGTGCCGTTCAGCCCGGCGGCGGCCGGGCTCGCGCTGCTCGTGGTGGACACCGGTGCCCGGCACGCGCTGACCGACGGCAGGTACGCGGAGCGCCGGGCCGAATGCGAGCAGGCGGCCCGGGCGCTCGGCGTGCCCAGCCTGCGCGACGTGGCCGACCCGGCGCGGACGGCGGCGATCGCGGACCCGGTGCTGGCCCGCCGGGCCCGCCACGTGGTCTCGGACAACTGCCGGGTGCTGTCGGCGGTGGACCTGCTCGGCGCAAGTGAAGGGGGAATGGGGAGGCGGGCGTGGGGTGGGCTCGGCCGGCTGCTGCACGACTCGCACGCCTCGCTGCGGGACGACTTCGAGATCTCCTGGCCGCAGGCCGACGTGGCGGCCGAGGCGGCCGAGGCGGCCGGTGCCCTGGGCGCACGGATGGTAGGCGGCGGTTTCGGCGGGTCGGTGATCGCGCTGGCGCCCGCCGACAGCGCGGCGGTCCGCGCGGCGGTGCGGGCCGGGTACGCGGGACAGGGCTGGCCGCCGCCGGTGTTCCTGGACGCGCCGCCCTCCGCGGGGGCACGCCGCATACTCTTATTCCTGACCCCGCCACCCCGCCCAAGTATTCCTGACCCCGCCACCCCGCCCAAGTATTCCTGACCCCGCCACCCCGCCCAAGTAGCCCTGACCCCGCCACCCCGCCCAGGACATTCTGGCCACGGCTGGCACGGACACGAGCGAGGAGTATGAGATGGCAGTCACCGAGGACGCGACGGCGATCGCGGGCGAACTCACCCACCTGCGGCGCGCCATCCACGCCGAGCCCGAGATCGGCCTGCAGCTTCCGCGGACCCAGCAGAAGATCGTCGCCGCGCTGGACGGCCTGCCACTTGAGGTCACCCTCGGCTCGGCGCTGACCTCGGTCACCGCGGTGCTGCGGGGCGGGGGCGGAGACGGGCCGGCCGTGCTGCTGCGGGCCGACATGGACGCGCTGCCGGTCGCCGAGCGGACCGGGCTCGACTTCGCGTCCCGTACCGACGGCACCATGCACGCCTGCGGGCATGACCTGCATTCGGCGATGCTCGTCGGGGCGGCGCGGCTGCTGTCCGCGCGCCGGGCGGAACTGCCCGGCAGCGTGGTGTTCATGTTCCAGCCGGGCGAGGAGGGTTGCGGCGGCGCCGAGTACATGATCGAAGAGGGGGTGCTCGACGCGGCCGGCGAGCGGGCGGCCGCCGCCTACGCGCTGCACGTCGCGTCGGCCGAGCTGCCCTTCGGGGTGTTCAGCAGCCGGGAGGGGCCGATGATGGCCGCGGCCGAGGCGCTGGACGTCACCGTCACCGGCCGCGGCGGCCACGGCTCCCAGCCGCACCACGCGGCCGACCCCATTCCCGTGGCCTGCGAGATCGTGACGGCGCTGCAGGTGATGGTGACCCGCCGTTTCGACATCTTCGACCCGGTGGTCATCACGGTGGGCAGCTTCCACGCGGGTACCACGAACAACGTCATCCCTGACGAGGCCCGGCTGGAGTTGACCATCCGCTCGTTCTCCCCACAGTCCCGGGCCCTGGTGCGGGAATCGGCGGTCCGCCTGGTGCACGAGATCGCCGCGGCGCACGGGCTCACCGCGACGGCGGAGTTCACCGGCTCCTACCCGGTGACCATCAACGACGGTGGTGAGGCGCAGTTCGCCGCCGGCGTGGTGGCGGACTTCCTCGGCGAGGACCGGTTCTACCCGCAGGCCAGCCCGATGGCGGGGGCCGAGGACTTCTCCTACGTACTGGAGCAGGTTCCCGGGGCCTTCATCATGCTGGGCGCGTGCCCGCCGGGCGTGGACCCGGCCGCGGCGCCGTTCAACCACTCCGCGCTGGCCGTGTTCGACGACATGGTGCTGGCCGACGGCGCGGCCCTGTTCACCGAACTGGCCGTGCGCCGCCTCACCCGCTGACCCCGGCGGTCAGAGGCTGGCGACCGAGGCCTGCTTTTCGCGTACCGCCCCGGCCGCCTCGCGCAGCGCGGTCAGTTCCGGCTCGGTCAGGTCACGGGCCACGACCCGGCGTATCCCCGTGGCGCCAAGCTCGGCCTCGACGCCCAGGTAGACGCCGGAGATGCCGTACTCGCCGTCGACCCACGCGCACACCGGCATGACCGCGCCCGCGTCCTCGGCCACGGCCCGGGCCATCCTGGCCGCGGCCGCGGACGGCGCGTAGTACGCGGATCCGGTCTTGAGCAGCGCGACGATCTCCGCGCCGCCCTGCCTGGTCCGCTCCACCAGCGCCTCGATGTCGGCGGCGGGCAGCCCGGCCAGCGGCGCGCCGTCCACCGTGCACGCCGAAGGCACCGGGACCATGGTGTCCCCGTGCGAGCCGAGGGTGAGCGTGCGCACCGAGGACACCGGCACGCCGAGGCGCTCGGCGACGAAGTAGCTGAACCTGGCCGTGTCCAGCATGCCCGCCTGGCCCATCACCCGGTGCGAGGGGAAACCGGAAACCTTGGCCGCCAGCGCGGTCATCTCGTCCAGCGGGTTCGAGACCACGATGAGCACGGCCTCGGGCGCGTGCTTCACCACGTTCTCCACCACGGCGCGGACGATCCTGGCGTTGACCTCGATCAGGTCCATCCGGCTCATGCCCGGTTTGCGGGCCAGCCCCGCGGTGACGATGACGATGCCGGAGCCAGCGATCGCCTCGTAGCCCTCACCGGCCGGGCCGGTGGTCTGCCCGGTGATCTTGGTCTCGAAGCCTTCGACCGGGCGCGACTGGTTCATGTCCAGCGCGAGCCCTTCCGGCTTTCCTTCGATGATGTCGGTGAGCACGACCTCGTCGAAAATGTCGTACTCGGCCAGCCGCTGCGCCGTGGTCGAGCCGTAGAACCCGGCGCCGACCACGGCTACCTTCCCCTTGCGGGCCATCTCTTCAGGTCTCCTTCTGCGTGCTCAGGCAGCGTGTCCGGACGGCTCGCGCTCAGGAGCCCATCGCGGCGCGGAGGTTGTCGTCCAGCGCCGCCAGGAAGTCCTCGGTGTTCAGGAACGGCGCGCCAGCACCGATCAGCACGGCCAGGTCCTTGGTCATCTTGCCGCTTTCCACGGTCTGTATGCAGACCTTCTCCAGAGTCTCCGCGAACCTGGTGACCTCCGGGGTGCCGTCAAGCTCGCCGCGGTGCGCCAGGCCACGCGTCCAGGCGAAGATGGAGGCGATCGGGTTGGTCGAGGTGGCCTTGCCCTGCTGGTGCATGCGGTAGTGCCTGGTCACCGTGCCGTGCGCGGCCTCGGCCTCCACCGTGCGCCCGTCCGGGGTCATCAGCACGCTGGTCATCAGGCCCAGCGAGCCGAAGCCCTGGGCGACCACGTCGGACTCCACGTCACCGTCGTAGTTCTTGCACGCCCAGACGACGCCGCCGTCGCCCTTGAGGACCTGGGCGACCATGTCGTCGATCAGCCGGTGATCGTAGGTGATCCCGGACGACTCGAACTCCGCCTTGAACTCGGACTCGTACACCTCGGCGAACAGGTCCTTGAAGCGCCCGTCGTAGGCCTTGAGGATCGTGTTCTTGGTGGACAGGTACAGCGGGTAGCCGCGGGTGAGCGCGTACCGCATGGTCGCGCGGGCGAAGTCCCTGATCGAGTCGTCGTAGTTGTACATGCCCATGGCGACGCCGCTGCCGGTGAACCGGCTGACCTCGAGCTGGAAGCCGTTCGCGCGGGTACCCTCGTCCGGCTCGTAGGTGATCAGCACCCGGCCCGGGCCGGGGACCACGAAGTCGGTGGCCCGGTACTGGTCGCCGTGGGCGTGCCTGCCGATGATGATCGGCTTGGTCCAGCCGGGGACGAACCGGGGGACGTTGTGCACCACGATCGGCTCGCGGAACACCACGCCGCCGAGGATGTTGCGGATCGTGCCGTTGGGCGAGCGCCACATCCGCTTCAGCCCGAACTCGGCGACGCGCGCCTCGTCGGGGGTTATCGTGGCGCACTTGACCCCGACGCCGTACTTCTTGATCGCGTGCGCCGCGTCCACAGTGACCTGGTCGTCGGTCTCGTCGCGGTGGGTGACCGACAGGTCGTAGTACTTCAGGTCCACATCCAGGTAAGGCAGGATGAGCTTGTCCTTGATGAACTTCCAGATGATCCGGGTCATCTCGTCGCCGTCGAGTTCGACGACGGGATTGGCTACCTTGATCTTGGGCATTGGAGCTTGTTCCTTCCCTTCTGCGGCCTGACACCGTTGTCACGCGCGGCCCGGCCTGCCCCCGGCAGTGGCCTGGCTCACCTCACAGTGGCACCGGGAGCAGCAGCCCCCCGGCCAGCAGCCCGGTGGCCAGGGCGGCCAGCGTGACCACGTCCGTGCGGCGCTTCCTCGATGCGAGCAGGCCGGCCCGGCTTTCCGGGAGTGCCAGCCTGGCAAGTGCAGCGGCGAACATGACGCCCGCCAGTGCCAACGTACCCCCCTTGGCGGCCTGTGCGCCGCCCGCCCACAGCCCGGCGCAAACGGCCGCGACGCCCGCCAGCACGAGCAGGTACGCCAGCCATCCTCCGGCGTCTGACGCCGACCGGCTCACCGCTGGCCGGCCGGGATCCAGGTGAGCCCGCGCTCGCCGATGTACTCGCTGTCCGGGCGGATCAGCCTGTTGTCCGCGTGCTGCTCGATCACGTGGGCCGTCCAGCCCGCCATCCGGCTCACCGAGAACACGCCGGTGCAGAGCCCCTGGCCGGCTTGTCCGCCATTTTCTTTTCCTTCCGCATGGCCCGTCGGCAGTGTACTGGCGACCGCCCGCGACCAGTTCCGTCGGCCCTGCGGGACCGCCGGAGGGGCCCCCGGTGAGCGGCCGTGCGGCGGGACCAATCGCCGCACGGGTGATAGGAAGTAGCCCCGGAGGGGTAACCAGACCGTAAGACCTCAGTCGCTACATAGGCAGGCAGGAGAACCTTGTGGAGGGGCCTTACATTCGCATCGAAGAGACCGGCGACGTCATCCCGCTGGCCGAGGCGGTGACGACGATCGGGCGTGGTACCGGGGTCGACATCCGGCTGGCCGATCCGAGCGTCTCGCGGTTGCATGCCGAGATCGTCCGCCACGGCCCGTACGCTTACGTCGCTGACCTGGGTTTATCGCGTAACGGGACCCGGGTCAACGGGCGGCTGGTAGCCCGCAGGGTCCTCGAGGAAGGCGACGTGCTCAGCTTCGGCGCGGCACGCTGCCGGGTGGGCGGCATCCCCAGGGAAGACATCGCCGCCGAAGTCGAGCTGCGGCGCTCGGCGAGCCCCGAGCTCACCCGCCGCGAACTGGACGTCCTCACGTCGCTGTGCCGCCCTGCCCTGTCCGACGAGGCTTTCGTGGCCCCCGCGACGGCCCGGGAGATAGCGGCCGACCTGGTCGTGACGGAGGCGGCCGTCAAGCAGCACCTGCTGCGCCTCTACCAGAAATTCCGGATCCCAGAGGGCCAGAACCGGCGAGTCCGGCTGGCCAATGAGGTGATCGCCCTCGGCCTGGTCCGTCCCCTGCCGCCGGCCGAGCGGGCGGACCGCCCGCCGCAGTCCGGCGCGGCCGACCGTGCCGAGCCCCCGGCCACCGCCCCGGTGCCGGGCGTGGTGCCGCCACCCCGGCGAACGGCGCGCCCGGCCGGCCAGGCCGACGGCTGCCGCGGCGCGGGCCAGCCCAACGGCATCGGCCACCGCCCCGCCTGATTCTCCTACCTGCGCGCCGCCCCGCGCAGATGGGCCAGGTGGCCGAGCCGGCGCAGCGGCCCCAGATGGGTCACCCCGAAGTGGACGAAATTCGCGGGGACCACGGTCGGCCAGTAGACCGCGGGCGAGGACACCGCTGCCGTGAGCGCCCCGAGGGCGAGCGCGGCCAGCCCGAGCACCACCACGATCCGCACCGCGGGGCTCTTGGTGAACGTGCCGAAGAACCGCCGGAGCTGGGCTCGCGGCATGCCGGAACCCGGCCCGAGCCCGTAGAACAGCACCAGCGCGCCCGCGGCGTAGGCGAGGGCACGGTAGGGCCAGGCCCCCGCCGAGACCGCGACCGTGATGCCGGCCGCGAGCGCGGCGGCGGCCAGCGCGAACGGCGCGAGGACCAGCATCGCGAACAGCGCGCGCAGCAGGGACCAGGGCAGTGTGACCACGGTGACGACCGGGTCCATCGCCCGGGCCCCGCGGGCGGTGCGGCGCGCGGTGGTCCGGCGCTGGACCAGGCCGGCCGTGCGCAGCACCGCGATCAGCAGCAGCGCGGCCGCGGTGCCCGCCACCGGCAGGACCACGCTGATGCTGGCCATGAGCACGACCGCCGCAACCACCATGAGCGGCTGCACGAGCGAGCGTTTGGCCGGCTCCGGCGCGGTCGCCGGCCGGGCCGCCGAAGCCGGGGCTGGCCCGGCCGCGGCGCCCCCGGCCTGCGGCGCGACGCCGCGACCGGCGTAGCTGACCGGGGTGAGCACGTCCGCCAGGTCGTCCGGGAGTGGCCGTCCCTCGGCGATCGGGCGGGTGCTTGGCCCGCGCGCCGCGGGACCCGCTCCGTTGCCCGCGACCACGCCCGGCCAGCCCAGCGCTTCCGGGGACCCGGGCGCGGGCAGCACGGTCGGCCCGCCAGCGCCAGGGGCGGGGACGGTCGCCGGCACATAGCCCGCCGGCCCGCTCGCCACCGGAGCGGGCGGCACGTAGGCGGCCGGCCCACCCGGCACGGCACCTGGCGCGGCACCGGCCGCGGCCTCCGCTCTCGTTGCGGTGCCCGCGGTCGCGCTCCCCGGCGCCGCCTGGCCGGTGAGTCCATGATTCATAACGAGAGTGGCGGGGTCGAGCACCGCCGCCTGGGCGCGCAGTTGCACCGCGGATGGCCGGTGCGCGGGATCCCTGGCGAGCGCGGCGGCCAGCAGCGGCAGCAGCGGCCCCGGAGTCCCGGTCAGGTCGGCCTGCCCGTTCACGATGCGGTAGAAGATGCCCTCGTACGGGCCGGTGCCGTACGGTGGCCGCCCGATGGCTGCGAACGCCACCGTGGCCCCCCAGGCATGCACGTCGGAGGCCTCGCTGCTCGGCCGGCCCTCGATCACCTCGGGGGCCAGGTAGCCCGGGGTGCCCATGAACATCCCGGTCATGGTCAGCCGGGTCGCGTCCGGTCCCTGCGCGATCCCGAAGTCGATCACCACGGGCGTGTCCTGGAACAGCATCACGTTGCCCGGCTTGACGTCGCGGTGGACCACCCCGGCGGCGTGCACCGCGACCAGGGCGTCGGCGAGCCCGGCGGCCAGCCGGGACAGCGCCGCCGCGCGCAGCGGGCCGTCCTGGGTCACCACGTCGTCCAGGGTCCGGCCGGGCACGAACCGGGTCACGATGTACGGGGTGTTCCCGTCGAGGTCCGCGTCGATCACCTCGGCCACGTTCGGGCTGCGCACCCGCTGCATCGTCTCGACCTCACGGGCGAGCCGCCGCCGCGCCGTCGGGTCACCCGCCACGCTGGAACGCAGGACCTTGAGCGCGACCGTCCGGTGGCGGCGGTCGCGGGCCAGGAAGACAACCCCCATGCCGCCCTCGCCGATCCGGTCGAGCAGGCGGTATTCCCCGAGCTGCTCCGGCATCAGGTCCTGATCGTTCATGGCATGTCCCAGACTACGGAGCCCCCTTCCGTATCCCCGCCCGGATCGGCCGTGACGGCCGCCGGGTGCTGTCTTAGGAACCTGCGACGAGCTTGCGCAGCACCTCGGCCGCGTGTGCGTTCTGCTGTGCGTGCGCGGCCAGTTCCCTGGCCAGTTCGTCCACCCATTCCTGCATGCCAGCGGGCTTGCGGGAGAGAACGACGCCCCGTACCTCGCGGCAGATCTCCGCGGCGGGCGGGCGGCCCGGCGCCGTCGCCAGGGTCAGCACCTTCTCACCGAGCCGCACCGTCACCTTAGTGACCTGCCCGGGGCGCCCGCGCATCCGGTCCGACATGGTCCGGTCCCTGTCGACCACCACGCACCCCGGCGGCAGCGCGTCCCCCAGGGACTCGGTGAGCACCCGGGCGTACAGCGCGACGTCGGCGCTGTCCGCGCGCAAGGCGGCGGTGATCTCCTCCAGGGACACGCCGTCGCCGGGCTCGGTCATGGCCGGGCCCGCGCGGCGGGGCCGGATCGACCGGCGATGATCAGCGGATGCATCGGCTTGCTCCTTGCCCGGATTACTGCGGGCCCGTCACCCGCCCCCGGGTCAGCGCCCGGCAAAGGTGGCTTTCCCAGGCCCATTCTCGATGAAACTGCGCATTCCCGCACGCTGGTCCTCAGTTGCGAACAATGCGGCGAAGTTCAGCCGCTCGATCTCCAGGCCGGTGTCCAGGTCGGCCTCGAGCCCGGCGTCGATGGCCTGCTTGGCCGCGCGGAGGGCCACGGCCGGGCCATCGGCGAACTGGGCCGCCAGGTCATGCGCCACCCGGTAGACCTCGGCGTCAGGCACCACCTTGTCCACGAGGCCGATACTGAGCGCCTCCACCGCGCCGACGAAGCGGCCGGTGAACACGATGTCCTTGGCCCGGGCGGGCCCGATGAGCCGTGGCAGCCGCTGGGTGCCGCCGGCCCCGGGGATGATACCGAGGAGGATCTCGGGCTGACCGACCCTGGCGCCCTCGCCCGCCACCCGGAAGTCGGCGCACAGCGCCAGCTCCAGGCCACCGCCGAGCGCGTAGCCCGTGACCGCGGCCACGACCGGCTTGCCGATCCTGGCCACCGTGGTGAAGGCGGCCTGCAGCCGGCGGCTGTCCAGGGCCACCTCGGCGAAACTGGCCTCCGCCATCTCCTTGATGTCGGCCCCGGCCGCGAAGACCTTGTCACCGCCGAAGAGCACCACAGCGCGTACCGCGGGGTCGGCATCGACCGCCGCGGCGGCGGCCGCGATCTCATCCTGAACCTGCGCGTTGAGCGCGTTCATCGGTGGCCGGTCAAGCCGGATGGTCGCGATCGCCTCAGCGCGCTCTACCCGTACGAACTCCATGCGGGAATCGTAGTTCGTGGCTGGCCTCCGCTCGCACGCCAGCCAGGTTCGGGCATCCCGGCCTAGCACGAGCGATAAGCCGGGAAGTGGGGGCAGGGTTACTCTTCGCAGGCAGTCAACCCTGGTGCTGAGGCCGGTGGAGGAATTCCTGGACCTCGGCTTCGCGGTAGCGGCGGTGCCCGCCCAGGGTCCGGATCGAGCGGAGCTTGCCCTGCTGCGCCCAGCGGGTGACGGTCTTGGGATCGACCCTGAACAGCGCAGCGACCTCCGCCGGGGTGAGCAGCGGGCTGTCTGGCTGGATGTCTGACCTCATGGCTGTGGTCCTTTCGTGTGGTGGGCTCGGGCGGCGACGAAAGTGACACGGCCGGGCAGTCCTAATGCATGCGGGGTTGTGTCCCTCATTGGCCCCCCCAGGGCTCTGACGGTCGCCCCCGCTGACGCGCGCAGTTGGCGGTGCGCTCCGGGGGCACTGGGTCACATATCTCGCAGATCTGCGCCAACTCGGGATAGACCTACAAGACACACTCTAGTGAGACGAGATACAGAGCGCATCGGTTTACATGCATAGAGTTACTACTAAGAACCCCAGTAACCGCTTCTGGCCAGCCTCAGCGGAGATCGCCGTTGGTCATTCCCTCGGGGGCGTGGGGGTAGGTGACCAGGCCCAGCTCGGCGGTGCTGGCCAGCAGCGGATGGCTGGGCACGACGCGCACCGTGTACCCGAACGGGCCAGGCCGGCCCAGCCGCGCCTCCCCGGCGTAGCGGAAGGTGCCCTCGGCGCTGGCGGGCCCGTCGGGCGCCAGTGCGCTGGCGGCTGGCTCGACGATGTCCTCCTCGTCGTTCACCCGGCCGCAGATCACCTCGACCGTGACGTCCTGCGGTGACAGCTCGCCCAGGGCCACGCTCGCCCGGACCGGCAGCCACTCACCCGGGCCGCGATCCCCGTCGCCCGCCTCGATGTGCTCGATCCGCACCGCGGGCCAGGCCGCCTTCACCCGCTGCTTCCACACGGCCAGTTCGCGCGCTGCCGCGAAGCCGCCGGTCTCGCCTGCCAGGGCGCGGGACGCGCGCGCGGCGGGCACGTAGAGGGTCTCCACGTACTGCCGGACCATCCTGGCCGCCTGCGCCCGCGGCCCGAGCCCGGCGAGGGTATGCGCGACCATCTCCAGCCACCGCTGCGGCAGCCCGCTGGCACCGGTGTCGTAGAACAGCGGGGCCACCACCTCCTCAAGCAGGTCGTACATGGCGGCGGATTCCAGCTCGTCGCGCCGGGCCGGGTCGGCCACGTCGTCGGCCGACGGTATGGCCCAGCCGTTCTCGCCGTCGAACCACTCATCCCACCAGCCATCCCGCACCGACAGGTTGAGGCCGCCGTTCAGCGCGGACTTCATGCCGGAGGTGCCGCACGCCTCAAGCGGCCGCAGCGGGTTGTTCAGCCACACGTCACAGCCCTGGACCATGGCCGCGGCCAGCTCCATGTCGTAGTCGGGGAGGAACACGATGCGGTGCCGCACCCGCGGGTCGTCGGCGAACCTGACCATCTGCTGTATGAGCTGCTTGCCGCTGTCGTCGGCGGGATGCGCCTTGCCCGCGATCACCAGCTGCACCGGGCGGTGCGGGTCAAGCAGCAGCGCGGTCAGCCGCTCCGGGTCGTGCAGCATCAGGGTGAGCCGCTTGTAGGACGGCACCCGCCGGGCGAAGCCGATGGTCAGCACGTTCTCGCCCAGCGCGTGGTGGGTCCAGCCCAGCTCGGCCTCGGACACACCGCGCTGCCGCCAGGACGTGCGCAGCCGCTCCCGCGCCTCGGCGACCAGCCGGCGGCGCAGCATGCCGCGGATCTCCCAGAGCCTGGCCGGCCCGGTCTCGGCGATCGCGTCCCAGGCCGGGCCGTCGTCCGGCCCCGGGCCGGGCTGCCCCCCGGGGTCGCCCTTGCCGCAGCCGAGGATCTCCGGAGCCACCCAGGTGGCGACGTGGACGCCGTTGGTGATCGAGCCGATCGGCACCTCGCTGGCGTCGAACCCCGGCCACAGGCCCGCGAACATCTCCTGGCTCACCCGGCCGTGCAGTTCGCTCACGCCGTTGACCCGCTGGGCCAGGCGCATGCCCATCACGGCCATGTTGAACACGGCCGGGTCCCCGCCCGGGTAGGTCTCCGCGCCCAGGGCCAGCACGCGGTCCAGTGGCAGCGCGGGATCGGCGGCGGTGCCGCCGAACTCGCGCTCGACCAGGTCCCTGGCGAACCGGTCGATCCCGGCGGGCACCGGGGTGTGCGTGGTGAACACGGTGGCGGCCCGGCACAGTTCGATCGCTTCGGCGAAGCTCACCCCCTGCGCGGCGTACTCACGTATCCGCTCCAGGCCCAGGAACCCGGCGTGGCCCTCGTTGGTGTGGAAGACCTCGGGCTGCGGATGGCCGGTCAGCGCGCAGTAGGCGCGCACCGCCCGCACGCCGCCCATCCCCAGCAGCAGTTCCTGGCGCAGCCGGTGCTCGCTGCCGCCGCCGTAGAGCCGGTCGGTGACCTCCCGCAGCCCCGGTTCGTTCTGCTCCACGTAGGAGTCGAGCAGGAGCAGCGGCACCCTGCCCACCTGTGCCAGCCATACCTGCGCCGCCAGCGTGCCACCCTCGCCCAAGGCCAGCTCCACGGTCACCGGCGAGCCGTCGGTGCCGTGCAGCAGGGTGAGCGGCAGGCCGTTCGGGTCGCCCGCCGGATAGCGCTCGAGCTGCCAGGCCTCCGGCGACAGCGACTGGCTGAAATAGCCATGCCGGTAGAGCAGCCCCACCCCGATCAGCGGGACGCCCAGGTCGCTGGCCGCCTTGAGATGATCGCCGGCCAGGATGCCGAGCCCGCCGGAGTACTGCGGCAGCGCGGCGGCCAGCCCGTACTCCGGGGAGAAATAGGCGATGGCCGCTGGCGGCGCGCCGTCAGCCACGCCACCGCTGCGCTGATACCACCGCGCCGCGGACAGGTATTCCCGCAGGTCCGCGGCCGCGCGGTGCAGCCGGTCCAGGTATCCCCCGTCGGCGGCCAGCGCGGCCAGATGCTCGGGGGGCACCTCGCCGAGCAGCGCGATCGGGTCGTGGCCCGCCCGCTCGCGGCCGGCCGGGTCGAGCGCGGTGAACAGCTCCCGGGTACCGGCATGCCAGGACCAGCGCAGATTGAGCATCAGGTCGTGCAGCGGGGCCAGCGGCTCGGGCAGCGAGGCACGGACCGTGAACGTGCGGATGGCTCTCACGCAGAGCGACCCTATACGGAGACAGCGAGCGGGGCGGCATGAGTGCACCCGCATCCCGCTGGGTAGCGTTCTGGGGTGATCGGTCGGATAGTGATCAGCGACGTGGCGCCCGTGCTCGACTGCGGGCGCCGCCCGGCCAAGGCCGTCATCGGGGAAACCTTCGGGGTCAGCGCGACCGTGTTCCGTGAGGGACATGAGATTCCCGGCGCCGGAGTGGTGCTGCGCGGCCCGGACGGCCAGCGCCAGCCGCTGGCCAGGATGCGGGAGATACTCCCCGGCATGGACCGCTATGCGGCCGACGTCACACCGGACGGCGAGGGCCGGTGGCGGTTCCACGTGGAGGCCTGGGGCGACCCGATCGGCCACTGGCGCCACGACGCCGGCATCAAGGTCCCGCGCGGCCAGGACGTGGAACTGATGCTGGCGGAGGGGGCCATCCTGTTCGACCGCGCGGCCCGGTCGCCGCTGCGGCCGGTCTCGCACCGGTCGGCGCTGGCGGCCGCGGCGGCGCGGCTGGGCGACCGGGGGATCGCCCCCTGGGACCGGCTGGCCGCCGCCGACGACGAGGAGATCGCCGCGATCCTCGACGCGGCGCCGCTGCGCGAACTGCTCACCAGGTCGGCCGTGTACCCGCTGGTGGTGCACAGGAAGCGGGCGCTTTACGGGGCCTGGTATGAGTACTTCCCCCGCTCGGAGGGCGTGCAGGCCGACCCGATGGGGCGCCGCGAGCCCCAGGGCGGCACGCTGCGCACCGCCATGTGCCGGCTGGAGCCGATCGCCCGGATGGGCTTCGACGTGGTCTACCTGCCCCCGGTCCATCCCATCGGGACCACGGCCCGCAAGGGCCGCAACAACGCCCTGCACGCGGGGCCCGGCGACCCCGGATCGCCCTGGGCGATCGGGTCACCGGATGGCGGCCACGACGCGATCCACCCAGAGCTTGGCACGTTCGCTGACTTCGACGCGTTCGTGGCCCGCACCCGCGAACTGGGCATGGAGGTGGCGCTCGACCTCGCGCTGCAGACCTCGCCGGATCATCCCTGGGCCACCGAGCACCCGGACTGGTTCACCCAGCGCGCCGACGGTTCCATTGCGTATGCGGAGAACCCGCCCAAGAAGTACCAGGACATCTACCCGCTGAACTTCGACCGCGACCCCGCCGGGCTGTATGCCGAGGTGCTGCGCGTCGTGCGCCTGTGGATGAGCCACGGGGTGCGGATATTCCGGGTGGACAACCCGCACACCAAGCCGCTGGCGTTCTGGGAGCGCCTGCTCGCCGAGGTGGACAGCACCGACCCCGACGTGATCTTCCTGGCCGAGGCGTTCACCCGCCCGCCCATGATGCACGCCCTCGCCAAGATCGGGTTCCACCAGTCCTACACCTACTTCACCTGGCGCAACACCGTGGGAGAACTCACCGAGTACATGCGCGAGCTGAGCGGGGACGCGGCCGCGTACATGCGGCCGAACTTCTTCACCAACACACCCGACATCCTCACCGAGTACCTGCAGCATGGCGGGCCGCCGGCGTTCAAGGTGCGGGCCACCCTCGCCGCACTGCTGTCGCCGACCTGGGGCGTGTACTCGGGATTCGAGCTGTGCGAGAACGTGCCGGTGCGGCCGGGCAGCGAGGAATACCTGGACTCGGAGAAATTCGCCTACCGGCCGCGGGACTGGGAAGCGGCGGAACGTGGGCCGGCGGGCATCGCGCCGTTCATCACACGCCTCAACCTGATACGGAGATCCCACCCGGCACTGCACTGGTTGCGTAACCTACGGTTCCATTACGTCGACCAGCCCGGACTGATGTGCTTTTCCAAGCGCAGCAGCCGGGACGCGGACACCGTGCTGGCCGTCGTGAACCTGGATCCACACCAGCCGCGAGAGGGCACCGTATGGCTTGACATGCCCGCACTCGGAGTGGACGATCGGTCGCAGTTCGTTGTCACAGACGAGCTGACCGGAGAGTCCTACCAGTGGGGTCAAGCCAACTACGTGCGCCTCGATCCGGCGACTGCACCAGCCCACATATTCACCGTCACACCCGGCCCAATGGCGTGACGGCGGCATAAGTTCGTCGCTAGGGGAGAAATGAGTGGCCGCACAGCCGAAACCGATCCAGCCCGGGCTTGCCGGGCGGCCCTCCGCCACAACGCAGGGAACCTTCAATCCGCCTCCCGGTGAGCCGGTTCCCGATCCGTTCTCTTTCGACAAGCCGCGCGACCCGCACTGGTATAAGCACGCGCTGTTCTACGAGGTGCTTGTCCGCGGTTTCCACGACTCCAACGGCGACGGCACCGGGGACCTGCGCGGGCTCACCTCGCGGCTGGACTACCTGCAATGGCTGGGGATCGACTGCATCTGGCTGCTGCCCATTTACAACTCGCCGCTGCGGGACGGCGGGTATGACATCGCGGATTTCACCTCGATCCTGCCGGAGTTCGGCATCCTCGGCGATTTCGTGGAACTCGTCGACGGCGCCCACGAACGGGGCATGCGGGTCATCGCGGACCTGGTCATGAACCACACCAGCGACGCACACCCGTGGTTCCAGGCGTCCCGGTCCGACCCCGAGGGTCCGTATGGCGACTTCTATGTCTGGTCGGATACGGACGAGCGTTACCCGGAGGCGCGGGTCATCTTCGTCGACACCGAGCAGTCGAACTGGACCTACGACCCGGTCCGCGGCCAGTACTACTGGCACCGGTTCTTCTCCCACCAGCCCGACCTCAACTACGAGAACCCGCGAGTCCAGGACCACATGCTGGAGGTACTGCGGTTCTGGCTGGACCTGGGCATCGACGGGTTCCGCCTGGACGCGGTGCCCTACCTGTACGAGCGCGAGGGCACCAACTGCGAGAACCTCAAGGAGACCCACGAGTACCTCAAGCGGGTCCGGTCCGAGATCGACCGGCTCTACCCGGACCGGGTGCTGCTCGCCGAGGCCAACCAGTGGCCGGCCGACGTGGTGCAGTACTTCGGCGACCCGTCGGTGGGCGGGGACGAATGCCACATGGCCTTCCATTTCCCGCTGATGCCGCGGATCTTCATGGCGGTCCGCCGGGAGCAGCGCTACCCGATCTCGGAGATCATGGCCCAGACGCCGCCCATCCCCGAGGGCTGCCAGTGGGGGATCTTCCTGCGCAACCACGACGAGCTGACGCTGGAGATGGTCACCGACGACGAGCGGGACTACATGTACGCCGAGTACGCCAAGGACCCGCGGATGAAGGCGAACATCGGGATCCGGCGCCGCCTCGCCCCGCTGCTCGACAACGACCGCAACCAGCTCGAGCTGTTCACCGCCCTGCTGCTGTCGCTGCCCGGCTCGCCGGTGATGTACTACGGCGACGAGATCGGCATGGGCGACAACATCTGGCTCGGTGACCGGGACGGGGTCCGCACCCCGATGCAGTGGACCCCGGACCGCAACGCCGGCTTCTCCACCTGCGATCCGCAGCGGCTCTACCTGCCGCTGAACATGGACCCGATCTACGGCTACCAGGCGCTCAACGTGGAGGCGCAGCAGCGCAACTCCGGGTCGCTGCTGCACTGGACCAAGCGGATGATCGAGATCCGCAAGCGCCACCCGGTCTTCGGCCTCGGTGGGTACCTGGAACTGAGCTCGTCCAACCCCAGCGTGCTGGCGTTCGTACGGGAGTACACCGGCCCGGAGGACGGCGACGGGGTGGACCTGGCCGACCACATCCTGTGTGTCAACAACCTGTCCAGGTTCCCCCAGCCGGTCGAGCTTGACCTGCGCCGGTTCAAGGGCATCACGCCGGTGGAGTGCATGGGTGGGGTGACGTTCCCGCCCATCGGGGACCTTCCCTACCTGCTGACCCTGCCGGGGCACGGATTCTACTGGTTCCAGCTCCCGGGCCTTCGCCCGGAACAGCAGGCCTGACCGGGGACGGAGCCACCGGATCTGACGCCGTGACCTCCCCCCGCAGTCCGCTATGCGGCCCGCCGGGCCGGTGAATCCGCTATGGCGGGGTAGATGGCAGTCATGACGTTTGCGGAGACCCTGGCCGCCTGGCTGCCGGGACAACGCTGGTTCGCCGGCAAGGGAACACCGATCACCGACCTGGCCGTGGTCGCGCAGACCACGCTGATTTCCGGTGATCCCGGCCTCCAGCACCTCATCGTCGCTGTCACCCACGCTTCGGGCACGGACTCGTATCAACTGTTCCTGGGCTTGCGGGCGGATCTGCCCGACCGGCTGGAGCATGTCCGCATCGGCCAGGCGGACGGGGACATGATCGGCTATGACGGCCTGCACGACCCGGGCCTGACGGCGGTCCTGCTTGAGGCGATCGCCAGCGGGGAGTCGATCGGGCCGCTGCGCTTCGCCCGCCGGCCTGGCGCGCAGATCGACACGGGCCTGGAGAGCCTGGTGCTTACCGCCGAGCAGAGCAACACCAGCCTGCTGTTCGGCGAGGAGGCCATCCTCAAGGTGTTCCGCAGGCTCTCTCCCGGCCCCAACCCCGACCTGGAGGTGCCCGACGCCCTGGCCAGGATGGGCTCCCAGCACGTGGCCGCGCCGCTGGGCTGGGTCACCACGCAGGCTCAGGGCCTGCCCACGGTCCTCGCCGTGCTCTCCAGCTACCTGCGGAACGCGGTGGACGGCTGGTCGCTGGCCGCTACCAGCGTCCGCGACTACTACGCGAGCGGCACCACGAACGCGGCCCAGGCGGGCGGGGACTTCTCCGGCGAGGCACACCGCCTCGGCGAGGCCACCGCCGAGGTACACCGCGACCTCGCGGCGGCCTTCGGCACCCAGGAATTGCCCGCCCCTGCCTACCGCGACATGTCGGCGCAGATGCTGTACCGGCTGGACCAGGCGGTCGCCGCGGTGCCGGGGCTGGCCCGCCACGACCGGGCACTGCGGACCGCGTTCGAGGACGTGGCCACGCTCAGCGACCCGCTCGAGGTGCAGCGGATCCACGGCGACTACCACCTGGGCCAGGTGATGCGCACCCACGCCGGGTGGGTGCTGCTTGACTTCGAGGGAGAGCCCGCGGTTCCGCTGGAACGCCGCCGGGCCTATTTCCCGGCACTGCGCGACGTGGCGGGCATGCTGCGCTCCCTGGACTACGCCGCACGCTTCCAGCTCGCCGGGCATGAGAACCCCGAGCAGGTCAGCGCGGCGGCCAGGGATTGGGCACGGCGCAACCAGACCGCGTTCTGCGCCGGATACGCCCGGGCCGGCGGGGCAGATCCGGGTAAGCATGGGATCCTGGTACGCGCCCTCACCCTGGACAAGGCGGTTTACGAAGTGATTTACGAGGCGAGAAACCGGCCGTCCTGGCTGCCGATCCCGCTCGGCTCGATCGCCGACGGAGCGGCATGACCGGGCCCCGCCAGGCCGGACCGGTCCGCCCCGGTGCCGCGGACGACGTGCACCCGAGCGAGATCGACCGGATCGTCGCTGGCCTCCACCATGACCCGCACGCCGTGCTCGGCGCGCATCCCGGCCCGGACGGGGTCGTCGTCCGGGCCCTGCTGCCGCTGGCCGCCACGGTCGCCGTGGTGCTCACCGACGGCCGCCGCTTTCCCCTGTCCCACCTGCGCGAGGGGGTATTCGCGGGCACGCTGCCGATGGCCGAGGTGCCCGACTACCGGATCGCCGTCGCCTACCCGGGGCCAGAACCAGGCACCACGACGCCGGAGCTGGTGACCGACACCCCGTACCGGTTCCTGCCCACGCTCGGCGAGACCGACCTGCACCTGATCGGCGAGGGCAGGCACGAGGAGCTGTGGCGGGTGCTCGGCGCCCACGTGCGCGGATACGGCTCCGACGGCACCGGGTTCGGCAAGGTCACCGGGACCGCGTTCGCCGTCTGGGCACCGAACGCGCGGGGCGCGCGGGTCCTCGGCGACTTCAACCACTGGGACGGACGCGGCCACCCGATGCGCTCGCTCGGCGGCTCGGGGATCTGGGAGCTGTTCGTGCCCGGCGTCGGCGACGGCACCCACTACAAGTTCGACATCTGCGGGCCCGACGGGCAGTGGCGGCGCAAGGCCGACCCGATGGCCAGCCGCGCCGAGCATCCGCCCGCCACCGCATCGGTCGTGTACACCTCCGGTTACACCTGGGCAGACGAGGACTGGCTTGCCGTGCGCGGCCGGGGGGAGCGGACCGCGGAGCCGGTGAGCGTGTACGAGGTGCACCTCGGCTCCTGGCGGCCGGGCCTGTCCTACCGCGAACTTGCCGGGGAACTGACCGCGTACGTCACCACGATGGGCTTCACCCACGTGGAGTTCCTGCCGGTGGCGGAGCACCCGTTCGGCGGCTCCTGGGGCTACCAGGTCACGTCCTATTACGCCCCGACCGCCCGGTTCGGCAGCCCGGACGACTTCCGCTACCTCGTCGACCGGCTGCACCAGGCCGGGATCGGCGTCATCCTCGACTGGGTGCCCGCGCACTTCCCCAAGGACGACTGGGCGCTGGCCCGCTTCGACGGCACCCCGCTGTACGAGCACGCCGACCCGCGGCGCGGCGAGCACCCGGACTGGGGCACGCTGATCTTCGATTTCGGCCGCCCCGAGGTGCGCAACTTCCTGGTCGCCAACGCGCTGTACTGGCTGGAGGACTTCCACATCGACGGGCTGCGGGTGGATGCCGTGGCCTCGATGCTGTACCTCGACTACTCCCGCGAGCCGGGCCAGTGGACCCCCAACGAGCACGGCGGCCGGGAGAACACCGACGCGGTCTCGTTCCTGCGCGAGGTCAACGCCAGCTGCTACCGCCGGGTACCGGGAATCATGATGATCGCCGAGGAGTCGACCGCCTGGCCCGGCGTGACCCGGCCGGTACACCTCGGCGGGCTCGGGTTCGGCTTCAAGTGGAACCTCGGCTGGATGCACGACACGCTGAACTACCTGGCACACGACCCGGTGTTCCGGCACTATCACCACAACGAGATCACCTTCTCGCTGATGTACGCGTTCAGTGAGAACTTCGTGCTGCCGCTGTCCCACGACGAGGTCGTGCACGGCAAGGGGTCACTGCTTGGCAAGATGCCCGGCGACGAATGGAACAAGTTCGCCGGGCTGCGGGCGCTGTTCGCCTACATGTGGGCCCACCCCGGCAAGCAACTGCTGTTCATGGGTTCTGAATTCGGGCAGGGCGCGGAGTGGTCCGCCGACCGGGGCGTGGACTGGTGGGTGCTTGGTGACGAGCATCACGCGGGCGTACAGCAGCTCGTCACCGACCTGAACCGGGCCTACCGGGAGAACCCGGCACTGTGGGCGCTGGACTATTCCCCCGAGGGATTCGGCTGGATCGACGCGAACGACGCGGGCGGCAACGTGCTGTCGTTCCTGCGCTTCTCCGGGGAGCCGGTGAGCCCTGCACGCCCAGCAGTTGTGGCCCCTAGCTCCGCCGACGGGGCGGCGCCGGACGGCTCGCCCGGCGGGGGGGCGGCACCGGACAGCGCGGACGGGCCGGCCCCACAAGTCGTCCCGGGCGTCCTCGCCTGCATCATCAACTTCTCCGGCCAGCCCCACCCGCGCTACCAGGTCGGGCTGCCCAGAGCGGGCCGGTGGCGGGAAATCGTCAACACCGACGCCTTCGGGTACGGCGGCAGTGGAGTGGGCAATCTCGGCTCCATCGAGGCCGTGCCGGAGCCCTGGCACGGCCAGCCAGCGTCGGCCGTGATGACCCTTCCCCCGCTGGGCGCGCTCTGGCTGGTCCCGGAAGCCTGAACTGCTGCCCCCTCCGGTTAGGGCAGCCCTGGCGCTGCGCAGTTGGGTACAGCGGGCCGGGCCGGCGGCATGGCCGGGCAGCGCGGGCGTCTTCGTCGATTTCAACAACGATCAGCGTGCCGCTGCGCTGTACGACGCGGCCGCCTTCGCCTCGATGGCCCAGCGCGGGTCACCAGGTGACGCCCGTGCCGGAACCGCCACGGATGAGGCCCAAGGCACCGCAGCACAGACGAGGGAGGAAACGATGAGCGACTTTCAGGCCATCGCCGACCGCTTCGAGATCGAGGCGCTGCGCGGTGAGTTCACCGACGCGGTGATGATGCGCGACTACGACCGTGTGGCGGCGCTGTTCACACCGGACGGTGTGTGGCGGATGCCCAAGATCCCCGCCGAGCTCGTCGGCCATGAGGAGATGCGCGCCTGGGGCGAGCGGGTGCCGGGTTTCGTGGACTATCTCGTGCAGACCACCCACCCGGGCACGATCCGGCTTGACGGCGACACCGCGTCCGGCCGCGCTTACATCCAAGAGGTCATCCGCCTCCGCGACGGCAGTTCGGAGCTGAACTACGCCATCTACCACGACCGTTACCAGCGCACCCCGGACGGCTGGAAGTTCACCGAGCGCGTCTACGAGGTCAGGTACCTCGACACCACTCCGCTGGCGGGCTCGGCGCCGGGAGCCCAGCGGCCGAGCTGATCGAATGGAGCCCAGCAAGCGGGGCTGAGGCCTAGCAAGGGAGTGGCTGAGGCCTAGCAAGGGATGGCTAGGGCCTAGCTGGGGTAGATGGTGGGCTGGGTGGTGTAGGTGCGCCCGGCCGGGGTGGTCCAGGTGAGTACGCCGGGGCGCGGCTGTTGCAGGTGCCAGCCGGGGGCTTGTTTGGCCTGGTGGTGCTGGCGGCATAGTGGGGCGTGATTCTTAGAAGAACGCATGTGCGCTAGCGCGGGCCAGGCTGGTCGGCGACGTAGGTCCCCCAGCCGGGCACTACCTCGGCCAGGCCCTCGCTGACCAGCAGCCGCAGCGCCTTCGCCGCGGTCTCCCGCGCGACCCCGTACTCCTGCACCAGGCCCGCGATCGACGGCAGCCGCGCGCCGGGCGCCAGCTCGCCGGCCTCGATCTGGCCGCGCAGGATCGCGGCGACCTGCCGGTACGGCGGGACCTTGCTGTCATGATCAACGCCACCCACGGTGTCACCCTAGGTGACCTGCGGTGCGGGTAGTTCACACCGTCAGCCCATGGGAGCCTAGGGTGTGCGGTGTAAGGTTCTAGTTACGGAACGAAGACGGGCCCGGCCGGTGCTTCCACACCAAACCGGGCCCTGACCAAGGACGGAGCCCTTGGCTATGGGAAACCCTACTGATGCCACCGTGACCGCGCTGGAGCGCGACTGGCCGAACTACCAAGTCTGGGTCGTGAACCGCACCCACGGCGGGCCGGTGTGGTGCGCCAGGCGCTGGGACTGGCAGCCCGGAGACGTGGTCCTTAACGAGGACTCGGCGGAGCACCTGGCCGAGGCCCTGGCCGAGCAGGCGGAGCAGTGAGCCGCACCCCGGCCGGCGAGCGGCGCCTCGTCACCGCGAGGGGCGGCGAGCCGCCGCGGTGACCGGCCCGGACGTTCCGGACCGCCTCGACGCCCACCTGGTCGTTCTCGGTGCCGCGCTCACCCGCTGGGCGGCCCGCGACGACACCAGGGCGCAGCCGGACGTGCGGCGGGCCGCGAGTATCGCCATGGGCGCGATCGACGCCATGGTGGCCGAGCTCTACCAGGCCCGCGCCGCGCTGCTGGCCGAGATCCACGCCAGCGATGACGCCACGGCGGGCGGCTACAGAGGTTGAAAGGCTCGGGTCTGATCGGCCAGGGAGGCGCGCATACGGCACTTCTACCCGCCCGCTGTGGATACCGGCCCTGTGTCTGTCTCGGTGGGTTTCTCGCCTTCCGCGCGGCTTCCGGTTTGTCCTGTGCGGGCGGGGGCAACGCGCTCAGCCGTCGGCTGGGGTGGCTCGGGACCGGGTTCTGGCAAGGGCGCTGCGGCCTGGCTGGTACCGGTGCTCTGCGTGTCGGTGGCGGCTGCCGGTGCTGAAGCTTGCTTTGTCGTTTCTGTTCCGGAACTGGTGGTCTTAAGCTCCTCGTGGACGGCCTCATAGCCGGCGCGGGCGAGGATAGCTGCGGGCGGGAGGGCGATCACGATGATTAGGAAGATGAGGGTCGCGAGCACGAACGGGCCCGTCCAGGAATTGGCGTGCATATCGTACAGGGCGACGACGGCAGCGATCTCGGCGACCGTGCCGAGGACGACGATGCAGACGGCGAGAACGGCTGGGATCAGGGCAATGGCGATGGCGGCGACGATGGCGACCTGGATCCCGCGGCCTTCGAGTCCGTTCACTATCCACCGCCACATGCGGCGTAGCCGACCGGGGGGCCTGCGCGGGGGCGACTTGGCTGGCACGGCTTTTGGCTTGATGACGCCGAAGGCTTTCAGCAAGGCGTAGACGGCGAAGGCAAGCACAAATTGGCCCACGGTATCTGTCGCCCAGGACGACGCGCTTAGCAGGGCTCTGATGAACCGGCCTTCGACGGCAAGGGCAATGAACAGGACGGGGATGAGCGTGGCGGCGGCAACATAAAAGTTCTGGTTGAATCCGCTGCCCTCGGCGGCGGCCCGGGCTAATGCGAGGGTCATACACATGTGACGCACTGGCCGCGCTGGGGGTTGACGGCAGGCGCGCCACCGGGCCGATCAGACCCTTAGCCCGTCAATCTCTGCACCCGCCAATCGGCAGCCGGCTCGGCCGCTGGATCCACGGTTCCCGGTAGCGTGTCAAGGGACCTTGACAAGCCCAGTCCACGGGGGGCGATCGTGCCGCAGCTGCCAGGTGATCACCCGGCCGGGGAAGTCGGCTGCCGGGAGGCCGTCCGCCTGGCATGGGGCGTGTTCCTCGCCGCCGCCGACGGCGACCCCGAGCGCCTGGCGCCGATGGTGGAACTGTCCCGCGCCGATCAGGCCCATGTCATCTGGCACCTGGGCGAGCTTGTCGTCGCCGCCTACGCCCTGGCCTGCTGGCCGGGCCTGCCGTATGAGGACCGCCGGTGCGCCGCCCGCGATCACATCGCTGCGCTGGCGCTGCGCCTGGCCGCCGACGCCGACCTTGACTGGTGACCTCGCGGTCCCAGGGGCGATCCTGCGGCCCCACCTGCCCCGCCCAGGCAACCACACCCGCGCCGGACCACGCCAGGCTGCCAGGCTCCAGCCGGTGTCAACAGCGGCCCGTTATGGCCTGCCCCGTTTCGCGCCAGCCGGCCGCGTCGTGCCGTCTACCTGGTGTTCACCTCGGCCTGCTCGCCGCCGCGCTCGGCTGCCCGGCCGGTGCCGGTGCGCCGCTGCCCGTCCTGCTCGTCGGTGTGGTCGGTGCACGGCCGATCGCTGCCGCTGGCGTACCGCACCGGGCACGCGGGCTCAGGACAGCGGGCCATCCTCCGGTCACCCACCCCGCCAGCACACCACCCCGACCCGCTGGCGCACCACCCCATGACCACCCTGGCCCATCCCGCGGCCCACCCCGGCCCGGCCCGCGTGAACCCTCCGCCCGAACCCTCCACGACCGGTCGAGACCACCCCGGGCGCCTACCGGCGGGGGCGCCTCCACCCGTCGTGCCCCATCCACCGCCTAGGCTGTCATCGCGGTGAGCCACGTCCGGCGCCGGTGACACCGCGCCACGAGTGACAATTAGCCACGCAGCAACAGGTGTATTTTTGGGCGGCGAGAAAAGGACCGTTAAACCGGTCGGCAATTTCTCTCCCGTGACTCGCTGCCATCGGCGGAAAGCCGTTCAAAGCCCCGGTTGCTGCCTGTGACCTGCGAAACTCGCTCTGAGTCGTCACACAATAGTCACACGATGGCGGGATGGGCGCCGCCCGAATAACGTGGGTGCTTGGCATGGCCAGGCTGCACCTGCTGTACGCGCATATCGAGGATCCGGCGGTGCCGCTGGCCGAAACGGTGGAGGCCTTCGCCGCACTGGTGGCCGAGGGAACGGTGGGCCTGCTGGGGGTGAGCAACCACTGGGCGTGGCGGGTGGAGAGGGCCCGCAGCCTGGCCGCAGCGGCCGGGGTGCCCGGCTATGAGGTACTGCAGTACCACTACAGCTACCTGCGGCCGCGCACCGACCTGCCGGGCCCGCTTTCCACGGACGGCGAGCAGGGAGTGCTGAGCGGCGACCTGCTCAGCTATCTGCGGGCCGAACCACAGCTCGCGATGGTCGCCTACTCGCCTCTGCTGAACGGCAGCTACGCCCGCCCGGACAAGCCACTGGACGCCGAGTTCGACCACCCGGGCACCCCTGCCCGGCTGGCGGCGCTGCAGGGTGTGGCCAAGGACGCTGGCGCGACGGTCAACCAGGTGGTGCTGGCCTGGCTGATCGGCGCGGAGGTCCCGATGATCCCGCTGGTCGGCGCCTCTTCTGTGGCGCAACTGGACGAGAGCCTGGCCGCGGTGGACCTGGAGCTGACCGCAGAGCAGCGCGCGAGGCTCGACGCGGCCCGGTAACCCTGCCCGGGTCAGCTGAACTGGCGGATCAGCCAGCCTGGGCCGGCGATCGCTGCCCCGGCCGCCTCGCAGCGGCGCCGCAGCTCCCGGTCGGCGGTGACCACGACCCGCGGCCCGGTCAACCGGCCCGCCAGGCTGGCGATCTCGTCGTCGCCCTCGCCGCGGGCTGCCACCACGCGCACCCGGGGCGCGGGTGCCACCAGGTCGAGCACCGCCCGCGCCCGGCCCTCCACCACCAGGAAGACATGCGGAAACCACCTGCCGCCCGCCGCCTCCCCGGCGAGGCCCGGCGCCTCCGTCCAGGCCCGGCGCCGTCGGCCCCAGCCTCCACGTCGGCCCCGGCCGCGCCGTCAGCCCCAGCCTCCACGTCGGCCCCGGCCGCGCCGTCAGCTCTGGCCGCCCCATCGGCCCCGGCCGCCCCTTCGGTGCCGGGCACCGGGCCCGTGAAACCGCGGGCCGCCAGGGTCGCCAGCTCGCCGTGCAGCCGCGCCATCGCCCCGGCGCGGTCGCGCCACCACCCGTCGGCCCGTGAGCCCATCACGTTGGCGCCATCCACGATCAGGGTGACATCCATGCCGGCCGACAATAGCGCACGGGCCAGCCAGGGCATCCGTGCCGCGGCCCACCCGCGCCCGCAACCCATCCATGCCCGCAAGCCACCCCACGCCCGCAAGCCACCTACGCCCGCAAGCCACCCCACGCCCGCAAGCCACCCGCGCCCGCAAGCCACCCCACCCGCGGACCAGCCTGCGGGCAAACCCGCGGCCGGCACCCGCGCCTTACGGTGTCCCCGCGGCTTCGTCCTAAAGTGGGCGCATGGTAGAGGCGACGTTCATAGACGAACTCAGCAGGCTCAGGCAGCGGCACAACGCACCACTCATTCTTGAGCTCGACCTCTCGGAGGGCATCGCCGAGGAACCGCCGGCCGACCCCATCTCCGCCGTGCTCGCCATGCGCCGCCCGCGGCTCGCCGACGTGCTCGACGGCCTGCGCCGTGCCCGGGCGGACGACAAGGTCCGGGCCCTGGTGGTCAAGATCGGTGGCCGCCCGATCGGGGTCGCCCGGGTACAGGAGCTGCGGTCCGCCATCGCGGCGTTCCGCCGGTCTGGGAAAACCACGGTGGCGTGGGCGGAAACGTACGGGGAGTTCGGCCCCGGCAACGCCGCCTATTACCTGGCCACCGCGTTCGAGCGGGTCTGGCTGCAGCCGTCCGGAGACGTGGGCCTGACCGGGCTCAGCCTCGAACAGTGGTTCCTCCGCGGCACCATGGACAAGCTGGGCCTGGAGTACGAGGTCAGCAAGCGGCACGAGTACAAGACCGCCGCCGACCGGCTCACCGAGCAGGGATTCACCGGTCCTGCCAGGGAGGCGCTGCAGCAGCTCGCCTCCTCGCTCACCGGGCAGATCACCGAGGCCGTCGCTGAGCGCCTCGCGATAACCCCGGCGCAGGCCCGCGAGCTGATCGACAACGGCCCTTACGTCGCCGAGGAGGCCCTGGAACTGCACCTGGTCGACGCGCTCGGCTACCGGGACGAGGTCTACGACGACGTGCGAAAGTCCGCCGGGCCCGACGCCCACCTGCTCTACCTCGCCCGGTACCAGCGCTCCCGGGCACTGGCCGAGCGGGCCAGAAAACTACCGGAACGTGGCGCGGACATGGTCGCGCTCATCTATGCGGCCGGCCCGATCCGGCGCGGCCGCAGCGGGCGCGGCCCGATGTCCGGCGGGGCGATGGGCTCGGACACCGTGTCGGCGGCGCTGCGGACCGCATCGGGCGACCGGCGGGTGCGCGCGATCGTGCTGCGGGTCAACAGCCCCGGCGGCTCCTACGTTGCCTCGGACACCATCTGGCGCGAGGTGGTCAGGGCCCGCCGGGCGGGCACCCCGATCGTCGTGTCCATGGGCGACGTGGCCGCCTCCGGCGGCTACTACATCGCGATGGCGGCCGACGCGATCGTCGCGCAGCCGGGCACGATCACCGGCTCGATCGGCGTGCTCTCCGGCAAGCCGGTGACCTCCAGCCTGCTGGAACGCGTCGGCATCACCACCGACTCGGTGACCGTGGGCGCGCACGCGGACATGTTCTCCACGACGCGCCCGTTCAGCGAGGAAGAATGGGCGAAGATCAATTCGTGGCTTGACCGGATCTATGCGGACTTCACCGGCAAGGTCGCCGTGGGGCGCAACATGACCCCCGAGCAGGTGCACGAGGTCGCGCGCGGCCGGGTGTGGACCGGCGCGGACGCGGCTGCCATCGGCCTGGTCGACCACCTCGGCGGCCTCGACGACGCGGTCGCGCTGGCCCGGCGCAAGGCGGGCCTGCCCGACGGCGCACCGGTCCGCGGTTACCCGCGCACCACGCCGCTGGACCGGCTGCGGCGGCCGGAGTCAAGCGAGGACTACCGCGCGGCCGGGGCCCGCATGCTCACCGAGAACTGGGGGCCGGTGTGGCGGCTCGCGGCAGGCGCCGGGCTCCCGCCGCTCGGGCCGCTGCACCTTCCTATCCCCTGGGCTTTTCAGTGACAGAACGATTGGCCCCCGGTACCCAGGGCCCGGCGGCTGATGCCGCCCCCGGGGAGCGGATCGACCGGCTGGATGAGGCGCTGGCCTCGTTCGCCACCGGGGTCACGCTCGTCATGGTGGCCGACGGGCGGGACGACATCGGGACCACGGTCAGCGCGTTCTGCCCGGTGTCCTGGTCGCCGCCGCTCGTGCTGGTATCGCTGATCGCCGGCTCCTACCCGGCCGAGGTGCTGGCCCGGGTGGACCGGTTCGCGGTGACCGTGCTCAGCGCCGGCCAGCGCGTCCTGGCCGGCCGGTTCGCCATGGCTGGACGGCCGGGGGCGCGGGTGCTGCTTGAGGGCACGCCGCACGACCGCGGGGAATCCTCCGGTGCGCTCATCCCCGGCGGTGGCCTGGCGGCACTGGAATGCGAGGCGATCCAGCGCGTGCCGGCCGGGGATCACCTGCTGGTCATCGCGTCGGTACTGACCGTGCCATACGTCGCGGACAGCGGCGGGCCGTTGATCCGGTTCGCCGGCCGCTACCCGGCACTGGGCTGATCCTCCTCCCGTGCGCCACAGGGGCCCCTCCTGTGGATCGTCCTGTGGAGTACCCGGTGGAGAAACGTCGGTCGCGGGGGACAACCCGGGGTTAACTGTGGATGGCTTGTGGACGGCTAAAGAATCTTGAAATTGCTGCCCGAAACCTCTTGTGCAGTCTCGGCGATAGGCGTAGAAATTTCCTCACCACCAGGGACGGTAACCGGCGAAGGGGAAACCCCGAGCCACCCGGCAAAGGACAACTCCAGGCTTTCGGGCAAGGAGAAGTCCGGCGCCACCGGCAAGGAGGAAACTCCGAGCCACCGGTGCGGGGGAAACCCCGGGCCACCCGGCAAAGGACAACTCCAGGCTTTCGGGCAAGGAGAAGTCCGGCGCCACCGGCAAGGAGGAAACTCCGAGCCACCGGTGCGGGGGAAACCCCGAGCCACCCGGCAAAGGACAACTCCAGGCTTTCGGGCAAGGAGAAGTCCGGCGCCACCGGCAAGGAGGAAACTCCGAGCCACCGGTGCGGGGGAAACCCCGGGCCACCCGGTATTGGGCAAACTCTGGGGCCTCTGGTCCCGGGGGGAACCCGGTGCCACCCGGCAAGAGGGGAACCCGCAAGGGGGAACTTCGGGCCACCGGCGCAGGGAAAACTTCGAAGGTATGTGGCGGAGGGGAAACCCCGAGTCAGGTGCGGAGAAGAAAGCTCTGGGCCACCGGCGAAGGGAAAACTTCAAATTGTGCGGCGGAGGGGAAACCCCGAGTTGCGTGATGAGAAGAAAGCTCTTAGCCACCCGGCGAAGGGAAAACTTGAGCCCTTTGACTTGGGGAAACCCCGGTCATTTGGTGAAAAGAAAGCTCTGAGCCACTGGTGCGGGAAATACTTGGCGCCACCCGGCTTGGGGGAAACCCCGGCTCGTTGGCAAAGAGGAAAGCCTGAGCCACGGCGCGGGGAGCACCCGAGCCACCCGGTGATCCGGTCGACCGGAACACCGGGAGCGTTCCTGGCCCTGGTAGGTGGCCGAGCGGCGCAAAGGACGCTGAGAAATCGGCGGGACGGTGCCGCGAGGCTGGGCGAGGCCCCTCCATCTCATACATGGAGGGGCCTCGTCCTGTGTCTACCCTGTCTTGTCCCATTGTGCCCGACCGGCCAAAACCGGGCCCGGACCGACACGCCGCCCCCGCCCTTCCCGGTTGCAGCGGCAGGGGGCTCAGCGCTTGCAGTGCAGTTCGCAGGCGCCGATGTCGCAAGCCGGCCCCCATGGGCGGGACTCGCGCCGCTGGCCGGCAGCCGGGCAGGACGAGCTGGCCGGCAGGCCGCCCGCGTTGACGGCGGGGCTGGACCGGGGCAATGCCCGGGTCATCGTCGGGCCGCCATTGTTCGCCAGGGATCCAGCTTTAGGACCATTTTCTAGAAATCCGGATAGGCCCGGCGGCGAGCTCCCCGTCCTGCCACACGGCGCCGACCAGCGGCATGCCGGGCCGGTAGGCCAGGTACACGTGTGACGGGGCGTCGAGCAAGACCAGGTCGGCGCGGGCGCCGGGGCGCAGATGACCGACGTCGTCACGGCGCAGCGCCCGCGCGCCGCCCGCGGTTGCCGCCCAGACCGCCTCCTGTGTGGTCATCCGCATCTCCCGCACGGCCAGGGCTACGGCCAGTGGCATGCTGGAGGTGAAGCAGGACCCCGGGTTGCAGTCGCTCGCCAGGGCGACGGTGACCCCGGCGTCCAGCAGGCGGCGGGCGTCCGGATACGGGTTGCGGGTGGAGAACTCGACGCCGGGCAGCAGCGTGGCGACCGTGGCCCCGCCTGCCAGCGCGTCCACGTCGGCGCCGGTCAGATACGTACAGTGGTCCGCGGATGCGGCGCCAAGCTCGACGGCGAGCTGGACGCCTGGCCCGGTGCCAAGCTGGTTCGCGTGTATTCGCGGCAGCAGCCCGGCCGTCCGGCCAGCGGTGAGCACCGCGCGGGCCTCGTCCGGGCCGAACGCGCCGCGCTCGCAGAACACGTCCACCCACCGGGCCTGCGGCGCGCAGGCGGCGAGCATCGGCCCGCAGACCAGGTCCAGGTAGCCGCCGGGGTCCGCACGGAAGTCGGGCGGCACGACATGCGCGCCAAGGAACGTGACCTCCGGCGTCACCTCCGCGGCCAGCGCCACGCTGCGGCGCTCGTCGGCCACCGTCAGCCCGTAACCCGACTTGCATTCGAAGGTGGTGGTGCCCTGGGCCAGCATCTCCGCACGCAGGGCGCGCAGGTTCGCGCGGAGTTGCTCGTCACTGGCCGCCCGGGTGGCTGCCACCGTGGTGGCGATGCCACCCGCCCGGTACGCAGTGCCCGCCATCCGGGCCGCGAACTCGGCGCTGCGCTCGCCCGCGAACACCAGGTGCGCGTGCGAGTCGACGAAGCCAGGCAGGACCGCCCGGCCGCCGCAGTCGATCCGCTGGTCCGCGGCGGGCGCCCGGCTGGCCGGGCCGGTCCAGGCCACCTGCGCCCCCTCGATCACCAGCGCCGCGCCGCTGACCGAGGCGAACGCACCGGGCCCGGCCGCGTCGCCGCCGTCGTTGGTGACCAGTTCGCCGATGTTCGCCAGCAGCGTGCTCACGGCGTGGAGCTGCCAGGATCGCCGTGCTTTCTGCTCATGCCCGGCTGGGTGCCGGGGAAGTTCAGCCCGGCCGTGCCGGTCGCCGGATCAGGTTTCCCGGCCTTGGGGCGGCGCTCCCGGAAGATCCAGCCGGCCGCCACCCCGCCGGCCAGGCCGCCGATGTGCGCCTGCCAGCCGATCCCGGCCTGGGGCAGCAGCACGGTGAACTGGTAGGCGAAGCAGAGCGCCATGATCGCCCCGATGATCATGTCGATCGGGTGCCGGTCGAAGAAGCCCCGGACCATGATGTAGCCGAAGTAACCGAACACCACCCCGCTGGCACCCGCGCCGACGCTGTTCGCGGGCGCGGCGATCCAAGCCGTCAGGCCGCTGGTGAGCACGACGAGGATGGTCACGGCGGCGAACTTCTTCACGCCCCGGTAGGCGGCGAGGAAGCCGAAGATGAAGAGCGGCCCCGAGTTCCCCTCGATGTGAGCCCAGCTGAAGTGCAGGAACGGCGCGCTGAAGATTTTCGGCAGGCTGGTGATGTCGCGCGGCTGGATCCCGTAGTCCAGCGTGAGCTGATAGTGGCCGGCCCAGTTCGCGATCTGGATGATCCACAGGACGGCCAGGACCACGGCCATGACGAAGAAGGCCTTGCGGGCCTCGGCCAGCACCGCCTCCGCGTCCCCAGCGCCCAGATCCCACCGTCCCCGGGACGGGTTCCGCTGGGTGGCCGGGTTCATCCGGCCGGACGGGCCACCTGACGACACCATGCTGGAAAGCTAGCCGGATCCGGGGCCAGGTGCTACTTCCGGTCAGCCACGAAGGTGCCCCGGGACATGGGGCTGATGGTGGGCATTCCCGCGGACGCCCGGGGCGCCGTAGGTGATCAAACAGGCAGACCGCGGCTATCCAATCCTTGTAGCAGGACCTACGACTCTTGATCCGGCCATGGGGTCAACGCACGATCGTTTCCTCCGAACCCTGAGGGGGTGGCAATCAGTGAAACGCCTCATAGGTATTGCCGCGACGGCGAGCACCCTGGCGCTCGCCGGGTGGGTGGTGGCGAGCAATACGGTGGCGGCCGGGGCCACCACGCACGCCATCACGATCCCCGTTGCCACGTTCGTGCAGCTGCCAGGCTCCACCCACAACGGACCGGCCGCTCCGTTCTGTGGCGCACAGGTAGCCCCGGTCCAGGGCACCGAGAGAAACGGCGCGCTGGTGGGCGGCGCGGGCAGCTATCTCGCCCCGCTGTCGCTGCCCGACCAGGCGACCATAACCGGGCTCACCTTCGCCCTGCTCGACAACGACGCCAGCACCGACGCCGCCGCATTCGTCCTCAGGAAGAACGTCTCGGCGGGGCTGACGGTCTTCGGCAATCTCGTCAACGTGGCCCACGCCCAGTCCAGCGGGGCGAGCGGCCTGGTCCGCCAGTTCAGCACGGGGACCGTTCACGACGGCCTGATCGACAACAGTGGCTACACGTACTACGTGGAGGTGGTCAACTGCGGCGGCGCTATCGATCCGATCGGGGTGCAGGTGACCTACACCACGCCCTGACCGCGGGACCGCCCGCACACCACCACACGACCGGCCGGGGCAGCACCCATCAGGCGATCTCGATGGAGCGCTTGGCCAGGCCGAGCCAGAAGCCGTCGATGACCGTGCGCGCCCCGGACAGGTCACCCGCGGCGGCCCCGAGCGTGACGAACAGTGGCGCGAAGTGCTCGGTGCGCGGATGTGCCAGCCGGGCGGCCGGTGCCTTGTGCTGAAAGTCCATGAGCGCGTCGAGGTCGCCGTGGGCCAGCACCTCCTGGCCCCAGTGGTCGAACTCCGCCATCACCGTGGGCACCGAGCCGTCCATGCTCATCGCGCGCAGGTTGTGGGTGAAGAACCCGCTGCCCACGATCAGCACGCCGTCGTCGCGCAACGGGGCGAGCTTGCGCCCGACCTCGAACAGTTCCTTCGGGTCCAGGCTGGGCATCGAGATCTGCAGTACCGGCACATCGGCCTGTGGGTACATCTCGACCAGGGGCACGTAGGCACCGTGGTCCAGGCCGCGGCCGGGCAGATCCGCCACCGGAGTGCCTGCGGCACGGAGCAGCTTGCGGACGTCATCGGCCAGGCCCGGCGCGCCCGGTGCCGGGTAGGTCACCTGGTAGTACTTGTCCGGGAAGCCCCAGAAGTCGTAGACCAGCGGCACGGCCTGCGTAGCGCCGAGCGCCAGCGGCGCGGCCTCCCAGTGCGCGGACACCATGAGCACCGAGGACGGTTTGGGCAGCGCGGCCGACCAGCCGGCCAGCTGACCGGTCCACAGGCTGTCATCGGCCAGCGGCGGCGCCCCATGGCTCAGGTAGATCGCTGGCATCCGCCCGCCGTCCCAGCCACGCTGTGGCGTTACGGCCTCCGTCGCTGCCGCTATGTCAGACATCGCGATCCTCCTCGCGCCGACTGCTCTCATTCTGCCCGGGATAACAGTTCAAATTTGAACTACATTCCCGTGGCCCTCCGGTGGGGGCGGGCGTGCCCGGTGGGGGCGGGCGTGCCCGGTGGGGGCGGGCCCAGTGGGCGGGTCGGTCACCGCCGCGGCAAGACCGGCACGATGACCATCCATCCTGCCGGGGCAATCTGCACTGGTACCACGTCAGCGGCTGCGCCGGCCTGGTCGGCAACGGCCACCCAGCCACGCTGTCCGCGGCCTACGGCCTGTCCGCGCCGCAGACGATCACCAGCCCGTAACGGTCCCGGGCCGCCCATCGCTGGGCAAACTGAGCTTCTCTGGCATTACGACCGTGTCATGGTGTGAACCGGCTGCGCGAACACAGGGGGCGAATCGGCATGGCAGCAGCAGAAGGCGGCCCGGCCGGGCTTTCCCGCCGTCAGATCATGGCTTCAGGTGCCTTGGCGACCATCGCGGCGCTGGCGGGCGGCCACGCTCGCGCCGCCGCCACGCCGGTGCGCAACCCCCGCGCCCGGGACGCCGCACCACGGCTGCGGCTGACCACGACGCCGGATCTGACTACCGTGCTTGCCGAATCCCCGCTGCCGCCGTTCACCCCGGTCACGGCGGGGCCCGGTGACGTGAAGGTCAGCCCGAAGCGGGCGTTCCAGCCGTTCCTTGGCGTGGGGGCGGCACTGACCGATGCGGCCGCCTACGTGCTGACCAGCTACATGACCGCGGACCAGCGGAGCGCGCTGCTTACCGACCTGTACTCGCCGTCCGGGCGCAACTGGCAGATGCTGCGGGTGTGCATGGGCTCCCCGGACTTCCGGTCCGAGAAGACCGGTTACACCTACGACGACGGGTCCGCCGACCCTTCGCTGTCACGATTCTCCGTCCTGGCGGACACCGCCTTCATCACGCCGGTCATCGCCGAGATCCTGGCCATCAACCCGGCGGTCCGGATTCTCGCCACGCCGTGGACGCCACCGGCATGGATGCTGGCCAGCGGAAGCTTCGAGCACGGGAGTTGCACCTTCGACGACGGCTACATGGCCCCGTATGCGCGGTACTTCGTGCAGTTCATCCAGGCATACCAGTCGATGGGCATCCCCATCTGGGCCGTCACCGCGCAGAACGAGGCGGTGGGCGGATGGTTCATGAACCTGGCCCAGGACGAGGAGAGCGACTTCATCGGGACCTGCCTGGGGCCCGCGCTGGCCTCGGCCGGCCTGGGGCACGTGAAGATCTTCGCCATGGACGACCAGTGGTCGGAGGCCGCCTACGGCCAGGCCGTCTACACGAGTTCCACCGCCCAGCCGTATACCGCTGGCATCGCCTATCACGGGTACCGGGGCAGTCCCGTGATCATGAGCGAGACATATGGCGAGCAGCACCTGACCGAGTGGCGGTCGAAGGTGACCGAGTCGCTGGATATCACCATGGCCGGGATGGCCGGCGGTTATGTGGCCGGCGGGGTGTCAAACTGGGCGCGGTCGGTGATCCTGTGGAACCTCGCCCTGGACCAGAACGGCGCGCCGAACCAGCACAAGCCCGGCAGGCGCGGCGTGGTGACCGTGAACAACCAGACGGGTGACGTCACGCGGAACCCCGAGTACTACGCGCTGGCGCAGCTGGCCATGTTCGCCCAGCCGGGTGCGCGCCGCTGCCTGTCCACCTCCTACGGCCCGGCGTACGTGGCTTATACGACGTACCCGTCCGACGTCACGACGACGGCCCTGGTCAACCCGGACGGGTCGGTGGTCCTCTACGTGTACAACGGGGCGGCGAGCACCAGGACGTTCCAGATCATCGACACCAGCACCCACACCGGGTGCGCCGTCAGCATGACCCCTGGCGAGCTGTCCACGTTCGTCTGGTGAAGGCAGCCGTCAGGCGGATCTGAGCAGGGGGGCGATCGCGGCATCCAGCGCCGCGGGGACGTCGTCCACGAGCAGGTGCCGGCCCCCGGCCACCACGTCCCGGCCGCTGATCACCACGTTGCGCACGTCGGCGGCGGACCCGGCGAAGAGCACCGACTCCAGTGCGCTGCCGGCCTGGATACCGGCCAGCCGCGGGGTGTCCAGCGCCACGGTCACCAGGTCGGCCAGGGCGCCGGGGGCGATCTCCCCGGCCTCCGGCCAGCCCAGGCAGGCGTGCCCGGCCACGGTCGCCGCGGTGGCCAGTTCCGCCGCGCGGAACGAACCGCGCCTGCCGCCCGCCAGCCGCTCCCCCATCTCCACCAGCCTCGCCTCCGCCAGCATGTCGACCACCGCGTGGCTGTCGCTGCCCAGGCTCAGCGGGCAGCCCGCGTCGGCCAGCGCCCGGGCCGGGCCGATCCCATCGGCCAGGTCGGCCTCGGTGCTCGGGCAGAAGCAGGCGACGGTCCGGCTGCCGCCGAGCAGCCCGATGTCGTCGGCGGTGAGATGGGTGGCGTGCACCACCGTGCTGCGCGGGCCCAGGGCACCTGCCTGGTCAAGCAGCCGGGCCGGGGTGACGCCGTAGGCGGCGAGGCACGCCTGGTTCTCCGCGGGCTGCTCGGACAGGTGCGCGTGCAGCGGCGCACCATAGGCGTGCGACCAGGCGACCACCGACGGCATCTGGTCCGGTGGCACCGCCCGCACCGAGTGGATCGCCACCCCGGCGCGGGCATGGGCGCCGAGCATCCCGTGCTCGTCCGCGCCGAGTTCGCCGGCCCGCTCCGCCCACCGGGACCCGTCGCCGTCGGAGAACCGCTCCTGGACGCCGGACAGCGCGATCGGTGACCCGTCGGCGGCCAGCCCGCCGCGCAGGTAGCAGGTGTCGAGCAGGGTGATCCGCGGCCCGGCCTGCGCGGCCGCCTCGATCAGGGCCAGGCCCATCAGGTTGGGGTCGCGGTAGCGGGCACCGCCGGCGTCGTGGTGCAGGTAATGGAACTCCCCCACGCAGGTGATACCGGCCAGCGCCATCTCCGCGTACACGGCCCTGGCCAGCGCAAGGTAGCTGTCCGGCTGCAGCCGCCCGGCGACCTGGTACATCCGCTCCCGCCAGGTCCAGAACGTGCCCTGCCCGGCCTGGGCGGCCCCGCGCAGCGCGCGGTGGAACGCGTGCGAGTGCGCGTTCGCCAGTCCCGGCAGCGTGAAACCGGGCAGGCGCACCGTGCCGGGGGGGCAGTCAGCTGGCCCGACACCGGGGCGCACCGCGGTGAAATGCTCGCCGCTCGCCTCGATGAGCACCCCGGCGTGCACCCCCTGCCCGGGCAGCCAGGCCAGTTCGGCGTGCCAGCGGCGAACGGCAGCCGGGGTCAGCGGCATGCCAGGTCCGCAAGCACGGCGGCCAGCGCGGTCACCCCGGTGGCGCAGTCCCCCGGTTCCGCGTGCTCGGCGGGCGAATGGGAGACCCCGGTCGGGTTGCGCACGAAGAGCATGCCGGCCGGCACCTGCGCGGCCAGCACCCCGGCGTCGTGGCCGGCCCCGGTGGGCAGCACCGGGGCCAGGAATCCGGCGGCGGCCAGGGTGGCCACCATCCGGTCGCGCAGCGCGGCGTCGAAGTCCACGGCGGGCGTGACCGACTCCTGGGCGTGGTCCAGGCCCACGCCATGGGCCACCGCGAAGGTGCGGGCCTGCGTCAGCACGTCGTCCACGACCCCATGCAGCCGGGCTTCGTCCGGCGCCCTGGCATCCAGCCAGGCGGTCACCGACGAACTGATCGCGTTGACCGCGCCCGGGTCCACGGTCAGCTTGCCGACCGTGGCCAGGGCCCCGTGCCGGGCGGCCGCACCGCGCGCGGCCAGGATCGTGGCGGCAGCCGCCAGCATCGGATCGCGGCGGTCGCCGAGCCTGGTGGTCCCGGCATGGTCGGCGCGCCCGGTGTAGGTCAGCCGCCACCGGCCGTGCGGCCAGATCCGCGCCGCCACCCCGATCGCGGCGTCCAGATCCGCGAGCGCGCGGCCCTGCTCGATGTGCAGTTCCACGTACGCGCCGATGCCCGCGAGCAGCCCGGGGTCCGGGCCGAGGGCGTCAGGGTCCTGCCCGGCGCCGGTCATCGCCTCGGCGAACGTGGTGCCGCCGGTGTCGGTCAGCGCCCGGGCACTGGCCGGCTCGATCGCCCCGGCCAGCAGCCGGCTGCCGAGGCAGGCCACGCCGAACCTGGCCCCCTCCTCCTCGCAGAACGCCGCCACCGCCAGCGGCCGCACCGGGGCTTTCCCCTGCTCGCGCAGCAGGTCGATCGCGGCGAACGCGGTCACCACCCCGAGCGGCCCGTCGAAGGCGCCACCGTCCGGCACCGAATCCAGGTGACTCCCGGTGACCACGGCGCCCCCGGGACCGGCTCCCGGCACGTCCCACCACGCCCACAGGTTGCCGTTGCGGTCGGCACCGGCCCGGAGCCCTCGTTCGGCCGCGGTATCGAAGAACCAGCGGCGGCATTCCGCGTCAGCCGGCGTCCAGGAGTACCGCCGGTAACCACCGGTGCCCGCGTCCCGGCCGAGCGGGAGCAGCGACTCCCACAGCGCAGCGAAGCTCACCCCGGGCCCGCCGCGGTCACGACACCGGGCCGGGATGCTCGGACATGGGGACGCGCACGCCCCGGTCGCGGGCCACCTCGGCGGCCTCGTCGTACCCGGCGTCGACGTGGCGGATCACGCCCATGCCCGGGTCGTTGGTGAGGACGCGCTCCAGTTTGGCCCCGGCCAGCGGGGTGCCGTCGGCGACGCAGACCTGCCCGGCGTGGATGGACCGGCCGATGCCGACACCGCCGCCGTGGTGCACGCTCACCCAGGACGCACCCGAGGCCGTGTTGACCAGGGCGTTGAGGATCGGCCAGTCGGCGATGGCGTCGGAACCGTCGGCCATGCCCTCGGTCTCCCGGTACGGCGAGGCGACCGAGCCGCAGTCCAGGTGATCGCGGCCAAGCACGATCGGCGCCCGCACCTCGCCGCGGGCCACCAGGTCGTTGAACGCCAGCCCGGCCAGGTGCCGCTCGCCGTAGCCGAGCCAGCAGATCCGCGCGGGCAGCCCCTGGAAGTGCACCTTCTCCTGGGCCATCCGGATCCACCTGGCCAGCGGCTCGTTGCCGGGGAACAGGTCGAGGATGGTCCGGTCGGTGACCGCGATGTCGTCCGGGTCGCCGGACAGCGCCGCCCACCGGAACGGCCCCTTGCCCTGGCAGAACAGCGGCCGGATGTAGGCGGGCACGAACCCGGGGAAGGCGAACGCGCGCGCGTAGCCGGCCGCCTCCGCCTCGCCGCGGATCGAGTTGCCGTAGTCGAACACCTCGGCGCCCGCGTCGAGGAAGCCGACCATGGCCTCGACGTGGGCGGCCATGGATTCGCGTGCCCGGGTGGTGAACCCGGCCGGGTCCTCGGCCCGCAGCGCCGCCATGTCCTCGAACGCCACCCCGCGCGGCAGGTAGGTCAGCGGGTCGTGGGCCGAGGTCTGGTCGGTGACCACGTCGGCCGGCGCGCCCATGGCCAGCATCTCCGGCACCAGGTCGGCGGCGTTGCCGAGCAGCCCGATCGACAGCGCCTCGCCCGCGTCCCGCGCGGCCGCCGCCCGGCGCAGCGCGTCGGAGAGGCCGTCGGCGGCCACGTCGAGGTAGCCGTGCTCGATCCGCCGGGCGATCCGGGACGGGTCACAGTCGATGCAGATGGCGACCCCGCCGTTCATCGTCACCGCCAGCGGCTGCGCGCCGCCCATCCCGCCCAGGCCCGCGGTCAGCGTGATCGTGCCGGCCAGCGTGCCGCCGAACCGCTTCTCCGCCACCGCGGCGAACGTCTCGTAGGTCCCCTGGAGGATGCCCTGCGTGCCGATGTAGATCCAGGAGCCGGCCGTCATCTGGCCGAACATGGTCAGCCCCAGCGACTCCAGCCGCCGGAACTCCTCCCAGGTCGCCCACTGCGGCACCAGCAGCGAGTTGGCGATGAGCACCCGCGGCGCCCACTCGTGCGTGCGCATCACCCCGACCGGCTTGCCGGACTGGACGAGCAACGTCTCGTCCCCGGCCAGGGTTTTTAGTGTCGATACGATCGCGTCGTAGCTGGCCCAGCTCCGTGCGGCGCGCCCGGACCCGCCATAGACAACAAGCTGGTCGGGGTGCTCGGCCACCTCGGGGTCGAGGTTGTTCATGAGCATCCGCATGGCCGCTTCCTGTGGCCAGCCCCGGCAGCTCAGGCTGGTGCCGCGCGGGGCGCGGACCGGGCGGGCACCGGACGTGAAACCAGCGTTGGCCGAATCCATGACCCCTCCTCGTCGAGTGTCAGGGCTTCATCATCCCAGGACACGCCTAAGCTCTGGGCGGCGGCGAGGATCGTGGCGATGTCGGCGGCGTCCGGCATCCGCGGCGTGTTGCCGAGCACCTCGTCGTCCAGGGCGTCCGCGCTGATCTGGGCGTAGTCTGCTGAGCCGATGCCGAAGGCGGTCAGCGTGCCGGCCAGGCCCACGCTGTCGCGCAGTACGGTGACCGCGCCGATGGCGGCCGCCGCGTTGCCGGCCTTGTCACGGGCGGTGTCCCCCGCGCCCAGGGCGAACGCCACGTCGGCCAGGCGGTCCTGGCAGGCGGCGAGGTTGAAGCGGAGCACCTGCGGCAGCACCACCGACAGCGCGGCCCCGTGCGCGATGCCGAACCGGCTGCCCAGCGAGTGGCCGATGGCGTGGCAGATGCCAAGTCCCGTGCTGGCCATGGCGGCCCCGGCGAGATGCGCGGCCAGCAGCATCTGGGACCGTGCCTCCCGGTCGGCGCCGTCCGCCACGGCGCGCGGCAGGTGGGCCGAGACCATCCGCATGACCTGGAGCGCGATACCGCCCGCCCACGGGTTGGCGCGCCGGGACAGGTACGACTCCAGCGCGTGGGTCAGTGCGTCCATGCCGGTGGCGGCGGTGCCGGCGGGTGGCAGGCCCACGGTGAGGTCGGGGTCGAGGATCGCCGCGGCCGGCAGCGTGCTGGCGTGGCCCACGTAGAACTTGCGGCCCGCCCGCACGTCGGTCAGCACGCCGAACGCGTTGGTCTCCGCGCCGGTCCCGGCGGTGGTCGGCACGGCGACCAGTGGCAGCGCGGCGCGGGCGAACGTGCCGCGGTAGTCGAGGGCACGGCCCCGCTGCGGGTTGACCGCGGCGAGCGCGACGCCCTTGGCCGCGTCGATCACCGAGCCGCCGCCCACGGCGACCACGGTCACCGCGGTGCCGCCGGCGGCGAGCGCGGCCACCTCCCCGGCCCCGGCCGCCACGTCCTCGGTCGTCGGGTTGGGGTGCACCCCGGCGAACACGGCAGCGGGCAGGCCGCCGGTGGCGAGCGCGGCCATGGCGGCGGTCACGACCTGGGTGCCCGCCAGCGCCGCGTCGGTGACCAGGGCCACCGCCTGGCCGCCGGTGCCGCGGACGATTCCGGGCAGCGCAGCGATGGTGCCCGCGCCGAAATGCGCGGCCGGCAGGGGCGTGTACACGATCCGGGTACCGGCGAGCGGCAGGGGCATGGTCACTCCTGTGGTGCGGCCAGGCTGAGCGTTGCGGCCAGAATGTGGCGGCTCATCGGCGCGCCCATAGGGCCGAGCCCGATGAAGGCGACCTTCATGCGTTTCTCCTCCGGTACTCCCCGGACCGGTGTGGCCGTGCAGGCCAGTATGGCGGTGCAGGCCAGCGTGGCAATAGCGGGCTTGCGTTGCGGCGCGGGCTGATGGGTTACCCGGGCCGGTGCGGCGGCCCGCGGGCGGCGTTCAGGCCACGGCCCAGCGCCGGACCGCGTCCTCGTCGATCTCGGCGCCAAGGCCGGGCCGGTCCGGCACGCTGAGGTAGCCGCTGGCGTCGGCGGACACCGGCTCGGCGAGGAAGAAGTCGCGGCGGGCCACCGTCCAGCCGGGCGGGTCGTGCGGGAACTCCAGGTACGGGCCGCCGCCGACGCCCGCCACCACGTGCAGGTTCGCCAGCAGGCCCAGGCCGTTGGTCCAGGTGTGCGGGGTGAACCAGCGATGCCGCAGCAGCGCGTACTCGGCGACCGTGCGCGCCCGGAGCATGCCGACGGCGAGCACGGCGTCGGGCTGCACCACGTCGAGCGCGCCCGCCCCGATCGCGTCGAGAAGTTCCGCCGGGGTGCGGGCCATCTCCCCGCCGGCCACCCGGATCCCGGTCCGCTCCCGCAGCATCCGCATCCCGGCGGTATCCCCGGCGGGCAGCGGCTCCTCCAGCCACAGCACGCCCAGGTCGTGCAGTTCGCTGGCGAGCCTCGTGACGTCCGCCACGTCGAGCGCGGGGGAGAGGTCCCCGGGCATGCGCCAGCCCTGGTTGAGGTCGACGATGATCTCGACCTGGTCACCGGCCGCCTCCCGGGCGGCCCGCACGGCGGCCAGGCCCGCCGCCACGTCGCCGCGGCCGATCCGGATCTTCACCGCGCGGAACCCTGCCTCGCGGGCGGCGATCACCGCTTCCGCCCGCTGCGCCGGGCCGATGTCCTCGCCGAACGACGCATACGCCCGGATCTTCGTCTCCGCGCCGCCGAACAGGGCGGCCACCGGCAGCCCGGCTGCCTTCCCGGCGATGTCCCACAGGGCCGCCTCCAGCGGCCAGTACCGGGACGCGTGGAACCCGATGGTCTCCAGAGCCCGCACGTGCCGGGCGATCCGGCCGGGATCCTGGCCGAGGAACAGGCCCGCATAGGGGGCGAAACCGTCCATGGTGTCGCCGGAGCCGTACCCGGTCACGCCCTCGTCGGTCTCCACCCGGACCAGGGTCGCGTCGAAGGCCCGCCGGGGCACCGGGTCCCAGGCGGCACGAAACGGCGGGTCCAGCGGCAGCCGCATCCGGTCGAGCCGGATAGCGGTGATCTTCACCGCGGCTCCTGCCCGCCGAATGCGCATCGGGACTCCCCCTTTGCGCCGGATCACGCTTGAATGGTCCAAGCCGATCACGCTTGAACGCTCAAAGTACGGGCACATGAGGATATCGGGCCAGCCAGAGGGGGCCACGTGGCGATCTACATCCTGAAGCGCCTCGGACTGGCGCTGGTGACCCTGTGGCTGCTCAGCGTGCTCGTGTTCTTCGCCTGCCAGGTGCTGCCCGGCGACCCTGGGCGCGCGATCCTGGGGAACCTGGCTCGCCGCCAAGCGCGGTGGCCGCGCTGGACCACCAGCTCGGCGTGGACCGGCCCCTCGTCGTGCAGTACTGGACCTGGATCACCGGACTGCTGCACGGCAACTTGGGCATGTCCACCCAGTTCCGCGCGCCGGTCGAGCCCTTTATCAAGGCAGCGCTGGTCAACTCGCTCAAGCTGGCCGCCCTGGCCTTCGTCATCGTGGTGCCGCTCGGCATCCTCGGCGGGGTCGTCGCCGCGCTCAACTACGGCCGGCCCGCGGACCGGGTCATCTCGGTGGCCGGGCTGTCCGCGACGACGGTGCCCGAGTTCGTGTCGGGGATCGTCGTCATCGTCGTCTTCGGGGTCGCGCTGAAGGTCCTGCCGGTCTCCGCGTCGGCGGGCACCGGCGCCTCGCCCGCGAGCCAGTTCCAGCACCTGATCCTGCCCGCGATCCCGCTGGTGCTCGTCCTGTTCGGCTACATCGCGCGAATGGCGCAGAGCCGGCACGATCGAGGCGCTCAACTCCGACTACGCGCGGACCGCCACCCTGAAAGGGCTCAAGCGCTCGGTCGTGATCCGGCGGCATATCCTGCGGAACTCGCTGCTGCCGACGATCACCGTCATCGCCACCCAGACCGGCTACCTGATCGGCGGGCTGGTGGTCGTGGAAACGCTCTTCAACTACCAGGGGATCGGGAACCTCATCTTCAAGGCCGCCAACGCCAAGGACTTCCCGATGCTGGCGGCCGGCGTGCTGACCATCGGCGTCGTGTACATGGTGGCGACGCTCATCGCGGACATCCTCGCTACCGTGCTCAACCCGCGGCTCCGCCTGGGAGGCGCCGAATGACCGAGGTCGTCGCGGCGCCAGCCACCGCGGTCACGGTCGCGCACGGGCGCGGCGAACTGCCGCCGTGGCGGCTGCTGCTGCGCAGGCCTACGTTCATCGTGGGCGCCGCAATCCTGCTGTTCTGGGTGGTCTGCGCGGTGTTCGGCCACATGATCGCGCCGCAGGATCCGCTGGCCCAGCAGTTGCTTGCCACGAACAAGGCTCCGTCCGGCGCTCACTGGTTCGGCACGGATCAGCTCGGCCGGGATGTCTTCTCCCGGGTCATCGTCGGCGCCAGGAGCATCCTGATCATCTCGTTCTTCGCCACGCTGCTCGGCACCGTGGCGGGCACGGCGCTGGGCCTGGCCATGGGCTACCTGGGCGGCGTGGTCGACATGGTGGGCGGGCGGATCGTCGAGGCCGTGCTGGCACTGCCGCTGCTCGTGGTCGCGTTCATGTTCGTGGTCGCGCTCGGGCCGTCGCCGCTGACCATCATCATCGTCATCGGCTTCGTCTTCACGCCGCTGATCGCGCGCACGGTCCGCTCCGCGGTCCTGGTCGAGCGGCAGCAGGACTACCTGGCCTCGGCCCGGCTGCTCGGCGAGAACCGCGCCTACATCATGTTCGTCGAAGTCCTGCCGAACGTCCTGCCGACGGTCCTGGTCGAGTTCACGGTACGGCTGGGGTACGCCATCTTCGCGATCGCCGACCCTGTCGTTCCTCGGCTTCGGCGTGCAGCCGCCGACCCCGGACTGGGGCGCGGACATCAACGCGAACTATGGGGTACTGCCGGCCGGTTACTGGTGGATGACGCTGTTCCCGGCGCTGGCCATCGCCTCGCTGGTGATAGCGATCAACCTGGTCACCGACTCGATTGAGCAGGTACTCGCGTCATGACCGCTACCGAGACCGCAGCCGCCGGCAGTGTGGATGGCCTGACCCCGACGCTGCAGGTGGAGCACCTGGAGGTCACCCACCGGGTCCGCGGCGACGACCGCCGCGCGCTGCGCGATGTCTCGTTCCAGATCGGCCGGCGCGAATCGTACGGGCTGGTCGGCGAGTCCGGGTCCGGCAAGTCCACGGTGGCGCTGGCGCTGACCAGGTACCTGCCCCGCAACGGCCGGGTGAGCGGGGGGCGGATCAGCATCAACGGGCAGGACCCGCTGGCCATGGACGCTGCGGCCCTGCGGGAACTGCGGGCTCGCACCGTGTCGATGGTGTACCAGGAACCGGGCAAGGCGCTGAACCCGTCGATCCGGGTCGGCCGCCAGGTCGCCGAGGTGTACGAGGTCGCGGGGCTGGACCGGTCGGCGGCGCAGGACAAGGCCGAGGCCATGCTGCGCACGGTCCAGATCTCCGACCCGGGCCGGGTGATGGGGCTGTACCCGCACCAGATCTCCGGCGGGATGGCGCAGCGGGTGGTCGTCGCGATGGCCCTGGCCGCCGAGCCCTCGCTGCTGATCCTCGACGAGCCGACCACCGCGCTGGACGCGACGGTCGAGGCGGAGGTGCTCGACCTGGTGGCCGCGCTCCGCGAGGACTTCGCCACCTCGGTGCTGTTCATCAGCCACAACCTGGCGGTGATCGCCAAGATGTGCGACCGGGTCGGTGTCCTCTACGCCGGGGAACTCCTCGAGGAGGGACCGGCTCAGCAGGTGTTCGACGAGCCGCGCCACCCGTACACGGTCGGGCTGCTGCGCTGCATCCCCCGCCGCGGTCAGCGCAAGGACGCCGGGCGGCTCGATACGATCCCTGGCTTCCTGCCGTCCCCCGGGCACACGCTCCCCGGGTGCGTCTTCGCTCCGCGCTGCCCGATCGCCGAGGAGCGCTGCCGGGAGGCCCCGCCGCCTGCCTTCCCGGTGGGCCCGGCCCGGAGCTCACGCTGCTACCTGCACGACGCCACCTCGGACCTGCCCAGGAACACCCCGGTCGACGTTGAGCTGGCGTCGAGCCGCGACGACCGACCGAGCCGGTCGTGTCGTTGCGGGACCTGTCCAAGACCTTCACTCCACGGCGGCGAGTCGGTGCGGGCCCTGGTCGGCGTCAACCTCAGCCTCGAGCGAGGCGAGACGCTCGGCCTGGTCGGCGAGTCAGGCAGTGGCAAGACCACCCTGGCCCGGGCCCTGCTCGGCCTCATCGCGGCCGGACGAAGGCTCCGTCGTGGAACTGGACGGGGCCGCGCTGGCCGCCGAGGCGCGGCGCCGTCCACGGGAGCAGCTCAAGGCGCTGCAGATCGTGTTCCAGAACCCGGATTCGGCGCTGAACCGCCGCCACACCGTCCGGCGCCTGATCAGCCGGCCGCTGTCCCGGCTGGCCGGCCTGTCCGGGGCGCGCCTCCGCGAGCGGCTGACCGACCTGGTCCGGTCGGTTCGCCTGGAGGAGCGTCATCTGAGCCTGCGTCCCAGCCAGCTCTCCGGCGGCCTGAAGCAGCGGGTCGCGATCGCCCGCGCGTTCGGTGGCGGGCCCGCAGATCGTGGTCTGCGACGAGCCCACCTCGGCGCTCGACGTGTCGGTGCAGGCGGCCATCCTCAACCTGCTGGCCGATCTGCAGGCCAAGGAGCAGGTGACCTACCTGTTCATCTCGCACGACCTGGGCGTGGTGCGGTACCTGTCCGACCGGATCGCGGTGCTCTACCTGGGCCGGGTCATGGAGCTTGGCCCGGCCGAGACGGTCTTCGCCGGTCCGCACCACCCCTACACCGAGGCGCTGCTCTCGGCGGTGCCCAGCATCGACGGCCAGCGCGCCGACCGGATCCGGCTGCACGGTGAGATCCCGTCCGCGGCCGATCCGCCCAGCGGCTGCGTGTTCCACACCCGGTGCCCGCGGCGGCTGTCCACGGGCGTCTGCGAGACGTCGGAGCCCCCGCTGGCGGAGGTCGCGCCAGGCCACCTCATGAGCTGTCACATCCCTATCGATCAGCTAACGATCCTGCAGCGCACCGAGCAGGACGGTGACTGAGAGCATGCCCGGCGCATAGTTTCGATTCGATTCGCACCAGCCGCATGCCGCGGTTGACTGAAGTTCGCAGGAGGACCCAGTGAACACTGACCATGGCCGCCTCAGCCAGCTTCGCCAGGGGCAGGGCGAAATCGCGAATCACGTCATCGACGAGTACGCCGCGGGGCGGCTCTCCCGCCGGGACTTCCTGCGCCGTGGCGCCGTTGTGGGGATATCGCTGCCAGTACTCGGCGCCGTCATCTCGGCCTGCGGGAGCTCGAGTTCCTCGACGCCGAGCACTTCATCGAGCTCGGGCGCCGGCAGCGGCCGGTGCCACGATCAAGGCCGGAATCGTCGTGCCGACGGCGACGATCAACCCGCTGACCGTGGCCGACCAGGGCGGCCTCGACATGCTCGGCCAGACCGGTGAATACCTGACCTTCTCGAACCAGCACCTGACGCTGCAGCCGGCGCTCGCCGAGAGCTGGACACCCAACTCCACCGCGGACGTGTGGACGTTCAAGATCCGCCAGGGCGTGAAGTTCCACAACGGCCAGCCGCTGACCGCCGACGACGTCGTCTACACCTACAAGCTGCAAACCGACCCGAAGAGCTCGGCCAACGCGTTGTCGGCGTTCGGCGGCGGGCTGACCCCGGACGGCGTGGTCAAGGTGGACGACTTCACCGTCGCCTTCCACCTCACCGCGCCGAACGGGAACTTCCCGTACCTCACGTCGTCCGACAACTACAACATGATCATCATCCCGAACAACTACGACCCGGCGAAGTGGCAGAGTTCCTTCGTCGGGACCGGGCCGTTCGTGCTGAAGAGCTACACGCCCAAGGTCGGCGCGTCGTTCACCCGCAACGCGCAGTACTGGGGCCCCAAGGCCGCTGCCCGCCGCGACCGAGTTCACCTTCTACGACACCCAGACGCCCCTGATCCTCGCCCTCACCGGCGGGACCATCGACGTCGTCGGGCAGTTCGCCGTCGCGGGCGGCGAGCAGTTGCTCGCCCCTGGAGCCCCGTACAACGATCATCAACCTCAAGTCGAGCGCGCACCGGCGAGCTGTCGATGCGCAACGACCAGGCGCCGTTCACCGACCCGCGGGTGCGCCAGGCGATCGCGCTCACGCTTGACCGGCCGGCCATCGTGGAGGCGCTGTTCAAGGGCAACGCCGCCATCGGCAACGACTCCCCGTTCGCCCCCGTCTTCCCGTCGACGAACCAAGCGTGGCCCAGCGCGCGCGAGGACATCGCCAAGGCGAAGTCGCTGCTGTCCGCCGCCGGGCACTCGTCCGGGTTCACTGCGCATCTGGTCACCGAGCAGTTCGTGGAGATCCCGCAGTACGCCCAGATCGTGGTGCAGGCGGCGAAGCAGATCGGGGTGACCATCAAGCTGACGGTCGAGAGCTCATCCGCCTACTACGGCAAGGCCACGTTCGGGAACTCCGACTGGCTGGACGCCCAGATGAGCCTGGTCGACTACGGGCACCGCAGCGTGCCGAACGTGTTCCTGACCGCGCCGCTGCAGACGACCAACGCCAAGAAGGGCACCGGCTCGTGGAACGCGGCGCACTTCAGCAACTCCCAGTACGACAAGCTGTCCAACCAGTACATCGCCACGTCCGACCTGACCACCCAGCGCACCATCGCAGGCCAGATCGAGACCCTGCTGCTCAACGAGACGCCGATCATCTTCGGGTACTTCTACAACTACCTGAGCGCCACGGCCAAGAACGTGACCGGCGCCTACCCGACCGCCATCGGCCACATCTTCCTCAACAAGGCGACCAAGAGCTGAGCCCGGCGGCCGCGCCCCGTACCCTGCGCACGGCGGCGGACCTCGGCCCTGGACTGATCCGCCAGGTCGCCGCCGGGCGCGGGCTCGCCCTTGCCCCCGAGCTGGCGCGGGCGGTGGATCAGCGCTGCCGCCAGGCACGCGCCGTGCTCGGTGCAGGCATGCCGGTGTACGGGGTGAACACCGGCATGGGCGCGCTGTCCGGCGTCCGGCTCACGCTGGCGCAGCAGCGCGAGCACCAGCGCAACCTGCTGCTGGCCAGGGCGACCGGGGGGCCGCCGTGGCTGGACGAGGCCGACGCACGGGCGCTGGTCGCCGTCCGGCTGCGCACGTTCCTGTCCGGGGACGCCGGGGTGTCCGCCGCGCTGTGCCAGCGGCTGGCCGACACCCTCGCCGCGGGACTGGTGCCGGCCGTGCCCCGCACCGGTGTCGGGTGCGCGGGCGAGATCGTGCCGCTGGCACACGCGTTCGGCCCGCTGTGCGGGATCGGCCGGTTGCTCGGCCCCGATGGCGGTACCCGGCCGGCCGCCGCCGCGCTGCGCGAGCGCGGCCTGCCCGAGTTCAGCCTCGGCCCGCGGGAAGGGCACGCGCTGCTGGCCGGGGTCCCCGGGGCCACCGCGCTTGGCATCGGGCGCCTCGCCGGCGCCAGGGCGCTCGCGGCACGGATGGAGGCCGCGGCAGCGCTGTCGATCGTGGCCGCGTCCGCGTCCCGGGACCCGTACCGGGCGGAGTGCGGGCGCGGTGACCCGCTGCTCGGCCAGGTGCTCGGCCGCCTGCGCGAGGCCGTGGGCGAGCCCGCCGGTCCTGCCGCACTGCAGGCGCCGGTGTCGTTCCGGGTGGCGGGCCCGGTGCTCGCCCACCTCCTGCGGGCCGGGAACGGGCTGGCGGGCGCCATCGGCCGCGCCCTGTCCGGGGTAACCGACTCACCGGCCTTCGCCGGCGGCACCTTCATCGGCACCGCGGGCTTCCACGGCCTCGACCTCGCGGCGCACTGCGACCAGCTCACCACGGCCATCGCCCACGCGGCCGAGGTGTCGGCGGCCCGGACCCACCGGCTGCTCGACACCCGGGTCACCGGGCTGCCGGCGCAGCTCGCCGCCCGCCCGGGTCCGGATACCGGCCTGGTCACCGTGCACAAGCGCGCGGCCGGCGAGGTGCACGCCCTGCGCCGCCTTGCCCAGCCGGCCACCGTGGGGCTGATCGAGACCTCCGGCGGCCAGGAGGACGTGCAGTCGTTCGGCTGGGAGGCCGCCGAGTCGCTGCGCCAGGCGATCCGCCACGGCCACGCCGTCACCTCCTGCGAGCTGCTGACCGCCTACCGCGCCGTGACCCTGTCCCCGCACCTGGTCCCGCCCGGCTGCCGCGCGCTCATGGACTCGCTCACCGGCCTCATCGGCCCCATCGAAGCCGACCGCCCCTTCGGCGAAGACATCGAGCGCCTCACCGCCGCATCCCGGCCACCCGGGCCCGAAGCGGAATCAGCGGAATAATGAGAGGCTGGACCAGGGTTTGCAGAAGGCTGTCCAGGTTAGGGCACGCGGAAGAACACCCACCGGCGACCGGGGAATCCAGCATGAGCACGGCGAGCGACACCGACAGCGAGCAGCACGGGCATCAGCACCGTGACGTCTCTGGCGGCTGGCTGCGCCCGGCGGTGTTCGGCGCCATGGACGGCCTGGTGACCAACGTGTCGCTGATCGCCGGGGTCGGCGGCGGCGGCGGTTCGCATCAGTTCATCGTGCTGACCGGGCTGGCCGGCCTGGCGGCGGGCGCGTTCTCGATGGCCACCGGCGAGTTCGTCTCGGTGTCGTCGCAGAACGAGCTGGTGGCGGCCGAGGTCCGCAAGGAAGCCCACGAGCTGAAGTACAACCCGGACTCCGAGCGCGAGGAACTGGCGGCCACATTCCGGGTGCGCGGCGTGGACCCCGAGCTCGCCGACGAGGTCGCCCGGCAGATCTCCGTGCAGCCGGACCGCGGCCTGGGCCTGCACGTCCGCGAGGAACTGGGCGTCGATCCCGAGGAGCTGCCCTCTCCCGTACACCGCCGCGGGCGCCTCCCTGGTCACCTTCGCCGTGGGCGCGCTGATCCCGCTGATCCCCTACCTGGCAGGCCTGAACTCACTCCGGCTGGCGCTCGGGCTGGCCGCGCTCGCCGCCTTCATCGGTGGCGGCGTGGTCGCCAGGCTGACCGACCGCCCATTCTTCCGCGGTGCCTTCCGCCAGCTGATCCTGGGCGCCGTAGCCGCCGGACTCACCTACCTGATCGGCCGCGCCGTAGGCACCCACGTCTAACCCCGAGCCCACATCCACCAATCCGGACCCACACCAGCCCCGGCCCCGATCTCTCTCCCCCTCCGCTGCGCTGACCGCCGCAGGCGGGCGGCGGGTGATCGCGGCAATGGCGTTGAGCCATGGCCGCGATTATCGGCCGGCCGCCCCATCAGCCCCGCCCGATCGTCCAGGCAAATAATTACCAGCCCTCAGGCCCGAACGACTCATCATGATGAGCCTCCGGCCCGGACAGCAGCGCCAGGTCCGACTCGACCATCATCGTGACCAGCTCATCGAACCCGACGGTCGGTTCCCAGCCCAGCTCCTTGGCCACCTTCGACGGGTCCGCGCACAAGTGGTCCACCTCGGCCGGCCGCACGAACGCGGTGTCGGACACGACGTGGTCGCGCCAGTCCAGGCCGGCCGCGGCGAACGCCCGGCGCACCAGTTCCTCGACGCTGTGCGTCACCCCGGTGCCCACCACGAAGTCGGCGGGCTCGTCCTGTGCCAGCATCAGGTGCATGGCCTGCACATAGTCCCCGGCGAAACCCCAGTCCCGGCGCGCCGACAGCGTGCCGAGCCGCAGCTTGCGCTCCAGGCCCAGCTTGATCCTGGCGACGCCGAGGGACACCTTGCGGGTGACGAACTCGGCCCCGCGCCGGGGCGACTCGTGGTTGAACAGGATCCCGGACACCGCGAACATGCCGTAGGACTCGCGGTAGTTCTGGGTGAGGAAGTGCCCGTAGACCTTGGCCACCCCGTAGGGGCTGCGGGGGTGGAACGCCGTCCGCTCGGTCTGCGGTGACTCGGCCACCATGCCGAACATCTCCGAGGACGAGGCCTGGTAGAACCGGATCTGGCCGCTGCCGGGGGTGCGCGAGCCGCTGATGCCGCTGCACACCCTGATCGCCTCGAGCACCCGCAGCACACCCAGGCCGGTCACCTCGCCGGTCAGCTCGGCCTGCTGCCACGACATCGGCACGTAGGAGATCGCCGCCAGGTTGTACACCTCGCTGGGCGCCACCCGCTCCACGGCCGAGATCAGGCTGCCCTGGTCCAGCAGGTCACCGCGGACCAGCCGGACCTCCCCGAGCAGCTGGCGGACCCGGCGGACCCGGGGATTGGACTGGCCCCGGACCAGGCCCCAGACCTCATATCCCTGCGCGAGCAGGTATTCGGCCAGGTAGGAGCCATCCTGGCCGGTGATCCCGGTGATCAGTGCGCGTTTGGGCATGGCCTCCCCGCCGATGGTCACGGCGTGAGTTGCGCCGCGCTGCACTCAGGGTACGACTGCGTCTCGTGCCAGTGCTGACGCACGCGAGGCAGGTGTGGTACTGGATGGTAATGTTCCCTGCCTAGGAGCCAGCGGGCGGCCTGGGCATCACCGGACATCAAACCTGACAAGAGGTGCGAAGCTGCGTGCAGACCAACCAGCGCCAGCTCCGGGTAGCCCTCGTCTCCTACCGCAGCAAGGCGCACGTCGGTGGCCAGGGTATCTACCTGCGGCACCTGTCCCGCGAACTGACCGCGCTCGGGCACCAGGTGGAGGTCTTCTCCGGCCAGCCCTATCCGGAGCTTGAGCCGGGCCCGGTGCTGCGCACGCTGCCCAGCCTGGACCTGTACCGGGAGCCGGACCCGTTCCGCACACCGAAGCTGTCGGAGTACCGCGACTGGATCGACGTGCTGGAATTCCTCTGGATGAAGACCGGGGCGTTCCCCGAGCCGTTCACGTTCAGCCTGCGGCTGCGCCGGGAGCTGCTGGCCAGGCTCGCGGACTTCGACCTGGTCCATGACAACCAGGTGCTCGCCTACGGCCTGCTCGCGCTGCCCAGGGCCGGGATGCCGCTGGTGACCAGCATCCATCACCCGATCAGCGTGGACCGGCGGATCGAGCTGAAGGCCGCCAGAGGGCTGAGCAAGCTCGCCAAGTGGCGCTGGTACAGCTTCGTGCGGATGCAGGCCAGGGTGGCCCGCCGGTGCGGCACGATCCTGACCGCGTCGCGGTCGTCGGCGGCGGACATCTGCCGTGATTTCGGCGCGGCGCCCGGCAGCGTGCGGGTGATCCCGCTTGGCGTGGACACCCGGCTGTTCCATCCCCGGCCCGCGCCGCGCGTGCCGGGGCGCATGATCGCCGTGGCCAGCGCCGCCGACTCCCCGATCAAGGGCGTGGCGACGCTGCTGCGGGCGTTCGCCAAGCTGGCCACCGAGCGGGACGTGCAGCTCGTCGTGGTGGGCAGGCCAGGCCCGGGCGGGCCCACCGAGCGCCTCGTTGGCGAGCTTGCGCTCGGCGACAAGGTTCGCTTCGCACACGGCATCAGCGACACCGAGCTTGCCGAACTCGCGGCCAGTGCCCAGGTCGCGGTGGTGCCGTCGCTGTACGAGGGGTTCTCGCTGCCCGCGGTCGAGCACATGGCGTCCGGCACGCCGCTGATCGTCAGCCGTACCGGGGCCTTGCCCGAGGTGGTCGGGGACACCGCGGTTCAGGTTCAGCCCGGCGACCCGGAGGAACTGGCCGCCGCGCTGCGGGACCTGCTCGACTCGCCGCAGCGGCGCGCCCAGCTTGGCGAGGCCGCCTGGCGCCGGGTCCAGGAGCGGTTCGCCTGGCCCGCGGTCGCCCGGGCGACCGTCGCCGAGTACGAACGGGCTATCGCGGCCCGCCCCGGCGGGCCGGCCCCGGCCCCGGACTCCGCCGGGCCGCCCGCGGGCCCTGCCTCGCTGAAGGGAGCCGGGCACTGCTGACCGTGGACTTCCGCCGGTTCCCCGTCGGGCCGGGCAACCGGCTGCTCGATCTGGGCTGCGGTGCCGGGCGGCACGCCTTCGAGGCCTACCGGCGCGGGGCGGACGTCGTCGCCTTCGACGCAGATCACGGCGAACTTCGGCAGGTCAGCGCCATGACCGCGGCCATGGCGGAGACCGGGGAGGCGCCGCGGACGGCGCGGGCGCGGCCGGTACGTGGCGACGCCACGGCCATGCCGTTCGAAGACGGCTCCTTCGACCGGGTGATCGCGGCGGAGGTGCTCGAACACATTCCGCTTGACCAGCGCGCGCTCGGCGAGATCGCCCGGGTGCTGCGGCCCGGCGGGCTGCTCGCGGTGACCGTGCCCGCCTGGCTGCCGGAACGTATCTGCTGGCGGCTGTCCGACGACTACCACAACACGCCGGGCGGCCATGTCCGCATCTACACCCGGCCCGAACTGGAGGCCAAGCTGCGCGTGGCCGGGTTCGAGGTGGGCGGGCACCATCACGCGCACGGCCTGCACTCGCCGTACTGGTGGCTGAAGTGCGCGGTCGGCGTGCACCGTGACGCCCACCCACTGGCCCGCGCCTACCACCGGCTGCTGGTCTGGGACATCATGAAGCACCCGCCGGTGACCAGGCTCGCCGAGCAGGCACTCAACCCGCTCATCGGCAAGAGCATCGTCGTGTATGCGCATAAGCCGCCCGGCACCCCGCTGCCCGCCGCTCCCCGGTCCGCCGCGGGCAAGACCGAGCCCGCGCGGGCGCATGCCCGTGGGTGAGCATCTGGCCCGGCTCGGCGCAGGACATTTGATGCCATACGCAACGCCCGCGGCCGGCTCCGTCCCGGCCGTGCCCGGGATCCTGACCGAGGCGGAGATACGTGCCACCGGCGAGACCATCGCAGCCGGGCAGCAGGCGTCCGGGGCGATCGGCTGGCCGGACGGCCTGGTGGACGCGTGGAACCACGTCGAGTGCGCCATGGCCCTGTCGCTGTGCGGGCTGCGCGGCCCGGCCCGGCGTGCCTACGACTGGCTGCTTGCCACGCAGCGGGCCGACGGGTCCTGGCCACGGCGGACCGCGCCAGGCGGGCAGGTCAGCGATGACGTGGGCGAGAGCAACCACGCTGCCTACGTGGCCGTGGGCGTCTGGCACGAGTACCTGGTGACCGGGGACGCCGGGTTCGTGGCCCGGATGTGGCCCGCGGTGCGCCGGGCGATCGAGTTCACCCTGGGCCTGCAGACGCCGCGGGGAGAGATCATCTGGCAGCGCGGCCCCGGCGGGGTGCCGGCCAGCTACGCCCTGCTGACCGGCTGCTCCAGCATCTACCAGAGCCTGCGCTGCGCGGCGGCGCTGGCCGACTTCATGGGTGCGCCGCAGCCGGACTGGGAACTCGCCGCCGGCCGGCTGGCGCACGTGGTCGCCTGTCACCCCGAGGCGTTCGCGGACAAGTCCAGGTTCTCGATGGACTGGTACTACCCGGTGCTCGGCGGCTCGGTGCGGGGACCTGACGCCACCGCGTGGCTGGCCGCGGGCTGGCCGGATTTCGTGGTGCCCGGGCTCGGCGTCCGCTGCGTGCGTGACGAGCCCTGGGTCACCGGGGCGGAGACCTGCGAGCTCGTCCTGGCCCTGGACGCGATCGGGGACCAGCCCAGGGCCAGGGAGATGTTCGCCGAGATCCAGTTCCTGCGGGATCCCGACGGCGCGTACTGGACCGGTTGGCAGTTCGCCAACCGGAAGCACTTCCCGAACGAGCGCAGCGGCTACACCTCGGCGGCGGTGATCCTCGCGGCGGACGCGCTGTCGGCCACGTCCGGGGGGAACGGCATGTTCCGTGCCATGGGCGCCGACACCGCCACGGCACCAGATCCCGGCCCCGGCAACTGCGGCTGCGTCATCGCCACGCCCTGAACGACCGCCCAAGGCGCCCGAACTCGTTCATGATCATGGGGATGTGGCCCACCCATGGGCCACATCCCCATGATCATCGCTGTCATGGGCGGGCTCCCCGGGTCTGGCTGAGGTGGCGGGACGGCGGGGCTGGATGGGCTGTCGTTCGGCTAGATTCCCTCGCCGGTGCGTTCGAGGAGGCGCAGCGAGCCCTCGACGGCCACCTCGGTGAAGGCGCCGGAAGCCAGCGCGCGCAGGTAGATGTGGTACGGCGGCCGGCCGCCGTCGGCGGGGTTGGGGAAGACGTCGTGGATCGCGAGCGCACCGCCGGGCGCGACCCGGGGCGCCCAGCCCGCGTAGTCGGACTGGGCGGCGGCCTCGGTGTGGCCGCCGTCGATGAACAGCATCCCGAGCGGGGCCTGCCACAGCCGCGCCACGTCCGCCGACCTGCCCACGATCGCGATCACATCCTCGTCCAGGCCCAGCCCGGTCAGGGTGGCGCGGAAGTGTGGCAGGGTGTCCAGCCGGCCGGTCCGGGGATCCACCAGGCTGGCGTCGTGGTACTCCCAGCCGGCCTGGTTCTCCTCCGAGCCGTGGTGGTGATCCACCGTGATGACGACCTGCCCGGCCTGCCGGGCCGCGCACGCCAGGTAGATGGTGGACTTGCCGCAGTAGGTGCCGATTTCCAGCACAGGACCGGTGGCGGCATAGCTGGCCGCCGCCCGGTACAGGGCGAGACCCTCGGCGGGCGGCATGAAGCCGCGCGCCGCCTCCGCCGCCCTCCGCAACTCCACGGGCATGGCAGGCAGTTCACCGGGCATGGCTCGGGTATCGGTCATGGTCTGATCCTGCCCTGCCACCGCCCCGGCGCGGGCACGGTCCCCGGTGTGAGGAGAATGCCAGCATGAGAGTGACCGTCGACCGCGACCTGTGTGAGGCCAACGGCGTGTGCGCGGGCCTGGTGCCTGAGGTCTTCCGCCTGGATGACGACGACGAACTGCACATCACCGAGGGCGAGGTGCCGCCGGGCCTGGCCGGCCAGGTCCGGCACGCCGTCCAGTCGTGCCCGAAGACCGCGCTCAAGCTGAGCGAGTGAGCCGCCGCTAGCACGGCCGAGGCCGCCGCGACTCCAGGCGCGAGGGCCTCAGGCCACCGGGGGGTTGCAGGGCCATGGGGTCCGGGGGCTAGCCCCCGGAGGCAAGGGAGTGCTCCCCCGGGCCAGCACCGCCTGGCTCCTGCAGTTCGATGCGGTTGCCGGCCGGGTCGTAAAGGAACGACTGGCGCCCGGTGCCGACCGGGGCCGGGTCGGTGACGCGCAGGCCGCGCCCGCGCAGTTCGGCGACCGCGCCGTCCAGGTCGGTGACCGCCAGAGCGAAGTGCTGGCCCCGGTCCGGCGGCACCTCCGCCTTGATCAGGTGTACCTGCTGGCTGCCGGCGTCCAGCCAGGCCCCGTCGAAGCTGAAGTCGGGCCGGTCGGCGCGCTCGGTCAGGCCCAGGACGCCGACGTAGAAATCCCTGGCCGCGGGCACATCGCGGACGTTGATCGAGACATGGTGGAGCCCGGCAGGTCGCATCCCCCCAGTCTGCTTCATCGGCGGCACGGCGAGCTAGTGGCCCGCCGCCGGGCGGACCGCCTCCAGCCGGGCCAGCGCCTCGGCCAGGACCTCCTGCTTCTTGCAGAACGCGAACCGCACCTGGGACTGGGCCGCCTCGACGTTGTCGTAGAACACCGAACTGGGGATGGCCACGACTCCGGCCCGGTGCGGCAGCTCCTTGCAGAACCGCACGCCGTCGGTGTAACCGAGGGGCCGCACGTCGGTGGTGATGAAGAAGGTGCCGGCGGGCCGGTACACCTCGAACCCGGCCGCGGCGAGGCCGTCGCAGAAGAAGTCCCGCTTGGGCCGCAGGTCACCGGCCACGGAGGCGTAGTAGCTGTCCGGCAGCGCGAGTGCCTGCGCGATCGCGTACTGGAACGGCCCGCTGGACACGTAGGTGAGGAACTGCTTGACGGTGCGGACCGCGGTGACGATCTCCGGGCTGCCGGTCACCCAGCCGACCTTCCAGCCGGTGAACGAGAAGGTCTTGGCCGCGGAGCTGATGCTGACCGTACGGCCGGCCATGCCGGGCAGCGACGCGATGGGCAGGTGCGTGCCGTCGAACACCATGTGCTCGTACACCTCGTCGGAGACGACCAGCAGGTCGTGCTCGCAGGCAAGCTCGGCAACCCGGGCCAGCTCGCCCGGGGTGAACACCACGCCGGTCGGGTTGTGCGGGGAGTTCAGCAGGATCATCCGGGTGCGCGGGGTGATCGCGGCGCGCAGCGCGTCGAGGTCGGGCCGGAAGTCCGGCGGCCGGAGGGTGACCGGCACCCGGGTGGCGCCCGCCATCGCCACGCAGGCCGCGTAGGAGTCGTAGTACGGCTCGAACGCGATGGCCTCGTCGCCCGGTTCGAGCAGCGCGAGCAGCGCCGCCGCGATGGCCTCCGTCGCGCCGACCGTGACCAGCACCTGGCTGTCCGGGTCCAGGTCGAAGCCGTAGAACCGCTTCTGGTGCGCGGCGATCGCCTGCCGCAACTCGGGGACGCCGGCCCCGGGCGGGTACTGGTTGCCCCGGCCCGCCATGATCGCGGTCGCCGCGGCCTCGGCGATCTCCCTCGGCCCGTCGACGTCGGGGAAGCCCTGGCCGAGGTTGACCGCCCCGGTGGTGACGGCCAGCGCGGACATCTCGGCGAAGATCGTGGTTCCCATCCCGGCGAGCCGGGCGTTGAGCAGTGGTCGGTTCACCCGGCCATGACATCATGCCGCGGCGCCCGATGTGACCTCGGGCGCCGCGTGAGTACGCTGCGGGTATGCGCGTCGCTTTGTGCCAGTTGCCGGTCAGCCCGGATCCCGGGGTCAATTTGGATCGGGTACAGGGCGCCCTGGCTGACGCTGCCCAGCGCGGCGCCGACCTGGCGGTGTTCCCCGAGGCCACGCAGGCCCGGTTCGGCAGTGACCTGCGCGCCATCGCCGAGCCGCTGGACGGCTCGTTCGGCAGCGGGCTGGCCGAGGCTGCCCGGGCCAGCGGGGTCGCGCTGGTGGCGGGGGTATTCGAGCCCGCGCCCGACGGCCGCGTGTACAACACCGCGGTCGCCTACGACGCGGCGGGCACCCAGGTCGCCGCATACCGCAAGATCCACCTGTTCGACGCCCTGGGCGAGCGGGAGTCCGACGTGGTCGCACCGGGCGCGCAGCCGGTGGTCGCGGATCTGTGCGGGATCCGGGTCGGCATCATGACCTGCTACGACGTCAGGTTCCCCGAGCTCGCCCGGGCACTGGCGGTGCGCGGGGCCGAACTGATCGTGATACCCGCCGCGTGGGCCGCGGGCCTGTTCAAGGAGGAGCACTGGGTCACCCTGGTGCGCGCCCGCGCGATCGAGAACACGGTCTGGGTGGCAGCGGCCGGCCAGGTGCCGGACCATTCCGCGCCCCCCACCCGCGCGCCTACCGGGATCGGCCGCAGCATGATGGCCGACCCGATGGGCACGGTCCGCGCCGACCTCGGCCCGTTCCCCGGGCTCACGGTGGCCGACCTGGACAGCGCGCTGACCAAGCAGGTCCGGGCCACGCTGCCGTGCCTGGAACACCGCCGCGAGGACGTGTTCGGCCCGGCCGCTGGCTGAGTGGTGCTAGCCCGGGGCGGCGGCCCCCCGGGCCCACGCTGGCCTGGCGGCCGCGCCCGCGTCGTCAGCGGTAGCGCGCGTGCCAGAGGATCGGGTGCTCCGCCGCGGTGCTCGCGGCGAACCCGGCACCGGTGAGCGTCCCGTCCCCGGCCGTCACGGCATTGATCTGCGTAACGAGCGCCCCCCCACCCACCTTCCCATCCCCCTTCGCTCCGCCCGCGGGCACGCGGTCCTGCCAGGTCAGGCCGTCGGAGGACCACCAGGCGAGCATGACGGAACGTCCCGGCAGCCCGGTGCGGCCCACCGCGACGAACCCGTGCCCAGCGGCGGTCAGCGCGGTCACCACGGTGGGGACCGGCGGCGCGGGCAGCACCGAGTCCCGCCAGGTGCGGCCGCCGTCGGCCGAGACGGCGGTGAACGGCACGGGCGCCGAGCCGGCCCGCCACTCGTAGCCCGCGGCGACCGCCCGCGTGCCCGCGGCGGTGACCTGGGTCAGCGCGGCTCCGGCCGCCCCGGAGGGAAGCGGCAGCGCGGTGAAGGCCCAGGCCGAGCCGTCCCGCGAGGTCCACGCGGCCGGGGTGCTTCCCGCCGAGCCCACCGCCACGAAGCCCGGCCCCGCCGCGGTCACCGCGAGAACCTGGCGGCTGCCTGGCGTCCCGGGCGGCGCGTAGCCGCCCGGGACCGGCAGCGGGGTATGAGCCCAGGTGCTGAGGTTCTTCGAGTACCAGGCGGCCGGGGCCGGGCTGCCGCCCGTCCCGGCGCTGCCGACCACCACGTAGCCGGCCGGGCCGGCGGCCGCCTGGACCAGGGTGTTGCCGGCTGCCGCGAGCGGGCTGAGCCCGGATGCCGGGGTCCAGGAGGTCCCGGTGGCCGAGGTCAGGATCACCGGCTGGGACGCACCCGGCACGGCGGGATCCGGCGCCTGGGCGGACGGTGCCGGGCTGGCCTGGCCGACCGCCAGCCAGCCGCCGCCGCCGTGCGCCACGCTCACCAGTGCGCCGTTCCGCCACGCCTGCGGCAACAGCACGCCCGCGGGTGCCCACCGGCCGGCCGAGGCCAGCCACAGGGCCGGCGACCCGCCCGCCGAGCCGGCCGCCACCAGCGAACGGCCGCTCGCGGCCAGGCCGTTGACCGTCACATCGGGGGTGGCGCTCGCGGCCAGGGCCGCCTGGCCCACCTGCTGGCGCGCGGTGCGGCTGATGAGGATCAGGTGCGGCCTGATGCCCCCTGCCCCGGTTCCCGGCTGGGTGTTCCCGGCCACCACCACGGTGCCGCCGGGCCCGGCGGCCAGGCCGGCCACCCCGGCGCCCGCGCCCGCGGTGGTCTGGTGCCAGCCGCGGCCGCGCGCGCTGGAGAACGCCACCTCGGACCCCTGCACGGAGGCGGCGACGACGAAGCCGTGACTGCCTCCTGACACCGTGGTGACCTGGAGCGAGGTTCGCCGGACCGGGGTCAGCTTGCCCGCGTACCGCCAGGTGGCACCCTGGGCGGACTGGTAGGTCACCGCGTCCTGGCGCCCGGCGGCGTGACCGGGGCGGACGGCGACGAACCCGGTACCGTTGGCCGCCAGCCCGGCCAGCCCGGCGGTCGCACCGTGGCTGGCCGGAAGCGTCACCGGCCTCCAGGTGAGGCCGCCGTCCGTGCTCCGCCATACGCCCGCGTCCGGCCGCCGGCCCTGCCCGGCGGTTCCGGTGACCGGGCCGCCGGCCACGACCACCTCGCCCTCGGCGGCGGCCCAGCGCAGGGCTGTCAGGTGCCCGCTGCGGGCGGTGAGCCCGCGCGCTGGCCCGGTCCAGCGCTGCCAGGGCCGCCCGTCCGATGAGGTCCACACCACGGGGCCTGGTTGCGGGCCGGTGTGCTCACCGACGGCCACGAACCCGGTGCCGGTGCCTGCCAGGCCCAGCACCGTGTCCCCGGCCACCGGGGGCAGGGCCGGCGCCGGGTGCCAGGTCCTGCCGTCGGGCGAGGTCCACGCGGCATGCTGGCCGAGCGCGAGCCAGGTGCCGCCGCTGTGTGCGACCAGTTCCGGCGCGCTGCCCGGGCCGCCGGCTGCGGCAGCGCCGGCCGTGGTGCCTGGCCCGGCCGCTCCGGGGCCCGTCGCGAGGCCCGGGCCAGCCGGCCCACCGGTCCCTGTGCCTGTGCCGGTCCCTGTGCCTGCGCCGGTCCCTGTGCCTGCGCCGGTCCCTGTGCCTGTGCCGGTCGTTGGGCCCGGGCCCGCCAGGGCCGCCCGGGCCCAGGTGTGGCCACCGTCGGCGGAGAAGAGGATCAGCGGCACCGGAGCCGGCTGGCTGGGCGCTGCACCGATGGCGACGACGGTCCTGCCCACCGCGGCTATCCCGGCCAGGGACCCGAGCAGGGGCGTGGCCCCGGCCGTCCGGCCGGCCAGCTCCGCATCCGCCGCCGCTGCGGGCGGATAAGGGGTGACCAGGGTGAACTCCCGCCTGGCCGGCCCTCCGCCGGAACGTGCGATGCCGATGCCGGCCAGCGTGCCCGCGACGAGTAGGAGCGCGATGACGGCCACCATCGCGACCCGCTTGCCGGGCCGCACCCTGGCGGTCTTGCCCCGACCGGGGCCGGCCTTCTCGTCCTGTCCGTTCCTGCCTTGCCCGGGGCTGGTCTCCTTGCCCCGACCGGGGCCGGCCTTCTCGTCCTGTCCGTTCCTGCCTTGCCCGGGGCTGGTCTCCTTGCGCCTCCCCCGGCCGGCTTTCCTGGCCTGCCCGGTTTGCGTGGTCCCGCGCGGGGCGGTGCCTGCTGGCGTTCCGGCACCGGCGTCAGCCGCCGTGCGGCCACCCTGGCCATGCCCGTTGACCTCGCCCGGCGCGCTCGCCGCCACCGTGGCCGGCGCACCTGCCTCAGGGCGCTGCGGTTGCGAAGGCGCGGCCGGATCCCTGGTACGGGCCGGCCGGACAGTCCCGTCCGCGGTGAGGACCGGGATCGGTTCCGTGTGCGGGTCGTCGTCGGCGGGGGCCCTGCCAGCGGGGCGCGCTCCCGCCGTCGCGGGCCGCATCCAGTCGATGCCCGCTTCCTGCCACGCGGCGGCCGACTGCTGCCAGACGGAAACCGGCGGCGCGAGCACCGGCGGCGCCGGCGGGCGCGATCCCAATTCGCCCGGTGGGTGCTGGCCCGGTGGGTGCTGGCCCGGCATCTGCTTGCCCGGTGGGTGCTGGCCCGGCATCTGCTGGCCCGGTGAGTGCTGGCCCGGTGAGTGCTGGCCCGGTCCGTGCTGGCCCGGCGCGGGTGAGCCTGCCCCGGCAATGGCCGGCCCGGCCTGCGACGGCGTGTCCCCCGGCCCGGCCGCGTCGTCCCCTGGCCCGGCCGTGTCGTCCCCTGGTTCCGCCGCCACAGTGTCCGCTGGCCCGGCCGCGTCGTCCCCCGGCTCGGCCGCGGTGGGCTCCCAGAGTTCGTCGTCGTCGAACGACAGGCCGGCTTCGTAGTCGTCCAGGTCACCAGCCATATCGGCGATCCCGCCCGGATAACCGCGCACGGCAGGCGCAAAGGCCACACCGCGCGGCACACGTCCCGGCGTAACGAACAGCGCGGTGCCTCCCCGGCCCGGCCCGCTGTCCGCGCTCACGGCCGCCCCGCTGGGTGGCTGGGATGTGAACTCCGAACACGTGCGGTCAAGGGGGAGTCGGTCACGCCCGTGATGCTAGCGGTGGAGTGGGCTACAGCTGAGGCGATCCGGCAGGGTGCGCAGGTGTCGCAGGTATCCGGCTCAGGAGGATGCGCCCCGGCCGGCGTCGAGCACGGCGATGCGAAGCCGTTCCATCTCGTCGTCGCTGACGCGTTCGAGGAACCGGCGCATCGTTAATTCCTCGTCGCCACCTGAGCGGAGGATCTCCGTCATCACCCGGGCGTCATGCTCTTCACGCTGCTCGACGGGCCAGTAGCGCCACGCGCGGCCGTGCTTGACACGCTGCAGCACGCCCTTGCGGTACAGAATGTCCATCACCGTCATGACGGTCGTGTACGCGACCGGGCGGTCGTACCGCAGCCGCTCCCGGACCTCGCGCACCACGCACGGGCTCTCGGCGGCCCACATCACATCCATGATGGCCATCTCAAGTTCACCGAACTCGCGCACTTGGCGGCACCTCCGTGGATCCATGTAAGCACGGGAACATGCCTTGTCAGGAGTGCCCCAACTGGTGCAGGGGGAGGAAAGCGGCCCCCTGGGTATGGGTTTGTCCGCCCCGGCCGCAGAACTTCCACCGCCCGGGGCCACCGATGCCAGGCAATGAGCCGCCTGCGGGCCGTGGGCCAGCGGCGCGGCCGACGTGAAGTGGATCTCACCCGGCCGGGGACGGCGCTGCGCCCGGTAGCCTAGGACTCGCCCTGATGGGGGCGGCAATACCACCAGTCACACGTCGGAAGAGGCGATGTCCGCAGTGCCTCCGGAGTCGCCGCGGGCGTCCGCGGATCCAGCCGAGCACACGACCGGGCTTTCCGGTCCCGAATCTCAGGCCGGCAACACCGGCACGGATTTCGGGCCGAACGAATGGCTCGTCGATGAGTTGTACCAGCGCTACCTGGCCGATCCCTCGTCGGTGGCCATGGAGTGGTGGAATTTCTTCGCTGACTACAAGCCTCCCGCGGGGAGCCCGCCACAGCCGGCGGCCGCCGCGGTGCAGGCCGCCCGGCCCGCGCCTGCACCTGTCGCGCCGGCACCGGCCACGGCGATGCCGGCCACACCGGCGAACGCCGCAGCGGGGACCGTCACACCGGCACGGGCCCCCGCTCCTGCCGTGCCTGCCGCACCTGCCCCGCCTGCGGCGCCGCCCGCCCCGGCAGGCACGGCCGCTGCGCCTGCCCGCCCGGCCCCGCCCGCGCCGGACGGCAAGCCTGCCGGGGAGCCGGCCAGCGAGGCTGCGGCACAGGACAACGTGGTGCGGCTGCGCGGCGCCGCCGCGCGCACGGCCGAGAACATGGCGGCCAGCCTCAGCGTCCCCACGGCGACCAGCGTGCGGGCCATCCCGGCCAAGCTGCTGGCCGACAACCGGATCGTGATCAACAACCACCTGGCCCGCGGCCGGGGCGGCAAGGTCTCGTTCACCCACCTCATCGGCTTCGCCGTGGTGCAGGCGCTGCGCACGATGCCGGCGATGAACTACTCCTTCACCTTGGTCGACGGGAAGCCGGGTGTGGTCACGCCGGAACACGTCAACCTGGGCCTGGCGATCGACGTGGCGGGGCGCGACGGGGCCCGGCAGTTGCTCGTGCCCAGCATCAAGGCGGCGGAGGGCATGGACTTCCGCCAGTTCTGGATGGCCTACGAGGACATCGTCCGCCGGGCCAGGACCGGCAAGCTGACCATCGACGACTACGCGGGCACCACGATCACGCTGACCAACCCGGGAACGATCGGCACCGAGCATTCCGTGCCCAGGCTGATGGCCGGGCAGGGCTGCATCGTCGGCGTGGGGGCGATGGAGTACCCGGCCGAATATCTGGGCGCGTCCCAGGAGACCCTGGCCCGCCTGGCAGTCAGCAAGATCGTTGCGCTGACCTCCACCTACGACCACCGGATCATCCAGGGCGCCCAGTCCGGTGAGTTCCTGCGCCGCATGCAGCAGCTTCTGCTCGGCGAGGACGGCTTCTACGACACCGTCTTCAAGGCGCTGCACATTCCCTACGAGCCCGTGCGCTGGGTGCGCGACATCGCCGCCCTGCACGAGGATGACGTGACCAAGCCGGCCCGGGTGCTCGAACTCATCCACGCCTACCGGGTCCGCGGCCACCTCATGGCAGACACCGACCCGCTGGAGTACAAGCAGCGCAAGCACCCCGACCTGGACATCAACGAGCACGGCCTGACCCTGTGGGACCTGGAACGCGAGTTCCCCACCGGCGGCTTCGGCGGCAAGCCGCTGATGAAGCTGCGGGAGATCCTCGGCGTGCTGCGCGACTCCTACTGCCGGACGGTCGGCGTGGAGTACATGCACATCCAGAACCCGGAGGAGCGCGCCTGGCTGCAGGACCGGATCGAGCGCCCGCACGGCCGGCCCAGCCACGACGAGCAGGTGCAGATCCTGTCCCGGCTGGGCGTGGCCGAGGCCTTCGAGATGTTCCTGCAGACCAAGTTCGTCGGCCAGCGCCGGTTCTCCCTGGAGGGCGCCGAGTCCCTGATAGCACTGCTCGACGCGGTGCTCACCGAGGCCGCACGTGCCTCGCTGGACGAGGCTGTGATCGGGATGGCGCACCGCGGCAGGCTGAACGTGCTTGCGAACATCGTGGGCAAGTCCTACGCGCAGATCTTCGGCGAGTTCGAGGGCAACCTGGACCCGCGGACCACGCATGGGTCCGGCGACGTCAAGTACCACCTCGGCGCCGAGGGCGTGTTCAACGCCACCGACGGCTCGTCCATCGCCACCTCGCTGGTCGCCAACCCCAGTCACCTGGAAGCGGTCGACCCGGTCGCCGAGGGAGTGGTCCGGGCCAAGCAGGACGTGCTCGACATGGGCGAGCCCGGGTTCACCGTGCTCGCGGTGCTCGTCCATGGCGACGCGGCGTTCGCGGGCCAGGGCGTGGTTGCCGAGACCTTGAACCTGTCCCAGCTCCGCGGCTACCGCACCGGCGGGACGGTGCACATCGTGGTCAACAACCAGGTCGGGTTCACGACCGCGCCGCAGCACTCGCGGTCCAGTGTGTACAGCACGGACGTCGCGCGGATGATCCAGGCGCCGATCTTCCACGTCAACGGCGACGACCCCGAGGCGGTCGTCCGGGTGGGCAGGCTGGCCTTCGCCTACCGCCAGGCGTTCGGCAAGGACGTGGTCATCGACATGATCTGCTACCGGCGCCGCGGCCACAACGAGGCGGACAACCCGTCCTTCACCCAGCCGCTGATGTACGACCTGATCGACGCCAAGCGGTCCACCCGCAAGCTCTACACCGAGGCCCTCATCGGCCGCGGCGACATCACCATGGAAGAGGCCGAGCAGGCACTGCGCGACTACCAGGGGCAACTGGAGCGCGCCTTTACCGAGACCAGAGAGGCAGCGAACCAGCTAGCCGTACAGGGCGCGGTCATCCGGCTGGCACCTGCCGAGCCGGAGGCGATCGACCACACTGCCGTGCCCACGTGGACCACCGACGAGGCCATCAAGCAGATCATCGACAGCCAGCTCAGCCTGCCCGAGGGCTTCACCGTCCATCCGCGGCTGCTGCCGCTGCTGCAGCGCCGCGCCGCGATGGTGGCCGACGACGCGATCGACTGGGCAACCGGTGAACTGCTGGCCTTCGGCGCGGTGCTGATGGACGGCCATACGGTGCGGCTGGTCGGCCAGGACACCCGCCGCGGCACGTTCGGCCAGCGGCACGCCGTCCTTGTGGACCGGCACACCGCGGCGGAGTACACCCCGCTGCGCCGGTTCAACTCGGCTAGTGCGAAGTTCCACGTCTACGACTCGCTGCTGTCGGAGTTCGCGGCCGTGGGCTTCGAATACGGGTACTCGGTGGCCCGCCCGGGGGCCCTGGTCTGCTGGGAGGCGCAGTTCGGCGACTTCGTCGACGGCGCGCAGACGATCATGGACGAGTTCGTCACCTCCGGCGAGCAGAAGTGGGGCCAGCGCTCCAGCGTGGTGCTGCTGCTGCCGCACGGGTACGAGGGACAGGGCCCGGACCACTCCTCGGCCCGGGTGGAGCGTTTCCTGACCCTCTGCGCGCAGGACAACATGACCGTGGCCATGCCGACCACGCCGGCCAACTACTTCCACCTGCTCCGCTGGCAGGCGCTAGGCGCCCGCCGCAAGCCGCTGATCGTCTTCACGCCCAAGTCGATGCTCCGGCTGAAGTCGGCCACGTCCAGCACGGCCGAGTTCACCAGGGGATCGTTCCTTCCGGTGATCGGCGACCCCCGTCCGGCCGACCCGGCGGGCGTGCGCACCGTGGTGCTGTGCGCCGGCAAGATCTACTACGACCTCGCTGACCGGCGCGCCGCCGAAGGCCGCGATGACGTCGCGCTGATCCGGGTGGAGCGGCTCTACCCACTGCCTCTCGGGGAAATACTCGCCGAACTCGACCGGTACCCCGCCGAGGCCGAGATCGCCTGGGTGCAGGAGGAGCCGACCAACATGGGCGCCTGGCCGACCATGGCGCTGTGGCTGCCCGGGCTGCTGGAACGGAAGATACGGCTGGTCGCGCCGCCAGCGAGTTCGGCGCCCGCGCTGGGCTCGTCCATCGCGCACGCCGCCGACCACAAGGCGGTCATCGAGCGCGCGCTGAGCCTCGGCTAGCGGATGTACTTCACCGACCGGGGTATCGAGGAGCTTGCCGAGCGGCGGGGCAGCGAAGAGATCAGCGTGGGCTGGCTCGCCGAGCGGCTGAGGGAGTTCGTCGACACCGCGCCCGAGTTCGAGGTGGCGGTCGACCGGCTCGCGACCTGGCTCGCCCGGCTCGACGACGAAGACTGACCCACGGCCGCCCCGGGCGGGGCATAGTGGCCACACCGGAAGTATGCGTTCCGTCCCGCGCTTGCTCGCGATGCATCTTGACTTTCAGGCAACGCGATATATCGTGTTTACCGACAGGTTGATTGACCGCCTGAGCACTTGGACGAGCACGCCGACGGCGCGGAGAGGGGACGGCCATGAGCCCAGTGTTCCGCCACGGCAGGCTGCGCCTATATCTGCTCAAGCTGCTGGATGAAGCACCGCGGCACGGCTACGAGGTCATCAGGCTCCTGCAAGACCGTTTCATGGGCATCTATGCGCCCTCACCAGGGACCATCTACCCACGGCTGGCCAGGCTCGAAGAAGAGGGCCTGGTAACCCACGACGCGGCCGACGGCAGGAAGGTCTACCGCATCACGGAGAAGGGACGCGAGGAACTGCGGGCCCGCCTTGACGACCTCGCGGAGCTTGAAGAAGAGCTCACGGCCTCGGTCCGCGACATCGCCCGCGAGGTCACCGAGGACGTCAGGGATACGGTGCGGACCCTGCGCGAGGAGCTGTCCTGGGCGGCGCGGGAGTTCCAGGCCAGGGCACACCAGGCGCCGGGCGGGGCCGACCCCGGCGGGGACGCCAGGTACGCCAGCACCGACGAGGCCCGGGCCCGGGCCGGGGCGGCGCGGGCGCGGGAAGCCGCGGGCAAAGAGCAGGCGGCGCGGGACAGGGCGGACGCAGAGCAGGCCACAGAAGAGCCGCAACGCGCCGCGGAAGCCGAGCGGCCGGCCACGGAAGACGCGCCGCACGACAAGCAGCAGACCGGTTGCGGTGCCCCACGGGACGCCAAGCACGACCGGGACCGTCCGGGCCGGGACTGGCACGAGGAAACCCATGACTGGTCCGGTCGCCGGCGGGGTGAGCGGGAGTGGGGCGAATGGGCCGGCTGGACCGGCTGGGGCGGCTGGCCAGGTGCGGCCGGGCAGCACGACTGGGCCGACCCGGACGCCTACCGTGACCTGGAACGGCTGGCCAAGCAGTTCAGCCGGGAACTGCGCTCCGCGGCCTGGCATGCCCAGGCGGTCAGCGAGGACGCACTGCGCGACCTGCGGGGAATCCTGGACGAGACGATCGACCGGATCAAGGCCGAGGTGTTCAAGGGCAAGACCACGCCCGGCGATCCGGAAGACAGCGCCCCGCCGGCCGACTGATGATCCTCACCGGGCTGACCCCGCACCCACGGCCGCCCGCCTGTGCCCACACGCCACCGCCCCGCAGCGCCGCCGAAGCGGAGCGGCCGGGCCAGGAAGACGCGCCGCCTGAGAGGGAAGGCGCCCGGTTTGGGTGGCGCCAGTTCGGTTCTAGCTTCGGTTGGCTGGTCTCACTCAACGGAGGATTTCGTGGTGGGTGGTCAGCCGGTCGAGAACATCGGGCAGCACGTCGACTCCGGTGCCCGGCCCGGCTGGGACGGTGATATATCCGTCTTCGAGGACGAACGGTGGGGTGATGTCCTGTGTGTAGTACCTGGCGGTGGCGGAGATGTCGCCGGGAATGGTGAAGTTGTCCAGGGCGGCCAGGGCCAGGTTAGCCGCGCGGCCCACCCCGGTTTCCAGCATCCCGCCGCACCACACCGGGAATGCCGTGCGCCGCGCACAGGTCATGGACCGCGCGTGCGGCGAGGTAGCCGCCGACCCGCGCGGGCTTGATGTTGATCACCGAGCAAGCGCCGAGCCGCAACGCAGTGGCGGCGGCCCGCGGGGAGGTGATCGATTCATCCAGGCATACCGGTGTTGAGATCGTCCGCGCGAGCTCGGCGTGGCCGAGCAGGTCATCGGCGGCGAACGGCTGCTCCAGGAGCAGCAGGCCGAACTGGTCGAGGTCGCGCAGGCGCGGCGCGCTGGCCAGGGTGTAGGCGGTGTTCGCGTCAGCCTGCAACGCCAGGCCGGGGCCGAACCGTTCCCGTACCGCGGCGACGGGTTCAATATCCCAGCCCGGTTCGATCTTGAGCTTGACCCGCCGGTAGCCCTGCTCCAGGTACCCCTCGACCTGGCCGATCAGCTCGGCCAGCGAGCCCGGGATGCCCACCGACACCCCGGCCGGGACCCGGTCCCGCACCGCCCCGAGGTAAGTGGCGAACGACATGTTTCTTGCCGCGCAGTTCGGCGTCCAGAACCGCCGTCTCCAGGGCCGCCTTGGCCATCTGGTGGCCTTTGATGGGGGCCAGGACTGCCTGGACCCGCGCTGCCGTGACTGCCGGGGCCGCCATCAGCATCGGCACCAGGTACTCGGCCATCACCGCCCGCGCGCCGGACAGAAACTCCGGCTCGTAGAACGGCCCCGCCCCACCGCGCAGTCCGCCCACCCGGCACCTTCGGTGGTGTGCGCGCAAACCAGCAGCGCGACCCGCTCGTCATCGCTGTGCTGGGAGGTCCGGAACGGGGTGACCAGTGGCAGCCGCAGCACCCGCAGCTCGACGGCCTCGACCTTCATGACCGCCCCTTTTCCAAGACGTACCATCCGGCCCGCAGCACCCTGGTGACCTGGTAGCCGCCGTCGACGGCGCCGCCGAGCGCCTCGCGTACGGCCAGCCTCCAGCGGCGCGCCAGGGCGGGTTAGTGCGCCGGAGAGTGATCATGTCCTCGGGGATCCAGCAGCGGAGCCTGCCCGGGCCGGTGCCGGCCTGCGTCACGGTCCCGGGGGCGGGCTCACCTCCTGGCCCGGCCGTGAGGATCGTGTCGGGCACTTCCTCCACGGCCAGCGCGGCCGGGCCGGGCAGGGCGCCTCCAGGTCCCAGGCCACCGCCAACCGGTCGGTTTCCGGATCGTTCACCCCGTCGGCGACCTCGCCGTAAAAGTCCACCAGGTACTCGGTACCCAAAGCGCCCAGCCGGGAGATGTTGAACGTCGCGTTGCGCCGCAGCAGAGGGTCGAACGTCCATACCATCCGGCCCGCTCCTGCCTGCAAGGCCCAGGCGCGCTGAGCCAGTTTCAGCGCCAGTCCAATGCCTCCGCCCTCGGTGCCCGGACTGACCCCGGCGATCAGCGAGTAACACGAGGCTCCGGCGGGCGCCCCGAACACAACCACCGCCGCGCCAATTAGCCGACCGTCCCGGAAAGCGGCGTGGACCCGCCCCCCCGCGTGTACCAGACTGCGCATGATGTCATGCGGCATCGGCGGTACTTGTGGGGCGGCCCAGACCCGCGAGAACAGGTCCGCCACCTCGCGCAGGCCGCCGACCGAGTCCACCTCCGTCCACGGCGGCCCGGGCCCGGGCCGCCGCCTTGGCCGCATCCTGTTCGGCGTCGTGTCCTGTCATCCCACAAGTATCCGGCTTCTTCTCATCCCCTGGAGCGGTCAAGCGGATCGCAATGCCCGCATGACGCATGGGCTCGACACGGGAGCCTCGCGGCAGGCTCACTCTAGCCACGGTGGGCCCGGGCTGGGCTGCGGCGAGGCGGTCAGCGGGTGAAGACGACCTTGCCGAAGAGGTCGCCGGAGATCATCGCGGCGAACCCGGCGCGGGCCTGCGCCAGCGGCAGGCTGCGGTCGATCCGCGGCCGGACCCCGGTCTGCTCAGGAAGGTCGCCAGCCGGGCCAGCTGGTCACGGCTGCCCATGGTGGACCCGACCACCGAGAGCTGGAGGAAGAAGACCCGGTTCAGCTCGGCGGGCGGCGCGGCACCACTGGTGGCCCCGGCGATGACGATCCTGCCGCCCGGCCGCAGGGCCCGCAGCGAGTGCGCCCACGTCGCCTGGCCGACGGTCTCCATGACCGCGTCGACCCGCTCCGGCAGCCTGCTGCCGGAGGCGAACGCCTGGTCGGCGCCGAGTTCCAGGGCCCGGGCGCGCTTCTCCTCGCTCCGGCTGGTCACCCACACCCGGTATCCCCCGGCCCGGCCGAGCAGGATCAGGGCCGTTGCCACGCCACCGCCCGCCCCCTGCACGAGCACCGTGGCACCCGGCTCCAGGCCGGACTTGGCGAACAACATCCGGTAGGCGGTCAGGTAGGCCGTGGGCAGGCAGGCGGCCTCCTCGAAGGAGAGGCCGGCCGGCTTGGGCACCAGGTTGCCCCGGGGCACGGCGACCTTCTCGGCGAACGTGCCGTCGTAGCGCTCCGACAGCAGCGACCTGCTCGGGTCGAGGGTCTCGTCGCCGCCATGGCCTGCCCCCTCCCCGACCACCGCGTGCACGATGACCTCGTTGCCGTCCTCGTCGACCCCGGCCGCGTCGCAGCCGAGGACGATCGGCAGCCGGTCGGCGGAGATGCCGACCCCGCGCAGGGTCCACACGTCATGATGGTTCAGCGACGCGGCCTTGACGGTGACGGTCACCCAGCCATCCGGCGGGGACGGGTCGGGGTGCTCGCCGAGGTGCATGGCGGCCAGCGGATCCTCGGGGCTGGCCTGGGCAGCGGTGACAGCAAACATGCCCGAAACGATAACGGTCGCGGCTTCCCGCCGAACCACGGGCCACCCCGGGCGGACTGTGCCATACTCGACCCCGGAGTGTGCTCCGCCACATTTCCATGCCTTCCCCTTGTTCGCCTCCCCCGGCGCGTAGCCAGCAGCCAAAGGACCGGAGTGGATCTCAACTCTTACGCGGACCTAGCCGTGCGCTTGGTGAACAGCACCAATCAGGGCGGCGGCTGCGATGGGCTGGCGACCGTGGAGACCTACCGGGCACTTATGGCGGACCGGCCGCACCTGGCCGGCCGGGTGACCGCAGCCGACCTCGACGCGCTGAGGCTGCTGCGCGCGGAACTGCGGCTGATCTTCGCCGCGGCGGACGGTGGCAATGCGGCCCACGTCGCCGAACGGCTCAACGCGCTGCTCACCCGGCACCCGATACATGCCGAACTCGTCAGCCACGACAGCCTGCAATGGCATATTCACCTGGTGGAGAGCGGGTCGGCCGCCGACCGGCACGCGGCGGGCGCCATTGCCGGGCTGACCGGGCTGATCACCGCGTCCGGCACCGACCGGTTCGGGATTTGCGAAGCGGAAGACTGCGGGCGGGCATTTATCGGCGACCGGTTCTTCCGCGGGAAAGCGCTACTGCTCCGACGGCTGCAAGCCCAGGGCAAAAGTGCGGGCTTTGCGGGCCCACGGCAGCGGCCACGGGCCGCCGTCCACCGCCGTGAGTTGACGGGCAGCCGCCGCGATGGACCCGCGGTAACGGACGGCCCGCAGGTCGGCGGGTTGCCGGGCTTGCCGCGTTACCGAAATGAATCCATGTGCCTGCTTCTCATGGTCCTTGACGATCATTACCATGAGCCCTACTCACGCACGGGCGCACCGTCCCCGAAATGCGAACCCGGGAAGAAGGTTCGAACATGGCAACAGTTACCGAGACCAGACCGGCAGACGTCGGCCTCAAGCGGGAGATGGGGCTGATCGGCGCCACCTGGGCGTCGGAGACCTCGATCATCGGCTCGGGCTGGCTGTATCGCCCCGCTCACCGCCGCGCTGCTGATAGGCGGGGGCGCGGTCCTTGACTGGATCATCGCCGGGGTCAGTGATGATCCTCCTGGCGCTCTGCCACGCCGAACTCGGCGGGATGTACCCGGTCTCCGGCGGGACGGCCAGGTTCCCGCACTTCGCGTTCGGCAGCGTCGCCGGGATCGGGTTCGGCTTCTTCTCGTACGTGCAGGCGGTCACGATCGCGCCGATCGAGTGCTACGCGTTCGTCACGTACGCCTCCTACTACTGGCCCAGCCTCTTCAACGCGGACACCGGAAAGATCACCGGGACCGGCCTGTGGGTGACGTTGGCCTGATGGCGGTCTTCACCGCGGTCAACTTCCTGGCCATGCGTATGTTCAACCGCGTCAACATCGTCGTCACCTGGTGGAAGGTCGCGATCCCGGTCCTCACCATCATCGTGCTGCTGTTCAAGTTCCACCCCGGCAACTTCACCGCCGGCGGGGCGGGCTTCTTCCCGGGCGGGATCAAGGGCCTGACCGCGGCGCTGCCGGTGGCCGGCATCATCTTCGCCTACTCCGGCTTCGAGCAGGCCGACCAGCTGGCCGGCGAGATCAAGAACCCGGGGCGCAACCTGCCGCGGTCGATCATCATCTGCGGTCCTGATCGGCACCGTGATCTACACCATGCTGCAGGTCGTGTTCATCGGCGCGCTGCCCCCAGAGCAGGTAGGCAAGGGGCTGCAGCACATCACCAACCCCCTCGTCCTCGCCGGGCCGTTCGCCGCCGTTGCGGCCCTCGCCGGGCTCGCCTGGCTGGGGCACCTCCTGCGGATCGACGCGTTCGTCTCCCCGTCGGGCACCGGCCTCATCTACACGACCGGAACCTCGCGGATCAGCTACGGCCTGGCCAGGAACCGGTACGTCCCGCAGATCTTCGCCAGGGCCGACGCCAGGGGTGTCCCGTGGGTCGGGCTGATCTTCGCGTTCCTGTTCGGGCTGCTGTTCCTGCTGCCGTTCCCGAGCTGGCGCTCGCTGGTCGGCGTGATCACCGGCGCGAGCGTGCTCATGTACTCAGGCGCGCCGCTGTCCCTGGCCGCGTTCCGCAGCCAGGTGCCGGAGGCGGACCGGCCGTACCGGATGCCGGCCGCCGCGGTGCTCGCCCCGCATCGCGTTCGTCATCGCTGACCTGCTCATCTACTGGTCGGGCTTCGAGGTGATCTGGAAGCTCGGCATCGTGCTGGTCATCGGGTACGTGCTGATCGGCATCTCGATGGCGCTGGACAAGCAGCGGCCGCCGCTGGACTGGAAGTCGGCGATATGGCTGCCGGTGTGGCTGGTCGGCATGGGCATCATCTCCTGGCAGGGCCAGTACAGCGGTGGCGCGGTCGCCGCGCCGGTCAACACCAATCACATCCCGTTCTGGTGGGACATGGTCATCGTCGCCGCGTTCAGCCTGGTCATCTTCTACTGGGCCATGGCCACCAAGCTGCCCAGGGAGGAAATGATGAACCTGGTCGAAAGGCAGGGGGCGGAGAACGTCGAGTCGGCTCCCGGCGGCTGAGCCCAGACAGGCCAGCACTACCGACGGCTTGCCGGAGGCCCTTCCCGCACCCGGGAAGGGCCTCCGGGCGTTCAGGAGCCACCACGGCGGCCCCGGCGGTAGCGGACCAGCATCCGGCCCTCGATCAGCGCCAGCGGCACCGCACCGAACGCACGGCTGTCCACGGCACCCGCTGCCGGGTTGTCCGACGCCAGCCACCAGCCACCACGCTCTTGCCGCACCGCGCGCTTGACGATCAGCAGGTCCGGGCGTCCCGGGTGCCGGGCAACCACGACCTGGCCCGGCCGGACGCGCAACGGCCGGCCCCGGGTCGATCGTTCTGTAGACAACAAGCCAGTCGCCGGGGTGGAGCGCTGGCTCCATGGACCGCTCAGCCACCGCGACGCGCCAAAGTGGCCAGCGCATGCATCCCCTCCAGGTTCGGGCCGGGCCGGGCCGGGTAGTGTCGGACACCGGTATCTCATGATCCGACAGAGAGAGGGAGATCGATGAGGCTGCTCGCCCGTCTCCTGGAACCGAAGGCCACTGCCTACGCGCACTGCGACCTCCCCTGCGGGGTCTACGACCCGGCGCAGGCACGCATCGAGGCCGAGTCCGTCAAGGCCATCTGCCAGAAGTACCAGGACAGCAAAGACCCCGCGTTCCAGACCCGCGCACTGATCATCAAGGAACAGCGGTCCGAACTGGTCAAGCACCACCTGTGGGTGCTGTGGACCGACTACTTCAAGCCCCCGCACTTCGAGAAGTACCCGCAGCTCCACACGCTGTTCAACGAGGCCACCAAGCTCGCGGGCGCGACCGGCACCAAGGGCAGCGCCGACGTGGCCAAGGCGGACGAGCTTCTCGCCAAGATCGAGGAGATCAACAAGATCTTCTGGGAGACGAAGCAGGGCTGATCAGGCCCGGTCACGGCAGCATCAGCAGGAGGCCGCGCGGTCACCGCGCGGCCTCCTGTTTGGGTTGGCAGTTGCATCACCGCTGGCCAGCGGCAACGGGGCAGATCAGGCATCATGGGCATTGGGCGAGGCGATACGTCATGAGCACCCGGTGTGGGCGGTAGGTTGCAGACATGAACCGGCGGCCACCACCTCGCGAGGTGCGGTCGCCGCCAGTGGAGAGGGCAGAAGTGACCGGAGAGACGAGCGGACGGGGGGCCGCGGCCCCGCCGACAGCCGTGCTGGCTGAGGGCGACCTCCCGCCTCGCGAACAGGTCCAGGACCAGGTGACGATCCAGATGCCCGCCGAGGGCGCCTACCTGTCGGTGCTGCGCACGGCGACCGCGGGCCTTGCCGCCCGCCTGGACTTCACCCTGGACGAGATCGAGGACCTGCGCATTGCGGTGGACGAGGCATGCGGGATGCTGCTCGGCCAGGCGGCGCCGGGGGCGAACCTCGAATGTGATTTCACGCTGGGCCCTGACCGGATCAGCATCGCCGTGTCGGCGCTGAGCCTGCAGCCGCGCCCGCCGTCGCGCGACACCTTCGCCTGGACGGTGCTCTCCGCCCTGGCGGGCAACGCCGACGCCTGGGTAGGCCCGGGCGACAAGGTCACGGTCCTGCTCCGCAAGGTCCGCGAGTCTTCGGGGTCCGGGTGACCGGCGAGACCGAGACCCGGCTGACCGGAGAGGTCGGCGCACAGGTGGCAGAAGAGATCGGCATCGGCGTCCCTGACGACTTCGACGCGCCTGCCGCCGAACCGGTCACGCCCGCGCCGAAGCTTCAGCACACCGTGCCGGACCGTGGCCGGGCCAGGGACCTGTTCGAGCAGTTGTGCGCCCTGCCCGCCGGCGACTCGGAGCGGCTCCGTATCCGCGCCGAGCTTGTCGAGCTGCACCTGCCGCTGGTGGAGTACCTGGCACGGCGGTTCCGCAACCGGGGGGAATGGCTGGACGACCTGACCCAGGTCGCCACGATCGGCCTGATCAAGTCCATCGACCGGTTCGACCTGGCCAGGGGGGTGGAGTTCTCCACCTACGCCACGCCCACGATCGTGGGCGAGATCAAGCGCCACTTCAGGGACAAGGGCTGGGCGGTCCGGGTGCCCCGGCGCCTGCAGGAGCTGAAGCTGGCCTTGACCAAGGCCATCAGTGACCTGGCCCAGCGGGAGGGCCGGGCACCGACCGTCGCGGAGATCGCCGCTCACCTCCAGATGAGCGAGGAGGAGGTGCTGGAGGGCCTGGAGTCCGCCAACGCCTATTCGACCGTCTCGCTGGACGCCCCGGACTCCGGGGACGACGACGCGCCCGCGGTCGCCGAGTCCCTCGGCATGCTGGACGAGGCGCTGGAGGGGGTCGAGTACCGCGAGTCGCTCAAGCCACTGCTTGAGCAGTTGCCGTCCCGGGAGAAGCGGATCCTGCTGCTCCGGTTCTTCGGCAACATGACGCAGTCCCAGATCGCCACCGAACTCGGCATCTCGCAGATGCACGTGTCCCGGCTGCTGGCCAGGACGCTGGCGCAGCTACGGGAGGGGCTCACCGCCGACGAGTGAGGGTGGTCAGCGGGGCTGGTCCCGCCGGTCTCCGGTGAGCGCCCGCAGGCTGGGTGGCGACAGCAGCGTGGCGAAACCGAGGACCGCCAGCACGATCAGTGCCAGCCCCCAGTCCAGCCGGTGGCCCTGCAGCAGGTAGATGCCCACGATGCCGGCGAACAACTGGGTGAGCAGCGCGGGCGTGCGGCTCCACCGGCGCGCCCGGGCGAGCCCGGCCGCCACAAAGCCGAGGGCGGCGACGGCGGCCACGCCAATGACCGTCAGCGCGATGCCGCTGTTCACGTGGTAGGACTGGCCGCCCGCGGCGTCCACGCCCGCCAGCACGGTGGCGACCAGGATCAGGACCGACTCGGCGGCCTGAACCACCGCGGCCACGCGCAACGTGGGGGGGCTATGTGGCATTTCCGTGCTACCTCCTAGCCTGAGGGCGTGCGCGCGCTGCTCATCGTCAACCCGTACGCCACGTCCACCACACCGGTACGGCGGGAGGTCATCGCGCACGCGCTGGCTTCGGAACTCGACCTGGATGTTGTGCAGACACGCTACCGGGGACACGCCGCGCACGTTGCGGAGGGAGCCGCCCGCCAAGGTTTCGGGCTCGTGCTCACGCTGGGCGGGGACGGCACGGTGAATGAGGTGGTCAACGGAATACTCCGGGCCCGCCCGCCCGGCGCCGGCCCGGACGGGGCGCCGGATGGGGCACCGTTGCTCGCCGCCCTGCCGGGCGGTAACGCCAACGTCTTCACCCGGGCCCTCGGGCTGCCCGTGGACCCGGTGGACGCGACCGGGCGGATTCTTCAGGCGCTGAGCGCGGGCCGCACCAGGACCATCGGGCTCGGGCTCGCCGGCCACCGCTACTTCTGCTTCAACGCGGGCCTGGGCTTCGACGCCGAGGTCGTGCGGGTGGTGGAGGGCCTGCGGGCCCGGGGCCGGGGAGCGTCCGCAGCGCTGTACGTGTGGACGGCCGTCCGCCAGTTCCTGACGGTCACCGACCGGCGCGAGCCCGCGCTCACCCTGGAGCGGGACGGCCAGCCCGCCATGGACGGGCTGTTCCTCGGCATCGTGTCCAACGCCTCACCCTGGACCTATCTTGGCCAGCGGCCGGTCCACGCCAGCCCGCGGGCGGCCTTCGACACCGGCCTGGACCTGTTCGCGATGCGCAAGCTGGGCACGCTGGGCACGCTCAACGCGGTGCGGCAGATGCTGGGCGGCACGGGGCCGGCCGGGCGTCATGTCGTCAGCCTGCACGACCAGGATGCGCTGAGCTTCCGGGCGGTCCGGCCGGTGGCATTCCAGGTGGACGGGGAATACGTGGGCGAACGCGAACATGTCATGCTGCGCTCCATTCCGAAGGCCCTGCGGGTCCTCGTCTGATTACGCCCCGGATGGTTTCGGTGGCAGTCCGGAGCGCTGCCACCCCCCGCGGGAGCGGGGCAGGTCACAACCGTCCGGATGACCCTCTCGGAATGCACCCGTTGGCCCCAAATGTGACCCATCTGACACCGCAAACGGCCAAAACCACGGCCCCAGCCCCTTGCGATTGATCCACGAGATTGAGAGGCTTGATCTGGTTCGAGTGGGCCGCGCGCATCCCGCACGTTGCCGCCTTGCGACCGGGCTCATCTCCGGGTGCAGGCCTCGGCCGCGAGCCAACTGCGGGGGCTGAGGCTCATGATCCAACTGAAACATGTAGTGCCTGGGACCGCTCGCGGTCCTTATCATATAGCCTAGCTCGTGAAATCATTCACAAGCACAGCGGGCCCAACTGATCCGGGCGGTCAGCCCGGCTGTCATGGAGGAGTGGACCGCATGGACTGGCGCCACCACGCCGCCTGCCGTGAGGTGGATCCGGAACTGTTCTTCCCTATCGGCAACACCGGCCCAGCGCTGTTCCAGATCGAAGAGGCCAAGGGCGTGTGCCGCCGGTGCCCAGTGGCCGAGAGCTGCCTGCAGTGGGCGGTGGAGAGCGGGCAGGACGCGGGTGTGTGGGGCGGTATGAGCGAAGACGAAAGGCGCGCTTACAAGCGCCGGCTCGGCCGGATCCGGGCTCGCGCCCACGCCTGAACCGCACCAGGCCACCGCGCTGCGGCCATCCCGCGCGGGCGCATGCCCGCGGTGCCACGTCAATTTCTGACCAGCCATTCGGCAATGGCCCGCTTCGAATCTGTTTTCACCCCGCCGCAGCCTTCCCGGCCGCGGCGGGGTTTTCGCTGGCGCCCGAATCTCTGGCGGAATCCGGGCCCGCCGGTTTCGGCGCACCGGAGGGTACGGCAATGGCCGTGACCGGCAGGCTGACCCGGACCGAGGTGCCCCCGCCCGGGCGGGGCCTGATCGCGAGCTTGCCACCGAGTTCGGACTCGACCAGGGTCCGCACGATCTGCAGCCCCAGGCTGGCATGAGCGTCGAGACTGAACCCCTCGGGCAGCCCGGCCCCGTTGTCCTCCACGCGGACGCTGAGCTGGCCGGGGCCACGCGCCGCATGGACAAGCACCGACTCGGCCGGTGCCGGGTCCGGCCCGGTGACCAGGCCGTGCTGGAGAGCGTTTTGCAGCAGTTCGGTCAGCACCAGGGCGAGCGGCGTGGCGATGGCGCCGGGAAGCAGGCCGAACCGTCCGCTGACCACGGGGCTGACCCGGGCTTCCGGTGCCGAGACCTCACCGGCCATAGCGGCCACCCGCTGGGCGATGTCATCGAAGTCGACGAGCTCTTCCGGGGTATGCGACAGGGTCTCGTGGACGATCGCGATGGACCCGACCCGGCGCACCGCCTCCGCCAAGGCGTCTCTGGCCTCCGGCGCACGGGTCCGGCGGGCCTGGAGCCGCAGCAGCGCGGCCACGGTCTGCAGGTTGTTCTTCACCCGGTGGTGGATCTCGCGGATCGTCGCGTCCTTGGTCATCAGCTCACGCTCGCGGTGCCGCAGCTCGGTGACGTCGCGGACCAGCACCAGGGCACCGGTCCGCATGCCGTTCACGACCAGCGGAAGGGACCTGAGCTGTACCACCGAGCCGTTGCCCTCGATCTCGGTCTCCCGGGGGGACCGGCCGCTCGCGGTCACCATGAGCGAGTCGTCGGCGGGCAGGCCGGACGAGCAGAGCCTGGTCGTCAGCGGCCCCAGTTCGGCGCCGACCAGGTCGGCGGTCAGGCCGAGCCTGCGGTAGGCGGACAGGGCGTTCGGGCTGGCGTACCCCACCCTCCCGGAGCGGCCGAGGCGGAGCAGGCCGTCGCCGACCCGGGGCGACCTGACCAGGGCCGGGTCCTGGCCCGGGTAGGGGAAGGTGCCCGCCGCCACCATCTGCGCGAGGTCGTCCGCCCCCTTCAGGTAGGTCAGCTCCAGCCGGCTGGGGGTCCGCGCCGAGCTCAGGTTGGTGCTGCGCTCGATCACCGCGATGACCGCGTCCTCGCGCACCACGGGGATGGACTCGCGCCGGACGGGGATCCCGCCGGTCCACTCCGGATCTCCTTCCCGGCAGATCCGCTTCTCGTGGTAGGCGGTGTAGACGAACGGCCGGTCGCCCAGGCCCGCGCAGGTGCCCACGAAGTCGTCAAGGAAGGTGGTCGGCCCGGTGGTCGGGCGCATCTGGGCCAGCGCCACCCAGCCCGAGCCGTCCCGCAACGGCGCCCAAAGCACCAGGTCGGCGAAGGACAGGTCGGCGAGCAGCTGCCAGTCGGAGACAAGGGCGTGGAGCCAGTCGATGTCGGGCTCGGTCAGCGGGGTGAGCCGACGGCCGAGGTCGCTCAGGGTCGCCACGTCTCATCATCGCATCCGCCCTGGCCTGCATCTGCCCGGCGGCCCGGATGACGGGGCCCGGGGCGTGACGGGACAGGCGGGCTGGCAGTATTCCGACATGTCGCAGGTACATCGGCTTGCGGGCCGGCCGGGGCGGATCTCGCGGCTGCGGCCCAGGGCGGCTGCGGCCCAGGCACTGGCGGCCATGGGGGAATATGTCCCAACGGCTCTGCCAGTGGGAAGGAAGTGACTGTGACCGCCTCTCCCGCGTCCGGCGACGCCGATCTTCACCCGCTGCCGCCCGGTGACCCCGGCGCCAGGATTCCGAAGTACTACCAGGTGAAGCGGCAACTGCTCGAGCTGACCAGGGCGATGGCGCCCGGCACGCCGGTGCCACCAGAGCGCGAGCTTGCCCAGCGCTATGCCACCTCACGCACGACCGTCCGCCAGGCCCTGGCGGAACTCGTGATCGAGGGCAGGCTGCTGCGAATGCAGGGCAAGGGCACCTTCGTCGCCATGCCCAAGGTCGCCCAGGTGCTGGAGCTTTCCAGCTACACCGAGGGAATGCGCGCGCAGGGCCTGCACCCGCAGACCAACATCCTGGACACCACCTACATCGGCGCCGACGACGAACTGGCCGCCCTGCTGGCCGTCCGGGAGGGCAGCCGGGTGCTGCGCATCCACCGGCTGCGGCTGGCCGACGGCGAGCCGATGTCGGTGGACGCCTCGCACCTGTCCGCCCGGCGCTTTCCCGGGCTGCGCCGCAGCCTGGAGCGGCATCCGTCGCTCTACGAGGCGCTGCTCACCGACTACGGGGTGGAGATCGCCGAGGCGCAGGAGACCATCGAGACCGGGCTGGCCGACCCGAGGGACGCCCGCCTGCTCGGCGTGGACGTCGGCATGCCGCTGCTGCTGCTGTCCCGGCACTCGTTCGACGCCGGCGGCATGCCGGTCGAATGGGCCCAGTCGCGTTACCGTGGTGACCGCTACAAGCTGGTGACCCGGCTGCACCGCGGCACACACATGCCGAGAAGCGGGGAGTAGCACACCCGCCTGCACAGGGAGCCCACGTGAGCCACGACATCCTCGATGAGGCACGGAGCCAGGTCCTGCACGAGGGCAGGGGCCTGGCCGAGGACCAGGTCGCCAGGTGCCTGAGCCTGCCCGAGGACCGCCTCGGCGAGGCGCTCTCGCTCGCGCACGAGGTGCGGCTGCGCTGGTGCGGGCCCGCGGTGGAGGTCGAGGGGATCGTCTCGGTCAAGACCGGTGGCTGCCCCGAGGACTGCCATTTCTGCTCCCAGTCCGGTCAGTTCTCCTCACCGGTCAGGGCGGTGTGGCTGGACATAGCCGAACTGGTGGCGGCCGCCAGGGCGACAGCGGCCACCGGGGCCACCGAGTTCTGCATCGTGGCCGCGGTCCGCGGGCCGGACCGGCGGCTGATGTCGCAGGTGGCCGCCGCGGTCCGGGCGATCACCGACGAGGTGGGCATCCATGTCGCCTGCTCGCTGGGGATTCTCACCCCGGCCCAGGCGGGCGAACTGGCCGGCTTCGGCGTGCACCGTTACAACCACAACCTGGAAGCCGCGCGGTCCTTCTTCGGCCAGGTGGTGACCACGCACACCTGGGCGGAGCGGGCCGCCACCTGCGCCTTGGTCAAGGCGGCCGGCATGGAGCTGTGCTGCGGCGGCATCATCGGCATGGGCGAGAGCATCGGCCAGCGCGCCGAACTCGCCGCCGAACTCGCCGGCCTCGGCCCGGACGAGGTGCCGCTGAACTTCCTCAACCCGCGGCCGGGAACCCCGCTGGCGGACCGGCCGCTGCTCGGGGCGGCCGACGCGCTGCGCACGATCGCCGCCTTCCGGCTGGCCCTGCCCCGCACCGTGCTGCGTTACGCGGGAGGGCGCGAGCTCACCCTCGGCGATCTGGGGACCGAGGCCGGCCTGCTGGGCGGCATCAACGCGATCATCGTCGGCAACTACCTGACCACGCTGGGCCGCCCCGCCGGGGCCGATCTGGACATGCTCAGCCGGCTGAAGATGCCGATCAAGGCGCTGTCGGCCACCCTCTGACCGCTGACCGCGGTGTTCCGGCTGATGCGGCTGCCCGAGGGCGCCGACGAGACGCAGCCCTACCGACTTGGTAACGTGCCGGCATGGCGGAGGAGAAGCAGGAACCGGCACGGCACGGCGGAGCGCACGCGGTGGCTGCCGCGCGCCTGCATGGCGCGAGCACGATGTTCACCCTGTCCGGTGGGCATGTGTTCCCGCTCTACGACGGCGCGGTGAAAGCGGATCCGCCGATGCGCATGGTCGACGTGCGGCACGAACAGACGGCGGTGTTCGCCGCCGAGGCCACCGCACGGCTCACCCGGACTCCGGGGCTGGCCGTGGTCACCGCCGGCCCCGGCGTGACGAACGCGGTCAGCGCCATCACCACGGCCTGGTTCAACGGCTCGCCAATGGTCGTACTGGGCGGCCGGGCGCCGGACTACCGGTGGGGCTCGGGCGGCCTGCAGGAGATCGACCACCCACCGCTGCTGGCCCCGGTCACCAAGCGGGCCTGGACCGAGCATCGGGCGAGCGCGGTCGGCGCCTCGGTGGATGAGGCGTTCCGGCTGGCCACCGCCCCGCACCGGGGGCCGGTCTTTCTCGACTTTGCCATGGAGGCACTGTTCGGCGACGGCGGCCCTGACCTGCCGGCCGCGGCACCCGGCGGCCAGGAAGCGGCGGCCGTGGCTGGCCCGGACGCCGCCGATGTCGAGGCGATCGCCGGCCTGCTCGCCCGGGCCAGCCGCCCGGTCCTGGTGCTCGGCTCGGACGTGTGGCTGACCGGAGCCGAGGCAGCCGCCAGGCAGGCCGCCTGCGAGTTGCGCCTGCCGGTGGTCGCCAACGGCCAGGGGCGCGGGATACTGCCCGCTGGCCACGAACTGCTCGTCACCCGGGCCCGCTCGGCCGCGTTCGGCGCGGCGGACCTGGTGCTGGTGGCGGGCACCCCGCTGGACTTCAGGCTCGGCTACGGGGAGTTCGGCGGGCGGGACGGCAGCGGCCCGGCGCCAGGTGGTCCACGTGGCCGACAGCCCGGGCCACCTCGCCACCCATCGCACCCTCGCCGCCTCCGCGGCCGGGGACCTCACGCGCTTCTTCACGATGCTGGCCGGGGCGGTCCCCGCGGCGATGCACCAGGCAGGCGCTGCGGCCGCGCCCTGGGCGGACACCTGGCTCCCCCGGCTGTCGGCCGCGGCCCGCGCCGCGATCGCGGCTGACCAGGCGCTGCTGACCAGCGACGCCGAACCGGTGCACCCGATGCGCGTGTACGGCGAACTGGCTCAGGTGCTCGACGACGACGCCGTGGTGATCGGGGACGGCGGCGACTTCGTCTCCTACGCCGGCAAGTACCTGGAACCGCAGCGGCCGGGCGGATGGCTGGACCCCGGGCCCTACGGCTGCCTGGGCACCGGCCTGGGCTATGCGATCGCGGCGCGCATCGCGCGGCCGTCGGCGCAGGTGGTGCTGCTGCTCGGGGACGGCGCGGCCGGGTTCTCCCTGATGGACGTGGACACCCTGGTACGGCACCGGCTGCCGGTCGTGATGATCTGCGGCAACAACGGCATCTGGGCGCTGGAGAAGTACCCCATGCAGGCGCTGTACGGCTACGACGTGCTCGCCGACCTGCAACAGGGGTGCCGCTACGACGAGGTGGTCCGGGCACTCGGCGGCGCCGGGGAGACCGTGACCAGGCCGGATGGGATCGGCCCGGCGCTGCGGCGGGCCTTCGGCGCGAGCGTGCCTTACCTGGTCAACGTGATCACCGACCCGGCGGTCGCCTACCCGCGGTCCACCACCGGGGTCTGAGCCCGGTCAGCCGGGCCGGAGCGCGGCACGGGCGAGGAACTTGTCCCTGTCCACCACGATCCGCTCCACCGAGCCCGCGCCCGCCACCAGTTCCTCATCCTCGCCGGAGTGCTGGCCGGCCACGGCCGCCCCGGCGTGGCGCGCGATGAAGGCGAACACCAGCCGGCGGCCGGCCAGTTCGGTCAGTTCCGCCTCGACCTCGATCTCGGCCCCGACCGGGCTGGCCCGCCGGTGCTCCAGCGCCACCCCCGTGCCCACCGATGTCATCCCGGGATCGAGGTGTGGTTCCAGGGCGGCGACGCAGGCCGCCTCGGCCAGCGCCAGCAGCCTGGGGGTGGCGAGCACGGGGACGTCCCCGCTGCCGGCCTGGATGGCGGTATCCGCCTCGGTCACCACATGCCGCACGGTCGCGCGCAGCCCCACCGCCAATCCCATGGGATAACCCTAAGGTCCGGCCGCACCGCTGCGGTCACGGCGATTGTAGTCGTTGTGGCAACCACGACATTCTTGTGTCGTCGCTGTGGCAACGACGACAACCTGGCTTCCTCGCCAGCCAGGGATGTTGTGAGGTTTGCGGCATTTGACGTGTTCCTGCCGGGATTCCCCGGGCGTAGGCTGTGCGCCGATGAGCGAGCCGGAACCGCCCGCGGACGCCCCCGGGTACTGCGACCGCTGTGGGCGGCAGCTTGCCGCCGGCGGGGGCGGGCACGGTGCCTGCCGGGCCGCCAGGAAGCTGGAACCGCCCAGGTACTGCGCCCGCTGCGGCCGCCGGACCGTGGTGAAGGTGACCCCGGACGGCTGGTCCAGCAACTGCACCCGGCACGGCCTGATGACCGACTCCGGCTGACCGCCCGCCGGGCCGGACGTCCGGCCAGGCGCAGTCCCTGAGCCGCTGGCACTCCGGCCGGCCGTTACTCGATGATGGCGATCAGATCGCCCTCTTGGACGACATCACCCTCGGCGACGTGCAGCCGGGTCAGCGTGCCGGAGCCTTCGGCGAGCACGGGGATCTCCATCTTCATGGATTCGAGGATGACCAGGGTGTCGCCGTCGGAGACCTGGGCCCCCTCCGCAGCCACCACCTTCCACACATTCGCCACCATCTCGGCGCGGACCTCGGCCACCCGTGGCTCCTCTCCGTTGTCCCGGGCTGCGGGCCAGGCCGCCCATCCGGCCCGGCGCCGCCCGCCACTATTGTGCTCGCGGCGCGGTCAGGGCCGCAGCCTGGTGACGATGGACGTGTCGTAGTCCCCGCTGCGGAACTCCCCGCTGGCCAGCAGGTCGGCGTGGAAGGGCAGGTTGGTGCGCAGCCCGGCGATCTGGAACGCCGCCACCGCCTCGCGGGCCCGGGCCAGCGCCTCATCCCGGTCCTGCCCGTGCAGGCACAGCTTGGCGAGCAGCGGGTCGTAGTACGGGGTCACCGTGTTTCCCGCCGTGTACCCGGCATCCACCCGGACACCCGGCAGGCCGGCTCGTCCCACCGGGTGATCGTCCCTGGGCTAGGCAGGAAGCGCACCGGGTCCTCGGCGTAGATCCGCAGTTCCAGTGCGTGCCCCAGCGGCCGCACCTGGTCCGGGGCGAAACTCACGTCTTCCCCGGCGGCGATGCGGAACTGCTGCTCCACCAGGTCGATGCCGGTGACCAGCTCGGTAACCGGATGCTCGACCTGGAGCCTGGTGTTCATCTCCAGGAACACGAAGTCACCGGCGGCCGTATCCACCAGGCATTCCACTGTGCCGGCACCCCGGTAGCCGACCGCCTGGCCGGCCTGGACGGCGGCGGCCAGCATGCGGGCGCGCAACGGTTCCCCGACTCCCGGTGAAGGGGTCTCCTCGGCGACCTTCTGGTGCCGGCGCTGGACCGAGCAGTCGCGTTCCCCGAGCGCGATCACGCGGCCGTCGGCGAGCCCGAGGATCTGCACCTCGACGTGCCTGGCGCGGTCGATGTAGCGCTCCAGCAGGATCGCGGGATCGCCGAAGAACCGTTCCGCGCGGGTGCGCGCGGTCTCGAACGCCGCGGCCAGGCCGGCCGGGCCGGCCACCGCACTCATCCCGATCCCGCCGCCGCCGGCGGCGGCCTTCACCATCACGGGGTAACCGATCCTGGCTGCCTCCGCGGTGGCGGCGGCGGCGCTGGTCACCGGCTCGGCGCTGCCCGCGGAGACCGGCACGCCCACCGCCGCCATCAGGTTCCTGGCATTGATCTTGTCGCCCATCTGCTCGATGGCCTCTGGCGGTGGGCCCACCCAGATCAGGCCCTCGGCCAGCACCTGGCGGGCGAAGCCCGGGTTTTCGGCCAGGAACCCGTACCCGGGGTGGATGGCGGCCGCGCCGGTCCGCCGCGCCGCCGCCAGCACGGCGCCGGAGTCGAGATAGCTCTGGCCGGGTGGCGGCGGGCCGATCGGCACCGCCTCGTCGGCTTCGGCGACGAACGGCAGGTCCGCGTCCGCCTCCGAGTAGACCGCCACCGCCCGGACGCCCAGCCGGCGGGCCGTGGCAAGGATCCGCCGGGCGATCTCCCCGCGGTTGGCCACCAGCACCGAGTTCAGCACCCGGGCAGCCTAGGCCATCTCGCGTAGATCATCCAGCGCGTGGTCCCCGGGGCAACCAGGCGCCATCAGGGCTCCGGGCGTGGGGTCCGGGCCGTGGGGTCCGGGGCTTGCCCCCGGGGAAGCGGAGTGCTCCCCCGGGCCAGCACCCAGCTACCGGCGGCTCCCGTGCCGCCGCCCGGCGACCTTGGCCAAGGCCTCGACCACCCGGGGGTCGTACTCGGTCGCGGTGTCCAGGCGCAGCCACTCCAGTGCCGCGATCGTCCTGCTGGTCTCGGCCGAGGAGCCGACCAGGTCGTCGAAGGCGTTGGCGGCGCGGATGATCCGGCTGCCGACCGGCGGCGCACGGTCCTGGCCACGCCAGGGCCAGCTCTGGTACCGCACGATCTCCGCCACCCCGTCAAGCACCCCGGTCTGGTCGATGACGCCGGCCCCTAGCTCGGCGATGCGCCGCTGCTGCTCGGGGGACGCCAGCACGGTGGCGCCGCCGGGGATCGGGTCGCGCAGCGAAAGCTGCCCGATGTCGTGCATGAGCGCGGCGTACTCCAGTTCGAGCAGCTCCGGTTCGCTCATCCCCAGCTCCCTGCCGACGACCACGGCCAGGCGGCCGACCCGGCGGGCATGCCCGTCCTCGACGTACCCGCCGACCTCGGTCACCCGGGCCAGCGCACGGACCGTCTCCAGGTAAGTGGCCCGGATGCCGGCGTAACGGCGGAACGCCATCTGGGTGACGAGCAGCGGGGCGATGAACACCCCGAGCGCCACCAGGCCCATCATGTCCGCCGCGAACGCGATCAGGATCGCGGTGGCGGCGACGGCGACGCCGAGCGGGAGCTGGACCCGCATCTCGTCCCACAGCGCCACGCGGAACCTGGCCCGCAGCGCATCGGCGCTGATCAGGGCCCTGATCAGGCATTCGGCCCACCAGCCGGCCACCAGCACGGCCGCCATCGCGGCGAGCGCCAGCCCCCAGTCCCTGGGCCGGGTGATGGTCACGATCGTGCTCAGCGGGCGGAACAGCGCGGCGACCACGGCGACCGCGATCAGCCGGGACGCCAGCCCGGCCAGCCCGGCGGGCCGGCCCGCTGCCAGGTGCGGCAGCGCGCCAAGCACCATGCCGCCCGCGACGACCGCGATGACCTGGAGCGCCGGCTGGGTGGCCGGGTAGCCGCCGACGGTCAGCACCACCGCGTAGGCGAACGCGCCCGCGCTGCCGATCGGCGCCGACTCCCTGCCGCCTTCCAGGGACAGCCGCAGCACCTCACCGAAACAGATCAGCGCGCCGAACGCCAGCGCGATGCGCGGCTGGACCAGGCCCACGGCCGCGGTCTGCGCCACCGCGGCCACCACCAGCATGCCGGCCGCTGCGACCAGCAGCAGTTCACCCGAGTCCATGGCCTGTCCGCAGGACCCGGCCGGTTCGGAACCCGCGCCCAGCGCGGTCGCCTCCGGTTTCACCAGCGCTCCACCACCCGCAGCGGCGCCGTGGGGTCGTCGTGATCCTGCGCGGCCAGGGTGTCGGCGGGCGGCACGGCGGCGGGCCGGGGCTGCTCCCAGCCCTCCCGCCGCAATGCGGCCACAAATGCGTCCACCAGCGCAGGGTCGAACTGGGTTCCTGACCATTTGCGCAGGTCGGCGATGGCTTCCTCGACGGATCTCGCACCGCGGTAGGAGCGGTTCGAGGTCATCGCATCGAAGGCGTCGGCGACCGCGATGACCCGCGCGAACTCGGGGATCTCGTCACCGGCCAGTCCCATCGGATAGCCGCGGCCGTCCATCCGCTCGTGGTGGTGCATGATGCCGGCCAAGGCCTCGTCGAGGAAGCCGATCTCCCGCACGATGGCCAGCCCGCGCATCGGGTGCAACTGGATCGCGGCGAACTCCTCCTCGGACAAGGCACCGTTCTTCTGCAGCACCGTCGTGGGCACGCCAAGCTTGCCCACGTCGTGGAGCATGCCGGCATAGCGGATCGCCTCCACCCGGCGGCCGCGCATGCCCACCTCACGGGCGATCATGGCCGAGCCACGGGAGACCCGCTCGCTGTGGCCCCTGGTGTAGCAGTCCTTGGTCTCCACGGCCTGGCACAGCGCGGCCATGGTGGCGGCGTAGGCACGTTCCTGCGCGGCGAACTGGCCTATCGCCCACCGCGCCACGAACAGCGGGACCAGCACGAGAATCGCCGCGAACGCTCCGCCGACCCTCCACAGGGCGGCGATGAGCAGGCCGAGGGTCGCGTAGCCGAGGTCGGAAAGGAACAGCATCGGGAGGTGCCGCTGCAGCGCCCCGGCAGGCTGCCCGGGCTCGGCCGGCGGCACCAGCATGAGCATGCCCCACAGCAGCCCGTGGTTGATGGACACGTGCACCACGGCCGCGACGGCGAACGGACCGATGATGCCGGGGAACGAATGGTAGCTGGGATGGCCGACCTGGCCGCCGAGTGCGAGGTAGGCCTCCCCCGCCGCGTAGGCGGACAGGCCGTACATGGAAGCGTTGAACACCCGCTGGGTGAGGTCGAGGCCGCGCCGCACGCTGACGAGCGAGGTCGCGCCGACCACAAGCGCGCCCACCGGCCCGACAAGCACCACGGCGGCCAGGGTCACCGAGGAACTCGGTGACCAGGCGGACTGCCGGGAGGCAAGGGTTGTCGGCGCGGAGTCGCAGATCAGGAAGAGCAGCGCGAGCACCAGCATGGCCCACGCCTGCCGGACCGGGCTGTCCAGGTCCGGGTCGGCGCCCAGGGCCTGGCCGAGCACGGCGGCCGCGGCCGCCACGACGGCGGCCACATACAGCCAGGCGCCGGGCGAGAGCTTCGAGGTGCGTTCGCCGCGCGATCGGTGCCCGGTGCCGGTCAGCATGCGGGCCGGATCACCGTCGGCCGGGTGCCGGTACTCGCGGGCACGGGTGCATCGGCGGCAGCCGCGAACTCACCCGGGTGCCGCATCGGTCACCTCCGCTGCCGGGGGCGGGGCCGGTCCGAGGGCATGCCGAGGCGGGGCCTCGGACCAGCCGAACAGGCCCATTCATCGCCGCCAGCACAAAGATTAACGTGATCGGCCAGATCTGCGCAGGCTTCAGCTGCGTTCGGTGCACGGGGGGCGGAGCACCCGCCCGGCCAGCCGGCCAGCGCCTCGTGCCGAAGGAACGGGGCTCTAGGCCTCCGGGGGGTCGCTCCCCCGGGCTGACACCGCCCTACTCGGTGATCTGGGTGACGTTCAGTTCCGCTCTGACCTGCCGGATTCTGACCAGGACCTTGGCCCGCAGCTCGTCCGGCACCCGGTCATGGCCGCAGTGCTTGTGGACAAGCTTTTTGACGAGCTCATCGAGGCCGTACTCCTCCAGGCACGGCCCGCATTCCTCGAGGTGCTGGCGGACCTTCGCGAAGGTCGGCGGCTCAAGCTCACCGTCCAGGTAGGAGTACATCCGGTCCAGCACCTCGGTACATGGCGTCTCATGAGGCTTGCCGCAGCTCATTTCTGGTCCTCCCCAGGCCCGCCATCCTCCCCCTGCGGCCCTGCCGCCGAAGCCGCCCGGACCATACCGCGATCGGTCGCGTAGTCCTGCAGCATGTCACGCAACTGCCTGCGCCCCCGGTGCAGGCGGGACATCACCGTGCCAATGGGCGTGCCCATGATGTCGGCGATCTCTTTGTAGGCGAAGCCCTCCACGTCGGCCAGGTACACCGCGATGCGGAACTCCTCCGGCAGGGCTTGCAAAGCACGCTTGATGTCGGAGTCCGGCAGCCTTTCCAGCGCCTCGGCCTCGGCCGACTTCAGGCCGGACGACGTATGCGAGGCCGCCCTGGCAAGCTGCCAGTCTTCCACTTCCTCAGCCCCGGCACGCTGCGGCTCGCGCTGCCTTTTGCGATAGGTGTTGATGAAGGTGTTGGTGAGGATCCGGAACAGCCACGCCTTCAGGTTCGTGCCCGGCTCGAACTGATGGAACGAGGCGTAGGCCTTGGCAAAGGTCTCCTGGACCAGGTCCTCGGCGTCCGCCGCGTTCCTGGTCATCCGCATCCCGGCTGAGTACAGCTGATCCAGGTACGGCAACACCTCGCGCTCGAACCGCTCGCCGCGATCCTCGAGTGTCTCAGGTACCGGACCCACCTCCTCCGGTGTCTGCATCCGCGCCCGGCCACCGATGCCATCTGGGCGGGAGAATACATGGCCCGGCCGGACCCGGCCGAGGGCAGCCACCGGAGCTACATCATCTACGGGTGCGCTACTGGTCATGAGCACGCCGGGTGCAACAGGGGCGGCAGCCTGTTCATTCCGCCAGGGCCAGCCGCGAAACCAGCCAGAACCACATTCCGGACGGACAACTCGGCCAGGCAGGTGAGGTCGCCCGCAGGCCGGATCCGGAGTGGAGAATCAGCCATAGCGGTTCGGCGGTGAAACCAGCTGGAACCATGTTCCGGACGGACAACTCGGCCAGGCAGGTGAGGTCGCCCGCAGGCCGGATCCGGAGTGGAGAATCAGCCATAGCGGTTCGGCGGTGAAACCAGCTGGAACCATGTTCCGGACGGACAACTCGGCCAGGCAGGTGAGGTCGCCCGCAGACTGGGGAGAATCAGCCATAACGGTTTGCCGGGAATGCGGCCGTCGCGATGGTCTTCATGGTGCCAGCGCGGTGCGCTGATCCGGGCCTGCGCCGCCGATCCCGGCGCGGTCGGCTGACCGCGCCGGTTTGTCGGACGGCGGATGGAGTCAACGGTGGCGACGTCAACGGCCAGCTCACTGGCCGTGCTCCGGCCAGGCTCGCTCTCTGGGTACTGGCGGTTCCAGCGGGCGGTGGCCAAGGCCCAGCTCGCCGCCTGGCTCCCCGCCGGGCGGCGGCTGCTCGTGGACATCTCGGGCCCTGCCGCGGCCTGCCCGGCACAGGCGGCCGGGTCCGGGCACGCGGTGGTCAGGGTCGTGACCGTGCATCCCGGCGCGCCTCCTGCCGCGGAGCGGGACGGCGCACCGGCGGCCCGGATCGCCGCGGTGGTGGCCGAGTCCGGCAGCCTGGCGTTCCTGGCGGACGGTTGCGCGGACGGCGTGATCGCCGAGGACGGCGCCCTGTCCCGGCACCTCATGGCGGAAGACCTGGCCGCGGAGATCGCCCGGGTGCTGCGGCCCGGCGGCGAGGTGCTCGCCTGCGTGGACTCGCTGGTCCTGGGCATGGCCGTGCTGGCCGAGCAGCGGCACTGGGCCCACCTCACCGACCTGCCGCACGCCGAGGTGGTGCTGATCCCCTGGCCGGACGGGACCATCACCCGGTGCTTCGCCGCGGCGCAGCTCTACGACCTGCTCACCGAGGCGGGCCTGCAGGTCACCTCGATCAGGCCGCGGACGGTGCTGTCCCCGTCCACCGTGGATCACGTTCTCCGCCGGCAGCCGGGCGCCCTGGCCCGGCTGGTCCGTGCCGAGCTGCAGGCCGGCCAGGACCCGGCGGCCGGCGGCAGCGCCGACGAGGCGTTCGGCATCAGCCTGGTCGCCACCGCCCGCAAGCCCTGCTAGCCCGGGGCTGACGGCGGCAGGCAGGTCAATGCCGCCGGTCCCGCTTGGACTGGCACGCCACGCAGCGTGCCGCCTCCGGCCTGGCATCCAGCCTGCCCTCGGGGATCGGCTTGCCGCAGTCGGCGCACGTCCCGTAGACACCGTGGTCGATTCGCACGAGCGCGTCCATGACCAGCCGCCGCTGGGACTGGACCGCAGCCAGGGCGGCCTCCGTCCGGTCCGTCTCGGACAGCGTGGTTCCGGCGTCCGCCGGATCCTGCGGCGAGTCGGCGCTGGCCCGCCCCGAAGGATGCTCTCCCTCCAGGACCAGGATCGATCTGTCGATCTGGCCGCGCATCTCCTCCAGACGCTCACGTGCGATCGCAGTGTCCACGGTATGTCCTCCTCTCTAGGCAGGGGCGAAGCGAAGCGCCATTGCGTGGGCTGGCCCCGGGGTGTTGCCGCCGTCCCTCAAGCGAGCGGGGCCGGGTCACCGGCCAGTGGCTCGATCAGCGCGGGGCCGTTGTTTCTCACGTAGTTGACGTCCGTGCCGACCGGGTAGGACGCGAGCCCGCTGGCCGCCGCGGGCGCGAGCAGCGCATGCACGTGGGCGGCGTCGCTGCTGCCCGGGTCGAGCCAGTCGCCCCACCGGGCGGGATCGATCACCATCGGCATCCGGTCGTGGATCCGGCCGGCCTCGTCCGGGGCGCTGGTGGTGATGATCACGGCCGTCCAGAGCCAGGCCTGCGGGTGATCCTCCGGGACGGACCTGTCCCGCCAGAGCTCGTACAGCCCGGCGAAGGCGAGTACCCCACCGTCGGCGCGGTGAATGTAGTAGGGCTGCTTGCGGACCTTGCCCTCGCCGGTCACCTTGAGCCACTCGTAGAAGCCGTCCGCGGGCAGCAGGCACCTGCGCTTGGCGAACGCGCGGCGGAACGCCGGCTTGGCGTCCACCGTCTCCACCCGGGCGTTGATCATGCGGCTGCCGATGGACGGGTCCTTTGCCCAGAACGGCACCAGGCCCCAGCGCACCACCCGCAGTTCCCTGGCCGCATCGGCCCCGGTTTCCGCGCCGCGCTCCTCCTGCGGCCCGGCGCTCTCACCCGGTTCCCGGTCCCGGGTGAGCACCGCGTAGACCGGCTTGGTCGGGGCCACGTTGTAGTCGGGCTCGAGGTCGCCGGTCACCCGGTCGCGGTCGATGCGGAACTCCTCAAGGAGGTCCTGGCGCTTCCGCGCCGACGCGTACCGGCCGCACATGTGCTCTCACCTGGGTGTCGTAAAGAAGGCTGGGGGATGTACAGAATGTGCCTTTTCATAGCCACGAAACCAGCGTGCCAAACCTGGGCCGCCGTGCTTGCTGGCCTGCGCACCGGGTGACTGGGCCCGCACCCGGCGGCGCACTAGGCTCACCGTTATGGAACACACGGCGCAGCAGGACGGCCCGCGGGCCGGGCGCTGGGCGGCTCCCGCGGCCGCGGGCCCGGTGCGTGCGCGCCTGGCCATTCCCGGTTCCAAGTCCATGACCAACCGGGCCCTGGTGCTCGCCGCCCTCGCCGACGGGCCGGGGACCATCGCCGGGCCGCTGCACGCCCGCGACACGCTGCTGATGCGCGCGGCGCTGACCGCCCTGGGCGCCACGATCACCGACTGCGGACAATACGATCCAGGCGCGGCTGGCCAGGCCCCGTCCTGGCAGGTGTCCCCGGGACGGCCAGACGCCGGCGCCAGCGTGGATGTCGGCAACGCCGGCACGGTGCTGCGCTTCGTGCCACCCGTCGCGGCCCTCACCGGCGCCCGCGTGGACTTCCACGGTGACGCCCGGGCAGCGCAGCGGCCGGTGCGGCAGATCCTCGCCGCGCTGCGCGAACTAGGGGCCGTCATCGACGACGGCGGCCGCGGTGCCGTCCCGTTCACCGTGCACGGCGGCGGATCGCTGCCCGGCGGCGCGGTCACCCTGGACGCCTCGGCCTCCTCCCAGCTCGTGTCCGGGCTGCTGCTCGCCGCGCCGCGGTTCGACAAGGGCGCGGAGATACGGCACCGCGGTGGCCGGGCCCCGTCCGCGCCGCACATTGCCATGACGGTCGCCATGCTCCGCGACGCGGGCGCCGAGGTGGAGACCTGGGCCAGGGAGAGCGGCACGCCGGCCGGCACCGCCGACACGTGGCGCGTCCACCCGGGGGTGATCGGGCACCACGAGGTGATCGTTCAGCCTGATCTTTCCAATGCTGTGCCGTTCCTGGCCGCAGCGCTGGTCACCGGCGGTGCCGTGACGATCGCCGGCTGGCCCGCCGTGACCGCGCAGCCGGCCAGCCAGATCCTGGACCTGCTGACCGCGTTCGGGGCGGACTGCACGCTGGCCGCGCAGGGGGAAGGGGAGGGGGGTGGGGGGCTGACCGTGACAGGGACCGGCCGGATCCGGCCGGTCACCGCGGACCTGGCCGACGTCAGCGAGTCGGCCACGGTGGCGGCCGTGCTGGCCGCGCTGGCCGATGGCCCATCCCGGCTGACCGGCATCGGGCATATGCGCCGGCACGAGACCGACCGGCTGGCGGCGCTGGCCGCCGAGATCGGCGCGCTCGGCGGGGACGTCAGCGAACTGCCCGACGGCCTGGCGATCAGGCCACGGCCGCTGCGGGCCGGCGGCCGGCCGTTCGCCAGCTACGACGATCACCGGATGGTCATGGCGGCCGCCGTGCTCGGCCTGGCCGTCCCGGGGATCGAGGTGGCGAACGCGGCCACCGTGGCGAAGACCTTTCCCGGCTTCACCCGGTTGTGGGCGTCGATGCTGGAGCAGGTGCCCTGACTCCGCGCGCGAGGCAGGACCTGGACGAGGACGACATCCGGGTGCGGCCGGGGCGGGGCTCCCGCCCGCGCACCCGGCGCCGGCCCGCGCACGAGGACGCGGTGGAGGGCTTTGTCGCCTCGGTCGACCGGGGCAGGTACGGCGTGCTTGTCGGCGGCCGCCCGGTCACCGCGATGCGGGCCAGGGAACTGGGCCGCCGGGGCGTGGTCGTCGGTGACCAGGTGGCCCTGGCCGGGGACACCTCGGGCGCGCCCGGCACGCTCGCCCGGGTGGTCCGGGTGTCCCCACGGACCACCGTGCTGCGCCGCTCGGCCGACGACACCGACCCGGTCGAGCGGGTCATCGTGGCGAATGCCGACCAGTTGTGCATCGTCTGCGCGCTGGCCGACCCGCCGCCGCGGCCGCGGTTCATCGACCGCTGCCTGGTGGCTGCCTACGACGCGGGGCTGCGCCCACTGCTGTGCCTGACCAAGGCCGACCTGGCCAGCCCCGACGAACTGCTGTACGCCTACGCGCCGCTGGGCACCGCCCACGTGGTGCTCGGCCGCCCGCTGGACGCAGCCACGCTCGCCCCGCTGCGCCAGTATCTCGACGGCCGCGCCAGCGTGCTCATCGGCCACTCGGGCGTGGGCAAGTCCACCCTGGTCAACGCCCTGATCCCGGACGCCGACCGGGCGGTAGGCAGGGTCAACACGGTGACCGGGCGGGGGCGGCACACCTCCTCCTCCGCGGTGGCCCTCGCGCTGCCCGGCGGTGGCTGGATCATCGACACGCCCGGGCTGCGCGGGTTCGGGCTCGGCTACGTCACCCCGGACCGGGTGGTGCGCGCGTTCACCGACCTGGCCCCGGGCACGGCCGCGTGCCCGCCCGGCTGCGATCACGACCAGCCGGACTGTGCCCTGGACAGCTGGGTACACGACCAGGGCGACGATCCGCGGCTGGCGGCGCGGCTGGATTCGCTGCGCCGGCTGCTGCGCAGCAGGGACGGCGCCGAGGCGTGGTAGTGGTGCCCGGCGCCCCCCGGGGTCGCCCGCCGGACCAGCGGCGCGGTACCGTTGCGCGCCATGGCGGGTTATGACGACGACCTGCGGTTCGCCCATGTCCTCGCGGACTCGGCGGACGACATCGCCTCGCGCCGGTTCAAGGCGCTCGACCTGCGGGTCGAGTCCAAACCTGACCTGACGCCGGTCACCGATGCCGACCATGCGGTCGAGGCGTCGCTGCGCAACGTGCTGCGCCGGGCCCGCCCCAGGGACGCGGTGCTCGGCGAGGAGTTCGGCCGGATCGGGTCCGGGCCGCGCTGCTGGGTCATCGACCCGATCGACGCGACCATGAACTATGTGCGCGGCGTCCCCGTGTGGGCCACCCTGATCGGCCTGATGGACGGCGACGAGGTGGTGGTCGGCGTGGCGTCCGCACCCGCGCTCGGCCGCCGGTGGTGGGCGGCGCGGGACGGTGGCGCCTGGACCGGCCGCAGCCTCACCAAGGCGACCCGCTGCCGGGTCTCGGCGGTGGCCAAGATGCCGGACGCGTCGCTGTCGTATTCCAGCCTGTCCGACTGGGAGGCGCAGGGCCGCCTCGGCGGCCTGCTCGACCTCGGCCGCGCGGTCTGGCGCACCCGCGCCTACGGCGACTTCTGGTCCCACATGCTGGTCGCCGAGGGCGCGGTGGACGTCTGCGCCGAGCCCGAGGTGTCGCTGTGGGACCTGGCGGCGCTGATGGTGATCGTCGAGGAGGCCGGTGGCAGGTTCACCGACCTGTCCGGCAGGCGCACGCCCGACGGCGGCAGCGCGGTCTCCAGCAACGGCCTGCTGCACGGCGAGGCCCTCGGCCTGCTCAACGGCACATTGCCATAGCTCGCGCCAAATGCCCAGGTAGCGGGGCACTGCCGGGGGCCGGAAACCCCCCGCGGGGGTTGCCCTGCGGACGGGCATCACCCATGCTGTAGAGAAGTGTCACAAAGGCACAAGCGCTTGGCCCCTGGCGGCGCGGGCAAGGGCCAGGCATCGCCCACGACGGCAAGCTCGGGGAGTGATGCCAGATGCAGGTACGCGACGGGATGAGCAAGCTGGTCGTGACGATCGGCCCCGCGCATACCCTCAGAGAAGCCGCGCGCCTCATGTCGGCCCGGCGGGTCGGTGCCGCCGTGGTAACCGACCCCGAGCACCCCGGGGTGGGCATCCTCACCGAGCGCGACATCCTTGACTCCATCGGTGCGGGCCAGGACCCGGACACCGAACTGGCCGCGGCGCACCGCACCGCGGACGTCGTGTTCGCCTCCCCGGACTGGACCCTGGAACAGGCGGCCACGACCATGGTCAAGGCCGGGTTCCGGCACCTGGTGGTCCTCGACGGCTCCGAGGTGACCGGCCTGCTTTCCATGCGCGACATCGTCCGCTGCTGGTCAGAGGCGGACGACCGGGCCACGGCCCGCGCCTGAGCTGTACTGGTCCGGGGGAGCGACCCCCCGGAACCCCCCGGTGGCCTGAAGCCTCGTGACTTCGTCACGTGGCCTTGGGCCGCGGGCCGCGGCAGCCGCGCGACAGATCAGGTCCTTGCCACGGCCGCGCCGGTGCGCGAAAGTGAGGCGCCATGCGGCTCGATGGCGCGGTGGCGCTGGTGACCGGTGCCTCGTCCGGGATCGGGGCCGCCACCGCCGCGGCGCTCGCCACGGCCGGGGCCAGGCTGCTGCTCAGCGGACGGGACGAGGCACGCCTGGCCGAGGTGGCGGCCCGGGCCGGCGGCACCGCGCTCAGCGCTGACCTCGCCGCCCCGGGCGGCGCCGCGGCCCTCGCGGAGCAGTCGCTCGCGGCGGCCCGGGGTGGCATCGACGTCCTGGTCAACAACGCCGGGCTGGGCTGGGCCGGGCCGGTCGGCGAGATTCCGGCGGCCAAGGTCACCGAACTTGCCACCGTCAACCTGGCCGCGCCCATCGAACTGACCAGGCTGATCGTGCCGGGCATGGCCGAGCGCGGCCGGGGCGGGGTGGCCTTCGTGTCCTCCATCGCCGGGGTCACCGGCGTGCGCGGCGAGGCGGTCTACGCGGCCACCAAGGCCGGCCTGGCCGCGTTCGCGGAGAGCCTGGCCTACGAGGTGCGGGGCCGCGGGGTGACGGTCAGCGTGATCGTGCCCGGGGTGATCGACACGCCGTTCTTCAGCCGGCGTGGTACGCCGTACGGCCGGGCCCGCCCCGCCCCCGTCCCGGCCGGGCGGGTGGCCGCGGCGATCGTGTCCGCGCTGGAGCACGACCGGCCGGTGGTGTACGTGCCTGGGTGGCTGCGGTTCCCGGCCTGGCTGCACGGCACGGCGCCGGGCGCCTTCCGCGCGCTTGCCGCCCGTTTCGGCGACCCGGGCTACTAGGGCATTCCCATAGATCATTCAGCCTGCTGCGCGGCCACCAGTGAAGGGGGAATGCGCCGCTCGCGACCGCATAGATCTACGGGACACGCCCTAACCGTCAGCCGTCCAGGACCCCGGACTCCAGGTTGCGGACGAACTGGTCGAGCAGCCGGGCGCTCACGTCGCCCATGACGCCCCGGCCGAACTGGGCGACCCGCCCGCTGATGGACAGGTCGGTGACGATGGACACCGTGGTGCCGCCGTCCGCCTGCGCCATCTGCGCGGTCACCGTGGCGGTCGCGTTGCCCTGGCCGCGGGTGTCGCGACCGGAGGCCTTCAGCACCACCCGGTGCCGCGCCTCATCCTTTTCCGTGAACGACGCCGTGCCACGGTACTGAGCGGTGATCGGGCCCACCTTGATCTTCACCTGGCCGTGGTAGGCATCCCCGTCCACCCCGGTCAACTCCGCGCCGGGCAGGCACGGCGCAATCCGCTCCACGTCGGTGAGCACCTGCCACGCCTGCTCCACCGGCACCGGAACCGAGAACTCATGGACAAGCTCCATGAGCCAAACCTAGAAGACTTCTCCCGCGGGCACCCCGCGCGGGGCCCCAATCGGCGATCATGGCGGCAGGCACATCCGCCGCGGGCCCCTCCCGCGGCGGCTCGGGAGACGCACATGACACAGCAGCTAGCCCCGACCCCGCCGCCCCGCCCAAGGGCTGCCCCGCCACTGATGGCACGCGCCAGGCCCTGGCTCGCTGCGGCCGGGGCGGCCCTGATCGTGGCCGGCCTGGCCATCGAGGGGGTGGCCCGCCGGTACGTCGCCGCCGAGTCGGCGCAGTTCGTGGTGTTCGCCATGGTGGCACCCGCGCTGATCGTGCTGGGCGCGCCGTGGCGGCTGCTGCACCTGTACGGGCCGCTTGACCGGCTGGCCGCCGCGCGGCGCCGGCATACCTCGTTCGTGCGCGCGGGCGCCGTCCTGCTGGTGTTCATCGCCGTCACCGTCGCCTGGCGGCTGCCGCCGGTGATGGACGCGCTGGCCAGCCATCCCATACTCGTGCTGCCGGAACTGGTCACGTTGCTGGCCGCTGGCACCGGTCTCTGGCTGGAACTGGTTTCCTCGCCCCCGCTGTCACCCCGGCTGCCCAACCCGCACCGCGCGGCCGTCGCGGCGCTGGCCATGTGGTCCACCTGGGCGGTCGCCTACGCGCTCGGGCTGTCCAACCACCCGGTTTTCCACGGCTACGATCCGGCGGGCGGCGCGGTGAGCGCGGTCGCCGATCAGCAGATCACGGTCGCGCTGGTCTGGGCGGTATCGGCATTCTGCTTCGTGCCTGTCGTGTTCGTCGCCCTGCTCACCTGGCTGTCGGCCGGGGACAATCCCGACGAGGAACTGCAGCGCCTGGCGCGCGACGAGCGCCAGCACCCGGTGGTCAGGGGCTGGGGCCGCCCGGCGCGCGGCAGGCCGGGCTCCTGGTCCTGAGCGGGCCGCTCTGGCGCCTTTCACGTGCGTGACGAGTAGCCTGGTGGCGTGCTGACACACAACCAAGCAGGCGTTCCCGCCTGGCGCCGGGCCAGTTATTGCGGCACCGGGCGGTACTGCGTCGAAGTGACGGTCACCACCGACACTTCCCGTTGGCCGCACAAGGCGGACGCCGAAAAGCTGTACCTGATGCGCGACTCCAGGAAGCCGGACGGCCCGGTGCTCGCGTTCACCCCCGAGGAATGGGAAGCGTTCACGCTGGGCGTCAAAGATGGCGAGTTCGATCTCCCCTAACGCGCCCTCTTCCCGCAGTCACCCCCGGCCCGGGCAGTCCTTCTGGCCTACCTAAGACCCGATTTTCCAAGCACAATTTGTAATCGGCTAATGACTTAAAGGATCGTTTGGCCCCATACGGGTCTATGGCCTGGGCGGTAACGGTTACGTCACGATTCCGAAACTCTTGAAGCCCGGGTCTTTAGGCGGGTGTGGCGCGTTCCTAGGTTTAAGGTGCGTACTCCGCAAGCAGCCGTATGGGACCTCTCCGGTATGACTACCCGGTGCCAGCTCCCCTTGGGGCGGAGGAAGTGCGGAGTGGCCGTCCTACATCGTGATCGTCGTGGTCAGGAGCACGGCAAGGTGCAATATGCAATGCTGCCGCGGGCAGCGCTGGGCGCCAGCGTGATCAGGTGCCCCGTTCGGCCCGCGCCGCAGGCCACCGTGGGCCGAATCGAGCCCCCGGTGCACCATGATCAATGGGACGCCTTTTCTAGTCGGAGCACGCCGGCGCAACGATGCGCCTGGCGGCTCCCTGTGTAAGAAGGAGCCGCGACCATGGGGCAAGCCCCACAGAAGCAAAGTAGCCGCAGAGCCAGGAGGCTCCGCGGCCGGATGACCATGGCGGTAGGCGGCAGCGTTGTCGCGCTGGCGCTCGTCGCCGCCGGTTGCAGCAGCAGCAGCACTAGCACCAGCTCTGGCGGCACCGCGGCCGGCACGGCCATCAAGGGCGGCACGGCCGTGTGGGCACTGCCACCGTCGACCACGCCGAACTACATCTTCCCGTTCGAGTCCAGCGCCTACATCAGCGTCATCAACTCGAGCAACTTCGCCCAGCTGATGTACCGGCCGCTGTACTGGTTCGGCGAGGGGTCGCAGCCACTGATGAACGGCTCGCTGAGCCTGGCGAACGCGCCGACGTGGTCGGGGAACACCGCCACGATCACGCTCAAGCACTACGTGTGGTCCGACGGCACCCCGGTCACCACCACCGACGTGATGTTCTGGATCAACATGCTCAAGGCCGTCGGCCCCACCGACTGGGGCGCCTACAGCGGGTTCCCGGCCTCCTTCGTGCAGTCCGTCAAGGTGGTCAGCCCGACCGAGCTGCAGATGACCACGAACAAGGCCTACTCGCACACCTGGTTCCTGTACAACAACCTGTCCCAGATCACCCCGATGCCGCCGGCCTGGGACAAGACCGCGTCCGGGCCCAGCAACTGCGCGACCAAGGTCGCCGACTGCGCCGCGGTGTACAAGTACCTCGACAGCCAGTCCAAGGCACTGACCAGCTACGTGGGCTCGCCGCTGTGGTCGGTCGTGGACGGCCCGTGGAAGCTGTCGGCATTCAACGCCGACGGTCACATCACGTACGTGCCGAACACGAAGTACTCCGGGCCGGTCAAGCCGCACCTTTCGCAGTTCCAGGAGGTGCCCTTCACGACCGACTGCGGCCGAGTACAACGTGCTGCGGTCGCCCGCCGCCGGCGGGCAGAAGATCGACGTGGGCTACCTGCCGTCGCAGGACGCCCCGGCCAAGCCCGCCGGGTCCAGCCCGCTGGCGCCGGGCGCAAACCCGCTGACGGGCTACCGGCTGGCGCCGCTGTACGTCTGGGGCATCAACTACTTCGTGATGAACTTCCAGAGCAGCACCGGCAACGGCCCGATCATCAACCAGCTGTACTTCCGCCAGGCCCTGGCCTACCTGCTCAACCAGGAATCCGTCATCAAGGGCCCGCTGCGCGGTTACGGCACGCTGACCCAGGGCCCGGTGGGCAACACCCCGGTGACCCACTACCTGTCGCCGCAGCAAAAGGGCGGCCCGATCTTCCCCTACAGCCCGGACAAGGCCAAGAGCCTGCTGTCCAGCCACGGCTGGAAGGTCACCCCCAACGGCGTGACCACCTGCACCAACCCGAGCCTGTGCGGCCCGGGCGTCAAGCAGGGCCAGGGCCTGCAGTTCAGCCTGCCGTATGCCTCGGGTACCCAGTGGATCACCCAGGAGATGCAGCAGCTGCAGTCCAACGCCTCCCTGGTCGGGATCAAGATCAACCTGGAGCCCCGGCCGTTCAACCAGGTCACTGCCCTGGCCGCCGGCAACTGCAAGGTTGCCAAGATCCCGTGCAACTGGGACCTGGCCAACTGGGGCGGCGGCTGGTCGTTCGCTCCCGACTACTCGCCCACCGGCGAGACGCTGTTCATGTGCGGCGCCATCGCGAACTCCGGCGGGTACTGCAGCAAGACCAACGACAACTACATCAACCAGACGCTGACCAGCGACAACCCGCAGGCCATGTACACCTGGCAGAACTACCTGGCGCAGCAGCTCCCGGTCATGTTCCAGCCGAACGGCGTCTACTCACTGACCGAGATCGTCGACAACCTGCACGGCGTCGAGCCGCAGAGCGCGACGCTGTCCTTCAACCCGGAAAACTGGTATTTCGTGAAGTAATGTCTGGCACATGACCTCGCGGTCACGTGCTAGGTCCCGCCTGTGGCGCCGGTCACCCCGGCGCCACAGGCGGGGACCGGAAAGGGGCCAGCGTTGACAGCCTTCTTCGTCCGCCGGGTGCTCCAGTCGATCGTGGTACTGCTCATCGTCACGATGATCACGTTCGCGCTGCTGCGGATGATCCCCGGCAACGTGGCCGTCGCGGTCATGGGCCCCGGCGTCTATCGCGACCCGGCAGCCATCAAGCTCTTCAATGCCGAGTACGGGTTCAACCTCCCGTGGTACCGGCAGTACTTCCTGTGGCTGGGTCATCTCGCCCGGGGCAACCTCGGGTACTCCTGGACGCTCAACCAGAGCGTCGCCTCGCTGCTGGCCACCCGGATGCCCAAGACCATCGTGCTGGTCGGGGTCTCCACGATCCTGGCGCTGGTCCTCGCGATCCCGATCGGGGTCCTGCAGGCGGTGCGCCGCAACAAGCTGACCGACCACGCGTTCAACGCGTTCTCCACGATCTTCTACGCCACCCCGGCCTTCCTGATCGGGATCATCGCGATCCTGGTCTTCGCGATCAAGTTCCCCATCCTGCCCCCGGAGGGCCCGCAGGGTGAGGGCCTGGGCGCGATGTTCACGGACTTCAGCGCGCTGATCCTGCCGATCGCCACCCTGGCGCTGGTGACCATCGCGTTGTTCAGCAGGTACATGCGCTCCTCGGTGCTGGACAACCTCACCGAGGATTACGTCCGCACCGCCCGGGCCAAGGGGGCCAGCGAACGGCGGGTGCTGATCAGACACGTGCTGCGCAACTCGCTGATCCCGATCGCGACCCTGCTCGGGCTGAGCCTGCCCGGGATCCTCGCGGGCGCGCTGATCACCGAGTCGGTCTTCAACTATCCCGGCATGGGGTATCTGTTCTACCAGTCGGCGCTCAAGCAGGACTATCCGACGCTTCTGGGCTTTACCGTGGTGGTGGCGCTGGCAACAGTGATCGGGTCGCTGCTGGCGGATGTCGCCTACGCGGTGCTGGACCCCCGAGTTAGGTACGTGAGCTCATGACGCTGAACCTGCCTGCCGATCCCCCGCCCGGCCCGGAGTCGTCGGCCATGGGAGTGGCCACCGTCACGTCAGGGCCGCTCGGCGAGGCCTCGGCCGTCGCGCCGGGCATGCTCCCGGCCGGCAAACCGCGCAGTGCCTTCCGCCGCAGCCTGGACGTGTTCCTGGAGAACAAGCTCGCGGTCACCGGCGTGGCGATCTTCGTCGCGATCTTCGCGTTCTGTTTCCTCGGGCCGCTCTTTTACCACACCGACCAGGTCCATGTGAACTTCGCGATCGAGAACATGCCACCGGGCGCGGGTCACCCGCTGGGCACCGACTCCAGCGGCTACGACGTGCTCGGGCGGCTGATGGTCGCGGGCCAGATCTCCCTGGAGGTCGGCATCGCGGCGGCGGCCCTGGCCACCGTCGTCGGCGTGCTCTGGGGCGCGATCGCCGGGTACTTCGGCGGCGCGCTCGACACGGTCATGATGCGCATCGTCGACGCGATGCTGTCCATCCCGACGCTGTTCCTGGCCCTGGTCGTGGTGGCCATCGTGCAACCGACGCCGGTAATCCTGATCCTGGTGGTCGCGCTCACCTCCTGGCTCACCACCTCGCGCCTGGTGCGCGGCGAGGCACTCTCGCTGCGGGTGCGCGAGTACGTCCAGGCGATGAAGGTGATGGGCGGCGGCGGCAGCCGGGCGGTGCTGCGGCATATCGCGCCCAACGCGATCGGGACCATCATGGTCAACGCCACCTTCCAGGTGGCCGACGCCATCGCCCTGGTCGTCGCGCTGAGCTACCTGGGCCTGGGCATCGCGCCCCCCAAGCAGGACTGGGGCGGGATGCTCAGCGACGGTGTCACGTACGTCTACGACGGCTACTGGTGGCTGATCTTCCCGGCGGGCGTCGCGATCATCCTGGTGATCACCGCGGCCATCTTCATCGGTGAAGGACTGCGGGATGCCGTCGAGGTGCGGCTCCAGCGCCGCTGAACAAGGCCCCACCGGCCCCCTCCCCCGGCCGGCCTGCCGGCACGGCGATAGAACCGAGGACGAATGGCTCACCTGCTTGAACTCGACGGCGTGCAGACCGAGATCCGGCTGCGCCGGTCGACCGTGCACGCGCTGGACGGTGTCAGCCTCACCGTGGACCCGGGCGAGTGCCTGGGCATCGTCGGGGAGTCGGGCTGCGGCAAGACGATGACCGCGCTGTCCGTCATGCGGCTGCTGCCGCCGGGCGGCCACATCGTCGGCGGGAAGATCCTGCTCGACGGCAAGGAGATCTCCGCGCTGTCGGACAACGACATGCGTCACGTCCGGGGCAACGAGATCGGCATGATCTTCCAGGACCCGATGACGTCGCTGAACCCGACGATGAGGATCGGGGACCAGATCTCCGAGACCGTGGTGCTGCACCGGGGCGCGTCGGCGGACGAGGCGCGCGAGCGCGCCATCGAGGTGCTCGGCCTGGTCGGCATGCCCCGCCCCGCGGAGCGGGTGGCCAACTACCCGCACCAGCTGTCCGGCGGCATGCGCCAGCGGGTCATGATCGCCATGGCGCTGGCCTGCGAGCCCAAGCTGCTGATCGCGGACGAGCCGACCACCGCACTGGACGTGACCATCCAGAAGCAGATCCTGGAGCTGATCGACAGCCTGCGCAAGCGGCTGTCCATGGCGGTGATCCTGGTCACCCACGACCTGGGCGTGATCGCCGGGCGGGCCGACCGCACCGTGGTCATGTACGCGGGCAAGATCGCCGAGAGCACCACCACCACCCGGCTGTTCGGCAACCCGCGCCACCCCTACACCGAGGCGCTTGTTCGAGGCCCTTCCGGAGAAGGCGGCCGACTCGTCCCGGCGGCTGTACAACATCCCCGGGATGCCGCCGGACCTGACCCAGCCCCCGCCGGGCTGCCGGTTCGCGGCGCGGTGCCGCTACGCGCAGGAGACCTGCCGCACGCAGGAGCCGGAACTGAAGGGGGACAGCTGGGAGCACGTGTTCCGCTGCTTCTTCCCGGTCGGCAAGGAGGAACGGGAGAAGCGGCACGCCGAACTGCTCGTGGCAGAGAAGAAGGCCGCCGAGGCCGCGGTGGAGCCCGTAGCCGCCAGCGACGGCGAGCTGCTCCGGGTGGATCACCTGGTCAAGAACTTCGCGGTGACCGCCGGTGCGGTGCTGCAGCGCAAGGTGGGCGAGGTGAGCGCGGTCGCCGACGTGAGCTTCGCGATCGTGCCCGGCCAGACGTTCGGGATGGTCGGTGAGTCCGGCTGCGGCAAGACCACGATCGGCCGCCTCATCGTGGGCCTGGAGAAGGCCACGAGCGGCTCCATCATCCTGGATGGTGAGGACCTGACCACACTGTCCACCCGGGAACGGCGCAAGCGCAGCAGCAAGGTCCAGCTCATGTTCCAGGACTCCTACGCGTCGATGGACCCGCGGATGCGGGTGGGACCGATCCTGCGGGAGCCGCTGGCCATCCAGAATCGCGGCAGCCGGGGTGAGCAGCACACCAAGATCAACGAGATCCTGGACGAGGTGGGCCTGCCGCGGGCGGCGATCCAGCGCTACCCGCACGAGTTCTCCGGCGGCCAGCGCCAGCGCCTCGGCCTGGCCCGCGCGCTGATCCTGCGGCCGCAGCTCATCGTGGCCGACGAGCCGGTGTCGGCGCTCGACGTGTCGATCCAGGCGCAGATCCTCAACCTGATGAAGGACCTGCAGCGGGACCACGGCCTGACCTACATGTTCATCTCCCATGACCTGGGGGTTGTTCGCTACCTGTCCAACAACATCGGCGTGATGTACCTGGGCAAGCTGGTCGAAGTCGGCCCGTCCGACGACATCTACTACCGGCCGGTGCATCCCTACACCCGGGGCCTGATCGACACCATCCCCAATGCCGACCCGGTGGTGGAGAAGGCGAAGGTCGCCAAGGGCGTCGCGGGCGAACTGCCGTCGGCCATCGACCCCCCGTCCGGCTGCCGGTTCCGCACCCGCTGCCCGCGGGTGCAGGACATCTGTGCCGCGGAGGAGCCGCCGCTGCGGCCGTTCGGTGGCACCCACTTCGCCGCGTGCCACTTCCCGCTGACCGAGCCCGCCCCCGCGGCGCAGGAGCAGGCGGCGAGCGTGCCGAGCACGGTCGCCTCGGACATGCCGTAACGGCATGCGCTACGCCGGCCAGCACGGTTAGCGGTCAGCCGGACCCGGAGAACACTGCCAGGGCTTCGGCGTCCGAGGGCACGGTCAGCACGTTCTCGGCAAGGAACCCGGCCAGGCCCGGGTATGCGGGCGCGGCAGCGCGCATCACCCCCGCGGCCGCGGCCGCGCCGTAGCCGGTGCACCGCAGCACGACCCCGGGGCCGAGCAGCGCCCGGGGGCGGCGGGCGCGCCAGGGTCAGCCGCTGCCCGTACCGCCGGACAGGAGTTCCACGATTTCGGCGGCGGGCCGCTCGGCAGCCGCGCGGTAGCCCTGGCCGGCCCACAGGTTCAGCCGGCCGGTGTCACCCGCGGCCGCCGCGGCGGCGCGCAGCGGCCGGGTGGCGAAGTGCACCTCGGGGTAGGCGGCCGGGGCGTCCGGGTGGTCGAGCATGAAGCGGTTGACCAGGCCGCGCGCGGGCCTGCCGGTGAACGCGCGGGTGACCGCCGTGGTGCTGAACGCCGGATCCGCGAGGGCCGCCTTGTGCAACGGCTGGGCACCGCTTTCCGGGCAGCGCAGGAAGGCGGTGCCGCACTGGGCCGCCACCGCGCCCGCGGCCATGGCGTCGCTGACGTCCGCGTGGCTCATGACTGCCCCCGCGGCAATCAGTGGCAGCCTGGTGACCGCCGCGACATCGCGGAGCAGTTGGTGCAGCGGTACGGCCGGCGGGCTTGCGGACGCCGAAAAGGTGCCGCGATGGGCGCCCGCCTCCGGGCCCTGGACGCACAGCCCGTCCGCGCCGCGACCGGTGGCGACCGCCGCCTCCTCCGGTGCGGTGACGGTTACCCACACCTGGCTCCGCGCGGCCCGCAGCGCTGCGATGACGCCCTCATCAGGGCAGCCGAAGGTGAAGCTGACAACCGCGGGTGGATCGGCCAGCAGGGCAGCCAGCTTCGCGTTCCAGTCGTCGTCGTCCCAGTCGGGCGCTCCCGGCCGGACACCCAGCGCGGCGGCCTCCGGCTCAAGCTCGGCGAGGTAGCGGGCGAGCGCCGCGCGGTCGGCGGCCGGCGAGCCCGGCACGAACACGTTGACACCGAACGGGGCGCCGGTGGCGGCCCGGACCACGTCCATCTCGGACCGCATGACGGCGGCCGTCTTGTACCCGGCGGCCAGGAAGCCCAGCGCGCCCGCGGCGGAGGCCGCGATCACCAGGCCGGGTGTAGAGGGCCCGCCGGCCATCGGCGCCACGACCACGGGGCGCCGGGCCAGCCCCGCGAGCGGTTCAGCCATGTCCACAGACTGCCCGGGAATCCGGCCGACCGCACAACACATCGGGCCACGGCGGGCGTGTACTAGCGAGAGATCCCTCACACGGAGGCGGGATGACCTTCGAGGAGTTCGCGTCGGCGCAGCTGCCCGCGGTGCTGAGGTTCGCCGCGGTGCTGGCCGGTGACCGCGCGGCCGCCGAGGACCTGGCCGTGGCTGCAACACCTCGTGACCATCTATTTCACCGCGTTCCCTGGGATCACGAGCTACGACTGGGTGCCACATCTGCCGCCGAGTCCGTAAGGCATGAAAACCGGTCAGCCCGGCCCGGCGCGGTCAGATCCAGCTGTGGAACCACATGCGGGCCAGCCAGGAGGTGTACGGGAGGGTCTGGCCGGCGAGCACCGGATAGAGGTAGTAGAAGTTGGCGACGACCGCGAGCAGGTAGCCGCCGGCGACCGCCGCGCCGGCCACCCGGCGGTTCGGCCCGCCCTGGGCCGGGCCGAGGATCAGGCCGAGGCACAGCGTGATGGCCAGCACGACAAACGGGTCGAACACCACGGCGTAGTAGAAGAACTCGGTGCGGCGGTCGTGCCAGTAGAACCAGAGCCACGGCAGCCAGCCGGCCGCGACGCCGGCCAGCAACGCGCCCGCGCGCCAGTCGCGGCGGGTCAGCCACCAGGCGAGGCACACCAGCATCGCGGCCACCCCGGCCCACCAGATGAGCGGCGTGCCGATCGCCAGCACCTCCTGCTCGGTGGACGCGGGCACCCGGCCGCAGTTGCTGCCCGCCGGCAGGCAGACGGAGTAGAAGGAGATCGGCCTGGCAAGCACCGGCCAGCCCAGCGGGTTGGACGCGTACGACTGGAAGGCGTGCAGGCCCAGGCCGTACCCGAGCATCGACTTGTTGTACTGCAGCCATGCCACGATCGTGCTGGCCGGATGGCCGCCGTTGAGCGCGGCTCCGTTGCGGTCGAAGCCGTAACTGGTGGCGAACCAGCCGGTCCAGGACAGCACGTAGACGGCGGCCGGCGCGACGGCGAACCAGACCGGCAGCCACGGCACGCCGCTGCGCACCATGCCGCGCATGCCGGCACCGAGCCCGGCCGCGCGGCGTGCGCCCACGTCCCAGGCCACCACCAGGGCGGCGAAGACGGGCAGGTACCACACGGCGTTCCATTTGGTCGCGCAGGCACAGCCCAGGCACAGGCCCGCCAGCAGCAGCGGCCAGCGGAACCCGGGCCGCGGCCCGGCGCTGTCCCCCTCGCTGGCCGCCGCTGCCAGGGCGGCCCTGGTCCGGTCCCGGTCGATCACCAGCAGGCCGAAGGCGGCCAGTACCCAGAACATGACGAAGATGTCCAGGATCGCGGTACGGCTCAGCACGAATTCCAGCCCGTCCAGGGCCAGCAGGAAGCCCGCGACGCAGCCGAGCAGCGTCGAGCGGGTCATCCGGCGCGCGATCCGCGCCGTCATCAGGATGGCCAGCGAGCCCGCCACCGCCACCGCGAACCGCCAGCCGAACGGGGTCAGCCCGAACAGCCACTCCCCGACGGCGATGAGCATCTTGCCGAGCGGTGGGTGGACCACGTACTCGCCCTTGGTCCCCTCCAGGATGTGCGTACTGCCCCGGGCGAGCAGCGCGTTGACGTTGCTGACGTGATCGATCTCCACGCCGTGCCGCAGGATGCCGTACGCGTCGGGGACGTAGTAGGTCTCATCGAACAGCACGGCATGGGGCAAGCCGAGCCGGCTGAAGCGGAGGAACGCACCGAAGAGCGTCACCAGGAGCGGGCCGGCCCACCCCCACAGGGTGCTGCCCGGCATCGGCGGCACCAGCCGGTCGTGCAACTCCGGACCGGGGGGCGTCGCGCTGGGCACTTTGCCGATATTACGGGCCGGACGGGCCGCAGGCCCGGTCCTTCATCGCCGGAACAGCTCATTAAGGTACCGAATGGGCAAACAGATGTCGTCGCAGGTCGGACCGTATGGCACGATGACGGAAAGGTGGCGGCCGCGGGGAAGTAAGGGCAGCGTTGACAGCATTCATACTCCGGCGTGTGCTCCAGTCCATCGTGGTGATGCTGATCGTGACGATGATCACGTTCGCGCTACTGCGGATGATCCCCGGCAACGTCGCGGTCGCGGTGATGGGCACCAACGCCTACCGGGATCCCGGGGCCATCAAGGTCTTCAACGCCGACTACGGGTTCAACCTCCCCTGGTACCGGCAGTACTTCCTGTGGCTCGGCAACCTGGCGCGGGGCAACCTGGGCTTCTCCTGGACGCTCAACCAGAGCGTGGCCTCACTGATGCTCACCGCATTGCCGAAGACCATCGCCCTGGTCGGGCTGTCCACCCTGCTCGCGCTGGTGGTGGCGATCCCGATGGGCATCCTGCAGGCGGTGCGCCGCAACAAGGTCACCGACCACGTGCTCAACACGACCTCGACGATCTTCTACGCGACGCCGGACTTCCTGATCGGCATCGTCGGGATCCTGCTGTTCGCCATCGTCATTCCGATATTCCCCCCGGAGGGCCCGCAGGGCGCGGGCGTGCGCGCGGTCTTCACGGACTTCAACGCGCTGATCCTGCCGATCTGCTGCCTGTCGCTGACCACGATCGCGCTGTTCAGCAGGTATATGCGGTCCTCGGTGCTGGACAACCTCACCGAGGACTACGTCCGCACCGCCCGCGCCAAGGGCGCCAGCGAGCGGCGGGTGCTGGTCCGCCACGTGCTGCGCAACTCGATGATCACCATCGCGACACTGTGCGGGCTGTACCTGCCCGCGATCCTCGGCGGGGCGCTGATCACCGAGGCGGTTTTCAACTATCCCGGCATGGGTTACCTGTTCTACCAGGCGGCGGAGCGGCAGGATTACCCGATTCTGCTCGGGCTGACCGTGGTCGGGTCACTGGCGACCGTGATCGGGAACCTGTTCGCCGACATCGCCTACGCGGTGCTCGACCCCCGGGTCAGGTACGTGTCGGCCTGAGCCCGGCCTGTCGGCATGCCGCTGTAGCATGCGGCCGCAAGCACTCGACCAGGAGGATCAGGATGCCCGGCGCTGCCGTCCCCCGTTTCGACTCGGTGACGATCGACTGCCCGGACCCGGCCGCGCTGGCCAGGTTCTACGGGGAACTGCTCGAATGGCCGGTGCCCGAGGCCGCGGGCGACGGCGAGTACGTGGCGATCGACCCGCCCGGCGGCGGCACGGCCATCAACTTCCAGCGGGCTCCCGGCTTCGTGGCCCCGAACTGGCCGGACCCTGCCGTGCAGCAGCAGATGCACTTCGACCTCGCGGTGGACGACCTGGACGCCGCGCACGAACGGGCGATCGCCCTGGGTGCCCGCCATCTCGGCACCCGGGAGAAGTTCCGGGTCTACGCCGACCCGGTCGGCCACCCGTTCTGCCTCTGCTCCTGGTGAATCCGGGGGTCAGGCCCGGGCCGGTTACAGCTTGCTGGCCAGGGCGACCTGGCAGAGCTCTGGCATCTTGGCCGCGCCGGTGGTGGCCGCGATCCGAACCCCGGCCCAGGCCAGCGCCATGCCGTAGGCGGCGGCGCAGACCGTGAGCACCGGGGCCCGGATCGCCAGCGGGGCGCCTGCGGTGAGCACCGCGGCGACGATCACCGGGGCGACCAGCACGGGGATGCCGAACAGGGTGCCGATGGTGGCTGCCACCCGGCTGGACCCGTAGCCCGGTGCGGAGGTGTAGATGGGGGTGCCAACCCGCTTGACCATCGGGTAGGCGCCGTTGACCGTGATGATGTTGCTCAGGGCCAGCGCGGCGCCGAGGGCGGCCAGGGCGACCGGCATGGTCTCGAACCCGAAGGTCGGGAACCCGGCGGCGGCCCCCAGGCCGAAGGTCAGCGCGATGAGCAGCGGTATCCCGATCACGGCGAGCACGATGTCCTGGCCGGACAGGTAGGCGCGCAGCGCGTTGCGGTCGGTCAGCGCGGTGGCCTCCATGACGAAGGCCGGCCCGGTTGACCCGACCATGTTCGCGTGGAAGAGGCCGATGAACGCCGCGCCGAGGACCGCGCTCAGGAAGGTCACGCCGGGGTAGTGCTTGGGGCCGATGATGCCACCGATGGATGCGGCGACCGTGATGACCGCGGTCATGCCCCAGTAGACGAGCGAGAGTGGCTCACGGCGCTGGTAGATCCAGAATCGGGCGGCCACCGCGCCGCGCAGGCCGTACCGCCCCAGCGGCAGCGCCGCGGCGCGCACCTGCGTTGACTGGGTGGAGGAGTCGGGGGAGACCAGGGCGCGGTTCAGCGACCGGATCCACAGCCAGCCGAGCACGACGATGATGACGGCCAGCAGCGCCAGGCGGAGCAGGGCGGTGCCGGCGCGCCCGTCCGAGGCGTCCTGGATCGCGTGCGCGGCCAGGCCCGGCGGCAGCCAGCGCAGCCATGCGTCGGCGCCGTTGAAGCTCGTGGTGGTCAGCTTCCCGTTGGCGGCCAGCCTTGGCACTACCTGGGTGAAGAACTCATAGCCGGCGATGATCGGGATGAACAGGAAGGCGGCCAGGTCCTTGCCGCGGCGGGAGCGCAGCAGCCCGGCCATGCTGGTGGTCACGAAGCGGGCCAGCACGATGCAGAACAGCACCTGCAGCGGCACCGCGACCAGGGCGACGAGCACGCCGAGCACGCCGCTGGCGAGCCCGATCAGCACCCCGAGCAGGCCGATCACGTTGGCGGCCGGCCAGGCACCGGTGGCCGAGGCGGCCAGCAGCCCGGTGGCGAGCGGGCGGGTCCGCAGCGGGTACAGGGCCATCGTGGCCGGATCCAGGGTGCTGTCCAGGCCGAAGGCCAGCAGCGGCATGATCAGCCAGCCGAAGGCGAACACGGTGAATATCACCGAGGTCAGATCCACTGCGGTGCTCTGGCCGTGCAGCGAGGCCAGCAGCGCGAACATGCCGAGCGCGGTCAGCACGGCGAACGCTGTGCTGGTCATGAAGGAGGCCTTGGCGCGGTTGGACGACCGCAGCGCGTTGGCCAGCAGGCGCAGCTTCAGCTGGACGAGGAGCCGAGCCATGACAATCCCTCCTCGCTGGCCTTCGAACCGACCAGGTCGATGAACGCCCGTTGCAGGGTCTTACCGCCCCGCACCTGCGTCTGTGGTGCCGGTGGCCACGATCCGGCCCTTGTCGATGATCGAGACGTGGTCGCAGACCTGCTCGACCAGTTCCATGACATGGCTGGAGAACAGCACGGTCGAGCCCGAGCCCACATAGTTGGTCAGCATCCGGCGGATCGCGTCGGCTGATACCGGGTCCACGCCCTCCAGCGGCTCGTCGAGGAACAGCACCGACGGGTTGTGGATCAGCGCGCAGCCGAGGGCGGCCTTCTTGCGCATGCCGGTTGAGTAGTCTGCGACCAGACGCCTGGCGTCGCCGGTCAGGTCCAGCACGTCCAGGAGCTGCGCGGCCCGGGCTCGCGCCTCGCCGGCCGGCAGGCCCCGCAGCCGCCCGGCGTATTCCAGTTGTTCCTCGCCGCTGAGCCGGTCGAACAGCCGGGCTTCGGCCGGCACCACGCCGATGATCGCCTTGGCGGCGGGCGGGTCGGCCCACACGTCCAGCCCGTTGATCAGGATCTGCCCGGCGTCGGGCCGCAGCAGGCCGGTCATCATCGACAGCGAAGTGGTCTTCCCGGCCCCGTTCGGTCCGACCAGCCCGGCGAAGGAGCCGGCCGCGATCTCCAGGTCGATCCCGGCGACCGCCGCCTTCTCGCCGAAGCTCTTGCGCAGCCCGAGAACCTGGATCGCTGGCCCGCCCATGATCGACTCCCTGGCTGGTTCCGGGGCCCTGGTGAGTGTGCCGGCTTTCTTGGCCTGCCCATTGGGCACGGCCCCATTGGGCACGGCCGCGGCCCGGACGGTCAGGACCGGGGGCGCCGCCATGACTGGTTGCGGGATCTGCTCGCGGCCGGGAGCGGGGGGCGCCATGACCGGCTGCGGTGCCTGCTCGCGGCCGGGAGCGGGGGCTGGCCCATCCTTCCGCCAGTCCCGGAGCCGGTCGGGCAGGAACAGGGTCAGGGCGGTGATGAAGGCCAGGACCTTCGACACCATGTTCAGCGTGATGGGCAGCGCGGACTGCGGGTAGCCGAAGCCCGACAGGGCCCAGATCCCGAATACGCCGATCATCAGCGCGAAGCAGAAGAACGTGGACTTCCGCACCCGTACCATCGGCGACAGCGTGAGCAGCCACAGCGTGGTGAGCTCGATCAGGAACAGGGGGGTGAAGAATACCGCCCGGTAGAGGGCCGGGTCCGGGGGCAGCGCAGGGTAGGTCCTGGCCATCACGATGAAGTCGAAGGGCAACTCGAAGATCATCGGCGCGGCCATCGCGCCCACGACCGCGCTGCCCAGCCTGGTCTGGTAGCGCCACCCGGTGCGCGTCATGATGATGCCGAAAAGCACCGCCGCGGCCAGCAACGTCACCGGGGCGATGGGGTCAGTGACCCCAGACTTGATGTGGGGATAGTCCTGCAGGAATTGGCGGACGTAGATCCCTAGCCCGATCGCGAACGCAATGAGCGCCACGACCCAGAGCGAGAACATGAGGACCACGACCGAGGTAGGTGGCCGGACGGCCCGGACGGGGCGCCGCAGCCGTATTCCTGCGTAGGCCGCGCAGCCCGCCACGGCCAGCAGGCCGACTGCGAGTTCGATCTTGGCGTCTCCGCCGTAGCTGACCCACCCGCCGTTAAGACTCATGGTGCTACCCGCTTTCTACCGTCTGAGCATTAAAGTGATATCACTATGCTAGACACTTGATAGTAGCCGCGTCAACGGGGTATGCCCCGTGGCTTGGGACCGGTTCCGGCTGGCCTGCCCGGCCCGGCGTGGTCTTCAGGTGCGGGGTGGTCTTCAGGCCCGGGGTGGTCTTCAGGTGCGGGGGATCTGGGGCCCCCGCGCCCGGCGAAACCGGCACCGACATGATCTGGCAGATCACCCGCTAGCGCGCCGTGAGCGGCAGCCCAGTTTGATTCGAGTCATCCTCGCCGCCCACGCTCTGCGATCAGAGCCACCCGCTGATCGGCGCACACACCAGCGTCCGTGACGGCATGGCTGCCGCTGAACAATCGCTCCGGATTCCTGGGGATACCAGGCTCATGCTGGCGAGGGGAGGGGATTCCCTCTTACGGACATTCCGGGTGGTTGCGCTATCTTCGGGAAACGAGGTCATGCAAGGTGCATGCAAGCCCTGCATCCGGGAGTCCGGGTCGTGGTGGTCGGGGGTTTTGGGTGAAGGTTCTTGTGATTGGCGGCACCCGGTTTGTGGGGCGCGCCTTCGTGGAGGAGGCGGTGCGCCATGGTCACGACGTCACTGTTTTCCACCGCTCCGCCTCCGAACCGGAAGACTTCCCCAGCGTTGAACACCTGCACGGGGATCGGGACGGCCAGCTTGGCTTGCTGCGGGGTCGCAGCTGGGATGCGGTGCTCGACACCTGCGCCTATGTCCCCAGGGTGGTGCGCGAGGTCTGCGCTGTCCTGCAGGATTTCGCCGGGCACTACACCCTGGTGTCCACTCTCTCGGTGCACCCGGACGACATGCCCGCCGGGTCCACCGAGCAGGCTCCCACCCATCAGCCTCCCTTCCCGCAGACCGAGACGGTCACGGTGGAGACTTACGGCCCGCTCAAGGTGGCCTGTGAGCGTGAGGCCAAGGGAGCGTTCGGCAACCGGTGCCTGATCATCCGTCCCGGCTACATTGTCGGGCCGCACGATCCCACCGACCGGTTCACCTTCTACCTGCGGCGTGCGGCAGGCGGCGGAGAAATGGCGGCTCCGGGCCCGCCGGATGCACCGTTGCAGGTCATCGACGTCCGCGACCTTGCGGCCTTCATGCTCGGCCGGATAGAGGCCGCTGACGGCGGAGTGTTCGGGGTGGCTGGGCCCGGCGATCCGATCGTCATGCGAGACGTGCTCGAAACGGCCCGGGACGCGGCGGCAGCCGATACTGCCTTCACCTGGGTATCCGAGGGATTTCTGAAGGCTGTCGGCGATGAGGCCCAAGAGTGGTTCCCGATGTGGGAACCCCAGTATCCGGGGGCGCACACCTACGATGCGGCCAAGGCGGCCGCAGCCGGCCTTCGCTTCCGGCCCTTTGCGCAGACCGTGGCCGACACCCTGGCCTGGGACCAGGAACGCGGGCAGCCAGAGCTGCGCACCGGCCTGAGCAAAGAAAAGGAAAGAGAACTCCTCGCGACCTGGCACTCACGACGCTGACCGCGCCCCGGACCTCGCCGATCGTCACCGCGCCCAGAGCGGCATAGAGCGGATGTCCGGCCAGCGAGCGCCCTGCTGCCGGGCGGCGGCCCGGTGTCAGGAGGGTGATGGGGTCCAGTCGTGCTGGACGATGACCCGATCGCTGATGACCTTGCTCGCGTGGTCACGGATGTAGGTCTGATGGAGTGGGTGCTCGACGTAGCTGCGGGCGGAGGCGAAGTCGGCGAAGTCCATTACGGCCGCGAAGTCGAAGTTGCCCTCAAAGTGGCGGGCGTCGTCGCCCCAGGTGAGCGCGAGCAACTCCGGTATGGCGCGCAGCGCATCGAGCGCGTCGCGGTATCCCTGTTTCGCCTCTGGTGAGACATCGTCGGCCCATCGGATGGCGACTATCTGACGGAACATGGTGTAATCCCCCCGTAGCTCTCAGAATCTGGATGATATCACGAGTGCACCGTGTAAATCAGGGCGATTGCTAGTTATCAAGGCAATATGGCGACGGCCAAAATGAGCTGTGCCGTGCCAGCTCTGAAACCTCTCTGAGAAGTCATCGCCTGGACGGGATAAGCTTAGCCCTTACTGCATATACTCCAGTTCTGATACTCAAGAGAATATGACACTCCTAAGGCTTCGGGCTGGTTCCTGGTATTGGTACCTGGGACACTTGGCAACCGTCGCGAATGCTCGCGGGCAGGTCCGCTCCGATAGGTATAGCAGAGCGTAGGTCTCGGTACTTACCGTGCGGTTTACGCGGACCGAGCGAGTACTGAGGTCGAGCTTGCGGCGATATTGGAAACTCGACGATGTCAGTATCGCTGTCCACAACGGTGGCATGGGCTCGGCCACCTGGTTCATCGGCCACGGCAGCGGCCGGTGGGTAGCAGTACCCGCTGAGGCGGGTGGCCAGGTCAGGGGCGAGCCGGACATGACCGGGGTTGAGGTGCTCGGGCAGGGTGGGGTGACCAGCAGCCCGGGCGGGGCCAGCCGCCGGCTTCCCTAGCTGACCTTGGCGGCCAGGGGCTCGTAGGCGGGGAAAAGCTCGCCCATCCGCGCACCGGCGTCGCAACGCTCCCGCCCCGCGAGGTAAGCGCCGAGATCTTCAACATGGACCTGGATCCCCGCCCCGTAACCGGCGAGGTAGGCCACGGGCATGCCCCGCTCCTCCCAGACCACAGTGGTCTGGCCGCCGTCGGCGGTCAGCGTGACCTCGATGGACTGGTCCTCAGACTGGTCCGGTTCCCTGTGCAGCACCAGCAGCCGCCGCGGGGCCTCGCAGGCTTCCACCCGCCCTGTGCCTTCCCATCCGCTGGCAAAAACCCGCTCGCGATACTCGCCGCCCAGTCGCAGGTCTCCCTCAACCTCGCCCCACCAGCTGGCCAGACGCGAGGGATCGGTGAGCGCTGACCATACGGTTTCGATATCAGCATCAAAGCGGTCCTGCACGCGCACGACACCCTTGCCATCTGCGGTTCCCAGGGTGCCCAGGAGCCGGGCGCCCGTGCTTGCGTCACCAGTCATCTCGTATCCCTTCGCGAATTCCTATCCTTTGATCAGCGAGCGTCCACTGCGGTCGCGCGACCGTAGCGGCACGCCGCGGTGTCCCTCCCGCACAGCGCTCCAGGCGGCTACTGCACAGTCTCCAAGCTGGGCAATCCGGTTGTGACCTATCCCTCATCAAGCTAGTGCGCAGCCGAGCCGACCTGGTTGATTTGACTCGGTCAGGCTGGATGACCGGCCTCGATCTACCGGGCTTGCAGAGGGGATGGCATCAGGCCGGTCAGCGCGGCCCGAGCCCGGTCTGGCCGTCGCGGAGTTCCCGGGCGATGTCCAGGTGCCCGGCATGTCGCGCGGTCTCCTCGATCATGTGCAGCACGACCCAGCGCACATCCGGCGGTTCGTCTTGCCCGGGGACACCGTGCCTGCCGCGGGGCCGCGCCGAGAGCGGCGTCACCGCCAGCACCGCATCCGAGCTTGCGCACTGGTCGCGGTAAAAATCGATGATCTCCGCAGAGGGCTGGTCACAGACGAATGCTGCCGTCGGATCATAGGGAGTCTGGTCCTCATCCGCAGGTGCTGGCTCGGGCTGCTTGCCGGCCACGACCCCCTGGAACCAGTGCCACTCTGCCCCGCCCAGGTGTTCGACCAGCCCGGCCGGCGTCCAGCCCGATGGCACAACCGACCGGTGCCACGAGTCCTCGTCCAGCCCCGCCACGATGGACAGCACCGCGTCACGCTGGGCGGCGAGGAAGGCCAGCAGCGCCTGGTTCTCGGCGTCCTCATTCCAATTACTTGTCATGGCCACCTTCCGGGGATTTCTCGTGGTACAGCAGGGGGCGGGCGATTCTCCCCAGACGCTGATCAGGATCGGCACCGTGTTGGAGCCTAGTACGGCAGCAGCGGGCCCACTTACCGCGCTGCTCCGGTCCATCGTTCTCGCAGGCGCCAACTCCCTTGTGAGCGGGTGCCGGGTCAGGATTCGGCGAAGCTGATCGCGCAGCAATGTCGCGTAGTTAGGGGTCTGGTGCGGTTGAGCCTCCCCACCGCACGGCATGACAAGAAGCGCCGATCTGCGCGGCTGGCGGGTTCTCAGTGCCCTCGCGGCGTGCCGAACCGGCTCGCTGCCCGCAAGATCTCCCGGCTGTCGCTGGCCTCGAACGTCACCGGCAGCTTGTGCGGATCCATGCCAATGATCACCTGCTCTGCCATGCGAGATAAGAGCCCGGGCGTGCCTGGATGCTCAGCCTGCGCTTCGATGAGGCTGGCTCCCCGGGGCGGTCCCGGCGGGCCTCAGGTCTGGACGGCAGGCAGCATGTTCGGGCTCGCCGAGCCACTTGTCAGCCGGTGTGGGGACACGGGGGCTTACAGCGGGCACGATTCGCCTTGGGAATGTGGCTGGGCGGTGCGGGCATTGAGGTGATGATGGATGTTGCCGGTGAGTCGCTTCCGCTGGCTGTGCTGGATTTCGTCGGGATCGAGCACGGCGAGAGCGCGGCCGCGTCCGTGGCCGGTGCCGTGGGCATCGCGCGGGCCGTGGAGGCGGCCGGCTACCGGCGTTACTGGGTCTCCGAACATCACAACATGACCAGCCTTGCCTGCAGTTCCCCCGAGCTGCTGACGGCGCACGTCGGCGCGCGCACATCGCGGATCCGGGTCGGCGCCGCCGGGATCATGCTGCCCAACCACGCCGCGTTCAAGGTAGCCGAGACGTTCCGGACGCTGCTGGCCATGTACCCGGGACGCATCGACCTCGCCCTGGGCCGGGCGCCAGGCACCGACCCGCTCACCGCGCATGTGCTGCGCCGGGGGATGGTCACCGACCCGGCCGCTGAATTCCCTGGTCAGGTCGGTGAGCTGCTGGCATTTCTCGGTGGCGGTTTCCCGGCCGGTCACCCTTACGCGCGGCTGATTGCCGCGCCGCTGGTCGAGGAGCAGCCCGAGCTGTTCGTGCTGGGGTCGAGCCCTTATGGTCCGCGCTTCGCCGCGGTCAACGGGATGAGTGCCGTATTCGCTCACCACATGAGCCCCGATCTCGCGTTCGAGGCGCTTACGGAGTACCGCCGTTCGTTCACGCCACGCACGGAGGGCGGATCGGCGTATTCAGCGATGTCGGTGCTGGCTTTCGCAAGCGACGATGACGAGGCAATACTTGACTTCGAAGCGGCGTGGACCCTGACCATTCAGAACATCCGCCGGGGGATACGTGAGCCGCTGCGGCCGGAGCAGGTTCGCGATTTCGCCCGCTCGCAGCAGTTCCGCGCTGCCCGCCGCGATGACGGCAAGATGGTGACCGGCGAGCCGAAAGCCGTCGCCGGGCGGCTCCTTGAGATGAAGCAGCGCGCCCAGGCTGACGAGATCGTCGTCGTCACCCCGAGCCTGGACCGGGAACGCCGCAAGGGCAGCTACGCGGCGTTGGCGGACGCCTGGCGCCGCGCGGCCTGAGCCTGC
>CAVPSA010000052.1:0-47002 GCA_963707905.1 uncultured Actinomycetes bacterium | reverse complement strand
GCACCCGTGACGATCGCCACTTTCCCTGCAAGCCTCATGCGCTGTTACTCCCGTCTGGCATAGCCGCGAGCTTGTGCCCACGTTTCAGCGTGCTGTGATCGGCAGGCCGTTCTCTTCGAAGCCGCCGATAGGAACCCGGGTCTGGAACCCGATGAGCCGGGTTTCGGCCACGATCTCCTGGCCGGGTTCCGGCCGATGTGCGTTCCCGGCGGCGATCGCGTGGTCGAGCCGTGCCGGGTAGCCGGTCCACGGCTCCACCGCGACGCATCTCAGGCCCCGCCATCCCCCGTCGACCATCCACACCCAGACGCATCTGAACACGTCCGTCGGGAACGTCATGCCGAACCCGCAGCCCCACTGCGCGTCCCAAACCCCGAGCCACCCCGCCTCTAGCTCGGTGGCGTAGTGGTGATCCCAGGTACCCGCGGCGGTAGCACCCGGCGTCACCAGCTCGGGGCGCGGCCGGGATACTCCGAGCCGCTCGCACCCAGCCGGCCCCGTGGCCACGAGTCCTGCACGACGCCGCGTTTGGCCGGAATCTGGATGCGCGTCTCCGGGCCGACCGGCAGCCCGGGATGAATACCCCAGATCATGTGGAAGCCGGCGGTGCCGATGTTCGATATGCGGTGCCGCATCCGCACGAAGCTCTCGCCGGGGAGAAGTTCCATGCGGCGCTCGATGCGAAACGGAGTGATAACCCCCTCACGAGTGAACCGGATAGCGGTACTGCTCTCCTGCTCGATGGTCCACGGCAATGACCATGCCTCACCCAGGAATGGGAGTTCCTCGTCGCCGACCACGCAAGGATGGCCGGTGGGCAGGGCATCATCCAGTCCACCAGTCCACCAGTTATCGACGTTTACCCCGAACACAGGCTGCCGCAGCTCGACCCTCGGATGGTGAAACAGCAGATCGCGGTCGGCGGGCTTGAGAATGAGCTCGTGAACCTTGGCGCCGACGGCAGGTATCACCGTGACCCGGAGAATCTCATTCTCGAGCACGCATGCGGGAAATCCCCGGTATGACCAGTCCAGCGTGATCCTGGTGGCTGTCATGCGTGGATGCCTGGCTCGGGTTCGGTGGTGAGGTGGTCGATGGAGCTGCCGGTGAGCCGGTCGGAGTTGGTGAGCTTGAGGTATAGCACGTACAGGATCGAGACCGCGACGAGGGCGAGGCTGAATATGACGACGCTGCGCCCGGTTTTGAATCCGGCGTCCCACAGCGACACGAAGAAGCTCTTGTAGATCAGGTAGGCGTCGATGCCGATGCCGATGACGGGCACCACGCCGTTGAGGAACCAGTTGAACTTCTGCCGGGCGAAACGGGTGAAGTAGACGATGTTGGCGAGGTTGACGGCGATGTAGACGATCAGGGCGAAGAACACGATGACCCCGGCCCACCAGACGAAGGAGGTGAGGGCGTCGCCCAGCAGCGCGGTGGTGATGACGATCCCGGCGACGGCGAGGATGTAGACCAGGGTCATGGCGTTCCAGGGGACCCGGTATTTCGGGTTGAGTTTCCCGAGCGGGGCGGCCAGCACCCGTTCCCGGGCCATCGAGTAAAACGACCGGGAGGATCCCACCACGGTCACGATGTAGACCGCGGTGGCCGCGCTCATCGCGGTGAGGATGACGAAGATCTGGCCCCATCCCCAGTACTGCTTGGCGATCGGGCTTGCGGCGGTGAGGCCGGAGGCGGTGAGCTTCTGGACTTCCGAAACCGGCACCGATATGGAGAAGGCCCAGGAGTTCAGGGCCCAGAAGACGCCGACACCGACGCAGGCGAGCAGGGTCGCCTTGGGAAGAAGGTTGCGGGGCGCCTTGGCTTCCTCGGAAACGGTCGAGATCACGTCGAACCCGGTGAAGGACAAGATCCCGAGGATGATCGCGGTCCAGAAGACGTTGAACCCGCCGTTGATGGTGGCCGGGTTGAACGGTGCGAGGGTAAACCCGCCATTGACGATCTTCTCCACGATGATCGTGGCGGACAGGGCGATGACGACGGTGATCTCGATGCCGATGAACAGGACCGATGACCGTGTCGATACGTTGATTCCCCGGTAGGTGATGAACACCACGAAAATCGTCACCAGGGCGACGCCGATCGCCCACGTGAAGTTCGTTGTGTGCTTGAAGCCGAGGAAGTTCAGCAAGTCGTTGAAGAACAAGCCGAAAAAGATCGGCTGCAGCGTTACCGCGACCGTGTAGTAGATGGTCATCATCACCCCGGTCCAGGTTCCCAGCGCCGGCGACATCGACTCCCACACGTACGTGAACGCCGACCCCGCCGATGGCAGCTCCTTGCTGATCACCGCGTAACTCACCGCGGTCGGAACTGAGATGACCAGCGCCGCCAGGAACACCAGCGGCGTAGGCAACCCGACCAGCGAGGCCATCGGCCCCCAGTTCCCGTAGATGCCCAGCGCCGGCGACATCATCACCGCACCCAGTACCGCCAGCCCTACCAGGCCAATCGCACCGGCCCGCAACCTGGGCGTCTCCACCTTCACATTCATGGCCACGTCCTTTCCCAAGCCGCCTTCAGCTGACGGGATCCTTTGCCAGCGCGCTCGCCGCCTGCACCATGGCGGCGCGGACCCTCTCGAGCTCGGCCGGCCCATGCGCACTTGACACATACAGCAGCCCCCGCGCCGGGGCATACACCCCGGCCGCGGCAAGCAGTTCCGCAAAACGCCGGTAAGCATCCCCGTCAGCCCCCAGCGCGTCTTCATACCTGCGGACCGGCGTACTCGACACGAACCCGTACGCCGCGGCCCCGATCTGGTTGACGGCAAGCGGGTACCCGGTCTCGCTGGCCGCGGCCCGGACGGCGGCGGCCAGCTCCGCACCTGCGTGCTCGAGCTGCGGATACAACGAGCCGCGCTCGGTTTCCATCGTCGTCACCGCGGCCAGGGCGGCGGCGGCACACAGCGGGTTCATGTTGAAGGTCCCGATGTGCTGCATGGTGCCGGAAGCGACGACGTCCATGACGTCGCGCCGCCCGCAGACTGCGCTGATAGGAAGGCCTGCACCCAGGGCCTTGCCCAGGACCGTCAGATCGGGTGTCACCCCGAATCGCTCCTGCGCACCGCCCAGAGCGAGCCGGAATCCGGTGATGACCTCGTCGAAGATCAGCACGATGCCGCGCTGGGCGGTCAGTTCCCGCACCGCCTCGAGGTAGCCGGGCTCCGGCGCCAGGCATCCGGCATTAACGTGGACTGGCTCCATGATGACCGCCGCAACGTCATCGGCGAGACTGGCCTCAAGTGCCGGGATGTCGTTCCAGCGGCAGACGGTCACGGCGGCGGCGGCCGCCGGGTCCTGGCCCGCTGTGCCGGGTCCTGCGTCCGGGTGACCCGGTGTGCCGACGTGAAGCCCGTCCAGCCACCCGTGGTAGTGGCCGAGGAACTTGATCACCCGCAGCCTGCCGGTTGCGGCGCGGGCGATCCTGACCGCCGCTGCCGCCGCTTCGCTGCCGGTGCTGCTGAAGACCGCGAGCTCACCGGAGGGTACCGTCCGGCACACGGCCTCGGCGAGCTCCGCCTCGACGCGAGATGTCCCGCCATGCCCGATGAGCTCATCGAGTTGCTTGTGGACGGCGGCCACTACCGGCTGCGGCGAATGCCCGAGCAGCATGGGGCCGTAGGCGAGGGCGAGATCGACATAGCGATTGCCGTCGACATCGGTGAGGTACGCGCCCTCTCCGTGGGAGAAGCAGAGCGGCATGGGCAGCTGCCCCGCGCGGATCGCCGTCGGGACGCCGGTCGCGAGGGTCCGCCGGGCCCGGGCCAGATACGTTCTGGTGCCCTCGAAGCGATCGGTCATGCCTGGCGCCTCTGGGCCGGCCCGGGCAGCGCCAACTGCGCCGAGACCTCATCGCACAATCGCCGGATGCTTCTGCCGATCTCCGGGCGCGCCCGGCCCTTGAGCCGGGCGGCGAGGCCGGACACGGAGATGGCCGCGATCGGGTATCCATCGCTGCCCACGATCTCCGCACCAATACACGCGGACTGGATTGCCGCTTCCTCGTCATCCACCGCATACCCCCTGGCGCGTGTCACCTCGATATCCTTATCGAGGTCGTTACGCCGGACGATAGTCCGGGCTGAGAATGCGCTATAGGGCTCAGGACCGAGAAACATGTCGCGCTGCTTTGGGGGCAGCGCCGCGAGGATTGCTTTCCCGATCGCTGTCGCATGCGCGGGAACTTCCTCTCCGACGGAGGTAAGCATCCGGAGCGGATATCTTCCGGGGAAAATCTCGGCGTAACTGATGCGGTTTCCGTGGACCACCGCGATATTCACGGTTTCGCCGGTCATGCGGCGCAGCTCGGCCATCGCCGGGCCCGCGAGGCGGACCACCGAGGAAACATCCGACCTCTCCGCGAGCCCGCGGACAGCGGCCCCGAGGCGGTATACCTTCCCGGCCCGGTCGTGCTGGACGTAGCCGCGCTCCTTCAGCACGGTCAGCAGGCGGAACGCGGTAGCGCGCGAGGTCTGCAGTTCAGCGGCGACCTCAGCCAGCTTCGCCCCGCCTCGTTCAGCGAGGAAGTCCAGCAGGTCCAGGCCCCGGTCCAGGGAGCTCATCGCCGCCCGCCCATCATCGTTGTCACGCTATATGAGACAACTAATGTTCATTGACAGTAACACGTTAAGTTGCTTGAATTCTTGCGTCAATACATGAGCGATCTTCGCGGGACGCAAGACAAGCCAGCGGCGCCGCTGGCGCAGTCGTCACCGTGCCGCGGTTCGTGACCGTGCCCGCCGGCCGCCCGGAGGGTACGGCGTGGCTCGGCGGCCACGCCTGCTGCCGAGCCACGCCGTGCGCTTTGCGAAACCAACGGGCCACGAACGCGTGCCGCTCCCGGTCGGCTGCGCACGGCTGAGCACTAGGCAGGCCACCGGGCCAGGGGAGGCGATATCGATGAAGATCACCGATGTACGTGCGACCACGGTGGCGATCCCGCTGGAAGCACCGCTCCGGTACGCGCAAGGCGTCCATCCGGGCCGGCTGATCCGCACGCTGGTGGAAGTCGACACTGACGAGGGCGTGACAGGTCTTGGCGAGATCGGCGGGAGCGGGGCGTCGAGCGACGCGCTGATCGCGGCGTTGCGGGACCGACTGCTCGGCCATGACCCCATGCGCCCAGAACACCTCCGCTGGGTCGCTTACAACCCAGTCGAGGGTGCGTTCTATGAGGATCTGACCCAGGGGTTCGCGGCGGTCGAGTTCGCCTGCCTCGACATCCAGGGCAAGGTGACTGGCCTGCCCGTTCACGAACTGCTCGGCGGTGCCGTGCGGCCGCGGGTCGAGTTTGCTGCCTACATTTTCTTCCGGTACGCCACGGATTCGGCCGGTCCGGTGTCAACGCCGGATCAGGTAGCCGGACATGCCCGCGAACTGGTGGAGCAGTACGGGTTCAGGACGATCAAGGTCAAGGGAGGGGTGTTCCGGCCGGAGCACGAGATCGATGTCATGCGCAGCCTCCGCGAGGCCTTTCCTGACTCGCCGCTGCGGCTTGACCCGAACTCGAACTGGTCCGTGGACGAGTCGATACGGCACGCCCGTCCCCTCGAGGAGATCGGCCTCGAGTACTACGAGGACCCTTGCTGGGGGCTGGCCGGGATGGCGCGGCTGCGCAAGCGCACCTGGCTTCCGCTGGCCACGAACACCTACGTGACCAGGCTTGACCACCTGGCACCGGCGGTGGCCATGGAGGCGGTCGATGTCGTTCTGGTTGATCCGCATTTCTTTGGCGGCATCCGGGCCGCGGTTACATCGGCATCGGCGTGCGGCGCCTTCGGTCTCGGGGTGAGCATGCACTCAAGCGGCGAGCTGGGCGTCTCGCTGGCCGCGATGCTGCACGCCGCGTCGGCTATGCCAGAGCTTGCGTTCGCGGCCGACGCTCACTACCACCACATGACCGACGATGTCATCGTGGGCGGCAAGATGCCGTACCGCGACGGCGCCATCGAGGTCCCCACGGGGCCTGGCCTGGGAGTGGAGCTCGACCCAGACCGCGTCGCCCGGTACCGCGAGCTCTACCAGAAGCTCGGGCCTTATCCGTATATCTCCGATCCGCGTCGCACCGGCTGGATCCCAATGATTCCCGAGCGCAACTGGCCGGAACCCTGATTCTGGGAGGATAGGCATGTCGCTGAATCCCGAGGCGCTGCGGGCGGCACGTCAGCATGCCCTCGACATGCTCCAGCAGGCGGGCATAGCGGTGACGGTCAGGGAACGGGAAGCGCTCGATGTGGCCGACTTTGCGCTCGGCGACTGGGAACAGACAGGACTGACCGAGCTCGTCTACATCAATACGGACCGCTACTGCGCCAAGGAACTTGTGCTGTCCGGTGGCCAGACCTGCCCCGAGCACCGCCATCCACCGGCCGGCGGCGAGCAAGGGAAAGAGGAGACCTTCCGCTGCCGCTCGGGCTCCGTCTGGCTGTATGTCGAGGGGCCGCCCGTCGCGAGCCCGGCATGCCGGGCTCCCCGGGGGAGTGAGCGCTACTACACGGTCTGGCACGAGATGGCGCTCAAGCCGGGCGACCAGTACACGATCCGGCCCGACACGCTGCACTGGTTCCAGGCGGGACCCGCTGGTGCGGTCGTCTCGGAGTTTTCGACCGCGAGTCTTGATGAGACGGATGTGTTCACCGATCCCCGTATCACCTGGACCCCCCAGTAGCAAGCCCGCCCGGGGTCTGCTGCATTAGTGAAGCGCACCGGCTGCTATCTCCCGGCCGTACCTCGCATTGTGGTGGCCGTATACGGCTTCGCGGAGGCCGGTGATGTAGCCGACGGCAAACAGGCGGCCGAGCATGTCGTAGCCGAAGCTCTCATTATTCTCTCCCTCAAGCGCCGGGACGTGATCCGGCCGCATCGGGCCATCGAAACCGGTCTCCTGATATGCGCGCATGCATTCGAGCATGTCGGTTGGCCCCTCGTCGTGAAAGACCTCGATGAACCGCCGCCCGTCACCCGCCACGTCCCGGAAGTGGACGAAGAATATCCTCCCCTGCCCGCCGTACCTGCGGATCAGCGCCGGGAGGTCGTCGGTCATCAGCGTGAAATTGCCCTGGCAGAACGTAATCCCGCTGTACTCACTCGGCACAGTCCGCAGCAGGCGGTCGAAGGCCTCCGGCGTTCCCAGGATGCGCGGCACACCGCGTACCTCGTCGATCGGCGGGTCATCTGGGTGCATGCAGATCCGGACGCCGGCCTCCTCGGCGACCGGCACGACGGCCCGGAGAAAATACTCGAGGGCGGCCCATAGCTGCTCTACCGTGATGCTGCCCGGCTCGGCGAGAGGCACGGCCTGCCGCATCGTCGCGTCGTCATAGCCTCCCGACAGGGCACCGCCCCGCAGCCGGACCTCATGATGGGTGCGGGCCCAGCCCGTGACGGCGTGCCAGTTGTAGCAGAGCGTTCCGATGCCGAGCTCACCCATCGCCTTGATCTGGCTGGTCAGCCACGAAATCTGCTCATCGCGGCGCGGGCCGCCGAGCCGGACGTCGTCCATCGGCGCCGTGTCCTCGACAACGGCGAGCTCAAGACCGTACTCCCGATACAGCGCCTGCAACCGTGCCAGGGCCGGCCGTTCCCACGGCCGCTCGCCTGGCGGAGGAGCCACATACGGAGGCGGGCCGTCCGGGCTTCCCCGCTGCGGCCAGCGCCGCATCTCCTCGCATCCGTCCAGGACGGTGACAACCTCGTCCACGCCCGCTTGCTTGACGAGCCGCCACAGCGGGCCGGGCGTGGGCAGCAGCAGTTCCGTGATCTTCAGCATTTGGTTGGTTGCCTCCTACGCGGCAGCGCGAACCGGCCCCGCCGTGTGCTCGACGGCGTGGATGTCTCCGTCGTGAGCAGCCTGGCGTCGATCGATCGATCATCTCAGCGGCACAGTTGACGGTGATGACGGGGGCGCCGATTAGGGATCGATCAGCTGGGCTCGGCGCTCGAACGAACTGGCATCACTCACCGCGTCGGCTGCAACGGCGCTCACGCATTCAGTGCGTTAACCACATCGACACGGCCGACGCCTACGGGCCGTACATCACCAACGAGATCATCCGGGAGGCGCTCTTCCCGTACAGCGACGACGTGCACATCGTGACCACGTCGGGATGGTCCGCTACGAGCAGGGCGGCTGGCTGCCCGCCAACTCACCTCAGTCGCTGCGCGAGCAGGTAATCAGTGGACGCCCGCGCGGAGGTCGGTTCTGCGGTGCTCTGGTCGCGCGAATCACCATGATCCGGTGACGACTCCTCACCTTCCTGGCAGCAAGGCTGAAAGTAGCCCCGCCACCCGGCAGGAAACTCAGCAGCGGATTGACATGGGCGAGCCCGCCTGGGTGCTGCCGGGCGGATTCCAGCCGAAGGAGATCCTGCGTGAGCACCGAACAGCGAGAGAACCTTGAAGCGATCCTGCGGCAGTCCGCCTTCCCGTTCGACAGCGACGTCAGCGAGCAGCGGCGGCTGCTCGCGGAACTGACCTCGGCGCAGCCGCTGCCCGCCGGCGTGGCCGTGACTGCAGCCGCGCTGGGCGGCGTCCCAACCGCCGAGATCACAATCGACGGAATCGAACCTCGCCATGTTGTTCTTTACTTCCACGGCGGCGTGTACGTACTGGGGGACGCCTTCGCCGCGGCTGACCTGGCCTCGCAGGTCGCCCGGCGGACCCGCGCCAAGGTCATCTCCAGGTCACCCTCGACATCACCGCTGGAGTGCCGCACGTCTTCCAGGCCTACTACCCGATCCTCGACGAAGCGGCCGCTGCACTAGACAGGGCCGGACAGCTTCTGTCGGCGCATCTGGCCAGCGCAGAACGCGTCACCGCCTAGAGAAAGGCAGCACATACGCTGTCCGCACAGCTCACAGGCCGCGCGGTTCAAATCCCCGCCCCTTGCCAGGAAGTACCAGGTCAAAGGCCTGATCGGCCGGGAACGGCCGCCGGGCCTTCCATCGCCCAGTCCCGCGTATACCCGGGATCGTGAAGGAGAGGAGTTCGACATGAGCAGCCCGCTCGACTGGAATGCGAAGACCATCGCGGAGTTCCGAGCGAACGAGGGCAGGGTTGGCGGGGTCTTCGAGGGCGCTCCGCTGGTCCTGGTGCATCACCGTGGCCGCAAAAGCGGGCGGGAGTACGTCACACCGACGATGTACCTCCCGCACGACACCGAGCCGGACAACATCTACGTCTTCGCAACCAAAGGCGGAGCACCCACCAACCCGGAATGGTATTACAATCTGGCCGCCGCCGGTGACGGCAGTGTCGAACGCGGAACCGAGACATACAAGGTGACCGTCCGCGAATTGACCGGAGCTGAACGCGACCGCATCTACGCCGAGCAAGCGCGGCGCTACCCAGGCTTTGCCGAGTACGCACGCCAAACTGCTGGAGCCCGCACCATTCCTGTGCTCGAACTGAGGCGCGCGTAGCCCATACCCATCGTCCCTCGTCGCGGGGGCGGGGCAGCTAGGCGGCCTGTGTTTGCCGGTGCCGGATGGTGCCGTCGGCCATGATGTCGCCGCCGTTGCACTGCCATTGGATTTTGCCGCCCTCAAATTGTTCCTGGTACAGCGACGCGTACACGCCGCTGTCACGGAGCAGGGACCGATGGGTACCGGATTCGGCCACGCGCCCGGCGTCGATGACGTTGATGACGTCGGCGTTGACGATGGTGGACAGGCGATGGGCGATGGCGATGGTGGTCCGGGATCCCATGAGGGCATCGAGGGCCTTTTGGACCTCGCGTTCGCTGGCCGTGTCGAGCGCAGAGGTTGCCTCGTCCAGGATCAGGATGCGCGGGTCGTGCAGCAGCACCCGTGCGATGGCCAGGCGCTGTTTCTCACCGCCGGACAGGCGGTACCCCCGCTCGCCCACCATCGTGTCGTAGCCCTCGGGGAACTCGGTGATCCGGTCGTGGATGTACGCCGCCCGTGCGGCTTGTTCGACCTGCGCCATGGAGGCGGCGGGACGGCCATAACGGATGTTGGCCAAGATGCTGTCGTGGAACAGGTAACTCTCCTGGGTCACGAACCCGATAGTGGCGGCCAGTGACGCCTGGCGGAGGTGCCGTACGTCGATGCCGTCGATCTGGACCGACCCGCCGGTGACGTCGTACAACCGCGGGATCAGGTAGCTGATCGTGGTTTTGCCGGCCCCGCTCGGCCCGACCAGGGCTACGAGCTGGCCGGGGTCGGCGTGGAGGCTGACGCCCCTGAGAGCGTCCGCCGCGGCGCTGGAGTAGCGGAAGTAGACCTCCCGCAGTTCCACCCGGCCGCCACTGCTGGTCAACGGAAGATCCACCGCGTCAGGGGCGTCGACGATGTCGGGTACCACGTCCAGGTACTCGAAGATCCGGTCGAACAGGGCGAGGGACGATCGCAGCTCCACCGAAACCTGCAACAGCTGCCCGATCGGGAAATACAGGCGGGTCTGCAGCGTGGTGAACGCGACGACGGTGCCCGCTGTAATGGCTGTGCCGTGCGCCAGCAGCAGGCCAGCAATCAGGTAGACCGCGGCCGGGGTGATCGACAGGAACGACTGCACGATGGCATAGAACCCTTGGCCGATCATCTGCTGGCGGACTTCCAGGTCGGCCAGCCGCTGATTCTCCTGGTGGTAGCGGGCGGTGTCGCGCGCCTGGTTGCCGAAAGCCTTCGCCAGCAGCACCCCGGACACCGACAGGGTTTCCTCGGACAGGGCGCTCATCGCCGCCAGCGACTCCTGGGTCGAGCGCGCCACCTGGCGGCGCCGCTCGCCGACCGTCTTGGTCAACCAGAAGAACACTGGCACGGTGATGACCGCCACGATGGTCAGCTGCCAGCTGAGGATCACCATGGCCACGACGGTGGAGGTGAAGATGACGACGTTGGCCAGGATGCTTGAGGCGGTGGTGGTGACCACCGTCTGAACACCGCCCACATCGTTGGCCAGCCGGGACTGAATCTCGCCGGTCTTGGTCCCGGTGAAGAACGCCAGCGACAGCGTCTGCAGATGCGCATACAGCCGGTCACGCAGATCCCGCATGACCAGCTGCCCGACCCGGGTGGTCTCATACGTCTGCAGGATGCCGATGGCGCCGTTGACGATCGGTACAACGGCCATGATGGCGACCAGGATGACGAGCAACTGGATATTGGGGCCGCCAGGGACGAACAGGGCCTTATTGAACACCACCTGGATCAGCAGCGGGTTGATGATCCCGATCGTCGAGGTCACCACGATCAGCCCAACGACGGCGGCCACCTGGGCCCGATAGGGGCGAAACAGCGGCACCACCCGGCGGGCGGTATCCCGGCTCGCACGGGCGGGCACGGCCCGATTCCGGCCGACGGCCGCGGGCAACGGACCGCGGACCGTCATACCGCACCCAGCCGTCCTGGCAGCGATTCCGGCTCAAGCACGGCACTGGCGCGCAATGTCACCTTCGGCCTCCTCCGCATCGTGATTCCTCAGGAAAGTCGATAGCACCGCCGAAGTTAATGCAACGCCGGCGGGCGGCACTGGCCGTGCTGTCGCCCCCATGCTCAGCCGAAGCCAAGGCGGTCCGGCTCGCTATCGAGATCGTCAAGGTGAGGCACAGATCGGCGGCAGTCCGAGCCCTGTTCGGTAGGCGTCGGCATCGCAGCACAGCTAACGATCGGCGAGCCGCGCTCCGCACGAGGAACGCGACGCAGCGGCCACTTCCGGGAACTCCAGCTGTCTGAGAGCCTCAAGCTGGTGGCCCGGTTCCGCCAGGTCGCTCGTTTGCCACGGCACATTCCCCGGGATGGTGGCCGTGGCCGGACCCTCCGCACCCTTGCGGTGACCGGGGGCCATAGCCGGCTTCCGCGCCTGGCCAGGGTCGGTCCGGTCCTTGCAGCAGCGAGCCCCGGGCTGGCTGAGGATCACCTGGCCGCGATCGAAGGGAAGGACTGAGATGACGGCAACCACATCCACGAAGCTCGGCTTTGTCGGCCTGGGCCACATGGGGGGCAACATGGCCGCCCGCCTCCTGGCCGCGGGATATGAGGTCTACGGCGAGGAACGGGCCCGGGGGGACGCCCAGCCTCTGGTGGACCAGGGCCTGCGCTGGCGCGACACGCCGCGGCAGGTCGCCGAAGTGGCAGACATCGTTTTGACCTCGATCCCCGACGACAGTGTGCTGGAGGCCATCGGCTCTGGCCGCGATGGGATCCTCGAGGGTCTGGGCCCGCAGAAGATCTGGGTGGACCTGAGTACAGTGAGCCCGCGCGCGAGCCGGGAGATGGCGGGGCGCGTGCGGGCGCGCGGGGCGGCCATGCTTGATGCGCCGGTGTCCGGGAGCGTGCCCCAGGTGCAGTCGGGCACACTCACCATCATGGTCGGCGGGGACGGGCAGGCCTACTCCCAGGCCGAGCCGGTACTGCAGGTACTCGGGACACCGACCCGGATCGGCGACAACGGCCAGGGACTGGCGCTCAAGCTGGCCGTCAATATCAGTCTGGCTGTGCAGATGCTGGCCTTCTGCGAGGGCCTGCTGCTCGCCGAGCGAGATGGTGTCGCCGCCGCACTCGCAAGCCAGGTCATGACCGCAAGCCCCATCGGTTCCCCGATGCTGAAGTTGCGCGCCCCGCTGGTGCTTGACCTTCCTCAGGAAGCATGGTTCGACGTAGGGCTGATGCACAAAGACATCCAGCTGGCCCTGGCGATGGCCCGCGACCTGGGCATCCAGTTGCCTTCCACCGGCGTCGCCGACCAGATGCTCACCAAAGCGGCTCAGCTCGGCTATGAGCACCGGGACATCGCCGCGCTATTCCAAGTCCTCGCCCGCACCAGCGACGATGCGCCAGAGGGGGGCTGAGCAGGCTCACACCGCCCGCGGAGGGCGGCCCACTGTGTTATCTGCACCTGTGGGTCAAGAGGCGCGCGGCCGGGACCGAGCGGAATCTCATGCTCCGGCGGTGTGAAACAGGTGGGCTGCCGCTGCCGGCGTGGCCGTGTTAGCTGCCACCGGCGAGGCGGCGGTCGCGTTGCTGCATGCCCAGCTCGCCGTAGGGATAGTCGGTGGGCTGCGGGTCGCTCGCGGCGTTGAGCGCGGCGGTTTCGGCGGGGCTGAGATGCAGGCCGGCGGCGCGAAGGTTGGCCTGCAGTTGCCCGGCCGTGCGGGCGCCGAGGATGGTCGAGGTCACCGCTGGCCGATCGCGCACCCAGGCCAGCGCGATCTCGGCCATGGACACGCCGCGCTGGTCGGCGATCTTCTGCACCGCGCCGATGACGTCCCAGGTGCGCCGCGTGCCCCGCCGCCCGTAGGCTTCCATGCCGCGGTTCGGGTCCTCGCCCAGGCGGGTGGCGCCTGATGGCCGCTGGCCGCGCTGGTATTTGCCCGACAGCCAGCCGCCGCCCAGCGGACTCCAGGGCAGCAGCCCAAGGCCCGCGTCCATTGCCGCAGGCACGATCTCCCACTCGATCTCCCGCACCAGCAGGCTGTACTGCGGCTGAAGCGTCACCGGCCCAGCAGCATTGAGCGCGCGGGCCAGGTGCACCGCCTTGGTCAGCTGCCAGCCGGTGAAGTTCGACAGCCCCCAGTAGCGGATCTTGCCAGCGCGGGCGAACCCGTCGAGGGCACGCACCGTTTCCTCCAGCGGCGTCCACGGATCAAACGCATGAACCTGATACAGGTCAACCGCCGCCACGCCCAGCCGGCGCAGCGACGCGTCCAGCGCCCGGGTCAGGTGCCGCGCGGACAACCCAGCACCGTTGGGAGAATCATCCAGCGGGAAGCGGCCCTTGGTGGCCAGCACCACCGGCTCAGTGACCCCGGCCTGGCTGGCCAGCCAGCGGCCGATGATCTCCTCCGACCTCCCGCCGCCGTAGGTATCGGCCGTGTCGACCAGCGTGCCGCCCGCCTCGACGAAACGGTCCAGTTGCTCATGCGCACCCGGCTCGTCCGTCTCCACACCGAAGGTCATAGTCCCCAGGCCAAACGCCGACACCGCGCAGCCGCTATGCCCCAAAGTGCGATAGTCCATGGTTCAACCTAACGCCCCTCTTGACTGCGCGCCCGCCCCAGCGAGACCACCTGGGGTTCTGGCTACGTGTGGAGGTCGGCGGCCAGGTAGTGGCCAGTTTGTGGTGGCGGGTCGGACAGTGCCGCGGCGTCGTCGTGGTATTGCAGGTCGGTACCGGTCTGCCGCTCCCGGTGCTGTCTGAGGTGTTCTTCCCAGCTCGGGACGCTGAACAGTTCGATGAACAATCTCGGGTTCTGGCCGTCCTGGTACAGGGCCCAGCCGGTTGCCCCGGTCCGCAGCCGTGACTGGCGCAGGCGGGGCATGGCCTGCAGGAACGGCTGTTCCTTGCCGGCCGCGATGGTGTAGGTGATCCGCACCAGGACCAGTCCGCTGCCGCGGTCAGCGCTGAGCAGCAGCTGCGGTTCGGGCCAGCGGACCGGGCTGCGGTCCATGTCCGCGATCTGGTGGAACGGCCAGAACCAGATGGTTGCCGTGCCGGCGGCCATGACGGCAGCGGAGATCAGGAACGCGGGCACCAGTCCGGCGGCCCCGGCGACGACTCCCCAGATAACGGCCCCGGCTGCCTGGGCGCCGAACAGGACCATCTGGTAGACCGACAGGCCGCGGGCACGTACCCACCGGGGCAGGAAGAGTTGCAGTGCGGCGTTGACGTTGGACAGGAACGCGATCCAGGCCACACCGGCCGGGAGCAGCACCAGGACGGTCAGCGCCAGGTTGCCCGACAGCACCACCACGGCCAGCGCCGCCGCGTAGGTCAGGCTCGCGACGACCACCAGGGCATTGGCCGACAGCCTGGCCCGGACCTGCGGCAGGACGAACGCGCCGCCCACGGCACCGACCCCCAGGGCACCCAGCAGCACACCGTACCCGCCCGCGCCCAGCCCGAGCCGGCGGGTGGCGATCAGCGGCAGCAGTGCCCACAGTGCACTGCCCGGCACCAGGAACAGGGCCGCGCGCAGCAGGATGCGCCGCACGACCGGTGCGTGGCGCACGTACCGGCCGCCGGCCCGCAGGCCCGGGATGAACCGCTCGGGAGACTGCGGAGTCCCGCTCAGCTGGGGATGAGTCACCACCACGATCGCGTAGAGCAGCAACGTCGCCGTGTTCAGGCCGAACACAGCGGCTACCCCGACCCGGGCGACCAGCAGCCCGGCGATCGCCGGGCCGATAGCACGGGCCAGGTTGATGTTGATCGAGCTGAGGGCCGCGGCGGCTGGCAGCTGCGGGCGTGGGACCATTTCAGGCACCAGCGACTGGTAGGCAGGCGCGACCAAGATGGCGCCGGTACCCAGCACGAAGGTGAACATCAGCAGCAGCGCCGGCGGCATCCGGTGCACGGCAGTCAGCGCAGTGAGCGCCGCACCGGCGGCGACCATCCCGGCGAGCACCGCGACCAGCAGCCTGGCCCGGTCGAAGATGTCCGCCAGCACGCCGCCCACCAGCGCGAACAAGACGGCGGGAAGCGTGTAAGCGGTCTGTCAAGCGAGACGAGCACAGCCGCATGAGCACCACGCACCACCAGCCACTGAGCACCCACGGTCTGCATCCAGGTGCCCACGTTGCTGACCAGCACCGCGATCCACAGCGCCCGGAACAGCCCAATACGCAGCGGCGCCCACGACGACGAAGCCGATCCCGAGCTACCCATGCCGCGTTTAGCTCCCTGTGAGCAATGGCCCTCACGCCCATCTAGTGTCAGCCGTTAGGGCCGGCGTGGTTCATGAACCAGGCAGGCCGTCACAGAGGTTTCCTCCACGCCTGACCCGATATCCCACAGGGCTACGGTACCGAAATCCACCCCGAACCGGTTTCCCCACGCGCGGGGCCTTCGAGCCCACGGGCCGGGGCTACCGTGCGGCCGAGCCCGCCCGGGAGACCGCGCCTGCGTGACACCCGGCAGGCGTGAATCTTCCCCGCTGGCTGGGCACTGCGACTTCTTCAAATCTGCGGCCATGCCCTTAGCCAACTCGCGCAGTGCCACCGCGGACGCTCTGCCATCTCGGGAGATTTGAGGATAGCCCGGGGCAGCATGGGGTACTTAGGGCAGGAGCATTCGGAGGCTTGACGGAGGACTGATGGAATACCGCCTGCTGGGCAGCAGCGGCTGTGCGGTGTCCGCGCTCGCACTCGGTACGCTGACCTTCGGCAACGAGACCGACCAGGCAACGTCGTTCAGCCAGCTCGACCGGTTCACCGAGGCCGGGGGAACCCTGGTGGACAGCGCCGATGTGTATGCGGACGGCCGCGCCGAGGAGATCATCGGGCGCTGGCTGGCCGCCCGGCCGGGGCGGCGTGAGCTTGTCGTGCTGGCCACCAAGGGCCGGTTCCCCACCGATGAGAGCCCGAACGGGCACGGGCTGTCCCGCCAGCATCTGTCGCTGGCCCTGGAGGCGTCGCTGCGCCGGCTGAACGTGGAGGCCATCGACCTGTACCAGCTGCACGCCTGGGATCCGCTGACCCGTCTTGAGGAGACACTGCGCTTCCTGGATGATGCCGTGCGCGCCGGGAAGATCAACTACGTCGGGCTGTCCAACTTCACCGCCTGGCAGCTGCAGAAGGCAGTGGATATCGCGGAGTTCCGCGGGCTTTCCGCCCCGGTGTCCCTGCAGCCGCAGTACAACCTGCTGGCCCGCGCTGTCGAATGGGAGATCGTGCCCGCCTGCCAGGCTGCCGGGCTCGGCATGCTCGCCTGGTCCCCGCTGGCCAGTGGGTGGCTGACCGGCAAGTACCGGCGGGGCGAGCGGCCCCTGGCCGGCACCCGGGTGGTGGAGAACGCCGACGAGGGGATGCGGATCTGGAACCAGCGCGGCCAGTCCGAGCAGACCTGGCAGGTGCTCGACGCGGTGGGCACGGTGGCTGAGGGCCGCGGCGTATCCCTTGCTGAGGCAGCCATCGCGTGGCTGATGGCCCGCCCCGCCGTATCGTCAGTGATTCTCGGCGCCCGCAGCATTGACCAGCTGATCGGCAACATGGCCGCGGCAGAGCTGACGCTGACGCCTGAGGAGACCCAACTCCTGGACAAGGCGAGCGAGCCGCCCACCCCGGACTACCCCTACGGGGAGCCCGGCCAGTCCCAGCGCAGCCGCCGCATCCAGGGAGGGAGATTCTGAACGCCCCGCCGGAGCGCGGCATCGACCGATGCAGACATGACCGTGTGGCAGCATGTGGACAAGCAGCCAGACGATCGGCCCCGGGAACTGCGTACAGGACAGCCCCAGGGCGCATTAGGTTTGAGTCACCGCCCTCTGCACTCGCAGGGGCCGGTCCGGAAATCAGAAGCCCGCTGACCCCGAATCAGAGTCGGCCGGCACCGCCGGCGCCGGGACCGCGCGCGGTCCGCGAGCCAAGCCACATTCCGGTACATGAAGATCCTCATCACGTCACTCACGGGGCGTGCCGGTGAGCTGACGGCACAGACGGCGTCGGCGTCCCTCGGCAATGCGGCTCTCCGGTCGGCCGCGACAATGCTCGGCGCCGACCTGGAACCGAATAGTTCGATCTGCGCGCGGCTGGGGTAAACAAGCGTCCGCTAATTTCCTTCGTCGCCCGAGCTATCCCCACGCCGCTGACCTGCGCGTAATAACCGAAGACCCCCGCGCCCGCAAGGTTTATTCATGGCCCACCGCGCCACCGGACCGTTTTCAGAACGCGGACATGCGGCATCGAGGCTGCGCCGACCCGCGGGAGCCTGAGTTAACGATCGAGAGGCGACGCGGGAGCCGTCTGCCGCGGCCCGCATTTCAGTGCAGTCGTCCGTGCGGAACCTCGCCCTGCGAGGCCGCCGGGCATACCACTCGAACTGACAGATATGCGCGCAGACGCTGCCGCACCTGACCGCGCTGACGGATATTCATACTCGGCGCGAAGTCGGGTCAAGAACTGGGTGACACTCGGTAACTGGCGCAGGTTGGCGTCGGCGCGCAAGTATCCGCTGTTATGCATCCTTCCGCGGGCCGCGGGCGGTGCTTACTGAGGCCGTACAGATGGATCGTTGTGTCGCTCCATGGGTTGATCGGTGAGCGTCGGCTGCCGGACTTGCGTGGAGTCGGCCTCACATGCACGAACGGATGACGTGGCGCTCCTGGCGGGGCTGTCCTCGGGCCGGTGGCGGGCCCGGATGTGGACGACCCTGTCAGCAACGGCAGCCGATGCTCGGCGCTGATTGATGTGCAATGCCGGCGATGAAGCGCACCAGGCCACGCAGCCTCGGCTGCATGGTGGCGGAGCACCCAGGTTCCCGGTGGCAGCGTGCTGGTGATTACCTGCTGGCTATGTGGCGGATCGGCGCGGGCAGATGGCCTGGCCCATTGCGGGGGCATGAGCCGGCCGCCATGCCGTTAGCCACCGCATAGGCCTGGGTCACGTCCGCGTTCACCTGATCGATTTCGCCGTTGGCCTTCGCGGCTGCCTGCCTGATGGCCTTGCCCGCGGCGGCGATGGCCGCCGCGGCTCCCGGTGTTGCTGGTAGCCCGCCAGTACTGAGATTCGCCAGGTCGTTGTTCATGGTCGCGATGTCCTGTGTTGCCGCACCGATGTGAATGGTGAGCAACTGCAGATCAAGGCTGACGATGGTGGCGTCAGCGGCAACGTTGGAGGCGGCAATTTTGACGGTTGACACGTTGTAGCAGCCTGGTCCGAGACCTGCGTCGCTCTTTGTGGCGGCCAGATCAGGGCCGGCCTGGTGCGCGTCCGAGCTGAGCGTATGGAGATCGCTGGCGAAGTTGTCATCGTGCCGAAGCGTGGCCAGATCGCTGTGCGTCTGCTGCTCCGCCTGGCTGCTTGCCTGCGCCTGGGGTGGCTGAGGATTGCCCTGGGTGGCACTGGCCTTGCTTATGTGGAAGCTGCCGACCACCTGGTCGCAGGCCCGTGTCACCTCTGCGGCCTTCGCCGCCGTGTACTGACAGTTCACGAAGTACTCGGTGGTCCCGTTGAAGGCGAAGACGATCGTGCTCGTGTAGCGGGTGCCATCTGCCATGATCCCGGTGGCCCGGAACCGCACGGCGGGCTTCCCCGCCATCGTGATCGTCTCGGGGCCCGCCTGCATGCCACCTCCCGCCTGTCCGAATAGCTGCTTGACGTCGCTTTCTAGGACGGGGATGAGGGCGCCGATGTTCTGTGCCGTCACTGCCTGGCTCACCGGGTAGGCCGTGACGATGACCCCGTCATATGGCGTGCCGGGGCCGACGAAGGTCCGCCACAGCTGCGACCCGCTGCCGCTGCTCGTCCCGTAGCGGGTGCCGAAGTCAGTCCAGGCCGCCGGGTAGTTAAACGAGACGCCATTGCCCTGGTAGGTGCCACCCCCCGAGGTCTTCTGGCTGGCTGGGGTGCCACCCGTCGAGGTTCGGTAAACCGGCAGGGCGACGGCGGCCAGCAAGACAGCGGCCACCGGTATCAGCGCCAGGCCGCGGTGGCGCACCGCCACTGCCCGCGCCACGGCCGTGCGGGCCGCGAGATCGCCGATGCGCTGCCTGCGGGCGCCGGTGGCCGCCATGGTGATGAAGCCGGCCAGGTACAGAAGTGGCAGCCAGTCGATGATCCGCAGCAGCGTGCGACCCGCGACCGCCCACACCGACGGCCGTGCTCCTCCGGCGCCGAGGACCCGCAGGCCGAGGAGCCGCTTGCCCACGGTCTGCCCGGCCCAGGCTTCGAGCACAAAGTAGTACCCCAGCGCCAGGGCCAGGAATACAACCGCCCACGTCCCGGTGAGGTAGAAGCTGAAGTTTCCGCCGCTCACGCTCGCCTGCCCGACAAGTGTGGACAGGATCACCAGCACGCCGGCCAGCAGGAGCAAGTCGATCAGGGCGGCCGCGACGCGCCGACCAAGCAGGTCCTCTGGACGGGGCGGGCGCAGGTCCGCGGGGCTGGCGGGAACCGGGGCTTCGCTGATCGCTCGCGGCACGTCCACATCACTCATCGCGCTCGCCTCTCCGCCCCTCATCAGAGAGGTGCTGGCCGGCCCGCGCTAGCGCCCGACGTCCCGCCCGGCCGGGGCCTAGGTCCCGCGCCGGGGCTTCATGCCGTCAGCGGCTAACCGGGCAAGGCCGAGATACGGCGGCGCGCCTCCCGGCCGGACGGCTCGTGGACCCGAGCTGCTGCGGCACGGCGATGACCGCAGAACTGGAAGATCTGGCGCAACGTCCCGGCGATTCAACCGGCCTCCATAGCCGCAAATAATCGGCAGGGAGCGATTGCCGAGCAGGTCGGCGTCGCCTTGATGCGGACCGTCGGTGACCTGGTGTGACCGTTGAGGGGGATTTACCGTGAGGGTTCTCGTTGTCTGCTGGGACCTCGGCTGGCCCAGCAGTGGGGGTCTCAGCGTGAGTCCCCGGAGGTGCCTCATGGCCACCACGATCTCGTCCACCGCTCTCGTCCCCGTCGTGCCGGTGTTCACCCATGCTGAGCGGCTGGCATTAGCTGGATTCCTGGCCGGGTACAGCGGCCTGACCCGGCAGGCGTACGAGTTGGACCTGCGCCAGTATGCAGCCTGATGCCGGCAGCACCAACTGCACCTGTTCCAGGCGCGCCGCGCCGACATCGAGTTGTTCGCGCGTGACCTGGAGGCCCGCGGCCGGCCCGGGCCACCATCACTCGCGGCCTGTGCACCGTCGCCGGGTTCTACCGGTAGGCCGTCGAGGAAGAACTGCTGGAGCATTCGCCTGCTGCGCACGTGCGGCGGCCGCGGCTGGACTATGAGTCGCACGTCACCGGCCTGGACCGTAACGAGCTCGGCGCGCTGTTGGTCCCTGCCGGCCTTGGGCCGCCCGCCGAGCATGCACTCATTTCACTACTGGCCCTGAACGGGCTGCGGGTGTCCGAAGCCACCGGCGCTGACATCGAGGCCCTGGGCGTCGAACGCGGGCACCGCGCCTTGGTGATCACTCGCAAGGGCGGCAAGGTCGTGACCATCCCGCTGGCGCCGCGCACCGCGCGGGCGATCGACTTGGCTGTCGGCGAGCGCAGCAACGGTCCGGTCTTTCTGGCCCCGGACGGGCGGCGGCTGGACCGGCACGGCGCGGGGCGGATCGTGCGCCGCATCGCCCGCCGCGCCGGGATCACCAAGCCCGTTGGGCCCCACACACTGCGACATGCGTTCATCACCGCGGCCTTGGACGCCGGTGTCCCGCTCCGGGACGTCCAGGAAGCCGCCTCTCACGCTGATCCGCGAACCACGATGAGGTACGACCGGGGCCGGACCTCACTGGACCGGTACGCCACGTATGTCGTCGTCGCCTACTTCGCTGGAGCTGCCCGGTGGTTCGCCGAGGAGCTCAGCGCCGCTGTGGCGGTGGCCCGCCGCCAGGTGGTCGCTGTGCTGTGGGTGTTGGGTGCTGGTGGCCGAGGCGATCGGCCGGAGGATTGCCTTCTGCGGCTGGAGCGGGCCGGCGGGATCGGTTGCTGCCCGGTCGAGAAGCGTGAACTTGATCAGCGGGTGCGGCTGGGCGTCGCGGACAGGCTGGATGGGGTGTCCATTCAGTTCGCTGCTGCCTTGCGCCCGGGGTGGTGGTGTAGATGGTCCGCTGGGCCCGCGGCTGGGCGGGCTGCGGTGCCACCGGCCCGGCCTGCTCCAGGTGGCTGATCGCGTGGTAGATGACCGGCCGGGGGCTGTGCCAGATCCGGCCTGCGTCCCGGCCGGGTGCGGTGGGCTGTGCGATGGCGAATCCGCGGGGGCGGGTGCTCGCCGATCGGTGCGGGCCCCGTCCGCTCGGCCAGTGACAGCGGTGGGCCGCGTTCATAAAGCTTCATTGTTGCCCTCATTGGCCCTTCGGGCAGGACTAATTGGCCTCAGCAGGACTGCGCAGGGACGGTGACGGTGCCGCGGTGGCGGCGAGTGATGGTCATTGCCTGCAGATGTTCATGGGGGTGGCATGTTCGTGTCACGGCTGGCACAACGGCCTGGCGGGGTGTGTCCGGGCTGGGGTGTGCGGCCGTACCGTTGAATGGGTGTTGCTTGCATGGTGCGGCCCTGCGGTGCGCGATCGGGGCCGCACGCGAGGGGTGGTACAGGTGATTGTTGTCGATGTCATTTTGGGTCTTGCGGTTTTGGCCCTGCTGATCTACCGGCAGCTGGCCGCCCGCCCGGTCAATGCCTCGGCGCTGCGCCTCATCGCGATCCTGGCGGTCATCGGCCTGATTCAGGCCTACCAGTTTTTGAGCAAAGGCCATGATCACCCGCTGACCTTCGCCGCGCTGGGGGGAAGCCTGGTGCTTGCGGCGATCTTCGGCGCGCTGCGGGCTGGCACGGTGCGGGTCTGGGCCGACGACGGCCAGGCCTGGTCGCGGGGCAACTGGGTGACCGCCGTGTTGTGGATTGCCTCGTTGGTCGCGCACCTGGGTTATGACGTGCTGGTGGTGCATGGCCCGGGTGCCCGGGGCTTGGGGACCGCCACGATTGTTCTCTACCTGGCCGTTACCCTCGGCTTTCAGCGGGTCCTGGTGTTCCGGCGGGCACGCCGCCTGCAGCTCGCCGGGCCTGCTGCGCCGGGCGGGCTGGGCGGTCCCGGGTAGGCGGATCAGGCGCGCGGGCGCCGGCACCGCCCGTGGTGAACGGGTCGCTGGCTGCTGCTTACCGGCCGGGTGTGCCAGGCCGCCAGGTGGGGGCAGGCCGCTCTGCGGCCTATTGCACCATCGGGATCAGCGCCCAGCAGTACTTGGCCGCGGTGGGGTGCACCCACGCCAGGGCGGCCGACACGGTGACAACCATCACGATCGCCGCCGCCCCGGACCCGCAGCGCCGATACGTCCCAGGCGCCGATGTCCGCGCCCAGCAGCCCCCAACGCCGCCCCCGCGTGAACATCACCCGCCTCCTCCCGCCAGAGCCCTCCTGCTGGCAAGGCACAGTCCACCCGATTGACATCGCAGACCGGCCATGCCAGCTTCTGTTCGCATGGTGCCTGGCGTGTACGACGCCTACTTTGCCGCGCTGGCCACAGCCGCGGCGGCGCTCATCGGCCTGTTGTTTGTGGCTGTCTCGGTCCGCGACGACACGATCTTCGGGCCGCATGCCATGCCGGGCGGCGAAGCGCTGGCAATCACCGCGTTCACCGGCCTGGTGAACTCGTTCGTGGTGTCGCTGCTCGGGCTCATCCCCAAGGTCAACATCGGCGAGCCCGCCGTGATCATGGCCGTGATCAGCATCATCGCGATCGTCAGGCTCCAGCGCCGGCTGCACACTGGCAGAAACCTGCTTGTGCTGGCCATCACGTTGCTTGTCTACGCGGCCCAGCTCGGATTCGGCGTGCTGCTCCTCGTTGATTCACATGACAGCGATCAGCTGATCAACCTGTCCATCATCGTTTCCGTCACGCTGATTGTGTCGCTGCAGCGCGCGTGGTCGCTGCTTAAGGGAAAGCACCTAGCGAACGCAGCCGGCACCGCGGTGACCGGGGACCACGATCCGCCGCACGGGCCCGGCCCCGGACGCCCTTGGCTGCACCCTTGGCCGCACAAGCAGCGCGGTGAATCACCCCGGCGAGTCCAGGGCAGCTCAGAATAGTGCCGCTGTAGCGGCCTGCCTCCCACCCGGTGAACCCGAAACAGGACTCGCCGCGCTGCCAACCACACCCCGCCTCATTTGATACCCGCGCGCATTGCCGCCGTTTTGATCGATCTCACGCTTGTTCACATTAAGGCGGCCGGGTCCCGGATCGGGATGTTCTGCACGCTTACTGGCACCGCCTGGCTAGGCGAGCGCGCCTCAGGGGCTGGCTTGTCCTGGCTCGACCGGGCCGGGCGGGGCGTTCGTGAGCGAGAACGCCTCAAACTGGAGCATTTCGATGCCGGGCAGCAATCGCCCGCGACCCGCCGATGCAGCATCGATCACGGCCGCAAGGCCGGCCCGGCGATCCCCGCAGGCGCGCGAGTGTCCGCCCCTTCATGGCCAAGCGCCGCACCAGAACGGAAAATATGGGCACCATCAGCACCGCCGGGCCCCGCACAGTCCCCCAGTGCGTATTCGACGATCTGTCGTCACCGGATACCTCCATGGGAATTGCAAGAGCGGGCGACAATCCGCGCGAGATGTATCCGGATTGCCGTGCGCCAGGCGGCAGGACCAGCTTGCCGCGCAGACGCCCCCGTCCCGGCGGCTCGGGCCAGCCCGCGGCCCGAGCCAGCTCCACTACATCGGGATGGCCTCGTAGATCTCGACGGACCCGCCGCTGGCCAGCACCGGGCAGCCCTTTGCCTTCGCCGTCGCATCACTCAGCGAGTCGGCCGACACGATCGAGTAGCCGCCCGCGCCAGACTTGCCCCCGTCGGCGACACCGCCCGAACTTACCGTCGCGGAGTTACCGAACGGGTTCCCCATGTCGGCGACCGAGTCACCGAGTGTGCCGAACCATGCCCCCCAGGCCTGCATCGCCTGCTCCTGCGCCGCTGGCGTCTCCGCCATCTGACCGCCGATGTAGACATACACGAACTTCGCCATCGAATTCTCCTCGCGCCTCGCCGGCCGACGCCTGCGACCGGAATATGGACCTGACACTAAGTCCGACGGACGGGACCGCCGCAAATCGACAGATCTACCCGGCGATCTTGAACCTCACTCCGTGCCTGCCCGCCGACCCAGGCCGCGGTCCGGCCGGGCAGCCAGCGCCGCGCCCGCACTCCGGGCGATTAGCGCCTTGACTCCGGAGCCCGCATTTGACTCTAGGGCGACTAGGAACCGGGCGGCCGGGCACTCCCGGCATCGACAGGCACCTCGACCAGCCGACGGTGACCTACAGCCGCCAGAGCCGACGGTCGGAGCCTCAGGAGCCACCAATCGCCACACCGTCCTAATGAGACGGGAGAGGTCAGGCAGAGCGCGCAGTCCCGCCGGTCGTCGCGGTGGCCGCGTCGATGCCGAGCTCGGCGCCTGCCGCACAGATCTGCGCATGATGTGGCGACCACTGCTGGTGATCAGGGGTCGGCCAGCTGGTGTCCCGGGCTGCCGGCCATCGATGACCGGCACTGGTCGACCGCGCGAAGTGCGACCGCAGCGGATGTCTGGCTGTCGCTTGCCAGCGTGATAGGTCGTGGCAGAAAACCCCGCACAGCGGTCCCATGACGGTGGCAGGCGACACTGGCTCCGACGAACGGGCGGCGATCCCGGGGTCTGAGACCTGATCCAATCCTGTGGTCTGAGCTGTGGGCGGCCACGTGTGGTTCTTGCTGCCTGGGCTGGCGAAAGTGGAGGCAGCTGAAGAACACAGGAAGGCAAGGACAATGATCGAGACACTGATCCAGTCGGCTTCCCCGAACGGCGCGACCGATGGCCATACTTCGACCGCGGTCGGTGGGGGCGCCCGTCCCGGCTCCCCCGGCATGCGACGTCGGCCCAGGGGGCGGCTGTGGGCATTCCTGCACGCTCAGGCTCTGCTCAGCGGCCCGACCACAGACGTGGTCGGCATCGAAGATGACTGGCGGCGTATGGCTGGCCGGCGGGCAAGGTGACCCGTGGCTGCCTAGAGGCCGTGCTCATCCAGCGTGTCCTGGACGAACCGGGCTTCTGGTGCTCCGATGCGCTGATAGATCGCGAGCGCCTCGCGCAGGTTCCTGGCGGCCTCGGCACTATCGCCGGCAAGCTGACTGCGACCGAGGCCGGCCAGCGCCCTGGCTTCCTCCGCAGGTGCGCCCAGCTCGATCGCCTTGGCCAGCGCCTCGCGGTGAATCTCGCTGGCCTTCTCGGGTGCCGACGTCCGGGTAGCCAGCTCGCCGAGGTCGTTGAGGGCCACGATCTCGCCGTGCCGCGAGCCCAGGTCGCGATGCAACTCCAGGGCCTCGTCAATGCAAGCGGCGGCCGCTGAATACTCCCCGGTTTCCTGGTACACCATGCCGAGTTCGTCGAGAGCCCAGGCCTGGCCGAGCCGGTCGCCGAGCTGACGCCACAACTCAAGCGCCTCGCGCTCGTGCGCCAAGGCGGCGGCATAGTCCCCGGTCAGCCGCCACGCGAAACCAAGCTCAGTCAGGGCGTCGGCCTCGTCGAACGTTGACCCAAGACCGCGGAACAGCGACAGCGCCTGCTGGTAGTTCTCGATAGAATCCGGGTAGGCGCCGGTCATCAGGAGCCCCATCCCGAGGTCGGTCAGCGAGACTGCCTCAGCCAGCTTGTCGCCCGCCGCCAGGGCAAGCTCCAGTGCCTCCTGGTGGCAGTCGATTGCGGCCCGGAGGTCGGAGGTGTGCCCGTAGACCAGGCCAAGGTGATTGAGCGCATAAGCCTGATCCGGCTTGTCGCCCAGCTCGCGGAAGAGCTCGATGGCCTGCGTCAAGGTGGCTACCGCGTCTGGGTTTTCCCCGGTCAGCTGCTGCAGCAAGCCAAGCTCGTCAAGCATGCCGGCCTCGCCGCGCCGGTCCCCGGCCGCCCGCGCTGCGCGCAGCGCCGTCCGGTACTGGGCCGTCGCTTGCTGCCAGTGGCCGCGGGCGCGCAGATAGCCGCCCATCGCGGCGGCGATCGCGATCGAGTGCAGCGGCATCCCTTCGGTTGCCGCGGAGCTGACCGCCGCATGCAAGTTGGGACGCTCGGCGTCCAGCCAGTCGGCTGCTTCCTGTGACGTGGTCAGCTGTGGGGCGCTGGCGGGCGGATCGGTCGGCGGCAGTCGTCCGCCGGCCGTGGTCCAGGTCGCGATGTGCCGGCACGCGCCGGCGGCAACGTGAGCGTAGAAGTTGATCAGCCGTTCGACGGCTGCGCGCGCCTGTATCGGCTGGTCGGCCGCGACGAGCGCGCGCGCGTACTCGCGCAGCAGGTCGTGCAGCAGGTACCGGCCCGGCGCCGGCTCAGTGAGCAGATGATGATCGTAGAGCTCGTCCAGCTGGCGCCGGGCATCCTCGAGGCTCGTGTCGTCCAGCGCGGCGGCCGCGTACGCGTCGATGTCTGGTCCCAGCGTGAGGCCGAGCCATCGGAACAGCCTTTGCTGATCCGACGTGAGGTCCTGATAGGACAGATCGAACGCCGCCGCGACCGACAGGTTCTCCGCGCGCATGACCGCCAGCCGGTCGCGCGCAGCGGCCAGCTCGGCCGCGAGCTCGGCGGCAGTCCTGGCCGGGTGATGCCTGAGTCGCCGGGCAAGCATTCCGATCGCCAGCGGCAGGAACCCGCACAGCCGGGTGATCTCCCGGCCGGCGGCCTCGTCCAGTTCAAGGTCGGCCCGGTCGGCGAGCCGGACGAGCAGTGCCCACGCCTCATCGGGAGACAAGGTGTCGATGCTGATCACGATGGCGTCCTCGAGCGCGGTCAGCCGCCGTCGGCTGGTGACCAGCACCAGGCTGGCGGCGCTGCCGGGCAGCAGCGGCCGCACTTGCTCGTGCCCGGCAACGTCGTCGAGGAGCAGCAGGATTTTCTTGCCCGCGACGTGGTCTCGCCACTTCGCTGCCCGCGCTTCCAGGCCAGGCGGGATGTGCTGAGCGGCCACCCCCGCCGTCATCAGCAGACTCGCCAGGGCATCGGCCGGGTCGACGGGTGACTGACCAGCGGTGTGCGCGTGCAGCGGGAGGAAGAACTGCCCGTCAGGGAAGCGCCCGGCGAGCCGGTGCGCTGCGTGCACGGCGAACGTCGTCTTGCCAACGCCAGCCATCCCGTCGATCGCGTAGATGCCCACCAAGCCGCCGCCCGCCCTCTTGGCCAGCGACCTCTCCAGGCCGGTCAGCTCGCGTTCTCGGCCGGTGAAGCCGCCGATGTCACGTGGCAGAGTCCGCGTCGCGGCGGCGGCTGAGGACTCCGGCGCGGCCTCGCTCCTGACCGCCAGCACCCGCGCCGACTCGGCCCGGCCGCGGGCGGCAGCGACGAATGCCTCCTGCACCGGGCCGGTCAGCTTGAGCGCACTGGCCAGCATCAGGGCAGTATCCTTGCGCGCAGTCCGATTGATGCCCCGTTCCAGGTCGCTGACTGACCGCGGGCTCAGCCCCGCCTGCTCGGCCAGCTCCTCCTGCGTCAGCCGCGCCCCGGTCCGCAGCTGCCTCAGCAAGTCGGCGAACCTCAGCCCAGGCTCCACGTCTGCAGAGCCTACGTCGGCGCAGCCACCTGCGCCGCGCCGGTCTTTACCTGAGGACGACGGTCATCACGGTGCACGCAGCCCACAATCCCGCCGGCGAGTGAGCCCGACCCCAGGCTCAAACAGAGCACGCCAGCAAGCTCCTGGCATTCCGGCGCTAACGTGATGACACCACTCACCCCGCCCAGCCGAGCACACCGGCCGGTACACAGCCGACTGGCCTATGCCCGCATTTCGCCGCGGACATCCAGGCTCGCATCTATGCCCGCGGTAGCAGCCCGAAGTGGCAGATCTGCGCTTGGTGACCACCGCCCACTCAACGGCGAACGGGCGCCGAGTCGGCGCTCGGCGCCGGTGACCCGCCAACGCGGTGCAGGTGATACTCACCGTCCGTGACACCCGGCGCAGACCGGTCACACCACGAGTCAGCCCCGCCAGCCACCAGACGCGAAACACATCACCCAGCGTCACCAACCGGGTGCCGTCTGCGCCAGCTGCGGTCGGGCAGGGCGGCAGCCGGGATGGTGACGGGCTGGCCGAGGGCGCCGGTGTGCGGCGCCGGCCGCGCTGCCGGGCACCGGGTCGGCGCGACCAGGCAGCCAGGGCTGCCAGCAGAGTCAGCAGTAGGGCGCCGATGACGATTTCCGCCCACCCACCGCCGCTGCCCGATCCTGGCCAGGCGACAGTCGAGGGATTCGCGGGGTCGTAGAGGACCGTGAGCGTGGAGCCAACGGGGTAGCTGGGGGATATCCAAAATCCCCAGCTCCTCCCGCCCTCCGGGTCGCCCGGCAAATCGAGCTCATGCACGAGCGGGACATCTGGGTGCGGCCCGGCAAGGACGACGTCAGCTGACGCGCTAACCCGCGATGACTGTCAGGCCGCTGGGTAGCCGGCGGGGAGAGTCCCGTAACCAGAAGTGCCGGCGCCAGGTGACGCTGGCACGCCCAACGACTGGAGCAGCCCCTCGAAGCTAAGCCCGACCATGGTCGGGAACGGGCCGCCAGCACCGATGCCCCCGGCTTCCGGCATCTGCGACTCCGCGGTCAGGCTGGTTTGCGCCGCCGCCCATCCGGTCTCGATGCCGTCGCCTCCGTTGTACATGTTGGCGATCACGGTCGCGGATGACACGTGCTGGCCGACCTGAACGGTGGTTGTGACGTCCTCGGCCACGTAGACCACCAGCCCCGCATCCGGGCCGTCGGTGAGCTGGTAGCTGACCCACCCGCCGCCCGGCCACCCGCTGTTGGCCCCCATCGCGTCGGTGACGACAGCGTCGCCGATGGCGTAGACCGGGCCCGTCCCAGCGAAGTCGACTCCCTGGTCGACGCGTTCTGGAACCAGGCCGCTGACGGCACGGAGCGGGTTGAGGTAGCCGGACGCGGCCGGGGCTGGCTGCCCGGCCTGGCCGGTCTGGCTGGGCTTGCGATGCCGGCCCGGGCGGCTGGCGACGGCGACGCTGACGATCTCGGGTTCCTGGCTGACGAACTCGCCCAGGGTGGCCGCGGGCTGCCCGCTGGCGTAAACGTCCGCCGCCGCCGCTGGCTGGTGAGCGGGGCTCCGGTGGGCGCCGGCCGGCGCCAGGCCGAGCGCATCGGCCTGGCCTGCCCCGGAGGCGTGAGGCAGTTCTGCTATCCAGTGGCTCGCGGCAGGCCAGGCAGCGGCCAGGAGGGCCGAGGCCGCGACCGCAGCGGCCGCGGCCCGGGCGGGCTTGTTCTGCAGGACGGACACGATCGGTGACGACTTGCGGTGCTGGCGGGCCACACTGGGCCCGCTGGACGAACGCTGGTCAGGCTTTCGGTGCCGGGCGGTCGTGCGGGACACGATCGAGCCTTCTGTTGGGCGCGCCGGGCGCGCTCAGCTGTCACCCGGCTGCTGGCCTGGGCAAGCCCATCGCCAGTGGCGTGCGGATCCTGCGCGGGTTCACGGCGGCAAGATCGTGGGGGTGCCACACGCGGGGTGCTGTTGGTGAACAAATCTGGACCACACGTACGTCTCGCCGGGCCAGAACTACGTAAGAGACAGGGATGACTACTTCGTGTCGATATGCCGCCGGCTCATCCCTAATGGCAGGCAGCACCCTGCCGGGACCGGGTCGGGGCGGCGGGACCGGGCCGGCGACAATGCTGGGTTCGGCCCGATCCCGCAGGTGGTCACCCGTGAGCAGGGCATCAGCTCAGCGAGCGCAGGCCCGCGGCCGTCAGCACGTAGGCGTCCTGGTCGTGCCCGTCGCCGGCCGCGAGGCCGACAATGGCCTGGTCGGCCAGCTCGCGGGTCAGGGCAGGGCCGGCGTCCAGTGTGGGCGGCCACCAGCATCCTGCTGGCGGCCACGGGGAGGGCATCGTGGCCATCACACACAAAGAGTGACCGGACTTACGGGACACCGCACTGCGGGTCAGCTGCGGATCGCCGAATAGGCGCTGGTCACTCTCACTGGGCGCTCGAGTCGTGGGTGCGTCCAGATCCTCAGGTTCTGTCCGTTCTAAGGTCCGGCGATCTGCTGAGGCAGGATCGAGCTTGGGGACAACCCCAACCGGCGTCCCGGGCCGGCGCAGCGAGCCTCGTGTGTAGGCCGGCGGCCAGTTGACCTGCCGGCTCCCGGCAAGTACAGCTTGCCGGGAGCCGGGCAGGCCGGGCGCATCATTGCGCCGGTGGGTGGGAGGCGGGCTTGTGCGCCCCGTGTGGTGGCTGGGGATCGTAATCGTTGGTGTCGGGGTGGGCCAGGGCGTAGCCGACGAGGGCGGTGGCGTGTCCGTGGCCGATGCCGTAGTCGGCTTTGAGCCAGTCGACGAGGGCCTTGTGCTTGGTCAGCTCGGAGCCGCGGATGAGGCCGAGCCAGTCGCTGATGGGCCGGCCGTACTTCTTTTCGATGGAGGGGAAGTAGAACGCGGGGCCCTGGATGCGTTCGGTCATGGTTTTCTCCGGTTGGTGTGGCTGGGATGGTCAGGGAGTTGCTTGCTGGATGAGCCGGGTGGCCAGGATGGCGACCCATAGCAGCGCGAGGGACACGCCGGTGAACAGGGTGAGCGAGCCGTGCGGGGCACCAGCGGTGATGACCCCTGCTGCGCACAGGACGCCGGCGATCCGGGAGCAGGCTGCGGCACGCCGCTGCCCGCTGGCGGCGAGCCTGCGGGCGAGCACGAAGCAGACCGCGATCAGTGCCAGGAACGCGGCGCTGCCGCACACCATGTGGGCCACCCCGTGCCAGCTGGCGACAGCGCTGGCACCGGGCGGGGTGCCGGGCGGGAATCCGCCGCTGGGGTCGGGGTGGAACACGCCGCCGCCGACCATGCCTGCCCCCGCGATGGTGAGCAGGCGGGGGAATCCACCGGTGGCCGGGGCCGGTGCGCAGGGTGCGCCGCAGCCCGGCCGCCGCCGCGATCAGCAGCAGCCCGGTGACGATGAAGTTGGCGGATTGAATCCAGCCCCAGGGGCCGTCATCGAGCAGGCTGGCAGCGTCGTGGGTCAGGTCAAATCCCGTCCGGGTGAACGCCTGGGCCACGACTACGGTGACGAACAGTGGGCCGGCGACGGCGCCGCATACCAGCAGGCCGCGGGTGCCGGCGGCGGCCGGGCCGGCCGGCCCGTGCCCGTGCCCGTGCCCTGTGCCTGCCTGGTCCGGCCGGGTGGTGATTGTGGGTGGCTGGGTCATTGCTCTGTCCTTTCTTGCCGGAAGGTCGCCGTGCGGCGTCAGGCGTTGGCTGGGTGGTAGGTGAGGTGGACGACGCCGGAGCCGAACGCATCCGACGCGACGAGCCTCATCGGCACCTGGCTGCCGCCGTCGCCGAACAGCCGCTTGCCGTGGCCCACGACCACGGGGAATAGCAGCAGGTCGAGCTGGTCGAGCAGGCCCTGGCGCAGCAGCCAGCTGACGAGCGTGCCGCTGCCGGATACGTTGATGTTCTGGCCGGGCTGCTGCTTGAGCCTGGTGATCTCGGCGGCGACGTCGCCGCTGATCAGGGTCGAGTTCTGCCAGTCGGCCCGGTCCAAGGTGGTCGAGACGACCACCTTGGGGAAGCTGTTCATGGTGTCGGCCATCCCGCCGGTCTGGTCGCCGAAGGCCGCGGCGAACTCCTGGTAGGTAACCCGTCCCAGCAGCAGGGTGTCTCCCCCGGCGATCAGCGACCCGATCACCTGGCCGACCTCCGGGCTGAAATAGGGGCCGGTCCAGGCGTCCGGCTCCGCCACCACGCCGTCCACCGACACGAACAATCCCGCTACGATCTTCCGCATGGTCTCCTCCTGAGCATCGTTGGCGGTGGCCGGCCGTCTGGTCCGGCCTTCTGCTGACGCTTCGAACGGGGACCGGCTGGATGGACACAGCGGCGGAGAATTTTCCGGAGGTGCCGCGATGCGCTTCTTGATGACGGTCAACGGCGGCGGCCGCCCGCCGGACGAGCAGCTTTACGCCGATATGGGGCGCTTCGTCGAGGAGCTGACGCGGGCCGGGGTGCTGCTGGCGACCGGGGGCCTGGACCGCGGCACCCACGTCGTCGCCTCCGGCGGGAACATCACGCTGACCGATGGGCCGTTCACCGAATCCAAGGAGGTGATCGTCAGCTTCGCGTTGATCGAGGTGCGGTCGAAAGACGAGGCGCTGGAGCTGGCCAGGCGGTTCTGGAAGCTGGTCGGCGACGGCGAGGGGGACATCCGCCAGGTGTTCGGACCTGGGAGTTAATGACCTCAGACAGAGCGGCGGCACATCGCGCGGTCGAGGCGGTGTGGCGGCTCGAGTCGGCCCGCATCATCGCGGGCCTCGCCGGGCTGGTCCGGGACGTCGGCCTAGCCGAGGAGCTGGCGCAGGACGCTCTGGTCGCCGCGCTGGAACAGTGGCCGGCTGAGGGCATCCCGGCCAACCCCGGCGCCTGGCTCATGCTCACCGGCAAGCACCGCGCCATCGACCGGATCCGCCGCAACGAGCGGCTCGGTGGCAAGCTGAGCGTCCTCGCCCGCGAGCTGGCAACTGCGCATTATGGCGCCCCGGCGGAGTTCGATGAGGTCCTGGACGAGGGGAAGATCGACGACGACCTGCTGCGGCTGATGTTCATCTCCTGCCATCCAGTGCTGTCCACCGAGGCGAGGATCGCGCTGACCCTCCGCCTGCTCGGCGGCCTGACCACCGAGGAGATCGCACGCGGATTCCTGGCGGCGGAGCCGACGATCGCCAAGAGGATCGTGCGGGCCAAGGGCACGCTGGCCAGCCGGCAGGTCCCGTTCGAGGTGCCGCCTCCGGCCGACCGGCCGGCCCGGCTGGCATCGGTACTCGAAGTGCTCTACCTGGTATTCAACGAGGGCTACTCGGCGATGGCCGGGGACGATTGGATGCGCCCTGCGCTGTGCACCGAAGCGCTCCGCCTCGGCCGCATGCTGGCCGAACTGATGCCCGCCGAACCCGAGGTGCATGGCCTGGCCGCGCTGATGGAGATCCAGGCGTCCCGCATCCAGGCCCGGCTCACCCCGGCGGGGCTGCCGGTCCCGCTGCTGGAGCAGAACCGCGGCCGCTGGGACCAGCTGCTGATCAGGCGCGGTTTCACCGCCCTGCTCCAAGCCGAGCGGCTCGGCGGCCCGCCGGGCCCCTACGTACTGCAGGCGGCCATCGCAGCCTGCCATGCCCGGGCACACACCGCCGCCGAGACCGACTGGGCACGAATAGCGACGCTCTACCAAGCCCTCGCCGCGCTCGCGCCGTCGCCCGTGGTGGAGCTGAACCGCGCGGTCGCGGTGGCCATGGCCGATAGCCCCGGCCGCGGCCTGGAGATCGTCGACGGCCTCGCCGCCGCACCCGCGCTGGCCGGCTACCACCACCTGCCCAGCGTCCGCGGCGACCTGCTGACCAGGCTCGGCCGTTACGAAGAGGCGGCCAGCGAGTTCCGCCGCGCGGCCTCGCTCACCAAGAACATCCCCGAACGCACCGTGCTGCTGCAGCGCGCCGCCGAATGCGACGCACGCGCCTGACCAGACACTGGAAGGAGCTCGACGCAAGAAGCAACTGGCGCGGATCTCAATTGCTGCACCACGGCGCGCACGATGCCCACATCTGCGCGCCCCGCACCATCACATACCTCCACCGAATAGCCACGCAGATCGGCGGCTACTTGCCAGATCGGCGGGTACGAGCGCGGGTTATCACCGAGGTTCGGTCACGCTCCGCGATAGCTGCCGTGCGCCGATGGGCAGGCTACAGGCGGCTGATGCATGCAGTGGTCGCGGTGCCTGGCCTACGCTTCGCTTGTGAGGGCTGCCAGCATCCCCGGCAAGCCGCGGGCACGGGCCCGCTGGCTTTTGCGCTGCGGCGTGGCCGCTGGTCCTGTCTTCGTCGCGGCGTTCATGGTTGAGGGAGCCTTGCGGGATGGCTACCGGCCGCTGCGCCACCCTGTCAGTTCTCTCGCGATCGGATCGCGCGGCTGGATCCAGGCCGGGAACTTCGCGGTGACAGGGACGTTGTTCCTGGCCGCCGCCGCGGGGCTGGCGCGCGCTGGGGATTCCGCTACCAGCAGCCGCGCAACACCGGCCCTGATCGGCGCGGCGGGCGCGGGGCTCATCGGCTCGGCCGTCTTCACGACTGACCCGGTCAGCGGCTACCCGCCGGGAACACCCGATGCGCTCACCCGGCCCAGCCCTGCCGGCACGGCGCACAATCTGGCGGCCGTCCCGGTGTTCTTCGGCCTGCCCGCCGCCGCGCTCGCCTGCAGCTGGCGGTCCTGTCTGGCCGGCCAGCGCGGGTTCGGGCTCTACAGCGCGGGCACCGCCGTCACGATGCTGGCCACAATGGCAGTGGCTGCTGCGGGCTTCGGCCAGTCACCCCGCCTTGTCAATCTTGGCGGACTGTTCCAGCGCGCCAGCATCATCGCCGGCTTCGCCTGCCTCACAGCCCTGTCCGCACGAGCACTTCAGCGGGCGCCCGCTACCCGTATCGCCAGCCCACCGCCAGCCTGATCACCCACCCGCATTCCTCTGGCCAGGCACGCACACGTCGCGGCATGCTTCTCAGACGGGCGAATGGGGAAGACGAGCTTGGCTCCGTCATCGGGCTGCTCGTGATGATCAGCGTGGTCGCCGGAACGGTCCCACCAGCGCAGCCAGTCAACGATCCAGCGATCACCCGTCCCGGGGGCTGGATCCTTGGTCCGGTCACACATTGGCTCAATAGGGCCGCAGAATAGCCTGTTCCGCGCTTAGCGAGCGGCACGTCGCGATGCTCCATTCTTCGACCGAACGGCGGCGCGGTGCGCGGGCTCGCGCGGGAGTAGCCTGCAGGGATGAGACCGGATGTGGACCATCTGGCTCACCTGGCTCAGGAGTCCGCGCGCTTTACGGAAGTCATCGCGGAGGTTCCGGCAGATGCCCGGGTGCCGTCGTGCCCGGACTGGAGCGCCGATGACCTGCTGTGGCACCTGGGTGAGGTGCAGTGGTTCTGGGGCACGATTGTGCGCGAGAGGCTCACCGGTGAGCAGGCAGAACAGCGGAAGCCTCCGCGCCCAGCCAGGCGGGCGGGCTTGCTGGCGTTCTACCGGCGCGCCAGCGGTGATCTGAGTGAGCTCCTGGCTGCCGTCCCGGCTGCTGCGCCGGCCTGGACGTGGTCCCAGGATCACACCGTGGGGTTCATTCGCCGCCGCCAGGCTCATGAAGCCCTGATCCACCGCGTCGACGCCGAATTGGCCGCAGGTAGCCGCAGCCCGATGGACCCGCAGCTGGGCACCGACGGAGTCGATGAGGTGCTGCGCATCATGTATGGCGGTGATGTTCCTGAATGGGGCACGTTCACCTCTAGCAGCGGCACGGTACTGCGGCTGCAGGCTACCGACACCGGGCAGTCGTGGCTGGTCACGGTGGGCCGGTTCACCGGTACCGACCCTGGTGACCAAGCCCGGTACGACGAGCCCGGCATCCAGGTCACCAGCGCCCCGGGCACCGGGACTGCCGCCAGCATCCGCGGCACCGCTGCCGACCTCGACTGCTGGCTGTGGCGCCGGCCGTCCCTGATGCCAGTCGAGCGTTCCGGTGACCCCGATATGCTCAGCGCCTTCGACTCGATGATCGCTTCCGGCATCACCTGACAAGGCCCGGCACCTGACAAGGCAATGCAAGCTGACAACCCTTGCCCCGTCTCAGCGCGACCGGCCCGCGCAGAACATCCCGATCTGCACGGTACAAGTCGGGCAGGAACAGAGCGACCGCAAACGTCCTATTAGATGACATGCATCGGCGGCTTGGCTGTCAGCGTGTGAGCTGGCGGGGTTGCTGTTGCCCGGCGAGGACCTCCCCAGCTCAGACGCGTCACGATGGGTTTGTAAGCCATTCGCGTGCGGGCGCTTGGGGCGCCCTGGGGAGTTTGAGGAGGTCCCGATGCCTATCGTAGGCGGGCTGGATATTCACCGGAAGCAGCTGACCTTCGACTATCTGGACACGGTGACCGGGGAGGTGCGGCGCGGTCAGGTCGCCCGGCCGACCGGGGGCACCTGCGGGCTTGGCTGGCGCGGTTCGCTCGGCCGTGATCGACGTCGCGTTCGCGATGGAGGGGTGCACCGGGTGGCGGTATGTCGCCGAGGAGCTGGCCGCGGCCGGGATCGCTGCGCATGTGGGCGAGCCGGCCGACACCGCTTCGCTGCCCGGGCCGCAAGCGGCATGCCAAGACCGACAAAAAGACCGACTCCCCGCGCACTTGCGGCGGCTGCACGCTTTGGCCGAGGGCCGGCTGCCGGAGTGCTGGGTCCCGCCAGCGCAGATCCTGGAGTACCGGGCGCTGCTGGAGACCTACCACGATCTGCGGGCCGAGCACACCGCCTGGGTGCAGCGCATCCACGCGGTGTTTCTTCCACCAGGGCGCCCCCGCGCTGGGCGAGGGCGCGCTGCGCACCGGGCAGGGCCTGGCCGCGCTGCGCGAGTGCCGCCGCCGCGCACCTGTCACCGGGCGGGCAGCTGCAGGTCGCCACCGCCTTGGACATGCTCGCCGCCGTCGAGACCCGGATGGAGATGCTGCGCGCGCAACTGCGGCATGCGGCCCGGCATCTGACCGGCGCGAAGGTGCTGGCCGCGCGGCTGTATGGCGTCGGCCCCCTCACCGCGCTGGCGCTGACCTGCTGGCTGGCCGGGGCAGGCCGGTTCTCCTCCTCCCGCAAGGCGGTCCGGTTCGCCGGGCTGGACGTCACCGTCTGGTCTTCGGACCGCAAAGGGCCTCCGGGGCGGCTGTCCCGGCAGGGCCCGCCGGTGCTGCGCTGGGCGCTGTATGGGCCGGCAAGACCCACGCCCGCGCTTCGGCCCCCGACCACGCCTACTACGCCGCTGTCAGGGACCGCAAGAACAGTAAGCGCGCCGCCTTGTCCGAGGCCCGCAAGATCGTCCGGCAGGCCTGCCACATCCTGGCCGAACTCGGCGACGACGCCCTCACCACCGCCTGACACCCCTCACCGCCACCCATGGTCACCAGCCCCCCGGCGCACCGGCCCCGGGCAGGCACGCCGCAGCCACACTTCACCCGATGGGGAACCACCGCGGCCAGCTCCCGCGAGCCGCTGTCAGCCGCTCCCGGCCTTGCCGCCAAGGGCCACGCGGGCGGCCTGATTAGACTGAGCGGCCGCATCCCCGGCAAGCCGGGGACACCCAATCAATCATCTTGTCGCCGGGGCAGCGCTAAGCCCCGTGGACCTAGGTAAGGCTGGCTGCTCCACCCCCCGGCCCCCGGCCGCCACGGCTGGTCACCCGCACAGAAAGGCCCGCCCTGAACCGCTGACCACACCCACGCACCACGGCTCCCTGCCCTGCGCCTGGCAATAATCCGCTCCCGGGCCGCCGCGTCAAGAACGCCTAACGGCGCCGGCTACGCCGGCCGGGCTACCGCCCGGTCCTTGACCCGGCCGCCCGGTCGCAGGCCCGGCAGCTATCAGGGACAGGCAGCCAACCCAGCCACGCCCAAACAGAACACCTAACGGGCCCGCAATGCCCAGGCCGAACCACCTTGCGTCATCACCCGATACAGGTAAGGCGGGTCGGTGTGTGTTCTCCTAGCCCTCTCCGGGACTCAGCGAGGTCATGTCCGTTACACGCCAAGAACCGGTTCCGGCAGGAATGGTGCACGCTCAGTACGCCGAGGGGGTTTTGTGGAGAGCCTCTCATTACGACAGAGAAAATCCCCCCTCTGCCATGCCTTCTGCGCCGCTGCTTGAGCTGCTGGATGACCGGCTGCTGGACGCGCTGCTGGAGCGCTCAAACGACGCGGCCGGGGGGCTGCGGCTGACTGGTGAAGGCTCAATGCTGTGCGAGCTGGTCAAGGCGGTCTTGGAGCGCGCGCTGCAGGCCGAGCTGACCGCGCACCTGAGCTATGACCTGCACCACCCGGCAGGCCGTTGCTCAGGTAATTCCCTCAACGGAGCGATCAGCAAACAGGTACATACCTTGATCGGCCCGGTGGGCCTGGCGGTGCCCCGGTACCTCGCCTGCACGTTCGAGCCGCTGCTCATCCCCAAACGGTCCGCGCTGGTCTCCGGCGGCCTGTACTACATGATCATCAGCCTGTACGCGCACTGCATGAGCGTCCGTGACATCCTGCACCACCTGCGGCAGGTCTACTGCACCGAACTATCTGCCGAGACCGTCTCCCGCATCACCTACGCCGTGCTCTAAGAAGTGAAGGCCTTTCAGAACCTTCCTCTTTATCCTTCTACGCCGTGTGTTCCTCTACGCTATCATGTCAAGTCAGAGACAACCACTTTTTCCATCCAAGCCTTCCTACCTGCTGCCTTTATCTACACCTACGCGATAAGCACTTGCTGTGCATCTTTCTTTCCAAAACCCCTCTCTGTGCCTCCACCTCCTTCTAAGCTCCCTGTTCTGTGCCTCTGTCATTTCCTACCTGCGCAACCTCTGCTTCCGCTACATCCTCATCGCCTGCTGCGACTATCTCGCCTTTTTCTAAGACGCCATCCTCGCCGCCTTCCCCGCCACCGTCACTCAAACATGCGTGTCCACCTGATCCGCAACAGCCTGCTGCCAGTGGCCCGCCGCGACTCCTCCGCGTCGCCGCACATCTCCGCATGATCACGGTTGTGATGTGCGGCACCTCGCCGGGCACCTCGTGGTTGTTATTTGGTCCGCATGTCGGTGTGATGGGAGTGTCGCCCAGCAGATCCGCCGCAGCCCGGGTGGCTGGCCGCAGTGGCTGATCATGACGTTACCTGTTGCGGCAGGGCCTGGCTCACCGTGGTGCCGATGCCGAGTTCGCCGTAGTAGTTGCCGCCCCAGCACCACAGGGTGTGCCCGGTGTGAGTGGCGCAGGTGTGCGAGTCGCCGGTGGCCAGGCTGCTCCAGCCGGTGGAGGTAGGCATCAAGACGCGCCGTGGCAGGTCTTGGCTGGTGCTGTTGCCGATGCCAAGCTCGCCGCTGAAGTTCGCTCCCCAGCAGCGCAGCGCGTGCGTGCGCAGAGCGCAGGTGGTGTCGCTGCCGGCGGTGACGGTGGCCCAGCCGGTGGTGGCCGGTGTGGTGACCTGCTGCGGCAGGTCCTGGTCCACCGTGGTGCCGATGCCAAGCTGCCCGGAGTCGTTCAAGCCCCAGCACCACAAGGTGGTGTCGGTGCGGGCCGCACAGGTGTGCGAGTCGCCGGTAGTGACGGTGGCCCAGCCGGTGGCCGCGGGGGTGGTGACCTGCTGCGGCAGGTCCTGGTCCACCGTGGTGCCGGTGCCAAGCTGCCCGGAGTCGTTCAAGCCCCAGCACCACAAGGTGGTGTCGGTGCGGGCCGCGCAGGTGTGGAACGCGCCAGTGGTGACGGTGGCCCAGCCGGTGGCCGCGGGGGTGGTGACCTGCTGCGGCAGGTCCTGGCCGGTGGTGGTGCCGATGCCAAGCTGGCCGTCGAAGTTGTTGCCCCAGCACCACAGGGTGCCGTCGGTGCGGGTCGCGCAGGTGTGGTAGTAGCCGCCGGCGACGCTGGCCCAGCCGGTGGCCGCGGGGGTGGTGACCTGATCTGGCCGGTCCACGCTGGTGGTGGTGCCGATGCCGAGGTCGCCGTTGGAGTTGTCGCCCCAGCACCACAAGGTGCCGTCGCTGCGGGTCGCGCAGCTGTGCCAGTGACCGGCGGTGACGCTGACCCAGCCCGCGGTCGGCTTGGTGATCTGCTGGGGCAGGACCTGGTCTGCGGCTGGCCCGGTGCCCAGGTCCCCAAAACGGGCGTCCCCCCAGCACCACAGGGTGTTGCCCTCGCGGATGCCGCAGGTGTGGAAGCCGCCAGTGGCGATATGGATCCACGCCGGGATAGCAGCAGCCGCGGAGGCGTGGGAAGTGTGCCGGATCGTCGGCACCGCCGTTGCCCGGCTGCCATGGCCAGCGCGGTGCACGGCCGCGGGCGCCGCCGCGGTGGTGGCCAGTACGCAGGTGGCCAGCACGGCAGCACCAGTGAGGGTGCAGGCCGTCCGGCGCAACTGGGCGGCGGGCCCGGCCGGGAGCTTGCGGCAGCAATCCGGTATTTTCCCGTACATGACCTTGTCTGCGCCTTTCCGCTCGCTGGTTTTATGGCACGTGGTAATCGTAGTCCGGTGCCTGCGGGCCGCATATTGTATCCCGGTCGGGCGCCCATTTGTGGCGTGTTATGCGGGGTGGCTGGCCGGTGCCCGGATAGAACCATTTAGGGATTCTCATGACGGGGAAGGTGATGCGGCCAAAATGGTTAAGCCGGGAAGAGATCCTGTGCCGGATCGCTTCCCGTCCCAGGGGGAAACAGCCAGGCGGCGCTCACGGTTCAGAGCACGGTGCGAAGCACGTGCATGGGTACGAAACGAATTTCCCTGATGGAAAGCTCAGCCCGCCGAATATTCGCTCGTCAATTGCGCGATGGCTCTGCATAGTGGAAGTGTGCCGATCGCCGGGTTACGCGTCGCGGTGGCTGTTAAGGGCCTGCGGTACGCCTGGCCGGGTTGACGGGCCGGCGGGGCGATGTGGTTCTCACTCACCCGTGGGTGCTGCACTGCCCCTCGCCGAACACCGGTACCTGCCCGCGGATGATGCTGACCAGGAACATGTACCTGGGCCCGGCGATCCCCGGCCGTGGCAACGTCACCACGACGAACGCCGGCAGGACGAGTGCCGGCAGGCCAGCGATGCCTGACCGAGGCTCACCCGCTCACTGGGCGACCCAGCCCAGGATGAGCCGGTTAACCTCGCCCGGCCTCTCCAGGTGCAGGAAGTGGCCTGCATCCGGAACGATCACCATCCGGGAGCCCGCGGAGAGGTGCCGCTGCGCAGCGGCGACGAGCTCCACGCCGATGCAGCCATCGGCGCTGCCGTGCAGGTAGAGGGTGGGCTGCCCGGCGGGCAGCAGCGCAGCCTGATCCTCGGCCGCGTACCGGCCGGCTCCGCCAGTCCCCGACGGGCCGCCGGCGCCCGGTAGTAGCCGAGGGCCGCGCTGAGGTTGGCGGGGTCGCGCAGGCAGTCCTTCACCTCGGCGACATGCCCGGCCGCATCGTAGGCGGGTGACCAGTCCCGCCACAGCTGGTCGATAAACGTCATCCCATCCGCGGCCACCACGGCCTCGGCCTGCGCCGCCGGGTCGCGGAAGAAGAACAGGTAGAAGAACCGCCGCAGCTGCCGGTAATCGCGGAACAGCACCGGGTCCAGCGCGAACGGCGGTACCGCGAGCGTGACCAGCCTGCGCCAGCGGCCGGGAGCGAAGGCCGCGGCAGCGTAGGCGGTTTCGGCCCCCCAGTCACTGCCGATAAGTACCGCCTGCTCGTCGCCGCCCATGACCTGGTGCAACGCCATGGCATCGGCCACCAGCGCGCCGATACTGTAGTTGCCGTCGCGGGGCACCGCGGTCGGCGCGTAGCCGCGCATGAACGGCGCCACGGCATGAAAACCCGCCGCCGCCAACTCGGGCAGCAGATGCCGCCAGGTGTGGGCGGCGTCGGGGAAGCCGTGCAGGCACAGCGCCAGCGGGCCGGTTCCCGCCTCGAGCACCACGAACTCGACATCGTTCGCCCGCACTGTGCGGCGCCGCACGGCATGGTGTCCCGTCATAAACGCCTCTCTCGTGCTCGCGTCGCCGGGCCAGGCTGGCTTTCCGCGCTCAATGGCTGAGGGTTCTGCACCACTCGCTGACCAACAAGCGTGCGGGTAGGGCCATGGCTCTGATCCTTCCGCACCGGGTGTCGCGCTTGCGTGTGCCGTCGGCGCCCAGCTAGGACCCATCAGCTATGTGGTGACCAGCACAGCACCACGCGATCGAGGCAGCGGATATCGCGTGTCGCGACGACCTGCGGAGCTGTCACCGTCGGTAATGAAGCGCCCGTCTGGCAATGCAGATAGCTCGGCGGGTCAGTCCCGGCTACTTCCGCTTGGCCTTCGTTTGGCGCCCAGCAGCACACGGCGTCATCGGCGATGCCGTCTGAAGCCGCCTGCTGGTGAGCCGTCGGCTCGTGCTGGTGTCCGGGAGCAACACGTTTTTGCTCGCCGGGTTGCGAAGCCGCGACCTGGCCCGTCACCTCGAGCAGGCACGCCTCCGGCACCGGATCGGGTGCCATGGGGCGGCACCACGGCAAGGCTGGTCACCGGCCAGCCCAAGCACCACCACCACCACCACCACCGCGGCCGTTAGCAGCGAACCGGGCACCGGACGCGGCTCCCCGCGGATGAGTCGTTGCCCCGGCACAGCACAGCCAGGGCACCGGCGGTGGCTCGTGAGACAATGATCTTGCACCTGGCATCCTTCCCCGGGCATCCGGTGCCTGGCCGCCGCCAGGCTGCGCGCTGTCCGAGCGCGATTCCAGTAAGTTCGCGGCCCGCCACGCCCGGCGGATCTGGGATGCTCACCGGCTCCCAGCCCGCAGCCACGGCCTTCAGCCGCCCGCCAGCGCGTGCCCGATCAGGGCCGCCGGCAGCCGGCCCATGTCAGCCGCCGCATTCACGCCACCAAAGCCAGCCACCCAGAGGGCCGGCCCACTGGGTGGCTGCCTGACTGATGGCCGCGGTGCGTCGCGCCAGAGTCGCGTCGTTTGGGAACGTCCCCTGGACGCGATGAGGGGAGCGGCTGCCGTCGCCTAGTTGTAGCTGAGCTGGACCAAGAGGTCGCAGCTGGCCCCCGATTGTGCCTTCTTGAGCGGGCCACCCACGGGCAACGGGGGGGCGTACAGGAGGAAGCCGTCGCCACCCGAGCACGACAACGTTCCGGTGGATGGTGCCTTGATGGCGATGTAGTCACCCTTGGTGACAGGCAAGTTGACCGGGAAGCTCTGGACGACGTAGTGGTCGCCGCCCGTACCCCCACACGGACTTTGGCCGGCGTAGGTGATCTCGGGACCTTGTGCCACGATCTGGGCCTGTTGGTTGCTCGGGTTGGCGTTGGCCAGCTGGAGCCGGAATTTTCCAGCCACACACGACACCAGCTTCACGTGCTTGACGGTTCCGGTCTGTGGGGCCGTGAAATGGCTGCCGTTCTCGAATGCGGTGATGGCCACCCAGGTGCAGGTGGAACCGTGGGGGATTCCGCGGTTTTCGTCGCACGACTGGCCGTTCTGGGCGTTGGAGGGCTGGCTCTGGGTGGTCAGCTTGGCCCCGAAGAATGTCGCAGTCGCGGTAGCCGCACTCCCCGATGAGACGGTCAGGCCCGCCAGGATGACGGGCGCCACCAGCACGCTCAGCACTTTGACGAAGTACGACGCAGATCTCTTGCTCATGACGTCCCTCCGGCTCTGCTATTCATCCGTCTTGTACCTGACGCGCGACGCAAGTAGGCCCTGGCGTGAATCCGGTGTTCCGCGACACCTAGAGGCCGGCCGCGGTAACGACGGCAGCCCGCTCGGCGGCGGGGAGAATCAGCCCGGCCGCGAGCACCCGCGTGCTCTGCTTCCAGTGTGATGAGTGTCCTGCGCATCAAAACCCCTTCGTCGGCTTCTGCTCCCAGGCTCGCGGGCGGCCGGATCGTGCACCATACCTAGCCGCCCACACGAACGCCCACACGAACGCCCACATGATGACGCGCGGCGCAGGTCCGACGTATTGTTGGCGCAGCGCGCTCTACTTCAGCGGTGGTGGCGAGGCGCAGTCGGTCGGCTTGCGAAGGGCGTGGGCCTTGACGCACCAGGAGCAGGGTTACCTTTCTTTTGCCGGGCTGCTGCGGCGGCTTCGGGGCGAGGCGAAGCTGACGCAGGAGGAATTGGCGGAGGCGGCGGGCCTGTCCCTGCGGGCGGTCAGTGACCTGGAGCGCGGTATCCACCGCACCGCCCGCAAAGACACCGCCTTGCTGCTGGCAGGGGCGCTGGGGATGACCGAGTCGGCGGCAGTGTTGTTCGTGGCGGCCGCCCGCGGGCGCACCCCGGCCGCGGACGTGCTGACCGCCCTTCGGGAATTGGAAGCCGCCATCATCCGCCAGGATCAGGCCCTAGCGGCGCCAACGCCGGCAGTCACGGTGCCACTGTCTTCACCGGCGGCTGCGATGCCGGCCGATTCACCGGCACCCCAGGCTTCGCCGGTTGTGCTGATTCCGGCGCAGCTGCCGCCCGCGGTGGCCGCATTTGCCGGGCGCAAGGCCGAACTGGCGAGCCTGGACGCGCTCTTGCCCCAAGCGACCGAGGCCGGTCTTGGCACGGTTGTGATCTCGGCGGTCTCGGGCACAGCCGGGGTGGGTAAGACCACGCTGGCCGTGCAGTGGGCACACCGGGTCGCCGGGCGGTTCCCGGACGGGCAGCTGTATGTGAACCTGCGCGGCTTCGGCCCGGACGGGACGCCGGTGGACCCGGCCGAGGCGGCGCGCGGTTTTCTGGACGCGCTGGGAGCACCCGCAGCTCGGATACCGCCGAGCCTCGCCGGGCAGACCGCGCTGTACCGCAGCCTGCTGAGGGGCAGGCGGGTATTGGTGGTCCTGGACAACGCCCGCGACGCCGCGCAGGCCCGGCCGCTGCTTCCCGGCTCCCCGGGTTGCCTGGCGATCGTGACCAGCCGTGACCAGCTGATCGGGCTGGTTGCTGCCGAGGGCGCCGTCCCGCTTGCCCTGGACCTGCCTACCACCACCGAAGCTCATGACCTGCTGGAACGCCGCCTGGGAGTGGGCCGGCTGGCAAGCGACCCGGGCGCGGCACATGAAATCATCCAGCGTTGTGCGCGGCTGCCGCTGGCGCTGGCGATCGTGGCCGCCCGCGCCGCCGCCCACCCGTCCTTCCGGCTGGCTGACATCGCTGCCGAACTGCGCGAGGCGAGTGTCGTTCTGGACCCGCTCGAGGGGGATGAGCTGGCCACCGATATTCGAGCGGCGTTCTCCTGGTCCTACCACGCGCTACCCGCCGATACGGCGCGGCTGTTCCGACTGCTGGGATTGCAACCGGGTCCCGATATCGCTATCGCCGCCGCCGCCAGCCTCGCAGCCATCCCGCCCCAGCAAGCCCGCCCGCTACTGGCCGAGCTAGCCCGCGCGCACCTGCTGACCGAGTACGCCCCCGGCCGGTATGGGTTCCACGACCTGCTGCGCGCCTACGCCGCCGAACTGGCTCACACCCATGACAGCCCGGGGGCCCGGCACGCGGCGATCGGCCGGCTCCTCGACCACTACCTGCACACCGCCCACCACGCTGCCATGCTGACCGAGCCGTACTACGACCCGCTGGCCCTGGCTCCCGCAGAGCCGGGAGTTGTGAAGGATCAGCTAACCACCGCCGACGACGCGCTGGGCTGGTTCGACGCCGAACACGGCGCGTTGCTGGCCGCCGTCCAGCTCGCGGTGAGCGCCGGTTTCGGCGCTCACGCCTGGCAGCTGGTATGGAGCCTGAGCGACTTCTTGCTGCGGGGCGGGCTGTGGCATGAGCAGGCCAGGACGTGCCAGGCTGGGCTAGAGGCGGCCCGCCGTGCCGGCGACTTCACCGGTCAGGCCCACTGCCTGCACCGCCTTGCCGTCGGCTACACCAGATCAGGCCGATTTCACGACGCCGACCCGCTTCTGGGACAGGCATTGCAGCTGTTCGAAACGATGGGCGACCAGTTCGGCCAAGCTTACGTCCACGGCATGCTCGGGCTACTGGCAAATCGCCAGCAGCAAACCCCTGCTGCACTCGGCCACTTCATGCGGGCTCTCGACATTTACCGGGCGGCAGATCACCCGGGGCAGGCAATGGTCCTCAACGACATCGGCTACGCCCATGCCCTGTTGGGCAACTACCCGCAGGCCCTGGCCTGCTGCGAGCAAGCCCTAGCCGTGATCCGGGAACTGGGGGCATCCAACTGGGAGAATGCCGTCTGGGACAGCCTCGGCTACGTCTATCACCAGCTCGGCGATCACCAGCAGGCCATCACCTGCTACCAGCGATCCTTGGACCTCAGCCGGGAACTCGCCGACCGCTGGAACGAGGCCGTCGCCCTCGACCACCTCGGCGATACCCACCACAGCCTGGGTGACGCCGCCGCCGCCCACCGGGCATGGACGCAAGCGCTGCGCGTATTCGGCGAGATCGATCACCCCGACGGCGACCGGCTCCCCGCCAAACTCCAGTCCCACCGGGGCCAGCCACCCGGCAACCCTCCCCTGCCAGCACCGAGGCCGCAGCACCAACGGCCGGCTGAGCAAGCGGTTCGGTGAACACAGGACGCTCGCGGGCCCAAACGGCTGGGATCCGTGAGAAATTTCTTCTGGCAGAACGATGGATCCGGGGCGAGTCGTTCGCCATGAGTCAAGACGCGGCCGGAGCAGGCCGCCGGACAACGGAGTCGTGGATGACGCAGTACCTGATCTCGTTTGGTGCCCACGCGATGGACCACATCCCCGATGAGGACGCGCCCGCCGTGGCCAGGGCCGCGCACGCGGCGGTCCAGGAGGCCATCAACGCCGGCGTGTATGTGTCCGCCGGCGGGCTGGAAAGCCAGCCGGCGAGCATCGTGGCCACCGACGGGGCGGTCACCGACGGCCCGTACCCGGAGGCCATCGGCGGATTCACGCTTGTTGACGTGCCCTCACGCGAGGAGGCGCTGCAGTGGGCGGCCAAGATCGCCGTCGCCTGCCGCTGCGCGCAAGAGGTCCGGGAGATCGGTGCCGACCCCGAACTCGACACGATGCTCCGCCAGGCTGATAGCCGACGG
>CAVPSA010000051.1:0-24139 GCA_963707905.1 uncultured Actinomycetes bacterium | reverse complement strand
CGTACGCTCCTGAGCCGGGCGGCGTGATACACGGTTCCCGGTCGGCCCGGCCAAGCTCCTCCTTGATCAACTGGGAGGAATTTGGGCGATCATCTTCTGTGTGACCTATCCTCCCGTGCCACCTATCCGTCGGCGCCCCGGATCTGGCTGTAGGCAATACGCCATGGCAGGAGCGGGTAGCGGTAGGTCAGCTCATCTCGTCACGGGCAGCGGTGAACGCGGTCACTGCGGCTTGGAGGTCTTCGCGACTGTGCGCGGCGGAGACCTGTGTTCGGATCCGTGCCTTGCCGACTGGTACCACCGGATAACTAAAGCCGATCACGTAAACGCCCTTAGCCAGGAGCAGGTCGGCCATCCGGGTAGCACGCGCGGCATCGCCGATCATGATGGGAACGATCGGGTGATCCCCCGGCAGAATGTCGAAGCCCAGGCTTGTCATCTGCTGGCGGAACCACGCGGTGTTCTCGCGCAAGCGTGCCCGCAGGTCATCGCCGCTCTCCAGGATGTCGAGCACCTTCAGCGAGGCACCCACCACCACGGGTGCCACAGAGTTCGAGAACAGATACGGCCGTGAGCGCTGGCGGAGCAGATCGATGATCTCCTTCCGCCCGCTTGTGTAGCCACCGCTGGCCCCACCCAGCGCCTTACCTAGAGTTCCGGTCACGATGTCGACCTGATCGATCACACTGTGCAGTTCGGGTGTGCCACGGCCGCGGGCGCCAACGAAGCCGACCGCATGCGAATCGTCGACCATGACCATTGCTTGGTAGCGCTCCGCCAGGCCACAGATTTCGCCGAGCGGCGCGACATATCCGTCCATGGAGAACACGCCATCGGTGGCGATGAGCCGGCGCCTCGCATCAGCGCTGGCCTTGAGCTGATTTTCGAGGTCAGCCATATCGCGGTTGTGGTAGCGCAGCCGCCTGGCCTTGCACAGCCGGACCCCGTCGATGATAGAGGCGTGGTTCAGCTCGTCACTGATAACGGCGTCCTGCTCGCCTAGCAGCGTTTCGAACAAGCCCCCATTGGCGTCGAAGCAGGACGAATACAAGATGGTATCCTCGGTGCCGAGAAAGGCCGAGATGCGCTGCTCGAGTTGTTTATGCACGTCCTGGGTGCCGCAGATGAACCTGACGCTGGCCAGGCCGTACCCCCAGCGATCTAGCGCCTCCTTGGCCGCCGTAACGAGGCGCGGGTCATCGGCCAGGCCCAGATAGTTGTTCGCGCATAGGTTCAGAACCTCTTGGCCGTCCGCGACCCGGATACTCGAACCTTGTGGGCTGACGATGACGCGCTCGGCCTTGAACAGGCCAGCCGAGCGGATCTCATTAAGCTCGTCATTAATCTCTTGCTGGACGCTGGCAAACACCTGCCGGACTCCTCACGATCGCTGCTCACTAGGAGCCCAGTTAAGGACCACCTTGCCGCATCTGCCGCTGCGAACCGTCGCAAACGCTTTCTCGAAATCGGCCGCGTCGAACCTGTGCGTGATGACCGGGGCAATATCGAGACCCGACTGGATCAGCACCGACATCTCATACCAGGTTTCGAACATTTGGCGACCGTAGATGCCCTTGATCGTAATCATGTTGGTGACAAGATGCGCCCAGTCGATCCCGAATTCTCCCGTGGGAAGACCCAACATCGCGATCTTGCCGCCATGGGTCATGCTCGACAGCATCTCCTGCAGCGCGGCCGGTTTGCCGGACATCTCAAGCCCGATATCGAACCCCTCCCGCATGCCCAGTTTGGCCATAACGTCAGCAAGGCTTGTCTCGGTGACGTTGGCTGCCAGGGTGACACCGATCTGCTCAGCGAGTTTCAGCCGGTACTCAGACACGTCGCTGATAGCGATGTACCGGGCGCCGGCATGCCTGGCAACGATCGCTGCCATCAGGCCAATCGGGCCAGCGCCAGTGATGAGCACGTCCTCACCGAGGACCGGGAACGTGAGGACCGTATGCACGGCATTGCCAAACGGGTCGAAGATAGCCGCGACGTCAAGGTTGATGTCTGGTGGGTGCCGCCAGGCGTTCGTGGCCGGCAGTGCGATGTACTCTGCAAACGCTCCCGAACGGTTGACGCCCACCCCCTTCGTGTGTGCGCACTGGACGCGCCGCCCGGCCATGCAGTTGCGGCATCGGCCACACACGAGATGGCCTTCACCGCTCACGAGATCGCCCGGGTGCAACTCCCGTACATCGGACCCGGCTTCCACCACTTCGCCGACAAACTCATGGCCGATGACGAGCGGCACAGGTACGTTCGCCTGCGCCCAGCCATCCCACTCATAAATGTGCAGGTCCGTACCGCAAACGCCGGTTCTGAGGACGCGGATCAGCACATCGTCCCTGCCTGGCGCGGGGACTGGAACATCCTCAAGCTCGAGGCCGGGCTCAGCTCGCGCCTTGACCAGCGCTTTCATTCGGCTCCCGGTAGGTCACCTTTGCCGGGGTACGGGTTGCTTCCCCTGCCCCACCCGCTGTGTCACGCTAACGCAACCCTATCGCCCCGGGGCGGCTAGCCTCCGGGTCACCACTCAGACGTCGGCCACCCAGCGCCGGACATGGCCGCGCACCAGCCTCGTAGCGCCGGGTTGAGCTGGCGGATGAGGATCTGGAGCGCTTCGGCGGCCTTGACACTATGAAATGCCGCCCTTGATACTTGGGCGCGGCGAAGGGGATCTTCATGCGAACGTCCGTTCATCGGGGGATTTTCTGTGCGGCGCTCGCCATCGGCACGGCGCTCGCCAGCGGCGGTGCGGCATCGGCCACGACTAACCTTGTCAAGAACGGCAGCTTTGAGAAGCCGGTCGTGCCTGCCGGCAGTTTCCAGGATTTTGCCACGGGACAGTCCTTTACCGGATGGACGGTGGCAGGCGCTGCGGGCAGGGTTTCGATCGTCAGCGGCACATTTCAGAGCCAGGGGTTCACCTTCAACGCCAAGGCCGGCGCGCAGTGGATCGACCTCACCGGCGATGGGAGCAAGACGGCGACCGGCGTCGCTCAGAGCGTCGCCACCACCTCCGGTACCAGCTACCAGCTCACCTTCTGGGTAGGCAACGTCAACGACCCGGGTGGCATGTTCGGCGTCAGCAGCACGGTCAAGGTCTTCGTGAATGGGATCTTGAAGCTCACCGCAGTGAACTCGCTGCACCCAACCAACCACAAGCAGGCGTGGCAGGAGTTCACGCTCACGATCAAAGCGACCTCCAGCCATACCAGGATCTCGTTCATCAATGGGGACCCGGGTACCGATGACTCGAACGGCCTCGACGCGGTGCAGCTGAGCTGACGCGATGCCTGGCAGGCCACCTGGGCTGAGCCTGGGCAGTGCCAATCCGAGGTCCAGCGGTTCGCATTCCTGGGGTCGGTGACAGCTGTCACGGCCGACCAGCCAAGGCCAGCGACGGATGGCGCCGAACGGTGGCCGTCATGCGGGCTGGGCGGGGGGTGGCGGGCTAGCTGCCTGGGCTGCGGGCTGGCCGGCGGTGCCGAGCCAGCCGATGATCACACTGGCGGTGTCCTCGGGGGCTTCGAGTTGGGGTACGTGGCCCACGCCAGGCATTTCGGTCATCGTCCAGGCCCGGTTGGCGCGCGCCGCCGCCCGGGCAACAGAGATGGGCACCAACCGGTCGCGCGTGCCATGCAGCAGCAGCACCGGGCAGGTGATGGAGCGGATCGCCCGCCGGTACGCCCCGCCTAGCAGGTCGCCGGCGAAGACGGCGATCATAGAACGGGCCGAGGCGGAGATCTCCCCCTCGGTCTCGGGCAGCAACAGCGCCTGCCGGGCCACAGTGACGTGCTGGGAGAGTGCGTCGGCGGGCACCCGGGAGGTATCCACGCAGCACAGCGAAAGGATGCTGTCCACGAGGCCTTCAGGTGACTGGCGGCGGCGCCGGCGCATCAACAGCGGGCCCAGCGCGGGCACCGCGTAGGCGGCGAGCATCGGGGTGACAAAGTGGTCCGGTATTGCCGGTACCAGCGGCAGGACCGGGTCAATGAGCACTATGCCCGCCACGGCAGTGGGTTCGGCGCTGGCCTCCAGCAGTGAGATCATCCCGCCCATCGAGTTGCCGGCCAGTATCACCGGGCCCACTCGCAACGTTTTGATGAACCTGTGCAGCAGGGCACGCATGGCCGATATGCCCGTGCCGCGTCCCTGTGCACGGGTGAGGCCGTGCCCGGGGAGGTCCACCGCGAGCAGCTGGCAGGTGCCGGCCAGCAGCGGGGCGATCGCAGACCAGTTCACCGCCGAGCCGGCCAGCCCGTGGACGCACACGACCGTCGGCCCGCTGGCCGGTCCGCCGAAATCGAGGTAGTGCACCGGGCCGTCCAGGTCAACCCAGCGCGAGTGGGCCCCGACGCCCAGCGCCCGCACGTCATCGCCGCCTGCGGCCGGGCCGGTGGCCGGCCCGGCTTCTGCCGCACCGGTCAGCCGCCGCGCCGGCGCCAGCCGCGGCCCCACCGTCGTGGTGCGCAAATCAGCTGGTCTGGGTGTCACCGGCGAAACGCCGGAGCTGTCAACGGTCACGCCAACATACCTTTCGCTCAGGCCTAGCGTCCCCCGCCCGGCTGCTCCTCTTCCGGAACCTGCGCAACATCCCCTGCGGGAAGATGACGTGTTGCTGCCCGCCAAGCCCCGTCCCCAGGAAGTTCATGGGGCCCGACCGTATGACGTGACAATGCGCGGTGGCAGCCGAGCCGAACTAGGGACCTTCGGCCCAGCGGGCAAGGCACTTGGTCCTGACGGCCCGCCCGCGAACACCGCTCTGTCCCGCCACGATAGCGGGTTCCCGGCAGCGCCACCTGCCGCTCTCGATGCGCCGCTCAGCCACCGTCCGCTGCTCGATCTGGCGCAGGCGTCCGATCCCTTCGGTCACGGCCTCCTTCGTGGCGTCACCGTGGCCACGCGCGTTCTTGGATACGGCGACCCAGGTCCCATGGTCAGGGGGACCTTCGGCAGTGTCCGGGTCGCGTCGGCCCGGGCATGATGGATCGTGCGGGCGTAACCGTGGGCTCGGTCTTGATAGCGGGCACGAGCGTTTGTTTGCGCCGGTGAGTCCAGGCAGGGGAGATGCAATGTTCAGCGCCGACCTTATTGATGACCAACCAGAAACAAGCCTCTCCGAGCTGGCCGGATGGGTCCGCGGTGTCGCGGAACTGACCAAGCCTGACGGCGTCCTCTGGTGCGACGGCTCGGAAGCCGAGTGGGGGCAGCTGACCAGCCTTCTTGTGGAAAACGGAACCTTCATCCGGCTGAATCCGAAGCTGCGCCCGAACAGCTTCTTGTGCACTTCGGATCCTAGTGACGTGGCACGCGTTGAGGACCGCACGTTCATCTGCTCGGAGAGGGAAGAGGACGCGGGCCCCACCAACAACTGGATCGCGCCGGACGAGATGCGCCAGACTTTCGCGGAGATCTTTGACGGCTGCATGCGCGGCCGCAAGATGTACGTGATCCCGTTCTGCATGGGCCCGCTGGGCAGCAGCATCTCCCAGCTGGGAGTGGAGATCACCGACTCGCCTTATGTGGCCGTGTCGATGCGGATCATGACCAGAATGGGGACGCCCGCGCTGCGGGCGATCGAGAAGGCCGGATCGTTTGTCCGTGCCGTGCACTCCGTTGGCGCACCGCTGGAGCCCGGCCAGGCGGACGTGCCGTGGCCCTGCAACCCGGTCAAGTACATCTCCCACTTCCCCGAGACACGGGAGATCTGGTCCTACGGCTCCGGATATGGCGGGAACGCGCTACTGGGCAAGAAGTGCTACGCGCTGCGGATTGCCTCGGTGATGGCGCGGGATGAGGGCTGGCTGGCCGAACACATGCTCATACTCAAGATCAGCCCGCCGGAGGGGGAACCGAAGTACATCGCGGCGGCCTTCCCGTCCGCGTGCGGCAAGACGAACCTGGCCATGCTGCACCCCACCATTCCCGGCTGGAAGGCGGAGACGATTGGCGATGACATCGCCTGGATGCGGTTCGGTCCGGACGGCAGGCTGTATGCGATCAACCCGGAGGCCGGCTTCTTCGGCGTCGCACCCGGCACGGGCGAGAAGACCAACACCAACGCGGTCGCGGCCATGTGGGGCAACAGCATCTTCACCAACGTCGCCTTGACCGACGACGGCGATGTGTGGTGGGAGGGCCTGACCGAGCAGCCGCCCGCGCACCTGATCGACTGGAGGGGCCGGGACTGGACCCCGGGCTCGGCCGAGCCTGCGGCGCACCCCAACGCCCGGTTCACTACTCCCGCCGCCCAGTGCCCGAGCATCGCGCCGGAGTGGGATGACCCAACGGGCGTGCCGATCTCGGCGATCTTGTTCGGCGGCAGGCGCGCCAGCACCGTGCCGCTGGTGATTGAGTCCTTTGACTGGGAGCACGGGGTGTTCCTCGGGGCCAACGTCGCCTCGGAGAAAACCGCCGCGGCCGAGGGCAGAGTCGGCGAGTTGCGGCACGACCCGTTCGCGATGCTGCCGTTCTGCGGCTACAACATGGGCGACTACTTCGCTTACTGGCTGAAGATTGGCCGTAACGCCGACCCCGAGAAGCTGCCCCGGCTGTTCTACGTCAACTGGTTCCGCAAGAACGGCAATGGCAAGTTCGTGTGGCCGGGTTTCGGGGAGAACATCCGGGTCCTGAAGTGGATCATTCAGCGGCTGGCCGGCGACGTCAAGGCGACGCCGACCCCGATCGGCTATCTGCCGGCGCCGGGCTCGCTGGACCTCGACGGCCTGGACCTCAGCTGGGCTGACCTGGATCTGCTTCTCACCGTGGACACTGAGGCCTGGAAGCTGGAGGCGGAGCACATCCCCGAGTTCTTCCGCACCTTCCACAGGCACCTGCCCGCCCGCCTCTGGGAACTGCACCAGGACCTGGTCGAACGCCTCGGCTGAAGTGGCACCGGCACGAGCGGGCGGCGGCCGGGCCGTCCCGGCCGCCACCCCTGGGCCGCTGACTAGGCGTCCCTGCTGCGGACGATGACGAACGTGACTGCGATCAGCGCCGCGGCCAGCAGCACGTAGATCCCTGTCTCGATGCCCTGGAATGGCCAGTAGCGGCTGGCGGGCTGATAGGTGGCGAACCCGCGCCAGCCGTGGGCTTGCATGCAGGAAAACATGGCGTTCATCGAGCCAGACTTGGTCGCCGGGCCCGCGGTAAGCAGCCTCTGGCAGGAGGCCGGAAGCGCCCCGTCACCCAGCGTGCCCCACCCTGTCAGCACGACCTGCCCGGTCTTGCTGACGGCGCCCTGGGCGAGCACCCAGGCCCGCCCCGGCGGCGTGAACGAGCCCGTCAGGTTGTAGTGGGCCGTGACCGCCGCCATGTAGTGCTGCCGGAGGAAACCGGAGATCACCAGGCGCAGCGCGATGAACCCGCCGAGCGCGATGGCTATCGCGGGGAGGGTCCGGCGCGCCACGGCGCCCGCGGCGATGCCGAGCGCCATGGCGAACACCGCGTATCCGATGGGGACGATGCCCTGGGTATCGAACTGGCCGGGCTCGAATGCGCTGGCAAACAGGGCGTTGTCCGGGCCGGACCACCAGGTGGTCAGGGCGGCGATCGCGCCACCGCAGGCGGCGGCGGCAAGCAGCAGCCAGCCTGCCTTGACGGTCAGCCAGCGCGTCCGGGTGACACTCTGCGCCCACACGAAATCGCCGGTGCGGGCCTCGAGTTCGTGCGCCACGAGCGGCGCGCCCCACAGCATGCCGAGCACGACCGGCACGATCAGGCTGACGTAGGGCAGGTCACTCACCACGCCGTTGACCAGCGGCCCCTGCTGTTGCAAGCATGCGCTGTTCCCCGAACAGGTGACGAGAACAGAGTGCCAGTGCGCCGCGATCTGGAAGCCGTCCGCAAGTATCACCGCGGCGAACACGGCGAGCAGCGCGAACGCGATCGCACCCTGGGCGCGGTACTGGCGCCAGACAAGCCAGGTCATGAGTCCTCTCCAACCGTTGTGAGGTGCTTGCCCGCGGACGCCTCATCGGCGCCCAGGTACGCCAGCACCAGCTCTTCGAAGGCCACGTCCTCGGCCTGGTAGGCGGGGTCGGTGACCGGGCCGTTGAGGCGGACCAGCAGGGTGGACAGACGGGCCGTCGCCACCGTCTGCACGACCGTGTGCGCCCGCTCGATCGGCGCGGTGTCCTTGCGCGGCCCGACCAGGACCTTGTGCCCGGCCAGGAGCGTGCCGATGTCACCGCAGAGCTGGACCCGGGACCCGGCCAGCAGGATGAGGTGGTCGCATACCCGCTCCAGGTCGGTGACCAGGTGCGAGGACAGCACGACGGTGAGGCCGCCCTCGGCCTCCCGCACGGCCGAGGTCAGCGTGGCGAGGAAGTTCCGGCGCGCCAGCGGATCCAGCGCCGCGACCGGCTCGTCGAGCAGCAGCAGCCGCGGCCGCTTGGCCAGCGCCAGCGCAAGCGCCACCTGAGCACGCTGGCCGCCGGACAGCGTGCCCACGCGCTGGCCAAGCGGAATGCGCAACTCCGCCAGCCGGGTGCGCACCAGCGAGGCGTCCCAGCGCGGGTTCAGGTGCGCTCCGATCCGGATGTGATCCTCGGCGGTGAACCGCCGGTACAGCGGGACCTCCTGGGCGAGAAACCCGATCTCGGCGAGGAACTCCGGGTCCTGCCGCGGTGCGCCGCCCAGCACCGAAGCCGTGCCGCTGGTCGGGCTGGCCAGCCCGGCGAGCATCCGCAGCAGCGTGGTCTTGCCCGCACCGTTCGGCCCGACCAGCGCGGAAACCCGGCCCTCGGGCACGGTGACCGTGCACTCGGTCAGCGCGCTGACCCGCCGGTAGCGCTTGGACAGTTCATGGGTCTCGATCGCCGTGCTCATGCGATCTCCTCCGGTTCAGAAAGCTGCAGGCAAGGCGGCCAGGGTGACTGTGGGTTCATGGCAGCCAGCGTCCCGGCCGGCGGCGCCGGGCGTATCACGCGCCGGAGGTAGCGGGGGTCCCTCCTTGGAGGGATACGCCGGAGGGTCGGCGGAGGTAGCGTGCAGGTGTGCTGGACCGCGTGCTACGCAGGGCGTGGGGGCTATCGGGCCGGCTGACCGCGTCCTACATCCTCGTCACGCTCGCCGTCGTGGTGCTGGTCGAGGCGCTCGTGCTCGGCGTCCAGGTGCCCTCGCTGCTGAACGGCGCCCAGCTGCAGTCCCAGGTGGACGCCGCCGCGAAGAGCTACGGCCAGCAGCTCGCCCAGCGCTATCGGGACGGCGTGCCGCCCGGAACCGTGCTCGGCGAACCCGGCCAGCCGGCGCAGCCGGGCCTGGCCCGGTCGGCCCCGGACGGCACGCTGGTCGTTCCGGCGATCACCGGCCCGGTACACAGCCACCAGGCGGTCACCGCGGCCGTCGCGATCGCCGCCGACGGCGCGGTCGTCGCGTCCTCCGCGCCATCGCGGTACCCGCCCGGACGGACGGCGGCCAGCGAGCTCCCGAACCCGGCGGCCCAGGCAATCGCAGCCGGCGCCACTCAGAGGTCCATCAAACACGGCAGTTTGTCCACGCAGTACGGCAGCGTGCTCTGGATGGTCTGGCCGGCGGGGCGGGCCGGCCTCAGCAAGCCGGCGGCCGGCGCGCCGGGACTGGTCGCCTACGTCTATGTCCAGGCGCCATGGTCGCCCCGGTTCATCAACCCCATCCGCGCCTGGAGCGAGCTGGTTCAGCTCGGCGAGACCCGCTCGCTGCTGGCGGGCCCCCTTGCGCTGCTCATCGCCATTGTGCCGGTCGGCGTGCTGTTCGGGCTGCTGGCCTCACGCCGCCTGGTCCGCCGGGTACGCCGCCTGGAACGGGCCGCCGTCGCGGTCGCCGACGGCGACTACACCGTCACCCTGCCCGTCTCCGGCCGGGACGAGGTCGGCCGGCTGGAGACGAACTTCACCATCATGACCCGCCAGCTCGGCTCCGCGCTGGCCGCCGAACGGCAGCGGGCCACCGGCGACGCGCGTGCCGCGGAGCGGGCCCGGCTCGCGCGGGAGATCCATGACGCGATCTCCCAGCACCTGTTCGGCCTGCGGATGATCGCCGCCGGGATGCGCCGGGCCGACCCGGGCAATCAGCAGGCCCGCGCGGTCGAGCGCATCAGCGAGGAGGCACTGCGCGACATGCAGGCGCTGCTGATCGAGCTGCGCCCGGCCAGCCCGGACGGTGCCGGGCTCGCCCCGGCCCTGCAGGAGATCTGCGCGGCCTACCACGACCGGCTCGGCGTCACCGTCGACGCCAGCCTCGACGACGTCACCGTCCCCGCGCCCGTCGAGCACGCCCTGCTGCGCATCACCCAGGAGGCATGCACCAACGCCGTCCGGCACGGCAACGCCCGCCGGCTTGCCGTGTCCATGACCCGCCAGGACGGGCACGTCGAGCTTGCCGTCCGCGACACCGGCACCGGCTTCGACCCAGCCGCTCCGCACCCCGGCTCCGGGCTGGCCCACATCCGTGACCGGGTCGCCGAACTCGGCGGCACCGTGGACATCCGCAGCGCACCCGGGCACGGCGCGGCGCTCACCGTCCGGGTGCCGGTGCCATGACGATCCGGGTGGTGATCGCCGACGACCATTGCGTCGTCCGGGACGGACTGTGCTACCTGCTCGGCCAGGAACCAGACGTCGAGATCGCCGGCGAAGCCGGAGACGGCCGGCAGACGGTAGACGTCGTCGCCGCCACCCGCCCGGACGTGCTGCTACTCGACCTTTACATGCCCGGACTGGACGGGCACGCGGTGCTCGCCGCATTGCACGACGCGCCGCACCGGCCTGCCGTCGTTGTGCTCACCTCCGCCACCGACGACGAGCATCTCGTCCGCGCCGTGCACGCCGGTGCGACCTCCTACCTGCTCAAGACCGCCCCGGCCGAGGACGTCATCGCCGCCGTCCGCGACGCCGCCGCCGGTACTGCCAGCCTCAGCCCCGAACTGCTCACCCGGCTCACCCAGGCGCTCCGCCGGCCACCGCCGCCGGACCCGCTACAGCCGCTCTCACCGCGCGAACGCGAAGTACTCCGGCTGATCGCCCGCGGTCACAGCAACCGGCAGATCGCCCGGGAGCTGGCGATCGGCGAGCAGACAGTCAAGACCCACGTCCGCAGCATCCTCACCAAACTCGGCCTGCAGGACCGTCTCCAAGCAGCGATCTTCGCCCTCCGCCACCAACCGGTAGCCGCGAACAGCAACCGCGCTGAACCGGGAGATGAGAGCGCGGCGCCGCGGGCCGGCGCATCGTAATGAGGCACGCGGGGCGGTGATCCTTGGACGCCAGCCCTGGACTCGCGGCCAACGCTCAGGACTGGCGTGCGGTCACCTGGAGCCGTGTGGCGATGTCACCGGGCCGGACGATACCCGGTTGCACCACACGGGCGTTCATCCCGCGCAGCCGCAGCTGCCGCCCGGGACCGGAGTTGACGAAGCGCATTGCCTCGGCGCCGAACCGCTCGACGAATTTCGCACAGCCCAGATGCGGGGCGTCGCTGACCTGCAGCACAGCCTGGCCGACCGCGAGCAGGCTGCCCGCTGGGAGATTGCCCACGCTGAGATCAAGGTCGATGTAGAGCTGGTCGCCGGCCAGCGCCATCCGGCCGGTCCCGCCCGCGACCAGTTCGGCCACCCGGGCGTTCATCACCGTTACCTGCCGCTGCGGGTCAGCCGATCCATCCGGCATGCCCGTGCTGCCGCGGGCGAGCCAATTGTCCCCGGCAAGCCCCGCCACCGGGTCGAGCAGCGCCTCGCCCGGCAACTCCCGCACGCCGACCGCCGGGCGGCGGACCACCAGCACGATCGGGCCACCATCCCGGGGCGAATCACGGATCCGGTCAAGCCCGGCTTCCAGGCGCTGACGCGACAGATGCTCCATGACCCGATTCTCACCGGCCCACTGCCGTCCTGGCCAACGCATTACTCTGCGACGGCAGACAAGCACGCACCAGGTGGCCGGTGCTACCGAAGCCATGGAGTTGGCTGCTTTTACCACAGTTGGTGCCGGTTAGTACGCTCTTCCGGTGTTTCGCTGCGTCTCCCGCCAAGCCACCAGTAGGTTTCCCCGGGACAGGCGTTACCCGCGCCACCTGACGTCAGCAGGCGTCAGCTCGCCGGGTGAACGCGTGGCCTCGGGGACAGGAGCGTGATGCCCGCAGCACCCCGTCATGCCAAGCCCAGTAAACCCGCCGCCAGACGCGGGGTACCGATAGTGGCCGCAGCAACGCTCGCAGGCGTGGCTGCGGCCTTCGTGTTCTTGCACAGCGGATCCGCAGCCGCAGGGCCCTCTCACGACGCGATGCAGGTGAAGACCGCGACGTCGGGCTTCACCAGCGACTATGTGACGACCGACGTGAGGCGTACGGTCCTTGCCCGGATGATTCATGAGTCCGCTAGGGCGGCCCAGCGCAGGCACCTCGCCAAGCTCGCCGCCGCCCGGCGCGCGCGACGGCAGGCAGCCCAGCAGCGGGCAGCAGCTCAGCCGTCCCCGGCCCCGTCCCCGACCGCGTCACCAGCGCCATCCAGTAGCGGTGGGGACGCCGCCAATTCACCGCTTGGGGTCTGCATCCGCAACGCCGAAGAGGGCGGCAGCTACGCCTGGGGTCCCGGCAACGGCGGCGGGGCTTACCAGTTCCTGCTGGGCACCTGGGAGAACTACGGCGGCGCGGCCAGCGAGTACGGCGTCGCCGGCCCCGCTTATCAGGATCAGATCTTCGATAACGCCATCGCCGCAGGCGGCGCGTCGAACTGGACGAGTTACGACGGGTGCTGACGACGCTGCGTGCCAGCCGCTGGCGGTCTCGTGGACCGCACGCGGTTTGTCAGCCGTAGTGCTTGAGCTGGGGCCATAGGGCGTGCCAGCTGGCTGCCGGGCCGGTGCAGATGCCGATCTGGATGCCGGTCCAGTCGTTCTGCACCCGATAGGGGGCGTGGTAGGTGGTGAGGAGGCGGCAGCTTGCGAAATGGGGGCGTAGCGAGCCCAGGGCGTCGACCACGAGGACTGTCCGGTCGGAGGCGTGCCCGGGCCCCCACATCCAGTAGGCGTTGTGGCCGGAGAGCACAGGCGGCAGGTGGTCGGCGGAGCCCAGGACGTCCAGCGCGCCCGCCTCTGCGTAGTTCCCGGTGAAGATCGATGTTGGCGGCTGGCCGGCCCGGGCCCGGGCCGCGTCCTGCGCGGCTACCGCGCGGACGAGTTGCGGCCAGCCGACGGTGTCCCCGACATTGGAGCTGTGCTGGGCGGAAGCCGGCAGGTTGTGCACGTCACCGACCGGCACAAGCGGCAGGTCGACGGGCAGGATCACGGCCGTGCAGGCAAGGACCGCGGTGAACACCGCGTTCCGCCGCAGCCGGGGCCGGCGAGCCCGGGCGATCCAGCGCTCGGTGGCGAGGGAACCGGCTGCCAGCACCGCGGGTGCCATTCCGTCGGTGTAATACGCCTTGCCCGGCACCCAGGCCAGCACGTAGACGACGACAAGCGTGACGGCGACGGCGATGAACCGCAGCTCAGGTGTCCGCCAGAGCCTGATGCAGCCCGCGATGACCAGCGGCGCGCCGACCAGCCCCACGTAGATCAGCTGGGCCGGCACCCCGCCCAGGTAATCGGCCAAGCTGGTGTTCTGCTGATGCAGCGCCGAGGCCATGGCCAGCTGTGGCCACCCGTGCGTGGCCTGCCAGATCAGGTTGGGGGCCCAGATCACCGCGGCAATGCCGGCGCCCAGCCACGGCCATCTCGTGCGCAGGACTCCGGCGTGCTGGGAGAGCAGGACGCCCAGCCCGATGCCTAGGAGCAGCATGAGCATCAGGTCGTTGTTCTCAAGGCCGATCCCGGCCGCGGCGCCGGCGCCGAGCCACCACCGCGGCGTGTGCCGCAGCAGTGCCGTGGTGACGCACAGCAGCACTACTGTCCAGGCCAGCAGGTCCGGCGGCGTGGTGTTGTCGACGTGGTCGGCCGCGAGCAGGACGGGAGCGGATGCCATGGTGAGGGCGGCCAGCACCCTGCCGAGCCGGCCAGCGCCGAACAGCGCCGCGAACCGGGCCGCCGCGACCACCACTGCCCCGCCGGCCAGCGCCGGGATGACCCGGATCGCTGTCGGGCTGAGACCGGCTACCTCCGAGACGCGGGTGAGCAGCGGCGTGAGCGGCGGCTGGTCCACGTAACCGAACGCAAGATGGCGCCCGGCCTCGACGAAGTACAGCTCGTCCTGCATGAAACCGTACCGGCCACTCACCGCGAGCTCGACCACCACGAACACCGCCGCGATGAGCCAGGCGAGCACCGGCACCCGATCGGAGGGCGGAACGCTGGCCGGCGAGTCCGGCGTCACGGCCGGGACGGCAGCCTGAGGGACCGGGGCGGCGGAACCGGCGGGCTGATCCATGACGATGCCTCCACGGCAAGTCCTGCCGGGAAGCCCCGGCACGAAGATCAACTGGCTTGGCCGTGCGCGACGCGCTACCGAGGTCCAGAGCAGCCGGGAGGAATCTCAATCCCGGTTACACGCAGATAAACGAGCACACCTTCCTGGTTCAAACGCTACGCCCCCGCCACAGGAGGGACAACCGCGCCGCAGACGAGGTGGGCGTGGTGGAGTATGGCGATCCGGCCGTCCCTGCTTCCCTACTGCACGTCATCGTGTCTGGGCACGTTCGTTACTAAGACACCGGAGCGCATCAGTGAACATGACCGTGATCGGGCTGATCAGTGGGACGTCCTACGACGCCGTCGACGCCGCCGCCGCACGGATGCGGCTGGCGGGCGACACACTGTTCCTGGTGCCGCTGGGCTTGCACTCGGTCCCTGTCCCCGCGCCGCTGCGGGCGCGGATAGCCGCGGCGCTGCCTCCGCATCGCACAACCGTCGGCGAGATCTGCCGCCTGGACACCACAATCGGGCAGCTCTTCGGCTCCGTGGCCGCCGACGCCAACACGGCACTCGCGGGCGGCGCGGCCGATCTGGTGTCGAGCCATGGCCAGACCGTTTACCACTGGGTGGACAGCGGCGCGGCGCTCGGCACCCTGCAACTCGGTGAACCGGCCTGGATCGCCGAGGCCACCGGCTTGCCGGTGGTATCCGGGCTGCGCTCTCGCGACATCAGCCGCGGTGGCCAGGGTGCCCCGCTCGCGTCGCTGCTGGATGCGTTGCTCGTGCTGGGTGATGACCGGGCCGTCGGCTCGCTTAACCTCGGCGGCATCGCCAACATCACTGCCTGGTCCGACACGGGTGAGATCGTCGCCTACGATATCGGCCCAGCCAGCGCGCTGATGGACCGCGCAGTCGCCGATGCCACCGGCGGCCGGGAACGCATGGACATCGATGGCGTGCGAGCCGCCAGGGGCAGGGTGGACGCCGATCTGCTCACCGTCCTGCTCACCGAGCCGTACTACCGACTTCTCCCGCCGAAATCCACCGGGAAGGAACTGTTCCACGCCGGCTACGTGCGGGCCATAGTGGGCGAGCGGGATGTGCCGCTGGATGACCTGCTTGCCACACTTACCGAGCTCACCGCCACCTGGTGGCACGGTCCTGCCGCGAACACGGCGTGCAACAGTTGTTCGTGGCCGGCGGAGGGATACGCAACCCGACCCTGATGGGCCGCATTCGCGCGCTTGCCGCGCCGGCCCGCGTGAGCGAGTTCGGCGACCTTGGGATGTCAGCCCAGGGCAAAGAGGCCTACACCATGGCCGTCGTGGGATTCCTCACCGTGCACGGCCTGCCGGCCACGATCCCGTCGGCCACCGGCGCGGCCGACAGTTCCATCCTCGGTTCGGTTACCCCCGGCGCGGCACCCTTGCGCCTCCCCGCGCCCGCCCGCTCGTTCCCGGCCCGGATCACCATCGCCGCAGCGTAGCTGCACGGCCGCTGTCATCGTGCGAAGGGTGGCGCTGCCCAGCGGCTGATAGCGCGGGCTGCGGGGAATACTGGCCACATGGTTGACGACACCGCACGGGACCGGGCCATCTACCACGCGCTGAAGGCGGCCGACGAAGTCGCCGCGGCCCTTCAGGCGCACCTCATCGAGGAGCATGGCGCTGATCCGGATCGCAGCGCTGTGCAGAATCCCGCCACCAACTCGCTCAAGCTGCTGCGACAGGCTCGCGAGCGCCTCGGTGAAGGACTGCGGGCAGTCGAGGCCGATCAGATCGCCGGGTCTGACGGGATCTCGCTGCGCAACGGGTAACCGCAGTTTTCAGGTCCCGATCAGCCTGATGAGTGCGAGCCAGGACACGGCGGCACTGGACGAACTCGCCGCGGCCGCCGCGATCGCCACGCTCACCGTGGCGGTCGACCACGAATCGCAGCTGGACCTGCTTGCGCGGGTGGCCGCCGCATCGCGTGCCGATCGGGGTGCTGGTCGAGCTGGACGTCGGCGCGGGCAGGTGCGGGCTGCCGCTCGGCGACGCCAGCCTGATCCCGCTTGCCGAGCAGGCCGCCCGGTGTGACCGGCTCAGCTTCCGCGGCCTGCAGGCGTACGAGGGCCACGCGGTGCACCGGGACAGCCGTGAGGTCCGCGCAACCCTCGTCCACCAGGCCGCCAGCCAGGTCCAGCAGGAACGGGCCAGGCTTGCCGCCGCCGGATTCGACTGCGAGATCATCTCGGGTGGCGGCACCGGAACCTATGATCTCGCCACCGAAGCGGGTGCCCTGACCGAAGTGCAGGCCGGTTCTTATGTGCTGATGGACGGCCGTTACGGCACACTCGATCTGCCGTTCGAGCCGCCTGTACTGCGTGACCACCGTGATCAGCCGCCGGTACTCACGCGCCGTTCTCAATGCCGGCCTGAAGGAGCTCACGGTCGAGTACGGCATGCCGGTCATCCAGGCAGCAGGCGCCCGGGTAACTGCCCTGTCCGACGAACACGCCCAGGTCAGCCTGACCGCCGGGCACAGCGGCCTCGCTGTCGGCGACAAGGTGCTGCTCATTCCGGCCCACGTCGATCCCGCCGTCAACCTCTACGACCGGCTCTTCGCGTGGAATGGAAACGGGTTCACCGAATGGGACGTAGACGGCCGTCGGCGCTACCGCCTGACCAGGGACGATCGAACCTGACGGCGCGCCGCGCGGGTTCGGTCACGGGTCCCCGTGCCGCCGAATCCAGGTTCCCGGGAGTACGGTGAGGAGATGCCCGCGGGTTACGGCGGGGCAGGCGAGGAGACCAGGTGCGGGACGACGGACGGAGGGCCCGTATCGTGGCGGCGGTCACCGACCGGGACTCCACGATGGGTGTCGCTGAGCTGATGCGGCAGCTGTGCCTGTTCGCAGTGGACCGGATGGCCTTGTCCGGGTGTGCCCTGGTGCTGATGTCGGGGAACGATGAGTCGAGTGTCCTTGCCAGTGCCGGGCCGCACGCGCGCACGGTCACCACGCTGCAGATGGAACTGGGCGAAGGTCCCTGCCTTGATGCCTATACCTCCCGGGTTCCGGTGCTGCTGCCGGACCTGTCAGCCAAGAACGCGGATCGCTGGCCGGCGTTCGCGGCCGGCCGCCCTGGCGGCCGGGGTGCATGCCGAATTCTCCCTGCCGCTCAGTGTCGGGCGGAGCGGTATTGGAACGCTCGACCTCTGCCGTGACACGCCAGGGATGCTGAGTGACGACCACCTGTCGGATGCGCTGGCCGCGGCGGACATTGCCCGTGATGCGGTGCTGTACCAGCAGTACGCGCCCGGCGATGCCGGGCTGGCGGAGTTGCTGGATACAGCCGGAAGCGACCGGATCGTGGTCCACCAGGCGACCGGGATGATCGCCGCGCAGCTGGATGAGACCGTGCCCAACGCGCTCGCCCGGCTACGTGCCGCGGCGTTCGCGAGCGGACGGTCAATGTACGAAATAGCGCAGGACGTCGTCGAACGGCGGGTGCGGTTCGATGAATGAGTCCGGCGAGACGGCGAGGCGGCCCGCGGGCACCCATGACGGTGACCGGACGGACGGCACGGCCCGCCAGGCCATGTTGGCTCGCGCGTTTGTTCGTCTGGCGGACACGCTGGTCAGCGACTTCGACATTGTCGAGTTCCTGCACGGCCTGTCCACCGACTCGGTCGGGATCCTCGGCGCCGCGGCGGCGGGGGTCATGCTGGCCGACGGGCGTGGCGGGCTGCGGCTGGTCGCCTCCTCCGAGGAGCGGATGCGGCTTTTGGAACTGTTCGAGCTGCAGGGTGCGGAGGGCCCCTGCGTGGATGCGTTCTCCTCCGGGCAGCCGCTGCAGGCGAGCGCGGCTGACAGCCGCGTCCGCTGGCCAGTTTTCGCGGTGCACGCGGCCGAAGTCGGCTTCCAGCGGATGTGCGCGGTGCCGCTGCGGGTCCGCGCCGACACCATCGGCGCCTTGAACGTGTTTCGCGGCAGCGACGAGCCGTTCAGCGAAGACGAGATGGAGATAGCGCAGGCCATGGGAGAAGTGGCGGCGATCGCGCTGATCCAGGAACGGGCGCTGCGGGAACACAGCCTGCTTACCGGGCAGCTGCAGGCGGCCCTGAACAGCCGGGTGGTCATCGAGCAGGCCAAGGGAATGCTCTCGGAGTACCTGAGTGTGACCGTCGGCTACGCATTCGAGCTGCTCAGGAAGTACGCGCGCGAACACAACCGCAAGCTCTCCGAAGTCGCCGGCGACGTCGTCGACCGGACGATCCCCAGCAGCGCACTGACCAGCCGGCCCGGCTAGAGAGCCTCGGTTGCTGGGGGAACTCGTCGAGCACGATGCCTTGTGACCCGATCACGAACGTGCGGACGGTGGGGTCGTGGCGGCTGGCCCGGGTCTTCATGACGGCCATCGTCCGGCTGATCGTGTCGCGTTCTCGCTGGTAGCTAAGCATGACTACGTTGTCGGCGAGGGGGGAGACGGCAAAGTCGGAGATGCGGTCGGCGCCGAACAGGCGCGGGGTCTCCGAAGTCATCAGGACGCTGACGCCCTGCCGGGAGAAGCGCTGCACGATCGAGTAGACGAATTCGTGGAACCGTATCTCATCACCGGCCGATATCCGCAGGTCCGCGAGGCTGTCGATGAGGACGCGGCGCGCCTTGGTCCGCTCGACGGTGTCCATCAGGTCGTAGACCCATTCGTCGATGTAGATGTCAACCGGCGAGCGGTACATGACCTCGACGTTTGGTTCGCGCAGCGACCAGCCGAACCCCGCGAGCACTCGCTGGAGCTGGGTGGGGTTCTCCTGCAGGGTGGCGATTACTCCCGGCTGCCCCTGGGTTGCCCCGTTCATCACAAAGTGCAGGCCCATGAGGGTTTTCCCGGAGCCGGAGGGGCCGGCGATCAGGGTTGAGGCGCCCGGCCAGTAGCCGTCGGCCAGCATTTGGTCCAGGGCGGTGATGCCCGACGAGAGCCGGGTGCCGTTCAGCGTGTAGTCCTCGTCGATGGGGGCGTCCGCGAGCCTGGGGAAAAGGTGCAGCCCGCTCGCGGTGAGCCGGTAGGCATGCTGGCCGGAGCGGAATGCGCTGCCGCGGAGCTTTTTCACCTGGAGGAACCGGGCCTCCCGCTGCCCGATTCGTTCGGTGGTGAGGCTGAGGATCGCATCTGCCACGGCGAACTCGGCCATGGCGGCGGTCTCAGCGTCCTCGTACTCGCCCACCCACAAGCTCGCGGCCGGGAACGCCCCGAGCCGCCCGGCGAGTTCATGGAGGAATTTGCGGAATTCGCCGTAGTCGCGGGCGAATGCCTGCAGCGCCTTGAAACTGTCGATCACGATCAGCCCGGGCCGGCGTTCCCTGACCATACGGCCGAGTTGCTCGGCAACACCGCTGAGCCCGTGCTGGTGGACGATCGTCCCGAGGTCTTCGTAGAAGACCGATGTTCCGATCGCGGCGGTGTCGAAGAAAGTCAGGCTCTGCCCGAACCGGACGATCTTCTCCAGTGGCTCAGAGACGGTGGAGAAGTAGATGGCGGGCCGGCCGGGCCGGGCGTTCTGGAAGGCGTACTGCTGGGCCAGGATCGTCTTGCCGCTGCCGGGGCGCCCCGTGATGAGGGTGATGGCATTGGCGGGCAGCCCGCCGTCCAGGATTTCGTCGAGCGGTGCGTGCCCGCTCAGCAGCCGGTCATCCATGCGAGGCCTCCTGCCGGGAGCTGAGCAGGAAGGCGCTCGATCCCAGCAGATCCCGGACCGTGGACACGAACTGCAGCGGTTCCAGCGGCTTCCGCAAGAACGCATCAGCTCCCGCTTCAAGGGCCTGGTCCTGGCATTCCAGCACCGAGACCGCGACGACGGGCAAGTTGCGGTCCTGTTTGAAAAAGCGGCACAGGCTGAGCCCGGACCCCCCTGATATCAGCAGCTCGACCACCACCAGCGACGGGGAGTTATCCAGGAATGACTGCCTGGCGGCTTCGTCGCCGAGCGCCACGTCCACCGCAAACCCTTCCGTCTTCAGGAAGTACTCCTGAAGCTCGGCGGCATAGGGGTCGTGCTCGGCGAGCAGGATCAGCAGGCGCGTTGGGTGCCCGGCCGGGGCGGCGACCGGCAGCCCGGTGCCTATCCGCTCGGCCAGCAGCCGGTGCGCATCGGCAGCGCCGAGTCCCTCGGCCATGTGCATCTTCACGAGCCGGAGCTGCTCGACCTGGGTGCGGCTGAACAGCCGATGACCGCTTGCATTGCGGTCTGGCACCACCAGCGCGTAACGCTCTTCCCAGGTGCGCAGGGTGGCTACCGGCACGCCGACCATCCGCGCTACGGCGCTGATGCTGTAAATCGGCCGGCTGCCCGGTCCCTCCATGTCGGCTATCCTAGCTCCCCCTCCGCCAAAACCTCTGCGGTGCAGCTCTAAGAGTTCAGCGACTCTCCCTCGCTAATTCTTCCAAGCCTCTTCACAAGCTAGACAAGTACTGTTGCGCGCAGGTAAAATCGCCTCACGGTTGACGATCCAGCCGGTTCGCCGTTCCCGCTGCCTGCTTCTCGTCACCTGGTGGAGATTCCGGCTCCCGGATGCGGCCCGTGTCCCAGGCGGGAGGTGGGCATCGATGCCTGTTACCAGGGCGGCGGGAGGCATCGAGGTCATGGCGCCGGTGAGCCGCCCCCGGCTGGCGGACAGGCTCCGCGACATCCAGGCCATCACCGATGCCGCCCTGTCCCGGCTTGATGATCGTGAACTGCTCGCGGAACTGCTCGAGCGCACCAGGGCGATCTTGCGAGCGGACACCGCCGCGGTGCTGCTGCTGGACTTCTCCTCGGGGGAACTGATCGCCACGGCGGCGGCCGGGCTGGAGGAGGAGGTGCGCCAGGGCGTGCGGATCCCGGTCGGCCGGGGGTTCGCCGGGCGGATCGCCGCCGGGCACCAGCCAGTGATCCTCAATCGTGTTGACCACACCACCGTGCTGAACCCCATCCTGCTGGCGAAGGGGATCCGCGCCCTGATGGGCGTGCCGCTGGTCGCTGGCGGCAGGGTGATCGGCGTGCTGCACGTCGGCTCGCTGGCCCCGCGCGAGTTCTCCAACGACGACGCGGAGTTGCTGCAGCTGGCCGCGGACCGGGCGGCCACCGCGGTGCACTCGCTGCTGGCGCAGCAGGACCGGATCGCGGCGCAGGCGCTGCAGCGCAGCCTGCTTCCGTTTGCGCTGCCGGTTGTCGAAGGTGCGGAGATGGCCGTCCGCTACGTCCCCGGCGAAGGCGCCGTGGGCGGTGACTGGTATGACGTGTTCACCCTGCCCTCCGGGCAGCTGGGCATGGTGATGGGCGATGTGACCGGATCCGGGCTGCAGGCGGCGGTGATCATGGGACGGATGCGCAGCGCGCTGCGCGCCTACGCCATGGACACCTGCGATCCGGCGGAAATCTTGGGCCGGCTGGACCGCAAGATGCAGCATTTCGAACCCGGGGCACTGGCCACGGTGGCCTGCGCCGTGTTCGACCCGGGCCTGGACCGGGCGCGCATCTGCTCGGCCGGGCACTACCCGCCGGTCATCGCCTCCCCGGGGCAGGCCGCCAGGCTGGCTGACATCCCCGCGGGCCTGCTGATCGGCGCGGCCCCCGGCGCAGAGCGCCAGGTGGCCACCATCGACATCAGCCCAGGGACGCTGATGTGCTTTTACACCGACGGCCTGATCGAGCGCCGCGGCCACCCGATCGACCACCGCCTGGCCCTGCTGTGCCAGGCGCTGACAGCCCAGCCCCCCGATGCCGCTTGTGCCGCGGTGATGGCGGCCCTGGTGGGCAGCGAGCCAGCCCACGACGACGTCGCCCTGCTCATGTTCCGGCGCCAGCCAGCAGAGGCGCGATAGCCATGTCCGTGGGAGGCTACGAGCTCCGGCGCATGGGCCAGTACGGCGTTGTCACCGTGCCCGCCGAGGTGGATGTCACCAACATCGGCGAAGTCTGCCAGGCGCTGCTGTCCGCGGCCAGCCAGGACGTGCCAGTCTTGATCATCGACATGAGCGGGACGACGTTCTGCGATTCGGCCGGGGTGCATGCGATCATCGCCGCCCACCAGCAGGCCGCGGCGGCCGGCACCGAGCTCCGGCTGGTCGCCACCGCGGTGCTGCGCATCCTCACCATCGTCGGTGTCGACCAGCTGGTCCCCATCTACCCGGACCTGGAATCGGCCCTGGCGGCAGGCACATAAAACGATGCGCCCCGGCCGCACGGCGGCTGACGGCGGAACAGGGAACACCCCGGCACTGGCTTTGCAGTGCCCCGGTATATGACACTCGTTTGGAGCGTTTCAAAGCTTTAGGGCCAGGTGGCAGGCGCTCAAGCGGGAGGGATGACCGGGATGAGCAGGCAGCGGCTGGCGCGGTACAGCCTCACGAGTCCGGAAAACGACGCGGCGGTGGAACTCGGCCTGGCCGGCGGTGCCTGGTTCCGCAGCGCGATACCGCGCAAGCGGATGAAGGAGCTGATGCGGCGCTCCGACTTCCCGGCCATCCGGGACACCGCGATCTGGTTCGGGCTGATCCTCGGCTTCGCCGGCCTCGGCATCGCCTTCTGGGGCACCTGGTGGGCGGTCCCGTTCCTTGCCGCCTACGGTGTGCTTTACGGCTCGACCTCGGATTCCCGCTGGCACGAGTCAGGCCACGGCACCGCGTTCAAGACGCGCTGGATGGACCAGGGGCTCTACCAGATCGCCTCCTTCATGATCATGCGTGATCCGACCGTCTGGCGGTGGAGCCATACCAGGCACCACACGGACACCCTGATCGTCGGGCGAGACCCCGAGATCGCGGTCATGCGCCCGGCGCGGCTGGTCAGGCTGCTGGCCAACTTGGTGGGCCTGGTCGATGTGCCGCTGGCCTTCCGGCTGATGTTCCTGCACGCGTCCGGGCGGCTCACCGCCGACGAAGCCGACTACGTGCCCGAGTCCGAGCGGCACAAGGTCTACCGCACCGCGCGGATCGACCTGGCGATCTATGCGACCGCGATCGGCTTGGCGATCGTGCTGCACAGCTGGCTCCCGGTGGTCCTTATCGGCGGCCCGCGGCTTTACGGGGCGTTCCTGTTCAACCTCTACGGCTTCACCCAGCACGCCGGGATGGGCGAGAACGTGCTCGACCACCGGCTCAACACCCGGACGGTGAAGATGTGCGTGGTCAACCGGTTCCTGTACTGGAACATGAACTACCACGTCGAGCACCACATGTTCCCGATGGTGCCGTACTACCGGCTGCCGGAGCTGCACGAGGAGGTCAAGCACGACTGTGCCCCGGCGTACCCGTCGATGTGGGCCGCCTACAAGGAGATCGTCCCTGCGGTGCTTCGCCAGCTGCGGGACCAGGAGTACTACATCCGCCGCGAGCTGCTGCCCGGTGCCGCGCCGTACAACGAGCCCGTTCCGCTGGCCGACGGCCGTGCGCTGCCGCTGGCTGGCGCGGTCGCGGCCTGATCGGTCAGCCAGGAGAACAGATGGGCCAGTGGATCGCCGCGTGCGCGGCTGGCGACATCGACCGCGAGGACGTCGCCCCCTTTGCGCACGACGGCAAGGACTACGCGATCTACCGATCTCCCGGCGACGGCTACTACGCCACCGACGGCCACTGCACGCACGAGCAGACGCTGCTTTGCGACGGCCTGGTTATCGGCAGTGTCATCGAGTGCCCCAGGCACAATGGCCGCTTCGACTACGTCAGCGGCAAGGCACTCGGCGCCCCGGTGCTGGTCGACGTGCGCACATATCCGGTCAAGGTGGCGGACGGCACCGTCTACATCGAGGTCGACTGATCCGGTTTGCCGGGCCGGGGCCGGTCCTCGCC
>CAVPSA010000050.1:0-32360 GCA_963707905.1 uncultured Actinomycetes bacterium | reverse complement strand
TACCGCAGAAACTGGCCGACGGTATAGACACTGCGCCCCTCACCAGGGCACAGTGGTAGGCCGATGCGCGACGGGGAGGACCACATGCCCAGATTCATGGATTTCCACGAAGACCTGAAGCTGCCACAGGAAGCTATCGACCAGATAGCCCAAGGAACGCGGGAAGGCGCTGCCGACGCGTTCGGCGTGCGCCAGATTGAGCTATACCACAACGCCGATGGCAAGGTCTTTTGTCTCCTGGAAGGTCCTGATGAGGACGCAATCCGTCGGCATCACGAGGCCCTGGGCGTCTCCTGCGGCGACGTGCACCGGGTAGAAAGCCTGCTCTGACCGCCCGATGAGCTTCGCGCGCAGTGATGCTGGCGGCCGACCGCTGGCGAAGTAGCATCGTCAGGCGACTTGACCGCATCGGCCAAGAAGGCCACATGCCGCAGGTAGGGCCTTCGGGCAGATGCACGCCCGGTATGTGGCTAATTGAGGACGTTCACCCAGTGCGGCCGGGAATTATGCGCTCTCGCGCGCGTTAACATGAGCAGTACCAAAGAACTGAGCCGGCCGTCCGACGACGGCTTTCCCGTGCCGTGGTCACCAGCCCACCCAACGGCGGCTCCGGGTCCGTGTGAGACGTCTGTCGAGGCCCGTTGCGTCGATCCTTGGAGATCCGCAAGCCGGCTCGGCGTTCGAAGCACCAGGCCCGCTGCTCGGGGCGTTCCTCGCCCCGGCCGCGGGACTGTGCTGCATGTTGCCGTGGCCACCGTGCCCCGGCGTTCCAGAGGAGAAGTCTGTGGCTCGACCAGGCCAGCGCCAGGTGGGCGCTCGCCGTACCACCCCGCGGAAGCAGCGACGCGTCCGCCACCGCGGCGACGTTGTCTCGGTGCTCTCCCGGACCGTCCGAGAGGTCGAAGCGGCTGCCCAGGGCGGCCGCGTTACGCCTGCCGTGCGCACGAAGTTCCAGGCCGTCGCCTTGCTGCTGCGGGACGAGCGCGCCCGCGTCCGGGCGGCGGCCGGAACCGACAGTCGTAAGGCTGAGCAGCTCAAACGCCTGGACGGCATCGCGGCCATCCTCGCGACGACCGCCGTCCGGGACGCTGGACTGCTGGCGCTGCTCGCCGAGGGCTCCGGCATCTCCGACGCGGCCCGGTCACTCAAGCGGGAAATGGTGCGGGACCTCGGCATCGAGCCGGCGCCCGAGCAGATCGCTCCGGCGGAGACCGCTAGCGCTTCCGCCGGCCCGGAGCGGCGGGTCGTGCCGCAGTCGGTGATCTCCCGGCAGCTGGCGAACCCCTTTCTCGCCCCCGACTTCTCCGCCGTTCCGCAACTCACCTCCCGCCCGCGCCGCCTCGCCGACTGGGAACTGCTCGGCCCTTTGCTGAGTTCCTTCGAGCGTGCCGATAGGGGTGCCCCAGCGTGCATGGCGCTCCCGGCGCCGGCGGCACGGTTCACCCCGGCGGGCCTGGAACTGATGCCGCATCAGGGGCAGCTGGTCGCCGCGGCCGCTGCCGGTCACCGGACATTCCTGCTCGCCGATGAGCCGGGTCTGGGCAAGACGGCCCAGGCGCTGCTCGCCGCGGAAGCGGCGAACGCCTACCCGCTGCTGGTCGTCGTGCCGAACGTCGTCAAGACCAACTGGGCCCGTGAGGCGGCCCGCTGGACCCCCCGCCGCCCGGCCACCGTGGTGCAGGGTGACGGCGAGGCTGTCGACGGCTTCGCCGATATCGTCGTGCTCAACTACGAGGTTCTCGACCGCCACATAGGCTGGCTCGGTGACTTCGGCTTCCGCGGCATGGTCGCGGACGAGGCCCACTTCATCAAGAACAAGACCTCGCAGCGTTCGCAGCACGTCCTCGCGCTGTCCGGCCGCATCCGGTCCCGTACGGACCGGCCCCTGCTGATGGCGCTGACCGGCACCCCGCTGATCAACGACATCGAGGACTTCCGGGCGATCTGGCAGTTCCTCGGCTGGATCGACGACAGCAAGCCCCTCGACGAGCTAATGGCCGCACTTGAGGACACCGGCCGGACGCCCGCCGACCGGAGCTTCTACGCCGCGGCGCGCCAGTGCGTGATCGACCTGGGCATCGTGCGCCGCCGCAAGCTCGACGTGGCCGCCGACATCCCCGCCCGCCGTATCGCTGACCTCCCCGTCGAGCTGAACGGACGGGCCGGCCGGTCGATCCGGGCGGCAGAACGGGACCTCGCCGACCGGATGGTGGCGCGGTATGGGACCGCGCTCGCGAACCGACCCTCCGACGTCGGCGTCGAGGGCATCGACCACGACCTCGTCCGCCGGGTGGCCCGGTCGGAGCTGAAGGACGCGACGACCGCGGGGTCCGGCGAGAACGTGTTCACCATAATGCGACGCATCGGCCAGGCGAAGGCCGAACTGGCCGCGGACTACGCGGCGCAGCTGGCCCGCAGCGCCGGCAAGGTCGTCTTCTTCGCCAAGCACATCGACGTGATGGATGCCGCCGAAGAGACCTTCGCCCGGAAAGGGGTGCGCTTCTCGTCGATCCGTGGCGGCCAGACGCCGACGTCGCGGCAGGCGAACGTCGACGCCTTCGTGAACAACCCGGACGTCACGGTCGCGGTGTGCTCGCTGACCGCGGCTGGTGTGGGCCTGAATCTGCAGGTCGCCTCGAACATCGTGCTGGCCGAGCTGTCCTGGACCGACGCAGAGCAGACCCAGGCCATCGACCGCAGCCACCGCATCGGGCAGGCCGAACCGGTCACCGCGTGGCGCATCATCGCCGCGCAGACCATCGACGCCCGGATCGCCGGGCTGATCGACAGCAAGGCGGGGCTTGCCGCCCGGGCGCTGGACGGGGCCGGCGAGGAGGCCTCCTCGCCGGCCGACGTGCAGCTCGAGGCGCTGGTCGCATTGCTGACCGATGCGCTGCAGGCGCCTTCCGGACATGGCGCCGCCCCGGGTTCCTGACGGCGCCAAGCCGCGCCCAATCCGGGGCCATGTCCGATCGCCCGGCAAGCGCCGCGAGCGCGCGGCGATGTAGCGCGATGCGGGTGAACGCTGGAAGTGACTCCTCGCATCGCGCCGGCCGCCATCGCGGCCAGAATCTCGCCGCCCACCGCCGCGCCCGGGCGAAGATGCGTCCGCCCTATTTCATCGGTTTCCGGGCAGGTGCGGGGCTGGGTTCTGGCGCCGGCCATGTTCCGCGGCACCGATGTGTTCTTTGCTGGCGGGGGGGAAAGTAGCCGTGCAGGGCTCAGCGCGCGTGCAGTGTGCTCTTTTTGTGAGATACGGGGGATAATAATGCGATTCTCCTATTCCTCTCTGATGTCGATATGCTGGAGCCGCAAGGCTATAGGCGCTGCCGGGGCAGTAGCGGCGGCGATGGCATTGGGGATGAGTTCACCGTCCAGTGCGGCGCGCACGATCACTCACGGCAGCACTGGCAGGCCAGTAACCCAGAGGGCACCTGTATTTCCGGGCTGTGCGTGGCCGATCGAGACCACGCCGGCTACTGCAAATGTCGCAGCGCCAGACCCGTTCGCCACCTACTGGACCACCCCGTTCCTGGCCAGCCCACGGGATTCCATGACCATCAGGGGCACCTACCCGACGAGCCGCTTCATGTCGTTTGCTGTGTATAACGACTCATTCCGGCTTTTCACTAACATAGTCAGCGGGAAAAGCGTGCCGTCAGACCTCTCGGACTACCAGATCACCGCGAACCGAGGATCGAGGAACCCATGGCGCTCAGGCCGGGTGGGAAGGCGCGTGGCGTTCACCGTCCGCCTGCGGCCGGTAGTCACAGCCGCGCAGCAGCATTCCCACAACGCCATCCCGATGATCGACCAGAACCCGCCCGCCAACCCCTCGGGCCTGCCGGGGCTGGGATACGTGATCTTCCGAACTTACATTCCGGCGGGCGGCAATATGACGGTGCAACTTCCGGCGATCACTGTCACACGCAGCGGGCGGAGCACCACCCTGCCCCCATGCACCCGGCAGGCCCAGTCCCAGAGCGGGAGGCCCGCAGCAGTCGCAGCGATGCTCGCAGCCGCCAAGACGCTGCCCAGCTCAGGTACCACAGGCGCCCCCGTCCTGCAGTACTTCGGCCCATCGGCCGCGTCACAGGCGGGACTCTTCCCCAACCCGGTCAACGCCTACCTAGTGATGGAGTTCACCCCGAGAAAGGGATACGTGGTCGTAACCCACGGCAAAGCCCCAACCAGCCCCACCCGTGCAGGCCGTGGGGCGCCCGGGAATTCGGTTGGGGCCTACCCCGTGCCCTGGATCAAGCCGAAGTTCCAGGTTCGCTACTGGTCGATAGCCAACTATCTCAACGCGGAGCCCTACCCTGTGGTGGAAGTCGGCCGTGGCTCCAATGCAGTCTTCGGAGGAACCGCTGACTACCTGACGACGCTGCGAAACGGCTACTACACAGTGGTCTCATCGCTCCCGTCAGACAAACCATCCGCTGCATCCCTGAACGCCAGCAGCGCTACCTGGATCCCCACCTCGGCCGCGCATCCCAACGCCCCCGAATTCCAGCTTCTGCGTAACATGCTCTCCCAGCAACCGCTGTACCCGGAAGGATTTACCTTCATCCCGCCCCCAGCGAGCCCATCGGACAACATCCCGCCAGCAGCGGTCCAGCAGCATATGGGTGCCTACTACCCGCAAACCGCTCAATGCACTGTCCAGACCTTCGAGACCAGTGGCTGGAGCGGCTGCCTTGCCGCTACCAAAGCAGCCCGGTTAGCCGCCGGGTCAGTCTCGCTTGAGAAGGTCGAGTAGCCGGGCAAGGTGGACCATGGCGATCCGCACCGTGGTGTCGCTACAGGCATAGGGCAGCACGATTGTCTGCTCGTGCAGCAGCGAACCGCATGAGTACATAGCGTTTGGCACGTATCCGTCACGCTCTGATTCATCGGCAATGAGCAAGGGCTCTGGCAACACGGATACCAGGCGCTCCGGGTTGTCGAGGTCGAGAAGCATGGCGCCAATGGCGTACTCCCGCATGGGCCCGACGCCGTGGGTGAACACCAGCCATCCCGCGGGTGTCTCGATCGGTGAGCCACAGTTGCCGAGCTGCACTAGCTCCCACGGGCGTGCGGGCGCCTGGATGGTGACGGGCGGCCCCCAGCGATGCCGGTCGTCTGAGTATGCAATGCAGTTGTTCTCCCGGTCCCATCGAGATAGCGCAGCGTAGCGGCCGCCGATGCGCCGTGGGAACAGCGCCATGCCCTTATTACCCGCCGACGGGCCTGAGAGCTGGCAGACGGTGAATGTCCGGAAGTCATCGGTCTCCAGGAGATGCGATCCGACACTCCGGCCATCGAACCCGGTATATGTCGCGTAGTAGGCCGGCCGTCCGCCGTCGATGAAGCGGACGAACCTGGCATCCTCCATGCCGTGGCTCTCGTCCGGGCCTGTGGGCCATAGAACCCGCTCGGACAGATCCTGCCGCTCGTCGAACTCGACTTCGTAGTTGGACGCCGCTACCCAGCGCACCCAGTCGATGAGGGCCAGGGAACCCGTGCGCGTCTCCTGCTGCAAGGACAGCTCGCTGACGGCCAGGTCAAGTTCGGCCATGCTGAAGCGGGGCGGCAGCAAGCTCCAGAGGAGCTGCGCGTTCTCGTCGTCGCGGCTGACCTCAACGAGTTTCTCCTTGAAGAATTCACGATCGTAAGCGACGGGGCGAATGTGCCCGGTGTCGAGGAAACGCCCCGGTTCATCGATGGTGATGGCGCCATCATTGCCGATCGTTCCGGTCCTGAACTCGATGCTCGACACATGGCCTTCGCCCACAGCCCGCAGGCTCATGATGAACCGGAGTTCGCCGCGTCCGCAGCGGGCCTGGTCGGGGTGCGGCACGATCGACGGGTTGAATAGTGCTGCCGCCTCTAGCGCGTATTCCTGGGTGAAGTACGCGCCGATCAGGTGCTGCCGGGCGGTGCTGACGCTGGTTTCGTCGCCTAGCCGGTGGGCGACGAGCCTGAAATGGCGTTCCAGCGTCTCCCCGAGGTCCCGGTACCGGCCCGCGTACCGGGATAGCGTGCGGGCGAGCGTTTGGTCCACCTCGTCTTCGCTCATCCGCAGGATGCGAGCCATGACTGCGCTGGCTCGCGACTCACCCCGAATCAAGGTCTCGTGGCCGGGTACGAACAAGCGGCTCAGCGTGCGGCTGGGGTCCGGCGTCAGCCGATGAGATGTCCGGGTCAGCACCGGGCTCGCGGGGCCGCCGCCGGTCACTGCCGTACCGCGATCAGGCGGCATCCTTGCTGCATCACGGAGATCATCGCCAACGTTGATTCCGCGCCCTGGTTGCGATTGCGGCCGCTTGGGCCGATGCCGTCACACCCTCCACCGCTCTGCTCGTCGAGCAGGGGAACCTTAGCATCGTTGTCACCGAGGAACCACGCTACGCACATCTCGACGCCACTGAGCCAGGCCGGGTCTCCGGTGACCGATGCAGCGCGCGCGCATGCGTCCGCAATCGCGGCGACCTCGATGGGCTGCTGGTCGAAGCCGGGGCGCTCCTCGCCCGGGCCCCAGCCGCCGACCGGTACCACCGATAGGTGGCCGTCGCGAGTCTCGCATTCCAGCAGCCACTCCAACATGCGCAGGCCATTGCGGAGCATGGGGTCGTCGCCGAGTTGCGAGCCGGCCACGATGACCGCTTCGGCGAGGGCCGCGTTGGCGTAGCTGAGCCTCGGCAGAGGCCACGGCCAGGCAGCATTCGCCGACGGCTCACCGATGACGGCGGCGGCGCTGGTGAGAAGGCCGAAGGCGCCGGGATGATCAGGCCAGGCCTCGAGGATCTCGGCGGCGCCGAGCGCCGCGAACGCCATGGCATGTGGCCATGGAGAGCGGGCCTGCGCGCTGCACTCGAACCGAGTGCGCGACTCCTCACGAATCCCCGCATCCAGTCCCCGGGCAGCGGCAGTGCCAAGGCCCCACAAGGCCCGGCCCCAGCAATCCTCGGTGCCCGGCCCATCACGCCAGCGGCGGTCGTAGCCGAGGCGGTTGCGGAGCCTGCCGTCGGGTACCTGTGCCTGGGCCAGAAAGTCCAGGTAGCGCCGCGCCAACGCGATGAGTTCGAGGGCCGGCGACGGCTCCCGGCACACCACCACCAGGCCGCGTGCCACATCGTCGACGCAGTATCCGTGCTGGAGCCTGGGCACGATGCCCTGGGCGTGCTCCAGCAAGCCGACCTCGTCGGTAAGCCGCAACAGATGCTGGAACGGAGCGGCAGCACCGGTCATACAGCGGCCCCCCGTGCCGCCCCGATAAGGCCGGCCGCAAGATCCCGGTAGCGGTTCGCGACCGCTGGCCACAGCAAGCTGGGCGCGATCTCCGCTGCATGGCGGCTCATCCGCGCAGCCAGGCCCGGCTCGCGGAGAACCCGTTGGAGCGCGTCGGCGATGCCCTTCGGATCTTGACGCCGGACCAGGAGTCCCGCGCCGTCAGCCAGCAACTCGACCGCATGCGGGAAACTGGTCGAGATCACCGGCTTCCCCGCCGTGACCGCCTCGATCAGGACACCGGAGGTAACCTGCTCCAGCGAGTCATAAGGCAGAACCACGACGTCCGCGGCGCCGATAAGGCGGCTCAGCGCATCGGCAGGCAGGTACCGGCGGTCGAAGCGGACAAGATCCCCCACACCCTGCGCGGTCGCACGCTTTTCGAGCAGACGGCGATAGGCCTCGCCGTCTCGTGCTTGCACGCGCGGATGGGTCCCGCCAGCAACCGTATACGCGACCCGCAGCCCCCGATCGCGGAGCAGGGCGACCGCGTCGATCGCGTGCTCGATTCCCTTGCCCGGCCCGAGCAATCCCCAGGTAAGTGCCATCGGTCCAGGGGTTTGCCGACGCCGCACCGGGGCGGCCCGGAAGTCGGCAGAGCCATGCGGGATCACGGAGACCTTCGCCGGATCCGCGCCATAGATGGCCAGCAGCCGCGAGCGCGCCGTCTGGGTCATGGTGACGACCGCGCTGGCGGCATCGATGACGTCCACCAGGATCGTGCGCTGTCGCGCCGTGGGTCGTGCCAGCACGGTATGCAGCACCACGATGCTCGGGACGCACAGCGCATCAAGCAACGAAATGATGTCTGAGCCGTCTGGGCCGCCGTAGATGCCGTACTCATGCTGAACGATCACGACATCGAACTCGTTGAGCACGCGCACGGCAATTGCGGCGCTGCGGGCGGCCCCCTTCACGAGGTCGTGCACGGCTTCAGGTGCGCGACGGAGAGCCGGCTCGTCGATTACGCGCACCACTCTGGCATGCTCGCCTGCTTGGCGAAGATGGTCGAACAGGGCCGCGTTGAATGTCGCCAGCCCGCATTGGGTGGGGGGGTACGTGCCGAGTAGCGCGTACGCCTTTGGCATGAAGGTCCTCCCTGTCGGCGGCTGCTGGACGCACGCCGCGGCTGCCAGCGCTCTTCCTCGCTTTCCCGCCCGCCGATGGGATGGGCCAGGAGTGGCCGCCGCACGAAGGCGGGCGATGAGACCTGCTACGGCTGGATGCCGTTCTGGCAGGCGATCGGGCAGTTCGTGGCGGCCTACGGCAGGCTCGGAACTGACTGCGAGCGATCGCGGCTGAGATACCCATCCGAGCGAACAGCGAATCAGCCAGAAGGCAATACGGGGCATCTAAGGTGCCTAACGAGAGCAACGCCGCTATGTGCCTTAGAAGCTTTTGCGGCTGATAGCCGGAACAGCACGTTTCAGCCAGATATGTGTGACATAACCAGGAATTCGGCCGCGCTGGCTGGGTGCGGCCGGTTCTGGAGCGCCTTTGTCCGGCACAGGTCTTTCTCCTGTCGTGCTGAAGCCGCGGGCAAAGCGGTTAGGACGGCCTGCTGCCGGGGTGGGCGGCGAGGCGCGCCAGGGCGGCCTCGGCCCGCGCGGCCAGGGGCGCGACGCGCCGGTCTTCATAGATCCGCAGCGCCGCGTGGAGGCTGGCTGCAGCCTCGCCGTGGTCGCCGGCGAGCTGGTTCACCTCCGCTTTGTCCACCAGGATCTCGGCCTTGGACCTTGTATCGGATGTCGGCGCGGTCAGTGCCTCTGCCTCGGCTATGAGCTGGCGGGCGGCAGACAACTGGCCGCGCTGGGCCAGCAGCTTGGCCCGGACTGTGCGCCACCGGGCCTGAGCGTCGAGGTCGCTGGGTGGGGCGAGCGCCTGGGCTTCCTCGGTCATCTGCTGCGCCTCACCCAGGCGTCCTTGCCGGTACAGGGCCTCAGCGAGCAAGCCGGCCTCCGTGCTGCAATATCCGCGCTCCCCCATCGCGCGGAACGCTTCATACCCCTCCCTAAAACAGCGCTCGGCCGCGGCCGGGTCGCCGGCAGCCAGTTCGATCTCGCCGGCCGCCAGGGTGCTTCGCGCCAGGTCGAGCCTCGCCCCGGATGCGGCCAGCAGCGAGCGGGCACGCGCCATAGCCGCGCGTGCGTCAGCGAAACGGCAAGCATAGGCGTACAGCAGCGACAGCGGCAGGAGCACATGAACCTCGGCCGCCGACTCGCCGTCGGCCCCGTAAAGCAACTGCTCGACGCGCGCTATCGCGGCATCGACGGGGACCGGCAACAGCTGAAAGGTCGCCGCGAGCCCACCGCTGGCCCGGACCTGCGCGCGGTGGTTGCCGCTTTGCCGCGCATAGGCGATGGCACGCTCGAAAGCCTCCTGGCTGGCTGGCACATCCCCGAGCCAGTAACGCAGCCTGCCGGTCACCAGCCACCCCTCGGCCAGCCCGTCCGGATCCCCTTCGGATTCCAGCACGGCGGTGGCCGCCTGGCATTCCACCAGCGCCTCGGCGTCGCTTCCGCCCTGCGAGGTGCCGATATACGTGCGCAGGATGCGGATCCGCGCCTGGAGTGCGGGCAGGCCTGCCGCCGCGGCCATCTGCCAGGCTTCAGTCAGCACCGCTTGCGCCTGTTCAAGATCGCCAGTCTCGTACGCTGCGGTTCCCAGTAGCCACAGCAGGCCAGCCCGCTGTTCGCGCGCATCGTCTGGCCACAAGCCGAGCGCCGCCCGGTAGTACCCGGCGGCGGCCGCGAAGGCGTTCAGCGCGAGAGCGCGGTCGCCGGCGCGCCGCAGTGCGGTCCGGGCCCGGGGTGCCAGCCCGGCGGTGTCCTGGCTAGCGGCGCGGGCCAGTTCCAAGGCGCGCAGGTAGTGGTGGGCGAGCATCTCGGCGTGGTCGTCCGGCCGGCCCAGCGACTCGATCCAGCCGGCCGCGTGGACATGCTTGCCGGCCCGGGCCGCGCGGGGGATCTGCCCGTACGCGACGTCGCGCAGCAGTACGTGGGTGAACGCGTACTGCGTCTCCCCAGCCACCGATGAGGCCCCGTCGCGGCGGACGAACTGCTTGCGCTCCAGGGCGTGCAAAGACTCTTCCAGCTCACCACGGCCGGCTCCGCCGCCAAACGCGGCGACCGCCGCGGGCCAGAACACGTTCCCGACCACGGCGGCATCCTGCAGCAGCCACTTCTCCCGCGGTTCCAGCAGATCCAGCCGGGCCCCGATGATGCCCTGGATCGATCCCGGAAGCGGCAACTCGCGGCCATCCCGGCGCTCGGCCAGCATCTGCACGTACTGCTCCGCGTACAGCGGGTTGCCGCCGGCGCGGGCCAGCAGGACCGCCTGCTGCCCCGCATCCAGTACCGCCCGGCCAACCAGCAGCCCGATCAGCCGCGCCGTGTCCTCGTCCGGCAATGGGGGGAGCGACAGGATGATCGTGTTCGGCTTGCCGCCGCCCCAGCCCGGCCGCCGGGCCAGCAGCTCCGGCCGGGCGGTTCCGACCACCAGCAGCGGCACCTCGCCCGCCCAGCCGGCCAGGTAGTCGACGAAGTCGAGCAGCCCATCATCGGCCCAGTGCAGATCCTCAAACACCAGCACCAGCGGCCGCCGCTCGGCCAGCGCCTCGAAAAACTGCCGCCAGGCGGCGAACACCTCACTCCGGTCACTACCGGTGGGCGTGCCACCACCGTCCACACCGGCCAGCACGCCCAGGTGCCTGGCCACCCACTCCGCGCCCGCGGTGCCACCCACCACCTGCGCGGTCATCGCAGCCAGCTTGACCCCGGCCTGGTCCGGAGGGTCGTCCTCCAAGATGCCCGCCTGGGCCTTGACCATCTCCGCCAGCGCCCAGAAGCTCACCCCCTCGCCGTAAGGAAGACAGCGGCCCTGCCGCCAGCTGATCAGCTCCGCCTCCGCATCGGCGATCCGCGACAGCTCATACACCAGCCGGGATTTGCCGATCCCCGGCACCCCCACCAGTGTGACCAGCTGCGGCGTGCGCTCCGCCCGCATCCGCTCCAGAGCGCCACGCAAGGCGTAAAGTTCTCGTTCCCGTCCCACCAACGCCGTCCTCGCCTGGTGCGGGACGTCAACCCCCAGCCGGGCCCGCGCCGCCACCGCCTCCCACACTGGCACCGGCTCCCGCTTGCCCTTCGCCGCCACCGGCGCGACCGGGCGGTACTCGATCACCGCCCGCGTCTCCCGGAAAGTGCGCTCCCCGACCAGGACCCCGTTCACCGGCGCGGCCGCTTGCAGCCGCGCCGCCGTGTTCACCACATCACCGGCGGCCATGCCCTCGCCCTCAGAGGGCCGGGCGCCCAGCAAGACCAGCGCCTCCCCGGTGTTGACCGCGAGCCGGACCTGGATCCGCTCCTCCTCTCGCACCCAGTCGCGGATCGCCAAAGCGGCGCGCACCGCCCGCTCCGGGTCGTCCTCGTGGGTGAGCGGCGCGCCGAACAGCGCCATCACCGCATCACCGATGAACTTCTCCACCGTCCCCCCGAACCGCTCCAGCTCCGAACGCAGCCGGGCGTAAAACGGCGACAGCAGCGCCCGGACATCTTCGGGATCCATATGCTCGGCCCGGGAGGTGAAACCAACCAGGTCCGCGAACAGCACCGTCACGACCTTGCGCTCTTCTGACGCCAGCGGCTCGGCCGCCCCCAGCGCGGCACCGCACTCGGGGCAGAACTTTCCCCCGGGCGAGTTCCGGTGGCCGCACGACGGACAAAAGCTCACCCGCAAAGCCTACGGCTGGCCAGCGGCTTCACCCCAGACCCGAGAGGCACCCGGCAATCCAGTGCCCCCTGCCGGTCATGGCCGGGCGTCTGGTGCCCTGGTCACGACGTTGGCGATCCGGCCGGGAACGATGACCAGCCTGGCGACTGCCATGCCTCGGGTCCAGCGGGCGTACTCGGGGTGCGCGGTGACCACCGCGGCGATCTCGTCTCGCTGCGCTGCGGCGGGTACCTGGACCCGGAACCGGGTCTTGCTGTCGATCTGCACCGGCAGGGTGACCATTTGCCCGGCCGCCATCGCCTCGTCGGCTTCGGGGAACCGCTCGTAGGCCAGCGTCCGTGGGTGGTCGAGCGCCGCCCACAACTCCTCGGCGATGTGGGGAGCGAACGGGGCGGTCATCAGCACCAGAGGCTCGGCCAGCGCGCGGGGCACCCCGGGCCCCGCGGCAGCCACCCGGGCGGCGTGGGTCCCGAGTTCCATCAGGCGGGCTACCGCGGTGTTGAACCGCATGGCCGCTACGTCCCGGCGCACAGCCTTGATGGTGGCGTGCAGTTGGCGAATGGTCGTTTCGCCAAGCGGCCCGTCGGTCACCCGGGGCGCGCCGGTGTGCTCGTCGATGACGGTGCGCCACAGCCGCTGCAGGAAGCGGTGTACGCCGACGATGTCGTCGGTGCGCCAGGGCCGATCGGTGTCCAGCGGCCCCATGGCCATCTCGTACAGGCGCAGCGTGTCCGCGCCATAGGCGGTGTAGATGTCGTCGGGAGAGATGGCGTTCTTCTTGCTCTTGCCCATCTTCCCCGCCCGCGCTGTCACCGGCGCGCCCTGGTAGCTAAACCCTCCGCCGCGGGCGGCAGTGACGTCCGCTGCGGGCACGTACATGCCGCGGGCGTCGAGATAGGCGTCGGCCTGGATGTATCCCTGGTTGAACAGCCGCTGGAAGGGCTCACGGGTGGAGACCTGGCCCAGGTCGTACAGGACCTTGTGCCAGAACCTCGCGTACAGCAGGTGCAGCACGGCGTGCTCGACCCCACCCATATACAGGTCCACTCCGCCGTCGCCTGGTGCCGCGCCAGGCGGCACCAGCCAGTACCGCTCCGCTTCCTCGCCGGTGAACCGCGCAGTGTTCGCCGGATCCAGGTAACGCAGGTAATACCAGCACGAGCCGGCCCACTGTGGCATGGTGTTCAGCTCGCGCCGGTACCGGTGCGGGCCGTCGCCCAGGTCCAGCACCGGGTTCGCCCAGTCCAACGCCCGGGCTAGCGGCGGCTCCGGCTCGCTGGCCTCGTCTGCCTGCGGCCGGGGACGGAAATCGGTCATCTCGGGCAGCGTCACCGGCAGCTCGCTGTACGGCAGGGCGACCGGCAGGCCGGTGGAGTCGTACACGATCGGGAACGGCTCACCCCAGTAGCGCTGCCGCGAGAAGAGCCAGTCCCGCAGCCGGTAGGACCGGGCCGGGTGGCCGAACCCGCGGTCGGCCAGCCACCCGGCCGCTGCCTCGATCCCGTCCCGCAGCGTGGCGGTGCGGGGCAGCCCGGGTATTTCCAGGTCCAGGTAGCTGCCCTGGCCGGTGAAGGCAGCCGGCCACCTGTGGGCCGGGGCGCCCGGCGCCAGGCCGTGGCTAGCGAGCCAGCCTGCGGGCGGTGCCAGCACCGCCCGCACCGGCAGGCCGAACGCCCGCGCGAACGCCAGGTCCCGGTCGTCGTGTGCGGGCACCGCCATGATCGCGCCGGTGCCGTACCCCATCAGCACGTAGTCAGCGACGAACGCCGGCACCCGCTCCCTGGTCATGGGGTTGATCACATACGAGCCGGTGAAGACGCCGGTCTTCTCGGGCTCCTCCTGCGCCCGCTGCCGGTCGCTAAGCTGGGCGGCAACGGCGCGGTAGGCGGCGACCGCCTCGGCCGGCCTGGCACCCGCGGACGCGCCCTGCGGGTAGCGCCAGGCAGGCGGCGTCCCCTCCGGCCAGTGGTCGGCGACGAGCTGGTCCACCAGAGGGTGCTCGGGGGCCAGCACTAGATAAGTGGCACCCGGCAGCGTGTCGGGCCGGGTGGTGAAGACGCTGATCCTGACGGCCCCACCCAGGTCCTGGAGCGGCGCAAGTGGTTCCTGGCCCGGGCCCTCGTCCGGTGCCGCCGGGAAGTCGACGACGGCGCCGTCACTGGCGCCGATCCAGTTGCGCTGCATGATCTTGATCGACTCGGGCCAGTCGACCCGGTCCAAATCGTCGATCAGGCGCTGCGCATAGGCGGAGATCCGCAGCATCCACTGCCGCAATGGCCGCCGGTACACCGGGTAGTTGCCCACGTCGCTGCGCCCGTCGGCGGTGACCTCCTCATTGGCCAGCACGGTCCCAAGCCCGGGGCACCAGTTGACCAGCTCGGTGCCGATGTAGGCCAGCCGGTAGCCGTCGACGACCTGCCGGCGTTGCGCCGGGCTCAGCTCGTCCCAGGGCAGCCTGTCCGGGTTGGCCCCGCCCACCGGCTCACGCTCGCCGGAGGCGAACTCCGCGATGAGGTCGGCGACCGGCCGAGCCCGGCCGGCCTGGTCGTCGTACCAGCTGTTGAAGATCTGCAAGAAGATCCACTGCGTCCATTTGTAGTAGCCGGGATTGGTGGTCGCCAGCTCCCGCCGCTGGTCGTGCCCGAGGCCCAGTCGCCGTAGCTGGCGTCGCATCGTGGCGATGTTGTGTTCGGTCGTGACCGCCGGGTGCTGCCCGGTGTCGATGGCGTACTGCTCGGCGGGCAGGCCGAACGCGTCATAGCCGAACGGGTGCAGCACGTTATGCCCGGTCATACGCAAGTAGCGGGCGTACACATCGGTGGCGATGTACCCCAGCGGATGCCCCACGTGCAGGCCCACGCCGCTGGGGTAGGGGAACATATCCATGATCATGAACTTAGGGCGGCCTGCCATCCGGTCGAAGCCCCTGGCGAGCGGGCCGACCGGGTTAGGGGCATTGAACGTCCCGTCCGCCTCCCAGCGGCTCTGCCAGCGCGCTTCGATCTCGCCCGCCATGCGCGCGCCGTACCGGAAAGGTGGCGGCTCATCGCCCGCGCCCTGGGCCAGGCGCGCCGGGCGGGAGCCGGGCCGGCTGGTGTTCTCGCTCATGGGACCTCGCCTGAAGATCGTGTCCGGGCACGAAAAAGCCCCTCGCGCAGGAGGGGCTGCCGCGCTGACTGGCTGTCGTCAGCGCGGCATCTCAAGAAGCTGCCATCCGGCTCGCATGCCCATCAGGGTAGCGCGCCCGCAGCAGGCTGGCGCAGTGCGTTTGCCAGCGGCCAGCGCGGGCAGCCCGGTCCGGCACTGGCGGCTCAGCGGGGTGCGGCGCCGGCGGCCCAGCAAGGTACCGGTGCGCAGCGGTTCAGCGCAGTGCGTCGGCTGGCTTGGCGGGCGGCAGATGTGCGCGTCTCGGTGTAGTCGGCGAACGCACAGATATACAGCGTGTCGGCCTGCACGATGACCGATGAATGGGCTCGCCGGGCAGGCCGCTGACAGGAAAGCCGGCCGCGGCGGGTCGGTGATCTGCTCTTCGGCGTCGCGGCCATCTCGCGCCGGGCTGCGGTTGCTGCCGGGTAGCGGCGCCGCGGGTGACCTGCGGCGTCGCTTGCAGTACCGTGAGGGCGCCCGGTACACGCGGAACCCGATGAGCACGGTGAGGTCACCATGTCTTCAGCACCGCTCCGGTTTGCGACAGCCGCTGCGGTGGCGGCCGGTCTCCTGCTGGCCGCGCCCGGCCCGGCTGCGCTGGCCGCGGTGCCCGCTGCCGCCGCCAGCGCGCAGCTGGAGTCGGTGGCGGCGGTGTCGGCGTCGGATGCCTGGGCGGTCGGATCGGTGATCGAGCACTGGAATGGCCACAAGTGGAGCGTGGTGCCGGGCGCGAGCCCCGGCAAGTGCGCCGTCTTCCTGAATGGCGTGGCCGCCAGGTCCGCGTCGTCGGCCTGGGCTGTCGGCTACTGCGGGACGGCCGGGTCGCACCGGCCGGTTATCGAGCGCTGGAATGGTCATCAGTGGAGCGTGCAGCCAAGTCCCGGCACTCCGGCCAGCGCGGTGAGCCAGCTCAACAGCGTGACCGCGACCTCCGGATCCAATGCGTGGGCAGTCGGCGAGTACCAGTCGAATGGCCAGACCATCCCGCTCATCGAGCGCTGGAACGGCCAGGCGTGGAAGATCCAGGCGAGCCCTGACCCGAGCCCGCAGGGCGCGGAGCTAATCGGCGTGACGGCGCTGTCGGCGAACAGCGCCTGGGCCGCCGGCGCTGTCCTCAGCGCCTCGCCATCGCAGTCACAGTCGCTGATCGAGGACTGGAACGGGACCGGCTGGCAGATTCAGCCCAGCGTCAGCCCGGGCGGCCAGAACGTCCTGGAAGGCGTCACCGCGCTGACCGGGACGCAGGCCTGGACAGCCGGCCTGTACACCTTCGGCGCCACGAACCTCGGCACCCTGGTCGAGAACTGGGACGGCGCCTCCTGGCAGGAGCAGGCCACCCCTGGCACCGATCTGCACGAGGGCCTCTTCGGCATCGCGGCTCGCTCGGCGTCGGACGTGTGGGCGGTCGGCGCCCGGGAGTTGTCGGCCAACGCCCGCACTCTCGTCCTGCACTGGACCGGGACCACCTGGAATATCGTCCCGAGCCCCAGCCCGTCGGCCAGCCAGGACGAGCTGCTGGGCGTCGCGGTGCTGTCCAGCTCATATGCCTGGGCGGTGGGAGGCCAGGGGGACAAGACCCTGATCGAGCGATGGAACGGAACGACCTGGACCGTGCAGCCAAGCCCGAACTAGTGCCGCCCGTCAACGATCAAAAGCCGTCGTTCCCGGGGGATCACGCCCCTGGACGGCCCTCTCGGCGGCATGACCGAGTGTTCTCGGCACACCGCGGGCCTGTACAAATATGCGGTCCACGCACGCCATCCTGCCCTGGACACTCTGATGGCAGGAATGCTGGCGACGTAACAAGCCCGGCCAAATAACGGCGCGCCGAGCCGATATGGTCGGCTGTTTGTACGCGTCCTTGGTGGCTGTTGGGGAGCAGGCTGTGCCCGCCGGGGGTGCATGGTCATGGCCTATCGCCGGGTCACGCGGAGAGCGGAACCTTGTACCTTCGGGCCGGTCCTGGCCTGGTTGGGTTCCAGCTCGGGATCAATCCGCCTGGCTGGATGGAGAACTTAAATTGCACGGACTTCGTCTTGCCCTGGCGGTTGACGTAGATATACGCCATCTTCCGGTAGGACGGCTGGCCGTTGTGCGCCTGGATATCCTGCAGGCGCACTGTGACCGTGTAGGTGGTGGGGCGCCAGCCGGATACCGGGCCGGGCTGCAGCCAGTAGCGGTCGAGCTTGCCGCGCGCCCATGCCGTGGGGCTGCCCCAGTGCCGCCAAGTCAGCCGCCGGGCCACGGGCGCTCCGCCCATGCCGACATAGATGACGTCAGGGCGCTGAACCATCCCGGACCAGCCGGCGACGTTCGGCTGCACCCGCACCGGGACGGCAGCGGCGCTGGCCGGGCTAGCCGCGGCCGGGTAAGCGCGCTGGCTGGACGTACCGCACGCAGCCAAGCCGCCCGTTAGAGCGGCTGCTACGACGATGCCCACGATTCCAGGTGCGCCGCTCACTGAAGATCCCGCCCCCCTGTCACCTCAAGCAGACGCCCTGGCACAGCGCAAAGCAAGGCCCCAAGGCCCGCCCATGAGCACCGGACCACACGCCGGTGACACAGCAAGTCAGCACCAGCCCAGGACACCACAGCAGCCCCGGGAAGTGTCTAACCCGGCACTGTGCTCGCGCGACGGGTCCGTTCGGTGTGGCCTGGCGGTCGGCAGCGCGGAAGGAGGGTGTGCCGGGATGTGCGCTGCGGTTACTCCGGGGCCGCGAATGGCGGGCTGGGCGGGTCACCCCACCAGCTGCGCAAGAATGCGGCGGCGCGCTCACAGGCCCCGGCGAGCGGTCCGCGCGGGTGGCTGAGCGCGTCGCGGATGAGTGTCTCGATCGTGTCCCCGACATTGGCGAGCACTTGCCCGGGTGTGGCGTCAGGGGCTGACCGGTAGCCGATGACCGCGCCCGGCGTTGCACACGAAGTCGGGCAGTGCCGTTATGCCCCGGCGGTGCAGGGTATCGGCTCCTTCCCTGGTGTAGGGGACGTTGGCGGCGGGCGCGACCACATGGATGGCGGACGGAAGCGACTCGGCCACTTGGCGGCTGATCACTCCCGGCCGGGCGCCAGGGATAATCACGTCGGCGTCTACCGCCGTGAACAGCCGGCTAGGCGGCCCGGCCGGCAGGCCGTACTGCAGCACGCATGCATCGCCGTGCACGTGGCGCAGCGCGAGCAGCCGCTCGACGTCGAGCCCGGAGGGGTCTGCCACGCATCCGGTGACCGTGGAGACGGCAACCACCCGGCCGCCGCGGCTGGTCACCTCACGAGCCGCCCCACCGCCCGCCTTGCCGAATCCCTCGATGGCGACCGACCGGCCCTCCCAGCCGCCGCCGGGCCCGGCGCGCAGCGCGGTTTCCGCCGCCACCGCGACGCCGTATCCGGTCAGCAGATCCTCAAACGGCACCCCGGCCACCACCGCGCCGAAGGCCGCCGGTGCGGCACGGCGCTCGCGCAAGAGCTTGAAGTCCTCCTCGAAGGTGCCCATGTCCGGGCCGGTGAGGAACCGGCCCGCGTCGGCCAGCGGGCGGATCTCCGCGCAGTAGCGGGCCATCTGTTCGGCCCTGGCGACGCGGTCAGCGGGATCTCCCAGCACGCCCGCCTTCGCACCGCCGACCCGATCGCCGAGCGCCGCGAACTTGTAGGTCATGGCCCGGGCCAGCAGCGCCACCTCGGCGATGGTGACTTCCGGTGCCAGCCGCGTTCCCCCAGCGCAAACTGCCGCGTCTGCCAGGTCGAGCACGACGAACCCCGGAACCGAGCCCAGCCTAATGATCTCCGGTCGGCCAGGACCACGCCCGGCACCTGGCTGACCTGCCATGAGTTCTCCGATCGTCCGGCCGCAGGCATCGACACCAACTAGTCTGCCGCAGCCACGGCGACGCCATGCCGGCCAGACGACCCAGCTGCTGCGCAGCCGTGTCGACTCCACCGCACCCACCGGAAATCACGGCAGGTACCCGAAACTGCACGCGGCAGAAGCACGCAGTCGCGCCCAGCGCTGGCGATGCATAAACATACGGCCTGGCGGCATGCCCGCTCGGCTGTGGTCGGAATTGCCAACGGTGCGGAGAGCCCTCGCCACGGGATCCGGGTCGCCGAAAGCTACCAGCCCGCCAGCCACTACTGGCCCCTCCAGTGGTCCGAAACCGGGATGTTCCTGGCCCTCGCCCTGGCCCTGGCCGGGTACTGCTTCTGGCGGCTCAACCGCCGCCGCTCCTGACAAACAGCACAAGCCCTCTGTATCGCTCACCCATCGGTGCCTGCTCGCCATCTGGCTGGTCCACCGCCGCGCAGTTAAGCCCCAAGGAGGGGTATGCCGTGCGTCGAAGCTCCCTGACCTTGCTCTCTCTACTCCCTGTCGTGGCTGCTTCGGTGTCGTTGGCCAGCTGTTCATCGCCCAACGGCCCCCCAGGTCCGACCGGGACTCTGACCGGCACGCTCCAGACTGTGGGTGGTCCTCCCGGCGTAAGCCCGCGAGCTCTAAGCGGACAAGTCACCCTCCATGAGTCGAACGTCGGGCGTAATGCAGACAATCGGGCGAGCGGCCGGCCATATCGGTGAAGCGCGTCTGGCTTTGCCGAATGCCTCTCATGCAGCGTGACGCGGCTCTGGGCTTCCGGCAGGGACGTGGGCGGGCTCACGGGTGTTCGCTGATCTGGTGTTGCGCGTCGGTGAGGACGCGTCCTACCTGGCGGCCGAAGTGGACGTCGCAGGGGTGGGAGGTCTGCCCTGATCGGGCGTTGGCGGCCAGTTCGGTGAGTGCGGTCCGCAGCGGTGTCACCGGCTGGCTGGTCTCGACGGGAGCTGCCGACCGGCCGGCTTCGCCCCAAACAAACAGGTCGGCGAACTCTGCGCTTTGGGGGGCGTTCAGGGTGACCGTCACCGTGCTGGTTGCTCCCGGTTCGTGGCGCAGGATTAGGTGGGTGACGTCGGCGTGGCCTGCTTGTGCGGTCACCGACTGCACTGGGCCGAGGCTGGCCCACAGCAGCGAGATCAGGTGCGGGGCGAGGTCCCACAGCCCGCCCTTGTCCCGGCGCCAGGGGGTGTTGAACGGGTTACCTGCCCGCAGGGCGGATCCCAGCCACACCGCGCACCCCCCGGCCCACCGCCCGGTGGCCGTGACCTCGGACAGCCAGGCCCGCACGTCGGCCTGGAACCGGGCGGTGAAGAACACCATGGACGCAACGCCGGCCTGCTCCACCGCGCCGGCCAGGGCATCCGCATCAGCCGCGGAAATCGCAATGGGCTTTTCGAGCAGCAGGTGCTTGCCCGCTTCGGCGGCGCGGACGGCGATCGGGGCCTGCACACCCGGCGGCACCGCGAAGGCGACCGCGTCGACGTTAGCCAGAAATGCGGAGATGTCGTGGTATGTGTTGGCGTGATAGCGGTCGGCCAGCTCCGCCGCGGCGCCGACGTTACGGCCCCAGACCGCTGCGAAATCGATGCCGTCTGTGGAGGCAAGCGCGGGCGCATGCGTGATCTGCGCCCAGTGGCCGGTGCCAACCAGGCCGAATCTCACTGGCCGGGTCATCCGGTGCCCCTCGGTCCGCGGATGGGCTGGTTACTGTAGCAGCATCCTTATTAGGGCTGAACATACTGCGGAGGCGGCCATGGCCGATGCGCTCCTCACCTCGCTGTTGCCTGCCGATGTTGGCAAGGCGATCCGCACGGTCAAGGCGCAGCTGCGCAGGCAGATCGGGGACGTCGCGGGCGTGTTCGCTGAGGCGGATGCGGCGATGCGCGCCGCAGTCGGTGCCGTGGCCGCTGACCGGGACGCGGGGCGGCCGGTCTGGCCGGTGGTCCAGTTCCGCGATATCGCAGCTGGGACGGTCCCTGCCGGGGCGGTGGAGGCGATCCGCCGCCGTGGGTGTGTCGTGGTCCAGGGCACGTTCCCCCGGCAGCGCGCCGAGGGCTGGGATGCGGAGCTGGCCAGGTACGCCGAACGGAACCGGTTCGCGGAAACGTACCGCGCCATCGACGACGGGGTCTTCGGCGGCCTGGCAGCGGGCAGGCCATCGATCTACCCCATCTACTGGTCCAGGCCGCAGATACAGGCACGCCAAGATGCAAACATGGTCGCGGTCCGGAAGTTCCTGAACTCCTTCTGGAAGCACCAATCTGAGGGGCAGATCTGGTTCGACCCGGACCGGGACACCGCCTACCCCGACCGGGTCCGCCGCCGGCCTCCCGGCGCGAACTCGGCCGGACTGTCCCCACACACCGACTCCGGCTCAATCGAGCGCTGGCTGCTGCCGGCCTACCAGCAGGTCTTCCGGCATGTCTACGCAGGCGACTGGGCCGGGTATGACCCCTGGGACGGCGCGTTCCGCAGCGCCGTGCACGAGTTCCCCTCGACCGTCATGTGCTCGGCATTCCGCACCTTCCAGGGCTGGACCGCGCTGTCGGACATGCGGCCGGACCAAGGCGTCCTGCATGCTGTCCCGATCCCCGCCGCGATGGGCTACATAGTGCTCCGCGCCCTGCAAGACGACGTCGCCGACAATGACCTGTGCGGCGCGGCCAACGGGCAATCGCTGCCCATCACCGGCCGGTATCACTCCGTGCTCCTCCGGGCGCTGACCCCCATCCCGCCGGTGCAACCCGGCGACACCGTGTGGTGGCACGCCGACGTGATCCACTCAGTCGGCGAAGTCAGCAGCCAGCAGGGATGGGGCAACGTCATGTACATCCCGGCCGCACCCTACTGCGACAAGAACGCCGCCTACGCCCGCGCGTGCGGTCAGGCGTTCCTGACCGGCGCCAGCCCCAGCGACTTCGCCGCCGAAGACTACGAAACCACTTGGGCAGGCCGCGCCACCCCAGCCGACCTCAACGACACCGGGCGCAAGCAACTCGGCCTGCAACCCTTGTAGCAGGCACGGCAACCCCCCGCGCCCGAACATCTTGACCTGCCCGCTGCGCCACAGTGGGCTGCGCGGCTGGGGGCTTTGCGGCTACCTTGAAAGCATGGGCCAGTCCACGCCCGAACTGCCTGCCGATACCCTGGTCAGCGCTGTAGACAACGCGCGCCGCGGTGCCGTGACACACATCACCATCAAAGACGTGCGCGTCGCCGCGATCGTCTCCCAATCCACTCTGGCGATGGCGCAGCTCCTCGCTGCCTTGCTGACCAGTGAGATGGCTGCCAGTGCACTCCCAGCGGCACTGCCGGCAGCATTCCCCTGGGCTAGCTCCCTCCCAGATGATCACCTGAAGACGTTCGCGAGCGAATTGCGTGAGGCCGTCGTCGCCGAGTCGCCCGACCGGGTTGAGCGCGTTCTGACTGACTGGCAGGCCGTCGCCGAGGTTCGCGCCGGAACGCGCTCAACTTGAGCGGAAGGGCGGACGCCTTCAGGCTCTGTGACCCGCGCCAACGGCTCTCGCCGCTTGGCCCGCTAGCCGCTGCGAGCGCGCAGTTTGCTGGGGGGTAGCGGTGTCCGCAGCGCGGGGAACACCAAGGCGGGGCGGGCGTACGGCATCGGCATTGTCGCCGCGTTCGGGACAGCCGCGGGTGGCGTGCGGCTCCGGGTCAAGCGGGGGCGCGAGCCGCAGCGGTCGCGTCCCGATCCCCTTATGTTCGGCCGGGCGGCGGAGGTGCGAGCGAAGACGGTGTCGACGACGAAGTTGGCGTAGGCGGCATCCAGCCGGCCGCTGGGCAGCAGCAGGCGGTGATAGAAGGCGCCCAAGATCACCTCGGTTGCCACCTGAGCTGGCATGTAGGTGTGCGACAGACGAGGCGATCACAGCCCACGAGCAAGCAGACGAAGGCCGACGCTGGCAGTGACATGCCGAGTGTAGGCAGCACGAGCTACGATCGGCCGGACCTGGCAGCCGCCCGTCCTGGCCGTCATGCGGCTGTTTTAGCTTCTGAATTCCTCGTACGGCGCAATTGCGATGACCCGGATATAAACTCTGATAATCGCCCGTTAACTGCGGGAACATTCGCTATTAGCGCAGTTTGCAGGTAGAATGGTCCTGGAATCCCGTGACCTCCCACCACCCCCGCCACGAAGGCCAGCGGCGCGAAGCATGCGCTCAGTCAAGGCCGCCAGCAGCGCCGCAATCCGCAGGCACGACCGCTGCGTCATCGCAAGACGGGCGGCCTTAGGAGCCCGGCATGAGCCCGATCCGCCAATCGCTTGCCGTCGTCACGATCGGCGCCGTCAAGCCCGAATCAAAGAAGCAGCGACCACCGCAACGCGCTGGCCGCACTGGAGCCCCAGCCGGGAAACTACGTCAGCCCCGGACCACCGATTACGTGCGGACCAGCGTCGTCGAACTGGCCGCCCGGTCCGAGCAAGTGGAGAGGAGCCTGTGAGCCAAAATGACCGCTAACGACCGCACCGACCGCACCGACCGCACCGACCGCACCGACCGCACCGACCGCACCGACCAAGAACGTGCCACCATCGTGGCTGGCAAGGAAGCCGGGCACTCAGCCGCGCAGATCCTCGCCACCATGCAGGCGCAGGGCGACGGGAAGCTCGTCAGCTTTAGCGCTGGCCGCGTCCTTAGGGCCGCGCTCAAAGAGGTACAGGCCGCTGGCAAGGCCGCCGGGAAGTCTCCGCGTCAGGTCTCTCAAATGTTCGGAGCTGACCAGAAAGCGGGGAAAGACGCGATGGCCCGCTACCGGCCGGTCACGGCCGAGTCCGTGCGTCCTCGCGTTCAGTGCAGCTGCGGCACGACCATGAACACACCCGACCTGGACCGCTGCGGCCACTGCGGAGCGCCGCTCAGCAAGCGCACCGCCCAGCCGCGATGGAGATCCTGATGAGCTGCGCTTGATCACCACCTTGCAGCCCGCCGCCAGCGCCGGCAGGCGGTGGGAACCGATCTGATCCTCGCGTGCAAAAGCAAAGGCCGGAGACTTGATCGCCGGGCCCTGTCATATCGGCTGGCGATCTGAAGCGTCCAACACAGCCGAGGTCGCCGCAGCTCGGTGGCCGAGCAGATCGGCGGGTCGGCGCGCGGTTATCTGGGGGCTTCGTCTCTTTGGCTGCTGGGGGTCACGGTAATAGCACCAGGGCGCGATCAGCCAGCCCGTATGTTTATGCGTCGCCGCGCTCGAACGGCGAACGTCTTTCTATGCCGCCGAGGGCGGGGATGGGTGCAGGGCGGTTCAGCGCGGTGGACAGTCCGGGCAGCCTGACCTGGCGCTAACGCGGGCCTTCGAAGCGGAGGGCGAGTTTGGGGCAGATCCGGACGGCTTCACGGGCTTCTTCCATCAGGCGGTCAGGAACGTCACCGTCACGGATGATCGGGAAGCCCCAGTCGTCGAGGGTGATCAGCTCGGGAAGGATCTCGGCGCATAGCTGCCGGCCGTCGCAGGCGATGGGGTCGACTCGGAGCCTGGTCCCGCTGCTCATCGTTTCCGCCGCGGGGGGACGGGCAGCACGCCGGCCGGCCTGGTGGCACAGCACCAGCCCTGTGCGTGCCGCTCCAGCTCGGGCCCGAAGACGGCAAGTGCGCTGCGGATGAGCCTTATGACGCCGTCAGGATGGTGGCAGGCGCCGCGGCCCTCGACCTGGCCGAGCCAGCGCCGCAGCATGCTGAGATCGGACGTGCGGCCTTCGGCGATCCGCTGCAGTTCGCCGGCAATCGCGTCCAGGCCGAAGCGGCAGGGGCCGCACTGGCCTGCCGACTCGTCCGCGAGATAGCGCACCACCCTGGCGGTCTCGACGAGTCCGCAGGAGTCCGCTGGCAGCGCCGCGATCAGGCCAGCACCGACGCTGGCGTCCAGGATCGCCAGGCCGGCGGAGGAGAATGGCAGGGTTGCCGCTGCTTCTGCGCCGGCCCAGTTACCGAAATAGCCGCCAAGCATCAGCGCTTGCAGGGGTGCGGATGCTCCGCCGGCCAGGCTGAGTACCTCCTCCAAGGGAGTGCCGATCGCGATCTCATGAACACTCGGCTGGTTCACCGCTCCCACAATGGTGACAAGCATCGACCCTGGTTCCTGTGGCGTGCCGACCGCCCGGAACCACGAAGCCCCGTAACGGCCGATGAGCGCAAGGTGCGCCAGGGTCTCGGCGTTCTGCACCAGTGTCGGCCGTCCATCGAGCCCACGTTCAGAGAGCCGGGGCGGCGTCCTGGTGGGGGTGGGAAGGTCACGCTCGATCCAGTGCACGACGGCGCTGGCTTCGCCGGCGACGAACCGCTCAGCTGCCGTCACGACCCGGATCCGTATCTGGTCCAGGCCGGCCCGCCTGCGCTCGGCGGCAGCGGCGTCCACGATCTCACGGACCGCGTGATGCACGACGACCTCGGCCCGGCTGGCGCCGACCAGCTCCGCTGCCAGGACCGCGCCGTCGAGAACTAGCTGGGGTGACCGGGCGAGCAGGACCTTATCCTTCGCGCTCGCGGGCTCGCCTTCGGTGCCGTTCGCCACCACGACAGGAGAGTGCCCCGCCGCTACGGCAGCCAGCTTCCTCGCGGTGGGGAATCTCGCGCCGCCCCGGCCAGTGAGCCCCGACCGATCCACCTCCGCGATCATGGCCTCCCGGTGCCGCCGGTCCAGGCCGGATGACCGAAGCAGGCCGTACCGGGCAAGGTGCTCCGCGAGGCTCGACGGTTCGGCCCCGATATCCGCTGGCAGCAAGCGGGGCATCTGATCGGCGGCCCGGCTGGCGTGGGGCGGGCGGCTGCTGATGATCGGCATCACGTGCGGGTCCTTGCCTGGGCGGTGATCCGGTCATACGCGGCCGAACGCCCGCCGGCCGGCCGCCTGGTCCCGGCGTCCAGCCTGATGCCACTGATGAGGCGCGCCAGGACAGCGGTTGCCACCATGGCCGCGCAGCCCCACTCGATCACTGCGACCCACCAGATTCCCAGGTCGCCGCCCGCGGTCAGGGAGTGCACGAACGCCGCCGGCCACGCCAGGTAGGCCAGCCAGTGCACCGCCCGCCAAGCCCGGAAACCCAGGCGGCCCCGGGCCACGCTGGTGATGAGCACCGCGCCGCCGAAGTCGACGGCCAGGGTGCCCAGTCCGATCGCCAGGGTCCGGTAGCCGGACGTGAAGGGCAGCACCGTAGCCGCCCAGCCGATCTTGACGAAGGGATCCAGGATCGCGGTCACGACATGCAGCGTGAGGAAAGCGACCAGGAACAGCGCAAGCGTCCGGTGCAGCTCGACGAAGACGAAACGCGGCCAGCGTGCCGGTGCCGAGCCCAGGCGGGATGCCACGCCCAGCACGACGACGACGCTGAACAGGACCAGCAGCACCAGCCCGCTACCGCGCGAGACGAACCACAGCCCCTGCGATCCCGTTCCGGCAGCGGCCGCGCTCATATCGCACCGCCAAGACTTACCTCGCCAGGCACACGGCCGCCCGCCGGGACCTTCGCGCCGCGCGTCATCACGTCCTCGGCAGCGGTTGCCATCCCAATTGCCCCCTTACGGCGCCAGCAACCAGACGGCTGTGCCGGCGCCGAACGTTTATAGCTCAGTCCTCCCAGCGTGCCGTGCCGCCGGGAGGCAGGTCAGGGCCGGAAGGCCCGACGACACAGGCCCAAGGCCACTGCTCGAACCGGGCCGTATGAGGGGCCTACCAGCGATTTGTCCGTTGTCAGCCCGGGTCGCTGGGTGCGGGACGAGGGGCAGCGGCACCCCTCAGCCGTGGCCGCCGCTGTCCGGTGAAGGTACTTGGGGCACGGCCGTCACCGTATGCCTCCGGGTCGTGTTCCCGCATACACGTGGCTTCCCAAGGGGGCTTCGATGCGGCCGCCGTCGGTGTCTGGCCAGCCACCGACGCAGCGCACCTGCCCGTCGTGGCCGACGAGCCGGGCCGGCGTGCCCGCCACGGCCAGCCATTCCTCTGCCCGCTCGCCAGCGACGACGGCGGCTGTGGCGACAGCGTTGGCGTCGGCGCAGGTCGCCGCGGCCACACTAACGGTCTGCCAGGGCCCATCCGCGGGAAGCCCGGTCCGGGGATCCACTATGTGGTGCAGCACCTGCCCCGCACGCCGCCACCTGCGGCAGGTGATCGACGAGGTCGCGACCGCGCCGCCGGCCAGCCTGACTCGCTGGGTCCTGGACGGGCCTGCGGCATCCGGCATCTCCGCCACGAGTATCGGCCATCCATCACGGGGCGGCTGCCCGCCAACGGCGATGTCGCCTCCGAGGCTGACCAGCACCCCACCGGTCTGCCCACCCGCCCTCATAGCCGCCCTGACCGCACGATCGGAGCCGAGGCCCTTGGCGGTGGCGCCCAGATCGAGCCGGACACCGGCCGGCAGGCGAAGCAGAGGGCCGTCGAGGCTGACCGCCTGCCACCCGGGCACCGGGGCAGGCACGCCGGGCGGATCACCCCGATCGACATCAATCGCGGCGAAGTCCCGGTCGTAACCCAGCGAGATCACCGCGTCGCCAACGGTGGGATCCGCGAGCCCGCCGGTCCACCGCGCCGCTTCCAGGGCGACGCTGACTGCCTCGGCGAGCCCGTGGCTGAGCATGAACAGGCCGCCCCCACGGCCGTGGATCCAGGAGATCTCCGAATCCTCCCGGAACCGGCTCGCCTGACGATCCAGCGCGGCCACGACATTGTCCACCGCATCGAGGGCCACGCCGAGATTCTCCGGCGGCCACACCACGAGCCGGGCGCTCGTGCCCAGTGCAGCGCGTTCAGCAACGGCGACAGTGTCATCGCCGGTGCTGATCCGCCGCCACGAAGTAGCTGAGCTGAGCTGCTGCACCGGAACCACCCCCGTCAGTTGTCGATATAGGCGGGGACGTGCTTGACATGGCTGACCACGGTCTTGCCGTTCACGACCTTGGTGACGGTCGTCGTCGTGACGCCGGACGCACTGGTCGTCGCCACCGCATGAGAGACCTGTGGCCCATTGGCCCCCTGCGCTGCCGCTGCGGTACCCACACCAGTAGTGGTGGCAGACGCCGCACCGGCCGCGGGAGCCGCGATCGGGAAGGCATGGTGAGCCAGCGCCAAAGTTGTGGCCCCGGCACCGACGACCAGCGCGGCGGCGGTCCAGTTCGACATCCGCCGGACGTGCCGGATACCCACGCTACGTGCCGACCCGGTCCGGCCAGCCGAAGCCGTGCCATCGGGCGCCGGAGCCTGCTCTCCGCCGGCGGCTGATTCAGCGAATCCCGGCAGCGGCACCAGGCCGCTGTGGGGATTGCGTTCCGTGTTCATGTGGGTTTCCTTCCCGCGAATGCGGCCGGGTCTTTCCCGGTAATTGCATTGTGCGCCTTCGGTCATGAGCCAGCCGTGTGAGAACGATGTGAGACTTCACATCTGCGCGAGCCATCCCCCGCTAATCGTTTTCACCTCTTCCGCGTATATCGCACCATGCTGGTACTCGTGATCGATAACGAGATGCGGCAGCGCGACGGGACCAGTTCTGGGCTGTCCCAGCCGCTACATGGTCTATTCCACGTGGCCAGCGGCTAGCTCACGGCTCAGCCTGCCCGCTCGGCCAGGCGCAGGCCAGGGTCCGTGCTCACCGGATCGCCGAGCTTGCCGCAACAAGGGCGTCACCGAGCGGGGTACGGCGGTATAGGACCGAGCGCCCAGACCGGGCCTTGGTGAGCAGCCCAGCGCCGTGCAGGATCGCGAGATGGTCACCGACCGCGCCGGTGGCGAGCCCGAGGCTGCGGGCTAGCTGAGTGGTGCTGGCCGGCTGGTCCAGCGCGGTGAGCAGGCCAGCGCGGGCCCGGCCGACCAGGGTGCCGAGCGCGCCGTGGATGGCCGCGGACGGCGTTTGCCACAGTGCGGCGATCCCACGTGCCGGGTAGATCAGCGTCGCTGGCCAAGGCTCGTCGACATGCGCGGACACCTGCGGCCACAACAACACCGAGGGCACCAGCAGCAGTCCCTGGCCGCCGAGGGAGACGGTCCGGTCTTCCGCGGAGCGCAGGATTTCTATGGCCCCGTCCCGCCAGCGGACCCGGGGGTGCAGCCCGTCCAGCGCCGCGCCCCATCCGGACCTGCTCAGCTGGCCAGCCCGGTGCACCACATCGCGTTCACACAGGGCACGAAGCTGCAGCCAGTCGGCGGCGAGCAGTTCGTACCAGGCGGTCTGCAGGGCGCGGGCGGTTCGCTCCACGACATCGTCGCTGCGCAGGACATCCAGGACCCGTTCGTCATAGGCGGGCCGCAGTTTCAGGCACCGGGCGATCTCGCGCCGCGCGTCCGCCAGCGCCGTCGCGCGGACCGTTGCCAGGTCATCCTCGATGCTCTGGGCCAGGCTGCGCGGCGGCGGCGCGGCGAAGCCGGGCCCCCGCGTGCGGCTGTGCAGCGCAAGCACCGCATCGAGGTCGGTGGTGGCGCGGAGCTTCCGGTAGACCGGCATCAGCCGGGCTGACCAGGCGCCCGGCAGCCGGTACGGCGACAGGCCGGAGAGCTTGCGGAGCAGATTGTCCAGCTCGAACAGCGGCGAGATCGCGAACCGGCTCCGCAGCAGGTCATCCGCGCCCACCTCGAACCGCAGCACGCTCCCAACCTTACGTCCAGAAACGTAACAATGGCTCCCGCGGCGGCTCGCGCGAAGGCTGGCTGTATGACCACAACCGCCCCCGCCGCACCGCGGGTGACCTACCGGGAGGTGTTCGCCGAGCCCCAATTCCGGCTGCTGTTGCTGACCCGGTCACTGGCCATCGGCGCCGACACGCTGCGCACGGTGGCGCTGTCCATGCTGATCTTCGCGGCCACCGGCTCCCCGCTGCTCGCCGCCATGACCTACGGCGCCGCTTTCCTGCCGCAGGCGATCGGGGGAACGCTGCTCGGCGCCCTCGCCGACCGCGTCCGGCCCCGCCCGCTGATCACCGCGGGCTACAGCCTAGAAGCCGCCACCGCAGCGGTACTCGCCCTAGCGGGCTTGCCGGCCGGGGCCAGCCTGGCCCTGGTCGCCGCCATCGCCTGCCTGACGCCGGTCTTCGGCGGCGCGTCCAGCCGGCTGATCGCAGAAACGCTCGACGGCGACGCGTACGTGCTGGGACGCTCACTGGCAAACATCGCCGCCTCCGCCGCCCAGCTCCTCGGCCTTGCCGCAGGCGGCGCGACCGTGGCGGCCCTTGGCACCCAGCACGCCCTGCTCGTGACCGCCGCGTGCCACCTGGCGGCCGCAGCGGCGATCCGGGTATGGCTGCCCAGCCTGCCCGCGGCGGCAAAGCCCGCCGGCCAGCCACCCGTATCCATGCTGCGGCAGAGCTGGACGGTGAACCGGCAGCTCATCACCGACCCAGCCGTGCGCATTCTGCTGCTGGCCACATGGCTGCCACCGGCCTTCATCGCCGCCGCTGAGAGCCTGATCGTCCCCTACGCCGCCCAGCACGGATTCCCAGCTGGCTCACCAGGCCTGATACTCGCCTGCATCCCCGCCGGGATGATCGCCGGAGACTTCGCCGCCGGCAGACTACTGCGGCCCGCCACCCGCGAGCGGCTCACCATCCCCCTCATAATGGTGGCCGGGCTACCACTCCTGGCTTTCACCGCTGGCCCCCCGCTGCCCGCCGCGGCAGGCCTGCTGGCCGTCACCGGCATCGGCCCCGCCTATCTCCTCGGGATCCAGCGCCGCTTCCTCGACGCAGTACCCGCGCCCGTCCTCGGCCAGGCATTCGGGCTGCTCTCAACAGGCCTCATGACCTTCCAGGGCGCCGGCCCTGCCCTCTTCGGGGCAATCGCGCAAATCATCTCAGCTGGGGACGCAATGGCGCTCGCCGGAGCAGCCACCATCGTGACCGCACTCGGCCTGCTTCCCGCCTTGCGCAAATAACGCCCCCGCCGCGCCCGGCAGTCCCCGACCCACCCAAACAAACGGCCGCGGAACGCAGCACGCCGAATCAACCTCATCTGCGCGCGCCTTGGACGACGAGCACCGAGGAACCAGTTAGCCGCCCAGATCGGCGGCTGAGCGCGCTTATTCATGTTGTCAGGTGCTGGTACTTTGCCGCGATCCGGCCGAACTCTGACACGGTCGGTACGCCGAGACCGTCGGCTGAATTGTGCGCGTTCACGCCCCGCCGTGGTGTTGCTCGGCAATCCTCTGCGGCCAGCGCCGCCGGTGGGCTGCCAGCACTGCCGTACAGTCCGGCTCGTCGCCGGGGAGCAGGCTCACGATCAGGTCTGCCTCTTCGGCCAGCCGGCAGTGCCCGGAGGCGACCAGCGGGCAGGCCCGGCCGGTTTCCCGGCGCGGGCCGGTGCATTGGCGGACGTCGTTCCCGGCGGAACGCAACGTTGCGACCTGCTGGTCGTCGAACCAGCTGCGCCGTTCCACCAGCACCCGCCGGCCCGCACTGCCCGCCGGCCAGCCGGGCATTCCCCCGGCCGCGGAAATCTCCAGGAAGGCCACGGAGAAATCCTCGGTCGGCGCAGCCAGCCCCCACCCGTAGCTTTGGAGCAGGCGCAGCATCGGGGTATTGGCGAGGAGCACCACGGCACGCAGGCGTTCCAGCCTCTCCCCACGAGCCCGCTCCACCAGTGCGTCAAGCAGAATGTGCCCCATTCCCGCGCCCTGATAGCTGTCGTGTACGGTCAGGGCCAGTTCCGCCGTCCCCGGGGCGATGGGCACGTAGCGGGCTTCGGCAACCACGCGACCGGGGTCGGATGGCGGGGCGGCCACCAGGCAGGCGTCGCCGTCACCAAAGCTGGCCAGCTGCGCCACCAGCGCTAGTGCGGGCTGCTGGGTGTTGAAACGGCGGTAGAACGACTCGGGCGACAGCTCCAGGTACAGCCCGGTGATGGCCGGGACATCGCCCGGGCCGGCCCGGCGCAGCACGACCACCCGCCCGTCGGCCAACTGGCACTCGCGGCTCGCCGTCATGAGCGCACCGTACGGGCACCGCGCAGCACAAACCCAGGGACCAAAGGCCCCTTTGCCGCCCTACCTCAGCACTTGTCGAAACGATCGTCCCGCCAGAGCCCCTGTCCAACGATTTGGCACCGTATCCACCTGAACAGTAGAGGCCGCGCTCGCTACGGTGCTGCATGAGATCCGACCGCGACGATCCGTGTTGGTGTCAAGCGCTGGGCACTTCGAGCGAGTGCACCGTCAGGGGGGACGCCTTGGCATGCGCGCCGGGCGGGAAGGTTTCAGCGCTATGCGGGCTGGGGCGCAGGACAAGTTGCGCGTCCTGCTCACCTGGGCTGAAATCATCCGCAGCATCGAGGTGAGTGTGAGGAAGGTTACGGATAGCCGGGACGGCCGGGTGACCGGCCGCTTCAACGGAGAGGTGCAAATGGCCGAGACCAGCGCCCAGGC
>CAVPSA010000049.1:0-96657 GCA_963707905.1 uncultured Actinomycetes bacterium | reverse complement strand
CGCCAGCGCCGTCCACACTGCCCGCACCCTCACGCAGGCCGCCACCGGGAAAAATCGTCTCGCCGCGACGCGGGTCTAACTGGGTGAAGGACGAAGGGAAAGGAACCAGACCCATGCGTAAGGCTCATGCCAGCACCGCGGCGGCCGTCGCTCGCGAGATCACCAAGCCGGACGAGCAGTGGCGCCAGGAGCTGACCCCGCTGCAGTACAGCGTGCTGCGCCAGGCGCACACCGAGCGGCCGTTCACCGGCGAGTACGTCCACAACCACGCCGACGGGTCCTACCGGTGCGCGGGCTGCGGGGCCAAGCTGTTCAGCGCCGACGCCAAGTTCGACTCGGGCACCGGGTGGCCCAGCTTCGACCAGCCCGCGATCGCCGAGGCGGTCGAACTGCGGCCGGACAACAGCCTGTTCATGCGGCGCACCGAGGTCGTCTGCCGCCGCTGCGGCGGTCACCTGGGCCATGTCTTCAACGACGGGCCCACGCGGACCGGCGAGCGGTACTGCATCAACTCCTGCTCGCTGGCGTTCGAGCCCGCGGGCCAGGACACCGCGCAGCCCGAGGCGCCGCAGCCGCGCGGCTGACCGCGTGGCCGGCCCGGCTCGGGGTGGGCCCACTACCCTGAGCCGGGGAGGGAGACGTGATGAGCATGCCCGGCCGGACCGGCGATCACGAATGGTCGCAGCGGCATCTGTCGCACTACGTCGAGGGTGAGCTGCGGCCCCGCGCACGGCGCCGGCTCGACCGCCACGCGCGCGGCTGCGTGGACTGCGGCCGCGGCATCCGTGCGATGCGCGCACTGGTGTACGCGGTGCAGGGATTGGACGGGCTGGCCGGCGTCCACGCGCCCGCAACCATCTTCGACCGGGTACGGCTGGCCGGGCCCGGCGGCTCGCCCTCGTCGCAGAACGCGTGATGGCTGGGCCGGACGGCCAGGCCCGCGCTCCCGGCTCCGCGGAGACCGAGGCAAGCCTGCTCGCCCGCGCCCGGGCGGGGGACGTGGCGGCGTTCGAGCGGCTCTCCGGCGCGTACGCCGATCGCCTGTTCATGCTGCTGGTCCGGCTGCTTGGCGACCGAGCCGAAGCCGAGGACGTGGCCCAGGAGGTCATGCTGCGCGCCTGGCGGGGCATCGCCAGGTTCCGTGGCCAGTCCAGTTACTTCACCTGGCTCTACCGGATCGCGGTCAACGAGGCCAACCGCGCGCTGGAAAAGCGGGCCCGCCGGCCGGCCGGGGTCTCGATCGGCGCGCGGGAACTGGAACTGCCCGCCGCCCCGGAAGAGGAGCCCGCCCGGCAAGCCGAGAACAGCGAACTGCGCCGGGCCTTGGGTAAGGCCCTGGCCGGCCTGCCGCCCCCGCTGCGCACCGCCATCGTGCTCCGCGACGTCGAGGGGCTCTCCACGCAGCAGGCCGCGGAGATCGCCGGTGTCGGCCAGGCCGCCTTCAAGAGCCGGCTGCACCAGGCAAGGTTGCAGGTCCGCGCGGCCATCGGCGACGAGGCCCTGGCCAGCTCCGGCGGATGAGCCGCCGCCCGCGGCACCGACCGGATCCCCATGCCCGGCCAGGCGGGCGATTCCCAGGCGCTGCGGTGAACCGTTCCATCGCCATGCCCGTGACCCATAGGGGGGTTTGCGCCGTTCTGCAGAAGTGCCCGCACATGGGGAGGCCGGCTATGCAGAGAACGATCAATGCACTGATCGCGGCGGGGACGGTGGTCGCGGTGGCGCTCGGCACGGCCGTCGCCGCGGACGCGGCGATCGTCACCTCTCAAGCCAGCCTCGTCAACGGGCAACTGACCATCGTGGGCTCGGGAGCGGTGCCTGACTCGAACGTCTCGGTGGACGACAGCCCCACCACGGGCCGGGCCGATGCCCAGGGCAACTTCACCATCTCGGCCAGCGGGTTCAGCGAGCCCAGTTGCACCGCCACGCTCTACGACGGTTTCGTTCTTCTGGCAGCCGGTGAACGGAGCGGCCTCGTACGAGCTTCAGGTCGCGAACAACGCGTCGTTCACCCCGCCGCTGGTGCTCGACCGTAAGCCCACGGGAAATCAGGTCAACACCAGCACGCTTCCGGTCGGGAGCCTCTTCTGGCGGGTCCGGGCCATGGACTCCCTGGGCAACCCCGGAGCCTGGTCGGTCACCTTCCAGCTGACCGTCGCCTCCGGCGGCACATGACCCGCCGCCCCCGGGTCAGCGCCGGCCTGTGGGCGATGAAGACGAATTCAAGCCCGGGCCGGTCGGGAGCGTCCCTGACCTCGTCAACGACCAGGCCGGCCGAGGCCAGCGAGTCGGCGAGTTCGGCTCGCTCGCGGAACCGGAGCGTGGAGTCGGAGGTGAGCACCGCACCGTCGCTGGCGAACACGACGGTCGACCGGAAGGACACCAGGCCTCCCCCGGCCCCGCTCAGGTCCGTCCATGTCCGGATCGTTCCAGCGCCGGGGACGGCGACGCGGCGGTAGGTCTGGCCGCGGTTCCACGCCAGCCACGCCTTCCGTGCCGGATCCCGGCTCTCGAACACCAGCCTGCCGCCGGGCCGCAGGGCCTGCCCGGAGGCGTGCAGCACCGCGGCCCACTCCTGGTCGGTCACGAAGACCTGGGCGACGTTCCCTGTCATGGTCACCAGGTCGGCCCCGAGCGGGGGCACCGCCGTGGCATCTGCGTGCAGCCACCGGACCCGGTCGGCGCCGGGCTTGCGCCGGGCGATGTCGAGCGAAGCCCCCGCGGGATCGACGCCGGTGACCGTCAGGCCCCGCTGCGCCAGCAGGCAGGCCAGCGTGCCGGTACCACAGCCGATGTCGACGATGGTCACGGCACCGAACTCGGCGGCCATGGCGAGGTAGGCATCGAGATCGCGGCGGTCGGCGTCCAGCGGGTCGTAGAGTTCCGCAAGCCGGGGTTCACTGAACAGCGCGTCGGCCACGGAACCGACCCTACGGCCGGCACCTGGACCGGAGCGCCGGTCAGCTCGCGTACTTCATCACCAGGTCGCCGACCTGCGGGAGCGCCGCCTGGATGTGCTTGCCAGCGCCACCGCGGACGGAGCGGTAAGCCCTGACGATCACGGGGCGCCCGGAGGCGGCGGCGCGGGCGTCGGTCACCGCGAGCATCGCCTCGGCCACCTCATCGCCGCGCTTGGTCAGGTAGTCGCCGAAGTCGGCGCCGCCGGAGGCGAGGAAGTCGGCCCAGAACGGCTGAAGGTTGTCCGCCATCCCCGGAAGCAGGGTCCCCACCATCTTCCGCACGTGACCGGCAGCGAACGTGTTCGCCGTCTTGTAGGCGAGCTTGACCGCGGTCCCTGAGATACCTGATTTCTCGGCGACCTCCCGCTCGATCAGCGTGTTGCAGTCGGCGACCACATGCGGCTTGGTCTCCGGCGCGAGCAGGATCTCGTGAAGCGTGGCTGCCATGGGTCTGTTCTTCTCCTTTTCACTGGGGCGTTGCCCGTTGGATCCCGCACGCATACGCGAGTGAGCCCCCGCCAGGGCGCGATGACCAGGCTTCGCTCACATCGGGGCCCGCCTAAGTTACCGTGCCCGGGGTCAGTCCGTTATAGGAACTTCGTGACGACCGGAGTGATCCTTCCAGGCGGCGCCGGCGCCCGCTGCGGCGGGTCAGCCGGTACCGGCCGGACGCACCGGATCCGGCCCGGTCAGTGCGTCCAGCATCGCGCCGAGGTGCTCCATGATTCCGAAGTGGCCCTCGCCCTCGCGCATCACCAGCCGCGCGTCCGGCAGGTTCTCCGCAAGCCAGTGTCCGTGTGCGGGCGGCGCGAAGCGGTCGTCGGTGCCGTACCACAGCAGTACCGGGCAGCGGATCGCACTCAGGTCGACGTCCCACGTCCCGATCCAGGAGACGTTGTCCCAGCCACCGCCGCTGGTTCCCGGGCGCAGCGCCTCGCGCATCGTGGCGGCCAGCGCCGAGGCCAGGCGCGGATCCTGCAGCAGTTCGCTGTCGCGGGGTGACAGCAGGTCCGCGAAGGCGGCCGCCGGGCCCGGGCCGCCGGGGGCGACCGCGCCGATCAGCGGCTCGAATCCGGCGGCAAACCCGGCCGCCGCCGCGGCCGGGTCGGCATGCAGCAGCGTCAGCGTGGCACGGTCGCCGTCGTCGAGGTCGTCGAGCGCGCCGGGGACAAGCTGGAACGGGCCGGCGCCCGAGGCGACCCCCACCCGGATGACCCGGCCGCCCGGAACCGTGGCGGCGGCCAGCGCCCCCGGGCCCCCGCCGGACATGCCGAGCGTCGCGAACCGGGCCACGCCCAGCGCGTCGGCAACCGCATGTGCATCGGCGGCAATCGACGCGAGCCCGAACGGCGCGGCCGTGGAACCGCCATATCCGGGCCGGTCGAAGGTCACGAGCCGGACACCCTGCTCGGCCACGGTGTGCTCACCGAAGGACAGGTCGAGCCGGGAGCCGGGGGTGCCATGGAAGTAGATCACCACGGCACCTTCAGGATCCCCGGCGTCGCGGACGCGCAGTACCCGGTCTCCGCGGTCTATCTCAAGCTCACGCATCCGTTTAGTGTCTTATGCAACGGCGGTAGGCTGCCGGGCTTTCGGTGGGACAGGGCACCTGCGCCGTAACCCTGCACGGATCACCGAGGCGGAGGCCCCGATGATGAAAGTTGCGGAGTCGGCCGGCACGCCCTTACGTATTCGAACATACGTTCGATGCAAGTGCCAAGTCAAGTAGAACTGGAAAGATCCAGACACGGAAATGCGGCTCCCGCAGTTGCTGGCCAACGTCCTCGGCGGCCGGCGTCAGCGCTGGTCAGCGCCGGAATCGGCGAGCGAGAGACGTTGCCAGAGTTGCTGGAGCACTTCCCGGTCGGCCGCCGTGGTGACGGCGAGGAAGGTCCGCCGCAGCACGGTGTTGTGGGTGCGCCTGGCGGCCCGGAGGGCCCGGTCGCCCTCGCCGGTGAGAACGGTGAACCACTTGCGGCGATCGACCGGATCGACCTCGCGCCTGACGAAGCCGTCGCGTTCCAGGCGGGTCACCAGGTGGGTGGTGCCCGCGGGGCTGAGCATGGCCTCGCGGGCCAGTGCCGACATGCCGAGCCGGTTATCCGGGGCATTGAACAACGTGATCAGCACGTCGAACTCGCTGACCGCCAGCTTGTGCCGCTGGCGCAGTTCGGTGTCCAGATCCTGCAGGACGGTGCGGTGCAGCATCAGCAGCGCGATCCACGACTCCCACTCCGCCGGCTCCATGAACTCATGGCCATCAGCACTTGGCTTCTCCACACCGCCAGCATATTTCTTTCGGTAGGAAAATACCACGATAAGGGGCGCTGAGAGCAAACCCCGAAAGATGGGGCACTTGCCCGATGCGCTGACCCGTAAAGCGCATGTAGTCGTTGAACCTGGCGCAGGGCAATACAGCCTGCGGAACGGGGATGGCAACAGGCCAGGCCGCGACGACGGCCTGGCCGCGGGCAGGAGGCGACGTGAACGGCAAGGCGGTTGTCAGCTTGACGACGGGGCTGGAGGATCCCGAGAAGGTCACCGTGGCCTTCCTGGTCGCGGTGGCAGCGGCCGAGCAGGGGCGCCCGACCCTGATGTTCCTCACCAAGGAGGCCGTCCGGCTCACCCTGGAGGGGGTGGCCCAGGGGGTGGCCTGTGAGGGCTGCCCGCCGCTGGCCGACCTGACCAAGCGCTACGCCGAAGCAGGCGGGCGGTACCTGACGTGCCCCATCTGCTTCAACTCCCGGCACCTGGCCGAAGACAGCCTGGTGGTGAATGCCTCGCTTGGCGGCACGGTGCCCCTGTGGGAGTGGATCGGCGATGAGCCCGCGACCACGTTCAGCTATTGATCACGACCGGAGGAACCCGATGGATTCGCCAGGTGAGCGCTTCGCGCGCGCTCTCGCGCACCAGGACACGGACGCGCTGTGCGCGGTGCTGGCCGACACGGTCGACTTCCAGGCCCTGACGCCACGGCGGCACTGGCAGGCCAGCACCGGCAGGCAGGCAGCCGAGGAGATCATCCTTGGCACGTGGTTCGACGCCGCGACGCAGATCGTCGAACTGTGCTCGGTGGCCACCGGGCAGGTAGCGGACTGTGCGCACGTCGCCTACCGGATGCACGTGCGCGAGGCCGGCCACGACTACCTGGTCGAGCAGCAGGCCTACTACCGCACCGACGGCCCGCGCATCACCTGGATGCGAATCCTGTGCTCGGGCTTCCAGCCGATCCTGGCGGAGTCGGCGGCGGCACGCGGGTAACCGGGGTCAACGCGAGCGGTCGGCCTGGCCGGCCTCGGTGGCACCGGTGCCGGAAGTGCCGGGCGAGCCGTCGATCAGCGCGTGGCTGGCTGCGAACAGGCTGGCAAGCGCCCGGTTGCTGGTGCCCGTCTTGGCGTAGATGTGCTCGACGTGATGGCTGACCGTCTTGCGGGAGATGACGAGGCGCTCGGCGATCTGTCTGTTCGACAGGCCGCGGGCCAGCAAGCGGAGCACCTCGACCTCACGGCCGGTCAGCCCGGCCGGCCTGGCGGGCCTGCGGGTGGCCCGGTGACCGGCGGCGGACAGCACGGCTTCCGCCGCTCCCCCGTCGAGCCTGCCCGCCCGCACCTCGGCCCGCAGTTGAGCCGCCGCCTCCCCGGCCGTGCTCGCGGGCCGGTGCGGCCGTAGCTCGGTCCGGGCGCGGTAGAAGTCGGCGGCCGCAAGAACCCGGCCCGCGGGGCTCACCGCCCCGCCGGACAACCCGCGCGGGTAGCCAGAACCATCCAGGCGCTCATGGTGCTGCGCCGCGATAGCGGCCAGCGGGGCGAGCGCGGGCGAGCAGACCAGCATGCGCTCGGTGAGATAGGGATGGAGCCGCACGCGTTCGGTTTCCGCGTGGCTGAGCCCGCCTGGCTTGTCCCAGATCGTGTTCGGCACGCCGAGACGGCCCAGGTCATGAACAAGACCGGCCCGGCGGACCAGCGTCACTGCCTGGCTGTCCAGCCCGAAGATCCGCGCGGCCTCGCCCGCCAGGTCGGCTACGGCGCGCGAATGGCCGAGGGTGTAGGGCGACTTGACGTCGGTGAAGTCGGCGATCGCCTCCAGCGCGGCGTCGAACGCCGCACCGGTCAAGCGCATCCGCTGGCCTGGCTCCGCCCCGAGGGCAGCGTCCCAGCTGCTGGCCTCGTCCAGGCCCGCGAACACCGCCGCCGCCTGATCCACGAAGACATCCACGACCTGCGGATCGAACTGGGTCCCGCGCCGCTGCCTTGCCACGGCGACCGCGGCGCCGGTGCCACCGGCCCGGTGGAAGACCTCGACCACGTCCGCGAGCGTGACCAGCCGGGAAGTGACGAGGATCTCCGTACCCCGCGCGCCTTTGGGGACGCCCCTGCCGTCCCAGCGCTCGAAGGTCTGCGCCACGCTGTCGCGAACCTGCTGGGGCAGGCCGAGCCGTGCCGCCAGCCCGTCCGCCGCTTGCCAGTGGTTCTCCAGCATCGCCTCGGCGACCCGGCGCCCCTCGCCGGGGAACGCGGCCCCGATCCTGGCCCGCTCCAGCAGGGGCCTGCCCGCGCCCAGATGGCGGAGCATGAACAGCGGGCCGGCCAGGCCGGTGAAGTCGACGCGCCGGAAGTCGGTCTTGAGCGCCGTGTCGTCGCCGAACCACTTCGCCTGCTCGTAGGCGTCCACATGGCAGCCCACCCAGGCCACCAACGACGTGTAGTACACGACCTCCTGGTCGGCCTCGGCCAGCCCCAGGTGCCTGGCCAGCCGCAGGCAGATCAGGCACTGGCGAAGCACGTGTTCCATCGGCTGGCCCATGCCCAGATCGGCGGCCAGCGACAGGACGGCAAGCAACTCGGCCATACGCACATCCGAGCTGGCCGCTGGCTCGGTCATGGCTATGAATATACGCAGCTAGACCAGGGAGGCTGGGGTTCGGTTGCCGCGCCAGCGATGATTGCCGGGGCCGCCGGCCGTCCCATAGGCACACAACCCAGCGGAGGATCACGACATGAGCAATGAGCCGCAGATCCAGGAGCGTGCCGCGCAGCACTACGCCGCCATCCCGATGACCGTCACCATGGACGGCCTGTCCAGCGCCGTGGACAGCGCCTTTCCCGAGCTGTTCGGATGGCTGGCCAGCCAGGGCATCACGCCAGGCCCGCCGCTCATCCGCTACCTGGTCATCGACATGGCGGGTGAACTGCAAATCGAAATGGCGGTGCCGGTCGCCGCTCCGATCACGGCCAGCGGCCGCATCCAGCCAGGCACCCTTCCCGGCGGCAGGTACGCCGTGCTCCGGCACACCGGGCCCTACGACGGCCTGGTCGCCAGCAACGCCGCGCTGCAGCGGTGGGCCCAGGAGGGCGGGATCGAGTTCGACACCTGGGACACCTCCCGGGGCCCCGCCTGGCGCAGCCGGGCCGAGCACTACCTCACCGATCCCTCCCAGGAGCCTGACCCCGCCAAGCTGGAGACCGACGTGGCATACCTGATCGCGTAGCGCACCAGGGCCCGGGCGATGGAACGGCCGGTGCCGGGAAATGAGTAGCACTTACTCAGGTGGCCGTCCTGGCGGGCCCCTTATAACCGGGGGCAGAGCGGGCCGATGGCGGCCCGCCCGCGCCGGGAGGACTCATGTTCCGCACCAGCCCCCAGCCTGACCTGCATTTGCCTGCCCTCGCAGGCCTCTGTAACGAGCCCAGGGGCATGAGGCCTGAGCGCCGGCAGTTCGTCCACCCGGTATCCCATCGGGGTAATCTGCGGACCGCGAACCGGGCCTCCCGCGGGGTGGCCAGCGGGCCGTCCCGCCATTCCAGCGCCGGCGAGGTCAGGTACGCGAACGGGAAGCGGCGGAAAAACGCCTCCGTGTACTCCTCCATGGCGGCGAGGGTGAGTTCGTCACCCGGGCAGCGGTGCTGGCCCGGGCCGAACGCCAGCCACGCCCCGCCCCGGGAGTGGCGGACCGCAGAAACCAGCGACGGCAGCACTAATGTCCCTTCGGGCACCGGGCACTGGCCTATCCGCGCGCCCTCGCCGGCGACCAGCGGCGGGGTGACGGGGAACAGGGCCTCCGCCACGATCGCCTCCCGCACCACGTGCGCCCAGGTGCGTTCCCCGAGGAACACCTCGGCGACGGTATCGGGGCGCTGCAGCAGCCAGATCAGCGCCCGTTCCAAAACCGGCAGCAGCGCGGTGGCGCCATTGCTGACGGTGGCGACCGCCCGGACGATTTCCTCGAGCGTGTACCCGGCTCGCTGCATCGCCACCTGCATCTGCGCCACCAGCCCGCCGTCGGGGCTGGCCTGCTTGGCGGTGATAACCCCCTCGTAGTAGCCCCAGATGGCATGCCAGGCCGCTTGGGCATTGATGACGCCGCCGCCAGGCTGCACGACGCCAAACGCGATCTCACCGGCGGGCCGGATGATAGGCGCCCAGTCTGCGATCGGCACACCGAGGGCGGCGCAGACGGTGGCGGCGGTGGCTGGCTCGGTGTAGTCGGTCCGCAGGTCACCGCTGCCCCGCAGGCCGATCTGGTCAAGCAGGCCAACGGCGGCTTGCCTCATCCGGGGGCGCAGCGCGTCGGCCGCATCGCTGGTGAACAGGTGCCCGATCGTCTGGCGGAGCTTGCGGTGGGCCGGGCCGTCCATGCCAAGCAGGTGGCCTGGCGGGTCGTCACCCGGGACCTCGGCGCCGGTCAGCGGGGTTTCGCACCGGTTGGCCATCCGCCACGCCGGGGAGCTTTTTACGCTCAGCAGATCTTCGTACCTGTGGACGACGCGCATGGGCTCGCCGCCGGCCGGGGCTGCGACCTCGGCGTGGTCTTCGGTGAGCACAGCGGGGAAGCCGCCGCCTGGCTGGGCAGCGAAGGTGAGGGGGGTGACGGCGGCCCGGTCGGCCGGGGAGCTGGTGGTGGTCATGGGCACTCCTTCGGCGCCGCGCAGCTCTTCGCTGCCCAGAACTGAGCGCCAGCGGGTTGCCCCAGCACCGAACGGGGCACTCCGGGTGCTGGGACAACACGCCCGCCATCCAATTTCAGTTGTCCCGTATTGCGGTTACCTTGATGTATGTCTTGCACCCCAGGTCACGGGCCCTTTTAGGGGAGACGCGAACGGGCGGAATGCAGGCACTTGGCGGGCCGGGCACCGGCCGGTGGCGCGCTAGGCCTTCCTGGCAGCCCCGCACCAGGCCGTCACCTGGGCCGGGCCAGGCGTGCCGGGCTCCGGCCGCCACTGCTGTGGCTGGACCACGCCCGGTTCGAGCAGGTCAAGTCCGTCGAAGAAGCGGGTGATCGCGGCACGGTCGCGCATGGTGGCCCGGGGCCCGCTCATCCGCTGGTTCACCCGCCTGGTCATTTCTGCCTGGTCCGCCGCGCGGATGTCACTGGCGGGGTGGGCAAGCACGAGGTAGCTGCCGGCCTGTGGCAGGGCCTAGCCAGCACCTCCCCGCGCGGGGCGCGGTTTTGCTGGGCCCCAGGCTTGCTGCCGTCGGCGTGGCGCCGCCTGCCCACCTCACGGCCGGATTCGGCGTAAGGATGCGCGGCCGTCTGCCCGCTGCGGCGGTAAAGGTTTCAGCAAGTGCCAAGTCAAGTCGAACTGGAAAGATCTAGACACGGAAATGCGGCTCCCGCAGTTGCTGGCCAACGTCCTCGGCGGGCGGCGTCAGCGCTGGTCAGCGCCGGAATCGGCGAGCGAGAGACGTTGCCAGAGTTGCTGGAGCACTTCCCGGTCGGCCGCCGTGGTGACGGCGAGGAAGGTCCGCCGCAGCACGGTGTTGTGGGTGCGCCTGGCGGCCCGGAGGGCCCGGTCGCCCTCGCCGGTGAGAACGGTGAACCACTTGCGGCGATCGACCGGATCGACCTCGCGCCTGACGAAGCCGTCGCGTTCCAGGCGGGTCACCAGGTGGGTGGTGCCCGCGGGGCTGAGCATGGCCTCGCGGGCCAGTGCCGACATGCCGAGCCGGTTATCCGGGGCATTGAACAACGTGATCAGCACGTCGAACTCGCTGACCGCCAGCTTGTGCCGCTGGCGCAGTTCGGTGTCCAGATCCTGCAGGACGGTGCGGTGCAGCATCAGCAGCGCGATCCACGACTCCCACTCCGCCGGCTCCATGAACTCATGGCCATCAGCACCTGGCTTCTCCACACCGCCATCATATTTCTTTCGGTAGGAAAATACCACGATAAGGGGGGCTGAGAGCAAACCCCGAAAGATGGGGCACTTGCCCGATGCGCTGACCCGTAAAGCGCATGTAGTCGTTGAACCTGGCGCAGGGCAATACAGCCTGCGGAACGGGGATGGCAACAGGCCCGGCCGCGACGACGGCCTGGCCGCGAGCAGGAGGCGACGTGAACGGCAAGGCGGTTGTCAGCTTGACGACGGGGCTGGAGGATCCCGAGAAGGTCACCGTGGCCTTCCTGGTCGCGGTGGCAGCGGCCGAACAGGGGCGCCCGACCCTGATGTTCCTCACCAAGGAGGCCGTCCGGCTCACCCTGGAGGGGGTGGCCCAGGGGGTGGCCTGTGAGGGCTGCCCGCCGCTGGCCGACCTGACCAAGCGCTACGCCGAAGCAGGCGGGCGGTACCTGACGTGCCCCATCTGCTTCAACTCCCGGCACCTGGCCGAAGACAGCCTGGTGGTGAATGCCTCGCTTGGCGGCACGGTGCCCCTGTGGGAGTGGATCGGCGATGAGCCCGCGACCACGTTCAGCTATTGATCACGACCGGAGGAACCCGATGGATTCGCCAGGTGAGCGCTTCGCGCGCGCTCTCGCGCACCAGGACACGGACGCGCTGTGCGCGGTGCTGGCCGACACGGTCGACTTCCAGGCCCTGACGCCACGGCGGCACTGGCAGGCCAGCACCGGCAGGCAGGCAGCCGAGGAGATCATCCTTGGCACGTGGTTCGACGCGGCGACGCAGATCGTCGAACTGTGCTCGGTGGCCACCGGGCAGGTAGCGGACTGCGCGCACGTCGCCTACCGGATGCACGTGCGCGAGGCCGGCCACGACTACCTGGTCGAGCAGCAGGCCTACTACCGCACCGACGGCCCGCGCATCACCTGGATGCGAATCCTGTGCTCGGGCTTCCAGCCGATCCTGGCGGAGTCGGCGGCGGCACGCGGGTAACCGGGGTCAACGCGAGCGGTCGGCCTGGCCGGCCTCGGTGGCACCGGTGCCGGAAGTGCCGGGCGAGCCGTCGATCAGCGCGTGGCTGGCCGCGAACAGGCTGGCAAGCGCCCGGTTGCTGGTGCCCGTCTTGGCGTAGATGTGCTCGACATGATGGCTGACCGTCTTGCGGGAGATGACGAGGCGCTCGGCGATCTGTCTGTTCGACAGGCCGCGGGCCAGCAAGCGGAGCACCTCGACCTCACGGCCGGTCAGCCCGGCCGGCCTGGCGGGCCTGCGGGTGGCCCGGTGACCGGCGGCGGACAGCACGGCTTCCGCCGCTCCCCCGTCGAGCCTGCCCGCCCGCACCTCGGCCCGCAGTTGAGCCGCCGCCTCCCCGGCCGTGCTCGCGGGCCGGTGCGGCCGTAGCTCGGTCCGGGCGCGGTAGAAGTCGGCGGCCGCAAGAACCCGGCCCGCGGGGCTCACCGCCCCGCCGGACAACCCGCGCGGGTAGCCAGAACCATCCAGGCGCTCATGGTGCTGCGCCGCGATAGCGGCCAGCGGGGCGAGCGCGGGCGAGCAGACCAGCATGCGCTCGGTGAGATAGGGATGGAGCCGCACGCGTTCGGTTTCCGCATGGCTGAGCCCGCCTGGCTTGTCCCAGATCGTGTTCGGCACGCCGAGACGGCCCAGGTCATGAACAAGACCGGCCCGGCGGACCAGCGTCACTGCCTGGCTGTCCAGCCCGAAGATCCGCGCGGCCTCGCCCGCCAGGTCGGCTACGGCGCGCGAATGGCCGAGGGTGTAGGGCGACTTGACGTCGGTGAAGTCGGCGATCGCCTCCAGCGCGGCGTCGAACGCCGCACCGGTCAAGCGCATCCGCTGGCCTGGCTCCGCCCCGAGGGCAGCGTCCCAGCTGCTGGCCTCGTCCAGGCCCGCGAACACCGCCGCCGCCTGATCCACGAAGACATCCACGACCTGCGGATCGAACTGGGTCCCGCGCCGCTGCCTTGCCACGGCGACCGCGGCGCCGGTGCCACCGGCCCGGTGGAAGACCTCGACCACATCCGCGAGCGTGACCAGCCGGGAAGTGACGAGGATCTCCGTACCCCGCGCGCCTTTGGGGACGCCCCTGCCGTCCCAGCGCTCGAAGGTCTGCGCCACGCTGTCGCGAACCTGCTGGGGCAGGCCGAGCCGTGCCGCCAGCCCGTCCGCCGCTTGCCAGTGGTTCTCCAGCATCGCCTCGGCGACCCGGCGCCCCTCGCCGGGGAACGCGGCCCCGATCCTGGCCCGCTCCAGCAGGGGCCTGCCCGCGCCCAGATGGCGGAGCATGAACAGCGGGCCGGCCAGGCCGGTGAAGTCGACGCGCCGGAAGTCGGTCTTGAGCGCCGTGTCGTCGCCGAACCACTTCGCCTGCTCGTAGGCGTCCACATGGCAGCCCACCCAGGCCACCAACGACGTGTAGTACACGACCTCCTGGTCGGCCTCGGCCAGCCCCAGGTGCCTGGCCAGCCGCAGGCAGATCAGGCACTGGCGAAGCACGTGTTCCATCGGCTGGCCCATGCCCAGATCGGCGGCCAGCGACAGGACGGCAAGCAACTCGGCCATACGCACATCCGAGCTGGCCGCTGGCTCGGTCATGGCTATGAATATACGCAGCCAGACCAGGGAGGCTGGGGTTCGGTTGCCGCGCCAGCGATGAATGCCGGGGCCGCCGGCCGTCCCATAGGCACACAACCCAGCGGAGGATCACGACATGAGCAATGAGCCGCAGATCCAGGAGCGTGCCGCGCAGCACTACGCCGCCATCCCGATGACCGTCACCATGGACGGCCTGTCCAGCGCCGTGGACAGCGCCTTTCCCGAGCTGTTCGGATGGCTGGCCAGCCAGGGCATCACGCCGGCCCGCCACTCATCCGCTACCTGGTCATCGACATGGCGGGTGAACTGCAAATCGAAATGGCGGTGCCGGTCGCCGCTCCGATCACGGCCAGCGGCCGCATCCAGCCAGGCACCCTTCCCGGCGGCAGGTACGCCGTGCTCCGGCACACCGGGCCCTACGACGGCCTGGTCGCCAGCAACGCCGCGCTGCAGCGGTGGGCCCAGGAGGGCGGGATCGAGTTCGACACCTGGGACACCTCCCGGGGCCCCGCCTGGCGCAGCCGGGCCGAGCACTACCTCACCGATCCCTCCCAGGAGCCTGACCCCGCCAAGCTGGAGACCGACGTGGCATACCTGATCGCGTAGCGCACCAGGGCCCGGGCGATGGAACGGCCGGTGCCGGGAAATGAGTAGCACTTACTCAGGTGGCCGTCCTGGCGGGCTCCTTAAAACCGGGGGCAGGGCGGGCCGATGGCGGCCCGCCCGCGCCGGGAGGACTCATGTTCCGCACCAGCCCCCAGCCTGACCTGCATTTGCCTGCCCTCGCAGGCCTCTGTAACGAGCCCAGGGGCATGAGGCCTGAGCGCCGGCAGTTCGTCCACCCGGTATCCCATCGGGGTAATCTGCGGACCGCGAACCGGGCCTCCCGCGGGGTGGCCAGCGGGCCGTCCCGCCATTCCAGCGCCGGCGAGGTCAGGTACGCGAACGGGAAGCGGCGGAAAAACGCCTCCGTGTACTCCTCCATGGCGGCGAGGGTGAGTTCGTCACCCGGGCAGCGGTGCTGGCCCGGGCCGAACGCCAGCCACGCCCCGCCCCGGGAGTGGCGGACCGCAGAAACCAGCGACGGCAGCACTAATGTCCCTTCGGGCACCGGGCACTGGCCTATCCGCGCGCCCTCGCCGGCGACCAGCGGCGGGGTGACGGGGAACAGGGCCTCCGCTACGATCGCCTCCCGCACCACGTGCGCCCAGGTGCGTTCCCCGAGGAACACCTCGGCGACGGTATCGGGGCGCTGCAGCAGCCAGATCAGCGCCCGTTCCAAGACCGGCAGCAGCGCGGTGGCGCCATTGCTGACGGTGGCGACCGCCCGGACGATTTCCTCGAGCGTGTACCCGGCTCGCTGCATCGCCACCTGCATCTGCGCCACCAGCCCGCCGTCGGGGCTGGCCTGCTTGGCGGTGATAACCCCCTCGTAGTAGCCCCAGATGGCATGCCAGGCCGCTTGGGCATTGATGACGCCGCCGCCAGGCTGCACGACGCCAAACGCGATCTCACCGGCGGGCCGGATGATAGGCGCCCAGTCTGCGATCGGCACACCGAGGGCGGCGCAGACGGTTGCGGCGGTGGCTGGCTCGGTGTAGTCGGTCCGCAGGTCACCGCTGCCCCGCAGGCCGATCTGGTCAAGCAGGCCAACGGCGGCTTGCCTCATCCGGGGGCGCAGCGCGTCGGCCGCATCGCTGGTGAACAGGTGCCCGATCGTCTGGCGGAGCTTGCGGTGGGCCGGGCCGTCCATGCCAAGCAGGTGGCCTGGCGGGTCGTCACCCGGGACCTCGGCGCCGGTCAGCGGGGTTTCGCACCGGTTGGCCATCCGCCACGCCGGGGAGCTTTTTACGCTCAGCAGATCTTCGTACCTGTGGACGACGCGCATGGGCTCGCCGCCGGCCGGGGCTGCGACCTCGGCGTGGTCTTCGGTGAGCACAGCGGGGAAGCCGCCGCCTGGCTGGGCAGCGAAGGTGAGGGGGGTGACGGCGGCCCGGTCGGCCGGGGAGCTGGTGGTGGTCATGGGCACTCCTTCGGCGCCGCGCAGCTCTTCGCTGCCCAGAACTGAGCGCCAGCGGGTTGCCCCAGCACCGAACGGGGCACTCCGGGTGCTGGGACAACACGCCCGCCATCCAATTTCAGTTGTCCCGTATTGCGGTTACCTTGATGTATGTCTTGCACCCCAGGTCACGGGCCCTTTAGGGGAGACGCGAACGGGCGGAATGCAGGCACTTGGCGGGCCCACCGGCCGGTGGCGCGCTAGGCCTTCCTGGCAGCCCGCACCAGGCCGTCACCTGGGCCGCGACGCTAGCTCAGCGGGGCGCCCTGGTGAGGCCGAGATGCTAGCTCAGCGGGGCGCCCTGGTGAGGCCGAGATTGGCGGCCCGGTTCGCGGCTTCGCGCCGGGTCGGTGCGTCCAGCTTGGCCAGCACCGCTGATACGTGATGGTCGACGGTCTTGACCGAGATGAACAGCTTCCCGGCGATCTCCGCGTTGGTGTGCCTGGCGCAGATCAGGTCGAGGACCTCACGCTCGCGCCGGGTCAGCCCGAGCGGGTGTTCCCGCGTCGCCGTCCGGGGCCCGGCCGGGATGGACCGGATCGCGAGCCGCCGCATCTTCTGCCGGGTGAGCCTGGCCGTGGCCGAGGCGCCGAGGTCGGTGAAGATCCACAGCGCCTTGCGCAGCGAGGCTTCGTCGGCCGACCCGAGCAGGGCCATCCCGGCCTCATAGGGGCAGCCCAGGTCCGTCCAGAGGCGGCCCGCACCAGCCCAGTCGCGGTCGAGCTGGCGCTGGTAGGGCGCGGCAAGCTCACCGCGCGGCCGCCGGTCCGAGCCGGTACGCCGCAGCCAGACCGCGACCGCACCGCGGTCCCATCCATCACAGCCGTCGGCCACGTCGTCGGCCAGTTCGGCCTCCCGCCGCGCGTCAGCCAGGTTGCCCTCCAGCCAGAATGCCTCGGCGCGGGACAGCCGCGCCGGCACGATCGACTGCGGCTCACCGGCCCCATCGGCGTTGTCGATGGCCTCGTCCAGAGATTCCCAGGCCCGGGACTCGTCCCGCCTGGCCTGGATCATGCCGAGCCAGTTCAGCGGGCAGAGCCGGATGTTCGGGGACGGTCCCCCCATGCTCAGCAGCTCGCCGCACAGGGCCACGGCCTCGTCCCAGCGGCCCGTCCGCTCCAGGACGCTGGCCCACTGGCTGCGCGAGTAGGTGGAGTAGGTGGTGATGTCATGGTCGTCGCAGTACGCGAGGCCCCTGGTGAAATACCGCTCGGCGGCGGCCCAGTCCCGTTCGGCAATATGGCTGCCGTGCAGGTTCACATAGGCGCGGGCCACCTCGGCCTCGTGCCGACCGGCCAGCGCGATGTCCAGGGCCTGGTGCAGCGTGCCTGCCCACTTCCCGCCGATCACCCGTGCGGCACACGCCTCGGTGTTCAGCGCGTCGCTGAGCACCTTGGTGAGGCCCAGCGGCCAGGCGACCGCCTGCGCCTGGCGGGCCATCTCCATCGCGTCCCGATTGGCGCCACGCACCATCCACATCGATCCCAAGGTGGCGTATGCCCAGGCCAGCTCGGCGGTCGGGCCCAGCGGCCCGAGCAGCTCTATCGCGGCCTGCGCGGCGGTGATGCCCTCATCGCCCCGGCTCAGTGAGCACATCGAGGAGGCAAACCAGCGGAGCGTGTCACCCTCGCGCAGCCGGTCACCCACCTCGCGCCACAGGGCGAGCGCCCGCTGGCGGGCGTCGGCCGCCTCCTGCCAGCGGTCCAGCAGCGATGCTTCGTACGCGAACCCGTCATGCAGGCTGGCGGCCGTGGCGGGATCGGCCTGGTCGGCGAAGCGCAGAGCCCGTTCGAACTGAGCGGCGGCTTCACGGTGTGAGGCCAGCCCGGCGGCCCGGCGGGCGGCCGCAGCGGCATACCGCAGTGCCGCCAGGCCATCGCCGGCCGCCTCCGCATGGAATGCCATGCAGGCGTCCTCGTCGCGACCGAGGGCCTGCAGCGACGCAAGGATCCGTGCATGGATGGCGGTGGACCGGTGGGCGGTCACCGCCCCCGCCACCGCGAGGCGCGCGATCTCATGACGGAACTGCAGCGCCGTGCCGTCCCCGGTGACCAGCCCGGATGCCAGCAGTTCGTCGATCACCGACGGCTGGCAGCCCGCGACAGGGTCCAGCAGCGTCACCTCGATCCGGGTGCCGATCAGCGCCGCGGCGTCAAGCACCGCACGCGGATCGCTGCCCAGCCGCGCGGCCCGGGCCAGCACCGCATCCCGGGCTGTCGCTGGCACGTCGTCCATCCCCGCCTCCACGGCCTGGCTGACGTAGAACGGGTTGCCGCCGGTCAGCCGGTGCAGCGCGGCCGGGTCGAGGCCGCTCCCGCCGGCCAGCTCCGCCACCGCATCCTCGGAGAGCGGCGGCAGGCCCATGCGCCGGACGCACCGGTGGGTGGCCAGGTCGCCCAGGGCGAGGCGGAGCAGGTCCGTAGCGCCGAGGCCCTCGTCCCGGTAGGTGGCCAGGAGCAGGACAGAGACGTCCCGGATCCGCCGGCCGAGGAAACGCAGCAGGTCGATGGTGGCCTCGTCGGCCCAGTGGACATCCTCCACGACAACCACATGCAGCTTGCCCGGCGCGCTGACCTGCCGCAGCAGGGCACCGAACAGCTCCTCGCGGGGAGCGTCGGCCCGGCATAGTTCCAGCAACTCGCCGCCGAGCCCGCTGGCGATGTCGTAAAGGGGGCCGAGCGGCCGCGGGGTGAACAGGCCGTCGCAGGCCCCCCAGTACCAGGTCGCCTCGGGCAGGTCACGTTCCGCCTGCTCGGCCAGCGCCGACTTGCCGACGCCCGCCTCGCCGGCGATGAGCACCAGCCGGCCATCCCCGTGCCGCGCCTCCGCCGCGTACTCCGCCAGCGAGGCAAGTTGTGATTCCCGTTCCAGCAACCGCACTACGTCCATCCCCCGTGTCAAGGCTTGGTCAACACCAGGCATTACGTCCGCTGCCAGGCAAACGGTTCAACCCGGGTGGCCAGGGCGGGAAATCTGGGGGCCCCGCGGCGAAACTGGGGAACCGCTCCCGATCCGGTGCACCGGCCTGCAGCCATACGTTCGGGCTGGCTCGATAACCGGACCGACGAGGCGCAGTGCCGCTCTTCATGGACATCCACTCGGTCGGCCACGGCGTGGCGCCGACGAGATCTATCGAGTGCAGGAAGGCAACGGGCCCGGCAACACGGGCCCGGCCAAGTGATGAGGAGGAAAGGAAATGAGTTACCCCTACATCCACGCGGCGCTGGCCCGCGAGCGGCAGGACACGCTGCTTGCGGAGGCGCAAGCCGCGCACCGGGCCAGGCGGCGCGAGCATACCGGCGCGAGCATGCCAGCACCGCCCGGCGCAGGGCGCGGTTTCGCTTGGCCTCGGGCTTTCTGCCGTCGGCATGGCGCCGTCTGCCCACCTCACGGCCGGATTCGGCGTAAGGATGCGCGGTCCGTTGCCCGCCGCGGCGGTAAAGGTTTCATCGCCGCAGCGGGCAGACGGCGGCGAGCTGCGATTGGCGGCTTGGGATCAGCGCTTCTTGGCCGCCGCGGCCTGGTACTGCTCCACCACGCTGGCCGGGATGCGCCCGCGCTCGCTGACCGCGATGCCGTGGTCTTTCGCCCAGGCCCGGATATCGCCGCTGCGCTGACGGCTCGCCGCGGTGCGCACCGGCCGCCGCGCAGGCCCCCGCCCAGCCTTACGGGCGTGCTCGATGAATGGCGCGAGTTGCTTACGGAGCGTATTGGCGTTCTTCTTGCTCAAGTCGATCTCGTAGTCCGAACCGCCGAATCCGAACCGCACGGTCTCGTCCGCCGGGCCGCCATCAAGGTCGTCTTCCAGCGCGACGGTTACTCTCTGGGCCATCTCAACCTCCACAATCGCGATGGTGCCTGTTACCGTACACAGGCGAGTGTCATCCGCCACAGCCGCAACGCCGCAGATCAGAGACAGGTTCCACGAAACCAATCGCCTGGGCCCGAGCAAATATTCCGATAGCCGGCCCGCTTACGCTCCTCATCGACCCGTCACGCTCTGTCATCTATGCCTCGGGCGGCTTGCACGCGGAGCCGTCTGATCCAGATGCGGCGGGCAGATAGGTGCCGGATGTGCCCTCTTATACCCGGATCTGCGTAATCTTCGCGCGATCAGCGCTTTTGGGCTCGGCAAATTGAGCGGGCCGATCCGGGGCCCGTTCCGGGGAGAATGAGCCAATGGCCGACTCCTCCCAGCCTCCAGCGCTGCCGGAAGGGGAGCGGCAATTGGCCGAGGCGCTGCTGACCCGGGCCCTGGGCGAGCCGGCCGTGGTGCACGCCGCGGAACATGTCTGGGACCGCGACCACGTCTTCCGGCTGCACCTGGCGTCGGGCCGCGCCGTGATCCTGAAGCGCATGCGCGGGCACGGGCCCGCCAGTTCGCAGTCTTTCGGCGATGAACTGGCCGCCTTGGATTACCTGAACGCCATGCCGGTGCCGGTTGCGCCCCGGCTGCTCGGCGCCGATGCGCAGGCCGGCCTGCTGCTGATGGAGGACCTGGGCGACGGCGCCACGCTTGCCGACTCGCTGATGGCGGCCGGGCGTGAGCGGGTGCAGGCCGAACTCATCGCCTACGCCGAGGCGCTGGGGTCGCTGCACGCCTGGAGCATGGGTCACACCAGCGAAGCCGCCCGGGTGCGGGCGCGCCACGGCCCGGGGGATGGGGCGGCCCCCAGATGGCGGGATGCCGTGCAGCGGGGCAAGGAGCCTTTCCTGGCCGCGCTGGCCGCGCTCGGCGTTGCCAGCGACGGGGTGGCGGAGGAGATCGACCAGGTCCACCGGATGATCATCGGCATCAATTACCTGGGACTGGTGCACGGCGACCCGTGCCCGGACAACGTCCGGCTGACCGGCGGCATCTGCCGGATCGTCGACTTCGAGACCGCGGGCTGGGGTCCCGTCGCCTACGACGCCGCCTATCTGCTGGCGCCGTTCCCGAGCTGCTGGTGTTTCGCCCGCCTGCCCGCTGAGGTCGCCGGCCCGGCCGTCGAGGCCTACCGGGCCCGGCTCCAGGCCGCCGGACTCGAGCTGGGCCCGGACTGGGAGAGCGTCACCACGGCCGTCCTGGCCGCCGCGTTCCTCGGCCGCGGGCAGGTGTTCGCCGACGCCCTGGACGCGGACCACGGCTGGGGGACGACAACGATGCGGCCCCGGCTGCTGGCGTGGCTGAGCACCTTCAGGGGCCGGGCCGGCGACGGCACCCTGCCCCGGCTCCAGGCCACCGCCACCGCCATGCATAACCGGCTCACCGAGCGCTGGGCCGGGATTCGCATCCCGGACTACCCGTCCCTCGCGCAGCCCGGCGCTGCGCTGGCGCAGCTTCCTGACGGGTGGCAGCCCCAGCCGTGAGACCTGGTCCGTCACCAGGCGAAGAGATTGCTGCCAGAGCCGAAGCTGGGCGCGGGGAAGTGCAGGTTCTGCCGGGTGGAGTCGGTGCCGGCCGTTTCCCCCTGGGCCCCGCAGGCGGCGAGCGCACGACTGCCGGAAGGAGTCATCGTGACGAACACGACCGTCCCGGCCGCGTGATGACCGGGTAGCTGAGCGTCCTGCCCCGGCTTGGCGTTTGCCGTAACGGTCCGGTAACAGCGACACGACCGCCGGCAGCGGCATTCCGGCCCGCTCATGGCAAGCCGCCCGTGGTCAGGTGGAACCGCTGGCCACCGACATCCACCTGCCCGTCGGCGACAAGCCAGGCCAGTGCCTCGTGGAGGGCCTCCAGCGAGCTGTACCGCGGCGCATAACCGAGTGTCTGGCTGGCCCGGTCGATGCTCGCCGCGATGCCGCGGAAGGTGTGCTCGCGGGTGGCCTCGGCATGCCCGGGGCCGGCCTGGCGGCCGAACTCCGCCCAGTCGACGAAGTCAAGCACCGGCTCACGGCCGAACCAGGCCGCGACCCCGGCGGCCAGGCCGCGCAGCGTCATGGCCTGCGCGGCAACCACGTGGAAGCTGGCCCCGGCCGCGGCCGGCCGGGACAGCGCAAGCTCGAATGCCTGCGCCACGTCGTCGGCATGCACGTGGTTCAGCACGCCAAGCCCGTGATCGGGCAGCGCGAGCGGCTGACCGGTGGCCAGCCTCGTCCAGACGGCAGGATCCAGGTTGCCCGCAGGGGTGATGACCGGCCAGCCCGGCCCGCTGATGTGACCCGGGTGCAGCACGATCGCCGGGACACCGCCGGCCCGGGTCTCGCGGTGCAGCAGCGCCTCGATCTCCGCCTTGCCGGTGCCGTACTCGCCGTAGGCGGTCCGCGGCTCATCCTCGGTGACCGGCACCCGCAGCGCCGGGCCGTGCACCCAGATCGTGCCGCAGTGCACAAGCAGCGGGCGGGACGGGCGCAGCGCGTCGACGAGCTGCCGCGCCGCGGCCGCGGTGAAGCAGATCAGGTCGATCACCACGTCGGGCCGCAGCGCTGCCACCTGGGTACCGAAGGTTCCCTCGGCATCGGCCGCATCCCGGTCCACCGTGATCGTGGTGACCGAGTCCCACTCCGGGCGCTGCCGATAGGGGCCACGGATGCCCCGGCTCATCGCGATCACCTCGTGACCGCCGCGCACCAGCCTGGGCACCAGGTAACTGCCGACATGCCCGGTGGCTCCGATGACCACCACACGGCTCATCCCCGGCCTCCTTCCAGCACGTTCCACGGGAGCTGCGGGCCACGCCATCCTCGCACGGGGCTGGCATCGCGATTCGGGGCGAAGCTAGGCTTGGCGCCCCAGGCGGCCCGCTGAAGGAGCTCATGGACGAGTCATCGGGCGGCGTGCCTGACCCCGGGCCCGCCACTGGTGCGGCCGCCGCCGCGGTCGTGGTGCGCCAGAGCAGGCTGCAGCGCGATGGGCTGTGCACGGCGATCCCGCTGCCGTTCTTCAGCATGCGGGAAGTCCGGCGGCAGTGCCTGGCGGCCGGCTGGTCTTTCGCCAGCCGCCGGTGATCCGGCACCTGCCCAGCCGGATCGGCCGGCTCTGGCGGCATCTGGTGATCGACCTGACGCCGCTGCGCAGATCCCGTGACCTGCGGCGCCTCACCGCCGGGCAGCTCTTCTCCGTGCTGGGAGCCCAGCTCACCACGGTCGCGGTGCCTTTTCAGGTCTATGCGCTGACGCATTCGTCACTTGCTGTCGGGCTGGCCTCGCTCGCGCAACTACTGCCGCTGATCGCCGGGGGCCTGCTCGGCGGATCGCTCGCCGACGCCACCGACCGGCGCAGGCTGCTGCTGCTCGCGCAGTTCCTGACGGCCCTGTGCAGCGTCGGCCTGGCGGTCAACACCGACCTCGGCCCGGCGTTGTGGCCATTGTTCGTCCTGCCCGCGGCGGCCGCCGGCTTCAGCGCCGCCACCGAGGCCGGGCTGTCCGCGATCCTGCCGAACCTGGTCGGCCGGTCCGAGGTGACCTCCGCCAACGCCATGTTCCAGGCGCTGTTCCAGCTTGGCCTGGTAGCAGGGCCGGCCATCGCCGGGCTGCTGCTCGCCGGGGTGGGCGTCCGCTTCATCTACTGGATCGACGCGGCCTGCCTCGCGGCGGCCATCCTGGCGGCATTCCTGATCGGCCCGCAGCGTCCGCGGGGCACCAGCCATCGGCCCGGGCTGCGCTCGATCGCGGCCGGCTTCGGCTACCTGCGCGGCCGTCAGGTCCTCCAGGGCGCCTATCTGCTCGACATCAACGCGATGGTGTTCGGCATGCCGCGCGCCCTGTTTCCCGCACTCGCCGCCACGGTGTTCGGCGGCGGGGCGCGGACGCTCGGACTGCTCTACGCCGCTCCCGGCGCCGGCGCCCTGCTCGGCGCGCTCACCACCGGCTGGGTCCGCCGGGTCCGGCGGCAGGGCCGCACGGTCATCATCGCGGTCATCGTCTGGGGTGCGGCCATCACCGGCTTCGGGCTGGTGCACTGGCTGCCCGCGGCGCTCGCACTGCTGGCCGTCGGCGGGCTCGCCGACGTCATCTCGGCGGTGTTCCGCAACACCATCATCCAGCTCTCCGTGCCCGACGCGCTGCGCGGGCGCCTGATGGGTGTGCAGATGGCGGTCGTCACCGGCGGCCCGCGGATCGGAGACGCGGAGTCGGGGGCGGTGGCCGCCGCCTTCGGCACGACCGCATCCGTCGTCTCCGGCGGCCTGGCCTGCATCGCCGGCGCCCTGGTGCTGGCCCGCCTGCTCCCCGCGTTCACCCGCCAGAAGGCGCCGGCCGGCCAGCGTGGCGCCGGGCCTGGCTCCGTTGCCGATGCGGCCTCTTGACGAGCAGCGAGCGGCGCGGCGTCCTGGCCCGCGCCCTGGCCTGCGGCTCCGCCCGGCAGGTCAGCTTGGCTGGTCGTCGAGGAACGCGAGGGTGACGGCGGCCAGCAGCGGTGAGCTGAAGATGTCGTAGTGCGTCAGCCCGGGCAGGATCGCCAGCGCGTGACCGCCTTTCGGCCGGCCATCGCCCATCCAGCCACCGTCCCTGTGCCCGGAACTCATCGGGTAACCACCCCGTGCCGCGAGCGCAGGACCTGACCGGTAGCTTCGGGTTGTGCATCTGGGCCTCATCGCCATCGTGGTGGACGACTACGACTCAGCCATCAGCTTCTTCGTCGACGCGCTGGGCTTCGAGCTGGCCGAAGACTCTCCGGCCCTGACCAACGACGGGCGGCCCAAGCGGTGGGTGGTGGTCAAGCCACGGGGTGCCGTCACGGGCCTGCTGCTAGCCCAGGCCGACGGGGACGATCAGGCCGCCGTCGTCGGCAGCCAAACGGCCGGCCGGGTGGGTTTCTTCCTCCATGTCGAGGACTTCGGCGCCGCCCGCGCGCGGATGGCCGCCGCGGGCGTGCGAGTTCCTCACCGAGCCGCGCACCGAGGCCTACGGGCAGGTCGCGGTGTTCCGCGACATCGCCGGCAACAAGTGGGACCTGATCGGCCCCGCGCGATAAGGCCGGCCGTCAGGAACCTGCCCCGGCCTCGGCCCGGGCGAGGAAGTCTTCGACCACCCTGATGTATGACTCGCGCTCTTCGATGAAGGCCCGGCGATCTGGTACCAGACCCGGCCGCCCGGGACCTCGACGTACCCCTGAGTGGTCACCGGATCGCCCATGGCCGGTCAGCCGGCCTGATCCAGCCAGCCCGCGATGCTGCGAGCCAGGGTCGGCATGGGCAGCGAGCCGTGGTCAAGGACGGCACCGTGGAAGGCAGGCAGGGAAAAGGCCGGGCCCAGGCGGTTGCGGGCCTCGTCGCGGATCCGGAGAATCTCAAGCTTGCCGGTGAGGTAGGCGAGCGCCTGGCCGGGCATCACCACGTACCGGTCGGTCTCGGCGGCGAGGAACTCCCGCGGCATGGGGACATGCTCCACCAGGAAGCCGAGGGCCCGTTCGCGGCTCCAGCCGAAGGCGTGGATGCCGGTGTCCACCACCAGCCGGGCGGCGCGCATCAGCGACGTGCTGAACGAGCCGAGCAGGCCGCGCTCGTCGGCGTACAGGCCCGCTTCCTCGGCGAGTTGCTCGGCGTACAGGCCCCAGCCCTCGGAGAACACCGCGATGCTCCGCTGGCGCTGGAGGTCGGGCAGGCTGGTGAGCAGTTGCAGGCGGGACAGTTGCAGGTGATGCCCCGGCACCGCTTCGTGGAAGGCCACCACCTCGGTGTCCCATCCGGTGCCCGCGGTGGGCCGCCTGGTATTGAACCAGAACGTCCCCGCCCGCCCGCCGTCCAGGCGCGGCGGCGTGTAGTGCGGCGCCGCGCCGCTCACGGCCACCACCTCCGGCATGGGCGTCACCTCGCACGGCGGTGGCAGCGGCTCGGGGAAGAACTCCGCGGCCCGCTCCTCGGCCCGCTGCACCGCGGCCGCCGCCCGGCGGATCGCCTCTTCCGGTGACACCTGCCCGGCCGAGTCCCGCAGCGCGGTGAAGACCTCGTCCAGCCCGGAAAGCCCCAGGCGGGCCCCCACCTCCACGGCCCGGGCCTCCAGCGCCGCGACATGGTCCAGGCCGGTCTGGTGCAGCTGCTCCGGAGACAACGGCAGGGTGGTATAGATCCGGACCGCCCGGGCGTAGTCCTCCTCGCCGCCGGGCAGGTAGACCAGCCCGGCCTGCCCGGCCGGCCGGGCCCGCGGCAGCAACTCCCTGACGCATGCCACCCACCTGGCCAGCGCGGGGTGCACCACCTCCGCGGCGGCAGCCGCGCACTGTTCCGCCCAGTCCGCCGCCTGCCATCCCTGCGGTGGCCGTGGGGAAAGCACCGGGCTGGCCTCCGGAGCGGCCAGGATCCCCTCGGCCCAGGTGACGGCCTGCTCGGCCAGCGGGGCGACCGGCAGCCGCCCCTTGCGTGCCCCGGCCCGCAGCCGGTCTCCGAGCTGGTCGAGCCAGGCGCCGCTGCGCCGCAGCCGGGTCAGGTAGGCCTCGGCCGCGGTCTGGTCGACCAGGACCGTCCGGGCCGCCACCGCCAGGAAAGCCGCCGGGCCCGCGTACTGCATCGCGGTGACCGTATGCTCGTCGCCCGCCAGGTCGATGCTCTCCCGCTCCTGGGTGGCTGCTGCCCTGGCACAGTCGAGCGTGACCGCCTCCGCGGGCGTCAGCTGCCCGCCCGCGATCACGTCGGCTTCGGCCAGGAACCGGCCGATCTCGGCGCGCCAGGCCTGCTGGCCCTCCTCGCTGTCGTCCGGGAGCAGATCGTCATACCCGGGGACGCCGTACATCGTGGCGGCGAACGGGTTTTCTTCCAGCCAGCGCCGGTGCAGCCGGTCGGCCAGGTCACGTGCTGAGGTCATGCAACCTTCCGCGATTGATCATGGTTCTGCTGCCAGATTGCCACAGGCCCGCCCTGCCGAAGCCTATGGCCCGGCCGCCTGGCACCTGCCACCGGCCAGGCTCCGGGAGCGATCGACATGGCGTAGCGGCACCTGCCTCTTGCGTAGTTCCGGCCCGCCGACCCCTGCATGTGGTGCACCCTGGTGGGTCAACAGCACCCAGCGTGTGATGCCTCGCGATCCTGCCGCCCTGAACCCGCTCAGGATCCACACGCAGCTGGCGACGGTCCTGCCGGGCCAGCACCCGGGTGATGGCTGGCGCGTTTGCCGCGCCTGACCGAAGGTCGATCGTGTCCCACCCGCACGCACGGCACCGGAAGTCGCAATCCGCGCCCGCCCGCCCTGGCGCGGCTGCCCAGCACCGGAGGTCCTCGCCGCGTGCACGGAACAAGCCCGCCCGGATCGCGGTCGCGGCCGTTGCGGGCTCGGCTCTGCTGGTCTCCGCCTGGCTGGGTTCGGTCCACCTGATGGCGCTGGCGCACCACCCCGCCGCGCTCAACCAGGCCGATGAGCTCGGCCTGCCGTCGGCGGCCGCCTACCAGGACCTGATGAGCCAGCGCCCGGCCTCGCCACGTGCCCACGTCACCCAACAGCCCAAGATCGTCAGTGTCGCCGTCAGCCGCCCGGGACGGCCCTATTACGTCAACCCGCTGCGCAGCGTCAGCGGCCTGGTGCCTGAGCGCATCGACGAGGGCGTCGACTTCGGCGGGACGGGCCCGGTCTATGCCCTCGGCGACGCCATCGTGGCCAGTGCGGGCGAGAACGCCGGATGGCCCGGCGGCGGCTGGATCACCTACCGGCTCACCGACGGCCCGGACGCGGGCCTGATGGTCTATCTGGCCGAGGACGTCACGCCGGCCGTTCAGGCCGGCCAGCATGTGACGCCCTCGACCGTGATCGCCAACATGTTCAGCGGCGGCGACGGCATCGAGACCGGATGGGCGCAGTCAACCAGCGTGTCCGCGGAATCGGAGCTCCCGGAAGCCGGGGGCATCGGCGGCGGCGGCCCGTTCCCGACCAGGATCGGGCTCAACTTCGACGAGCTGCTCCAGTTGCTTGGCGTGCCAGCCGCACCTAACGCCGGCCAGACCGCATACGGCCTCCTTCCGGCCAACTACCCGACCGTCTGGAAGTAGCCGCCCACCGCTGCCGCGCCGCGAAGGCACGATCGTCTACCGCGACGGGACCGGAAACTGTGCGACGCGACCCAGCACGCTGAGCACGGCCACGGGCTACGACAGCATGTCCGGGCGGTGACCGGGGAGCCGGGGTCAGTGCTCGTTCTCGTATTTGAACGAGAGCTGAAGCTTGGTCCGGTAGGTGATCGCGCCACTGTCGTCCAGGTGAATATCCTGCTTGACGACCTCGGCCACCCGAAGATCGCGGAGCGTCCCGGCCGCAGTCCTGATCGCCTCCGCGGCCGCGTCCTCCCACGACGTGCCGCTTGTGCCGATGATCTCGGTCACCCTGTAGACGCTCATGCCGCTCTCCTTTGATGGCTTGCGGCCCAGTCTGGGCTGCTACGGCCAGCCTGTCATAGGCGGCCGTACCGGGCGGCCCGCTGGCGCGCCGGGGTGGTGGAGGGCTGGCAGATCATGGCGCAGGCACTGGGCAGTGTGACTGACATGGTGATCAAGGGCATCTTCCCGTGGTGCTTCACCCCGGAGCTGTACGCGGCGCGGCCGGAATACATTGACTCGCTGGCCGACTTCGTCCGCGGCCGGCCGATGCCGCCGGTGGACGCATTCCTGCGCCAGTCCCAAGCGGTCCTGACCCACGACGCGCGGGCAGCGCTGGGCTCCATCCAGGCACCGACGCTGATCACCTTCGGACGGCACGACATGGTGACATCCACTCGTTTCGCCGAGCCACTCACCCAGGCAATCCCGCACAGCGAGCTCTTCGTATTCGAAGACTGCGCGCATGCCCCGATCTACGAGAACGTCGAGGAGTTCAACCGTCGCACCCTGGAGTTCCTGCAGCGCCACTCCGCGCAGGACTGACAGCTCCGGCGGATCAGCCGCTCTTGCGGCGGAACTGGCGGCGGTTGCTGGCCGGGCCGTGAGCGCCGTGAATCTTCCCGCCGTCCATGCCCCGGTGCCCGTCGGCGACGCCTGTTTCCCTGGCGCGCTTGCGCTCCAGCGCCGCACGGAACTTGGATTGCGCCTCGTCCTTGGCAGCGGCTTCATCCCGCTGGCCCGCACCCTTGCGGGAACCTGCGTGGCCGTCGGCGGTTGCCCGATCCGGGGAATCTGGTTTCTTCCCCGGGCTCACCTTGTCCCCGGGATCTTCCGGTCCTGCCGTTCTGTCAGCCATGAAGGCCTCCCGCCTTGAGACGGGCACTTGCGCACCCGCGCCACGGGCCACAGCGGCCACCGCCCACGCCAGCATAGCCAACCTCCTCCAGGAGCAGCCGGATCACCTGCTCCAGCACGCCGGCCAGCCGGGGTGGGACCTTCGCCTCTACCTGGTGTGCTCACACTTGGATCTGATAGCAGGATTCGAGGTCCCGAGAAGCGCCGCGGTGCAGGAGCGGCAGGAGCCAGTCATGAAGACATTCGATCCGGAAGCCGCCGAGAAGCCAGCTGCAAGCTCGTTCGAGTCGGAAATCGGCGAGACCGCAGGATGGTTTGCCAGCCCTCGATTCGAGGGCGTCACGCGCTTGTACTCTGCGCGTCAGGTGGTGGAGCAGCGAGGCACTATCCCCACCGATTACACCGTGGCGAGAATGGCGGCCGAGCAGTTCCACGAGCGGCTCAGGCAGCTCTTCGGCGGGCGCCAGCAGATCACCACCTTCGGGCCCTATTCACCTGGTCAGGCGGTGGCGCTGAAGCGGATGGGCATCGAGGGCATCTACCTCGGCGGCTGGGCCACCTCGGCCCGGGGCTCGGTGACCGAGGACCCGGGGCCCGACCTGGCCAGCTACCCGCTCTCCCAGGTGCCCGACGAGGCCGCGCCGATAGTGCGCGCCCTGCTCACGGCGGACCGGAACCAGCGGTTCGCCCGGTCCCGCATGAGCGCGGCGCAACGTGCTGCCTCGCCCGAGGTCGACTACCGGCCGTTCATCATTGCCGACGCCGACACCGGACATGGTGGCGATGCGCACGTCCGGAATCTGATCCGCCGTTTCGTTGAGGTCGGGGTCGCTGGCTACCACATCGAGGACCAGAAGCCCGGCGCCAAGAAGTGCGGGCACCAAGGAGGCAAGGTGCTCGTCGGTGTGGACGAGCAGATCAAGCGGCTGAGCGCCGCGCGCTTCCAGCTCGACGTCATGAAGGTGCCAGGCATCATCGTGGCCCGGACCGACGCCGAATCGGCCACGTTCCTTGAGGGGCGCGGGGACGAGCGCGATCATCCGTTCATCCTGGGCGCCACCAACGTTGAACTGCCGACCTACAAGGTCGGCTACCTCGCCATCTTGAGGAAGCTCCGCGAGCTGGGCATCGAGGACGCGCGCGGTCATCTGCTGTACAAGATCTCCGCCGAGGAGTACGACGAGGCCAGCGCGTGGCTTGACCGGGCGGGTGTGACGCGCGTGCTCGAACAGAGCGCGAAGGCATTCCTGCAGGGCGACGGGTCCTCGGTCGAAACACTGGTGGACAGTGTCCAGACGCGGTATCTGGAGGCGTGGCAGTCCGAGGCCAACCTGATGAGCTATCCCCAGGCGGTGGCGGACGTGATGGAATTCCGCGCCAGCGAGGGTGAGCAGTTCGACCTGAGCGCCGGCGAGTGGCTGGCCTTCGCGAACCGAACGTCCTTCCACGCCGCCCGGGCCAGGGCCAGGTCGATGGGCATCGACATCATCTGGGACTGCGAGGCTTCCAAGACTCCCGAGGGCTATTACCAGATACAGAGCGGAATCGAGTACGCGGTCGCCAGATCGCTGGCTGTCGCCCCGTTCGCCGACCTCCTGTGGATGGAGACCAAGACCGCGAACCTGGCCGATGCCCGGCACTTCGCCGAGGCGATCCACGCCGAGTTCCCCGCCAAGATGCTCGCGTACAACCTGTCGCCATCGTTCAACTGGGACACCACCGGGATGAGCGAGGAGGAAATGCGGAGATTCCCGGAGGAACTCGGCAAGCTGGGGTTCGTCTTCAACTTCATCACCTACGGCGGGCATCAGATCGACGGCCTGGCGGCAGAGGACTTTGCCACCGCGCTCAGGCAGGACGGCATGCTCTCCCTGGCCCGGCTGCAGCGGAAGCTCCGGCTGGTCGAATCGCCGTACCGGACGCCACAGACGCTCGTAGGCGGGCCGCGGCTGGATGCGGCGCTCATGGCCTCTTCCGGCGGCACGGCGGCCACCAAGGCGATGGGCAAGGGCTCGACGCAGCACCAGCACCTGATCCAGACCGAGGTGCCGACCAAGCTGCTCGAAGAATGGCTCGCGATGTGGACGAAGTACCACCAGATCCCGGGCCCGCTGCATGTCGGGCTGCGGCCGCACACCGCGGGCTCGGAGTTGCTGGAACTCACCCTGGCCAACACGGGCGGGGAACAGGTCGCCAACATCATCTTCGGCGTGATCGCCGATCGCCGGGGCCGCAACATCCTCTCGGTCCGGGACCAGAACACCTTCGACAGCGCCCTGCGCCAGAAGCGGCTGATGACGCTGATCCACCTCTTCCTGGTCCACCGCTACAAGATCTGGGCGGTCCACTACGTCAGCCCGACCGACGACAACCGCTACCAGGCACAGAAGATGAATACGCACGGCCTCTTCAGCGACGTCCACGACGAGGTTGGCCACGTCATCGTCGCGGACGTGAGCGCGGAAGGGGTCAAGGCCCTGCTCGCACCGGACCGGGACCGCTTGACCGCCTTGATCGAGCGGAAGTATCCGTATGCGCCGGTAGATGTCGCCGCGCAAACCGGATGACTGCCCAGCCATCGCTGCCGCAGCGGTGGGTCAGCCGACCTGCTTTGCATGACCGGCCCAGTAAGGAGCCCGGAGCTTGCGTTTGAGCAGTTTGCCCGAGCCGGTGCGCGGCAGCTCATCGGCGAAGGCCACCGAGCGGGGGCACTTGTACGCGGCCAGGTGCTCGCGGGCGTAAGCGATCACGCCCGCCGCCGACAGCGACGTTCCCGGTGCCAGGACCACGGTGGCGTGCACCTGCTCACCCCATTGCTCGGAGGGGATCCCGAAGACCGCGACGTCGAAGATGCCCGGATGCTGTTCCAGGGCAGCCTCGATCTCGGCGGGATAGACGTTCATCCCGCCGGAGATGATCATGTCGTTCTTGCGGTCGCAGATGTAATAGAAGTCCTCCTCGTCCCGGTAGGCGATGTCGCCCACGGTGTGGAAGCCGCCGTGCATGGCGGCCCGGTAGCTGTCGGCCTGCTTGTAGTACTCGCTGAAGACCGCGGCGGAGGAGACGTACAGCTCACCGGAGTGCTCCGGGCCGGTCCCGGTGACCTCGTTGCCGTCGATGTCAAGCAGGCGGATCTCGACACCGGGGGCCGGCTTGCCGCACGAGCCGGGCTTGCGGAGCTGGTCCCTGGGCTCAAGGACGCAGTTGATGCCGAGCTCGGTCGATCCGTAGACCTCCCAGAGCGAGTCCGGCGGGAAGTCGGCCAGGTAGGCCTGCTTGAGCGCGAAGCTCCATGGCGCGGCGTTGGCCAGCATGATCCGCATCGAGGACCGGTTATAGCGGGCCTTGATCCCGGCGGGCAGCGCACACACCAGCCGGATCAGCGGCGGCGCGGAGAAGGTGGAGGTGACCTGGTACTTGTCCACCAGCCGCAGCCAGTCCTGCGGGTCGAACTTCCGCTGGATGATGATCGTCTGGCCGAGGGTGAGCCCGACGCCCATGAACGCCAGCGGCCCGCTGTGATAGAGCGGGCCTGAGGTCAGGTAGACGTCGTCCGCCGTGTAGCCGATGAAGCCGATCAGCGCGACGGCGGTGGTCTGGTCGGTGATCTTGCGGTAGGCACCCTTGGGCTTGCCGGTCGTCCCGGATGTGTAGATCATCGTCGCGACGGTGCCCTCGGTCGCCGCGGCCGGCGGCCCGGCCGAAGCCTGGGCGACGAAGTCCTCGCCGAGCGTCCCTGGCGGGGCGGTGCCGCCATGCACGAGCACATGACGCAGGTTGCCCTGGGGTGCCGGTATCAGGTGCGCATACTCCGCATCGACATACGCGGCGCTGGCGTCGGAATGGGTCACGATGTAGCGGGCTTCCTCGGCGGTCAGCCGGTAGTTCAGCGGGACCGCGACCGCCCCGAGCTTCCTGGTCGCATTGACGACCGCCACGACCTGCGGCGAGTTGGGCCCGCACCAGATGACCTTCTCGTCCGGGCCCACCCCCAGCGAGGCAAGCGCGTTCGCCACCCGGTTCGCCTCCGCCTCGAGCCGGGCGTAGGTCCACGTGACGGCGCCGGTGCCTGGCCGGTCATCGATGACGGCTGGCTTGCCGGGCTGAGACGAGGCATAGAGGGTCAGCAGATCTGGCATCTGAACTTGGGCCACAGCGGTCATCCTCACCCGGGACCGGCGCGGGCGGCAAGAAGCCCGGGCTCACATCGGCGGGGCAAGGCCGGGAACCGACGCGGGGCTCACGACGATCCAGAACCCCAGACCGATGATCGCCAGCGCCAGCAGCACATCCACGGCGGCGATGGGGGGCAGGAGCTTCTGGGCGAGGACGATGACGGCGATCACCACCATCCAGGTGAGGCTCATGACCCCGAGGGCCACCAGCACCGCCATCAGCCCCACGCTCGACCCGGCGCAGCACAGGCCGAACCCGAGCCCGGAGCCGGCGGCGTCCCGGCAGCGCCGGCGGTAGTGCTGCTTGACCGGCGTGAACTCGTAGCTGCCCGCGGCGATCGTCACCACGCCGGCGACGAGGGTCCCGTGCGGCCGGTCCACCGCGTAGACCAGCACGCCCGCCAGTGCCCAGACGGCCAGGTACGAGCCGACGAACAGCGGCACGGCGCGCGCACCGCCGGCCCGGGCGCGCCTGAGCACCGCCGGGGCGGCGGCCGGCAGCATCATCGCCGCCATCATGGCCGCCCACACGGCGATGAAGAAGGCGAACGAGCCGAGCGGGGTCGCCGTGCCCATGTCCATCCCGTTCATCTGCCAGACCGAGACCACCCAGCACGCGGCGGCCAGCCCGAGGGTCGCCGCCAGCGCGGCTGCCGTCGTCACCGGCCCGGCACCGGTCAGGCCGGTGCGCCCGTAGGAAGACTTGGCGTCCACAATCAGTTCCCGGCGAGATCGTCGGAGCGCCCGGCTGCACCGACGGAGTTCCGGGCTGAGTACCACGGCATGACCCAGCCCATGAAGTCGTGGTACCGGATGCTTTCGCCGTAGGGCCCCTGACAGAAGACCGCGTAGGTGATGTCGCGGGAATGAAGGTGGCACAGCTCCGCGACCGGCGGCAGCCCGGCCTTCTCCTGATCATCCTTCATGGTCGTCTCCTTCGGCATCGCCGTAGGCGTCGTGCCACCGCCACCAGGAGTACGGCGGGGCCTGGGGATAGCCCTCGGGCGAGTCCTCCCACTCCTCCTGCCGCCCGAGCGCGGTGATGTCCAGGTAGCTCCAGGTGCTGCCCAGCGCCTCGTCGCCGCGGTTGTTGAGGAAGTAGGTGCGGAACACCTGGTCGCCGTCGCGGAAGAAGGCGTTCGTGCCGTGCCATTGGTCCACGCCGAAGTCGGCGTCGAAGTCGTCGGTCATCGTGTACCAGGGCATCGCCCAGCCCATCTGCGCCTTCAGCCGCGCGATGTCGGCCTGCGGCGCACGCGAGGCGTAGGCGAACGTGGTGTCCCTGGCGTTCAGATGCGCGACGTGGGCGACCTGGTCGGCCATCAGGGAACAGCCGGGACACGCGTGGCCGGGCCAGCCGTACACGCCGGGCTCGAAGAACGCGCGGTAGACGATGAGCTGGCGACGCCCCTCGAACAGGTCGGGCAGGCTCATCTTTCCCTCGGGCCCGTCGAATGTGTATTCCTTCTGCACCGCCAGCCACGGCATCCGGCGGCGCTCCGCCGCCAGCGCGTCCCTGGCACGGGTCAGTTCCTTTTCCTTCACCAGCAGCCGCTGGCGCGCTGCCTCCCACTCCTCCGGCGGGACGATCGGCGGGGTCTTCAAGGTGGTACCTGCCTTTCTGTCAACGTCCTCGGGGTCCGTGCAGCGGAGCCGCGGCCGGCTCGCGCGCATCCCGTTCGAGGTGGTCCTGCAACGCTCGAAGCGGGCTGTCCCAGTCGCGGGCCAGCGCGGCCAGGAACTGCTGTGCCATCTGCATCGGCGCGGAGCGCAGCCGGTACCGCACCCGGCGCCGCTCCCCCGCCTCGGCCCGCACCAGGCCCGCCTCGGCCAGCAGGGCCAGGTGCTTGGCGATCGCCTGCCGGGTGATTGGCAGCCGGCCCGCCAGGTCCGTGGCCGTGGCCGGGCCCGCTGCGGCCAGCGCCGCAAGGATGGCGCGCCTGCTTGGGTCGGCCAGGGCCACGAAGACCTGTTCGGCGATCGCCTCGGTATCAGGCGGCATCGAGGTAGGCGCCCAGTTCGGCCAGCTCACTTGCCCAGCCCCGGGTGTTGCCGTCGAACGCCTCATGGAAGGCCTCGGCCGACAACTGGGCGAACCCGCTCTCGACGACCGTCAGCCGGGTGCCCCCATCGGCCGGTTCGAGCGTGAACTCGACATAGGTGCGGCGCGGGTCGTCGTCGGGCAGCCCGAAGATGTGCCAGGTGAACCCGAACACCCGCGGCTCCTCCACCCGTTCCACCCGCATCTGCGCCGTGTGTCCCTCGTTCCACTTCATCCAGGCCGATCCGCCGGGACGCGGGTCGATTGCGGCTTCGTCGCCGAACCAGGCGGCCAGGCCCTCGGCCGTGGTCAGCGCCGCCCATACCTTCTCCGGCGGGGCTGCCAGTTCCACGGTCCGCTCGATGCGATCAGGAAAACCCACGACGGCCTCCAGCTAAGTAGCAACTGATTGGTTGCTATAGTATGGCAACCAACCAGTTGCGTCAAACGGCCGCCGCCAACCCCGCCGTGGTGGCGTTGACGAAGCCGGGCGCCCCGTAAGGCGGCGCCGTGCTAGCTGATGGTGGCGGCGATCACGACCGGGTGCCCGTGGCCGAGGAAGAAGATGCCCGGGTACCCGGCCGTGAAGAACCCGTCGCTGGGGTTGCCGCTCAGCGTGGATTTCTCGATCAGCAGCGTGCCGGTCCGGTCGTTGCTGACGAAGAAGATGGCTCCGCCGCCCTCCCGGGCGTGGTTGCCGGAGATGATCGTGCCCTCGACCTTGAGGTGGTAGGTATCGCCGTCGTTGTAGATGGCCCCGCCGCTGCCACCGCCGGGGGTTCCGGGGCGGGCCGGGTTGGCGCCCACACCGATGGCCTGGTTGCCGGTCATGCGGCTGTCCAGCACGGTCCAGGAGACCCCGATGCTGCTCAGCGCCCCGCCGTTGGCGCAGACGCCGCCGCGGAAGGTGCTGTAGGACACATACACCGGACGGTTCTGGTACTGGCTGAGCGCCCGGATGGCGGCACCGCCGAGGTCGGGGCCGCTGGGGTCACAACGGTTCCCGGCAAAGATCGAATTGATCACCCTGAGCTGGCCGCCGCGGTCGAAGATCGCACCCCCGCCACCACCGTCGTACTGCTGGCCCGTGGAGTTCCCGTCCCTGAACGTCATGTTCTGGATGATGAGCCTGGGCGTGGCCTGGTCCTGGCAGTGCGACGTGGTCCAGACCTGGGCCGGGTCACAGGTGTCCAGGTACAGGATGCGCCGGGCCCCGCCGCCGCTGAGCGTCACCTTCCCGCCGCCGTCCAGCACCACCTCGGAACTGGTGTTACGGACCTTGGCGGTGGCGTGCATCATGATCGTCACTGGCTTGGCACCGCAGTCGAAGGTGATCACACCGCCCTTGGCGACGGCCGCCACCACGGCCCCGGACGTGCAGCTGGCGGCCGTCCCGTTGCCGATCACCTGATCCGGGTGGGAGGTGTTCACCGGCCGCGCGGCGGCGGGAATGGGCACACCTCCGGCCGGGTTCCCGGCGAGGGGCCGTTGCCGCGCCGGGGCAGCCTGCTTGCGGCTGCTGGTCAAGGCGGCAGACCCGGCTTCGCCGGCGCCCGCGGCCCTGGCCGGCGAGGCCGCGGCCGGCTGGCTGGACGATGCCGCCCGCGGCGCGACTGGAACCCCGGTTGTACCGCAAGCCGCCAGCAGGGCAGCCGAACCAGCCAGGGCGAGCACGCCGGTACCGGTCATGATCCGCACGAGGCCACATGCTGCCATCGGCAACGGCCGGATCCTCGCCTTTCCAGCAAATCGCCCGTTGGCCCGGTTACCGGCGTGCCGACAGGTCGGTGATCGTCAGGAATCGGTCGATCATGGCATTCACCTGGTCAGGGACTTCGAGCTGGATGAAGTGACCGGCCCCGACCGTCTGGCCGATCACGATCGGCGGGCAGGCCTGGCGGAGATCGGCAGCGGAGTTGGCCGGACCGGCCGAGCCGATCGACAACACCGGCACCGTGGCGCTGCCCAGCACCGCCGCCCCATCGAACTCGCCCATCGCCCGCAGCACATCGGCCGCGATCCCCGGCGCCGTTGCGGGGAATGCCTCGATGATGGCCTGCCTGCGGGCGGCATCGGTGGGCAGGAACATCCCCGTCACGAACGACGTCCGCCAGGACCGGTCGTCGTCAGCGCGGACAGCGTCCACGGAGTCACGGAAGAACGCCTTGGCGGCCTCGTTCGTGATCGGCGCCGGGTCCACCATCACCAGGGCGCGGACCGCCCCTGGCCGGGCCGCGCACACCAGCCCGACCAGCGCGCCCAGGCTGTGCCCCACCAGCACCGGCTGGCCGAGCCCGGCTGCCGCGGCGACCGCGAGCACGTCCTCAGCCAGCACGGCAATGTCATAGGTGCCCGGGCCGGGCTCCGGCCTGCCGCTTTCGCCGTGCCCCCGCAGATCCACCGTCGCGACGGCATGACTGGCGGAGAAATGCCTGACCTGCGGGGCGAAGTACGAACGGTCGCAGCACCAGCCATGAACGAAGACCAGCGGCGGGTCACCAGCACCCGCAACCTCATAGGCCAGGCGGACGCCAGGCACCGAAGCGAACCGGGTCATCCCCGCTCCTCGCGTTCCCTTTGCAGGTAGCCGGCCGTCATCCCGCCGTCCACCAGCAGCGTGGTGCCGGTGATGAACTCGGCGTCGGCACTGGCGTAGAACACCGCGGCAGCGGCGACGTCGCCGGCCTGGCCGATCCTGCCGATCGGCGGCACCGGCCAGTCGCCGCTGTCCTCGCCCCGGTCCTGGCTGCCCGGCGGCCCCATGTGCCGCATGCCGGGCCAGATGTCGCCCGGGCACAGCACGTTCGACCGGACACCATCCGGGCCGCCGTCCAGTGCCAGCATCTTGCCCAGCATGACGACGGCGGCCTTGGTCACCGAGTACAGACCGGTCGCCTGCTCGCCCCAGATCCCGGCGTCCGAGGCAATGTGGATCATGCAACCGCGGGCCCGGGCCAGGTGCGGGTAGGCGTGCTGGGCGTAGAGCAGGTAGCCGCGGACGTTCACGTTCATGACGTGGTCGTAGTCGGCGAGCGGGGTCTCGATGAGCCGCGCGGCCACCCCGGCCCCGGCGTTGTTGACCAGCACATCCAGGCCGCCCAGATGGTCCACCGCGGCGCGCACCGACGAGGCGGTCGCGGCCGGGTCGGCGGCATCGGCCGGGATGAACCGGGCTCCCGGGCCCAGTGCGTGCACGGCGCGCTCACCGAGGCCGGGATCGCGGCCGGTGATCACCACTCGCGCGCCCTCCCGCAGGAACCGCCCGGCTATGGCCAGGCCCAGGCCGGTGGTACCGCCGGTGACCAGCGCGCGCTTCCCCTCCAGCAACTCATGGCCGCTCAGTCTAAGAGCGGCCATGGGCGGTCCCTGCCGCACTCGCTCCCATGGGCTCACCCTTCCCCGAGGTCAATATCCAGTCCACACCAGCAGGATCGTGGATGCGGCCAGCAGGGCCGCCATGGCGCCGTTGAGGATGCGCCGGGCGCGTGGGGTACGGAGAAAGCGCTGCAGCGCGGCGCCGAACGCCAGCCAGGGGAAGCAACTGGGGAAGGCCACCAGCGTAAACAGGATCGCGAAGAGGACGGCCTGGGCCAGGGCACCACCGGCGCGCCGGTCCAGGAAGGTGGCGATGGCCGCGACGCCGACCAGCCACCCCTTGGGGTTGACCCACTGGAAGGCGGCCATACCGAGGAATCCAGCCGGTGCGTTCGTGGCCCCTTCGGCAGGTCCCGCGGTCGCGATCCGCCAGGCCATCCAGCAGAGCATCGCTGCCCCGCCCCACTTGAGGATCTCCAGGGCCAAGGGGTGCGCAAGGAGCACGTTGCCCAATCCCAGGGTGATGGCGAACAGCATCGCGCCCATCCCGGTCACCTGCCCCAGCAGGCTCGGCAGACCGCGCCGGACGCCGGCCCTGGCGCCGACGGCGGTCAGCAGGGCATTGCTGGGGCCCGGGGTCCCGGCGACCACCGCTGAGAACGCCACAAACGCGGCCACCTGTGCGGGGTCATGTGTCAGTTCCATGAGCCGCTCCATAGATTCGGTCTATGGCCCCAGCCTGGGTGATGCGCCCGGCGCTGGTCTTGAACGATGGTGCGGCCCGTTACGTCTCCCACGTCTCGTCGGCTACGACGCCGTATGCCGTCTGCTCATCCGCGACAGGTTCGCGATCAGCGGAGATCTCGGCGATCCACTCTTCGGACACGATCAGGTCGGGGACCGTGTTAACGACCGGGCCGTGCACGTGGCCCAGGGCCCGGCCCAGCCACCCTGGCTCGGCCGGGGCAGCCATCGCAGCCGGGCTGGCCGGAGTGAGCCGCAGCGCCAGCGCCGGGCACATCTCGACGGCCTGGCGCGCCGCGCGCTCCAGCCACGGTGGGACCGGCGTGTCCAGCATCACCGGGAAACCCTGGGGATCCAGGTGCACGAGTTCGGGCACGATGTGCGCGCACAGACCGTGACCCCGGCAGCGGGTCCAGTCGATGGCAAGCTGCGCTTCGCCGGCCGCCGGGGGCAGCGGCAGGTAGTTGCGGACCGGGCGGCCGCAGCCGCCGCGGGACAGGTGCGCGGCGAGATCATCGGCGAAGACGTCGAGGGCGGACAGCACGAACCTGAACACCCCGTCCGGGTGCGAGCACGCGCCGCGGCCGCGGACGGCCGCCGCACCACGGCGTGCGGCATCCAGCGCATCAACGCCCCCCGAACCGTTGGCGAGGGCCGCCAGTGAGCGCGCGATGCCCGGCAGGCCCAGCCGGCACGGCCCGCACTGGCCGGAGGACTCCTTCGCGAGGAACGCGGCCACCCGGGCCACCTCGCCGAGCGGGCAGCTGTCCTGGCCGAGTGGCAATACGATGCCCGCACCCAGCGTGCCGCCGGCCGCCGCCAGCCCGGCCCGGCTGACCGGCACGCCATAGGCGGCTTCCTCCGGTACCCAGCCGCCGTGGTACCCGCCGACCAGCACGCCCTCGGCCGGCCCGGCCTCGCACAGCCCGAGTACGTGCCCGAGCGGCGCCCCCGTGGGCACCTCCACCACGGCCGGCCGGGTGACCGCACCGCCAACCGTCAGCAGCACGGTCCCGGGCTCGGCCGCGGTACCAGCGGATGCGTAACCCTCCGGTCCCACCATCGCGAGAAATGCCAGTTGCGCAAAGGTCTCCGCGTTCGACAGCAGGGTCGGGCGGTTTCCGGCTCCGCTGTAGCTGGCACGGGTCTTGCCCTGGGCGGGCAGCGCGGCACGGCCGTTCACGGCGTTCACCAGCGCGCCCGACTCTCCGGATACGAACCGGTCAGGCAGTTCCACCACGCCCACCATGGCCGCCAGGCCCGGCTCGGCGGCGGCCGCTTCGCGTACCGACCGGGCCACCAGTGGGTCGGCGACGCCTACGAGGATGTCCTGCGCCGCCAGTGCCCTGGCCGCGGCCAGGGCGCCGCCCAGGACCAGGTAGGGCGACCTGAGCAGAAGCAGCCTGTCCTTGGCGCTGCCCGGTTCCCCTTCGGCCCCGTTGACGACGACGATCGGCGAGCGGTTGCGCTGTTGTGCCGCGTCGAGCACGGCAGCGAGCTTGCGCGCCACGGGAAACGCGGCGCCGCCACGGCCGCGCAGGTCGACCCGCTCGGCCATGTCGATCAGCCGCTCGGCGGTGAGGCACGGCAGCCGGCCGAAGACCATGTGGTAGTCCACCAGGTCTATGCGCCGGAACCGGTCCAGGCCGGCGGTCAGCCGGGGCCGGCCGATGCTGAGCGCCTCCGGCACGGTCGCCTGCATCATGACGTCTCCGGGGGACATGGCGTGCCGTCGTCCACGATGCCGTACACCACGCCGTACGGCGGGCTGCCATCGCGGGTTCCACCAGGCAGCGCGCGATGCGCCGGCGGGTGGACGGGAAGCTGGGCGCTCGGCGGGGGGGCCGTCAGCAGGTACCCGGGCAGGCTCGGCACGGCCGGGCCGGGCGCGGGCTCCACGGCGGCGCCCGTGCGGCTCCGGTGCGGAGCCACAAGCCGGACCACCAGGGCGACCGCGACCGCTGCCACGCAGGCCCCGTAGCTCCAATCCACGTACGGCTTGGCCGGGCGCCCGGCGAGCAGCCCGTGCAGGATCGCCATCGGCCAGGCCAGATAGGCGGTGACGTGCACGCCTCGCCAGGTGGCCGTCCAGTGTGCGGCGAACCTGCCGCGCGCGACGCCGGTCAGGGCGATCAGCAGTATCAGGTCGGAGGCGAGCGTGCCGAGGCCGAGATACAGTGTCCGCCCGCTGGCGAGGAAGGGCACGACCGCGTCGATCGCGTCCGAGCGATGCGCGAGTATCTCCAGCAGCACGTGGGACGCGAGGAAGCCCACCGCGGCCAGCGACAGCGCACGATGCACCGCCTGGAAGGTCACCCGGTCAGCCGGGCCGATGATCAAGCGATCCGTCGCGATCAGCCCGGCCGCCACCGCGGCGGTCAGCGCGACGAGCGCGAACACTCCGGAGTAGGCAAGGAGGAACCGCTGTAACGCGGCGAGAATGACCGCGGGCGCGGCCGGGCCCCGCGCCGTGAGCGGGCCGGTCCCGCTGGCGGGCAGGACCGCGATCAGGGCCAGGCGCCGGCGGTGTGGCCGGACAGTTCCGGCGGCCGGTAAGCACCAGCACGGACGCCCGGCGGGCACGCCGATGACCTGCCGCCTCTCGGGCCGGCAGTCGGCTAACACTCCACGCGCACGCCCGAAAGGTTTCATCGTCTGATCCGGAAAGGCGGTCGGCCACTGACGAGGGTGATCCTAGCGAACCGGGGCGCAAAACCGCAGGAAGATCAGGTGGCCCGCCGGGCGGACGGCGCGGCTGCCAGGCACCGGCATTCCTGGGAGTTCCCGGTGAAGTCTCTGGGAGACCGGCCTGGGCGCAGAGATCTGGCCGTATACGTGGATTCGGTAAGTCACTGGGCGGCGGCCGGGCTAACGTAACTGTCCGGGTGCGGGACGACGGAGAGACACGCATATGTCATATCGGAGAGTTCGCTCCTACCGGAGAAGAGACGCGCGCCGGAACCGGAACTTACCGCACCAGCCACGACCTGGCCGGGTGCCGACGGCCGTGATCCTGGCCGTGGCGCTCGCCGCAGGCGCCGCGGGGATAGCCACCCTCGGCGCGCCACACATCAAGGCCATGCTCACCGCCTCCACCACGGCCGCGGGGCCCCGCCGCGCAATCATGGCGGAAGGGTTCCATACGGCGGGCCTGCTGGACGGGTTCCGTACCGCAAAGAAAGCGGCAGTCCAGCAGGATGCCTGCGACACGGCTGCCAGTGCCCGATCGGCCGGCCCGGCGTCATGCCCGTCCGCGAAGCTGGCCGCGAACGCGAACTGCGAGATCATGGTGCCCGCGCACCCACTGACCGCGGCAGGGCTGGCCACCCCGTACCGGCTCACCGGCCCGGACGGCGCGTCGCCGGCGGCCTCCGGCTGCACCATGGCGAATGCGGCGAACCTTGGCGCCTTCGTGCAGGCGACGATCCTGGACCCGGCCACCGGGAAGCTATCGGTGTACGAGCCGCTTGTGATCACGAAGGGCACGCGGCCGGCGACCGCACCGGTGCTGCCCAAGCTGCCGAAGAACGCCGTCGTCACGATCGACTTTGGCTTCAACGGCGCCACCTTGACGCAGGTGGGCGCCACGCCGCGCGCGCTGGTCCAGGGTCACTGCGACAACGGCCTGCGGGGGTCACCCTTCGGCCAGGTGTCGTTCTGCCACGGCACGCATTTCTTCTGGGCCGCGCGCCGGGCCGAACGGCAGGGCAAGCTCACCGTGCCGTCGGCGGGCGTCTCTCCGAAGACCGGTAAGGCGTGCCCGACGACCCGGGCCTTCTCTCTCGTCGACCAGGACCCGAGCGACAACGTAACCACCGAATACCTGCTCACCCCGGCCGGGCGGACCGCGCAGTTCAGCAAGCAGAACGCCGCCGCCATGCCGCGCACGACGGTCATCTCCAACGGCAGCGACAACGCACTGCTCGACGACTTCCTCGATCCGGTGCTCGGCTGCAAGCCCTTCACCGCGCCGGACCTGTCGCGAGGCGGAACGCCGGGGACGTCGCAGGCCCTCGACGAACTGTCCGCCGCCAGAAGCCAGGCGGCGCCCGTCGCGCTGGTGCCGGAGAACGACCCGATGGCGATGGTCAATAACGCCGTCAGCGCCACGAAGACCAACCACTACCGATCCATGGTCGGCCAGCCGGATATCTCACCAAGCAACAACGCCGCCGACAGCCCGGCGAACTTCTGCCGGAACATGATGAACATCCAGACGCGGTTCCTCAGCAACCATGAGGCATTGCTGGCATCGGCGCCGTCGCCGGTGCCGTCGGTCGGCAACAACCTGCTCAGCTTCATGGCAAACCGGCTGATCATGTCGTATGTCAACCTCAACTGCCAGAAGTTCGGCGTGAAGAATCCGGTGAAGGTCACCTTGACCCGTCGCGGCGTGGCGACGTCCGCCACCTTCGGCCAGGCAGCAAACGGCGGCCGGTAACCGGCCGCTCGCGCGCCCCCCGGCCAGCGCAAGTCAGCCGGCGGCCGTCAGGAGTGGCTGGGCGACGGCGTGGCCGCGCCGTGGTGCCCGCCATGATGGCCCTGCCGGGCCGGCCCGGGCAGGTCGGGTGTGGCGGATGTCGTCTGGAGCAGGGCGGGCATCGCCTTGAGCGCCCTGGCGAACGCGGCCTTGTACTCCCGGACCCCGGCGTTGAGTGCCTGCTGGTTGGCGCTGACGAACTGCTGCTCGTAGTTCGCCTGGACGGCGAAGTAGATCCCGGCCAGGTCGGTGCTCAGCGTGCAGTCCGCGTCGGCCACGGCCATCGCGATCTGTGCCTTGTTCTGCGCGGCGGTCGGCGGGCCTGGCGGGCCGTTGGGGCTCTGCCCCGGGCCCGACCCTTGCCCGATGCTGTTCAGCGCCTGCGACCAGAACGTCTCCGCATCGGGGGAGCTGAACCCGTTCTTGGCCATGCAGGCCGACCAGTTCCTGTCTGCCTTTCTGAACTCGCCGTCCTGGACCACGTCCGTGCTGATGTAGTTGTTCAGCGTCTCGATGATGGACATGGAGTGCGCGAACTGGGCGTTGTTGAAGTTCTCCAGGATGTTGAAGCACTTGCCCGCGGCCGCTTGTGCCGCGGTGGGCAGGCTGGCGAAGGGCCCGCCGCCTCCCGGGCCGCCGCCTCCCGGGCCGCCCTCTCCGACCAGGAAGCCTTCCTGAGCCGCCAGTGCGGTCCCCACGTAGCCCCACGGCCCGTAGGCCTGCGGGAAGCCCAATCCGCGGTTGGTGCGGGCCGGGTACAGCGCGTCGGCGGCGTACTGCCCGTAGCCCGCGTCGTTCATGCACGCGGTGTGCAGGGCGTCGTAGGTGTCACCGGGTGCCAGCCCGTCGTTGTCGGCGGCGCCGAGGGCGGCGTAGGGGGTGAACACCTCCGACGACATGGCCGCGGCGACGGAGGCAGGGGCGGGCGGCCTGCCCACGGCGGGTGTGGTCACTGTCGCGGCGGGTCCTTTGGGCGCGTTGGCCGTGCAGGCGGCGAGGACCGCGCAGCAGGCCAGCAGACCCCAGCCGGTGCGGATTCGCATCATCGATCCTTTCCAGGCATCCCTTGGCATCGGGCGTGCCGGTTCACGCGTGCCGTAGCGCCGCCAGTGGGCTCGTCCGCGCGGCACGCAGCGCCGGGTACGCGCCCGCGAGCAGGCCGACCACGCTGCCGATCAGCGGGGCGGGCAAGGTGTAGACCGGGTTCAGCACGGCGGTCCAGTTCTGGGCGGCGGCGAAGATCACCACGATCCCGACACCGATGCAGGTGCCGATCAGCCCGCCGAGCGTGCCAAGCGCCGTCGATTCCGCGAGGAACTGCGCGGCGATGTGCCTGGGCCGGGCACCGACGGCGCGCCGCACGCCGATCTCCCCGGTGCGCTCCAGCACGGCGACGAGCGTGGTGTTGCCTATCCCCACCGCCCCGATGAGCAGGCTGATCAGTGCCAGGATCAGGAACAGGCCGGCCAGGTCGCCGTTCACCTCGCCCTGCAGCTTCAGCGGGTTGGGTGGCGGTGTGACCACCAGCCGGTGCGGGTCGGCCGGCAGTTCGGCGGCGGCGACCTGCTTTGCCACCGCCGCCGCGGCGCCGGTCCTGGTGGCGATGACCATCTGGGCTTCTTCTTGGCTCCCGATCCCCGGCTGTGGGTTGCCGTAGTCCTCCAGGGCCGTGTTCTCCGGGATCAGCATCGCGCTGCCGCCGCTGGCCACGCGCTGCGCGGAACTGTAGACGCCGACGATGGTGTAGGCGAACCCGTTGACGAACACGGCGGGGTGGCTGGCCAGGCGGGCAGCGGAAATGCCGAGCGTGCCGGCTGTCGTGGTGTCGATCATCGCCACATGCTGCGCGGTGTCGTTCTCGTAGGCGCTCAGCGGCGAGCCCGCGGCCATCACCGGGTCCATCGCTTTCACCGCCCCGGGCGAGGCGGCCAGCAGGTTGACCGTCTGGGAGGTTACGCCCGACAACGCCTGCGAGGCGCTGAAGTTCGTCCCTTCCGGCAGCGCGACCGGCCACCAGACACCCGCGGCGACCACTCCCCTGATGTGGCCGGCGATCGCGTCCGCGTCGGCGGGGAAGCCGATCGGCGGATAGCTGCCGGGCGGCGCGACGTCGTTGGCGGGGCCGTTGTCGGCCACCGTGACAGTGGTGTCCTCAAGCACGCTGAACTGCTGTGAGATCTGGCCCGCTCCGGTCGCGGTGAGGCCGAGAACGGCGACGAACGCACCCACGCCCAGGACGGTGCCGAGCATGGTCAGCCCGGCCCGGCCGGGACGGGCCACGATTCCCGCGACCGCTTCGGCCGCGGCGTCCCGGACGGTCAGCCGGGGCAACGGCAGGCCAGCGCCCGGCCTAGGCATGACCGGATCCGATCCCGCTCGGACATTACCCCGTCACTCATGGCCACGGTCCGGCCCGCGTGGGCCGCCACCCCCGGGTCGTGGGTGATGATCACGATCGTGAGGCCGTCGGAGTTGAGCCGGCCGAGCAGTTCCATCAGCGAGGTGGCGTTCCGGGAGTCCAGGTTTCCCGTCGGCTCGTCGCACAGCAGCAGGCTCGGCCGGTTGACCAGCGCCCGCGCGATCGCGACCCGCTGGCACTCCCCGCCGGACAGTGTGGTGGGGAGCGCGTCGAGCCGGTGCCCGAGCCCGACCGCGACCAGTGCTTCGATCGCCGCGCGGAGCCGGGTGCTCCGCGATGTCTGGTTGTACAGTTCGGCGAGCAGGACGTTCTCCAGTGCCGTCCGGTAGGCCAGCAGGTGGAAGGCCTGGAAGACGATCCCGATCCGCCTGCCGCGCAGCGCCGCCCGGTCCCGGTCGGGCAATGTGCTGGTATCCAGGCCGTCCAGCAGGTAGCTGCCGGCGGTCGGCGAGTCGAGCAGCCCGAGCAGGTGCAGCAGCGTGGATTTGCCCGAGCCGGACGGCCCGGTCACCGCAACGTAATCGCCCGCCTCGATCACCAGGCCGGCCGGGCGCAGCGCATGGACCGGCGGCGGGCCGGGGTAGGTCCGGGCGAGTCCGCGCAGTTCGATCACGGGTGCGGTCATCAGCCGCTCACCACGACGCTGTCGCCGGCGGCGAGCTTGTGCCCGGTGGCCGGGGTCACCTGGACATAGCCGTTCTCCGAGATGCCCGGCGTGACCGGGACCTGGGCCTGCTTGCCGTCCGCGCCGGCCACGGTGACGTAGCTGGTGCCGGACCCGGTGGTGACGATCGCAGCGACCGGGACCGTGAGTACCGGCCCCTCCGTCCGCCCGGTCTCCACGGTGACCAGGACGTTCTCGCCATTCAGTGCCGCCGGGAGGGGCTTGGACGGGTCCACGGTCAGCGGGATGAACGGCGTAGCCCCGGGGTTCGCAGCACTGCCAGAATTGGCCGCCCCGGACGTCGCCGGCAGCACCGGAACCGGTGGGCCCGGCACCGGTGGAGCCCGCGGCGCCCACCGACGTCGAGCCGCCACCGACGTTCACGACCGCCCCTATGGGCGTTATCGTCGTCGCCGTCCCCACGTCGGCGATGCTCCCGGCGGCGTGGATGCCGGTCACCTCATCGAAGATCTTCACCTTCAGGCCAGGCTTGACCTGCGCGGCGTATGCCGGTGGCAGTTCGCCGGTCAGCGCCAGTGAGCCGCGCGCGGCAAGCTCAAGGAACGGCTGCCCGGGCTGCTGGCCCTTGGCGCCGTTCACCGCGATCACCTTCGCGGGCAGCGACGGCAGGAAGATCACGTCCGTCAGCGGCACGCCGCCCGTCGCCGGTGGGGTGTAGCCAAGGTGCCCGTAGTAGAGGGACACCGCCTCCTCGGTTGCCGTGCCGAACAGCCCGGGCGTGTCGCCGCCGGCGTAGTACCCGAGCGAGGCAAGCGCCTTCTGCAGTTCCGCCACGTCGGGCCCGCTCTCGCCCGGCGTTATGTCCCGCCACGCGGGCACCCGGCCGGCCAGTGCGAACAGCGGCTCGCCATCTATCTCGGCGAGCTTCTCGCCGTTGGAGATCGTCTGGCCGGCCGCTGCGTCCAGCCGGGAGATATAGACGGCCCCCGGCGAGCCGCCGCCGGTGGCCGAACCGCCGGCCGCAGTTCCGGTGCCCGCCCCTGCCGCATCCGATTCCGGGGCGGATGGGTACACGTCGTACTGCGTCGCCGGGTACACCACGCCGCGCATCTGGACCGACGAGGTGAGGATCTGGGAGACAACCTTCGCCGTGGTCGCGGTCGGTGGCGGCGCCGCGGTGTCCGCCGCGATCTGCTGCGGCGACTTCACGAACGAGGAGCCGATCAGCCCGCCGATGGCCAGCAGGGCCGCCCCGCCAGCCACCCAGAACAGGGTGCGGCGGCGCCGGGCGAGCCGCGATCCGCGTACCGTCTGCCGGCCGTGGCCGCCGGGACTGCTCTCCGTTGCCGGGGAGCCAAGTTGTGTCACGCGATCCTCCCTGTGTTTCGCGTGCCACCGGAGGCTTCCGAGGGAGCCAGCAGACCTCCGGCCCTGGCACGAGGCACATCTTCTCGTGCGGGCCTCAGGCCTATGCGTGATCTGCGTGTGAGTTTGATGTCAAAGCGCAGCCACGCGCGACCGCGGTCTTGCCAGCGGACGTGACCGCAGGGATCCGCGGCACCGGGACCGGGCGCTATGCCCGGTCACCGCCCAGGCCCGTTACCGCCCAGGCCCGTTACTGCCCAGGCCCGCACCGCCCGGCGGGCCGAGCCCAACGGTGACCTGTCCACCCCCCGAGGCGGACCGGCCGATCATCAGCATCCCGCCGGAGGACTCGGCGATACGCCGTGCGATATCCAGGCCGAGGCCGGTGGAGCCGGCGCCGGACCGGCCACGCTCGGTGGGGTCGGACTGCCCGAAGCCAGGTCCCTCGTCCGCGACGACCAGCCATGCTCCACCTGGCTCGCGCTCGCTGAGCCTGATGGCGCAGCCCGCACCATCAGGTGTGTGCGCGAACACGTTTCCAAGCAGGATGTCCGCGCACGTCGCCAGGTCCTCACGGGACACCCGCACACGTAGCTGCCGGACAGCCACATCAACGGTCATCCGGCGCTCGGTGTCCTCGGCAAGCGGCCGCCAGAACGCTGCCCGCTCCGCGACCACCGTCCCGGCCTCGCACACCGCCTCATCGCCCGGGCCGGCCGGGCGGCGGGCGTCATGGATGATCTTGCTTACCCGGTACTCCACGGCACTGACATCATCAAGCAGCTGGGCTTTCCCCGCGGTATCAGGCAGCGACTCGGCGTCGATGCGCAATGCGGTGAGTGGGGTGCGCAGGCGGTGTGACAGATCGGCGACGGTCTCCCGCTCGTGCGCAAGCAGTTCGCCGATGCGGGCCGCGAGGTGGTTCAGGCCGGCACCCACGCGGCGCACCTCGGGTGGTCCCGCCAGACCGGCTCTGGCGGACAGGTCTCCCGTGGCAAGCCGGTCGGAAACCCGCGCCACCGCGGTCAGCGGGCGCACGAGGGAACGAGCGAGCTGGTCGGCAACGGCCACACTGAGCGCAAGCAGTCCGAACCCGACGCATCCCAGCAGCAGCCACGCCCGGGTCACCCCGCGGCGCAGTTGCGATTCGGGCACGAAGGTGCGGATCACTGCAGCTCCGGCGGGCAAGCCTTCCACGGCTATCAGAATCTGGACACCCGTTGGCGTGGCCGTGGTGAAGCTGCGGCCCTTGGCCGCCAGCCGCACGGCGGCGGACCGGGGGGCGGCAACCCCCAGTTCGCGCCCGCCCGGGAGGAAGACCGTGATGGGTGTGCTCCCATCTTCGGCATTCATCTGGCCGACTGCCAGCCGGAGGCTGCTGAGCTTGAGCGTGGCCACCAGCGGCGTGATGCCTTGGGCCTGGATCGTGGCCGCGCTGACCGCACGGTCCGCCGCCTGCGTCCGCAACACGATCGCGAGCGGCACCAGGAATGAGACCAGGACAAGCGAACTGGTCGCGATCACCAGGAAGATGATGCGCAGTCTCATGCTGGGCTGCAGAGCTTGATGCCCACTCCCCGTACGGTGTGCAGGTAACGTGGCCGCTGCGCGGTCTCCCCCAGCTTCCTGCGCAGCCACGAGAGATGGACGTCCACCGTCCGGTCGGCGCCGCCGTAGGGCATCCGCCAGACATGGGTGAGCAGGTCCCGCCTGGTGACGACCTGTCCCGCGTGCAGGGTCAGGTAGTGCAGCAGGTCGAACTCGCGCCTGCTCAGGTCCAGGGCCACTCCGTCGAGGCTGACCTCATGAGCGCACGCGTCCAGCCGGAGGCCGCCAACCGCGAGTGGCTCCCGGGCCTTCGGGCTGCCCGCCTCTGCACGCCGCAGGACTGCCCTGATACGGGCCTCGATCTGGTCTGCCCCGAACGGCTTGATCACATAGTCGTCTGCTCCCGCGTCCAGCGCCCGGACGATCTCCTCTTCGCCGTCGCGCGCGGTGATCACCAGCACCGGAACCGCGCTGACGGAACGGATCATGCGCAGCGCCTCGTGCCCGCCGAGGTCGGGCAGCCCGAGATCGAGCAGTACCGCATCGGGCCCCAGCGTGAGCACTTGTTGCAGCGCGGCCATTGCCGAGGGGGTGCTTGTTACTACATGACCACGTTCCGACAAGGCGCGAATCAGCGCGCCACGGATCGCCGCATCGTCCTCTACCAGCAACAACTGAGCCACAAGAGGACGGTAACCGGCGCTGCTCATGAAATGAAAGAGAGCAGGCTTAAATGAATTTCTCATAAATGAACTGCTTGAGGGCGCCTTTACACGCACTTAACATCTCCCGCGTGAGCCTTGGCTCGTGCACGGTCGCATACTCCTTGGTGTTGCAGCCTGGCTGGTCGGAGCGAGTGCGGCGACCGGCGGCAGCCTGCTCGCGGTGAGTGTGCTCGGGCAGGGCATGTCCCCTGGCAGCGGAGCACAGCAGAGCGTCACAACGGTCAACCGCGCGCTGGCCAAAGAGGCTGCGGAACGGGCCACGGCCATGCCAGGGCGTGCCGCCTCGCCGCGGCGTGGGGTGTCACCGAAGGCCGCGCGCATGGCACCGCCGTCGCCGGTGGCCCGCCACCGGGCAGCATCGCCGGCCGTCCGCCATTCCGCAGCGCCGCCCTCCCCCGGTGCACCGGGGGGCACCGTACTCACCTCCCCGGGCGGCACGCTCGTGGCAAGCTGCGCCGGTGCGCGCGCCTACTTGGTGTCATGGAGTCCCCAGCAGGGTTTTGGGTCAACCGGCGTTGTCCGCGGACCCGCCACCAGCACCCGGGTGACGTTCACCGGTGGCCAGCTCACGGTGACCATGGTCGTGTCCTGTGACGCAGGAGCGCCTACCGCGACCGCCACGGCCGTCAGCACCAGCAGCAGCGCTACCAGCGGATGGACCGGTGACGGTGAGTAACCGAGGCTACGGCTGGCGAGTTTGTGCCCGTTCCAGCATCAGCGCCAGGGTCGGGCAGGTGGCGGCGGCCCGCCGGGCGTGCAGGACCAGCGCTGGCGGGATCACCGCGGAGCGCAGGATGGGATAGCCCCACGGGTCCAGTTCGATGATCTCCGGCAGGAGTTCGGAGCAGACTCCGTGGCCACGGCAGGCGATCGGATTGACTCGCAGTTGGTGCGTCATGTCCCCTCCCGGTCGTCTTCCCCGTCTCCCGGGATCGGGAGAAGCGGAGCGCGGCGCACGCCCTCACACGGTCCGCACTGGTCGTGCCAGCGTGCATCCGCCATGAAGGCGCGCATCGCGCTGCGCGCCAGCTGGGTTGCCCCGTCGGGGTGCCGGCAGGCTCCCCGGCCCTCGATCAGGGGAAGGAGGGCCGCGATGGCATCGACCGCCCTTCCCCTGCCGCCATGGAAGGCAAGGTCAGCGACCGCACCGGCCAGGGCGGGCAGCCCCATCAGGCACGGGCCACACTGGCCGGCGCCCTGTTCGGCGAGGTAGCGCATGACCCGCGCTGTCTCGGCAAGACCGCAGGACGAGCGGGGCAACGCGATGACAACGCCTGCCCCGAGCGCTCCGCCGACGGCTCGCAGGCCGGCCTGTGTCATCGGCACCTGCCATGCCACCTCCACGGGCAGCCACGCACCGAAATACCCGCCAATGAGCAGCGCCCGCAGGTCCTCGGTGGGGCCGCCGGCGAGCGTCACCACCGCACCGGCATCAGTGCCGTGCTCGATCTCATAGACCCCTGGCCACCGGACCGCGCCGTCCACGGTGACGAGCATCGACCCTGGTGCCGAGGGCAGCCCGGCACCGCGGAACCAGCGATCTCCGTGGCGCGCGATCAATGCCACATGGGCCAGGGTCTCGACGTTGTTCACCAGGGTGGGCCGCCCAAGCACGCCGCTCTCGTGGGGACGCGGCGGGGAGAAGGTCGGCTTGGCCGGCCCACCGTTCAGGTACTGCACGATCGAGGACTGCTCGCTGGAAACATAGCGGCCGGGGATGCCGATGATCTTGATGGGCACCGGGTCGAGCCCGGCCCGCCTGCGCTCCGCCACGGCAGCCGCCAGGCCGTCGATCAGGTCATGGTCCTGCCGATGAACGCACAGGTAGGCCTCGGTTGCACCGACCGCGTCGGCCGCCAGCGTGACGCCGTCAAGTACCAGGTGCGGGAGGTAGGCCAGCAGCAGCCGGTCCTTGGCACTGGCCGGCTCTCCTTCCGCGCCGTTGGCGACCACGACCGCCTCGCCGCGCCCGGCGACGGCCCGCATCTTGCGCCCGGTCGGAAAGCCGGCGCCACCGCGGCCGGTGAGGCCAGCCGCCTCCACCATGTCGATCAGCCGCTCGGGCGGCCGGCGGCCGGATGGGCCGCGCAGCCACAGCGTCCCGTACTCGCGTTCGTGATCGGCCAGGCCGAGGACCAGTTGGCGCCCGACACCAGCGAGCAGGCGTGGCAGGGCTGCGCTGTCCGCCTGCGGGGACACCGAAGCGGTCAGCGTCATCTGGCACCAGCCCGTGCCGTCGTGGCGAGACGCCAGGTCGCTGCCGCCACGACTGCGGCGACGCAGACACCGGCCACGGCAAAGAGCCACAGCGCGCGCCGGTCGGTGCCCGTCCCAAGCCCATGGATCAGGGCGACCGGCCAGCAGGCGTAGGCCAGCCAATGGAGTCCGCGCCAGGCCCGGAAGCCCAGCCTGCCGCGCAGCAGGCTGGTCACCATGACGGCGATGAGCAGGTCCGCCGCCACCGCGCCCAGCCCGAGCCAGGGCGACTTGTAGGACGACGCGAAGGGGATGACGGCGGCCGTGGCCGGGATGGACGTATAGGTGTCCACCACGGTGGTGCCGACATGCAATGCCAGGAAGATCAGCACCAGCAGGGTCATGTTCCGATGCAGGCCGACGGTGAGGAACCGGGGCCAGTTCTCGCTGGCGAAACGGCCCGCGGTGGCGATCCCGAGCAGCATGGTGCCGGTAAGCAGCAGCAGGGTGACCAGCCCGGTCGCCCGGGTGGCATACCAAAGGGCCGGTCCGTTCGGGGCGAAACTCATGTGTCAGCCTCCACCTGAACCGCCTGAGGTGGTGGCTGGCGGGGGCGGCGGCGCCGGGGGCGGCGGCGGGGGCGGCGGCGGCGCTGGTGCCGCGGCCGGTGGTGCCAGCGCGGGGGGACTGGCGTGGTGATGGTGGTGGTGCTTTGGCTTGTGCTGTTTAGGTGCGGGGTGGGTCGGGCTAGGTGTGGGGTGGGCCGCGGCAGCGTGGCCGGACGGCTTGACGCTGTGCTGCGTGCTGACATGCTTGGTCGCGCTGTGGGCGGTGCGGGCGAACAAGGCCACGAAGCCGACCGCCACGATCGCGCTGACCTCAGCGGCCCGCCAGGTCAGCTTGGAGAGGCGGCGAAGGCCCGCGTTCCGCGCGGCAGATGCCGGATGCCCGGGCCAGCCCGGGTAACCGGTGTAGGGGCCGTAGTCTGCCCAGCCCTGGCGCCAGAATGGCTCCGTGTGCCCGGGGTAGGGGGGCTGGCGGGGAACGGTGGGCTGGCGCCGGAACGGGTCATGTCCCACCCAGCCGGCCGGACGATAGTCCAGGGATCCTTCGTGCGCCGCCTGGCCGCCGGAGTGGTTCGGGTAGGGGGCCTGTGCTGCCCAGTCAGCCGGACCGAGCCCGAGAGGGTCGCTGTCACCAGGGAAGTGGCGCGGATTCGGGTGCTGTGCGGGCCAGCCGGCCGGGCTGAGCCCGGCGCTGGACGGTTCCGGCGGTGGTACCGGGTCCTGGCGCAGCCCGAGGCCGGCCCAGCGTGGTGGCTGGGCCTGGACGCCGGCCGGAGAAGCTGCAGGCTGGCCGGAGGGGCCGGGATGGTCCTGACGCGGGCCCTCGGCTGCCCAGTCGGTGCGGCGGGCCTGCCAGGGCCCGTGGTCCGGTGGTTCGTAGCTGTCACGCATATCTGGCAGCACAGCACAGCCACTGTTAAGGGCCCCTGAAGGGATTTTCAACAAGTCTCGCGGCGGGCGGCGAGGATCACCGGCCCGTGTGCCATGCGGATCAGGGGACCTTTGGCACTACGACGCGGCCACCCGTCCGGGCACCGTTACCTTGCTTGCTTCCCCGGTGCATGGAGGTTGCCATGGCCAGCAGGCCCCACGACATAACTGATCTGTATCTTGCGCCGGTGGCGCTCGCGGTAGATGCGCGCATCGAAGAGCTCGGCCACCTGGATAGAAACAGGCTGGCGTATGAGGTCGCAATTGAGAGCGACTCGCCGGCCTTCACCCGCCGCATGAGAGAAGAGGCGCTGATCAGGACCATCACGCACCTGATTGACCAGCACGACTGGAAATTGAGCTGGGATCCACGCGGCCTTCGCCTGGCTCACGATGGACACACTTTCGTCCTTGGCATTCCGGCGGTGTTCCTGGAGTACCTGGAAGGCAGCCAGAAGGCGTAATGCGGCTAGGGCCTTTCGTCCCCGGCGCCATGGTTCATGTGGTGACCAAAGCCCCTGCTCACCGTGCACCTGTGGCGGCGAGCCTTCCTTCATGGGCGGAAGGAGAGTGGGTCACGCGGGCACGTAGGGTGCTTGCGCACGGCTCTTCTTCCTGACCCTGGAAGGTGAGGCATGGCGATGAAAGCCACCGAGGCCGTGCAGGTGCGGGTCGAGGCCCATGGCAGTGTCCCGCAAGGCATCAGGGAACTGGCAGGCGCCAAGATCGGCTCGCTGTTCCGTACCGCCGCTGAGCCTGTGCTGTCGGCCCACGTCATGTTGGCTATGGCCGCCGACCCTGCGGTCACCCGCCCGGCGGTTGCCCAGGTCACCATCGACATGAACGGCCGGATCATCCGGGCTCAGGCGGCCGCGCGGACAATGCGCTCGGCCATCGACCGGGTGGCTGCCCGGCTCCAGATTCGCCTCGACCGGGCGGCGCGGAACTGGGCTGCATTGCGCGGCACCGTGCCGACCAGGGAGCCCGGTGAATGGCGGCACCAGAGCATCCCCGGCCGTCGTTCCGCATATTTTCCCAGGCCCACTGAGGAACGTGAGGTGGTCCGCCGCGCCAGCTACGCGGACCTGCCCGAGACGGCGCAGGAGGCGGCCGCCGAGATGGACCTGCTCGACTACGACTTCCACCTGTTCATCGAGCGCTCGACCGGGGAAGACAGCGTGATCTTCCGGACCGCGAACGGCTGCCGGCTTGCCATGGCACACCCAAAGCCGGGCCGGCTGGGCCCGGTGCCAGACTCCATGACAGTCAGTGAACTCCCGGCGCCCCGGCTCACTGTCGAAGCGGCGGCCCAGCGGCTGGAGGCAATGGGCCAGCCGTTCATTTTCTTCGTCGACAGCCACACCGGGCACGGCAGCCTGGTCTACCACCGCTACGACGGCCACTACGGCCTGGTCTGCTCGGCCGCCGAACGGGGCTGACGGCTCGCCCGCTGACGGCCCGCCGGGGACGAACGTCCCGGCGGGCAGGAGTCGCCCGGCGCGAAGCAAGGGCTTTAGTCACCTCACGGCCCATGGGGGACCTCGTATCCTTGTTGGTGAAAGACTTCACAAGCTAGCCATTGGCTAGCGCGCGATGGCACAGCGACGGTTCGCACTCCTAGCTGGATAGCGCGGTACGTGGGTTCACCCCTCGCGCCCCCTGGGTCCGACTCCCAGGTGTGCCACGACCGCCGGGCAAACCCTGGACGTGACGAGAGGACCCGCCTCCGCTTCTCGCGGATCTCGATTGCGCGGTGCACGGATCTGGTCCGTTTCTCCGCGTCTGTCCGGGTCCTCTGTCACACACCACTCCATCGGTTCACGGGAGCCGGTGCCACCGACCAACGTCCCGTCGCGGAGGACCTTTGGCCAGGCTGTGGCGGCCGTGCGGGGCGGCCGCCGCTCAGGTGAGTGCCCCAGTGGGGCTCGGGTGAGTGCCCCAGTGGGGTGGGCGGCCGACGCTCAGGTGGTTGCCCCGGCGGGGTGGGAGAGGGCGCAGCCGAGCCGGGCAGTGAAGCTGCCAATGGTCACGGTGGCGAAGTGGCGCACGGTGCCTTCGTCCAGCCCTGCTGCTTGGAGAGGCAGCCGGTATATCCCAGCCAGCGCGAGCACCGTGGCGTCTTCCCCGGCTGGCGATAGCGTCAGGTCGGCATCCAGGGCCGGGAACAGGGCACCGTCGGGCCCTATCGCATCCCAGCGCAGGCACAGCCGCGCACAGCCGCCGGTCTCCACGAGATCGCCGGATCGCACGCCGGCCAGCCGGGACATGCCGGCCATCAGGCCGGCCGCGTCCACCAGCCCGGCAGTGCCCGCGCTGTAGGCATACTCAGCGGCACCGAGCAGCACACCGTCGGCGCCGAGGCGCTCCAGCCGGCACCTGGCGGCAGCAAACCCGATGTCGAGCCGGATGTCGTCGGTGATAAACACGTTGCTGCTCATGCCGTCAGTTCATGCACCAGCCACCCCGCTGGTCAGGGCCAGAAGTCCTGCCCGGCCGCCCCAGAGGTCCACCTCACCTGCTGGCAAGTGCAGAAGCGCGGGCGCCGTCAGCGAGGCTATTCGCTCCGGCCAGCACATCCTCGTGCATAATTCGCTGGGCTTTCTTGGGCTCTTCAAGCATGTTTGGATAGCCTGCTGACGGTTGGCCCGGCCAGTTGGCGGGGCGGGACAGGTGCTGGGCCACCTGGCGGCTAGCCCGGGGCCGCGGCCTGTCGCGGGGCCCTTCGACGGTGATGGGAGATGACGCTGGTGACAGGCGACGCGGCTGGTGCCCGGCCGGGCCTCAAGCTTGACACCACGGTGTCGCATTCGGCGCGGATCTGGAATTACTGGCTGGGCGGCAAGGACAACTACGCCGTCGACCGGGAGGCTGGCGACAAGGTGGCCGCGATGCTGCCGAGCATCGTGGCTCAGGCCCGGGCGGACCGGGCGTTCCTGGGCCGCGCGGTCCGGCTTCTGGCGGGCGAGGCGGGCGTCCGCCAGTTCCTCGACATTGGCACCGGGCTGCCAACTGCCGACAACACCCACGAGGTGGCCCAGCGGGTGGCACCGCAGTCGCGGATCGTTTACGCCGACAACGATCCCCTGGTGCTGGCGCACGCCCGCGCGCTGCTCACCAGCACCACCGAGGGCGCCTGCGACTACGTGGACGGGGACCTGCGTGACCCGGACAGGATCCTCGCCCAGGCGGCGCGGACCCTCGACTTCTCCCAGCCCGCCGGGCTCATGCTGCTGGGCATCTTGCATCACATCCCCGGCACCGAGGAGGCGTACTCGATTGTCAGGCGGCTGGTGGCGGCGCTGGCGCCGGGCAGTTTCGTGGTCATCAACCACTCGACCAGCGCTGTCCACGGCGCGGCCATGGAGGAGGCGGTGGCGCACTGGAACCGGGTCGGCACGCCGTCGATGACGCTGCGCAGCCCGGAACAGATCGCCCGATTCTTCGACGGGCTGGACCTGCTGGCACCGGGGGTGGTGTCGTGTTCCCGCTGGCGGCCCGATCCCAGCCCGCTGGGCGAGCCGCCCGCAGAGGTGGACGAGTTCTGCGGGGTCGCGCGCAAACCGCCAGCACCGCCGGCCTGATCACCTGCCTGACCTGATCCAGCTCGACGCGACCGCTGAATTCGCCAGAATCGCCGCCGCAGCCAGCAGTCCCCGGCGGCCTCTAACGCCAGGAGAATCCTCTCTTCCCGTTTAGCCGATATTCTGAATGACATGGACAGCCGGGCGAGTGACAAAATCCCCGGAGCCAGGGTGCGCTTCACCCGACACGCACCGGCCCAGTGCTCATCGAGTGCCAGGCCACGGGAGTGGCTGGCGCTAGCTGACGGAGCTGTCCAGGAAGCCAGGACCGAGGGCCCTGCTCTTGTGCTCGTCGGACAGCCGCTGCCGTACCAGCCGGGTCGCGCCGAGCGCCGTAGTGGCGTGCCCGCCGAGGTCATAACTTCCGAGCACGTACCTAATTCCTGCACATGCTCGTGGGCCTATTCGCGGGGAAAGCTGACCTTGAAGCACTACAATGCAGCCTGCCCGGTGCACTTGGCGGCCCTTGGCGGCTAATGCCGTAAACGCCCGCACATGCCATTCCTGATGAGTCTGGAACACCGTCACGGAGCCATCTCAGCAGAATGCCGGTCATCAAGATGAGGGCACGGGGCGGGGCTTGCCGGGAGCGACAGTGCGGGCCAGGATCCCGAGCGTGGCCCGCAGTGCGCTCTCCGGGATTACCGGGAAGATGGCGGCGTCCTTCCAGGCCTGATCGGCTGCCGACCAGTCGTAGTAGGACGTCACGAGCGTGCCGTCCTCGACGGGCTCGAGCCGGTAGCCGTACACGTGGCCGAGGTCCAGCTGGCCGTGCACGGTCCAGGCGATTTCCTGGTCCGGCTCGAACGTGACGATCTCGACGGTGACGTCGTAAAGCCCGAGGGGATAGTCGTTCAGTGCTTCCCGGTCCATGTGCACGATGAAGGTGTCCCCCACCTTGGCGACGATGTCCCCGCTGGCCTCCATCAACATGCCGGAGCTGTCAATGGCAACGTGCCCCCGGGGATCGGTGAGCACGGCGAAGATCCCGCCCGCTGATGCGGCCACCGCCCGCTGCACCTCGAGTCGTTCCGGCATGTGCCCGATTGTCGCACCCCGTCGAGGCGGCGCCGGCACCGCCGACCTGAAACCGTGCGCCATCGCGCCCACACCGGAGATTGGGATCGGTCAGCCGGCTGACCGGGTGCTGAGCGGTAACATTCGGAAACGGTCTGAGCGTATGGAGTGCTCCGGCGGGCAGGCGCCAGTGGGCCGTCGGCCGGCTGGGTAGATGTGAGGATTGGCGCGAGGGTCACGACAGGCGAGGAAAGTGGCGATGACACAGACACCGTTCATGATCGGGGCCAGCGTCAGGTGTGCCGATGGAGCATGTGGTGAGGTGACCCGGGTGGTCATCGACCCGGTCACCCGTGAACTCACCCACCTCGTCGTCGAACCGGCGGGCCGCCAGGGCCTCGGCCGGCTTGTGCCGCTGGGACTTGCCGATGCTGCCAGCGGCGAGATCCAGCTCCGTTGCACCATTGCGGAGTTTGAGAAGCTCGATGCCGCCGAGGAGACGCAGTTCGTGCCCGGGACTAAAGGCTATGCGGCCTACGGTCCCGAACAAGTGCTCTCCTGGCCATGGCTGAGCCTGGGCGGGAGCGCAACGGTCGAGGGCGACTCCGTCGCCGGGGTCTCGGAGACCGTCACCTACGACACTGTCCCCCTGGGCGAGGTGGAGGTGCGCCGCGGCGATCGCGTCCATGCCACCGACGGCGACATCGGCCATGTGGAAGGACTCGTCATTGATCCCCGCAACCACCACGTGACCCACGTGCTCCTCCAAGAGGGGCACTTGTGGGGCCGCAAGGAAGTAGCCATCCCGATCAGCGCCGTCAGCGGAGCCGACGACGGTATCCGGCTCAACCTGACCAAGGATGGAGTGCGGGACCTGCCGCCGGTGGACATCGATCACCTAACCACATAGGCCCGCCCGCAATGGGTCAGATGCTGGGCACGTGCACCCAGCCAGCGCCATGGCAGGCTGGGCAGGAGAGATGAAGCTCGCTCCCCGGCGCCTCTCCGTGCCCGCCACACCGGGAGCACGCTGCTCTGGGCTCAGGGACCGTCTGGAAGCCCTTTCCCGCACAACTGCTGCATGTCAGCCGAGTGTGCGGCTGTGCACCCGTGCCGCTGCAACAGGCACATCTGACCAGCGGCTCCACCATGTCGAGGACGCCTTTCCCGAGGCAGACCGGGCACATGGAACGTGGGGTCGGCACACCAAAAGGATCGTTCCCCCGCCCGTGGCAGAACGCGCAGCGCACGGTCGTGCGCTTCAGTTCGTAGGCAGCTGAGCCGCGAGCCCTGCTCTTGCGTGCGCCGGCCTGACCGCTCCTGGGTATCGGCATCAAGCACCCCCGTTGTTGATCGGCCACCTGGTTCCAGCCGACCGAACCGCTGGCATCCCGTTGCTGGTACTGCCCTCGTCGCCCTCGTCGCCCTCGTGTCCGATTCGGCCAAAACTCCCAGCGAAGCTGTAGGGCGGCCAGGGCCCGGTAAAGCGCACCTCGACCCCCGGCCCCTGATCGACCTCTTCGAGATAGCTCCCCACCCGGGGGATTTCGGCCTTGGCGACGAGCAGCGAAACGTTGAGCACCATGACCCTGCCTTGCACCGGTCTCAGCTCGTTAACGTGCACTTCGTCCGCGAGCGTGGCAAGGTCCCCGAGATGGCGGCGGCGCTGCCTGCCAACCCGGTGCTCGAACTCTTCTCTGGCCAGCCGTTGCCGCTGCTGACGGGCGAAGAATTCGCGGCCGCGGGCGGGGCTCGCCGCATCCGCCGTCCCCTCGGCAGCCCAGAACACCTGCACGCCCACCTCGGCGCGCCCGTCGAGGGCCCGGAGCCGGTCACGAAGCGCTGTGTGGTGCTCACCGAGCCAGCAGGTGAGATTGGCCTCGGCAGTGCGCCCATCGCCGCCGGAGACGATGACATCGAAACTCATCGGCAGGACGGTCCCGGCCGCGGCCCAGGCGTCCTCCACCACCGCGTTGTGGGCGGCGACCCAGCCGCGGACCTCTTCGGCCGCTCCCTGATAGGGCTCCGGCCGGCACGCATGCACGAGCACCGCCAGGTCTTGATAGCGGACTGCACGAACAGCCCCTCCGTCGAGCGCCGCTGCGCGCAGCGCTGGCAGCGCGGCAGGAGCCGGCACGACGCAATAGAGGTAGAGAGCGGAGTCAGGCAACTGTCAGAGCCCCCCTTTGCGCGGCGAGCCGAGCGGGACGCCGCTGGCACGACTTGGATCGCCCAGGTCATCCCGGCCCTGGGGGATGCCCCCACGGCGCGCAAGACTCGCTGCTGGTGTCCTGCGCCGCACGCGAATGGTGAGCGTGCCGGTGGCGCTGCTGACACAGCGCGCCTCACCGGCGACCTCTTCACCAAGCGCGATCCAGCGGCGGTAACCAAGGGCATTGCATACCGTCAGGCCCCGGCCATCCGGGGCGACTGTGGCGGTCAGCGACCCGCCGCGGGCTTGGGTTGGCAGGCTCGTCACTACCATCAGGTCGTCGCCGTCCCGGAGCACGTCCGGCGGTTCGCTGGCAGCCAGCCAGGTTCTCGCCACCACCTCGTCCAATCGCCACGACTGGTGCCTGCACTTTCGCGACCACTGGTCGAAGTGCACGCCGACATAGCGGATCGCGGCACCGCCGAGCGCCTGATCGACCCGGCCGAAGACCTCGCTGAGGTAGCGCGGCAGGGCCTCCTCGGTCTCGGCGCCGGTCAGGTCCATGAGCTCGGCAGTGGTCGCGTACCCGCGGTACGCCAGGTAGTCAACGACGAGCCCGGCCGCGCCGGTGAGCCCGGTCAGGGCCGCCGCCAGCCCGCAGGGCGGCAGCGCGGGATCGGGCGCGGCGCCGGCCCGCTGACGAAACGCCGCCTCCCACATGTCCAGCTTCGCCGTGATCAGCCAGCAGGTCCGCGACCGCGAAGCTTGGCCTGGAAGGTAGGTGAGCCGTACGACAGGCTTGGCTGACACAACGAACTTCCGCCACTCTGCCGTTACCCGCGAGACGCTTTCCAGGTCGATGCGGAGGCTTTCCCGGGCGCCCGGCGGGGCGAAGGTGAGCACCGCGCTCCTCAGCGTGAGCCAGCCCGGGCGCCAGCCACCGCGCGGGCTGAGGCTGATGGCGCCCTGCGCCCGTAGCTCGCCCATGTCAGGCATGCCGGGCATCGGACCGCTCCATCTCCCCGGTCGCTGGCAGCCGGCCGGCCACAGTGCCGACCAGCCCGCCCACAACCTGGTCGAGGTCGTGCCGGACGCTGCGCACTGCTTCTTCCACGCCATGCTCCACCTTGAGCTGGGACACGGCATCTTCAAGTTCCGCCAGCGCGTCCCCAAGCCGCTCGATCTCGGAGTCGCTCAGCCGACCGCCTTCGACCCGGCCCAGCGCCGCGTGCACGAGGGCCTCTTTGACAACCTCAAGGAGCGCGATCACGAGCGCGAGCAGCCCTGTCGCCAGGTCCTTCTCCTCCAGGTCAAGCATCGCCATGCCCATCCGGAGTGTCGGCCGCCCGCTGGACGCCCGCCGACCAGGACCCGATCCCGTCACCCGCGAATAGGGCCTCGGCGTGGCCGCTACCCGCCTGGTGGGTGATGACCAGCACCTCCCGCTCACCGAGAATGCCCAGCTCGCGCCGCTCGACGGCCAGCGCGGAAATATCCCTCAGCGGCACTCGCACCAATGCACGCTCGGGCGAGTCAGGCCGCCAAGTGAGCTCCGTGGGAGTCAGCACGGTCCAGCCGGACCGCCAGCACTGTGCTGCCTGCCCCGGGGGCCATCGGTGCCACAACTGTCCCTGGGCCACCGCGCCTGGGTCGAGTTGCTTGATGTCCCACTTGGAGATCTCCGTGACCGGCTGGCCGAGCCGGTGGAGCCGGGCCCGCAGGCTCGCCTCCAACTGGTCTGGCTGAGGGGTATAGATGGCCTCGAGCCTGCCATCCGCCAACGCGAGGCAGACGATCTCACGCCCGCCTCCGCCAGCGTTGCTCTCGAAGACCCGGCCGATGCCCGCGATAGCGCTGACCGGCGTCTCGAACAGCACCTCGGCGGGGGCCGGCCGGATAAGCAGCAGCCGCTGCTCGGTCAGAATGAGACGGCCCGGGCGCCATACGCGGAAGATTCCACGCGCGTGGTGGTATGACCCGTACATCTCAAGCATGGCGTGCTCGCCTTCGCGCAGCCCGAGGCGCCAGTGCTCCACCTCGGGAACCGCGTCGGCGCGGATGCCCGCATCCCAGGCCTCCATCATCCCGTACCCCAGCATGGTCTCGATCGCGGCGATGGCGCCCTGCAGGCTGATTCCGATGAGCGGAATACCTGCCACCCCGATGACGAGGTCGAGCTTGAGCACGATCCCCTTGTCGAGGACACGCTCGAGCAGGTCCGCGAGGGTCGCCTGGGGCGCATGACAAGGCTCCATGACCAGTGGGTCACCTCACCGCGCCACCGACGGCCCCCGGCATCTCCGGGGTGAGGCTGCGGATCGCGGACCGTTGCCAGCCACACGCCGGGCAGCCGGTGTCAAGCAACTCGGCCCGGCCGGCGAACCGCTCACCACAGCCGGGGCAGCCCTCCTTTTCGAGCGCGGCCTCGCGCCAGGCAGCGGTCTCGAGATTGGTTCCGGAGGGAAATTCAAGGCCGTACCTGGCGGCGGTCTCGAACGAGGCAAGCGCCGCCCGCACCTTGATGCCGAGCAACTCGACCCCAGCCAGTGAGACCATGATGTCAGCGTTGATCACCAGCCCTTTGTCAAGCACCGCGTCGATCACATCGGCCACGGCGTCGCCGCGCTCCCTGATTGGCTCAAGCGCCACGCGAGTACTCCCTTCAGCTTGGATTGCGGGACGCCGGGATATCCATGACCCACTCGGTGTCGTCCCTGCGCCGCAGGCCGGTCCGCCGCCATTCCATGAGCTCGCCGTCGTCGTTCAGCCGGACCTCGTAGGCGCCGATGACGTCCTGCGCCTCCGGGATCCGCTGGAGTTCCACCATGAGCATCACAGGCCTGCCGAGACGGTGCGCGACATGCAGGGCCACCGTGGTTTTCCCGACCCCGGCCGGCCCACGGAAATGCACCGGGAATCCCGCTCGGACATATCCGAGTGCCCGCTCTGTTATTTGCGCTACCTGCGGAGTCTCGACAAAGTCGGGATGCGACGTTTCCTTCATGGCGGCTGCGCTGGATACATTCACTATCGTATGCACCTCGTCTTGGTATGGATTGCTAACTTGGAACGCCTGCGGTCCACGGCCTGCGCTGTATCCGGGAGCAGGGGGCACCATACATAGCCGGATGACCGGCCCGTCCGTGCGGGTTCATCCGGCTATGTGGCCAACCAAGCTTCGGGCAAACGGCGCATGCCGTTAGGCGGCAAAGTACAGCCGCGATTTCTCATTCTTGCGGACCCGTTTGGCAGCGATCATCTCCCCCATGGCCCGCGACAGCACGATCCGGGGAGCGTGGAAATGCGATTCCAGTTCGGTCAGCTTCACTCCACTTGGGCGCGCAGCCAGGTAGGCATGGATGTCGGCGGGTGACGGCGCCGACGATTTCCGGCCCGCTCTGCCTCTGCCGCTGGCCTGAGGCCGCGGCTGGGCAGCGGTCCGTGCGGGCGCGGTCGCGTGCCTGGCTAGCGGTACAGCGGGCTTGTCCGGGGCGGCGGTGGACCTCCCGCCCGCCGCCGCCCCTGGCGCGAAGAGGCTGGGGCGAAGGCCGGCGATCGCTGCCGAGTGATCGTGCCAGACCCGGTGGGTCTCACCAAGAATCACCAGCCGCTCGCGGGCCTCACCGAGGGCGGTCATCCGCCGCTCACGGTCCGCCGCGGCACGCTCACGCGCATCTGCGGCGGCCCCCGCCTGCCGCTCATGGTCAGCCGCCACCCGATCACGGCCGACCGCCGCCCGTTCGCGCGTGTCCTGGGCTGCCTGGGCCACGTGCGCCGCGTGGAAGCCAGCCAGCAGCTCGCCGATCTCACCCTGCCGCCCAGCTATTTCCGCTAGCCGCTCGTGGCTATCCCGGTCGGCCGTCATGCGCCGCTCACGCACGGTCTGCGCCCGTTCCCGCATGTCCTGGGCCGCCTGGGCCACGTGCGCCGCGTGGAAGCCAGCCAGCAGCTCGCCGATCTCATCCTGCCGCCCGGCTATCTCCGCCAGTCGCTCACGGGAATCCTCGGCCGCCTCGGCCCGCCGACTGCGGCCGGCCGCCGCACGCTCGCCGGCATCACGCGCGCCAGCAGCGCGCCGCTCATGGTCGGCCGTCATCCGCTCACGGCCGTCTGCGGTGGCAGTGGCCCGCCGCTCACGCTCTGTCGCGGCACGGTCGGAAAAAGCGGCCTCAAGATCATCTACGAGGGCCTGCATTTCCTCTAGAAGTGCCATTTTCTATCCCCCCGTAAGCATGATATAGACCACACGCTGGCCCCTGGGTCAAGCGAACTCAGGGGCCTCCAAAGAATGTCCGGCATCTGGCCATCCGGCTGACGCTTTCCGGCTGGGCCGGGACAGAAAACAAGTCTCGCTGCGGGTCCAGCGAACAGGGAACCGGTTTGCCTTGACATCGCGCTCACCCGGGACGGAGCACTACGCTCGTGGCTGGCCGGTCCAGCTATCCAGCTATTCCTATTCACTGGACCCTACGCGGAGATTTCGTTCTGAGCCTGTGCCTATGCCTCCGCGGCAGTGGCAGTCAGGCCGACCGCCTCGGCGTACTTCAGGTACGTTTCCACCGACGCGACGACCACGCGTGCCTCGATGGCCAGGAGTTCGATGCCGACCAGTGAGATGCGCACCCACGCGTCAACCACGATTCCCTTGTCCAGAATTCGGTCGACTACCTCTACGAGGCTCGAAGACCCAATCGCCTTCTCTACTGCCATCTGTAACTCCCCCCGTCGATGGACCTGTATCTCAGGCGACGTCCTTACTGACGCCCATCTCCTGTAACGTTATGTCTGGTGGCAATAGACTTGCAACCCTCTGGACCTTCAAAACTGAGCAACATTGAGCAACAAAAGCTCATCTCATTCGTAGAGGTCAATCCAGGAGTGCGCAATATATCGCCAATTCAGGGATTTAGCACCGAGAGAATCCGGTTTGTGCCAGCGAACCTCGCTGCGGGTACGTCGGGCCTGAGACCGGCGGGGATCGCAGTGCCGGCGGAGATCCGCAGCGCCGGCGTGAGCGGCGCCGGTCACAGCTTCCTTCTGCCTCCAGCCCCACGGGCGGCAGCCAGCCTGGCGATGCCAGGGAGCTCGAGGCAGCAGCGCAAGGTGGTGACCGTGAAATCTGGTGGCAGCGCGCGGACAGCATCGTGTTGCATCCCGATGAACAGGACGCCTGTCCCGCCGGCGGGCAGCGTGGCATCGATCCGCCCCGCGATGTGGCGATCACGAGCAGCGAGCAGTCCCGCCGCACGGTCGGCATAGACACGCCGGGCCGCATCGTCGGCCATGCTCGCTTTCAGCAATTCGTATTCCTCTTGCAGCAGCACCGGATCCTCCGTTCCGACGGCGATGGCCCCCCGGCCGACCAGCCAGCGCAACAGGCGGTAGTTGGGGCTTTCGACGTCGGCAACTATCCGGGCCACGATGTCGGGCCTCGCATCCGGGAGGCCGTCCTGGTAGACGCGGACCCCTGCCCAGTCGCGGCGCATAGCGCGGAATTCGTCGGCCACGCGCTCCCAATACGCATCGACCTGGGTAATGTAATCCGCTGACGGCGACAGGCTACTGGCAAACGACCCCATATCCGCGGGACTGTGCAGTACCGGGACGTAGATGAGCGCACGGTTTGTTCCCATATACGCTTTCTGCTCGAGATATGGCTAGTGCCCGCGCGGGCTACCGCGCGGACAGGGGAAGTTTACGTCGCAGCGCTGCCGCGGAACGATTGCTGCGTCCGGCCGTGAAATCCCCAGAGTTGGCGAGCCAAACGGGAACCGGCGAATCCCGCCAGCGCCGCCGGGTGCTGTTCCGCGCGGGTTGTGGCGGCGGTTTCCCGGCTTCTGGCCTGGCTGGCCGCCCGGGCCTGGGAACCCAAGCGGCTGCCGCTGAGCCCGTTCACCGCCACCGGGGTGGCGGGCCCGCGGCGACCGCAACCACACATCCCGAGATCGCGAAAGATCGCGGCTAACATTAGCCAGCCCTGTCGTCATTACCGCCGTGAGACGATGGCAAGGTAGGTATTTACCTCCGCGGAACTGCTTTGGAGATAGATTCCCATCACCCGGTTCTTGTACACGGTATTCCCGGTTGCGTGACTACAGCCTCCCGAGCACAGCGGGCTCTTGGTAACAGGGATGGGATACCACGTCGCAGTGCCGAAGGACTTGCCGTGGGCCTTGACCGGAATGAAGGCCATCGAGGCGTCCTCGGCCGAGCTTATGGTCACGAGGTCAAAGCCACCCGGCACGGCTGTGATTCCGTCGAAGTGTGTCACCAGCGCCGGAGCGTTGCCATAGCGGTAGTACTTCGGCTTTCCGAAGGCGCCGGTCCGCTCGTTGTATGTCATGAGGAACCCCCGCTGCGTCCTCCTCAGGATCCCCCGATGCGCCCTCTTCGCTGAGGAGCCGCCCGCGAGGGTGTAGCGCGGACTGGCATGCCCCCCGTTCTGCCAGATGCCGTAGAGCGTGGTCTTGCTCGACAAGCTCCCGCCGAGACGCAGCAACGTCCACCGCTGCCTGGCCATGTTGTAGATGAAGGCATTGCCCGAGGCCAGCCCTCCGCCCACGGTGGGGTTGAGGTCGTAGTTGCCTACCACCAGATCACCCATGGTGCTGTGCGCGATGGTGTCCATCACGAAGCAGTGGGGCCGGGATTTCGGGCACGCTCGCACGTGCCCCACCGTATGGGCGCCATCAGCAGGCACATCGATGGATTTCCATGATCCACCCGATCCGGTCACCGGGCCGAGGTAGATCATGCCCTGATCGTGGACGCCGGCCGGCGCTGACGACGACACGTAGCTCCCGACGGCGCGAACCTCTCCGCTGGGGATTGCGTTCGGATTGAAGGAATGGGTGTCAGGGCCATAGAACGTCGCCGACGTCACACCGGGGAAGGGTGGTGTCAGCACCGATACCGCTGCTCCCTTTGCCGCCGCGGTGAGATGGCCTTCGTAGAGAAACGGGCCAGTCTGCGTGCCGCCACCGGCAGGCGCTGAACCCGTCAGCACAACCTTGCCACCCGCCGTACCGCGTACCCCGGTGACTATGTCCCCAGTTTTCAAGATTGAGGTGATAGAGCTCGTATTATTCGTAATATGACGGCCAGCCGGGGTGGCCCCGGCGGGCATGGCGGCGGCCAGCAAGAGTGCCACGGCAGCTCCGCTTGACAGCATCAAAATACCTTGTGCGGTCTTCATGTTCTCCCCCATTGAACCCCTGGCGGGCAGTAACAATCGCCGTAGATCTCTTCCATATAGCCGAGGCGTCCGTCAGCTCATCAGCCACCCAAGACATCGCTTGTGCCAAGAAATTTCATCATGGCAGCGCAAAGTGGTCACGTCAATCGGTTGACCCGGCGCATTTCTCATCGCGCCTCTTGTTGACCTAAAGCGGGTAATACCTGGATACACCAGGAATTGTCATGTGCACAACGATGGCTGGCAGACTTCGATCTCATGGCCGACGCCTATGAAACCCTCGCCGCCGACTACGACTGGCTGTTCGGCGACGACGTGCTTGCCGACGGAGGCGCGATCAACCAGCCCGCGGCGGCTCGCCTGCTGCAGCGGATCAGCCGCACCAGCGCGGTGCTGGACGCGGCCTGCGGCACGGGCATCGATGCGGCGGTGCTCGCGCGCCGGGGTTTCACCGTGTGGGCGGCCGACGGAAGCGACGCGATGGCCGAAGGTGCGGCTGCCCGGTTCCGGCGGGAGGGGCTGGCGATACCGCTGTTGCGCAGTAGGTGGTCGGATCTTCCCGCGGCCACCGGTGAACGCTTTGATGTGGTGTTGTGTACCGGGAATGCGCTGGTGCACGCCTCTGGCCGCGATGCGATGGTTGAGGCGCTCACCGGGCTACGGCGGATGGCCCGTCCCGGGGGGCATGTCGTGGTTGATTCCCGTAACTGGGAGAAGCTTCATGCCGAGCGCCAGATCGTCCAGCTTGCAGACCGGGTGGTGACTCGCGGGGGGCGACGGTGCTTGGTGTTCTATGCCTGGGAGGTACCGGATCGCCTCCCCGACGAGCACATCGCCCATCTGGTGTTCGTCTTCGACAACGGCGGGCAGACTGAGCCGCACGAACATGTGATCACGTTTCGCCCCTTCACGATCAGTGAACTGCGCGCACGGCTTGAACTCGCGGGATTGAGGGAAGTCGACACCGACTTCGACGCTTCCCGAGACCGCTACTCCATGGTCACAGTAACGACCTGAGACGAGCGCCCAGCCGAATACTGAACTGTGGCCTGACCCTCGCGCTCTGGTCATCTCGCAGTACCAACCGGAGAAACCGCTGCCCTACCGTGGACGTATGACCGCATGGGGCAACCTGCCGCCCGCGCTGCCGCCGCACGGCACAGTGCTGGCCTGGGCGCGAGGCTGCCGGTGCGATGAGTGCGAACGCGAGTACAGGCGTTTTGTGTCAGAAGTGGCATTGCGAGGGCCGCTGAGGCTTCCCGCTCAGCCGGAGCCCCGCAAGTTGGACGCCGACACCCGCGCCCGGCTGGAACCGGCCGTGAGCCGGTCTGAGTGCCCCGTGTGCGGCGCGCTGCGCCATGAGCGGTGCCGCAACCTGGCGTTCCCCCAGCATTTCGCGCCGACTCATCCTGAGCGCAGCAGCGGCCCGTGACCGAGGGTCCGGCGATCCGCAGCCTCGGGGCGCCCGATGGCCCGGGTTCACAGCTCACAGCCACACCTGTGCCCGCTCGCCCACACCTTGCCCGCTCGCCGTCGTTGAGACTTTCTGGCTCCGGGGGGACAGCGCAGGATTTCATCGCGCGGTGGGTTAGACCGCGTCGAAAGACGTCGCCTCGAGCGGCATGCACAGGCCCGCCAGTCTCAGCCCAGCTCCAGCGGGACCAAACGCATCAGGTAGCGCCGGTAACCGCGTGCGCAGGCCGCCGATCGGCAGTGACCACCACGCGCTTCCGCATCAAGGTCTCGGCGCGGCGTGCGTGCAAGCGCGGTCGACCGCGATCTCGGTCGCGATGCCCTCAACGAGCGCTGATCGACCTCGGGCGGCCGCCATCGCGTTAGTCAAGGCCCGTGCTCGCCGTGCCTCGGTCGCCAGCCGCCGGGCCATCGCTCGTATGCCGTCGAGCAGCCGGCGGGCGAGCGATCCCGGCGCCTGGTGCATGATCGCATCGAAAGTCGCTTCTGTTCGTGCCGCCGGCGTGCGGCACATGCCCGCGAGTCCAGATCACCTGCGTCCCGCTGCAGCTCGATGGCAGTAAGGAGGCTGGGGAGCACCGCGGCAAACAGCTCCGCTGCGGGCGGCTGACCAGGTCCCCGGTGCAGGGTCTGACCTGGCAGTCGTCGCTGGACTGTGAAGATCGTGCCGCCAGATTCCCCGACACCGAGGTATTCGGGAGCCGGGTAACCTCGTCGGCGCAGGTCGCGGACTTGGCGGAGCAACCGCCGCTGGTTGTTCATGGCCGACTGGGCACCCGGTACCAGCTTGACGACGAGTTCGTCACCGCCAGCGGCAACAGCAAAGGCCGAACGGGATTCCCCGGGCAGCGTCTCATCCATGACCAGCACGCGGTCGACGCCAGCCAGTCGCGCCACCGCGTCCAGCAGTTGCCGATCAGGCTGACTTAGCCCTTGGCTAGCCATGGCGATCCGGCTCCTCTGGTGAGAGACACCTCGTTCTAACACGGCGGTGCGAAGCCGGGCGGCGAGCCCGCGGCCACGGTGAAGCCGAACCCCATGTGACGGGGAAGCCCGGAACGTGCTGTGCTAGTGCCGTGAGCACTGAAGCCGCTTCTGAATTCAACGCCTTGCCGGAGGACTGGGCGTCAGACCCCGTCCTTATCGCAGGGCTCACGGTTGACGACGATGACGAACACGATGACCCGGTGCTGCGCTGGCCGGACGGCCGGGTAATCGACACATGGCGCGAGGACTATCCGTACGCCGAGAAGATGACCCGGGACGAGTACGAGTATCTCAAGCGGCCGCTGCAGGTCGAACTGGTCAAGCTCCAGAACTGGGTGAAGTCCACCGGAGCGCAAATCGTGATCTTGTTCGAGGGCCGCGACGCGGCCGGCAAGGGCGGCACGATCAAGCGGTTCACCGAGCACCTGAACCCCCGCGGCGCCACGGTGGTCGCGCTGACCAAACCGAGCGAACGGGAACAGACCCAGTGGTACTTCCAGCGTTACGCGCCGCACCTGCCCGCGGCCGGCGAGATCGTCATGTTCGACCGTTCCTGGTACAACCGGGCCGGGGTGGAGCGGGTGATGGGCTTTTGCACCGACGACGAATACTGGGAGTTCATGCGGGAGGCGCCGGAGTTCGAGCGGATGCTGGTCCGCTCGGGGCTGCACCTGACGAAGTTCTGGTTCTCGGTGACCCAGTCGGAACAGCACACGCGGTTCGTCATCCGCCGGGTTGACCCGGTGCGGCAGTGGAAGCTGAGCCCGATGGACATCGAGTCGCTGGACAAGTGGGATGCCTACACCGAGGCCAAGGAGGCGATGTTCCACTACACCGACCCGCAATGGGCCCCGTGGACGGTGGTCAAGAGCAATGACAAGAAGCGGGCCAGGCTCGAGGCCATCAAGCACGTGCTGAGGAAGTTCGACTACGAGGGCAAGAACTCCGACGTCATAGGGGTACCGGACAACGCCCTGATCGGGCCGCCGTCCGTGCTGTCCGAGCACAACCCCGGCCTCTCCTATCCCGACCTGTGAACCAGTGGATCTGGAGCTGCCATGCAGGTCCGTGGTGGAGCATTGGTGCATGATGGTGGATCTGGTTGCGGCCGGTCTGGAGCGGGTGAGGTAGTGCCGTTTCAGCGGCGTGCAGGCAGGTTAGGGGTATCTGGATGCTCGCGGCCGCCGTCACGACTGGCGACCTTCTCGACCTTGCCCTTGCCGCGCTGGCCGTCGGTGTGGGCGTCCGTGGTTACCGGCGGGGGCTGCTGGTCGGCGCGGCCTCCCTGGCCGGCTTCATCGGTGGCGCCTTTATCGGCACCCGCATCGCTGGCCCGGTCGCTGGCCTGGTCGCCAGCGGCTCGGCGCAGTCCCTCGTCGCTCTGCTCACTGTGCTGATCGTCGCGACCGTGCTCCAAGAGCTACTCGCCTACGCGGCAGCCATCGGCCGGGACGCCCTGCGGCTCAGCCCGCTTCGGGTCTTCGACAGTGTTTTCGGAACCGTCTTGTCGGTCACTGCCATGCTGTTCGTCGCCTGGCTGCTGGGGCTTGCCGCCATCAACTCGCCGTTCACCGGGCTGGCCCGCCAGGTCCGTCACTCGCGTATCCTCACCGCCGTCGACGACATGGTTCCGAACAGCGTCTACCTGGCCTTCTCCTCGTTCCTTCGGGTTGTGGAAACCCGCGACCTGCCGCCGATCTTCGCAGGGCTGAACGCGCCCCCTGCTCCGCCCGTCGCTGCGCCGGTCAACGGCGCGGTGCCAGCACGGGTCATCCGGGCAGACGCGCCCAGCATCGTCAAGATCGTCGCGGCCGATCCCGAGTGCGGCCAGCAGACCGAGGGGAGCGGGTTCGTGTACGCCCCCGGCCATGTGCTGACCAACGCGCACGTTGTCGCCGGCGCTCGCAGCGTCGGCATCGTCAGCGACGGTACCGGGGCCAGCATCGGGCTCCGTGCGCGGGTCGTGCTCTTCGACCCCAACACCGACGTCGCCGTGCTCGACGTCCCTGGGCTGGCGCGTGCCTCCCTCGCCTTCCACTCGCCGGTCGCTTCCGGCGCCCCGGCAGAGGTCATCGGCTATCCGGAGAACGGGCCGTTCACCCCCACCGCGGCCCGCGTCGCCGCCCGGCAGCTCATCACCGGCCCGAACATCTACTCCGACACCACCGTGACCCGGCAGGTCTACGTGCTGCGCGCGACAGTACGGCCCGGCAACTCAGGCGGCCCACTGCTCGCTCCCGACGGCCGGGTCGACGGTGTCGTCTTCGCCGCATCGACCACAGACCGGGCCACCGGCTACGCGCTGACCGCGCATCAGGTCAAAGCGGACGCGCGGGCCGGTGCCTCGGCGGTCCGGTCGGTCGCGACTCAAAGCTGCACCTGACACCCTTTGGAGCCGCGGGATCATGCCGGTAGGCGCGCACGGAATGGGCGACGCCGCGCTTGCCGCGCAGCGCGAGGGATCGGGCTCAGGCAACGGTGCCGGCATCCGGATCGGCCGCGTCGCGTGGGTGCAAGAGGAACATGCGCGGCGGCACGTCGCGCCGGTTGGCGTACTGCCCATAGCCGGGATAGATGGCCAGGAATCGTGGCCATACGCGGCTGTGCTTCTCGGGGCCGGCAAGTTCGGCGGTCACGCGGATGCGCTCCGGCCCGATCTCGATCACTGCTTTCGGCTCGGCCAGCAAATTGGCAGTCCAGCCAGGATGGGCCGGGTGCCCGAAATTCGTTCCTGCCACGGCGAAGTCCAGTCCATCCCGCACGTACAGCAACGGTGTGGTGCGCGTTTGCCCCGACTTGGCGCCGGTCGTGCTCAGCAGCAGGACCGGCAATCCATACAGGCGCGAGGCGACGCGCCCGGACGAAGCGCGGATGAGGAAGCGGTCAAGCCGCGGGCCCACCCGGCGGTAGAAGGCAGCGAACGGCCGGGTCGGTGCGAGCACGCGCAGCAGCGCCGTCAGCGGTGTATGGCGCAGGCGCTGCTCGTAAGCCGCAACACGTCCCAGCTGGCCCGCTGCGTCCTCGCCTGGATGATTACCCATGTCAGCCCGCCGTCCCGCAGGTCACCCCGCACACGCAGAGGCTAACGCAGGGCCCGTGGGATAACCGGGCCCGCCGCAGGGACTTGGTCACGGTGTGGCGCGCTGCTCGGCGATGGAGTTGCCGCCGTCCACGATGAGGTATTGCCCGGTGACGTAGGAAGCGCCCGGGCTGGCCAGCCAGGCAACGGCGGCAGCGACCTCGTCGGGTGAGCCGCTCCGGCCGGCCGGGGTGACCAGCCCTTCGCCATGTTCTTCCGGGGTTTGGGAACCGGTCGCTATCCACCCTGGGGCGACGGCGTTGACGGTGATTCCGTGCCTGGCCGCGTCGACCGCGATCGCGCGGGTGAGGCCGATCATGCCCGCCTTGGCGCTGGCGTACCCGACGTCCGCGCGCATCGCCATCACCGGGCCGGTCACACTGGCCACCATGATGATCCGCCCCCAGCCGCGGCGCATCATCCGCGGCAGCGCCGCCTTAGTGACCAGGAAGGCGGTCGTCAGGTTGCGGGCGAGCGCGGCCTGCCAGGTCGTCAGATCCATGGATTCCACCGTGCCGGACTCGAACTCCGGAACAGCGGCGGAGATCATGCCGGCGTTGTTGACCACGATGTCCAGCCGCCCCCATCGCTCAAGCGCAGCCGACACAAGCCTGGGCGCGGCAGCGGCGTCGGTGAGATCCGCGGCGAATCCCGCCGCATCAAAGCCAGCGCTGCACAGTTCGCTGGCCCTGTCCCGGATCCGGGCTGTCGTGGCGGTGATCATCACGGCGCTACCGAGCTCGGCGAGCAGCCTGGCGGTAGCGAAACCGATGCCATCGGGACTGCCCGCCCCGGTGACCACCGCCACCCGGCCGGACAGGTCAAACGCGGCTGGGATAGGCATTGCCCGATCCTAATAGAGGCTTTATCGGATCTGCCGGACCTGGGCACGAGGTCGGAGTGACCTCACTTGGCTCTCCCTCCAGCTCAAAGAGGGAGCGACCCAGGCATCGCGCCGCCTCGTCTGCCGGGCGTACTTGTCCCTCCCGCGGATGGGGCGTAGCTTGTGAATTCGAGGAGGGTGCATTCGTTTATCTGTGCGTAAACGCGATTGAAATCCCTCCCGGCTGCTCTGGACCTCGGTGGCGCTTCGCGCGCAGCAAGCCAAGGTGGCATACGGCAACCCCTGTCCCTCATCGGGCTCCGTTTCTTCGGTGACCAGCGGGGCTGTTTCTTTGTCCGCGGCGCGTATGTCCTGTGGGGCGGCGCCGACATGTGGCGTGCGGGGTTACGGGTGCGCACGGGGAGGATCACCATGTCCGTACGGATCATTATGTCTTCACGGGTAGTGCGGTTTGCAGTGCTGCGGCCCGGCTGGGTGACGCGCGGTGCGGAGTGAAGGAGCGAACCGCAGCCGGGGCTGCGCTGGAGCCTGAGCCGCCTGCGGTGCACCGGGTGGGGTGGGGTTTCATCTCGCTGTACACGCTGGCGTATATGGGCACGTCGCTGCTGTTTCTCGCACCTTTGCTGGTGACGTTGGCGTTGAAGGTGGATTCGCTTGTCGGGCTTGGGCGGGCGCCGGGCAGCCTGGCGGTTGTCGCCGGGACCGGCGCCTTGCTGGCGATGGTCGCTAATCCGTTTTTCGGCAGGATGAGCGACCGCACCACGTCCCGGCTGGGCATGCGGCGGCCATGGATGGTCACCGGGCTGGTGGGCGGTTCGGTGGGCATCGTGATGGTGGCGCTGGCGCCCAGCATCCCGGTCGTCCTGGCCGGGTGGTGCATCGCCCAGGTGTTCTTCAACGCGCTGCTCGCGGCCATGGTGGCGGTAATGCCGGATCAGGTGCCGCCGGGTCAGCGTGGCCTGGTCTCCGGTGTCCTGGGGGTCTGCACGCCCGTCGGGTCGGTGTGCGGCACCTTCGTGGTCAAGCTGTTCACCGGCAACACGCTCGCCATGTTCCTGGGCCCGTGCGCGGCCGGCGGATTCTTCATCCTCGTTGTTTGCGGCCGCCCTGAAAGACCGCCGGCTGGCCAAGGCCGACAAGCCGGCCTGGTCGCTGCGGGAATTCGCCGGCACGTTCTACGTCAGCCCGCGGAAGAACCCGGACTTCGCCTGGGCTTTCGTCAGCCGTTTCATGTTCGTCCTGGCCTATGCGTTCCTGGTTACCTACCAGGCCTACTACCTGCTGGACAAGATCGGCACCGCCAAGGCCGGCGTGCCGCAGCAGATATTTCTCGGCACGCTCGCCCAGTCCGCCGTCGTCGTCGCCGCCTCCCTGCATCGGCGGGCAGGCTCTCCGACCGGATCGGCCGCCGGAAGATCTTCGTCCTGCCCGCATCGGTCGTGTACGGCCTGGCGCTGTTCACGATCGCCGTCGCCACCAGCTTCAACGGTTTCCTGGTCGGCATGGCCATCAGCGGGCTTGGCTTCGGCGTATACCTGGCGGTTGACCTCGCGCTCGTGGTGGACGTGCTGCCCGACAAGCGTAATGCCGCGAAAGATCTCGGCGTGTTCAACATCGCCGGCGCTCTCCCCTTTTCGATCGCACCCGCGATCGCACCGGCCATCCTGGCGATCGGCGGCGGCAGCTACGGCGTGCTGTACACAGTCGCCGGACTCTGCGCCATCATCAGCGCCGTCGCCATCCTGCCCGTGCGCCGGGTCCGGTGAGCACCGCACGGCCGGGCCCTTGGAGGGCCCGGCCGTGTTTGCCGGCGGTTAGACGGTGGCGCCGTGGTAGGCGGGTGCGCTGTCGGTTGCGGTCATGCCGGTTGTGATGGGCAGGGCTTGAAGCCTTTGACGACCAGCCACACGCCCAGCGAGAACTGGGGCCAGCGCCGGACGGGTCAGGGCTGGCGGCTGCGGTTTCGCGGCAACAGGCCGAGTTCGGCGGCGCGGCGGACCGCTGCCCGGCGGCTGGTCACCGCGAGCTTGGCGTAGATGTTCTTGGTGTGCGTTCGCATCGTGTTCAGGGACACCATGAGCTCGCGGGCGATGGCCGGGCCGTCCAGCTCGGTTCCAAGCAGCCGCAGCACGTCGAGCTCGCGTTCGCTGAGCGGGTCGATCAGGGCCTGTTCCGTGGGGGTGCTGTGCTCGGGCCCGCTCACGGCTGCCAGGAGCCGGCGGGCATAGTTCTGCCTGGTCCCCTGTTTCGCGACCGCTCTCAGCAACGAGACGATAGGTGGGCCCTCATCCGCGAAGACCCGGACATAACCCTCCGGCTCGGCCAGCGTCACCGCATGGTCCAGGAAGCCAAGCGCGGCCGGCATGTCCCCGAGCGCCTGCTGCGCGAGCGCCCGCAGCACCAGGATCTCAATGACGCGTCCCGTCCTCCCCCCCGCTTCGGCCGCGAGCAGCAGCCGCTCCAGGAGCCGGATCGCCTCATGCATGGAGCGCCCCGCGCGCTCGTCCTCATGCCGCGCCAGGAACAGCCTGGCCAGGGTGATGTGCTCGAACTCGCGCAGGTAACTGAGGTCGTCATCAACGGACAGGCCCTGCTCACGCGCCCAGCCGAGGGCTTCACCGAACCTGCCCTGCCGCACCCAGACCCGGGCCCGCAGCGCCGGGACCGGCCGCACGTTCGGGAAGAAGTCGCTCACATAGAGGCGCTCCGCCTCGTTGAGCAGGTCAAGCGCGCCGCTCAGATTTCCCTCAGCCTCCCGAACCCGGGCCATCGCGACCCGCCAGCGGTACCGGTGCTGCGGCAACCCGGTGTGCTCGCCCAGCTCCTGGCTCTTCAGCAGGTGCTGGGTGGCGGCATGCAGATCGCCGCGCTCGCAGTGGATCTCGCTCATCCCGACGTGTATGCCTGCTGTTCCCCGCAGAACCGGGCCGCCCTGCTCAGATACAAGCTGCAATGCCTGCTCGTAGGTGCGCATCGCCTCGCCGAGACGACCTTGCGCAATCCGGATGTCCGCCAGCGCGATCGCGCAGCCCAGGACATCGGATACGTGCCCGGCCCGCCGCAGCCCCGCCGCGCATTCGGAATAGGCCCGATGCGCTGCCTCCAGGTCCCCACTCCCCCAGGACGCGAGCCCCAGCAACCCCGAGGCCCCAGCACGGCAGAGGTGATCATCCTCAGGCGCAAGATCGAGCGCCCGCCGGGCGTGCCTGACAGTGCCGGGTGAATCGCCCCGGGCCAGAGCCTGCCCGGCCCGATACATTTCGATCGTCCCCGGAAGGCTGCGGAATCCCTCCTCGTCGGCAACCACCATCTCCACCGGGGATTGGGATCCCTCACGGGCCCTTGTTGCCGGGTCCAGCCACCGCTCGGCGTCCCGCAGCCGCTCCTCAACTCCCTCGAGTTCGCCGCCAGTCAGCAGTGCCCCGGCGAAACCAACACTGAGCACGGGCCTGACGCGGACCACGTCGTCGGGGAGCACCTCGAGCCAGCCGCGCACCGTGGTCTCCTGCCTGGCCCGGCGCATGGCCGGGATCGCCAGCTCAACCAGGCCCGCCGCCCGCCCGAAATCACCGGCGGCCAGCGCATGGCCGATCGCCGCCGGCAACTCGCCGTGGTGCTCATGCCACACGCTCGCCCGCCGGTGCAGCCCCGGCACCTGACCGGGCCGCTCATCCAGCAGCCGCGCCCGCAGCACGTCCGCAAACAGATGGTGATACCGGTACCAGCAGCGGCGGTCATCCAGCGGGACCAAGAACAAATTCCCCCGCTCCAGCGCCGCCAGCATGGCCCTGCCGCCGCCCTGCCCCGTGACCGCATCACACAGCGGGCCGCTCAGCCGGCCCAAGATAGAAGTCTGCAGCAAAAAAGCCTGCACCCGGCCCGGCTGCCGCGCAAGGACCTCCTCGGCCAGATAATCCACGACATACCGGTCATCCCCGGAAAAGCCAGCAATAAAGCCGGCCACGTCACCGCGGCCCTGCAGCGACAGCGCCGCCAGCTGAAGCGCAGCGATCCAGCCCTCAGTACGCGCCTCCAGCGCCGCCACATCCCCCGCCGTCAGCTGCAGGCCCATCGTCTCGTTCAGGTACGCCGCGGCCTCCCCAGGGGTGAAGCGCAACTCCGCCGCACGGATCTCCGCCAGCTCACCACGCACCCGCAACCGGGCCAGCGGCAGCACCGGATCAGCCCGGCCAGCGATCACCACATGCAGCCGCGGCGGCAGATGATCAAGCAGGAACGCCATCCCATCCTGCACCTCGCGCGCGCCGATGAGGTGATAGTCATCAAGCACCAGCACGACATCGGCCGCGACGCCACCCAGATCGTTGAGCAAAACAGTAAGCACCGTCTCAACCGGCGGCGGCTGCGGCGCCTGCAGCAGCGCCAGCGCACCCGCACCCACCCCCGGCGCCACCGCCCGCAGCGCAGCGATCACATAAGCCCAAAAAGACGCCGGATCATTATCACCCCGGTCCACCGACAGCCACGCCGCCAGCCGCCCACCAGCCACCCCCGCCCGGCCCCCCGCCAGCCACTCCGCCAGCAGCGTCGTCTTACCAAAACCAGCAGGCGCCGACACCAGCACCAACTTCGACACCGCCCCACGATCCAGCCGCTCACACAGCCGCCGCCGCGGCACCAGACCACGCCGCAGCCGCGGCACATAGAACTTCGTCTCGAGCAGGGCGGCTGGCACAGACCACCTCCTAACCGGCGCATCAGGCAGTGAATTCCAGGCTTCTTCGCCCTACCCATTCCTCGCCAGCCAACGACCGATGAGCCCCGTCATGAACGAGATTACGGTCCGTGTTGCCTCGTGGTGCCACCCATCCGGAGTGCCCAGCAACGCGACAGACTCGAACGACGCAACAGCCTGAGCCGCTCCAGCACCCCATACAGGCTGCCGATCTTCGGCTTCACCCGGCCCTGCGACAGCTCCTCGACCTCGCGCACGATGCCGTACCCATGCCGCGGGCCACCGGCCTGCGGGCCGCCCGGTAAGGCCGATGCCAGGGCAGCGCTTATCCGCCTGGCCTGTAGCCGGCCAGGCGGATAAGCAGCAGCGCGCCACAAGCTCACCCAACGTGAGGTCAAAGCCGGTAGCGCAGCTTCCATGCTTGGACATTGCCGACGTCCGGCTCTGCGGAATTTAACGCATGCCTATGGCGCCGGCAGGTCCACCGGGTTGCTTTGACCAGTGCGTCGTGGGGGACGCGGAGTGTTATACGTCAGATAGGGCGGACGTTCTCCGCCTGTGGTCCTTTTTGTCCCTGAGTCGTATCGAATTCGACCTTCTGGTTCTCATCCAGCGACCTGTAGCCGGAGCTCGCGATCGCGGAGAAGTGGACGAACACGTCCGCCGTCCCGTCATCGGGGGCGATGAAACCATAGCCCTTATCGGCGTTGAACCACTTCACGGTGCCTGTTGCCATCAGTTTAAGTCCCTTATCCCAACGTGCCACGACGCGACCTCGCGGCACCGACCGCGAGGCTATCGCGCCTAGCTCCGGAACCGAACCTTACCCGGTCGTGGTCCTCCGTAGCACCTAGCCGCTGCACCCGCCCGGGTGAGTCATGCTTCTCATAGCCCAGGTGGCCGGTCATCTCCTCAGCCAGCCACACGTTCCCAGGGTGAACGAGCGCAGGAACGAACCCAGCGTGGACGGCGCGTGGATCTTCGCCAGATCGTGCAACAATCGCACTTGCGAGGTGTCCCTCTGCCCGGAACGCGGACGCTGCAGGCACTCCTATCGTCCCAGTTCGGAGAGCACCATCGTGAGGCTGTGGCGGGAGCTGGGAGGTCCGTGGTGGTCAGCCGGATCTGGGTAGCTGCGTTAGGGGCAGTGGCGCTGGCCGCGTCTTGCACTTCTGGCCCCGGCGCTGGGCCGGGCCCGGGGGGCCCGGTGGCAACCCCGTCGGCGGCGGGTTCCGCTGGTCGGGTCTGTGCTGCTCATGGGTGCATTTCGCTGAGCCGTCTGGCCCGCAGCATCGATAGCCAGCTGAAGGGAAAAGTCGTCGGCTACGTGGCGCTCGTCGGCACGTCGAAAGTTGTTTCCTCCGGCCTTGCCCGTACGGCCGCGGACCCGCCGAAGCTCGCCATGGGACCGGACGTCATGGTGAATGTCCTCAGCGTCGGCAAGATGTTCACCACGATTGCCGTTCTGAAGTCACTGGCCCGCCACCATCTCAGCACGGGCAGCCGGATCTGGCCTTTTCTGCCCCCGGACTGGGTCAAAGGCCCAGGTGTAGGCACCATCACCTTCGGGGAACTGCTGACCCACCGGGCAGGGTTCCGCCTCGACAGCACCCTGGTCTTCAAAACCGGCAATGCCGCAAGGGAACAAATCAGGCAGGGCATCCAGCAGATCGACAAGCAGGTGGCGGACTACAACAACATCAACTTCACCATCTTCCGGGACATGCTGCCCTTCATGGAAGGGGCTCCGCAGCCGGGGCCGGCCGCGCGCGCCGCCGCCGCGGACCGCTTCTTCCTCACCTATATGCAGCGTCAGGTCTTCGACCCGGTGGGCGTCACCGACGCCACCTGCGCGCCTGTCCGCCATGCCATGCTCATGTACCCGCCGCCCGGCACCGGGACGGCACCGGGGAAGCAGGCCCCGGTGCCGCGATCCGCGTGCTCGGCGGGCGGCTGGTTTATGACACCGGCCAGCATGCTCCGGGTACTTCAGGGCCTCATCAGCGGCAGCCTGCTGTCCAGCAGCCAACGGCAGCAGATGGACCGCAACTGTCTGGGCTGGGACTGCTCTATCACCAGCCAACCCGGCTACCGGGGCAAGGGCGGCGGCCCTTACTGCGTCGGCTCAGCGTGCCTGCAGACCTTCTTCGGCATCCTCGCCGGGACGATCCCCGTGGTGATAGCCACCAATTCCGACCCCGGGAAACCCCTCTTTGCCATCGTGCAAACCGCCCTCGCTGCCGCCACCACCCCCCGGTAACCGGCAAGGGGCAGGCTATGAAGCCGCCGAGTGCTCATCCCGTCATGACGCCACGTGATCACGGCGCAGCCGGGATCAGCAGCATCGCGTAGGACATGAGGTAACCCGCCGGGATAATCCCGAAGTACCCGCCGGAGCCTGCCAGGTCATGGCCGGGGGCTTCGGAGCCTGGCATCAGCGCGTGCCCGGACTCGCTGGCCACGGCGGGGTCGGTGAGTGCAGCATTTTTGATTGGAGGGCGGCCCATGCCGAACTGGGCGGAGCAGGTCACGGCGATCGCGACCGCGGTAAGCGCCATCGGGCTGCTGAGCGCGATCGGTGCGGTGATCTTCGCGGGCCAGCAAGCCCGTGAAGCCCGTATCGGCCGTCAGGCTGAGATGGCAGTGGAGTTCTTCCGGCGCTGGAGCGAGGGCCCGATGGTGGAGACACGCCGCCTGGTGGCTGAGTTCCAGACGCCAGAAGCGTTGCGGGACGCGATGACGCTCTTCATCGCTGAGAACTCCGCCGGCGCGTATGTCCTTTACCGGGAGCTCGACTACTTTGAGCAACTCGGCGCATTGGAGAAGCATGGCGGCTTCGACTTCGAGCTGATCAGAACGCTGCTCGGCCGCCGCCTCATCGACCGCTGGGACCTGTGGCAGCCGTCGATCGACGCCCTCGGGGGACCGGCCGCCTACCCGATGTTCGAGAGGCTCGTGACAAAGATGCGTGCCGCACTGTGATCCCAGCGCACGATCCCGACAGGCTGGGCACCGGCCGCAGCGCTGCAGTCGGCGCCTGTGCTGCTCGCTGATGCCCGGTCAGGACAGCCGGCGCGGCGCTTCGATGCCACTGCCAGCAGCGATTATCTGCGGGCCGGCGGCGGCGACTGACGTGATGCCGGTCAGCGCCATCGAAACATCGAGCTCGTTACGGATGATCTCGATGGCCTTGGTGACACCCTGCAGTCCGCCGGCGCCCAGGCCATAGAGGTAGGCACGGCCGATCATGCAAGAGCGGGCACCGAGCGCGAGTGCCCGCAGCACGTCCTGGCCGGACCGGATACCGCTGTCGAACATGATCTCGATGTCGGAACCGACCGCGTCGGCGACCGCGGGCAGCGCTGAGATGGCCGACGGGGCGCCGTCGAGCTGACGTCCGCCATGGTTGGACACGACAATCGCGGACACGCCCATCCGGGCAGCGATCTTGGCGTCCTCGGGGTCGAGAATTCCCTTCAGGATGATCCTGCCTGGCCAGAGGGCGCGGATCCATTCGATGTCTGCCCAGTTCAAGGTGGGGTCGAACTGCGCGGCGGTCCACTGAGCCACAGATCGCAGGTTGTCCCCGCCGGGGATGTGGCCGACCAGGTTGCCGAAGGTCTTGCGCCTGCCGCGCAGGATGCTCAGCGCCCATGCTGGCCTGGCAGTGACATTGGCGAGGTTCGCCAAGGTGATCCGCGGCGGCACTGACATACCGTTCTTGATGTCGCAATGACGCTGCCCGAGCACGTTCAGATCCAGGGTGATCACCAAGGCGCTGCACCGAGCGGCGGCCACGCGCCCCAGCAGGTCACGGACGAAACCACGGTCCCGCATCAGGTAGAGCTGGAACCAGAACGGCTCGCGCACGGCGGCGGCTACGTCCTCGATCGAGCAGATCGACATGGTGCTCAGGCAGAACGGGATCCCGGCCGCCTGCGCCGCGCGGCAGGCAAGGATCTCGCCGTCACCGAACTGCATGCCGCACAGCCCGACCGGAGCCAGCACCAGCGGCAGCGACGCCGGCTCGCCGGCGATGACCGTGGACAGCTCGCGCGTCCCGACATCAATCCCGACGCGCTGGCGGAACCTGACCGCGTCCAGGCCGGCCCGGTTGGCCCGCAATGTCGACTGGGTGTAGGAGCCATGGTCGGCGTACTGGAAAAACGCTCGCGGGACCCGGCGCAGCGCCATTGCCCGCAAGTCCTCAATGCACGTGACATTGTCCATCGAAGAACTACCCAGCACGCCATTCCCCTCGCAGCCGCTACCCTCGCCACCTGCCGCGCCTCCACGGTAACGCAGGCCTGCCTGGCCGGCCGGCTCCCCGGGCTCACCGGTGAGCCAGTCCCGCAGCGCGGCCGTCAGCACAAACCCAGCCCAGGTCCGATCATTTCGCCAGCGAGCCCGCCTCCGGCTGGGGCAAGGCGCCGGCCCTCGTGCCGTGTCCTTGCGGGTCAGTCAGCACGTCCCGGAACAGGGCATTATCGGCCGGCGCGCTGTTGCTCCTCTGTCGTGGCTCGTACGCGGCCAGCGGAGATGGCTTCGAGCAGCCGCCGGTAATCTTGCTCGTTCTGCCGGGCGTAGGCGGCAGCGAAGTCCGCGATGGCGTGGTCGAAGATTTCGCTTGTGCCCAGGTAGCCGGAGATCATGCTGGCCCGCCCGGTCCTGGCGTGCGCTCGGGCGAGCGCCCAGCCACAGAGCCGGCCGTAGTAGCCGAGCTGGAGCGGGTCCATCAGGGGGACGCTCATGCTGCCTTTCATGTCACGTAGCTGGCGTACGTAGTAGTGCTTTCTGCCGGTGCCATCGGCGTCGATACCGCTGGTCCAGCCGAGGAACGGATCGGTGGCGGCCTGGGTCAGGCGCTGGCCGACGACAACGCGCTTGCCCTGATGCTTGTCTTTGCTGGGGCCGGCGAACGGGGCCAGCACCGACTCTTGCGCCTCCTTCAGCTGCAGGAACAACGGCTCATCGGGGCGGTCACCGAGCAGCAGCATGACGAACGCCTCGGTTCCGACCGACCCGACGCCGACGACCTTGCGCGCGAAGTCGCCGAAGTAGTAATGCCGCAGCACCTCCCGCCGGTCCGCCTCCAGCGTCTGCAGGTAGCGCGCGACCGCGCTGCGCAGCTCTTCCAGGACGTTCGGATAGCGCTCGGCGGGGAACCTCACGATCACTGGGTAAGCCGGGCGGATGCGGTGTTGCCCGTCGACCAGATCGCACATCTTCATCAATGCTTGCTGGCTTGTGCGACGTTGCGCCTTTGCTATGTCCTGGTGGCGCCGGCGCACGGCCGTCTTTGGCTGCAGCGCGTCGAACACCCGGTTCACCTCGTCGATGTCGATCCTGGAGTACCAGATATCGAGGAAGCGCATTGCCGCGTAGCCGGCCACCTTTGTGCGGTAGCTGCGCACGGTCTCGCGTGCGGCGGTGTGGACGGCGCGGTCGCTGAAGCCATGTTCCCGCGCGGCGACGGCGACGCTGGCGGCCAGCCGCTTGACGTCCCAGTCGAACGGCGCCGGAAGCGTCTCATCGAAGTCGTTGACGTCGAAGACCAGGCGCCGGTCGGGCGCGGCATACATGCCGAAATTCAGCAGGTGCGCGTCACCGCAGGCCTGCACGCGAATATCAGTCGTGGGGCTGTGCGCGAGATCCCACGCCATCGGCGCTGCCGCGCCCCGGAAGTAGGCGAATGGTGAGACAGCCATGCGGCCGTACCGGATCGGCATCAGCTCCGGCACGCGGGTCTTCGCTTGCTCTTCGAAGATCGTGACCGGGTCAGGCCGGCCCGCTGGCGGAGTCCACTGCGCGTGGCTGGACCGAGGCACTATGCGCCGCTGGCCGGCGCCCTTGGCCCGCCATTCGTCTGGTGTGAGAATCTCATGCGGCGGCGCCACGATGCCCGGAGTGATCTTGCTCATCGGCCCCATCCCCGATCTTTCAGCCCTGCAAGCAACCTGGATGCCGCCAGCTGGTCTCGTCAAGCCCCGGCCCAGCCCCCAGCGGCGGCTGGAGCGCTACGGCGCCGCGGGCCTGGGAGGTTGTTTCGGCGTGCCGTGATCTTGGCCGCTTGCTCATCTGCCGAAGCGGCGGCTGGCCAGCCGGGTCATGGCGGCCCACGCCCTGCCGGGGGCCCCATTAAAGCCGCGCCGCGGTCCGGAGAGGCGGCGGTGGGCCTGGCCCGCTCCGCCGGGCGTGCCGGTGGCTGGCTGATCGGCCATGTCTGCTGGCCCGCTTGGGGAAGGTTTGGCCCGGGGCCGCCGGTCGTGGGCCAGCAGCCGCGTGGCCGTGGCCGGGAACGCGGCGGCGGACAGCAGCCCGGCGGTGAGCAGCGATGCACTGGTGGCGGCGGAGATATGCCCGGTGGCCAGGCCGACCTGACTGGCCACGATCACGAAGGTGAGCGTGGTGGCCTGCATCAGGCCGGCCACGGCTGCGCGGCGGCTGCCGAGGAAACGGGTGTACAGCAGCGCGGGCAGCCCACGCACCACCAGCAGGGCCAACAGGAACAGCGGCACCTCCGCTAGCGCGGCCGCGTGCCCGAGCAGCGCGGGCAGGTCGAACCGGGCACCGGTGGCGATGAAGAAGATCGGGATCAAGAACCCGAACCCAATGCCCTGCAGCTTGGTCTCGAACTGCGGGTGCGGGGCACGGCCCTCCAGGTCGATCATGCGCACCAGCAGCCCCGCGGCGAACGCGCCCAGGATCGAGGCGAACCCGAACCGGTAGGCGAGCACGCCAAAGCCCAGCGCGAGCGTCAGGGCGGCGCGCACCCGCAGCTGTGCGCTCTGGTCGTCCAGCCGGTCCAGCAGCCGTTCCAGGCCCGCCAGCCGGCGCACCCGGCCCAGCGCGAGGCCCACCACCGCCAGCAGGACCAGGAATGTCGCCAGTGAGGCGATCCGCTCAGCCGACGTCTTGGATGCCGCGGAAAACAACAGCGACAACAGCAGGATCGGGACCACCTCCGCGAGCGCAGCCGCTGTCATCACCAGCTGGCCGAACTGTGTGCTTTCCTGGCCCGCGTCCTTCAGCAGCGGCAGCAGCAGCCCAGCGGAGGTGGAGATCAGCACGATCGCCAGGAACAACGGCTGGCTGGCCAGCCCGGCGAGGCCGAGCCCGAAGGCGCAGAGCACACCCAGCACCGCCGACACCGCGTAGGCCACCCCTGCCAGCCGCCCGAGCGGCCCACGCAGCCGTTGCACATCGATCTCCAGGCCGGCGAGGAACAGCAGCATCCCCAGGCCGAGATCGCTGAGCACCTGCACCGCCGCGTCCACGTGTACCCAGCCCAGGACCGACGGGCCGATGACTATCCCCGCCATGACCTCCAGCACCGCTCCAGGCACGGGGAGCCCGGGCCACAGACCGCAGACAACGGGGACGGCAACCGCTACCAGCCCAATGACAAGGACGCCATTGAACGAGATAGCCATGGCTCAACCTTGCGCCTTCCGCGCGCAAGGTGTCACGGCCTGATAGCGCTGGAGTTCCGGCGACCAGAAGGCATGCGTTGGCAACGCCGCGTTCGTTTTGTGAAACTCTGATCCCATGCCGGTCACAGCTGCGGACAATGCGGCATCCGGGGTCGGTGCTGGATGAACTCGCCTCGGTGGGTGCAGACCACCCGCGATCGGGCCGGCCAGGTCGTGAAGGTGGTCGGCGAGGTCCGCGACCGGGCGGAGCGCACGATCTTCTGGCGCGTCTGGGAACGCATGCTGGAGAACGAGTTCGTCGACCGGGGCGTGGCGCTGGCCGCGAAGGCGTTCGTATCGTTGTTCCCGGCGGTGATCGTGGCGGCCGCGTTCGCGCCGCCCTCGGTGCGCGCTGCGATCGCCGGGACGATCGCCCGGCGCACTGGCATGTCGGGCCCGGGCCTGGCGACCTTCCGCAGCGCGTACGCGACATCCTCCAGCGTACGGCGCGCCACGGGAGTGCTCGGCCTGGTGTTCATGTTCTACTACGTCAACTCGTTCACCTCGGCGCTGCAGCGCGCCTACATCAGAGCATGGCGCCGGCCACCGTCGAGCCTGGTCTATGGATACGCCCTCGGCGCGGTCTGGCTTGTCGGCATCCTGGTCTACTTTTCGCTGATCGGGGGCCTGCGGGCCGCGCTAGGCGGGGGCCCTGGGCTGGCGGTGTTCGCGATCCTGGCGCTGGCGGCGTCGATCGGGTTGTGGTGGATCACGCCGTGGGTGATGCTCGGCCGCCAAGTCCGCCTGCGTGTCCTACTCCCGACCGGCGTGCTCACCGGGCTCGGCCTGACGGTGTATTCCGCGACCTCGCCGCTGTGGATGCCCAGCTCGGTGAGCCAGAACCAGCATCAGTTCGGCTTCTTCGGCATCGCGCTCGCGATGGTCACCTGGTTGTCAGGCGCGGCGTTCATCGTCGTGGCCTGCGCATGCGCGACGCCGGTGCTCGCCGAGGACCGCGGTGTACTTGGCCGCCTCGCGCGCGGCTCCAACCCGGCATTGCTGAGGCCAGGTGCGATTCCCTCCCTGGGCGCGCCTCTGCGGGCGCCGACCCTGTCCAACGCCATCGGCCTCGGACCCGGAACCGAAACCGAAACCGGGCCCGCCCTTGAGGCTGAACCGGCTCCTGGGGCTGAACCGGCTCGTAGCGCCAAGCCCGCCCCATGACACCGGACCCAGTCCCGAGGCCCTGCCTGCCACCGGCCGGCGCACCATCGACGCCCGCGTCACACGGTAAGCACTGAGGCCTGCCCGAAGGCGCCCCTATCATGCGGTTCTGAGAGTGCGCCGTACGTGACCGCCGGTGCCACGGCGCCGGTTTAGACAGGCTGTACGACGGTGGCCATGGTGCCGATCAGGTGCCGGAATCGCTGGACTGGCCCGGTTTCGCCGGTGATGTCGATGCCGGTGTCTGACCCGGCGAAGATGAGGGCGGTCAGGGCTTGGGTGGTCGCGGTGATCGTGACGTCGGCTCGTGCGGCCGGGGTTCCCGTGGTGAGCGACCATTGGTGGCCGTCGCTTTCGGCCAGGTAGTCCGCGCCGTCGAGGCGGAAGTGCCAGCTGGCTGGCTCGTGGTCGCCGGTGGCGCGGTCGATGGCCCGGATGGCATTGCGGAGCAGGTGCTCGCCGTGCAGCGGCTCGCCGGGGTGGCGCGGGCGCCAGGCGTGCCGTAGCCCCCACCAGCCGAGCGTGTCGATGACGGGTGCGAGCTCCGCTCCGGCCGGTGTCAGCCGGTACCAGACTTCCCGCCGGCCCGGCTTGCGGTCGGCGGTGACGATTCCGGCGGCTTCAAGCTCGCGCAGGCGCTGGCTGAGCGTCTTGGGGGTGATCCCGCCGAGGCGGTCCATCAGGTCGGTGAACCTTTTGGCGCCGGTGAGCAGGTCGCGGATCACCAGCAGGCTCCACCGGTCGCCGACCTGCTCCAGGGCCCGTGCAACTGCGCAGAAGTGGTCGTAGGTACGGACGTTCCTTGTCACGCTCCCAATAATACTAGTTGACAAATACTATCGTCAAGATAGTAGCTTGTAGATAGTCAACTGGAGGAGGATGTCATGTATGACCCGCCTGGCTATCTGTGGGCGATCACCATCGCCGGGATGATCGCGATCCCGGCCGCGACCTGCCTCGTGCTGTACGGCGGCGCGGTGCGCGCCGGCCTGAGCCGACGCCGCGCGGCGCTGCTCGCCGGGGGCGCGGCCGTCGTCCTCGGCGGCTGGTTCACCGCCAGCGCGGTGATCGCGGGTCACGGCTGGTACCACGCGCGGCTCGGCCACGGGGTGCCGTGGCTGCCGGTCGCCGTGGCGGGGTTCCTGGCCTTGCTGCTGGCACTGCGCCGGATCCCGGTGGTGGCGCGCGCTTTGGCGGCGCCGGGCATGGTGAGCCGCCTAGAGCTCCCGCACACGTTCCGGGTGGTCGAGGGGACGGCCTTCCTGCTCATCATGGTTCTCGGTCATCTGCCCGCGCTGTTCGCCCTGCCTGCGGGCCTGGGCGACATCGCTGCCGGCATCGCCGCGCCGCTGGTCGCCTACAGGCTCGCGCGGGGCACCGGCCGCCGCTCCGCCCTGTGGTTCAACGCATTCGGCATGGCCGATCTGGTGAATGCCCTGGCCCTCGGCGCCCTCACCGGATTCGCGCTGATCAACGTCACCCCGTCCGGTGCGCCGATCAGCGGGCTCCCGCTCGCGCTGATCCCGACAGCCGCCGTGCCGCTGCTGCTCGCCCTGCACATCACGTCCGTGTCCGCGCTGCGCAGAGCCCAACCAGCACCGCTGCCAGCCACCGCCCCGCTCACCGCCGCCGCGAGATAGCGGAAAACCGAAACCAGCCCGAGATCGACGCACTCAAGGAGGCCGCGGCCCAGCGAGCACCGACCGGCGCACCCCACTCATGCTCGCCAGCCAGCTCATGGCCGCCGAGCCCTGCCAGGAGGGCCATCGGCCCGCAAGACTGCACGCCGGGCGCGGGCCCGGTCAACGGAAAGGAAACGCAATGAACACCCGGAGTCCATACCCAGACGTCGAGGTCCCGGAGATCTCCCTGCCCAGGTTCATCCTTGACCGAGCCGACAAGCGAGGTACAGCGGTCCCACTCATGGGCCCCGCCGACCCGGGCAGCGCCACACCGCTAATGGGCCCGGCCACCGCGGGCACCACTACCCCGCTGATGGGCCCGGCCACCCCGGCCACCGTTACCCCGCTGCTGGGTCCCGCCAATCGCGGCACGATCGCCCCGCTCATGGGCCCCGCCGACCCGGGCACCGCCACGCCGCTGATGCTCCCAAACCGGTAATGCCTCACGCAGACCGCAAGACGGACTTCTCGCCCGGCCCGGCCGCCGTCCGGCGGCGGGCCTGGCCGCCCCGGCTGGGAACAGATCACGGTACCGGGTGACCGGCGCTGGTCCGGGCGCGGTCTCGGCGCCCGGACCGGCCCGCGCCGGCCCGGTTCCCGGTCTACCGGAACTTGATCGCGCCGCACTGCGCAGCGCTGCCCGCACTGCCCGAACGTGGCAGGGTGGCGCGATAAATGAGTGGACCGCCGCCCGTGGTCATGCGAACGTGGTCTTGGTTAATGCTCACCAGCGACTGGAGCAGGGCAATGCGAGGCCTCGAATCTGTCTGCCACAGGACCCCGGCAAGGTGCCCGCTCTTTGGACCCGCGGTCGTCAACCGCATGGGACGCGCCAGCCTAGGCGAGGCGCAGAACGGCCCGGCGATTTCGGCCTCCTAGCAGTCGGGCGCCGCGAACCACTCGGCTGCTGCCTCGGTGATCTTTCGCGGCCGGTAGTTCACCTTCTCGGCGCGCCTGATCACTAGCTCCCCGCAGTTCGAAGGCCCTCGGCTGGCGTGCGGCAGCGTCTTCACGGTTGCCGTGCCCGCGGATGCTTGGCGGCACATCGCATCCCCTGGGAGAGCTCGCCTGCCATGTGGCTGCGTGTCCCTGAATTCGCCAAAACCTTAACCACTGACAGATAAGGGAAACAGATGATTGAGACGGGGATTTGGAGAGCCCGGCATGCCATGGCCACCGGCGACGGCGTGAGCTCAGCCGACAGCAGGAAGAGCCGCCTGGCAGCGCGGCTCTGGACGGTGCTGCATGCCCAAGCCCTGCTGCGGGGCCCGATTGGCGGCGCGGGTGGAGCTTCGTACGTAGAAGATGACCGCCGGCGGCTGGCCGCTCGCTGGGAAAGCGCACACCGGCCATGACCACTCCCTTGCGCATTGGAGCCGTCCTGTCGGCATGTCGGCAGGCCGTATAAGGCGTCATGCGTCGCGGGATTTCAAAGCAAGTGCGCCGAGGAGGAGGGCCCCGGCGGTCCAGAGGGCGACGACGCCGAGGCCCTGCCATGGGGTGAGCGGCAGGCTGTGCACGCCGTGGCCCGGCTGCTGGCCAAGCTGGGCGCCAGGGACCGGGTCCAGCTCGTCATCACCGCTTACCAGGCGGGCCTGGTCGACACCTAAGGCGACCTGTCGCGAGAGCATCGCCGCAGGATGTCCCAGGCCATTTCATCGTGCCGGGCCTGGCACCGGGAATGGGCGCTCGGCAGTGAGGTCGATGGTGAGGCGAAATATCCCAGCTCGGGGACCCAGAGCGCCGACTCGGCCGAGCCGCTGGCAGCGAGGGATCAGCTCGCCGGTGACCATCGTCATGGGATCGTCGCCGGGATGGGGGTTCCAGTAGCCGTTACCGCCATCGACGGTGACCATCGCCATCGGTGGTAGCGGCTCGCCGCCGGCTTTCAGCGCCACCGCCTGCGCTGGCGACATCCCGGCGAGCGCAGTGGCATGGTTCCCGCCGAAGCCGTGCAGCATCACCACGAGCGGCAGTTCATCGCCTGAACGATGGCCGGGCGGGTAGGCGATGGTGCAGCCTACGCTCCGGCGGCGGGCACGGGAGTAGAACGCGCCCGAGAAGGAGGGCCCGAGCGGTGAGAACTCCAGCGGCGGGCTCGCGACCGAGCATGCGCCGTCAATCGTGTCGAGCACGGTCTTGCCCGGCAGCACGCCGTGGGAGATGAGCTCGGCGCCGGTCGCGGCACCGGCGATCACAGCCGCCGCGCCCCCCAGCCCCAGCGCCAGCACCCGGCGCCGGCTCGACGGCCCATCCGCTCCTCGCCCGGCCACCCCGCTGTCCTCGCCTGCCTTCTCCGCCGGGCTACCGGCGCGCCGGCGGCCAGGGGCCAGCAGGCGCGCCGATCTCCCACTCGTGACCGAACGGATCGATAATCCGGCCGACGCGCCAGCCATGTTCGCTGGCAACCTGCGCTACGGCGGTAGCACCCGCGCGCACTGCCCGGTCAAACACGACACGGGGGTCATCGACCACCAGCAGGGTCCGGCTCGTCGCGCCGCCGATCGCCTGCGGGCTGAAGCGGCCGCTGCCCGGCCCGGCCGATGCCACCCAGAAGGCTGCATCGCCAACGGCCAGTTGCGCGACGATATCGTCTCCCTCGCCGACGCGGTGCAGAACAGTTGCGCCAAACGCCACCTCGTAGAACGCAACCGCCGCACCGGCGCGGTCGAGCCACAGCTCCGGCTGGATATCCACCACGCCGCAGCCGGGGGCCCAGTGACCGCCATGCGCGGCCACCACCTGCCGGCGCACCTGCTCCCATACCGGCTCGGAATCGACCAGCACCCCATCCAGGTCAAACACGACCGCCTCAATCACCCGTCCACCCTGCCGTGCCGGGCGAGGGCCGGGCAAGGACGCGGGCAGCCTGTTGCCGGCCGCCAACGGCCCGGCACCGGCGCGGGCTGCATGTTGCGTCCCGGGCACCGGCAAGCAAGACTCGTAGCCATGCCGTCCAGCACCGACCGCAACCCCGAGGGCGAGTACGCGGACGACGATCGTGAGCAGCCCTCAACGCCAGAAGATATTCCCGACGACGAGCCCGAAGAAGACGTGCTCGAACAGCGCCAGGAAGTCCCGTTCGGCGAAGACGACCGGTAACGGCCGGCACTCAGACTCGAGCCCGGGTCACGGCTCGTTCCGCTGGTCGGCGACGAAGTCGAAGACCACCTCCGCTGGTGCGCCGATAACGATCTCGCCGGTGATCCTGGTCATGCCAGGCCTCACACCGGCTCGACCGGATGCCGGATGATCGTCCGCAGCTTCTCCGGCGCGCTGCGGCGCGGGTCGCCGAGGTAGATCTCGTGGTGGCGGCCACGGGGGCGGTAGCCTGCTTCGGCGATGGCCTCGTGCAGTGCCGCGATCGACGGCGCTTCGGCGGCGTACGGCCCGATGTGCAGCAGCTGAGCGCACCGGCCCTCCGCCCACCGGATGTACTCCAGGCGGGCCAGGCCGGGCAGGTCCTTCTTGCTGGCCGCTTCCGCCGTGGCGGCGGCGATCAGCTCCGCGTCGATCGGGTCCGGCTGCATGATCAGCGCCTGCCACCGCCAGCTGCCGCGATCGCTGTCGGCCATGGTGACCTCGCCCCGCGCCACCGCGGCGACGATGTCCTGCTGGGCCGGGTCGTCCACCCACCACAGCCCTTCCAGCGGCATGACCCGCGGTGCCTCGCCGGTGAGCTTCTTCAGCCGGAAATGCACGCCGTAGCTCACGGTGTACAGCGCCTGCACCGCCTCAGTGAACTCCTCGCCGCCGGGCTCACCGGTCCCGGTCACCGCCATGAACCCGAACTCGGGGACATCCACGATGCCCACCGCGCCCTTGCGCACCTTGAGCAGCGACTCGTAGCTGGTCGCAATAACGGTCATGCCATCATGGTCGCCACCGCCCAGCCGACACCGAAAGAGCCGAAGGTCCGTAACCAGCGGGCACCAGGAATCCGGGACGGGCGGCGGATCCGGTCCCGGTCCCGCCCTGCAAGGCGAGGGCGGCGCACAGCGCGGCCACCGGCCGTTCCAGGAACCCGGCCCTTCCTAGACGGCAACGGCACCTGGTCCAGCCAGCGCGGCAAGACGGCTCAGGCGAGATGGTCCGGCTTGGCGGGAGGGAATCCCCGGCATCGATCGCGTCACGCGAGGCCGAGCAGCAATCGGTAAGGCGGCAGATCGGCTACCGCAGAAACTGGCCGACGGTATAGACACTGCGCCCCTCACCAGGGCACAGTGGTAGGCCGATGCGCGACGGGGAGGACCACATGCCCAGATTCATGGATTTCCACGAAGACCTGAAGCTGCCACAGGAAGCTATCGACCAGATAGCCCAAGGAACGCGGGAAGGCGCTGCCGACGAGTTCGGCGTGCGCCAGATTGAGCTGTACCACAACGCCGATGGCAAGGTCTTTTGTCTCCTGGAAGGTCCTGATGAGGACGCAATCCGTCGGCATCACGAGGCCCTGGGCGTCTCCTGCGGCGACGTGCACCGGGTAGAAAGCCTGCTCTGACCGCCCGATGAGCTTCGCGCGCGGTGATGCTGGCGGCGGACCGCTGGCGAAGTAGCATCGTCAGGCGCCTTGACCGCATCGGCCAAGAAGGCCACATGCCACATGCCGCAGGTAGGGCCTTCGGGCAGATGTACGCCCGGTATGTGGCTAATTGAGGACGTTCACCCAGTGCGGCCGGGAATTATGCGCTCTCGCGCGCGTTAACATGAGCAGTACCAAAGAACTGAGCCGGCCGTCCGACGACGGCTTTCCCGTGCCGTGGTCACCAGCCCACCCACCGGCGGCTCCGGGTCCGTGTGAGACGTCTGTCGAGGCCCGTTGCGTCGATCCTTGGAGATCCGCAAGCCGGCTCGGCGTTCGAAGCACCAGGCCCGCTGCTCGGGGCGTTCCTCGCCCCGGCCGCGGGACTGTGCTGCATGTTGCCGTGGCCACCGTGCCCCGGCGTTCCAGAGGAGAAGTCTGTGGCTCGACCAGGCCAGCGCCAGGTGGGCGCTCGCCGTACCACCCCGCGGAAGCAGCGACGCGTCCGCCACCGCGGCGACGTTGTCTCGGTGCTCTCCCGGACCGTCCGAGAGGTCGAAGCGGCTGCCCAGGGCGGCCGCGTTACGCCTGCCGTGCGCACGAAGTTCCAGGCCGTCGCCTTGCTGCTGCGGGACGAGCGCGCCCGCGTCCGGGCGGCGGCCGGATCCGACAGTCGTAAGGCTGAGCAGCTCAAACGCCTGGACGGCATCGCGGCCATCCTCGCGACGACCGCCGTCCGGGACGCTGGGCTGCTGGCGCTGCTCGCTGAGGGCTCCGGCGTCTCCGACGCGGCCCGGTCACTCAAGCGGGAAATGGTGCGGGACCTCGGCATCGAGCCGGCGCCCGAGCAGAACGCTCCGGCGGAGACCGCTAGCGCTTCCGCCGGCGCGGAGCGGCGGGTCGTGCCGCAGTCGGTGATCTCCCGGCAGCTGGCGAACCCCTTTCTCGCCCCCGACTTCTCCGCCGTTCCGCAGCTCACCTCCCGCCCGCGCCGCCTCGCCGACTGGGAACTGCTCGGCCCTTTGCTGAGTTCCTTCGAGCGTGCCGGCAGGGGTGCCCCAGCGTGCATGGCGCTCCCCGCGCCGGCGGCACGGTTCACCCCGGCGGGCCTGGAACTGATGCCGCATCAGGGGCAGCTGGTCGCCGCGGCCGCTGCCGGTCACCGGACATTCCTGCTCGCCGATGAGCCGGGTCTGGGCAAGACGGCCCAGGCGCTGCTCGCCGCGGAAGCGGCGAACGCCTACCCGCTGCTGGTCGTCGTGCCGAACGTCGTCAAGACCAACTGGGCCCGTGAGGCGGCCCGCTGGACCCCCCGCCGCCCGGCCACCGTGGTGCAGGGCGACGGCGAAGCTGTCGACGGCTTCGCCGATATCGTCGTGCTCAACTACGAGGTTCTCGACCGCCACATAGGCTGGCTCGGTGACTTCGGCTTCCGCGGCATGGTCGCGGACGAGGCCCACTTCATCAAGAACAAGACCTCGCAGCGTTCGCAGCACGTCCTCGCGCTGTCCGGCCGCATCCGGTCCCGTACGGACCGGCCCCTGCTGATGGCGCTGACCGGCACCCCGCTGATCAACGACATCGAGGACTTCCGGGCGATCTGGCAGTTCCTCGGCTGGATCGACGACAGCAAGCCCCTCGACGAGCTAATGGCCGCGCTTGAGGACACCGGCCGGACGCCCGCCGACCGGAGCTTCTACGCCGCGGCGCGCCAGTGCGTGATCGATCTGGGCATCGTGCGCCGCCGCAAGCTCGACGTGGCCGCCGACATCCCCGCCCGCCGTATCGCTGACCTCCCCGTCGAGCTGAACGGACGGGCCGGCCGGTCGATCCGGGCGGCAGAACGGGACCTCGCCGGCCGGATGGTGGCGCGGTACGAGACCGCGCTCGCGAACCGACCCTCCGACGTCGGCGTCGAGGGCATCGACCACGACCTCGTCCGCCGGGTGGCCCGGTCGGAGCTGAAGGACGCGACGACCGCGGGGTCCGGCGAGAACGTGTTCACCATAATGCGACGCATCGGCCAGGCGAAGGCCGAACTGGCCGCGGACTACGCGGCGCAGCTGGCCCGCAGCGCCGGCAAGGTCGTCTTCTTCGCCAAGCACATCGACGTGATGGACGCCGCCGAAGAGACCTTCGCCCGGAAGGGGGTGCGCTTCTCGTCGATCCGTGGCGGCCAGACGCCGACGTCGCGGCAGGCGAACGTCGACGCCTTCGTGAACAACCCGGACGTCACGGTCGCGGTGTGCTCGCTGACCGCGGCTGGTGTGGGCCTGAATCTGCAGGTCGCCTCGAACATCGTGCTGGCCGAGCTGTCCTGGACCGACGCAGAGCAGACCCAGGCCATCGACCGCAGCCACCGCATCGGGCAGGCCGAACCGGTCACCGCGTGGCGCATCATCGCCGCGCAGACCATCGACGCCCGGATCGCCGGGCTGATCGACAGCAAGGCGGGGCTTGCCGCCCGGGCGCTGGACGGGGCTGGCGAGGAGGCCTCCTCGCCGGCCGACGTGCAGCTCGAGGCGCTGGTCGCATTGCTGACCGATGCGCTGCAGGCGCCTTCCGGACATGGCGCCGCCCCGGGTTCCTGACGGCGCCAAGCCGCGCCCAATCCCGGGGCCATGTCCGATCGCCCGGCAAGCGCCGCGAGCCCGCGACGATGTAGCGCTCTGCGGGTGAACGCTGGAAGTGACTCCTCAGCCTGCGCGGCTGGCGGGCCATCCCGGCCTACATCGACGCCGCCCACCGGATCCACGCCCGCGTCGAGGACTGCATCCGCACCGGCAAAGACACCGGGATCGGCAAGGTGCGGGGCTGGATTCTGGCGCCGGCCATGTTCCAC
>CAVPSA010000048.1:0-501387 GCA_963707905.1 uncultured Actinomycetes bacterium | reverse complement strand
CGGCAGAAGCAGAAAAGCTGGTTGGCCTGTCAACGTCTCCTCGGATGGCCTCCCCAGGGCTCGTGCGGCGGTGGCCAAGCGCGGGCATAAGGTCCCCCAACTTGCCGGCCATTGGCACTAGCTGGTGTCCCTGGCCCGGCACACGCTCTGGGTGACGTGCCTTCCAGGAGGAGGACACCGGGTGGGTGAGTTCCCGCACGAGCCGTTCTCCCGGGCGAGGTGATCATGGCGGCGTCTTCGCAGCCTCACGAGAGGGCCACTGACGTCGCCAGAACGGGAGGTTGGCCTTGCTAGGACTGGACAAGGTAGCCGCCGCGCTCGTGGCACCTGGAAGGGCATTCTCGCCGCGGACGAAAGCATCGCGACTATGTCCAAGCGGCTCGAGGCAGCAGGAGTCACGCCGAGCGCGGACATGCGTCGTGACTACCGGCAGTTGCTGCTGAACACGCCGGGGCTGGAAGACTGGATCTCCGGCATCATCTTGTGCGACGAGACGCTGGGCCAGAGCCTGTCGGACGGCACGCCGTTCGGCGAGGCCGCCACTGCGCTCGGCATCATGGCGGGCATTAAAGTCGATAAAGGCGTCACTCCCTTGCCGTTCTCTGACGGCGGATTTGTCACCGAGGGGCTGGATGGCCTCCGCGGCCGGCTGGACGCCTATCGGGAGCGCGGCGCGGTCTTCGCTAAGTGGCGCGCGGTGCTCAACCCGGCCATGCTGCACTGGCGCACCGTGCACGCGAACGCGCATGCCCTGGCCCGCTACGCTGCGCTGTGCCAGACGGCGGGCATCGTGCCGATCGTGGAGCCCGAGGTCCTCATGGACGGCAGTCACGGGATCGCCGTCTGCCAGGCAGCCACCACCAGCGTGCTCGGCGCCGTCTTCGGTGAACTTGACGCGATGGGCGTTGATCCCCGCGGCATCGTCCTCAAGCCGAACATGATCATTTCAGGGACGGAGAACGAAGACCAGGCTGGGCCGGCCGAGGTCGCCCGCGCCACGCTGCAAGTGCTGACTGCGACCGTGCCGCCAGCGGTTCCGGGCATCGCGTTCCTGTCCGGCGGCCAATCCAACGAGCAGGCGTGCGCCAACCTTGCCGCCATCAACGCGCAGGCTGCGACGGGCGGCACGCCGCCATGGCGGCTGACGTTCTCGTTCGGGCGTGCTCTTGTCAGCGATGCGCTGCGCAGCTGGCGCGGCGTGGCGGCCAACGCCGAGGATGCGCAGAACAAGCTCGCAGCGAACTGCCGGCGCGCCAGCGAGGCGTCGAAGGGTTCGGTCACCGCGGCGGTGGGGGCCTGAGCAGCCATGCGTGAAGAACGCAAGACACTGACCCGTTACACCATCGAGTCCGAACACCGTCATCCCGGTTCGACCGGTGACTTCTCGGGGCTGCTTAATGCGGTAGCGACGGCGGTGAAGATCATCAGTAACCAGGTCGGCCGCGGCGCGCTGGCCGGCGCGCTGGGAAGCGCAGGCGCGGAGAACATTCAGGGCGAGGTGCAAAAGAAGCTCGACCTCATCAGCAACGAGGTGATGGTCGGCGAGACGGAATGGACCGGGCACCTGGCCGCGATGGCCTCAGAAGAGATGGAAGACATCTACCCCGTCGTGGCGACCGGCCGACGCGGGAAGTACCTGCTGGTATTCGACCCGCTGGACGGCTCGAGCAATATTGACGCCAACATCTCGGTGGGCACGATCTTCTCGATCCTGCGCAGCCCCGACCCGGGCGCGGAGCCGCGGGCCCGGCACTTCCTGCAGCCGGGCACCGCACAGGTGTGCGCAGGCTTCGCCCTGTACGGGCCGTCGACGATGCTGATCCTCACCACCGGCGACGGCGTCGACGGCTTCACCCTCGATCGCGACATCGGGGCGTTCGTGCTCACTCATCCGCAGCTGCGCATCCCCGAGGACTGCGGGGAGTTCGCGATCAACGCCTCTAACGAGCGCTTCTGGGAACCGCCGGTGCGCCGCTACATCCAGGAGTGCCTGGCGGGCAGCACCGGACCGCGGGGCCGGGACTTCAACATGCGCTGGATCGCCTCGCTGGTGGCCGAGACCTACCGCATCCTCACCCGCGGCGGTGTCTTCCTGTACCCCAAGGACAGCAAGGAACCAGCCAGGCCAGGGCGGCTGCGGCTGCTCTATGAGTGCAATCCGATCTCCTTCATCGTCGAGCAGGCCGGCGGCGGCGCCAGCACCGGATGCGAGCGCGTCATGGAAATCCAGCCCGCGAGCCTGCACCAGCGCGTGCCGCTGATACTCGGATCCAGGAACGAGGTCGAGCGGATCGAGCGCTACCACCGCGACCAGGCCACCGCACAAGAGCCAGCCTTCGACGACTCGCTCTTCAACACCCGTTCCCTGTTCCGGATCCCCTGACTGCGGGAGGACCGTTGTCGGCTAAGCATCCGATCGTCGTCATCACCGGCTCGTCCGGCGCGGGCACCACCTCGGTGACCGGGACCTTCCAGCACATTTTCCGGCGTGAGCAGATCAACGCGACGATCGTCGAGGGCGACTCGTTCCACCGATACGACCGGGAGCAGATGAAGGCCGCCACGGCGGACGCCGACAAGGAAGGCAACCACCACTTCTGCCATTTCTCCCCCGAGGCGAACCTGCTCGAAGAGCTCGAGACCCTGTTTCGCGAGTACGGCGGGCACGGCCGCGGCAAGGTCCGCAAGTACCTGCACGACACGCGGGAGGCCAAACCGTTCGGGCAGCAGCCCGGGACCTTCACGCCGTGGGATGACGTCGACCCCGGCAGCGACCTGCTCTACTACGAGGGATTGCATGGCGCCGCGGTCACCGAAAAGGCGGATGTCGCCCAGCACGCAGACCTGCTGGTCGGGGTTGTCCCAATCATCAACCTTGAGTGGATCCAGAAACTGCATCGCGACAAGACCGCCCGCGGCTACACCAGCGAGGACGTGGTCGACACGGTGCTGCGGCGCATGCCGGACTACGTGAAGTACATCTGCCCGCAGTTCTCCCGGACGCACGTGAACTTCCAGCGCGTCCCAACGGTGGATACGTCGAATCCGTTCATCGCCCGGCACATCCCGAGCGCTGATGAGAGCTTCGTCGTCATCCGGTTCGCCAACCCGAAGGGCATCGACTTTCCCTACCTGCTGTCGATGCTGCACGACTCGTTCATGTCACGGCCAAACATCATCGTCGTCCCAGGCGGGAAGATGGAACTCGCGATGCAGCTGATCTTCACTCCGCTCATCCTGCGCCTGATGGAGGCACGACGCCGGGCCTGACCGCGCAAGTCTGCTTCCAGTTCTCCCGGCCGCCTGGGGCGGGATCTTACGGCGGACGCCGCATCGTGGCCTCTGCGCGGCAGGTGAAGGTGGCACCGTCACGGCTTGTTATAACGAGATGACTGGGCTGAGACGATCGGCGGTCGGCCTGCCTGAGGCGGGCTGCCCGGGTCGGCCGCTGGAGCTAGCGGGGCCTTGCTGGCGAGGTTGGTGCCGGTCGTCACCAGCAGGGATCGAACTTCACCGCCTCTTCCTGGAATGGGCGCACCTCCACGGGGGTGATTACCTTTCGGTGAGGAGGGCGCCGAGGAGCCGTGCGTAGCGCCCCAGGTGGATGTCCCCGAGGTAGTTCTCGCGGACGTAGGCGTGCGCCGCCTGTCCCATCCGGGTTGCCTGGGCCTGGTCGGCGAGGAGAAGACGGGCGGCCTGTCCGAATGCGGTCAGGTCGGCGGGATCGGGCAGCAAGAGGCCGGTGCCGTCGGCGATCTGGTCGATGATCCCGCCGACCGCTGAGCCAATGACGGGCCGGCCCTTCCACATTCCCTCGGACACGGTCAGCCCGAACCCTTCGGCGAGGCTTTTTTGCGTGATGACGGTGGCGTGCCGCTGCAGCGCGTTGACCATGGCGGCGTTCTCATCGATGTCCTCGAGTGGCAGCGTGATCAGCAGGATGCGTGCCCGGGCAGCGGGCGGCAGGTCGTGCCATTGCAGCAGGCATTCCCCGTATACGCCCGCGCCTTCGGGGTCGTCGGACACCCCGGCGACGGCCGGGCCTGCCAGCATCAGGTACCCGCCACCGCCGGGCACGACATGGTCGGCGAAGCCGCGCATCACCCCGGCCATGTCCTTGAGCCGGTCCCAGCGGGAGACCTGGAGCAGCACCGGATCCCCAGTGCCGGGGCGGCCGTCGGCGGTGATTTCCGCCGGCCGGGTGACGATGTCCAGGTCGCCGTCGCGGCGTATGAACCTCGGGGGCACCTGCGGCGCGGCATCATCCAGCACGCCGAGTGTGGCGAGGATGGCGGACACGGTGGCGGTGTCGAGGTCCTGGTTTTTGGGGGAGAACGGGTCGATCGACGGCGGGATGATCCAGACCTTGCCGTCGGGCAGCCAGGACGGGACGTATTCCCGGCGTGAGAACACGAACCCCTCCGCCCGGCTCAGGTGCGGCCGCAGGAAGTCCCACCCCGCCCGGGTGGCGTCGTTCTCCCGCATGGCGATCATTAGACCGTGCAGCATGTAGGTGGGCTATCCAGGTTCCTACAGGTAGCAACGGCCGGGGATGGTCCACTGATGGGCGTGGCTCGCAGAAAGCCATGAGCCGACGGCGGCCCTGTTCGGGCCGGGCATGGTTACCGCCGCGCGGCGGGCGAGACGGGTACCGTGGTTCCATGTCCGCGCAGCCGACCAACATCCAGGGCCCGCACGAGCCATACGAGGTGATTCACCTTGGCGGGGAGGCCGCCGCTATCGTGCCGCTCTCCGACCTGCGGCGGCTTCGGGCGGTGGAACGCCGTGCCTCTGCTGAGGTTCTAGAAGAAGCCGAGATAGAGGCGACGCTTGCGGCGCACCGGGAGTGGGTGGCCGCGGGTCGGCCTGGTGCGGTGTCGCACGAAGAGGCGATGGCCGAGTTGCTTGGCCAGTGAAGATCGAATGGTCGCCTGCTGCGAGGGCCTCCGCGCGGCGCTATATGGATTGATCAAGCCGGGATGCGCGCTATTGGCGGGGCCGTTGCCGGGTTAGCTGTGGACCCGTATCCGCCGGAAGCCTTCCACCGTGGCGGCTATCACCGGCTGCGAGTCGGCCAGTACCGGGTGGTGTACATCGTTGAGGATGACCTGATCACGGTCGAGCGCGTCGACCGTATCGCTGACACTTGACGCTCGCAGTTGCCGGGATCGCACAGGGCGTTGATGGGCGTTGATGGGCGTCAAGTGCCCCAGGTTGGCTCCCGAAGATCGAAAAGGGGCCCGGATCGGAACCTGGTACCCCTTCTGACCTGGACCTTCTGGTCGGGACGGCCGGATTTGAACCGGCGACCCCTTGACCCCCAGGAATGCACCCACATCCCCGCCACCAGGGCACTTTCGTGTTTCCGCAGCCGAAGCCCGCGCACAGGTGAGCAGGACAGAGCGGCAGAGTGCACTTATGAGCGCCCGGGATTCCCACTTCGTTCCCAGCCACCACTGCCGCTGCTTCTGGCCGGTACCTGGCATGGGCGCTGCTGATTCCAGACCTGCGGGGTACGCAGGAGCCCTGAGCTACCACCTTCGCGCGGGCGCCCGCCTAGATTCACCCCGTACCACCCGCTGTGGTTTGCGCGCGTCCCAAACTTCCTGGAAGGAGTAAGAGAAACGGAATGCTGGGCTGAAAGAGCCAGGTCCAGGCGTTCTGCAGGGGAGCCCGGGGCCGGCATGGTTGCCGCTCGTTCAGCCGAGGAGCACCACCGTGTAACCGCCGAACACCTGACCCTCTTGCGTGGCCGTGACGCGATAGACATGCGCTTGCCCTGCTGGCGGGATGACGTCCCCCGTGCTCAGGGTGACCTCCTGGTCGTCACCTACGACTTGGTGGCCGGTTCCAGCGTCGCCGGTGCTGGGTCCGCCGCCCACCGTGGTCGGCGCACTGAGCAGGACATCCCCTGTCTGTGCGGCCTGGGTGGGAAACTGCCCGCGGACTCCGGTGCGTAGCTGCAGCCATGGCATTGAGTGGGGCGCCACTCGTTCGACGGCGACATTGGCCGCCTCTCCGTAGAGCGGACCGACCTTGAAGGTGATGGGAAGGATGGTGGGAGCCACAGGCGTCCTGCCATGCAGCAGCCTCAGGGCGTTGGCCTGGTCCCCGGCGGCGACAACATGGATGTTGCGTTGCGCGACGTGACGGTTCAGCGCCGCGTCCCACGGGGGAGCGCCAAGACCGTCACTCGACTCGTCCCAGACACGCACGAGCAGGCACTCGTGCCCACCGTTGACGAAGGTCGGGACCCAGGCCACCGGACACTTGACGATCTTGTGGCTTCCGCCACTGCTGCGGTCCCCGAGTGAGATGACGGTGACACCGATCAGGTGCACCCCGCCCGGCCCGATGCCAAGGGATGGATCACACCAGGAGAACTCGACAACGACGTTGGGGGCCGAGGAACGGCCGAAGTTCCAGACGTGCGCGTAGAGGGTGTTCGGCTTGCCGGCGCTGGCGGTCTGGCCAAGATCCGGTGGCTGGTCCGGTGCCTGGGCCGGATCGACGCCGGCGAGCAGCAGGATGTCCGGGCTCTCCCAGAACGGCCCCACCACTGGGCGGGCTCCGAGGTCGCCAGCGTTGGCGCGCATGAGCAGGTACGGCAGGTAGAGGTCGCCTCGGGTACCCGGCCAGGTGTCCCATGGCGGCACTTGGAAGTCGCACGGGTCGACGACGCCCCCGGGCAGCCGGCCAGTCGACACGCCGTAGTGCCGGCCGGGACGGCTGGGATTGTTCCAGCCGAGCAGCACGCCGGGTCGGCGCCATGCCGAACGACTGCCGTGCCCGTAACACTCTCCGTATGCCGCGGCGCCACCTCGATGGCCGGGCTCCTTTGGGTGGCAACGGCATTCGTGACCCACATGACCGTGCTCATGGCAATCATGGCAGCCGCGGCGGCACTCGCCGCCACAGTTTCCGTGGCAAGAGCAGCGGTCGCAGCAGCAGGGTTTCCCGGTGCCCCCGCCGCCACCGCCAGATCCGCCTCCGCCGTTCCCGCCCTCGCCGCCACCGTCGGGGGGGCAGTCCAGCCCTTCCAGAGCGGGAATCCGGATGTTTGACCGGTAACCCCAGTCCCTCGCAGCGCTAGCCCACATGTCGCTCATGAGGGTTCTCCGATCGCGTCGCCCTCGGCGGCTGGCTGAGCGCCGTCCTCTGGAGCCTCGATGATGATCGGCACCGGCGGGTCGACGTAATAGAGCTGCATCGCCGAATTCTTGTCCCATCGGCGCAGGTCGGCCCACGGCGCTACCACTGGCAGGTGGTACTTGAGCCCGAACTCGGTGTAGTCAGTGTGAGCCTCGTCTGAGGTGCGAATCCAGTCCCAGGTGAGGTACCCGTACGCCCGGTCAGCGTCCAGGTTGAACTGCGTCTGGTATCCCGTGTCGTGGACGATCCGGCCGATGAGGTACGCGGAGAACGGGACCGGGTCACCGAGCGGGCTGGTTCGTCTGCCCTCTTCAGCTCTCGCGATGTTCTCCTCGTTGAGCTGGTCCGTCTGCCAGGGCGTTTGCGCACTCTCATACCCCATCCGTGCGCCAACGTCCGGTGGCACGTCCGTGCGGAAGAACACCTCGTCCGGCGTGGTGCCCTCAGGGTACGGACCCGGCCGCATGGGCTGGAACGGTCCCGGCGGTGCGTTGGTATCCGACGCGTGCGGCTCGTAGAGCTCGGTCGCCGTTGGCGTTGGCACGTCCACGCCGTCGACCAGCACCTCACTGGTTTCCGGATAAGCCCAGGGCCGTCGGTACTCCCACCCGTCGGGAGGCGTTCCGTCCGTGTGGAATTCGAGTACCGGGTAGAACGGCATCCTTTCGTCACGGACGGAGTGGCCCACGATGAAGGACTGATTCGTATCCACACCGAAGATGTCAGAATTGTCTGCCACCGCTTGCCGGAAGGCCCCATCCACGGTGCCGCCGAGGGTGATCAAGGGAAGGTCGATTTCGTTGGGCCACTTCAGCTCTCCATTGTCCGGATACCTGGCCTCGCTGTGAGGCATGAGCAGGCCCGTGTGAGCGAGGACCTCGTGGATCTTCGTGGCCATGTCCCACATTCCAAGTGCGGCCTCGTAGATCTTCTCGCGCAGCTCGTAGGTGATCGGCGACACCAGCATCTTGATGATGTCGCCGAGGAGCTTGATAACGGCGGCGGCCTCCTTGATGACCCACTGAATCACAGCCAGTAGCGCCTCACAGGCGTCGACGATCGGGTTGCTGCTGTCAACCCCGGAGAAGTCGGGCGGCTGGAACAGATTGGTGAAGTCCGACGCCGGCGGGACGATGATGAAGTCGGGATGCCGGGGTTTCGGCAGCTGCCAAGCGCCTTTGAAGAACAGCTTGTATGCCGTAATCATGACCCGGTACGCGGTGGCAACCTGCCAGGGCAGCGGGAAACCCACTGGCACCTCGAACGGGGGCGGCGGGGCGATGCCGTCGAGCAACTCCTGGAAGGGCTTGTCGAGCCCATGTCCGGTAACGGCGCGAATCGCTTCGGTCAGCCGTCCCTGGTCGAGCTGGCCCTGGTAGCCACTGCCTTGGTAGATCAGCGGATGCGGATGATCCACAAATGTCTCAAGCAAGGCTGCGACGATGGCGTTGGCCATCCACATCGGCATCTCACCGTCAACATCAAGCTGAGCCTTCCGCGTTTCAGGATCGTCCGAAAGGGGTGACGGGCGCGGCTTTCCATTCGGGCAGTCCGGGGTCTGCTGCACCGCGAACCACAGCGCCGAGGAGGACAGGTCGGGGTAGTCGTCGGTCCGCCCCCACGGGTCGGTCGGGATCGTGCCGCCGCTGCCGGACTGCTGGTAGTTCCAGGCGTCGATGTGGTTCTCGATGAGGTGGTGGCGAGTGGGGTGCACGCGGTAGGGGCCGCCGCACTGCTCGTTGACGAACGAGTGCGCGATGGTGTCCGTACCCACATGGACGATCCACCCCATCGCGAAGGCGAGGAACTGCTCATACCGGTCCTCGCTTCCTTCGGACCCGTCCCGCAAAAGCTGCGCTTGATGGACCAGCGCCTGACAGGTCGCGGTAGTGCGCCGGTAGTGGGTCATGTCGCTCCAGAGGAAGGCCCCTTCCGGATACCCCTTGGCCACCACGGTGTTCATCCGGTCCCAGAGGTGCAGCCACTGCGACACGTCCTCGACACCGAGCGCCACGAGGTCGTTGACGTACTCGGTCAGGTAGTTACGCAACTCGCTGAGGACATCGCCGGCCAGGTCATTGGTGAGGTCTCCGGCCACCTCCACGATCGGGCCGATCGTCTTGTTCCAGACGTCGACGAACTTGTCCCAGATCTTCTGCAGCTTGATGACCAGCTCGAGCAGGTTCGCCAGCGTGCTGTCGACACCGCGAAGGATCGCGATGAGTGGATCCCAGTCGTTCTCCTTGGCAAAGTCGTAGTAGTAGTAGATCGCCAGGGCGAGCATGATGTCGTCGGAGTGCGGCTCGAGCGCCGGGTAGTTCCAGTCCTGCGAGAAGAAGAACAGGTCGGGCCCGATCGCGCCAATCGCCGTGAACTTCGGCCACTTCCACATGTAGTCGCCACAGGTCTTGGGATCCAGTCCGGCGACCGCATCACCGCCTGCGCCCAGGTCGGGCCAGTCGGTGAACGTCCCGCTCCGCAGCAGGTCGGCGACTCGCCGGGCCGTGTAGATGTGGGTGAAGTGACCAGGCATAAGGCTCTCCTCACTAGGGATCTCAACAGAGGCCTCGCCACCGGAACGCACCTGATGAGGTCAAGGCCCAGCACCCGGCGCGCAACTGGGATGCCGCTGCGCTGGCGAGCCGAGGTCAGTAGCTGAAGGTGGTGGCGGCCTCGTCGCCGATCCACGCCCACAGTGGGACCGTGCCTTGGAGTTCGGCGCCGCTGATGAGCGATTCGGGGCTGAGTTTCTTGGCGTGGAAGCAGATCGGGCAGACGTAGTAGCGGCCGCCCGCGGCCTCATACCGCTTGACAAGGTCAGCCAGCGGCGGGCAGCCCTCACAGGCGACGCCGGCGGGGGTGCCGTCGGTGGCGAGCCGGACGGCTTCTTTGGCCAGGAACATCAGGGTCGGGCGGCCGGACTCGGCCGCGCCGACGGCGACGAGGAATGCGACGGTGACCTTCTCGGGGTCTTCGAGCCCCGTACTCAGGTTGATGACGGCCTTGCGTGACATGGCGTGCCTCCCGTTGGGTGGGCCCGGGTTTGCCCTGTGGGCTCACCCGCCCGGATTGAATAGTGCTGCGGGCCGGGACCGTTCGCGGTGGGGTGCACACCCCACCTTTTAGTCCGGGCGCTCACTGCGCCTCGCCGGGTGGGGAGACGGGCGCTGCGTCCGTCCGGGCACACCTCTCTCGGCGGTCACTGAATTGTGCGTTTCACGCGACGACGGGCATTCTCGCCCGGCGTCCGCCAGTGTCATGATTTGTGGGTGGCTCGCGTGGACCTAAACCCGGCTTTGCTTCTGGAGCGGGCTCGCGAGCTGGCGGTCTTGGAGGAGGCCACCGTGAAGGCCACCAGGGGCACGCCGGGCGTAGTGGTGATAGAGGGACCGGCTGGGATCGGTAAGACCTCGCTGCTGCGGGCGGCACGACGCGCAGCCGGGTCATTGGGGCTTCGGGTGCTGGCTGCGCGTGGTGGCGAGCTGGAGCACGGGCTGGAACTGGGGGTCGCTCGCCAGTTGTTTGAGCCGCTGCTTCTTCAGGTGAGCGGGTTCGAACGCGCTGAGCTGTTCGCGGACTTTGGTGGGGCAGCTGCACACCTGTTCGGGTTCGGCAGCAGTAAGCCGGGACCGGGGCCGGACGAGTACGCAAGCATGCACGCCCTGTACCGGCTCTGTATGCGGCTGGCCGACCACTCACCGGTGATGGTCATCATTGACGACCTCCAGTGGTCCGACACGGCATCGCTGCGGTGGCTGGTTTACCTTGCCCGTCGGCTGGAGGACCAGCCGGTGCTCCTGGTACTTGCCTGGCGCAGCGACGAGGCTGGCCCAAGCGGGGACGGGCTGGCGCGTATCGCGGGTGAGCCTGGTGCCCGCCGGATCCGTCCGCAGCCGCTCAGCCCTGAGGCCGTCGGGGAGCTAGCGCGGGCCGTGTTCGGCATCCGGCCCCAGGACCTGTTCGTCCGCGCTTGTCATGCGGCGGCGGGCGGCAACCCGTTGTTCACGATGCAGTTGCAGGAGACTGCGCGAGAGGCGGGCCTGCGGCCCGTCGACGCCGACGCTGGTGCGCTGGCGGACCTGGCGCCCGAGGGTGTTTCCGAGCTTGTGCTGAGCCGGCTTCGCCGTCTGTCACCTGCCGCGGTCACCGTGGCCACGCAGGTCGCAGTGCTGGGGAGCCGTGCGGAGGTACGCCATGTAGCGGCTTTGTCCGTGCTCGGGACAGATCAGGTGCTGGAGGCCGGCGATGAGCTGGCCGCGGCGGGCTTGTTGCAGAAAGAGCAGCCGCTCGAGTTCGTCCACCCCGTGATTGGCTCCGCCGTCTATCAGTCTGTCCCGGCCGGCCGGCGGGCGACTGCTCACCGGCGTGCCGCGGCATTGCTGGCTGGGGAGGGAGCTGCGCCGACCCGGGTGGCGATGCATCTGCTCAAGACCCCGCCAGCGGATGACCCGTGGGCGGCCGAAATCCTGCGCGCGGCTGCTGCCGCCGAGGTGCGTCCCCCGGCCAGAGTGGATTACCTGCGGCGGGCCCTGGCCGAGGCCCCGGGAGAGTCGCAGGCTGAGGTTTTGCTCGCGCTCGGGCAGGCGGAGGCCCTGGTGTACGACGCGCAGGCCATCGGGCATCTGCGCGAGGCGCTGCGCCGCTGCCAGGACCCTGATCAGCGGGCGATCGCAGCCGGGCAGCTCGCCAACTGCCTGGTCGAGCACGACCGCGCCGCCGAAGTCGACCCGATGCTGCGCGCGGCCATGACCGGGCTGCCCGTGGCTCACCTGGGATCGGCCATAGCCCGGCGGGAGCCGCTGCTCACCCTCCAGGTGGCGCTGCTGGAATCAAGCTTGCACGCCGGCCACCTCTCCATGCAGCGGCTCAACGAGGCAGTCACCCTGGCGGGGGAGGGCAGGTCGCCCGCAGAGCGTGACCTTCTGGGCATGGCCGCCATGGTCGCTCCCGCGGTCGGCGCCACCGCGTCTAAAGTGGCCGAGCTGGCAAGGCGGGCCCTGCGCGAGGCCGACCTGTCGACGGTTGATGGCCTGCGGCTCATCGCCTGCCCGGTCTGGGCGCTTGAGTTCGCCGACCACCTTGACGAGGCTGATCGCTGGCTACTGCGGATCCAGGAAGCGGCGCAGCGCTCGGGATGGCCGAGCCAGTTCCTTCTGGGCGCCAGCGCCCGGGCCGAGGCCTGCTGCCGCAGGGGCGCGCTGGCGGATGCCGAGCAGGACGCCAGGGCCGCTCTTGATCTCGCCGAGGCGGAGAGCAGCGGTTATGGCAGCCGCATCGCGGCCGCTGCACTGGTGATGGCGCTTACCGAGCAAGGCAGGCTGGCCGAAGCCAACGGCGTGGTGGCAGCCGACGCCGACCCCCAGGAGCCGAAGTGTGATCTGTCGGTGTACGTGCTCAGCCGCGGCTGGCTGCGGCTCGGGACGGGGCGCGCTGACGACGCGGCCGGGGAGTTCCGGGAAGCCGGGCGGCTGATGGCGGCAGCGAGGCACGACTTCCCCGGCTTCTGGCCGTGGCGGGTAGGGTCCGTGGCCGCCCTGCTGGCGCTCGGGCGCCGGGAAGAGGCGGCAGCCCTGGCACGTGAGCACCTGGAACTCACCCAGCGGTTCGGCGCGGCCGGACCCACGGGTATCGCGCTTCGTACCCTCGGGCTGGCTGAGCGCGGCACCGCCCAGCTGGAGCTGCTGGCCGCCGCCTGCGACGAACTTGACCGGTCTCCCGCGTTGCTGGAGCGCGCCAAAGCCCAGCTAGAGTACGGCGCGGCGCTGCGCAGGGCCGGTCACCGCGCCGATTCACGCCAGCCGCTGCGCATTGCGCTCGACCTGGCCACCCGCTGTGGGGCTGCCCCGGTGGCCCGGCGTGCGCACGAGGAACTCGGCGCCGCCGGTGGGCGGCCCCGGCGGACCCGGATCTATGGCATCCAGGCACTGACGGCCAGCGAACTGCGGGTGGCCCGCCGCGCAGCCGACGGCCGCACAAACCGCGAGATCGCGCAGGAACTGTTCGTAACCACAAAGGCGGTCGAGAAGCACCTCGCGAGCGCCTACCGCAAGCTCGGCGTCGAAGGACGCGCCATGCTCGCCGGGCGCTTGGCGAGCGAACCGCAGATACCGGTGCCTGCGGAAGCCCGGGCAACAGCGCCGGGCCAGAGCCGATCATCGGCCCATCGCATGGAACAGCAAAGAGTCGGCTACAGAGATTGAAAGGCTGAGGTCTACGGCGGTTCGGGTTCGAGGCTGAGCCCGGTTTGGGCGAGGAAGGCGTCGATGAGGGGGGGCCGGTACTGGATGCTTTTGAGCCGGTTCTTGATGATCGCGGTGAGCTGGTCCACGTCGCTGGCGGCGAGGTTGCCGAGCCCGTTTTTCATGTTCGCCCAGGCGCCCTCGACGGCGTTGATGTCAGGCGCGTAGGCCGGCAGCCGGGCCTCGGTCAGCCAGTCCGGGTCGCGCCGGTGAAGGCGCGCATCGCGGCGCTGATGTGGGTGTTCAAGTTGTCCCAGATCAAGATCACGGGGGCGTGCAGCTGGTTGTGCGCGGCGGTGACCAGGTCGGCGTAGTCGGCTTCGGACATCGAGCGGCGCTCGCCTTTGCGCCCACGGTGGACGCGGGCCCGGTAGAACAAGCGGGCACGCGCGCCGGGCTTGTAGCAGGCCAGCCTCGCGACCGAGACCCGGCCAGAGCCCTTGCCGGACACGCGGGCCACGGGGGTGTGGCCGCGGGGTACCCAGGTCCGGGCCTTGGGCGGGCGCAGGTTCTGCCCGGCCTCGTCCTCGAAGCAGACATACGCCCCGGTCGCCACCGCTAGCCTCGAAGCCTGGCCCAGGTCGTGGTCTTCCACGCGGCGATCGCCTGCTCATCCCGCTCAATGGCCCGGTGGATGGGAACCTGCGGGGTGTAGCCGAGCCGGTGCAGCAGGTACGAGGTGCCGCGCAAGGTGTACCGGACATGGAACAGCCGGCCGATCAGCGTGGTGACCCTCGCCAGCGTCCACCGCTGATCCTGATCCCACCCCCACGCGGCCGGCCGCCTCCAGCGCAGCCCGCAACCGGCCCACCTGGCCGGCGTTCAGCCGGCACACCGCCCCGCCCGCGCCCCTGGACGCCAGCGCAGCCTGGCCACCGGCACGCCAGCACCGCCGCCACTGATACGCCGACTTGGTACTGACCCGCAGCCGGTGCGCCACCTGCACCGGGCTGACATCCTGCTCAAACATGTGCGCGGCCTGCAGCCGCACGCGCTCACGCCTGGCCCGCCCAGCAGCGGTCAGGCCACCACCATCGGGATACCTCATATATCATATATCCCAGCGTAGACCCGCCACCCGGCACGATCACGCAGGCACGCCGAACGTGATCAACCAGACAGACCCCCGCTATTCAATCCCTGTAACGTAACCACCTGCCGCGCATCGCTCAAACGAGACGCACTTCACTCTCGGTACAACTCAGTCACTTAATGTGACTAAGTTGTACGCTGCGGCCCGCGCCTGATCCGCCGGTAGTACGCACGGCACTGGGTGCGACGCGTCGCCCAGTGACGGTATATCCGGTCGATATGCGCGAGCTTCTCGCTGATCAGCAGCCTGCAGCAGCTCGATCGTATCGGCGGGTATTCGCGCGGCTGACGTCGGCATCACCGCCTGTGCTAGCTACGTTCGATGACGGAGTAGCTGGGAGGCGCACGACGGTAGGTGGTCAGCACTCGTCGCTTGTCCCACTGCGTTCAGGTGGGAACGATCATGGTAGTTCTCGTTCCCAATTCAGGGTACAAGTGTTCGAAAAACCAGTCGGGACGGCCGGATTTGAACCGGCGACCCCTTGACCCCCAGGCACGAATCCGGTGTCTGCCCTGGTATGAGGTAGTCGAACGGGGAGCCCTTCACCTGCGGCAACGGTCCGACTGGGTCGGGATCGGTGGAGGAGAATCTGAGGGCGTTGGCTCCCGCAGTTGGCTCCCAGAGATCTCTGGCAGTACTTGACTCCGAACGCTGACTTAGCTGAAGGGGCGGCCCCACTCCTCGCCCAGGGTCTGCGGGTCGATGACGGTGATGTTCTTCTTCGCGGCGATGGCCTGGATGATCTGCTGGTAGTCCGAGTAGCAGTACCGCACCGTGACGTTCGTCCAGTGCTCGGCCGGGTCGGGCGAGGTGCAGTCCCACCGCATCTTGTCACTGGTGTACTTCGGGTTCTTGCCGGTGACCAGCAGGTATGCCTGGAATATGTACCACTGGCCGGGCTTCAGCCGGTTGATCTGGTTGATGACCGTCGACGGCATCGTGTACCGCCCGTTCTGCACGTGGACGGTGTAACACGGCTGCGTGGGGTCGTTGCACGGGCCTCCGACGACCGCGACGGGATACACCCAGTGAGGCGGCGTGGTCGAGGCGGTGGCCAGGTCGTTGGTGCCGTGCTTGGCGTGGTCGTACTGGCGGCCCCAGTCGAAGCAGGTGTCTGCGTACTTGGTTTGCAGATTCACCACCGCCGGGTTCTTGGTGTAGGAGCCGGGATAGGCGATCATCCCGGCCGCGCCGGGCAGCCCGTGGGCCTTGATCGTGGCCTCGCTCCCGCAGGTTTGCGCCTTCGCCTCTGCCGGGGTGAAGTTCTCGATCTGCTGAAGGGTGGGGTACGTGGCGGTGTGGGACACGAACGACCAGCCGTAGGTCTTCGCAAGGCTGGTGGCGTCGGCCCAGGACGCGGTCAGGTCGTCGTTGTAATGCGTGCAGTGCCTCGTGGTGTCATCGGTCCTGTTCGTGACCAGCGTCCCGGTCCCCGCCATGCCCAGCGAGTGGAGGTAGGGCGCGACCGTGGTGTCCAGGCGGGCGATGTTGGTGTCGTTTTCCACGCAGTTGTCGGCCGCCGAGATCTCCGAGCGTGAGAACAGCAAGGTGACGAACGGCCCAAGCGGTGGTGCCGCACTGCGGGCTGGCACGGCACCCGCGCCCGGCGCCCGCACCGCGCCACCTGCGGCCGACCCGGCCGCGGGCACCAGCGCCACTGCCGCCGCCACCGTCACGGCGCTCAGCAGGCCGGCGCGCCTCCTGCCCGCATGCTTCCTGCCCCGGTCAGTCTTCTCGGTCATCATGGCCCCACCGCCTCGGTGCAATTCGCGATCTCGCGCATAGAAACGTTTCGAGTGTGAATCCCAGTGCATTCGGCAGGGACCGGCGGTCGACAGCGGCGAACGTCCCCCCTGGCCCGGGCCGAAGGCCCCTTCCCTTCGCATCCCCGAAGGGCGCCCAGCCGTCACGGCCCGCCTGAGCGCCGCCAAGTGCGCGCCAGATGAAGGCAGCGCTGTGCGTGCTCCTGGGGGTGGGGCAATAACGGGACCAAAGTCGCCAGGCGCGGCGCTATATAGAGGATCAAGACGGGATGCGCGCTATTGGCGCGGCTGTCGCCCGGCTGGCCGAGGATCCATACCGCCGGAAGCATTCCACCGCGCGGCTATCACCGGTTACGAGTCGGTCATTACCGGGTGATGTACCTCGTTGACGATGACCTGATCACCGTTGAGCGTGTCGACTGTGTCTGACATCTGAGACTCACGCCCGGCGGCTCTGGGCCTGAGGTAGGCGCGTTGCGACCAGCATGGAGGAATAAGTGCTCCATGCTGGCTGCCGCGAGGTAGCGGAGCCTTGACCGGCGTCAAGTGACTCCCCGATTGGCTCCCGAAGATCGAAAAGGGGCCCGATCGAAACTCGGAACCCCTTCTGACCTGGACCTTTTGGTCGGGACGGCCGGATTTGAACCGGCGACCCCTTGACCCCCAGTCAAGTGCGCTACCAAACTGCGCCACGTCCCGTCCGCCCATGCGGACGCTATGACCTTAGCGTACGGCGCGAGTGCCTGCGCCGCATGCAAGCCTCACCCGGCCCGAAGCCCAGGCACCCCGGGCCGGATGAATGGTCCACGACGCCGCGCGCGTAAAAGGCAGCACCCCAGCGCGCGCCCGACCCCGGCCGCCGGCCAGCTCAGGTGAACGTGGTTGCCCGAGATCACCACGGTGATGTGGGTCGAACTGCCGGCAAGGATGCCCGTGGTCCGCAGGCCCGGGTTGTTGGCAGCGGGCGGGCCAGGCGGGCGGCGCCAGGCGGGCGGCATCAGGATCGGGCGCACTGCCCCCGCGAGAGCCGCCAAGCCGGGGAGGGCCCCGGACAAGTACTTCATTGGGGCCACCATGTGTACATAGCGTGTATTATAGATAACAAAGAGTAACTCAACCGGGAGAACTCACCCGCCGGCGGGACCCACCACCGGCTCATGAGGCCGTGGCGGAAGGAATTTCACGCTTCCCCGGGCATTCCGGAAAAGGTTCGTTCGTTATTGGCTATAGGGGAGTGGGTGACCGGGTAGCCGCTTCGGGCAGGCGGGGGCCCGGCCTACCGATGGAGCGGCAGTCATGACAAAAGGCGTGCCCGCGGGCGACGGCGGCTACGCTGATGCGCCGACCGCGGCGACCACGCCGCTCGCCTGGGGCACAGGCGGGCCCGGTCAGTACACGCCTACCCAGCCACTGCCCGGCGTGCCGCGCGTCCCGGCGTCCCCCGGCCCGCCCCGGACCGGCCCCCGAGGCGGGCGACCCCCGGGAACGCGGCGGGCGACGGCACACAGGCTGCCCCGCTGGCTGCGCCGGGTCCTGATCGCGATCCTGGCCCTCGCGCTCGTGGGGGTGCTGGCGTTTGCCACGCTCCTCCTGGTCACACCGTCGGTGAGCAACGCGCCGTCGCTGGCGCAGGCCTTCGACCGGGCGCACGGCGCGGCCTACCCCGGGCCCCTGGTGCCGTCACGGTTCGCCGACTCCCTGGTCGCCACCGAGGATCACCGGTTCTACTCAGAACCAGGCTTCGACCCCATCGCGATCGGCCGGGTGATCATCGGCCGCGTCGCCGGGCAGCCAGACCAGGGCGGCGCCACGCTCTACCAGCAACTGGCCAAGATGCTCTACACGCCCGGCCAGGCCGGGGTGGCCGTCGAGGTGGAGCAAATCGTCCTGGGCATCAAGCTGGACCTCAGCTACTCCAAACCGCAGATCATGCGGCTGTACGCCGACATCGCCTACTTCGGCCACGGGTACTACGGCCTGGCCGAGGCGAGCTGCGGCTACTTCGGCGTGACCCCGGCCGGCCTGAACTGGCCGCAGGCGGCGCTGCTCGCGGGCCTGGTCCAGGCGCCGAGCGCGGACAACCCGATCGGGCACTACGCCGTGGCCAGGTCGCGGGAGGCGCACGTGCTCGGCCGGCTGGTCGCTACCGGCAAGCTCACCCAGGCTCAGGCGGGCCGGGCCTACCGCGCGCCGCTGCACCTCGTCGGCGGCCCGGCCAAGGGCTGCACCGCTCGCTGAAACAAGCGCAGTGCAATACGAAGCGCCGCACGGCCGGGCACCCACGAGACACCTGGCCCGGGGATGACCGCAAGAGCCGGCTAGCTCGGGGAGTACGACCCGCGATGGGCGGCCCGGCCCGGGGCGTGCCCGTTCACCTGCGGCGTGGCGGTCCCGGCTTCGGCTGGGGACAGCCGCTCGGCATCGGGCTGGACCACCGGACCGGCGGCGGCCGGCGGCTGCACGGACGGCGACGGCGGGCCCGGCACCGCGCCGGTGCCTGAGCCATCGGCGGGGGTGAGCCGCCACACGAACCTGCGGTAGGACCAGAACCGGAACACCGTCGCGATCGCGATGCCGATGTTCAGCGCCAGGAACTCGGCCAGCTTGTGGTGCTCGTTGTGCAGCACGTAGGAGTTGAAGGCCACGACGGCGTCCTGGATCAGCAGGCCGATGCCGTTCAGCACGAAGAAGATGAGCCCCTCGCGCGGGACGCTGGTCCGCTCACGGTGCGCGAACGACCAGTACCTGTTGCCGATGTAGGCGACGATCGTGGCGACGATCGTCGCGACCGTCGCCGAGGTGACCGGCCCCGCGCCGTGGGAGTGCATCAGCGCATAGCCGACGTTGGTGATAATCAGGCCGATAACGCCGATGATCCCGAACTTGGCGAACTCATGAATGAGCTGCCTGAACCGCACGTACAGCCCGCGCAGTGCAGTCACCGGAAGATCAACTCTCTCTCGTCGTCAGTCCAGGATCCCCATCATGAACTCAAGCTGGTCGCGATGACACTTGACAGTACCGCCCCCGGTGCACTCACGCGTACGAGGCCGGCAACTCCGCACCGCGTGCCCTGGCACGCCGCGAAAATTCCACTGGGAGGATACCGGCACGCCGGGTAGCCTCGCGTAAGTGTCTGCCAAACCCATGATCCGCGCTCGTGGCCTGGTCAAGCGGTTCGGGGAATTCACCGCGGTGGACCGGATCGACTTCGAACTGCACCGCGGCGAGGCGTTCGGCTTCCTCGGGCCGAACGGGGCGGGCAAGTCCTCCACGATGCGGATGATCGGCTGTGTGTCCCCGCCGAGCGGGGGCGAACTGTCGATCCTGGGCCTGGATCCGGTGGCGGACGGCCCGGTGATCCGCGCCCGGCTCGGCGTCGTTCCCCAGGAGGACACCCTCGACCTTGAGCTGACCGTGCGCGAGAACCTGCTCGTCTACGGGCGCTACTTCGGGATGTCCCGCGAGCTGATCCGCGAGCGCACCGCCCACCTGCTGGACTTCGTCCAGCTCAGCGACCGCGCGGAGGACCAGGTGGAGCCGTTGTCCGGCGGTATGAAACGCCGCCTCACCATCGCCAGGTCGCTGATCAACGAGCCGGAGATCCTGCTCCTTGACGAGCCCACCACCGGCCTGGACCCGCAGGCCAGGCACGCGGTCTGGGACCGGCTGTTCCGGCTCAAGCAGCAGGGCGTCACGCTGATCCTCACCACGCACTACATGGACGAGGCCGAGCAGTTGTGCGACCGGCTGGTGGTGATGGACCGCGGGAAGATCGCCGCCGAGGGCTCGCCGCGGGAGCTGATCGGGCGGTACTCCACCCCCGAGGTGCTGGAACTGCGCTTCGAGCCGGACCGGCACCAGGTCGCCGCGGACAAGCTGGCCAGCGTGCCGTCCGAGCGCCAGGAGGTGCTCGCCGACCGGATCCTGCTGTACGTGACCGACGGCGACGCCACCCTGGCCGGGGTGCGGGCGCTCGGGCTTGAACCGCTGACCTCCCTGGTCCGGCGCAGCACACTGGAGGACGTGTTCCTGCGGCTGACCGGCCGCAGGCTGGAGGACTGATGGCCGCCGCCACCAGGCCGCTCACCCGCCCCGCGCTGCCCGGGGCCGTGTTCGCCGTCCGCGAGCTGCGGTTCTGGCTGACCGACTACCGCCGGACCTGGCGCGGCTCCATCTACTCCAGCCTGCTGAACCCGCTGCTGTTCCTCGGCGCGATGGGCCTGGGCCTGGGCAGCCTGATCAACTCCCACGGGGACACCGCGATCGGCGGGGTCAGCTACCTGACCTTCCTCGCCCCGGGGCTGCTGGCCGCGACCGCCATGACCACGGCCGTGGGGGAGTCGACGTACCCGGTGCTCGCCTCGGTCAAGTGGGTCAAGACCTACCAGGCCGCCACCGCCTCGCCGCTGCGCCCGGCCGACATCTTCCACGGTCACATGCTGTTCGTGGCGCTGCGGCTCACCATGAACTGCGCGATCTTCCTCGCCGTGGCGGCCGCGCTGGGCGCGGTGCACTCGCGCTGGGCGCTGGCGGCCCTCCCGGTCGCCGTGCTGACCGGGATCACGTTCAACGCGGTGATCGAGGCGTGGGCGATCACCCGCACCAGGGACACCTCGTTCGCGGTGATCTTCAGGTTCGGCATGATCCCGCTGTTCCTGTTCTCCGGGACCTTCTTTCCCATCACCCAGCTCCCCGCCTGGCTCCGGCCGGTCGCCTACGTCACGCCGCTGTGGCACGGGGTGGCGCTGTGCCGGTCGCTCACCCTCGGCACCGCGACCCTCGGCGGTGCGCTGATCCACGTGGGCTACCTGGCCGGCCTGGCCGCCATCGGGGTGGCCGCCGGCAACCGCACCTACCGGCGGCGGCTGTATGTCTGACCTTCAGGTCCGCCACGAGCCGCTGCGCATCGTGCCCACCGCCGTGGCCACCCGGCCCTGGCAGGCGCTCGGCGGCAAGGGCAGCCTGCGCCTGGTGGAGCGGCACGCCCGGGTCTACCGGCACCTGTGGCTGATGCTGCTCTCCGGCATCGGGGAGCCGCTGTTCTACCTGCTGTCGATCGGGCTCGGGCTCGGGCACCTGGTCGGCCCCGTCGGCGGGGTCAGCTACACCGCCTACGTGGCCCCGGCGCTGCTGGCGACCTCGTCCATGAACGGGGCCATCTACGACTCCACGTTCAACGTGTTCTTCCAGATCAAGTACGCCAAGACCTACGAGGCCGCGCTGGCCACGCCGATGCGGGCCCCGGACCTGGCCCTGGGGCAGGTGCTGTGGGCGCTGATCCGCAGCGCCATGTACGCGTTCGCGTTCACCGGCGTGATGCTGGCGCTGGGCCTGTTCCACTCGTACTGGGCCATCGGCGTGCTGCCCGCCGCGGTGCTCACCGGGTTCGCGTTCGCCGCCGCCGGCATGGCCGCGACCACGTTCATGCGGAGCTGGCAGCACTTCGAATACGTGACCCTGATCAGCGTGCCGATGTTCCTGTTCTCCACCACCTTCTACCCGCTGAGCGTGTACCCGCGGCCGGTGGCGGTGCTGATCGAATGCACCCCGCTCTACCAGGCGGTCACACTGATGCGCGGGCTCGCGCTCGGCATGGTCGGCCCCGGCCTGCTCTGGCGCGTGGCCTACCTCGCGGTCATGGGCCTGGCCGGCCTGTATCTGGCCGGCCGCCGGGTCGGCCGTCTGCTGCTCACCTAGCAACCCGGCACACCCCGGCTAGGCTTGGCAGCACGGGCGCGCACCCTCCCAGGCGCCCGCGAAGGGAGAGCCATGGCGGGGACGGGCACCCTCACGGAAATCTCATCCGCCGCCGAGCTGCGCGAACTGCTCGGCACGCCGGCAGAGCGCGCGATCACCAAGGAGCGCACCCGGCTGCACCCACGGGACGTCGAGTGGCTCGCCGCCTGCCCGTTCTGCCTGGTCGCGACGTGCGCCACGGACGGCAGCTGTGACGTCTCACCCAAGGGCGATCCGCCCGGCTTCGTCCGGGTACTCGACGAGCAGACCATCGCCATCCCCGAGCGGCCCGGCAACCGGCGTGCCGACGGGTTCCGCAACATTCTGGAGAACCCGCACGTCGGACTGATCTTCCTGATCCCAGGGCGCAAAGAGACGCTGCGCATCAACGGGCGCGCACGGCTGATCCGCGATGCCCCCTGGTTCGACGACATGATCGTCAAGGGGCACCGGCCGCAGCTCGCGGTGCTCGTCGAGATCGAGCAGATCTTCTTCCACTGCATGAAAGCGTTCATGCGCTCCCGGCTGTGGGAGCCGGAGTCGTGGAACCCGGATGCGGTGCTGCCGCACGCACAGATCGTCAAGAGCGTCCAGCCCTGTGCGGAGACCCTGGAGGAACTGGAACGCCACTACGGCCCGCAATACGAGTCGCTGCTCTACGGATAGCCGTTGATACCGGGAGACGAGCGGTCACCGCCGTCCGTGGCCGGCGGGCAGGCCCCGGCGGCCACGGGCCGGCGGATGCCGGCAGTGACGCTGGCCCCGTGGCTGGCCAGCGCTCCGCGATGGACCCGGTCACGTGGGTGATCGCGCTGGCCACGTTCATCGCCTACGACACGATCTCGGTGTTCAAATACCTGCGCCTGGACCCCGGCTCCTGGGACCTGGGCATCTTCACCGAGTACGTCAAGCAGCTCGCCCACCTGCACGCGCCCGTCGTGTCGATCAGGGGCGCCGGGTTCAACCTGCTCGGCGATCACTTCCAGCCCATCGTTGGCCTGCTCGCCCCGTTCTTCCGGGTCTTCCCGACACCGGAGACGCTGCTCGTCGCCCAGGCCCTGCTCACCGCGGCGTCGGTGATCCCGGTCTGCCGCGCCGCACAGGAACTGCTCGGCACCTGGGCCAGCCGGGGCATCGGCCTCGCCTACGGCTTCTCCTGGGGCCTGCAGCAGATGGTCAACTTCGACTTCCACGAGATCGCGTTCGCCGTCCCGCTGCTGGCGTTCTCACTGTCCGCGCTGGTGCGCCGCAGGCTGCGGCCGGCCATCCTCTGGGCACTGCCGCTGGTATTCGTCAAGGAGGACCAGGGGTTCACGGTCGCCGCGATCGGCCTGGTCATGGCCGGGATGGGCCTGGCAGTGCTGGCCCGGGAGAGCGACCCCCCTGGAACCCCCCGCTGGCTCAAGGCCCCGTTCCTTCGTCACGGGGCCTTGGCCATGCCGGCCGGCGCCCGCCACGGCGCCGCCGAGCACGAGCCAGGCGCGTGGATCCGGGCGGGGATCCTCCTGGCCGTCTGGGGGCTGGCCTGGTCAGTGCTGGCGATCGCGGTGATCATCCCGCACTTCAACCTGGCGCATCAGTACCCGTATTGGAACGACGGGGGAGTGGTCGGCCCCGGCGGCCACCCATCGGCGAGCGCGCTGGCTCCACCAGCTCACCCAGGGGGGCCACGAGAAGCTGTGGACCACGTACCTGATCCTGCTGCCCGTCGCGTTCCTCGCGCTCCGGTCCCCGCTCGCGCTGATCGCGCTGCCCAGCCTGGCGCTGCGGTTCGTCTCCACGAACAGCTCTTCTGGGGCACCGGCTGGCACTACGACGCCACCGTCATGCCGATCTTGTTCCTGGCCGCGGTGGACGGCATGGCCAGATTCCGGGCAAGCTCGCGGCGGCGTACCGGGGCAGCCAGGCGCCGCGGGCCGTCCTGGCTGCCCCCGCCCGGCGAAGCCGTGGCCAGGTACGGCGCCGCCGTGATGGTCGTCATCGCCGGCTGGCTGGCCTTCCGGTTCCCGCTTGACACGCTGTGGAGCGCGCAGACCTACGACATCACCTCGCACGTGAGCGCGGAGGACGCGGCGATGGCGCGGGTGCCGGGCGGCGTGACGGTGGAGGCGACGCTGACCATGCTGGCCCCGCTGGCGGCCCGTGACGACACCTACTGGATCGGCGGCTACCCCAACCCGGCGCCGGACTACGTCGTGTTCGACACCGACAACAGCGGCTGGAGCCCGCCGCCGGCCAACGTGCTGGCGTTCATCGAGCAGCGCCACCCGGGCTGGGCCTACCTGCGCATCTTCACCGACGACGGGGTTGATGTGTTCCGCCGAGCTGGCCGTACTGGCGGGTAGCCCGGGGCAGCCAGCGGGAAACATCCCCGATAGAGTCATTGCGGCAACGCCGGGAGGAAATCATGGACTTCGGGCACGACGAACGTACCCGCGAGCTCTGCGCACAGCTCCAGTCCTTCATGGACAGCCACATCTACCCGGCGGAGCCGGTCTACGAGGAGCAGGTGGACCGGGCCGCGCGGGAAGGTGACCCGTGGCGCCGCCCGGCCGTGATCGCCGGGCTCAAGGCGGCGGCCCGCGAGCGCGGCCTGTGGAACCTGTTCCTGCCCGGGCACTCCGGCGGTGCCGGGCTGACCAACCTGCAGTACGCGCCGCTGGCGGAGATCACCGGGCACAGCGCGGCACTGGCGCCCGAGGCGCTGAACTGCGCCGCGCCAGACACCGGCAACATGGAGGTGCTGGCCGAGTTCGGCTCGCCGGAGCAGCAGGCGCGCTGGCTCAAGCCGCTGCTCGACGGCGCGATCAGGTCCGCGTTCTGCATGACCGAGCCGGACGTCGCCTCCTCCGACGCGTCCAACATCGCCACCCGGATCCAGCGCGACGGCGACTCGTACGTGATCAACGGCACCAAGTGGTGGTCGTCGGGGGCGATGGACCCGGCCTGCGAGATCCTCATCGTGATGGGCAAGACCGACCCGGGCGCCGACCGGCACCGGCAGCAGTCGATGATCCTGGTCCCCAGGGATACCCCCGGCGTCGACGTCCGGCGCGGCGTGCGGCTGTTCGGCTACGACGACGCGCCGCACGGCGGGCACGCCGAGGTCCGCTTCTCCGACGTCCGGGTGCCGGCCGCCGACCTCATCGGCGAGGAGGGCAGCGGGTTCGCCATTGCCCAGGCCCGGCTCGGCCCGGGCCGGATCCACCACTGCATGCGGCTGATCGGCGCCGCCGAGCGGGCGCTGGAACTGATGTGCAAGCGGGTCATCCAGCGGACCGCGTTCGGCCGGCCGCTCGCCGAGCAGGGCGTGATCCAGGACTGGATCGCCGAGTCCCGGGTCCGCATCGAGCAGGCCCGGCTGCTTGTCCTCAAGACCGCCTGGCTCATGGACACCGTGGGCAACAAGGGCGCCCACACCGAGATCCAGGCGATCAAGGTCGCCACCCCGGCGATGGCCGAGTGGGTGATCGACAAGGCGATCCAGGCACACGGCGCGGGCGGAGTCAGCCAGGACTTCCCGCTCGCCCACATGTGGGCCTCGGCCCGCTCGCTGCGGTTCGCCGACGGCCCCGATGAGGTGCACAAGCGCTCGCTGGCGCGCCGCGAACTGCGCCGCTACGGGGCCCCGGCCCGGTGACGGAGGAACCGGCCGTAGGCCAGCGGGGGGTGCCGGGGGGTCGTCCCCCCGGGCTAGCAAGGCGCCGTAGGCCAGCGGGGGTTCCGGGGGGTCGTCCCCCGGGCTAGCAAGGCGCCGTAGGCCAGCGGGGCCGGGGGCCGTCCCCCGGGCCGGCAAGGCCGCGCCCCCAGCCACGGATGACATCGGACAACTAAGGAGAACCAGCAGATGCCAACCGACTCATCGCGAGTCGCCATCGTCACGGGCGCGGCCCGTGGCATCGGCGCGGCCACCGCCAAGCGGCTCGCCTCCGACGGCATGGCGGTCGGGGTCCTCGACCTGGACGCCGGTGCCTGCGCGCCGACCGTGGACGCGATCACCGCGGCCGGCGGGCGCGCCGTCGCGGTGGGTGCCGACGTGAGCGACGCCGAACAGGTGGCGACCGCGGTGGGCAAGGTCGCCGCGGAACTCGGCCCGCCGGTGGTCCTGATCAACAACGCCGGGATCATCCGGGACAACCTGCTGTTCAAGATGTCCGAGGACGACTGGGACATGGTGCTCGGCGTGCACCTGCGCGGCGCGTTCCTGATGAGCCGGGCCGCGCAGAAGTTCATGGTCGAGCAGCGCTTCGGCCGCATCGTCAACCTGTCCTCAAGCTCCGCGCTTGGCAACCGCGGCCAGGTGAACTACTCCGCGGCCAAGGCTGGCATGCAGGGGTTCACCAAGACGCTGGCCATCGAGCTCGGCCAGTTCGGCGTCACCGCCAACGCCGTGGCGCCCGGGTTCATCGCCACCGACATGACCGCCGCCACCGCGGCCCGGGTCGGCATGGGATTCGAGGAGTTCCAGGCCGCCGCGGCCAGCCATATCCCGGTGCGCCGGGTCGGCCAGCCCGACGACATTGCCCACCTGATCTCGTTCCTGGTCAGCGAGGGCGCCGGGTTCGTGTCCGGGCAGGTGATCTACGTGGCGGGCGGCCCGCTGTGCTGACCGAAGCCGACCAGGCCGCCGGGCTGCGCCGGCAGGTACGCGAGTTCCTTGCCGGGCACGACCCGGCCGCGATGCCCCGGCTGGAGTTCCTGCGCGCCCGGTTCGACGCCGGGCTGGCCTGGGTGCACTACCCGGCCGGGCTCGGCGGCCAGGGCCTGCCCCGCTCGTTCCAGGCCGCGGTGGACGCCGAGTTCGCGGCGGCGGGTGCCCCGGACAACAACCCGGCCCGGATCGGCATCGGCCTGGGCATGGCGGCTCCCACGATCCTTGCGTATGGCAGCGAAGAGCAGCAGCAGCGCTGGCTGCGGCCGCTGTGGACCGGCGAGGAGGTGTGGTGCCAGCTGTTCAGTGAGCCCGGCGCCGGCTCCGACCTGGCGGGCCTGGCGACCCGGGCGGCCCGGGTGACGGGGGATGGGCAGGCCGGTGCGGGCTGGCAGGTCACCGGCCAGAAGGTGTGGACGTCCATCGCGCACGTGGCGCGCTGGGGCCTGCTGCTCGCCCGCACCGACCCGGACGTGCCCAAGCACGCCGGCCTGACCTACTTCGGCCTGGACATGAACCAGCCCGGCGTCGAGGTCCGCCCACTGCGCCAGCTCACCGGCGAGGCCGAGTTCAACGAGATATTCCTCACCGACGCCGTGGTTCCCGACGCCGACCGGATCGGCGGTATCGGCGAAGGCTGGCGGGTCGCGCAGGCCACGCTGATGAACGAGCGGATCGCCATCGGCGGCGGGGCGCTACCGCGGGAAGGCGGCATGGTCAGCCTGGCCGTGGCCGCCTGGCGGGAGCACCCGGAGGCGCGCACGCCGGGCCTGCACGACCGGCTGATCCGGCTGTGGGCGGACGCCGAGGTGGCCAGGCTGGCCGGGGCGCGGCTGCGGCAGCAGCTCGCAGCGGGGACGCCGGGGCCGGAGGGCTCCGCGGCGAAGGTCGTCTTCGCCCGGCTCAACCAGGAGCTGTGCGCGTTCGAGCTGGAGCTGGCCGGGGCCGCGGGGCTGACCTACGACGACTGGACGCTGCGCCGGCCGGAGAGCCTCAGCTTCTTCGGCCGCGGGCCCGGCTACCGCTACCTGCGCTCCCGCGGTAACTCCATCGAGGGCGGCACCTCGGAGATCCTGCGCAACATCATCGCCGAGCGGGTGCTCGGGCTGCCCGCCGAGCCGCGCACCGACACCCGCGTCGCCTGGAAGGACCTGCCGCGGTGAGCACGACAACAGAAAGCACCGAAGGCACCAGGTGCCGCTGGCGCCGTGCCCGACCTGCGCTACAGCGACGCCGAGGAGCAACTGCGGGCCGCGGTCCGCGACCTGCTCGCCGACCGCAGCCCGTTGACGGCGGTGCTGGCCAGGGTGGATGCGGGTGCGGCCGACGACGTGCCGCTCTGGCGCGCGCTGGCCGCCGACCTGGGCTGCGCCGGGCTGCTCATCGATGAAAGCCACGGCGGGGCCGGGGCCAGCTACCGTGAGGCCGCGGTCGTCGCCGAGGAGACCGGCAAGGCCGCCGCCTTCGTCCCGTACCTGACCAGTGCCGTGATGGCCACCACGGCACTGCTGGGCACCGGCGACGCCGAGCTGCTCGGCGGCCTGGCGTCCGGGCAGCTGACCGCCGCGCTGGCCGTCGGGTTCGCCACCATGCCGCCCGCCCCCGATGACGGGGGAATGCGGGCGTGGGCGCGGGGTCCCTGGCCGGTGCGGCTCTGCCAGCCGCAGGACGGCGACGCGCCCGGCGTGGCCCGGCTCAGCGGAACGGTCACCGGGGTGGCCGGGGCACTGGCCGCCGACGTGCTCCTGGTGCCGGGTGACGGTGTGCCGTTCGGCTTGTACGCGGTGGACGCCGCGGCTGCCGGAGTGACCCGGACGCCGCTGGTGTCCCTGGACGCCACCAGGCCGCTGGCGGACGTGACGCTGGACCAGGTCCCCGGGAGGCAGGTGGCGAGCGGGGCGGCCGCGGCCCGCGCGGTGGCCGCCGCGCTCACCGCCGGGGCGGGCGTGCTCGCCTCCGAGCTGTTCGGCGTGGCGGAGCAGTGCCTGGGAATGACCGTCACCTACGTCAAGGAACGGCACCAGTTCGCCCGCCCGGTCGGCTCCTTCCAGGCCCTCAAGCACCGGGTTGCCGACGTGTGGGTGGCGGTGACCCAGGCCAGGGCCGCCGCCAGGTACGCCGCCGCCTGCCTGGCCACCGGCGACCCCGACACCCCGGTCGCGGTGGCCCTGGCCAAGGCGGCCAGCGGCGACGCGGCCGTGCTCGCCGCGCAGGAGTGCGTGCAGCTGCACGGCGGGATCGGCTTCACCTGGGAGCACCCCGCGCACCTGCTGCTGAAGCGGGCCAAGAGCGGGTCGATGGCCCTGGGCACGCCGGACCGGCACCGGGCCGCGCTGGCTGCCCTGGTGGACCTGCCGCCGCCGCCAGGGAACTAAATACACGCAACTGCTGGCAGCGAGGGAAGGGGCGCCGATGCGGTCGGTCGCGGGCGCGGGCGTGGTGGTCACCGGAGGGGGCAGCGGCATCGGGGCCGCGCTGGCCCGCAGGTTCGCCGCCGAAGGCGCCAGGGTCGTGGTCAACGACCTGAACGCCGATGCCGCGGCGCAGGTCGCCGGCTCGTGTGGCGCCACCGCCGCGCCCGGGGACGCCGCCTCGGCGGACGGGGTGGCCGCGCTGCTCGCCACCGCCCGTGGCGTGCTCGGCGAGATCGACATGTACTGCGCGAACGCCGGGGTGGCCCTGGGCGACGGCGAGGGTGACGAGGACGACTGGGAAGCCAGCTGGCAGGTGAACGTGATGGCGCACGTCCGCGCCGCGCGGCTGCTGCTGCCGGGCTGGCTGGAGCGCGGCAGCGGGCACCTCATCTGCACCGTGTCCGCGGCAGGCCTGCTCACCATGCTCGGCACGGCGCCGTACTCGGCTACCAAGCACGCCGCGCTCAGCTTCGCCGAGTGGCTGGCCGCCACCTACGCGCACCGGGGCCTCACCGTGCAGGCGCTGTGCCCGATGGGCGTGCGGACCGCGATGCTTGACGGCATCACACCGGCGGCGGAGCTGATCCTCAGCGAGACGGCGATCAGCACCGAGGAGGTCGCGGACGCCGTCATCGCCGGCATCGCCGGCGGCAGCTTCCTCATCCTGCCGCACCCCGACGTGGCCCGGATGTACGCCAACCGCGCCGCCGACACCGACCGCTGGCTGCGCGGCATGAACAAGCTGCAGACACAGGCCGAGACGGCGGTGTAGGCCGGTGCCGGGCAGCAGCCCCGCGGGCTCAGGCGGGCATGCGGTACCGGTAGACGCGGGTTTCCCGCTCCTCGAACCCGGCCCGCTGGTACAGCCGCCCGGCCGCCCTGCGGGACGGGCGGGAGGTCAGGTCCACCGTCCGGGCCCCGGCGGCGCGGGCCAGGCTGATCGCCTCGCTGGTGAGCGCGTCGCCCACGCCCTTGCCCCGGGCCGCCTCGTCTACCACCACGTCCTCGATCCAGGCACGGAAACCGGTGGGGATAGGGAACATCGCCAGGGTGAGCGTGCCGACGATCGTGCCCTCGGTGCGCGCCACCAGCAGGGTGATCGCGGGCGAGCCGACGATCTCCTCCAGGGCCTTACGGCCGGGCGGGCCCGTGGTCGCGGACAATTGCGGAACGAGCCGGGCAAACGCCGCCACCAGCTCGTCGGTCACCTGGTGAACCACCTCGACAGTCACGCCGGGCAGATTACCGTCCCCGGCTGCGTGCGGCGGTAAGGCGCGGGCATGGCGAGCAAAGCACTGGTACTCGGCAGTGGCGGCATCACCGGCGCGGCGTGGGAGGTAGGCCTGGTCGCCGGGCTGGCCGCCCATGGGCTCGACCTGACCGCCGCGGACCTGATCGTGGGCACCTCCGCCGGCTCCCTGGCTGGCGCCCAGCTCACCTCGGGGATCGGCCTGGCAGAGCTGTATGCGGCCCAGTGTGCGCCGTCCGAGGTCGCGGTCACCGCCATCATGGGCCGGGTGCTGATGCTCCGCTACGGCCTGGCGGTGTTCACGCCGGGCACGGCGGCCCGGGCGCGCAAACGGCTCGGCCGGGTGGCCCGCGCCTCCCCGCCGCTGGCCGAGGCGGAGCGCCGCGCCGTGATCGGGGCCTGGCTGCCCAGCCACGAATGGCCGGCCCAGCGGCTGGTCCTCGCGGCCGTCGATGCCGACACGGGGGAGTGCACCACGTTCGACGCCGCCAGCGGGGCGAGCCTGATCGAAGCGGTCAGCGCGAGTTGCGCGGTGCCGGGCGTCTGGCCGCCGGTCCTGATCAACGGGCGGCGGTGGATGGACGGGGGGATGCGCTCGGCGGCCAACGCCGACCTTGCCCGCGGTTTCGACCGGGTCGTGGTGCTGGCGCCGCTGTGGCGCGGCATGCGGGTCATGCCGCCCGCACTGAACCAGTGCCGGCAGCTCGCCGCGGATGGCAGCGCCGTGGTGCTGGTCACGCCGAACGCCGAGTCGCTGGCCGCCATGGGCAACGTGCTCGATTCGGCCGGCCGCGCCGCGGCCGTGCGGGCCGGGTATGCGCAGGCGGAGGCGGTTCTGGCCGATGTGGCCGCGCTCTGGTCCGGCGAGCGGCGTGCCCCCACGGCAGACCCTGCCGCAGCGTCCTGACGGCGAGGGCCGATCACGCCGCTGCCAGCCCGGGGGACGAACCCCGGAGCCTCAGGCCGTAGTGCCGCCGGTGGTTACCCGGTCGACGTCGATCCGGGCCAGATCGCCGGTCTTGATCGTGGTCCAGCCTTGGATGTGCAGGGGTGCGGGATGGAGGGTTCCGCCAAAGTCGACCGGTGGCACGAACCAGGTGGCTATCACGGTCCGCGCCCCGGTCCTGGACACGGCGACGACCTGGCACTCCAGCGGCCCTTTCATCTTGAGGTTCAGCGTGACCTGCGTGCCGAAGGGTTTCCCCACCAGCCCGGCGACGCCGGAGACCCCGGTGCCGGGGTTGGCGCCAGCGGCTGTCGCGCCCTGGTGGACGGAAAGGACGACCAGCGGCTGTGCGGTGGGCGCGGCGGAATGCCGTGTGGTGGCCAGCCCGACGCCCACGCCCGCGGCGAGTAGCACCACGCCTGCTGCCGCGCTGAGCAGCACCTGCCGACGGGTGTGGCGTCGCTGGGACTCGGCGCGGCGGCGGACCAGGTCGGTGACCTCGGCCCCGCTCGGCTCCGCAGCCGGGGCCTCGACCGGGTCGATGCCGGTCAGCAGGCCTTTCATTCCCGACAGCTCGTCCAGTTCGGCGGCGCAGGCCGGGCAGCCGGCCAGGTGCTCCTCGAACGCCTGCCGGTCCGCCGCTTCGAGCAGGCCGAGCGCATAGGCGCCGACATCGGTGTGCGTGCTGCTCACAGGCTCGCCGTTCATGCCGACACCCCCCGCTCGGCCATGACTACCCGCAGTGCCTTGAGCGCGTAGTAGACCCGCGACTTGACCGTGCCCACCGGGATGCCGAGCACCCCCGCTGCCTCGTTCACCGTGCGATCCCGCAGGATCGTCTCATTGAGCACCTCGCGGTGGGCCGGCGACAGGGCCTGAAGCGCCTCGGTCACCAGCACCTTGCGCAGCAGGCTTTCGGTCTCGTCATCGGCGACAGGTGCCTGATCCACCTCGGCGCCCCCTATCTCCGACGGGCGCACGCGCTTGCGCCGTTGCTCGTCGATCACGATACGCCGGGCCACGGTGGCCAGCCAGGGCATAAGTGACGGCTCGGTCAGGTCCAGCCGGTGCGCCTCACGCCAGGCCCGGACCATCGTCTCCTGGACGACGTCCTCGGCCTGCTGCCGGTCGCCGGCGGTGAGACGGAGCACGAACAACAATAACGGCCCCCGGTACTGGCGGTAGAGCTCGGTGACCATCGCGTCGTCCGCAGCCGCGCCGGTGAGCCGCCTGCGGCCTGCGCCTACGCGCGGCAGGGACATTCCCATCCCCGAATTGAACCATCCGGGCATGGCCGTGCGTACCCCTGCCCAACTGACCACGGCCCGGCGCCCGCCGGGCGCCAGCCAGACGGGGGCGGGGGAGCCGCCGCCGTGACAGGAGGACCAGCCATGAGCAGTAACCGACCCAGCATCAGAAGCATCCTGGCCCCCACTGCCGCGAAGGCGGTAACCGTTGCCGCGGCCGGTGTGGTCGCCGCGGCGCTGAGCCTGACCGTCTCGGCCGGGGCGGCCACCACGCACGCGCCCGGCCGCACGGCCGCGAGCTCGTTCTCGTTCGCGCTCAAGCCGTCGTCATCGGCCATCTCGGCCTGCCTGCCGAATGCCGGTGGGCACGTCACGATCACCCCGGGGAAGCTCAACGACAGCATGACGGTCAGCCTGCACGGCATGCCGGCCAACGCGGGCTTCGACCTGTTCGTCATCCAGCAGCCCACCGCGCCGTTCGGCGTCTCCTGGTACCAGACCGACATCCAGGCCAACAGCAGCGGGTCCGGCAGCGCCACGGTCAGGGGCGTGTTCGACTCCCAGACCTTCTCGGTGTCCCTCGGCGGCACTGCCACGTTCTCGCCGACCCACCAGTATCACCTCGGGGTCTGGTTCAACGACCCCAACGTCCCGTTCAACCTGGGCTGTGAGCCGGGTGCCACGACGCCGACCGTGACCCCGTTCAACGGCGAGCAGAACGCCGGCATCCAGGTCGTTAACACCGCGCAGTTCCCGGTCAACGCCGGTCCGCTGTCCCACGTCCACAGGTGACGCCGGAGCACACAAAAAGCTGGTGCCGGCCCGCGGGGCCGGCACCAGCTTTTGCGCTGAGTTAGCTGGCGTAGTCCAGCAGCGGCTGCGCGCGGCTGGGGTGGCGCAGCTTGGACAGGGACTGCTTCTCCAGCTGGCGGATCCGCTCCCTGGTGAGGCCGAGCGCGCGCCCGATCTCGTCCAGCGTGTGCGGGTTCCCGTCGTAGAGGCCGAACCGCATCGCCATGATCGTGGCCTCCCGCGGCGTCAGCGCGTCGAGCGCGTTCCTGAGCTGGTCCGCCATGAGCTGGCGGTCCACGAGCTCGGACGCCTCCGGCGCGTCCACGTCCTCGATCAGGTCACCGATGCTGGTCTCCCCGTCCTCACCGATGGTGGAGTCCAGGCTGATCGGCTGGCGGCTGGTGCGCAGCAGTTCCTCGATCTGGTCCGGGGTGCGGTCCAGCTCCACCGCGAGCTCCTCCGGCGTCGGCTCCCGGCCGAGCCGCTGGTGCATGTCCCGCTCGACCCTGCTGAGCTTGGACAGCATCTCGAGCACGTGCACCGGCAGCCGGATGGTCCGGGCGGCGTCGGCGAAACCGCGCTGGATCGCCTGCCGGATCCACCACATGGCATAGGTGGAGAACTTGTAGCCCTTGGTGTAGTCGAACTTCTCCACGGCCCGGATCAGCCCCAGGTTGCCTTCCTGCACCACGTCGAGCAGGGACAGCCCACGGTCGCTGTACTTCTTGGCCACCGAGACCACCAGCCGCAGGTTCGCCTCCAGCATGTGTGCCTTGGCGCGGCGGCCGTCATCGGCGACCAGTTCCAGGTCGCGGCGGTAGGCCTCGTCGAGATCGGGCTCGGTCTCCAGCTTGTGCTCCGCATAGAGCCCGGCCTCGATCCGCTTGGCCAGGTTCACTTCCTGCTCGGCCGTGAGCAGGCTGGTGCGGCCGATCGACTTCAGGTACGTGTGGACGGAGTCGCCCATCGTGGAGGTCTGGTCGTCCAGGTCCACCTCGGCTGCTGGCGCGACGGCCCCCGGCCGTATCTCCGCGTCCATCATCGCAGTGGCCTCTGCCTCGGTGTTGAGCCCATCCATCCCCACGATCTCGGCGATCTCCTCGGCGGCCGGCTCGGTCTGCACAGTCGTCATGACGTCCTTACTCGTTCCAGTCCCGGTCTTGGCAGGGGTCTTCGCGGGTGCGGCCCGCTTGGCGCGGGTGGTGGCCGGCCGGGCGGCGGTGGTGCGCTCAGCGGCCTTCCGCGCGGGCGCGGTGCGTACGGTCCTCGGCATGAGGCACCTCCTTCCGTATGCGCGCGTCACGGCGGACGCATCGCTTGGCGGCCCCCCGCGATCCGGCGCCGCCGTCGCGGGGACGGCACCGGCTTGAAATCGGCTGGTACTGTGAAGCGCGGGCATTAACTAGAACGCTTGCCAGGCGCGATTGTTCCCGTGGCGTCCGACCATGCTCGCCGCACGGCGGCTTCGCGGTGGCCCGCCGTGTCTTCCCGGGGGCCGAGCCCCCGGACCCCCACGTACGGCGGTTGGCGTTTTGCTGTGGGCGGCACGTTGGACGGCCGGCACGGTTGGACGGTTGGCGGTTGCTTGGCACGTTGGCGGTGCGACCTGTGCTGGCGGTTGCGGCTGGATGAGCGGCGGGCGTCCGACTGTCGTCGGTGCTGCTCCTTACGCAACGGGCAGCTAGCGTGATCCCTTCCCGAGCCCTCGGAGTGCGGCGAGGTCGGGCTTGCCCGAGGGGAGCAGGGGCATCGCACGGACGATGAACAGGGCGCGGGGTGCGGCATAGGCCGGGAGGCGTCGCTGGACTGCGGCGCGCAACTCTTCCAGGCGCGGCGGGGCAGCGAAGCTTGCGGGGACTACTGCGGCGGTGACCCGCTGGCCGTACTGGGAGTCTGGTTCGCCGAAGACGGCGGCCTCGCGGACGGTGGGGCAGGCTTCGAGGATGGCGGCGATTTCGTGTGGGGAGACCTTGTGGCCGCCGGTGTTGATCATGTCGTCGGCGCGGCCCGCTACCGACAGGCGGCCGTCGGGGCCGATGGTGCCCAGATCCGAGGTGGTGAACCAGCCATCCTCGGCAAGGACCGCATCGGTGAGATCCGGGCGGTTGCGGTAGCCGGAGAACAGCACCGGGCCGGTGATCTGGATCCGGCCGTCGGCAGCGGTCCGCACCCCGACGCCGTCCAGCGGAACGCGGTTGTAGACGCAGCCGCCGCAGGTCTCGGACATGCCGTACGTGGTGATCACCTTGGCCCCTGCGGCGCGGGCGCCGGCCAGCAGGCCGGACGGGATGGCCGCGCCGCCGAGCAGGATCGCGCGAAATGCCGACAGGCCCGCGCCCGCGTCCAGCATGCGGCGCAGTTGCGCGGGGACCAGGGAGGTGTAACCGCAGCCGAACGCGGCCAGGTTGCGCTGCGCCGGGTCCAGCCGGTCGACCACGACCGGGGTGGTACCGGAAACCAGCGACCTGACCAGCACGCCGAGCCCGGCGATGTGGCTGGTGGGCAGCGGGCAGAGCCAGCGGGTGCCGGGCTCCGCGCCGATCCGGTCCAGGCTGGCCTGTGCGGAGGCCCGCAGCGCCGCGGCGCCGAGCTGGACCCCCTTGGGCTCCCCGGTCGAGCCGGAGGTGGCTATCACGACCGCCGTGCCGTCCGGCAGATCCTCCCCGGCGCCCGGTGGGGCCGGGTGGGCGTCATCGGGGCGCCATCGTATGGCACCGTCTTGCGTTTCTACTGTGGCAGGAGTGAAGGCGTGCAGCAGATCGGTGACCCGGGCCGGCGGCAGGGCGGGGTCAAGCGGGAGGATCGCGGGACCGCTGCCGTCCAGCGCCGCCGCCAGCGCGTCGAGCAGTCGGCCGGCTCCGGCGGCGGGCGGGAGCAGGAGCGCGTGCAGGGGACGTCCGGACATCAACGTAAGGTTAACGGGCAAAACTCCGGTGGAATGGGAGGGGCAGGAGTGATCGCGTGGCAGCGGCCGGAAACCCGGTCGTGACGGCCCCGGCCCGGGACGAGGTGGCGGGCCTGATCGATTCGCTGCGGGCGTTCGCCATTCCGATGCGGACCCGCTTCCGCGGGATCACGGTGCGCGAGGGCGCGCTGATCGAGGGTCCGGCCGGCTGGGGCGAGTTCTCGCCGTTCGCCGAGTACGGGCCGCGGGAATGCGCCCGCTGGCTGGCCTGCGCCCTGGAGTCGGCAACCGCCGGCTGGCCCGCGCCGGTCCGTGACCAGGTGCCGGTCAACGTGACCGTGCCCGCCGTGGACCCGGCCGCGGCGCACGCGCTGGTGACGGCCTCCGGGTGCCGCACCGCCAAGGTCAAGGTGGCCGAGCCCGGCCAGTCCCTGGCGGACGACGTGGCCCGGGTGGAGGCGGTCAGGGACGCGCTGGGCAGTGGCGGCGCGATCCGGGTCGATGCGAACGGCGCCTGGGACGTGAGCCAGGCCCGGCGGGCACTGCGGGAGCTTGGCGGGTTCGGCCTGGAGTACGCCGAGCAGCCCTGCGCCACCCTCGCCGAAATGGCCGAACTGCGCCGCGCGGTGGATGTGCCACTGGCCGCCGACGAGTCCATCCGCCGCGCCGAGGATCCGCTCACCGTGCGGGCCACCGGCTCCTGCGACATCGTCGTCCTCAAGGCCCAGCCGCTGGGCGGGGTGCGCGCGGCGCTGGCCGTGGCGGCGGCGTGTGGGCTCCCTGTGGTGGTCTCCAGCGCGGTCGAGACCTCGGTCGGACTGGCCGCCGGGGTCGCGTTCGCCGCCGCGCTGCCCGAGCTTCGCTACGCCTGCGGGCTGGCCACCATGAGCCTGCTTGACGGCGACGTCACCGCCGCGCCACTGGCGGAACAGGCGGGCGTGCTGCCGGTGGCACGGCCCGGCGTCGACGCCGCGTGCCTGGCGGCGTGGGAGACCGATCCTGCGCCGTGGCGCACCCGCGCGCTGGCGGCCGCCAGGTACCTGGATCCGGTGTGAACCCGGCCACGGCGTTCGCGGCCACGCTGGTGGACGAACTGGCCAGGTGCGGGCTGGTGGAAGCCGTGCTGGCACCTGGGTCAAGGAGCGCGCCGCTGGCCATGGCTCTCTGGGACCGCGCGAAGGACGCGGGGGAGGCCGGCCTGCGCTTGCATGTGCGGATCGACGAGCGGTCGGCCGCATTTCTCGCGCTCGGGCTCGCCAAGGCGAGCGGGCGCCCGGTCGCGCTGGTGTGCACCTCGGGGACCGCGGCGGCACATTTCCACGGGGCCGTGATCGAGGCCAGTGAGGCGGGGGTGCCGCTGCTCGTGCTCACCGCCGACCGGCCGCCGGAACTGCGCGGCACCGGCGCGAACCAGACCATCGACCAGATCAAGCTGTACGGGGACGCGGTGCGCTGGTTCTGCGAGGCCGGGGTGCCGCAGGCGCGGCCGGGCATGAACGCCTACTGGCGGTCGCTGGCCTGCCGTGCCTGGGCGGCCGCCGTGGGCGCCGGGGGCAGGTTCCCCGGGCCGGTGCACCTGAACCTGCCGCTGCGCGAGCCGCTGGTGCCCGGCCTGCCCGACCCGGCGGGTGAGGGCGGCGAGGCGGGCGGCTGGCCCGAGCCGCTGGACGGCCGCCCGGGCGGGGGGCCGTGGACGAGCTTCCCCGGCGCCGCCGGTGGGACGGATGCCGTGGAGCTGCCGTGGACCGAGCGCGGCGTGGTCATCTGCGGCGACGGCTGCGGCGACCCCGCGGCGCTGCTGCGCCTGGCCGAGCAGGCCGGCTGGCCGGTGCTCGCCGAGCCGTCCTCCGGTGCCCGGGCCGGCCCGATGAGCCTGGCCGGTTACCCCTATCTCCTCGACTCGCCCGCCTTCGTGGCCGGTCACCAGCCGGATCTCATCGTTTCTGCCGGGCGGCCCGGCCTGTCCCGTGGTCAGCTCTCCTACCTCAAGACGGCCGCGGCCGTGCGGCACGTCGTCGTCGCGCAGGGCCCGGGACATTGGGCCGACCCGGCGCGCAGCGCCACCGACGTGGTGCCGGCGGTCCGGGTGACCGGCGGCCCCGGCGTGGCTGGCACGCGATGGCTGGCTTCCTGGCGCGCGGCCGATACGGCCGCCACGGCCGCGGCCGCGGCCATCCTCGGCGACGGTGAGGGCCTGTCCGAGCCGCGGCTCGCGCGGGACCTGGCGGCGGCGCTGCCGGACGGTGCCCTGCTGTGGGCCGCGTCCAGCCTGCCCATCCGTGACCTGGATCAGCAGATGGCGCCGCGGGCCGGGCTCCGGGTGCTGGCCAGCCGGGGTGCCAGCGGTATCGACGGCATGATCTCCGCGGCGGCCGGCGCCGCGCTGGCCCACCAGCGCGCCGGCGGTGGTCCCGCCGCCGCCCTGGTGGGCGACCTCGCGTTCCTGCACGACGCTCCCGGCCTGTTCATCGGTCCCGGGGAGCCGCGGCCCGACCTGGTCCTTGTGGTGGCCAACAACGACGGCGGCGGCATCTTCTCGCTGCTGGAGCAGGCGGAGCACGAGGGGCCGTTCGAGCGGGTGTTCGGCACGCCGCACGGAGCCGGGCTTGGCAGCCTGGCGGCTGCGGCCGGGGTCCCGGCAGTCACCGTCGAGCGGGCCTGCGATCTGGCCGGCGCACTGCGCGGCGCCGGGATCCGGGTGGTGGAGGTGCGCACCAGCCGGGAAGCCGGTGCGGCGCTGCGCCGTAAGCTGCGAGCGGCTTGCACCGCGGCGGTGGCCGGGTAGCGCCGGGCCTCAGGCCTCCAGCGCGAACTGCATCGCGGCGAACTTGGCCTGTGTCTCGGCAAGCTCCGCTTCGGGGTCGGAGCCGGCCACGATGCCGCATCCGGCGAACAGCCGGGCACGGCGGCCATCCACCTGGGCGCAGCGCAGCGCGATGCCCCATTCCCCGTTCCCGCGGGCGTCCACCCAGCCGACCGGCCCGGCGTACCGGCCGCGGTCCATCGCTTCCAGGTCGCGGATCAGCTCCATGGCCGTCTCGGCCGGGGTCCCGCACACCGCAGGGGTGTAGTGCAGGGCGTCGGCCAGAGCCAGCACGGAATGCTCGCTCGCTGCCTGCCGGCCGTCGAGCCGGCCGGTGATCCAGGTGGCGAGGTGCTGCACGTTGGCGAAGCGCCGCAGCGACGGGGCGGACTCGACCTTGAGCCGGTCGCAGCGGGCGGCGAGCACCGCCCGCACCCCCACCACCGCGTACTCGTGCTCCTCCCGTTCCTTGGCCGAGGCGAGCAGGGCGGCACCCAGCCTGGCGTCCTCGGCGGCGTCCCGGCCACGCGGCGCGGTGCCGCCGAGCACCAGCGAACTGACGTCGTCGTCCTGGCGGCGGATCAGCAGTTCGGGGGTGGCGCCCACCAGGTTGGCGCAGGCGAACGTGTAGCAGTCGGGGTAACGGCCGGCGAGCCGCCGCAGGATGAACCGGATGTCGAGGTCGCGGGCGGCGGTCGCGTGCAGGTCGCGGGCCAGGACCACCTTGCTGAGCTGGCCGTCCCTGATGCGCTGGACCGCGGTGGTGACCGCGCGCTGCCATTCCGGCGCGGTCAGGCTCCCGTCGTGCCACCGGATCTCCGCGGGAGCGGTCAGCGGCGCGGATGCGTGCCCAGGGCCGCCCGGAAGCCCGGATGCCGGTGCCGCGGGTGGGGTGGCCGCCGCCGTCAGGGGGCGGATCGTGGTGAGCCAGGACCTGCCGCCGCGGCGGCCGATGATCGTCTCCGGCACCACGAGCACCGATCCGTCGGACGTGGAGTCGAAGGTGAAGCTGCCGAAGGCCACCGGCCCGCTGCCGGGTTCGGCCACCTGGTCGTCGACCTCGGCGCCGTCGAAGAGCTCACGGAGCCGCTTCTCGCCGGCGGTGAACCTGTCCTCGCCCGCGGGGAGGGTGACCCGGGCCGTCTCCCCCCACCCGGCCAGGCCGTCACCGTGCCGGATCCAGGCCACGCCCGCCGGTTCCGGGAACAGTGCCACCAGGTCGCCGGGGTCGGGGATCTCGACAGTTCGCGCGGCAAGCCGTTCCGGCGCCCGCTGCCCGCCGGTGTCCTGGGGGAGTGCCACGCCAGCCAACTTTACGTGGGCGCCGGCACTGCCGTGTCGCCCGGGACGGGTGATCGGCCCGGAATGTCATTCTCTGATGCCCGTGAGGAGCGGGAGGCTTGTGATAGTCTCCTGCGCGAAGTCATTCCTATAAAAACGATCGGATTAGAAGGATGATAGTGCACACGGCCAGTTCACCGATGAGCCAGGCCCGGCTGCGGCAGATAGTCCAGGGTGTTGCCGCGAGCGAGCACGAGTGGCTCAGCCTTGTCCGATACGACCTCGACCGGCGCTGGTACCAGCGGCTGACCTCGGCTGACGACCACGAGGTGTGGCTGCTGAGCTGGCTGCCCGGGCAGCGGACCGGTTTCCACGACCACGGCGAGTCCTCCGGTGCCTTCGCGGTGGCGCGCGGCGCGCTGCGGGAGCGGACCGCACCCGGCCGCCGCCCGGGCCCGTCGGCCGCGGTGTCCCGGGGGGAGGTCCGATCATTCGGCCCCTGGTACATCCACGATGTGATCAACGCCTCAGTGCAGCCCGCGGTGAGCGTGCACGCCTACTCGCCCCCGCTGACCAGCATGCGCCGCTTCGAATTCGGGCCCGGCGGCCTGGAGCGCGTCACCATGGAAACGGCGGTCCGGTGGTAGCGGGCAGCTACGGGGGCGCGGCCCGCTCCATCGATGAGATCCTCGGCGAGGCCAGGGCCCGGCTGCGGCGGCTCGGGCCGCGGGAGGCCAGCGAGGCGATGCGGGCAGGCGCGCTGCTTGTGGACATCCGGTCGCAGGCACAGCGGGCCGAGCAGGGCGTGGTGCCAGGTGCCCTGCACGTGGAGCGCAACGTGCTCGAATGGCGATTCGACCCGCGCTCGCCGGCCCGGCTGCCGCAGGCCGGCTACGACCTGCGCGTGATCGTGATGTGCGTGGAGGGCTATACGTCCAGCCTGGCGGCGGCATCCCTGCAGGATCTCGGCATGGCCGGGGCGACCGACCTGGCGGGCGGCTTCCGTGCCTGGCAACGGGCCGGCCTGCCGGTCGTCCAGTGCTAGCCCGGGGAGCGCCCCGGAGCCCCGGTCGCTCAAGGCCCCGTTCCTCCGGTCAGGTGCCTTGGCCCTGCTAGCCGGGGGAGCAACCCCGGAGCTCCGGTGGCTAGCCCCGTCGAGCGGTCTGCCGGAATCCCCGGCGCCGAGTTAGAGCAGCGTGAGCTGCTGCGGCGTGACGGCCTGGGGGTCCGCCCGTCTCCCGGCGGGCGGCGCGAAGCGCCCAGGCCCGCGGCGCCGCGCCGCGCTGGGCGCGCCGCGCCCGACCCCGTGGCGCCGGGCCAGCTCCCGGACCTGCTCGGTCACCTGCTTCTGGTAGGCCGCCGGGGCGTACGCGCCGCGGCCGTAGAGGGCGCGGTAGCGGGGCACCAGGCCGGGGTGCGCCTCACCCAGCCAGCGGAAGAACCACTCCCGCGCCCCGGCGCGCAGGTGCAGCACGATCGGCGTGACCGAGGCGGCCCCGGCCTGCGCGACCTGCCGCACGGTGTTCTCGAGCTGCGCCGGGGAATCGGACAGGAACGGCACGACCGGGCCCATCAGCACCGCGCAGGGCAGCCCCGCAGCGGTGAACGCGGCACACACCGCCAGCCGGCGCTGCGGGCTGGGCGTCCCCGGCTCCAGCTCCCGCCACAGCCCGGTGTCCACGCACCCCACCGACACCGCCAGCCCGACGTCGGTCACCTCGGCCGCCTCGCCGATCAGATCGAGGTCCCGCAGGATCAGCGTGCCCTTGGTGAGGATCGAGAACGGGTTGGCCGCATCCCGCAGCGCAGCGAGGATGCCGGGCATGAGCCGGTAGCGCCCCTCCGCGCGCTGATAGCAGTCCACGTTCGTGCCCATGGCGACGTGCTCGCCGCGCCACCGCGGCGCGGCCAGCTCCTTGCGCACCAGGTCCGGCGCGTTGACCTTGACCACGATCTTGGAGTCGAAGTCGTGGCCCGAGTCCAGGTCCAGATAGGTGTGCGACTTCCTGGCGAAGCAGTAGCGGCATGCATGGCTACATCCACGATAGGGATTAATAGTCCAGCGGAACGGGACGCGCGAGGCGTCGGGTACCCGGTTGATGATCGACCGGGCCTGGACCTCGAAGAACGTCATACCCCGGAAGGCCGGCGTGTCGAAGGTCCGGGTCACCGCGCGCTGCTCGAACAGCATCGGCGCCGGCTGGGCCGGCGATGGTCCCTCGTCCGGTGAACCGGCACGTAGCGCATCCCACCGCATGTGACAAAACTTAGAACACCCGTTCTAGTCAGTCAAACACCAGTTCTAGCCAGCGGCTGCCCGGCAGCGTGGCCGAACACGACCACTATTGGAGTGCCCTGCCAGGCCTAAAAATCCTGCCGTGGGGGATACCGTGGGAAACAGGGCAATACAAGCCAGTCGGTAGGTATTGGACCGCGGGGCATGGAGGTGGCGCCTATGGCACTGTCCATGGAGGAGCAGCGCATCCTCGCGGAAATCGAGCAGGAGCTGGAACGCTCGGAGCCGGTGCTTGCCGCCTGCCTGACCATGTTCTCCCGCCCCGGCCGCGCCGGGCTGCTCCGCGTGCCTGGCGCGCGGCGCCATTCGCCCCGGCTGCTGACGGTGGCGTCGGTGGCCGCCGTCATCATGCTCACCGTGCTGCCCGTCGTGATCTACGCGCTGGTGGCGCTTCGCGCGGCTCCGCTGGGGCAGCCCGCGGGCCACCCGGCGGCATCGTCCGCACCGCACGCGGTGCTGACGCACCCGGTGCTGAGCCCGCCCCGGCAGCGCTGAGAACACCGGTGGCGGGGACACCCGCAGCGCTGACGACACCGCCGGCCTGGGTGGCCGGCGGCCGCGGGTTTTACGACTCGCGCCAGAGCTGGATCAGGTACTGCTCCAGCCCGTCCAGGGTCCTGCGAGCCTGCTCGAACTCGTCGCTGAGCGGGTCGAGGCCGCGCCGGAACAGGTCACGGTAGCGGCGGGGGACCTCGCTGCGGTTGCGGGCGAACACGCGGACCACGTAGTCGCCGACGCCACCGGCTAGCTTGAGGCTCTCCACGGCCTTGCCCGCCGGGCCCATGTCGATGCTGACCGCACCGCGCAGGTACAGGACGGCCTTGGCCTCGTCCTCCCACTTTTCGCCGAACGGCGGCGGGGCGGAGTCCCACTCCTCGAGCAGAAGCTGCGCGCTGACGATCTCCTGGAGGCTGGCCACCCACATCTGCTCGCGGGTGACGCTGATCAGCGCCCCGTCCAGTGGTGCCGGGCTTCCCGGCCCGTCCGGGTCCACGGTGGCATCATGCAGCCGGAACATGTGCCGATCCGGGAAGACAGGTATCTCCAGCCGGAGCAACCTTCGGCTCACACGTGCCCCCTTACATGCTCTTCCCCTTCTAGCATGCTCTGCCGACGGGGGCGGTAGCCCGGTATTCGGTGATAAAGCACGAATGTGATTCTCACAAACGCATGGTCACGTCCGGCGCCGGGGGGCCGGTCAGGACAGCCGGGTGCGTACCTCTGCCCAGAGTTCGGCGTAGCCGCGGGAGGCCGCACTGCGCGGCGCGAAGGCGGTCACCGGCGCCCGCTGCACGGCCATCTGCTCAATCATTGACAGCGCAGGTATCGCGGTTACCGCGACATCGTCACGCTCGGCCGGCAGCCGTTCCGCGATCTCCTTGTGCAGCCGCTTGCGGCGGTCGATCATCGAGCAGAACGCGAGCAGGGCGGGCCGGTGCCCGTCCAGGCCGCTGATGAACTCGGTGAGCTGGTCCAGGGTGCGCAGCGACAGCGTGGTCGGGATGATCGGGGCCAGCACCAGGTCGGCGGCGTGCAGCACCGCCTCGGACAGCAGCGAGATGCCCGGGGGGCAGTCGAGGAAGACCAGGTCGTAGGACGTGCGCAGCGGGCGGAGCAGGCGCGCCAGCTGCTGCGTGGGCTTCTTGGTGGTGTCCAGTATCAGGTCGAGGTTCCGGAAGGTGAAGTCGGCCGGGAGCAGGTCGAGGCCATCGAAGTCGGTTCCCTTGATCGCCTTGTCCAGGTCCCTGTTGCCGCGGATCAGGCCGGCGCCGCCGCCCTTCACCCGTGGCCGCACCCGGAACAGGAAACTGGCCGCCGCCTGGGGATCCAGGTCGGCAAGCAGCACCCGCTGCCCGTCGGCGGCGGCGAGATAGCTGAGGTTGACCGCAGCGGCGGTCTTGCCCACCCCGCCTTTGATGTTGTAGGTGGCGACGATCTTCATGAGCGCGCGCTTGCGGTCAGTACCTCGAAACGGGCCTGCGCGTGGTGGCTGGCGAATTCGGCGAAGCGGCTGGAGAACTCGCTGCGGGCCCGCCGTTCCCGCTGGCCGACGTGGGATGCCAGGTCTCCCATGGCCAGCAGTGCGGTGGCCGGGACGCCGCCGCTGGCGAGCAGTTCGGCGGCGATATCCCTGATCTCCTGCTGCTGCACCTGGCAATCCTGGTAGGTGCCGAGGCAGTCCTGCAAGCCCTTCAGCTCACGCACCGCCCGCCGGTGCGTGGGCAGGTCGTGCAGGGATGCGAAGAATTCCAGCGCGTACCGTAGCTCCTTGCACCTTTTGCGCAGGTCATGGAGCTGCTCCGGCGGGGAGTCGGCACCGATGGCGCCGCCCTGGGCAAGGATGCGCCGGTGTGCGCGGCCGATGATCCTGGCGGCGGCATGCGCCGTGTCCGGGCCACGGCGCGGGGGAGTGAGGCCGGTCAGGGCGCTGCGCCAGGCGGCGGTCAGCGTGGTGAAGCGGGCTGACCGCAGGGCGCGGGCCAGCCGGCGCTGCTCGATGATGCGCCGCTGGGTGAGGTATTCGTGGAACGGTGCCAGGTCGGCGGGGTCGGCAGAGGTCAGCTCCGCCGCCCCGTCGGCGAAGCCGAGCAGGTGCACGTCGAGGTCGCGGGTAGGTGTGGTCAGGTCACCCAGCCACTTGAACTCGGGCCGGTACTCGGCGGCCAGGCCGTCCGGCAGCAGGGTGGCGCCGAGCTTCAGCGCGGTCCTGGTCCGCCGTACCGAAACCCGCAGGTCGTGCAGGAACTCGGTGTCGATGTCGCGAATCGTGCCCGCGACGTTCGCCTCCAGGGTGTCGAGCAGCCGCAGCAGAATGGCGGCGAGCGCCATCTGGGCGGGCATCGTGGCGGACAGCTCCACGTCGACCTTGTTGGTGTACTCGCCGGGCGCATGGCCCACGGTGGCCAGCACGGCGTCCAGCGGCGGCGGCGCCCCGCGGAACATGCCGGGCTGCGCGGCCAGGCACTGGGCGATCCGGTCCGCCTGTGCCTGGTAGCCGCGCACCGCCGTGAGGCAGAGCCGCGCGGGCGGGTCCTCGGTGGACGGCCGTGCCGGGTGCAGCAGGTCCACGGTGAGCCAGGCCACCGTCTTGTCGTCGGTGTTACACAGCCGGAACTCCGACACCGTGCTCGCGGCCTTGGCAGCGGGCAGCAGCGCCCGGACCGAGGCCAGGCCCTTGAGCCGGTCCCGGAGTGGTCCGCGGGGAAGCCCATCGGCGAGGACCGGCCACCGGGTCCCGTTCGCCGTCGCGGTGATCCGCTCACCTGCCGTGCCGCTCAGCACGAGTTCGGCGGGCCCGCGGCCGGCCACGCATTCCAGGGTGAGGCCGGCCCGGTGCAGCCGCCAGTCGAAGGTGTCCAGCCAGGTACGCCGCAGGGTGCGCGCCCTGCTAGCGGGCACGACAGAGAACCGCGCGGCCAGCGCCTCCCGCACCGCCAGGGTTACAGGTTGTTCGCCGTCCGTATACGCGAAGTTGTGAGAGTAGACACTCACTATTAACCTCCGCCCGGGACTCCCGCGTACATACCCGCGGAATCGCGAGGGCAGCATAAGCCGGCCGGCTCCGCATGCGTCAGTCTAAATGCCCCGGGGCGCCCGTCCTAGTGATCTTTTTCCCATTCGCGCCGTTCGGCCGCCCGTGCGTACGGCCGGCGGGCGGCCTGGACCCGCGCCGGCGGGCGGCCGCCGGGCGGCCGGCGGGCCGCCCGTAGCCAGCCCGGAGCGGCGGCACCCGTGCATTAGTCTGCAGTCCGTGAACTCCTCGGACTGGGCGTCGGTTGCCTCGCTGGCCACGGCCGGCGGGACGCTGGTGCTCGCGGTGGCCACGTTCGCCGCGGTCCGGTCCGCGAACCGCGCCGCGCGGGCCGCGGAACAGTCGCTGCTGGTCGGGCTGCGGCCGCTGCTGGTGCCGTCCCGGCTGCAGGACGAAACGCAGAAGGTGATGTTCGGCGACGGCAGGTGGCTCCATATACCGGGCGGGCGCGCCACGCTTCAGGCCGAGGACGACGTGATCTACCTGACCATGTCACTGCGGAACGTGGGCCGCGGCATCGCTGTGGTGCACGGCTGGCGCTTCTACGGGGACTGGAACCCCGAGCGGCCGGAGCCGGGCGTCGATGAATTTCACCGGCAGAACCGTGACCTGTACCTGCCGCCAGGGGACATCGGCTTCTGGCAGGCGGCGTTCCGCGACGAGGGTGACCCCCAGTACGAGGAGGCCTGCAAGGCGGTGACGACCCGGGTGCAGATGACCATCGACGTGCTCTACGGCGACCATGAGGGCGGCCAGCGGGTCATCACCCGGTTCAGCCTCATCCCCCGGGGCGACCAGGACTGGCTGCTGTCCGCGGGCCGGCACTGGAACGTCGACCGGCCGGATCCGCGGTGATGGCCATGCTCAACGACCCGTTCGCGACGCTGGAGGGCGCACTGGCCGGCACCACCCGGATGCGCATGGAGGTCGTGGAGAACCGCCCGCTGACGCCATCCATGCAGCAGGTGGTGCTGTCCGCGCCGGAACTGGCCGGGTTCACCTGCCGGCCCGGGCAGGACCTCATGCTCATGGTCGCCGTCGACGGCGACCGGCCGGTGCGCCGCAGGTACACCATCAGGGACACCGACCAGGCACGGTGCCAGCTCACCCTGGGCATCGTCCGCCACGACGGCGGCCCCGGCGAGCGCTGGGTCGCGACGGCGCGGCCGGGGGACCAGATCGAGGGCATCGGCCCGCGCGGCAAGATCTTTCCCGCGACGGGCGTGGCCTGGCATCTGTTCGCCGGGGACTTCTCCGCCCTGCCCGCCTACTTCGCCATGGCCGGCTCGCTGCCGGCTGGCCAGCGCGCGACCGTGATCCTGGAGGTTCCCGGTCCCGGGGACGAGCAGGAACTGACGGCAGCGGCGGACGTGGAACTGGCCTGGCTGCACGCCGACGGCCGCCCGCCCGGCGACCCGGCGGCCCTGGCGGGCGCGGTCGCCGCGGTCACGCTGCCGCCGCAGGCCGGTCACGTGTACCTGGCCGGGGAGGCCAGGCTGGTGCTGGCGCTGCGGGAGGCCCTGGCGGCCCGCGGCCTGCCCGCCGGCCAGGTGTCGCCGAAGGCCTACTGGGGGCTGGGGCGGGGCAATGCCGCCCACGGTGAGCCCGCCAGGGACTGATCAGAACGGGGTGGCCGCCAGCCAGGCGTCCAGCAGCGAGCGGTCCCCGATGATCTCCATGGCCGGGTCGTCCGGCGGCAGCCGGCGCAGCAGCACGAGCAGGATCACCGAGGCCGGGCCGCGCAGCGCCAGGTCCCCTTTGCCATGACCGGCGGCCACGGTGACGCCGCCGGGCACGCCGTGGATGAGCCACTCGCCGTCGCCTTCCGCGTCCGTGGCATGGAAGTGAACGACCTTGCCCTCGGGCACCGGAGCGGGCGGCTGGCCTGCTCACCGGCCGGGCCTCGGCGGCAGGAAGCCGAGCCATTCGGCGATCCCGTCGGCGGCCACCACCGGGTCGATCACCGGCCGGGTGCCAACGGCGATCTCGCCGTCGGCACGGTGCACGGCGGTCTCGTGCGCCATCCGGCGCGCCCAGTAGCTGGCCGGACCGGGGCCGAGGTGCGTCCATACCGGGCCGCTGCCCGTGGTGACGGTCTCGGCGAGCCGGGCCGCGCCGTCGCGGAGCCAGGCGGGCCGCTCGGCCGGATCGTCGGGCAGCCGGCCGTCCGGCACCTCGCGGAACGGCGATCGGCTCGGCCGCCTGGGTGGCCACGATCGCGGTGGCCCACCGGTGTGCCCGCCCGACGTGGGTGATGAGCTGCCGCAGCGTCCAGTCCGGGCAAGTGGGCACCGTGGTGGTGAGGTCGGCGGTGGCGGCTATCCCGGCCAGCGTGCCGGCGCTGCCGGTCACCTCGGCGAGGAGCAGGTCGGTGGAGATCAGTGTCTGTCCTGCCTGTTCTCGAGCCGGTACCGGGCCGGGGCGGTCAGCGCGGATGCCGGTGGCCGTGACGGGTCAGCGGCACCCGCAGGCGCCGCCGCAGCAGCCGCCCCCGCCGCGCGGCGCCGCTCCGCCAGCCGCGGCCCGGCCGCCCACGGACACCGTGGAGAGCAGTTTCACCGTGTCGTCATGCCCTTGCGGGCACGGGCCGGTGCGGAGGCCTCCGCCATGGGCCGGTTGCGCTCGAAGGTCGCGCCGCATGCGCGGCAGCGGTATTCATACCGTGGCACGCGAGAAGCCTACGTCACTCCGGTGCCGCGGGGGAGTGGCGGCGCGGGACGCCCGCCGGCGCGGCCTGCCCGTTCGGCACGGCGCCGTCGGCCAGAGCGGGACGGGCGGCCGCTGCCGGCGCCGGCGTGCGGGCGCTGACCGGCGCGTCCTCGTAGTAGAACTGCCCGCCGCGCATCAGCGAGACCACCGCGCCGGTCGCCGACATCAGGGCTGCCGCGGTGAACACGATGATCAGGCCGTGGTGGAACGGTGCCGAGATCAGGTGCGGGAAGAACTGGTTCCCGGTGAGCACCGCCACGCTGTGCCGCGGCAGCGTGGCAAGCACCCCGGAGGGGGCCAGCAGGTGCTGGACCGGGTTGAAGCCCAGCAGCGCCGCGAACACCGTACTCACCGGCGGAAGGTGGCTGACCTGCGCGGCCAGCGCGGCCGGTACCCCCTGGGCGCGCAGCCCCGCGCTCAGCGCCCTGGGCAGGGTGGCGGCGAGCCCGACGATCATCAGCGAGAAGAAGATCCCGATCGACAGGGACATGCCGGAGTTCTGGAACGTCGAGCGCATGCCCGAGGCGACGCCCCGGTCCCGTGCCGGGACGCTGCTCATGATGGCGGAGGTGTTGGGCGAGGCGAACAGCCCGGAGCCGATGCCGTTGAACGCGATGATCAGGGCGAACGCCCAGTAGGGGAAGTCCACCGGGAGCAGCATCAGCCCGACGAACGCGCACGCCGCCACCAGCAGCCCGGCGGTCGCGAACAGCCGGGGGCCGAACCGGTCGGACAGGTACCCCGACACCGGCCCGGCCAGCAGGAACCCGGCGGTCAGCGGCAGCATGTAGATGCCCGCCCACAGCGGGGTGACATTGAACGGGTACCCGTGCAGCGGCAGCCAGATCCCGGCCAGCCAGATCACCAGCATGAACTGCAGCCCGCCCCGGGCGATCGAGCCGAGCAGACTGGCCGCGTTGCCCGCCGCGAACGCCCGGATCCTGAACAGCTTCATCCGGAACATCGGTTCGGCGGTCTTCGTCTCGATCACGCAGAACGCCACAAGCAGCACCACGCCCGCAGCGAGGCCGCCAAGCACCCACGGGTTGGTCCACCCGGTGGGGTGCCCGCCGTACGGCTGGATCCCATAGGTGATCGACATGAGCAGCACCCCGGCGCCCAGGGCGAACGTGATGTTGCCCGGCCAGTCGATCTTCGCCCACCTGGTCGCCGAGATCTCCCGCAGGCTCCGGTAGGACCACACCGTGCCGAAGATGCCGATCGGCACGTTCACCCAGAACACCGCGCGCCAGTCCCACGCGGCGAGCAGCCCGCCGAGCAGCAGGCCGACGAACTGACCGGAGATCCCGGCGATCTGGTTGATGCCCAGCGCCATGCCGCGCTGCGTGGCCGGGAACGCATCGGTGAGGATCGCGGCCGAGTTCGCCATCAGCATCGACCCGCCGACCGCCTGCACCATCCGGAAACCGATGAGCCACAGTGCGCCGGCGGCGCCGGTGAGCGGGTCGAGCGAGAGCACGATCGAGGCGAGCGTGAAGACCACGAAGCCGAGGTTGTAGATGCGCACCCGGCCGTACATGTCGCCCAGCCGCCCCAGGCTGACCACCAGCACCGCGGTGACCAGCAGGTACCCCATGATCATCCAGAGCAGGTAGCTCACGTTGTGCGGGTCGAGGGGATCGAGGCCGATGCCGCGGAAGATCGCCGGCAGTGCGATGATCACGATCGAGGCGTCGATGGTGGCCATCGTCATGCTGAGCGTGGTGTTGGAGAGCGCGACCCACTTGTAGCGATCGCCCGGCCGGTGCCCGTTGGCCATCGCGGCTAGCCCGTTGCCGCCGGCCTGTCCCTGGCCGGCTACCTGCTTCAGATCATCACCATCGCGCACGTGTCCCTAGCCTACCCAGGATTACTTGCTTGACCGCAACTATATTTTTGCAATACGAAGCGCCACGGAAGACGCGGCCCACGGGGAGACCGTGGGCCGGGGTGGCCCGGGAGAGCGCGGCCACGCGGGAACCGTGGCGCCGGTGCGGTGGCCCGGGAAGGCGGCGGCCGGGTCAGGCCAGGCCGTTGGCCAGGCCGATGAGCCTGCGCAGCACCGCACCGTTGCTCACCCGCAGCCCGTCGTGCTCGTACTCGTTGGTGACCCAGGCGCGCAGGCCATGTATCGCCGCCGCGGTCGGCACCGACAGTTCCCCCGGCACGTACATATCGTCGAAGTAGATCGCGGCGGCGACCGGTACCTCGTTGGCGGCCAGCCGCGCCGCGTCGTAGAGCGGGGGCCAGTCCGCGTATTCCGCGACCAGGCCGGCCGCCTCCTGGAACGGGCGCAGCACCGGGTCCTGCTCGAACATCCAGGGGTAGATCATCTCGCCGGTGAACAGCAGCGGCTCCGCGCCCTCCAGGGCCGGGCCAGCGTCGAACTCACCGAACTCCGCCCGGATCCGCTGCGCCGACCACCGGGTCGCCGCCCCCTGCGCGTAACACGGCTCGTGCAGCGCCGCGTACAGCGGCCCGGTGGCGAACGACAGGTGGCCGTGCACGTCGTGCAGGAACGCGTCGCCGAGCCGGCCGCCGTCGAAGGCGCCCTCCAGCAGGTAGTGCAGTTCGTCGCTGCCGGTGCTGTAGCCGAGCATGCCGCCCAGGGACTGGAAGGCCGCCACGGTGAGCGGGGCACCGTCCGGGAGCAGTACCTGCGTGCTGGCCAGATGGCGGGCCACCCGCCGGGCCTGCGCCACGTCACCGGGGTAACGGGCGTAGTGCGCCAGGGTCTTCGCCCGGACCCGCGGGTAGGTCGCCCGGTAGACGTCGTCGGCCGTGGCAGCCAGGCCGGGCAGGCCGCCGGTGATGAACGCCTCGGTGAGCCCCTCTGGCGCATTCGACAGGTAGGTCACCGTGCAGAAGCCGCCGAAGCTCTGGCCGAGCACGCTCCACGGTGCGCCGCCTAGTTCGCGGCGGATGAACTCGGCGTCGGCGACGATCGCGTCGGCCCGGAACATGGACAGGTACCTGGCCTGATCGGCCGCGCTGCCCCGGGCGGCGAGGCTGTGCCGGGTGACCGGGGTGGACCGGCCGGTGCCGCGCTGATCGAGCAGCAGCACCCGGTAATCGTCGAGCGCGGTGTCCAGCCAGGACGCCCGGCCGGACAGCCGCGGGCCGCCGAACCCGGGCCCGCCCTGGAGGAACAGCAGCCACGGCAGTTCCGCCGCGGTCTTGCCGGCGGCCACCACCTCGCGGGCGAACACCTCGATCCGCTCCCCGCCGGGGGCGTCGTGGTCGAGCGGCACAGCGAAGACATGGTCGGTGAGCACGACACCCGGCTGGCGATAGGGCGGGGTGGCGGGGCCGGAGCCAGCAGAGTGCGGGGTGGCGGGGCCGGAGCCAGCAGAGGGCGGGGTGGCGGGGCCGGAGCCAGCAGAGGGCGGGGTGGCGGGGCCGGAGCTAGCAGAGGGCGGGGTGGCGGGGCCAGAGCCAGCAGAGTACGGCACGAGCGACACCGTACGCGACCCGGTGCCGCACGTCACGGCCGCGTGCCTGGTCAGTTGAGGAAGTAGTTGCTGCCGCCGCTTTGCGGGTTGGTGACCTGGGCCACCACCGATACCGGCCCGGCGTGGGCGAACTCCAGCGTCAGGGTGATGTCCTTGCCGCCATGCATCGGCCCCGCGCCGGTGATCAGCATGTGGATGCCGTCCGGGCGCATGGCCAGGGTGGCGTGCCCGGGGATGCGGACCGACGGGATGGTGCTCATGACCAGGGCGCCCGGGCCGTGGGCCGTGCGGAACGTCACCCGGCCGCCGACGCTGGTGTGCGCGGCCACCAGCCGGTCCGTGTTCCCGTTATTGCGGATCACCACGTAGGCGACGGTGATGTCGGAGGCCGACGGGACCGGCACGTAAGCGGTGGAGACCTGGACCGACGGGCTCGCGCCCGCCTGCGCGGCGCAGCCCGCCACGGTGCCCAGGCCAGCCACCAGTGCGGCCGTCACCGCGGCGCGCCGGGCCAGCATCCTTGGCCGGCTCGGCCGGTGGCCGCCCGTTGCCGCGGGCCGCGCATATCGCATCCGTCCTGCCTCGTTTCTGGGGGATGGCTCCACGATAGCCGTGCCCGGAGCTCCCTCGCGGGACTGACCGGGCACCTCCGCCGCACGGGCGATCCGCGGGCGCCGGGCCGCGCCGTACGATCGGGGCGTGACAAGGCGCGCGGCGCGGGTAACCGGGTTCCCGCAGCAATTGGCGGTGCGGGTGGCCGCGCTGCCGCAGCGGCGCCAGGAATGGGTCTCCGACGCTGGCCTCGGGATCGCGCTCGCCGCCGTGAACGTGGTCTCGCTGCTGCCCTACCGGGCACAGTTGCATCCGCTGTGGCTCGCCCTCGTGCTGGTTGCCGCCCAGGGCATCCCGCTGGCCTGGCGCCGGTCCAACGTCATCGGGACCATGATCATTATTGGCGCGGCGCGGGTCGCCTACGACAAGATCGGGTTCGGGTTCGCGCCGCTGCCGCTGGGCCCGGCCATCGCGTTCTACACGGTGATCGACCGCCGCGGCCCGGTCTGGCGCTGGATCACGATCGCCGCCGTGGCCGCGGGTATCACGGTCTCGCTGACCTCGCCGGGGCATCAGGAGCCCTACGACGCCATCTTCCAGGCAATGATCTTCGGCACGGCATGGGCGGCCGGCGTGCTCAACCGCACCAAGCGGGCGAACCTGGCTGCGGCACAGAGCCGCGCCGAGCACGCCGAGGCCGAACTGGACCGGCACGCCACCAGGGAGGCCGCGGCGGAGCGCGCCAGGATCGCCCGTGAACTGCACGACGTGGTGGCGCACCACGTCAGCCTGATGGCGGTGCAGGCCGAGGCGGCGACCTCGCTGCTGCCGGACAAGCCCGCGCAGGCCCAGCGTTCCGTGGAGATCATCGGCGACACCGCGCGCCTGGCCCTGACCGAACTGCGCAGGCTCCTCGGCGTGCTGCGCGGCCCCTCCGAACGGCTGGAGACCGCGCCGTCGGCGTCGCTCGGCGAGATCGGTGGCGTGCTTGACCAGGTGCGCGGTGCCGGGCTGCCGGTGGACTTCGAGGTCGTCGGGACGCCCGGGCCGCTCGCCCCCGGCGTGGACCTGACCGCGTACCGGATCGTGCAGGAAGCGCTGACCAACACGATCCGGCACGCCCGGGCGGACCACGCGGCCGTCACGCTGTGCTACGAACCCGGCTACATCACCGTCAGCGTCGCCGATTCCGGGCCGCGCCGGGGCGGGCCACCTCGCCACCCGCTGTGGCGCAACCAGAACGGCAGCGCCGCGGTCAAGCCGGGCAGCCTGGTCGCGGGGTCCGGGCTGGGGCTGGCCGGGATCGCCGAGCGGGTGGCCTCCTGCGGCGGGAACCTCACCGTGGGGCCCACCCAGTCCGGCGGCTTCGCCGTCACCGCCCGGCTGCCGGCGCTATGACCACCCCTGGCCCGATCCGGGTGCTGGTCGTCGACGACCAGGAGCTGGTGCGCCTGGGGTTCTGCGTCATCCTCGACGCCGCGGACGGCATCACCGTGGTGGGCGAAGCCGCCAACGGCGAGGCGGCGGTGGCACAGGTCGCGGCGCACGCGCCCGACGTGGTGCTGATGGACATCCGGATGCCGGGGATGGACGGCCTGGAGGCCACCCGGCAGATCACCCGCGGCCCGGCGGCCGCGGGCTCTGCTGGTTCTGGCCCCGCCACCCCGCACTCTGCTAGCTCTGGCCCCACCGCCCCGCACTCTGCTGGCTCTGGCCCCACCACCCCACGCTCTGCTAGCTCTGGCCCCGCCACCCCGCACTCTGCTGGCTCTGGCCCCGCCACCCCACGCTCTGCTAGCTCTGACCCCGCCACCCCACCCAAAGTGGTCATGCTCACCACCTTCGACCTCGACGACTACGTGTATGAGGCGCTGCGGGCCGGGGCCAGCGGGTTCCTGCTCAAGGATTCGCCGCGGCACGACCTCATCGCGGCGGTACGCGCCGCCGCCGCGGGTGATGCCCTGCTCGCCCCCTCGGTGACCCGCCGTCTCATCGAGGCGTTCGCCCGCAGGCCGCGGGAGACCTCACCGTCACCGTCCCAGCTTGCCTCGCTGACCGCCAGGGAGCGGGACGTGCTGCTGTTGCTCGCCCGGGGCCACAGCAACGCCGAGATCGCGTCGGTGCTGTTCGTGAGCGAGGCGACCGTCAAGACCCACGTCGGCAACGTGCTGGCCAAGCTGGGCCTGCGGGACCGGGTGCAGGCGGTGATCCTGGCCTACGAGACCGGCATCGTGGTGCCCGGCACGCCGCCGGAGTGACCAGCCGGGCCGGCCCAGGTGGCTGCCTCAGCCGCGGACGATGGCGGTGCCCATCAGGCCGAGGGGCGGCGAGCCCAGGCTGAGCAGGCTGGCGTGGAACCGGTTCAGCGTGAAGCCGGCGCCCCACTGCTGGCGTGCCTCGTCCCGCAGCTTCATGATCTCCAGCTTGCCCCAGGTGTACCGGCCGTAGGTCGGGTCGAAGGTGGCGCGGCGGGCCTCGGACAAGGCGGCCGGCCCAGCCAGGTGCGTGTCCGCCTCGAACCTGGCGGCACCCTCCGCCACCGTCATGCCCGCCGAGTGCACCCCGATCGCGCAGGCCAGCCGGGTGATCCGGACCAGCGCTTCCAGCCAGACGCCGATCGCGAAGCGCGGGTCGCCGGCGGCGAAGCCCTCCTCGACGCACAGTTCCTCCGCGTAATGCGCCCAGCCCTCGATGAATGCGCTGGAGTGCAGCGTCCGCCGGACATCGGTGGGTGCATGACGGATTGCCCGGCCGTGCGAGAAGTGCCCGGGCGCGACCTCGTGCACGGTGATCCCCGGCAGCGTCGTCGCGCTGAAGACCTCCAGCCACTCCTCCTGCTCCTGCTGCGGCCAGGACGCGTCCGGCGGCGTGATGTAGTACCAGGACGGCCCCTCCGGCTCGCCGGGCGCCGCGGGCGACATCATCGCCATGGCCCAGCGCCGCGACTCCGGCGCCAGCCCGACCAGGCACTCCCCGTCGTGGTAGGGCACCAGGTCGTGTTCCCTGGTGAACGTGATCGCCTGCTCCGTCCAGTGCCGTGCGGCGTCCAGCACCCCATCGGGCCCCGGGTGGTCGCGGACCAGCTCGCGGGCCACCGTCAGGGCCGGCCTGGCGGGATCGATCCGGGCGCAGCTCTCGGCCAGCCGCCCGGCCAGCCGGTCCCGCTCGGCGTCGGCCTCCTCGGCCAGCCTGCCCAGGTCCACCTCGATCCGGTCGGAGCTGGTCATCAGCGCAGCAAGCGCCGGGCCGCCAAGCGCGGCGTCGGGATCCCCGGTGGCGGCGGCCTGCTGCACGTGCGCGACCAGCCGGGCGTGCGCCGCGTGCGCGGCGGCGGCAAGTTCGGTGGGGGCACCGGCCGGGATACCGCCGGCCAGGCCCTCGATCCCGCTGGCCAGTGCGGTCGCGACGGGGGCGCTGACCTGGTCGAGGGCGGCTACCGCGGCATCGACCGCCTGCGGCCAGGCGGCGAGCTGCGCCAGCCGGGCGCGGTCACGCTCGGCCTGCGGGGCGTAATCCCGGTCGTAACAGGCCAGGTCCAGGCCGCCCAGGTGGATCAGCGGGTTGCGCCGGTAGAGCTCAAGCTCGCCATAGATGACGCGGGCACGATCCTCGAACGCGGCCAGGTGGGCCTCGTCGTGCGCATCCTCCAGGGCTGCGCCGGAACTTGCGGCCTCGGCCAAGGCGGCCAGGCTCTTGCGCACCCCGTCGGGGGACAAGTCCTGGATCGTGCCGTCGTACTCGTGCCGCCCGCTGTACTCACGCGCTTCGGCCTGGTCGAGGTCACACACCGCGCGCAACCGCGGAGACAGATCGTTCATGGGACCCGACGTTATCGTGCCCGGCCGGGCCCCGGCGCCACCGGTGACGGCGAACCTACGGCGCGTGCCCGGCCTTCCCCGCACCTGGCCGGACCACGTACACGTCGAGCTGGCTGCCGAGCTTGGCAGGCAGCTTGGCCGAGCAGGCCTGCACCTCGTAGTGCGCGTAGATCGCAGTGACCTGGTTCGGCGGGAAGATCTTCAGCCAGTGCGCGGTGACCGGGGTGCACGCCGACTGGCTGTAGTTGCCGGCCTCGGCCACCTGGAGGACGGCATGCGCGATGCCGCCAGGAGCGAGCGTGACCATGGCGGGCGGCGCCGCCGGGTTGCGGGTAGCCGCATTGCCGAGCTGGCCGCCCGAGGGGCTGCTCACGAACGAGACACCCGGGTAGCCCTCCATGGTGCAGGCGCTGCCTGAGGTATTGGTGAAGTCGATCGGCACGTAGGTGCTGCCGGCTGCGGCGCCGCCCTGGGCCAGGTCCACGTGCGCGCTGAGCGCGGACGAGGAGCATCCGGCTGCCGCGGTGCTGCCGTGCGAGGCGGCCGGCGAGGAGGCCGGCGACGCCGGGGCCGAACTGGCCGCCGCTGCCCCGCCCGATGGTGAGGAACTGGCGCCCCCTGAGGCCGGGTTTCCGTGGACTGGACCGCACGCGGCGGCCAGCGCTCCGGTGGCCAGCAACGCGGCGGCGCCCAGCAGGTGACGGGTGGCGGAGGTCATCGGCTCTCCTCTGCATGCTGCGAGATGTGAGATTCCGGTCACAGACTGTAGCTGGGAATCGCCGCGCGCGCACGCAGGCCAGCAGGGATCACAGGCCAACGGGGGTTCCAGCCCGGGGACGCCGGACCCTGGGCTGGCACTGCGGGGGTTCCAGGGGGGCTTGCCCCCCGGGCTAGCACTGGGGGGTTCCAGGGGCGGCTTGCCGCCCGGGCTGGCACCTCATGGTCAGATAGAGCCGTCGGCAGAAAGGCGGGATGCAGATGATGCCGCAGGGCGCCACGTTCACCACCAGGCCGCAGCTCGCGGGCACGTTCGGCATGGTGGCTTCGACCCACTGGCTGGCGTCGGCGGCCGGCCTGGCAGTACTTGAGCAGGGCGGCAACGCCTTCGACGCGGCGGTGGCGGCCGGCCTGGTGCTGCAGGTGGTCGAGCCGCACATGTGCGGGCCCGCGGGCGAAGTGCCGGTGATCGGCTTCGACGCCCGCGGCGGCGAGGTATTTGTGCTGAACGGACAGGGTCCCGCGCCCGGTGCCGCCACCATCGAGGCGTTCGGGGAACTCGGCCTGGACCTGGTCCCCGGGAACGGGCTCCTGGCCGCCTGCGTGCCGGCCGCGTTCGGCACCTGGATGCTGTTGCTCGCCGCGCACGGCAGCCTCCCGCTGCGCGAGGTCATGCGGTATGCCATCGGCTACGCCAGGGATGGCTATCCGGTCGTGCCCGGGATCAGCTCCGCGATCGGGTCGATGGCCGGCGTGTTCACCGGGCACTGGCCCAGCTCGGCGGAGGTCTACCTGCCCGGGGGCGTGCCAGCCCCGGGCTCTCGTTTTGCAAATCCTGCTCTTGCCGGCACCTACCAGCGGATTCTCGACGAGGCGGAGGCGGCGGGAAGCAGCAGGGAGGCCCAGATCGAAGCGGCACGGCGGGCCTTCTACGAAGGGTTCGTGGCCGAGGCGATCGGCAGCTACCTGGCGCACGCGCAGGTGATGGACGGCACCGGCGAACGGCACGCCGGCCTGCTGACCGCCGGGGACCTGGCCGCCTGGCGGCCCAGCACGGAAGCGCCGGCCAGCGCCGGCTACGCCGGGCTGACCGTGTGCAAGACCGGCCCCTGGGGACAGGGCCCGGTGTTCCTGCAGCAGTTGCAGTTGCTGGCCGGGCTCGGGCTTGGCGAGATGGCACCGGGCGGCGTGGACCACATCCACACCGTCGTGGAGTGCGCGAAGCTGGCGTTCGCGGACCGGGAGGCCTGGTACGGCGACCCGGCTTTCGCCGACGTGCCGCTGGCGGACCTGCTGTCGCCGCAGTACGCGGCGCAGCGCCGCGCGCTGCTGGGCCCGGCCGCGTCCGGTGACCTGCGCCCGGGCAGCCCCGGCGGGCGGCAGCCCGTGCTTCCCGAGTTCGCCACCGCGCCGCGGCAGGGCGCGGCCGCGGGCGCCTGGGCGGGCGAGCCCACGCTGGCGCACAGCGGCGACACCTGCCACGTCGATGCCGCCGACCGGTTCGGCAACCTGGTGGCGGCGACTCCGAGCGGCGGGTGGCTGCACAGTTCGCCGGTGATCCCCGGGCTCGGGTTCTGCCTCGGCACCAGGGCGCAGATGTTCACCCTGACCCCGGGCCTGCCGAACAGCCTGGCCCCGGGAAAGCGGCCGCGTACCACCCTGTCGCCGGGCCTGGCGCTGCGCGGCGGCGAGCCGTACCTCGCGTTCGGCACGCCCGGCGGGGACCAGCAGGACCAGTGGTCGCTGGCGTTCTTCCTCAACCACGTGCAGTTCGGCATGAACCTGCAGGAGGCCATCGACGCCCCCGCCTTCCACACCCGGCACTTCCCCTCGTCGTTCTGGCCCAGGGAGTCCTTCCCCGGCGCGGTGGACGTGGAGGACCGGGCCGGGCCGGAGGTGATCGATGGGCTGCGGGCCCGGGGGCACGAGGTGACCGTGTCCGCGCCCTGGTCCCTCGGCCGGGTCAGCGCGGTCGCCAGGGACGGCGGCATGCTGTACGCCGCGGCCAACGCCCGGGGCATGCAGGGCTACGCGGCTGGCCGGTAGCCGCTAGCCGACAGGGCCAAGGCCCCGTGACGAACGGGGCCTTGAGCCAGCGGGGGGTTCTAGGGGCGGCTCGGCCCCGGGCCAGCAGGGCCCAGGCCGGCCTGGAAGGCGAGGATGACCAACTGCACCCGGTCGCGGGCGCTCAGTTTGGCCAGCAGGTGCCCGACGTGGGTCTTGGCGGTGGCCTCGCTGATGGACAGCTGGGCAGCGATCTCCGAGTTGGACAGGCCGGTGGCGATCAGCGCGAGTACCTCGCGCTCGCGCCCGGTGATCGCGTCCAGGCTGACCGCGGGCACCCGGGCGGCGGGCTGGGGCTCCGGGGCGGCCGCCCGGGGGACCGGCGCCGGGCGGCGGGTGAACTCCTCCACCAGCCGCCGGGTGACGCTCGGCGCGAGCAGGGCGTCGCCGGCCGCGACGACCCGGATCGCGTTGACCAGCTCGGCGGGCTCGGTGCTCTTGAGCAGGAAACCACTGGCGCCCGCGTGCAGCGCCGAGTACACGTATTCGTCCAGGTCGAACGTGGTCAGGATGAGCACGTGCGAGCCCAGGCCGGGTGAGCCGGTGATCTGCCTGGTCGCCTCGATGCCGTCAAGGTCCGGCATTCGCACGTCCATGAGCACCACGTCGGGCCTGGTCCGCCGGGTCACCTCGACCGCATCCGCGCCGGTGCCTGCCTCGCCCACCACCTCGAGGCCGGGCGTGGCCGCCACGATGCCGCAGAACCCGGCCCGGACCAGGGCCTGGTCGTCGGCGACGACGACGCGCAGGCTCACCGTGCCTGCCCGGGAACCACCCGCACGGTGGCCGAGTGCACGGGGGGCACGTGCCGTGCGCGGGGCGGCGCGGTGAGCGGGAAGTGAGCTATCACCTCGAACCCCTGGCCTGGCCGCGGCCCGGCGGTGAACTCGCCGCCGCACAGGCTCACCCGCTCGCGCATGCCGAGAATGCCGTGCCCGGTGCCGTCCGCGCGGGCGGCATGCGGCTCCCGGGCGGCGGTCCCAGCTGCCCCGCCGCCGGGATCGGTGATCTCGACGGTCAGGCCATTCCGCTCGTAGCCGATGATGACCTGGCAGGTGCTGGCGCCGGAGTGCCTCACCACGTTGGTCAGCGACTCCTGCACGATCCGGAACGCCGACTGGTCGATGGCGGCCGGGATGTCCCTGTGGTCCCCGGTCCTGGTCAGGGCCACCCGGACGCCCGCTCCAGCGGTGGTGGACACCAGCCGCTCCAGGTCGGCCAGGCCCGGGGCGGGCGCGAGCTGGAGCTGCCGTGCCGGGCCGGCCGCCCGCGCCTCGCCCGGCTGGGCGCCGGGCGCGGCGGCACCGGCCTGGCCGGTGCCGGCCTGGCCGGTGCCGTCCTGGCGGAGCACACCGAGCAGCCGCTGCATGTCGCTGAGCGCTTCCCTGGTGACGTGCTGGATGTTGCCAAGGGCGGTACGTGCCTGGGCCGGGTCGTTGTCGAAGACGTACTCACCGAAGCCGGCCTGCACCGCGACCACCGTCATGCTGTGCGCCACCACGTCGTGCAGTTCCCTGGCGATCCGGAGCCGTTCCTCGGTCACCGCGGTCGTGGCCACCTGCTCGCGCATCCGTGCGGTGTAGGCGCGCCGCTGCTGCGCGCTGATGCCGATCATCCAGGCGATGATCAGGATCAGCGCCACGCCGGTGGCCGGGCCCGAGCCGTTGCCGCTCATGCTCAGGATGAACCCCTGGATGACGAGCAGGGCCAGGCAGGCGGCGAGCGAGGCGGCCGCGACCGTCCGGGTGCGGGTGGCCGCCACCATGTAGAGCGCGAGCGCCAGGGGCAGGAACGGGCCGCGGTTGATCTGCCCGCCCACCGCGACGATCAGCGAGCAGCCGACCAGCGCCAGCAGGAGCGCGCCCATGGGATCGCGGCGGCGCAGCCCGACGGGAACCGCCACGAGGACGGCCAGCAGCGGCTGGGTCCAGCTGCCCGCAAGCCACGGGGTCAGCGGAAACACGTAGATCGTGTGGTAGCGGGCGCCCCGGGACATGATCGCGTAGACGAGCATCGCGCACACCACGGCCAGCGCCCAGTCCACCCTGGTCCAGGCGCGCTCCTTGAACCGCATACTCAGCGGTGGGCGGCCCGGCTCCGCGCTCACCCCTTCACGGTAACGCCTGGCCCGCCCCGGCGCGTCATGCTGTGGGCGTAGGCTGCCGGGCGGATACCGGCGGCCGGATGGGGCCCCCGCACCTTACGGGTGACGCGAAAAGCAGACCTGAGGATGACGACGCGGGGCGCCGTGGCCGGGAGGCTGGGATCGCCGCCACGGGTGTGACGGCCATCTCCCCTGACTGCCTGACGAAGGCGAGGCAAGGATCACCGTGACCGCACCACCGCAGTTGCGCGCCGGGCCGGGCCCCGGCGACGCGGGCACAGCGGCGGCCGTCATCCAGACGGAGGCGCTGACCAAGCGCTACACCAGCGAGGTGACCGCGCTGGACGGCCTCACGGTCGCGTTCGCGGCCGGCATCACCGGGCTGGTCGGCGCGAACGGGGCCGGCAAGTCCACGCTCATCAAGATCCTGCTCGGCCTGCTGCCCCCGACCAGCGGCCGGGCGGTCGTGCTCGGCCACGACGCGGCCGCCAGCGGCGAGCGGATCCGGACGCTGACCGGGTACATGCCCGAGCACGACTGCCTGCCCCCGGACGTCACCGGCACCGAGTTGGTCACCCACCTGGGGCGGATGTCCGGGCTGCCGGCGACCGCGGCCAAGGAGCGCGCCGCCGAGTCGCTGCGCCACGTCGGCATGTATGAGGAGCGGTACCGGCAGATCGGCACCTACTCCACCGGCATGAAGCAGCGGGTAAAGCTGGCCCAGGCGCTCGTCGGCGACCCGCGGCTGCTGCTGCTCGACGAGCCGACCATCGGCCTGGACCCCGCCGGGCGGCGCTCGATGCTCGACCTGATCAGCAGGATCGGGGCGGAGTTCGGCATTTCGATCGTGGTCTCCTCGCACCTGCTTGGGGAGATCGAGCAGATCTGCGACCAGCTTGTCGTCATCGACGGAGGCAAGCTGCTGCGCTCCGACACGATGACCACCTTCACCCAGGTGAGCCAGGTGCTGCTGATCGAGGTCGACGAGGGCGCCGCCGAGCTGGCGGCGGAACTGGCCGCCCGCGGCATGCAGCCGAAGCGCTCCGGGGGGCGCGGGCTGCTGGTCCGGATCGACGGCGAACAGACCCACGACACGGTCAGGGATGCCGTCGCGGATCTCGGCCTGCCACTGAACCGGCTGGAGCAGCAGCGGCGCCGGGTCGAGGAGCTGTTCCGGGACAACGGGGACGAGGAGGACCGCGGTGACGACTGACAACGGCGCGGCAGCGGCCGCCACAGCGCCGGCAGCCGGTGCGGGGGTCATCCACGATCTCGGCTACCGGCACTACGACGGGCCGCGCCTGGGCCGGGCCGCGATCATCCGGGCGCTGTACTGGCACAGCCTGCGGTCGGCGTTCGGGATCGGCCGTGGCGTCAAGGCCAAGGTCGTGCCGATCCTCGCGTTCGGGCTGATGTGCCTGCCGGCGATCGCGAACGCGGTCGCGGTGGCCACCTCTTCCAATCACGCGCGGATCGTCGACTACGACACCTACACCTACGCGCTGCGCACCCTGGTGATGCTGATCTTCGTGGCGGCGCAGGCGCCCGAGCTGGTGTCCCGCGACCTGCGCAGTCACGTCCTGCCGTTGTACTACTCCCGGCCGCTGCGGCGCCTTGACTATCCGCTTGCCAAATACCTCGCGTTCACCGCCGCTTGCTTGCTCCTTGTCGAGATCCCGCTGATCATCCTGTACCTGGGCACGATCGTCTCGGTCGGCGGCGGCAGCGCGGTATGGGGCCAGACCAAGGCGCTGATCCCCGGCCTGGGCGTCGCGGCGCTGATGGCGGTGCTGCTTGCCGCGATCGGGCTGCTACTCGCCTCGCTCACCGGCCGCCGGGCATACGCGACCGGCATCATCGCGATCTACTTCTTCCTGACCTGGATACTGGCCAGGATCCTGGTCAACGTCGCCTCTCACGGCGCCCAGCCCCCGCCCGGACCCGTGCCCGGACCAGGCCACGCGCTGGTGGCGGCGAGCTTCCCGCTCAGCGCCCGGCTGCCCGGCCTGATAAGCCCGTTCACCGTTGTCGATGGGGTCCGGCAGTGGCTGGGTGGCACGAATCCGGGCCCCATTCCGAATCCCGGCAGTGCGGGCGTGGCGTATGGCCTGATGTTCGTGCTGTTGCTCGCGATCAGCCTGGGCGGCCTGGCCGCCCGGTACCGGAAGGTCGGTGCGTCGTGACCGCGATAGAACTGCGCAACGTCTCCCGGTGGTACGGCAACGTGGTTGCGATCAACGACATCACGGTGACCATCGGGCCGGGGGTGACCGGCCTGCTCGGCCCGAACGGCGCGGGCAAGTCCACCCTGATGCACATGGTTGCCGGGTTCCTCGCGCCCTCCCGTGGCGAACTCACCGTCGGCGGAACCCCGAGCTGGCGGAACCCGGGCATCTACCGGACGCTCGGGCTGGTGCCCGAGCGTGACTCGGTGTACGCGTTCCTCACCGGGGCCGAGTTCGTCACCGCCAGCGCGCGGCTGCACAAGCTGCCCGACCCCGGCGCGGCCGCCCGGCGGGCCATCGAGATGGTGGAGATGACCGGTGCTCAGGACCGGAAGATCTCCACCTACTCCAAGGGCATGCGGCAGCGGATCCGCGTGGCCGGTTCGCTGGTGCACGACCCGGAGGTACTGCTGCTCGACGAGCCGTTCAACGGCATGGACCCGCGGCAGCGGCTGCACATGATGGACCTGCTGCACGGCCTGGGCGAGCAGGGCCGGACGATCCTGTTCAGCTCACACATCCTTGAAGAGGTGGAACGGGTCTCCGGCACCATCCAGGTGATGGTCGCCGGCCGGCTCGCCGCCTCCGGCGACTTCCGCGCCATCCGGCGGCTGATGACCAGCAGGCCGCACGTGTTCCTGGTGCGCACCTCCGACGACCGCGGGCTCGGTGCCGCGCTGATCGGCCGCCCGGCGGTGACCGGGGTGGAGGTCACCGACCACGGCCTGTCGGTGCGGGCGAATGACTACGGCACGTTCTCCCGCGAGATCGCGGCGCTGACCAGGAACCAGGGCATCAGGCTGCGCGAACTGCTGCCCGAGGACGAGTCCCTGGAAAGCGTCTTCGACTACCTGATCGACACCGATGGGCCGAAGGCCCGGTGAACCGCAACGCCGGGTCCGCGGGCCCGCTGACACCCGGCAGCGCCGGGAGAAAGCAGCCAGAAGATGTTCGGTGACCAGGCACGGGTGATCGCGTCGATCACCATGCGGGCGACCATGGGCCGCAAGCGCGCCCTGCTGTTCGCGATCCCGCCGGGGATCCTGCTGCTCGTGACCGTGCTGATCAAGCTGTCGCATCCGCACGACGCCGCCTGGCCCAGCGAGGTTGTCGGCATCTTCGGGTTCACCGTGGTGCTGCCGCTGACCGCGCTGATCATCGGCACCAGCGTGCTCGGCGCGGAGGTGGACGAGGGAAGCATCGTGCACCTGCTCGCCACGCCGGTGCCCCGGTCGGTGGTCATCTGGAGCAAGTACGTGGTAGCGGTCGTGCTGACCGCGGCGTTCGTCGCCGTGCCTGAACTGCTGGCCGGGCTGATCGCCACCGGTGGCCTGACCAAGCTGGCCGTCGGCTTGTTCGTCGGGGCACTGGCGGGCAGCGTCATGTACAACGCGGTCTTCGTCATGATTTCCGTGCTGACCACGCGGGCCATCGCGTACGGGCTGGCCTACGTGGTGGTCTGGGAGGGCTTGGTCGGCAACTTCGTCGGCGGTGCCCGGCTGCTTTCCGTGGGGCAGTACTCGCTGGGGGTGGCGAACGCCTTCGCGCACCAGGCTAAGGCGCTGAACGCGACCCAGTCCCTGGGCACATCGGTCGTGATGGGGGTCATCGTGACCGTCGTCACGATCGTCATCGCGGTGCGCGCCCTGTCCGCGTTCTCGCTGAAGGGGGACGCGGTGTAGGCCTGGGGGAGCGACCCCTGGAACCCCCCGATGGCCTGGAGGCCCCGCGACTCCGTCGCGGCGGCCTCGGGCCTTGCCGGCTGGCGAGCCGCCCCCAGACCCGGCGGCTATCTCGGCGTGTCCGGGCCGGGGCGGAAGGCTGGGCCGTGGCCGGGGATGATCACGGTCGCGGCGGCGAGGATCCGCTCCCGGCTGGCTGCCAGCGCCGGGGCAGCGGTGGCCAGCGGGTCCTCGGCCGGGCCGTCCGGCCCCCACCAGGCGTGGGTGCACGCGTAGACGCCCTCGGGCGTGGCCGCCAGCGTGGCGATGTCCTCCGGCGTGTGGCCTGGCGCGGGCACCAGCCGGACCGACGGCGTGAGGTCGAACTCGCCGGGTTCCCGGCCGATCCACAGGTCACCGGCGTAGCTGGCCCAGTGGTCGTGGATCCGCGCGCCGGGAAACAGCGCGGCGTTGACGGTGTGGTCGGGGTGGTGGTGGCTGAACACCAGGTCGGTCACGTCGCCGGGAGCCGGGCCGTGCCGGGCGAGCGCGGCGATCAGCTCGCCCCGGTCGGCGACCATGCCCGGGTCGACCACGATCACCCGCCCGGCGTCCAGGATGAGCGTGACGCTGGAGCCCACCCGGTCCCCGGCCGGGTCGTCACGTGCATAGCCCTCGTGCAGGATGTGCACGGCGGCCGAGCCGGCCTGCGGGAACGGTGCGTCGGTCATGCTGGCAGACCCTACCGTCCCGCGGGCCGGGCCCGGCGGGCACGGGCCCGGCGGACGGCGAGTTTGCTGGTGGCCCGGCAGGCGCGCTATACGGGGGAGTCGCCGTCACGGGGTTCTGGGGTTTCCTGGGGCCGGACCGGGGCGTCGGGGACCGGCGGTGGCGTGCCGCCGAACGCCGGGCAGATCGCCTGGTGCGCACACCAGTCACAGATCCGCCCCGGCCGGGGGCGCCAGTCCCGGTTCAGCCTGGCCCGCTCGATCGCGAGCCACAGCGCCTCGATCTTGCGCTCGGTGGCAAGCAGGTCCGCCTCGTCCGGCTCGTACCGCACGATCTCGCCGTTGCCCAGGTACATCAGCTGGAGCAGCTTGGGCACCTGGCCCTGGGCCCGCCACAGCGTCAGCGCGTAGAAGCGCATCTGGAACAGGGCCCGCTGCTCGAACTCCTCCGGGGGCGCGCCACCGGTCTTGTAGTCCACGATCCGCATCTGCCCGCTGGGAGCGATGTCGAGGCGGTCGATGTAGCCACGCAGTCGCAGGCCGGAGGCTAGCTCCGCCTCCACGCACAGCTCCCGGTGGGCCGGCTCGATCCGGCGTGGGTCCTCCAGGGTGAAGTACCGGTCCAGCATGCCCATGACCTCGTCCAGCCATGCGGCGCGCTGAGCGTCGTCGTCGAACAGGCCGGCCAGATCCGGTTCGGCTTCCTGCAGCCGGGACCATTCCGGCTGCACCAGTGCCCGTGCCGCGTCCGGTGTCCGGTCGGGCGCCGCTGCGTCGAAGAGCCGCTCGAGAACCGAGTGCACCAGCGTGCCGCGCACCGCGGCCGGGCTTGGCGGCTCGGGCAGCCGGTCGATCACCCGGTACCGGTAAAGCAGCGGGCAGGTGAGAAAGTCGCCGGCCCTGGAGGGGGACAGCGACGGGCCGGGCGCCGCTGCGCCGGGCTCCGCCGTCACGTGGGGGTCCGGGGGCTCGGCCCCCGGGCTAGCGCTGCGGGCGTGGGCGAAGCCGGCCGAAGGCCGGCGAGCAGCACCGGGTGCCTCGGGCGGGGGAACGGCGGTCGCGGTCGCACTCTTATCACCCATGCCTGGGAGGGTAGGGGAGCCTTAAGACAGTTGCCCGTCCATTCCGGGCGTGTCTCCGAAGACGAAGGCCCCCTCGAAGCCGAAGGCATGTCTTCGGCTTCGGAAACAGCACACACGCACCACGCGACACGCCCTCACGTGTTCCAGGACGTAGCATCGGCGTGTGGCAGGCAATGCGCCGGACGGCGGATCGCGGGAGCGCGGGCCGGGCGTGAGGATCGCGCGCCCCTTCGGCATCCCCGTGTTCGTCTCGCCGTACTGGTTCCTGATCGCGGGCGTGTTCGTCGTCCTCTACGCCCGTGGCCTGGACCGCGCCGTCCCTGCGGACCTGCGGTACGTCGTGGCCGCCGCGTTCGTGGTGCTGCTCTACGGGTCGGTGCTCGTGCACGAACTGAGCCACTCGGTGGTGGCCCTTGGGTTCGGGCTGCCGGTGCGCCGGATCCTGCTGTACCCGCTCGGCGGGTTCTCCGAGATCGAGCGCGAGCCGCCCACTCCGGGCCGCGAGTTCCTCGTCTCCGCCGCCGGGCCCTTCATCTCCCTGGTGCTGGCCGCCGCCGGATTCGGGCTGGCCCGCGCGTTCCACCCCGGCGGGGTGCCCGGGGTCCTGCTTGGCCAGCTTGTGGTGGCGAACCTGCTGGTCGGGCTCTTCAACATGCTTCCTGGTTTGCCGCTCGACGGTGGCCGGATGCTCCGGGCCGGTGTGTGGAAGCTGACCGGCCGGCCGAGTTCCGCCACGGTGGCGGCCGCCTGGGCGGGCCGTGGGCTGGCGGTGGCCGTACTGATCATCCCGCTGGCGCTGTTCCTGCGCACCGGCAGCCAGGTGCAGGTCTTCGACGCGCTGTGGCTGGCGGTCATCGCCGCGTTCATGTGGACCGGCGCCACCCAGTCGCTGCGCGCCTCACGGGTGCGGGAACGGCTGCCCGGGCTGCAGGCCCGGTCGCTCGCCCGGCGGGCCATCCCGGTGCCGTCCAGCCTGCCGCTGGCCGAGGCCATCCGCCGGGCGGACGCGGCGCAGGCACGCGCGCTGGTGATCGTGGACCACGAGGACCGGCCGATCGCGATCGTCAGCGAGGCAGCGGTGATGGCCACCCCCGTGCAGCGCCGCCCCTGGGTCGATGCCGGGTCGCTGGCCCGCACCCTCGATCCCGGTCTTGTGCTGAGCGCCGACCTGTCCGGCATGGCACTGGTCGATGCGGTGCGCCGCTCGCCGGCCAGCGAGTACCTCCTGGTCGAGCCGTCCGGCCAGGTGTTCGGTGTGCTCGCCGCCGCCGACCTGGACCACGCGTTCGCCGGGGTGTAGCCGGCCTGGCTGCCCTGCTGGCCCGGGGGAGCGACTCCCCGGAACCCCCGATGGCCTACGGCCCCGTTCCTTCGTCACGCGGCCGTGCCCGTACTCTGCTGGCCCGGGGGAGCGACCCCCCGGAACCCCCGATGGCCTACGGCCCCGTTCCTTCGTCACGCGGCCGTGCCCGTACTCTGTCGGGCGTGATCTCTCGCCGCGGACCGTTCGCCACTGGTGACCAGGCCCAGCTAACCGATCCCAAGGGGCGCCAGCACATTGCCGTGCTGCAGCCGGGCAAGGTGTTCCACACCCACCGGGGCTCCATCGTCCTCGACGACCTCATCGGCAGCCCGGAAGGCAGCGTGGTGCGGTCGTCGGCGGGGACCCCCTACGTCGCGCTGCGGCCGCTGCTCGCGGACTTCACCCTGTCCATGACCAGGGGAGCGGCGGTCATCTACCCCAAGGACGCCGCGCAGATCCTGGCGATGGCCGACATCTGGCCCGGCGCCCGGGTGCTGGAGGCCGGCGCGGGCTCCGGCGCGCTGTCCTGCTGGCTGCTGCGCGCGGTCGGCCCCGACGGGCTGCTGGTCTCCTACGAGCGCAGGGCCGACTTCGCCGACATCGCGCGGGCGAACGTCGAGCGGTTCTTCGGCGCCCCGCCGCCGTGCTGGGAGTTGCGGGTCGGCGACTTCGGCCGGGATCAGGGCACCGGGGACGAAGGCACCGGGGACGACGAGGACGGGCACGGGGAAGCCGGAACCGCGGGCACCGGGGACGAGCCTTTCGACCGGGTGGTGCTGGACATGCTGGCGCCCTGGGAGTGCGTCGGCACCGCGGCGCGGGTGCTGCTGCCCGGCGGCGTGCTGGCCTGTTATGTGGCCACGGTGACCCAACTCTCAGCGATAGTTGAGGCCGTTCGCGGCTATGGGGGTTTCGATGAGCCCGCCGCGTGGGAATCCCTCACTCGCGGCTGGCACGCCGACGGGCTCGCGGTACGTCCCGAGCACCGGATGGTGGGCCACACCGGCTTCCTGGTCACCGCACGGCGGCTCGCCGAGGGAGTCATCGCACCTCCGCGGCGGCGACGGCCCGCCAAAGGGGCGCATGACCCGCAGGCGACCGGGTGACCTGCACCGGTGTCGCCGCAAGGGGGAGCGCAAGGTGCAGCAGGGCCGGGTCGTCGGGTTACGGCCCGGTCGTGGGTAGGTAGGGTCTAGGAGAGACCTGCTCTGGGAACGGAGGTGAGGACGTGGCCACTCGTGATGACGGCTCGTTCGCGGGACGGCATGATGACCAGGTCAAGAGCCTCACGACGCAGATCTCCTTCCTGGAGGAGGAAGTCGCGGTTCTGCGCCGTAGGCTGACCGACTCGCCGCGGCAGTCCCGGCTGCTCGAGGAGCGGCTCGGCGAGGCCGAGGCGCGGCTGTCGACCGTCAACCGGCAGAACGAGCGGATGGCCGACACGCTGCGCGAGGCGCGCGACCAGATCGTGGCGCTGAAAGAGGAAGTGGACCGGCTGACCAAGCCGCCGTCCGGCTTCGGCATCTTCCTCAACGCCTGCGAGGACGGCGCCGCGGACGTGTTCACCGGTGGCCGGAAGATGCGCGTCAACGTCAGCCCCGCGGTGGACGCCGAAGAACTGCGGCCCGGCCAGGAAGTGGTGCTGAACGAGTCGCTCACCGTGGTCATCGCCCAGGGCTACGAGACGGTGGGCGAGATCGTCATGCTCAAGGAAGTACTTGAGGGCGGCGACCGGGCGCTGGTCATCTCGCACGCCGACGAGGAGCGGGTGGCCCGGCTCGCGGAACCACTGCGGCAGGGCCCGCTCCGCGCTGGCGACTCGCTGCTGCTTGAGCCCAGGTCCGGGTACGTGTACGAGCGAATCCCCAAGGCCGAGGTCGAGGAGCTGATCCTGGAAGAGGTTCCGGACATCAGCTACCGCGACATCGGCGGCCTCGCCTCGCAGATCGAGCAGATCAGGGACGCCATCGAGCTGCCCTACCTGCACGCGGACCTGTTCCGGGAGCACCAGCTCCGCCCGCCCAAGGGCGTGCTGCTCTACGGCCCGCCCGGCTGCGGCAAGACGCTCATCGCCAAGGCGGTGGCGAACTCGCTGGCCAAGCAGGTCGCGGCCAAGACCGCGCAGGACGAGGGGACCAAGGAAGGCAAGAGCTTCTTCCTGAACATCAAGGGCCCGGAGCTGCTCAACAAGTACGTCGGGGAGACCGAGCGGCACATCCGGCTGGTGTTCCAGCGGGCCAGGGAGAAGGCCAGCGAGGGCATGCCGGTCATCGTGTTCTTCGACGAGATGGACTCGATTTTCCGTACCCGCGGCTCCGGCGTGTCCAGCGACGTGGAGAACACGATCGTGCCCCAGCTGCTCAGCGAGATCGACGGGGTCGAGGGCCTGGAGAACGTGATCGTGATCGGCGCGTCGAACCGGGAGGACATGATCGACCCGGCGATCCTGCGCCCCGGCCGGCTGGACGTGAAGATCAAGATCGAGCGCCCGGACGCCGAGGCGGCCAGGGACATCTTCTCCAAGTACGTGCTGAGCGGCCTGCCGCTGCACCCCGACGACCTGGCCGAGAACGGCGGATCGCCCGAGGCGTGCGTGGAGGCGATGATCCAGCGCGTGGTCGAGCGGATGTACTCCGAGACCGAGGAGAACAGGTTCCTCGAGGTCACCTACGCCAACGGCGACAAGGAAGTGCTGTACTTCCGCGACTTCAACTCGGGCGCGATGATCCAGAACATCGTGGACCGGGCGAAGAAGATGGCCATCAAGGAGTTCCTCGAGACCGGCCAGAAGGGCCTGCGGGTGGCGCACCTGCTGTCCGCCTGCGTGGACGAGTTCAGCGAGAACGAGGACCTGCCCAACACCACCAACCCGGACGACTGGGCGCGCATCTCCGGCAAGAAGGGCGAGCGGATCGTCTACATCAGGACCCTGGTCTCCGGCAAGCAGGGCACCGAGGCCGGGCGCTCGATCGACACGGTCGCCAACACCGGTCAGTACCTGTAGGTGGGCCGGGGCGCCTCATCCTGCTCGCCGCTTCGCGGCTTCGCCCGGGCCCGCAGTGTTAGCCCGGGGGGGCGACCCCCGGGCCCCCCGGTGCGCTGACGCGCAGCGCGGCCGCTGCTGGTTTGCTGCCGCGCCCGGCTAGGCTTTCACCATGAGCGTGCGGCGTGTGATGGGCACCGAGACCGAGTACGGCATCTCGGTGCCCGGCCAGCCGGGTGCCAATGCCATGGTCACCTCCTCTCAGGTCGTGAACGCCTACCAGGCGGCGACCTCGGCCAGGACACGCCGGGCCCGGTGGGATTTCGAGGAGGAGAACCCGCTCCGCGACGCCCGCGGCTTCGACCTCACCAGGGAGGCGGCCGACTCCAGCCAGCTCACCGACGAGGACCTCGGGCTGGCCAACGTCATCCTCACCAATGGCGCCAGGCTCTATGTGGACCATGCCCACCCGGAGTACTCCACGCCGGAGTGCACCAACCCGCGGGCGGCGGTGATCTGGGACAAGGCGGGCGAACGGGTGATGGCCGAGGCCGCGGTCAAGGCGGCCACCGTGCCCGGCGCGGCGCCCATCCAGCTGTACAAGAACAACACCGACAACAAGGGCGCCTCCTACGGCTGCCACGAGAACTACCTGATGCGCCGGGCGACGCCGTTCGCGGACATCGTCAGGAACCTGACCCCGTTCTTCGTCTCGCGGCAGGTCGTGTGCGGGGCCGGCCGGGTCGGCCAGGGTGCCGACGGCCGCAACGAGGGCTTCCAGATCAGCCAGCGGGCCGACTTCTTCGAGGTCGAGGTCGGCCTGGAGACCACGCTCAAGCGGCCGATCATCAACACCCGAGACGAGCCGCACGCCGATCCGGAGAAGTACCGCCGCCTGCATGTGATCATCGGCGACGCGAACATGAGCGAGGTCAGCACCTACCTCAAGCTCGGGACCACCGCCCTGGTGCTGGCGATGATCGAGGAACGGTTCCTCGACGGCGACCTCGCGCTGGAGACGCCGGTGGCGGAACTGCGGGCGATCTCCCACGACCCGACCTGCCGGCACCTGGTCACGCTTGCGCGACGGCCGCAGGATGACCGCGGTCCAGTTGCAGATGGAGTACCTGGACCGGGCCCGCAAGTACACCGAGGACCGCTACGGCGCCGACGTCGACGAGATGACCGCCGACGTGCTCAACCGGTGGGAATCGGTCCTTGGCCGGCTGGCCGAGGACCCGATGCTGACGTCCAGGGAACTCGACTGGGTAGCCAAGCTCGAACTGCTCGAGGGCTACCGGACCCGGGACAACCTGGGCTGGGGGCATCCCCGGTTGCAGCTCGTGGACCTGCAGTACTCCGACGTGCGCCCGGACCGCGGGCCTGTACAACCGGCTGGTGGCCCGGGGCCGGATGTTGCGCATCGTGTCCGACGAGGAAGTAACCCGGGCCATGGAGAACCCCCCCGATGACACGCGGGCCTACTTCCGCGGTCGCTGCCTGCAGAAATACCCCGACTCCGTGGCCGCCGCGTCCTGGGATTCGGTGATCTTCGACATCCCCGGGCACGACTCACTGCAGCGGGTGCCGACGCTGGAGCCGCTGCGCGGTACCAGGGCCCACGTGGGCGACCTGATCGACCGCTGCCGCACCGCCACGGACCTGGTGGCCGCCCTCACCGGTAACGGCTAGCAGTGCTAGCCCGGGGGACGACCCCCTGGAAGCCCCGATGCCTGCGGCGCTGCCCGGGGAGCCTGGAGCCCCGCGATTGGTGGCTGCCGTTCGCCCTGCGCTGACACACCCCCGCAGGATTGGGCAAGGTGCTGGCTGGCGAGGATACGGTTGAGAGCGGCGAGGACGCTCAGGACCACGGAGGATCGCATGACAACGAAGGACACTGGCGGCCAGCGGCAGACCACTAGGCGCAGCGAGGAGGCCGAGGACGCGGCCCCCGAGGCGACCGCGGAGGTGCAGGAGCGCCAGGAGAAGCTCAGCGATGACGTGGAGGCGATCCTCGACGAGATCGATGAGGTCCTGGAGGAGAATGCCGAGGAGTTCGTCCGCTCCTACGTCCAGAAGGGCGGGCAATGACCCTGCCAGGTTCGCGCTGAGCTGATCGCCCCGGCGGCTGCGCCGGTACGGGTGGGGCTCGCGCGGCAGTAGGGTCGGTCGAAGGCAGGAATCAACCGGAAGGAACCTCGTGGGCGCCGACTACCTGGGAGGGCAGTTCACTGCCGCGTGCCTGAGCGTGGGCACCTCGTCCTTTGCCGACTTCCTCGCTACCAGCGCTCCAGGCCTGCTGCCCGGCGCGGGATCCGCTGACGCCGCCGCGCAGGTCCCCGGGGATCTCCCGCACGGGACCACCATCGTGGCCCTGGACTTCGACGGCGGCGTGATCATGGCAGGTGACCGGCGCTCCACCGCCGGGAGCATGATCGCCCAGCGGGACATCGAGAAGGTGTTCCGCTGCGACGACTTCTCCTGTGTCGGGATCTCCGGCGTGGCCGGGATCGGCCTCGAACTCGTCCGGCTGTTCCAGCTCGAACTCGAGCACTACGAGAAGCTTGAAGGCCGGACGCTGTCGCTGGAGGGCAAGGCCAACCGGCTCGCCGCGTTCGTGCGCGGCAACCTCGGCGGCGCCATGCAGGGCCTTGTCGTGGTGCCGTTGTTCGCCGGCTACGACGAGGACCTCGGCAAGGGCCGCATCTTCAGCTACGACGTGGCCGGCGGCCGGTACGAGGAGCGCAAGTTCCACGCCATCGGCTCCGGTTCGGTGTTCGCCCGCGGGTCGCTGAAGAAGCTGTACACCGACGGCATGACCGAGGCCGACGTGATCACCGCGTGCATGCAGGCGCTCTACGACGCCGCCGACGACGACTCCGCCACCGGCGGCCCGGACCTGACCAGGCGCATCTACCCGGTGGTGGTCGTGGTCACCGAGAACGGGTTCCGGCGGCTTACCGACGACGAGGCCGCCGAAAACGCGGAGGCGGTCGTCCGCGAGCGTATGCAGTCGCCCGGCGGCCCGATCGCGCCACTGCGGCAGGCCACGACATAACGACGGCCCCGGTAATCATCCGCCCACACGATCAGGGGAGCCCCAGCGGTGTCCATGCCGTTCTACGTTTCGCCCGAACAGCAGATGAAGGACAAGGCGGACTACGCGCGCAAGGGCATCGCACGCGGGCGCAACAGCGTCGTGGTCGCCTACGACGACGGGATCCTGTTCGTCGCGCCGAACCCGTCCAGTGCCCTGCACAAGGTCAGCGAGATCTACGACCGGATCGCGTTCGCCGCGGTCGGCCGGTACAACGAGTACGAGAACCTGCGCGTCGCCGGGGTCCGGTTCGCCGACACCCGGGGCTACCAGTACGCGCGGGAGGACGTCACCGCGCGCGGGCTGGCCAACTGGTACGCCCAGGTCCTCGGCAGCATCTTCACCGAGAGCAACAAGCCCTACGAGGTGGAACTGGTGGTCGCCGAGGTCGGGGACACCCCCGCCGGGGACCAGATGTACCGGATCACGTTCGACGGGTCGGTTGCGGACGAGCACGGCTTCGTGGCCATGGGCGGCCAGGCGGAGCAGGTCGCCGGGGTGCTCAAGGAGCGGTACAGCGCCGGCATGTCCATCGGGGCCGCGCTGGGCGCGGCGATCGCGGCCCTGTCCGGCCAGGGCAACGGCGAGCGCAGCGAGATCAACGCCAGCCAGCTTGAGGTCGCGGTCCTGGCCCGGGGGCGCGCGCACCGCTCGTTCCGCCGGGTCCGGGGCGCCCGGCTGGAGGAACTGCTCGGCCAGGCCCAGTCCGCCGAGGCGGGCAAGGGAGGCAAGGCGGGCAAGGGCACCGGCGGGAAGAGCGCGGCGGGCGGCGGCGAGGACGCCGCGGAACCCTCGCCGGGTGACGGCACCGCGCCCTAGCCGGGCAGGGTTCGCGCAGCGTGGGCATGATCCGGTGGCTCGGCTTCGCGGCGGGGGTGGTCCTGCTGCTGACCACCGCGTCCGGCGTGATCAAGACCTTGCTGATCCCGCGGGCTGCCAGGTCGGCACTGGGCAGCGGCCTGGGCTGGCTGAACCGCTGGGTCCTTCGGCAAGATCACTGCGCGGGTCGAGGACCTGCGGCAGCGCGAGCGGATCCTGGCGGCGAGCGGCCCGGCCTGGCTGATCGCACTGCTCGCCAGCTGGCTGGTGTGCCTGCTGCTCGGGTTCGCCCTGCTGCTGTGGCCGCTGAACCACCACACGTTCCCGCTGTCCCTGGAGGAAGCCGGGTCTTCGCTGTTCACGCTCGGCTTCGTCCGGCCCTTCGGGGCGGGGCCGGTCGCGGTGGTGTTCCTGGCCGGGGCCAGCGGCCTGGCCCTGGTGGCGCTGCTCATCGCCTACCTGCCGACGCTGTACACCGCGTTCAACCGCCGGGAGATCTCGGTCACCATGCTGGAGGCGCTGGCCGGTTCCCCGCCCTGGGGCCCGGAACTGCTGGCCCGCCAGGCCCTGATCGGTGACGTGGCCTACCTGCCCAAGGTCTACGAGCGGTGGACCGAGTGGGCCGCCGACATCGCCGAGAGCCACACGAACTACCGCACCCTGGCCTACTTCCGGTCCCCGGACCCGCAGACCTCCTGGCTGCTCGGCCTGCTCGCGGTCCTGGACGCGGCCGCGCTGCAACTGGCGCTGAACCCGGGCACCGCACCGGCGGAGGCCCGGCCGCTGATGCGGGTGGGCTACATCACCATGCGCAAGCTGGCCCGCAACCTGGGCATGGCGGTGACCGAGGATCCGCACCCGGACGACCCGCTCGTGCTGACCAAGGCGGACTTCGACAGCGCGGTGGACCGGATGCGCCAGGCGGGCTGGGTGTTCGAGCGGGAACCTGACGAGGCCTGGCCGCACTTCCACGGCTGGCGGGTCAACTACGAGGCCGCGGCGTACGCGCTGGCGCGCTTCCTCGACCTGCCCCCGGCGGTGTGGTCGGGCACCCGTCCCCGGCACCGTCCGCCGCCGCAGCTGCCGGTCCGCCCGCCGCACCGCGAACCCGGCCAGCCGCGGGATATGGGCGTCCGCTAGCTAGTAGGCAAGCCCGGGCTGAGGGTGCACGACCGCCCAGATCGCGTGCACGTCCGCCGTGGTGGCGTTCCAGTACAGGTGCGGCACCGCGGAGTCGAACGCGATGGAGTCGCCCGGGCCAAGTTCGAACGTGTCGAAACCGACGCTGGCGTGCAGGGTGCCGCTGGTGATGAGGCCGTACTCGCGGCCGTCATGGCGCAGTGGGCGGCGCGCGTCGGTGGAGTGCCCGCTGGGCTCGTAGATCACTTCAAGGAAGTCCAGCCGCTCGTCCGGGCCCGGGGTCAGCCGCTCCCAGCGCACGCCGCTGGCCAGATCGATGGTGCGCCGGGCGCCGGCCCGCTGGACGACGCCATGTCCGCCCGGGAGCGCGGCCTGCGCATGGGCCTCTTCGCGCAGGTGGCCGTCGCCGTGTGCGGTCACCGTCAGGCCATCGGCGGGCGCTGCGGCGCTGAACAGGAAGTCGAGCGAGGTGCGCAACTCGGTGGCCAGGGCGTACAGCATGCCCACCGACGGGGCGGACAGGCCACGCTCGATCTGCGAGATGAGGCTGGGCGAGCACTGGGTGCGGCGGGCGAGTTCCCGCACGGACAGGCCCCGCTGCTCACGCACCTGGCGCAGCCGGGGGCCGAGTTCCGCGCCAGGATCGAACGAACCCATGGGCGCAACCCTCCCTTGACAGCCACACTGTACATACGTTAAATCGGGCTGTACAAGGTTGGCATGTGAGAGGAAGCCCTGATGGTCACGCCCATTCCGCCCGTGCCCGCCCTTCCCCGTACGCCCGCTCCGGGGCGGATGAACGTCGACTTCGAGCAGCGTGTCGATTTCGCCCGGCTGCGCGAGTACCGGCTCGGCCGGGCCATGGCCGCGCTGGAGGCCAGCGACCTCGGCGCTCTGCTGGTCTTCGACAACAACAACATCCGCTACCTGACCGGCGTGGCCATCGGCGAGTGGACCAGGGACAAGCTGTGCCGGTACGCGCTGTACACCCGCACCGGCGAGCTGTTCCTCTGGGACTTCGGCTCGGCCGCCGTGCACCACCGGATGTACTGCCCCTGGCTCAAGCCCGAGCACTGCATCGCCTCCTACACCACCATGCGCGGCGCCACCGCGCCGCAGGCCGGGCTGGCCGGCAAGGCGGTGGCGGAGATCAAGGGGATCCTGGAGGACACCGGCGTGGCCGGCCTGCCGGTCGGCATCGACTTCGCCGAGATCCCGACGATCTTCGAACTGCAGGCCGCCGGGATCGAGGTCCGCGACGGGCAGCAGGTCATGCTGGACGCCAGGCAGCTCAAGTCGCCGGACGAGATCGCCCTGCTGACCACGGCCGCCGCCATGGTGGACGGCGTGTACCAGGACATCACCGACGCGCTGCGGCCGGGCGTCCGGGAGAACGAGATCGTCGCGCTGGCCAGCAAGCGGCTTTACGAGATGGGCTCCGACGACGTGGAGTCGATCAACGCGGTCTCCGGCGAGCGCTGCAACCCGCACCCGCACAACTTCTCCGACCGCATGATCCGGCCGGGGGAGCAGGCCTTCTTCGACATCATGCATTCCTTCAACGGCTACCGGACCTGCTACTACCGCACGTTCAGCGTGGGCAGCTCCACCCAGGCGCAGCGCGACGCCTACGCCAAGGCCAGCGAGTGGATGGAGGCCGCGATCACGGCGATCAAGCCGGGCGTGAGCACCGACCAGGTGGCCAGGCTCTGGCCGACCGCGCAGGACATCGGCCTGCCGGACGAGAAGACCGCGTTCGGCCTGCAGTTCGGCCACGGTCTCGGCCTCGCCCTGCACGAGCGCCCGATCATCAGCAGGCTCTCCTCGCTGGATGCCCCGATGGAGATCCAGCAGGGCATGGTGTTCGCGCTGGAGACCTACTGCCCGGCCAGCGACGGCGTTTCCGCCGCCCGGCTCGAGGAAGAGGTCGTGGTGGTAGACGGCGGCATCGAGATCATCACCAAGTTCCCCTCCGCGGAACTGTTCGTCACCAATCCCTACTGAGCGGCCGCGCGGCGGGCTTGCCCGACGCGCGCGCTCCGGAAAGCACTGGGCAGGCGCCATGGATGAGCAAGCCGCACTCGGGCTGTACCGGACCATGACCAGGATCCGGCAGTTCGAGAAGCGCGCGCACGACCTGTTCCTGCAGAACCTGGTCAAGGGGACCACCCACCTGGGCACCGGGCAGGAGGCCATCGCGGCCGGGGTCGCGGCCGCGATGCGCGAGGACGACTACACGTTCGTCACCTACCGCGGCCACAACCACGTGCTCGCCCGCGGCACGGAGATGACCCCGGTCATGGCCGAGCTGCTCGGCCGCCGGAACGGCCTGATGCACGGCAAGGGCGGCTCGATGCACCTGCTCGACGTGTCCAAGGGGGTGCTCGGCTCCTACGCGATCATCGGGGCGCAGCTCGTCATCGCCAACGGCACCGCCTGGTCGGCCCAGTACCGCGGCACCGGCCAGGTCACCGTGTGCTTCTTCGGCGATGGCGCCACCAACATCGGCGCGTTCCATGAGGCGCTGAACCTGGCCGTGGTCTGGGCGTTGCCGGTCGTGTTCATCTGCGAGAACAACCACTACATGGAGTACACGGCGATCGAGACGGTGACCGCGGTCAAGCGTCCCGCGGCCGACCGTGCGCCCGCCTACGGGCTGCCCGCGGTCGTGGTGGACGGCAACGACGTCGAGGCGGTGCACGCGGCCGCGGCCGCCGCGATCGACCGGGCCCGCGAAGGCGGTGGCCCCTCGCTGATCGAGGCGATCACCTACCGGCACGGCGGGCATTCCCGGGCCGACCCCGGCAAGTACCGGCCCGCGGACGAGGTCGCCGAGTGGCTGGCCAGGGACCCCATCCCGGCCTACCGTGGCGTGCTCATCTCGCGGGGCGTGGATGAGGAGGTACTGGACCAGATCGACGCCGAAGCCAAGGCAGCGGTGGATCTGGCGACGGAGGAGGCGAAGGCCGGGCCCGAGCCCGGCTTGGAACTGGCCTTCACGAACGTGTGGCACGACGGCGGCTGGGCCTGGAGGAACTGACAGTGAGCACCGAGGTGGTAATGCCACGGATGGGCGAGACGGTGGACGAGGGCACCGTCAACGTCTGGCACAAGGCGGTCGGCGACCAGGTCGCCGAGGGCGAGCCGTTGCTGGAGATCGGCACCGACAAGGTGGACACCGACATCCCGGCCCCGGTCAGCGGCACGCTGGCGGAGATCAGGGTCGCGGCGGACCAGACGGTTCCTGTCGGCACGGTGATCGCGGTGATCCAGTGACCACCACGCTCACGTACCGGGAGGCCGTGGCCCGGGGGATCGCCCAGGAGATGCGCCGCGACGACCGGGTCGTGTTCCTCGGCGAGGACGTGGCCGCGGCCGGTGGCGTGTTCAAGGCCACCGTGGGCCTGCTTGAGGAGTTCGGCCCGCGGCGGGTGCGCGACACGCCCATCAGCGAGCAGGCGATCCTCGGCGCCGCGATGGGCGCCGCCATGACCGGCCTGCGCCCGGTGGCCGAGATCATGTTCAGCGACTTCTTCGCGGTCTGCTGGGACCTGGTCGCGAACGAGATCGCCAAGAGCCGGTACATGTCGGACGGCCAGGTGTCGTTCCCGCTGGTGATCCGCTGTGCCAACGGGGCGGGCGTTCGGTTCGGGGCACAGCACTCCCAGTCGGTGGAGAACTGGGCGATGGCGGTGCCCGGGCTGAAGGTGGTCGCGCCCTCGAATCCCCGCGACGTGATCGGCCTGCTCGCCGCCGCGATCAGGGACCCCGACCCGGTGATCTTCTTCGAGCACAAGTCGCTGTACGCGGTCAAGGCAGAGGTGGACGACGGCGAGATCGTCGACGAACTGGGCCGGGCCACCGTGCTCAGGGACGGCCGCGACGCGACGATCCTGGCGCTCGGGGCCATGGTCCGCCGGGCCACGCAAGCCGCTGGCCTGCTCGCTGACGAGCACGGCATTGACTGTAGTGTCGTGGACGTGCGCAGCCTGGTTCCCCTTGATACCGCCACGATCCTCGCCGAGGTGGCCAAGACCGGCAGGCTGTTCACGGTGGAGGAGAACCCGCGGCTGTGCGGGTGGGGCGCGGAGATCGTCTCGATCGCCGTGGAGGAAGCGTTCGGTGCGCTGACCGGGCCGCCGGTCCGGATCACCACGCCGCACATCCCGCTTCCGGCCGCCGACGCGCTCGAGGATCACGTGCTGCCGTCGGTGGCGCGGATCACGCAGACGGTACGGGAGACATTGGAGGACGCGTGACCGCTGACCTTGCCGCCCTGACGGGCATGGACGTGCCGACCGGGCTGTTCATCGGCGGCGAATGGACCACCAACGGCCGGACCATCGGGGTCACCGACCCGGCCACCGAGGACACCCTGGTGGAGATCTCCGACGGGACGCCGGACGATGCGCTGGCTGCCGTTGCCGCCGCGGAAGCGGCCCTGCCCGGCTGGGCCGCGACCCCGCCCAGGGAGCGCGCGGAGTGCCTGCGGAAGGCATGGGCGCTGATGATCGAGCGGTCCGAGGCGATCGCCCGGCTGATGGTGCTGGAGAACGGCAAGGCGCTGCGCGACGCCAAGGGCGAGGTCAGCTACGCCGCCGAGTTCTTCCGCTGGTATGCCGAGGAGGCCGTCCGGATCGACGGGGCGGTCGCCACCGCACCGTCCGGGGCCAACCGCATCATGGTGCTGCGCCAGCCGGTCGGGGTCAGCGTCCTGGTCACGCCGTGGAACTTCCCCGCCGCCATGGCCACCCGCAAGATCGGCCCGGCGCTGGCGGCAGGCTGCACGGTGGTGCTCAAGCCGGCCAAGGAGACCCCGCTCTGCGCGTTCGCGGTCGCCGAGATCCTGCGTGAGGCGGGCGTGCCGCCAGGCGTGGTGAACGTCGTGTGCACCCAGAAGGCCGGGCCACTGGTCGGCGCCATGCTGGCCGACCCGCGGGTGCGCAAGCTTTCCTTCACCGGGTCGACGGAGGTCGGCCGGGTGCTGCTGGAGACGGCCGCGAAGACCATCACCAACTGCTCCATGGAACTCGGCGGCAACGCCCCGTTCCTGATCTTCGAGGACGCCGACCTCGATGCCGCGATCGAGGGCGCGTTCCTGGCCAAGATGCGCAACGGTGGCGAGGCCTGCACCGCGGCCAACCGGTTCTACGTGCACGAGCAGGTGGCCGGCGAGTTCACCAGGCGGTTCGCGGAGAAGCTGAGCAAGCTCGCGGTCGGGCCCGGGCTGGACGCCGGCATCGACCTCGGCCCGCTGGTCAACGAGGACACCCGGTCCAAGGTCGCCAGCCTGGTCGACGGCGCGGTCTCCAGCGGCGGCCAGGTCGTCACCGGCGGGCACGCCCCGGACCGCAAGGGCTACTTCTACCTGCCCACCGTGCTGCAGGACCTGCCGCCGGACGCGGCCATCCTGGGCACGGAGATCTTCGGCCCGGTGGCGCCCGTGGTGCGGTTCAGCAGCGAGGACGAAGCGATCCGCTGGGCCAACGACACCGAGTACGGTCTTGTCTCCTACCTCTACACCGGTGACCTGCGCCGCGCGCTACGGGTCTCCGAGGCACTGGACACCGGCATGGTCGGCGTCAACCGGGGCATCGTGTCCGACCCGGCGGCCCCGTTCGGCGGCGTCAAGCAGTCCGGCCTCGGCCGGGAGGGCGGCCACGACGGCCTGCTCGAATTCACCGAATCCAAGTACATCGCGGTCGACTGGTGAGGATCGACTCCGATTTCGGCCGTGGCTGGACGGTCACCCCGGCGTGATTAACTGAGTTCGCGATGGACAGACGAATATTCGGGCTGGAGAACGAGTACGGGGTCACGTGCACGTTCCGGGGCAGCCGTAAGCTCTCGCCGGACGAGGTGGCCAGGTACCTGTTCCGGCGCGTGGTCTCCTGGGGCCGCAGCAGCAACGTGTTCCTGCGCAACGGGGCCCGGCTGTACCTCGACGTGGGCAGCCATCCCGAGTACGCCACACCGGAGTGCGACAACATCTCCGACCTGGTGGTCCACGACAAGGCCGGCGAGCGGATCCTGGAAGGCCTGCTTGTCGACGCGGACCGGCGGCTGCGCGAAGAGGGCATCGCGGGCGACATCTACCTGTTCAAGAACAACACCGACTCCGCGGGCAACTCCTACGGCTGCCACGAGAACTACCTCGTCGGACGGCACGGCGAGTTCGGCCGCCTCGCCGACATCCTGATCCCGTTCCTGGTCACCCGCCAGGTCATCTGCGGCGCCGGGAAGGTGCTGCAGACCCCGCGCGGCGCGGTGTATTGCGTCAGCCAGCGGGCCGAGCACATCTGGGAGGGTGTGTCGTCGGCCACCACCCGGTCCCGGCCCATCATCAACACCCGCGACGAGCCGCACGCCGACGCCGAGCGGTTCCGGCGGCTGCACGTCATCGTGGGCGACTCGAACATGAGCGAGACCACCACGCTGCTCAAGGTGGGTGCCACCGACCTGGTGCTGCGCATGATCGAGGCGGGCACGGTGATGCGCGACCTGTCCCTGGAGAACCCGATCAGGGCGATCAGGGACGTCAGTCACGACATGACCGGGCAGCGCCGGGTGCGGCTGGCCAACGGCCGGGAGGCCTGCGCGCTGGACATCCAGCGGGAGTACCTGTCCAAGGCGCGCGACTTCACCGACAGGCGCGGCGCCGACGAGAGCGCGCGGCGGGTGCTTGACCTTTGGGAACGAACGCTGGACGCGGTCGACAGCGGCAACCTGGACGACGTCGCCCGGGAGATCGACTGGGTGACCAAGTTCCAGCTCATCGAGCGCTACCGGGCCAAGCACGACCTGCCGCTGTCCTCGGCGCGGGTGGCCCAGCTTGACCTCGCCTACCACGACGTGCACCGCGGCCGCGGGCTGTACTACCTGCTGCAGCGCCGCGGCGCCGTGGCCCGTGCGGCCAGGGACATCGACATCTTCGAGGCGAAGTCGGTGCCGCCGCAGACCACCAGGGCCAGGCTGAGGGGCGAGTTCATCCGCCGCGCGCAGGAGCGGCGGCGCGATTTCACCGTGGACTGGGTGCACCTCAAGCTGAACGACCAGGCCCAGCGGACGGTGCTGTGCAAGGACCCGTTCCGGTGCACCGACGAGCGGGTGGAGAAGCTCATCGCCGGCATGTGAACTCACCACCGGCAGGTAAAGCGGCCGGGCCCAAACAGCCGGCCGGTGGCGGTAGCGTAGGTGCGTCCGTAGTTGCGGGCCGTTACCGGCCCGGAACCGGTCCGGGGCCGTCGGGGCCGCTCAGCCCGCTAGGCTGGCGGGGCTTCCGCCGATGACGACACAGCCGACGACGACAAGGTTTCCTTCCAATGCGACGTATCGCGGTACTTTCCGCCCTCCCTTTGCTGGCCGTCGGGGTGCTGGCCGGATGCGGCGGCTCCTCCAGCTCCTCCTCTTCGTCCGCCGCGGCCGTGGCCGTAAGCGGTACCTTCGGCAAGGCCCCGGACGTGACCATCCCCGCGCAGAAGGCGGGCGGCAAACTTGCTGTGAAGACGCTGGTCCACGGCAGTGGGCCGGCCCTCGGCCGCACTGACGCGTTCGTCGGCAACTACGCCATCTACCTGTGGAGCGGCACCTCGCACAAGCTGCTGCAGAGCACGTTCAAGGCCGGTGGCAAGCCCACGCTGTTCTCCGGCACGCTGCTGCCCGGCCTGGAGAGCGCCCTGATCGGGCAGAAGATGGGCAGCCGGGTGCTGGCCGTCATCCCGCCCAAGGAGGGCTTCGGCACCCACGGCGACGCGCAGGCAGGTATCAAGGGGACGGACACGCTGGTGTTCGTCGTGGACATGATCAAGGACTTCGCCGGCACCGCGGCTGCGGCCGGGCGGCCGGTGTCCCACGGCGGCGGCTCGCTGCCCACGGTGACCGCAGCCGCCGGGGCCGCCGGGGCCGCGCCCACGATCACGATGCCCAAGGGCAACCCGCCGAAGAACCTGACCACCCAGATCCTGATCAAGGGCACCGGCCCGACGGTGGCCGACGGTGACACGGTCGTGGTCCAGTACGTCGGCGCGATCTGGCACAACGGCTACGTGTTCGACTCGTCCTGGAAGCGGAGCCAGCCGTTCGGCTTCACCATCGGTGCCAGCCCCAGCCAGGTGATCCTGGGCTGGGACAAGGGCCTGGTCGGCCAGACCGTGGGCAGCCGGGTGATGCTGATCATCCCGCCCGCCGACGGCTACGGCAAGACCGGCAGCCCGCAGGCGCACATCAAGGGGACCGACACCCTGGTCTTCGTGGTGGACATCCTGGGCGCCTTCGGCGCTGCGCAGGGCTAGTCGCCTAGCCCAGGGGGGCGACCCCCTGGAACCCCCGCTGGCTCAAAGCCCCCGCGACTTCGTCGCGGGGGCTTTGGCCCTGCTGGCTTGGGTTAAGACTTCCCGGATCCCCAAGTGCTGGCCCGGGGGAGCGACCCCCGGAACCCCCAGTGGCTCAAAGCCCCGCCAGGCTGGGGGTGCTGCGGCTCAGGGCAGCAGGGCTGCGGCGTGCCGGCCGGCCGCGGCCGCGGCCAGGAAGTAGGCCCGGTCCCCGGCCAGGCCACGGCCCATCGTGGCGAGCGGGACCGGGCATGCCGCCAGGGCCTCAAGCAGCCCGTCGGTAGCCACGCTGACCAGGCGGTGCCGCCGCGCCAGTTGCTGTGCCTGGGCGGTGACCTGCGTGCCGAGATCGCCGTCGAGCGCGGGCACCACGACGTCGGCACTGGCCAGGGCCACCCGGCCGTAAGCGGTGAGGCTGTGGTGCGAGATGCCGCGGTGGCGCTGCCTGGGGTCGGCCTCGCTGATCCGCAGCGAGGCGACCGGGCGGCCGCCGAGCACCGCGGCCGCGTTCACCGCCTCGCCGCAGGCCACTCCGGAGAACCCCCAGCGGGTGCCGGTGCCCAGGTTGCCCGGCCCCTGGGTCACCACGGCCACCTCGGCGCCCAGAACGTGCCGCGCGGCCAGCAGGCCGGTGTGCACGGTGACCGTCTCCAGGTCGCCACCGAACGACTGGCCGGTGCTGATCGTGCCCGCGATCCACCCGGCCTCGCGCAGCCCCGCCGCGGCACGGGAGAACCAGGCGGGCAGCGTGCCGCCGTCCAGCATCACGTACGCGGCGACCCGCGGGCCCGCCTCGCGCAGCCCGGCGAGGATGGCCGGCAGTGCGGAATGGAGATCAGCCACGACGACCGGCATCCCGCTCAGGTCGTCTGCATCGCGGAGCACCTCGTGGTGCGGTGAGCCCTGTTCGTCGGCTCCCTGCACGCAGGCCTGCAGCGGCGTGTACCGCGCCTTGATCAGATGACCCGGGCCAGAGATGTCTTCAGGCAGCCGGTCAGGCACGGCGATCACGAGGGCATACCCGCCGGTGCCGAGCCCCAGTTCCACGGCCGTCGCGTTCAGCAATACTCGATCGCCGGCCTGCGGCCGGCCGGTCAGCGCCGGGTAGGCGAGCGCCCGCAGCGGCCCGTCGCCGGAGGTGACTTCCAGCTCAACCGCGCCCGGCCATTCCCGCCGCACCTGCGTCACCACGGCGCTCCGCCAACGAATCACCCCGGCAGGGTAACCTGGCCGGCACTGGCGCCTTGCCTGGTCACCATAACCTCGCACGTTGCGCCGGCCAGACGGGGGACAATGGATACCGGCCAAGCACGCGGAAGAGGGCGGCGATGTCACGGCGGAAGACCGAGCGGCTGCTCAGCCTGGTGGTCTGCCTGCTGTCCAGCCAGCGCTACCTGACCGCGACCCAGATCCGCGCCGCGGTGCCCGGTTACCCGGAGTCCTTCGACGCGTTCAAGCGGATGTTCGAGCGGGATAAGGAAGAGCTCCGCGAGCTGGGCATCCCGCTCGACATGGGCACCAACGCGGCGCTCGACGACGAGGTCGGCTACCGGATTCCCCGGCAGGCCTATGAGCTGCCCGACATCAGGCTGGAGCCGGACGAGGCGGCGGTGCTCGCTGTGGCGGCCCGGGTGTGGCACCGGGCCGAGCTGGCCGGCGCCGCGGCCGGTGCGCTGCTGAAGCTGCGCGCCGCCGGGGTGGAGGCCGAGGAGACCGCACAGCCGGGGATCGAGCCGCGGCTGCAGGCCGGTGAGGCCGCGTTCGCGCCGCTGTGGGAGGCGGTACGGGACCGGCGGCCGGTCACCTTCCGCTACCGCGCGGCGGGCCGCAGCGAGGCGCAGCAGCGCGAACTGGAGCCGTGGGGCGTGGTGAACCGGCACGGCCGGTGGTACGTGGGCGGGCACGACCGGGCCCGGCAGGCGGTGCGCGCGTTCCGGCTGAGCCGGATCGACGGCGGCGTGGACTTCAGCGGGCCCCCCGGCTCTGTGACCGTGCCCGCCGATGCCGACGTGCGCGAACTGGTCAAGTCCTGGGACGACCGGCCCGTGGCGCCGCGGTCCGCGGTGCTGAGCGTCCGGGCCGGGGCTGGGCTCGGCATCCGGCGCCAGGCCACCAGGGAGGTGGCCGGCACCGGCGGCTGGGATGAGGTGGAGACGCCGTTCGCCGAGGTCGCCTGGTTCTCCGAGCACCTCGCCTCGTTCGGCCCCGACGTGATCGTCCGCGAACCCGCCGACCTGCGGGACGCGGTCATCACCAGGCTCAAGGGAGCGCTGGCATGACCTCGGCAAGAGCGGCCGAGCACGGCGGCGCCGGCACCAGTTCTGACCGGCTGCAGCGGCTGCTCGCCCTGGTGCCCTACGTGATCAGCCGGAAGGTGGTCGGGCTGGCCGAGACGGCGGCCGCGTTCGGTGTCAGTGAGCGGGAGCTGACCGACGACCTGAACATGCTGTGGTGCGTGGAGCTGCGCACGCCCGACCCTTACTGCCCGATCGACCTGTCCTACGAGGGTGGCGAGATCGTCATCAGCCAGGCCGAGCCGGTGGACCGGCCGCTGCGGCTGGGCGTGGACGAGGCGAGCGCGCTGCTGGTGGCGCTGCGGATGCTGGCCGAGGTCGGCGAGCTGACGTCGGTGCCGGATCTGGCGGAGGGTTCCGCGCTCAGCCGCACCATCGCGAAGCTGGAAGCGGCGGCGGGGGAGGCCGGGGCACCAAGTGCGCAGGTGGCGGTGGAGGTCGACCAGCACGCCGAGCGCAGCGTCCTGGCCCGGGTCCGCGAGGCGCTGGACAGCGGGCGCCGGCTGCACATGTCGTACTACGTGCCAGGGCGTGACGAGGCGACAGAAAGAGACGTGGACCCGATGCGGCTGCTCGTCGTGGAGGGCCGCACCTACCTGGAGGGCTGGTGCCGCCGCGCGGAAGCGGTCCGGGTGTTCCGGCTGGACCGGGTGCTGCGGATCGAGGTGCTCGAGGTGGCGGCGGAGGTGCCGCACCAGGCGGAGCCGGTGGATGTGGACCAGGGGCTGTTCCGGCCCTCGCCCGGCGACATGCGCGTGGTGCTCGAACTCACCCCGCGCGGCCGCTGGGTGGCCGAGTACTACCCGTGTGAAGACGTGACAGAACTGGGTGACGGCCGGCTCAAGGTGACGCTGCGCACCCCCGACGGGGCCTGGGCGCGGCGGCTGGCGCTCGGCCTCGGCGAGGACGGGCAGGTGGTGGAGCCCGCCGCGCTCGCGGCGGCTGTCCGCGCCGACGCCGCCACCGCGCTAGCTCAGTACGCTACGGACCCATCCGATAGCGGCCCGGCGCCGAACCAGGGGTGAGATCGGGACGACCTGGGCGTACCATGTGCCTGACGGGACTCCCCATGGTGCGGGGGCCGCATCCTCGCCGAGAAGGAACAAAAGGGACTATGGGACTCTTCGACAGCCCGACGCATCTGCTCATCATCCTGGTGGTACTGGTCGTGCTCTTCGGTTCCGCGAAGCTGCCCAAGGCCGCCAAGTCGATGGGCGAGGCCATGCGGATCTTCAAGAAGGAATCGGCGAAGCTGCACGAGGAGGACCCGTCGTCTACGGCCGAGGTCCAGGCGTCAGCTCCCCAGCAGGTCGCTGCTCCGCAGCCGCAGGCCGCCCCGCAGGTGGCGTCGCAGCAGGCGACCCAGGAGCAGATGGCCGCCCTGCAGCAGCAGATGGATGCCCTGCGGCAGCAGCAGATGGCCGCCCCGCAGCCGACCGTGGCCCAGCCGGCCCCGGGCACCCCGGCCGGCGCGCCGCTGCCGGAGACGCAGCACACCAACCAGCCCGGCTGACCGTCCGGGCCTGACAGGTGAGCTCACCGCCGGACACAGCCGCGCCCGCACCCGGGCGCGGCTCCGGGCTTCCGCGCCCGGGCAGGCCAGAGCGTGACCCCTACGCCCGGATGCCGCTCATGGAGCACCTCCGGGAGCTGCGCAACCGGCTGATCAAGGCCGTTCTCGGGATCATCCTCGGCATGGCGGTCGGCTGGCTCTTGTACGGGCCGGCCTTCAGATTCATCGCCGGCCCGTTCTGCCGGATCCCCATCCAGGGCAGGGTGGGCTGCGGCCCGGACGGGCACCCGCTCGTCGTCACCGGCGTCTTCGACCCGTTCTTCGTGAAGCTGAAGGTCGCCTTCGTGGTCGGCATCATCGTGTCGTCCCCGATCTGGTTCTACCAGTTGTGGGCGTTCATCGCGCCGGGGCTCTACCGCCGCGAGAAGCGCTGGACGTTCGCGTTCGTGGGCAGCGCGGTGCCGCTGTTCGCGCTCGGCGGCTTTTTCGCGTACCTGGCGATGAGCCGGGGCCTGCGGTTCCTGCTCGGGCTCACCCCCGAAGGGGTACGGCCGCTGATCACCATCGACACCTATTTCGGGTACACGATGGCGATGCTGTTCATCTTCGGGCTCGCCTTTGAGCTGCCGTTGGTCCTGGTCATCCTCAACCTCGCCGGGGTGGTCAGCCACCAGTTCATCCGTAAGCACCGGCGGGTGATGATCTTCCTGGTGTTCGTGTTCGCCGGCGCGGCGACCCCGAGCCCGGACCCGTTCTCGATGCTGCTGCTGGCCATCCCCTGCGTCATCCTGGTGGAGCTTGCCGAGTTGTTCGTCTGGCAGAACGACCGCCGCCGGGCGCGCCGTGAGGCCGCGCTGCTGGCCTCGGAGGGCCTGACCGAGATCAGCGAGGACACCGACTCGCGCGCCTAGCCGGAGCGCGCGGGAGCGCGGCGCGGGAGGCGTCGCCTAGGCTGGATCAGTGTCCACCCACGCGAGCCCTGCGCAGCGGTATGCCGAATCCCGGCGGAGGCGGGCGCAGGACGGTCCCGCTCTGGCGGGGTTCCAGGCGCTGTACGACTTCACCTTCGACGACTACCAGCGCCGGGCGTGCCACGCGCTGAACGAGGGCCACGGGGTGCTCGTGGCCGCTCCGACCGGGTCAGGCAAGACCGTGATCGGGGAGTTCGCCGTGCACCTGGCCCTGGCCGCGGGGCGCAAGTGCTTCTACACCACGCCGATCAAGGCGCTGTCCAACCAGAAGTTCGGCGACCTGGTGCGCCGCTACGGCCCGGACAAGGTCGGGCTGCTCACCGGCGACAACAGCATCAACGGCGAGGCGCCGGTCGTGGTGATGACCACCGAGGTGCTGCGCAACATGCTCTACGCCGGCTCGGTCACCCTGGGCGGGCTGGGCTACGTGGTGCTCGACGAGGTGCACTACCTGGCCGACCGGTTCCGCGGCGCGGTGTGGGAAGAGGTCATCATCCACCTGCCAGAGTCGGTCCGGGTCGTCGCGCTGTCGGCCACGGTGAGCAACGCCGAGGAGTTCGGTGAGTGGCTGACCCAGGTCCGCGGCGGGACCACGGTGATCGTCGACGAGCACCGGCCGGTGCCGCTCTGGCAGCACGTGCTGGCCGACGGCCACCTTTACGACCTGTTCGTCTCCCCGAACGGCCGCGGTGGAGACTCCCCGCAGGTCAACCCGGATCTGCTGCGGCTGTCGCGGCGGGAGGAGCAGGCGCAGCGCCGGTCCCCGGGCCGCCCGGTGCGGGGCGGCCGCCGGCCGTCCCGGCCCAGGCCGCCGAGCCGGCCGCTGGTCATCGAGCGGCTGGACGCGGCCGGGCTGCTGCCGGCCATCACGTTCATCTTCTCCAGGGCCGCCTGCGACGCCGCGGTGCGCCAGTGCCTGGACGCCGGGCTGCGGCTGACCACGCCGGAAGAGGCGGAGATCATCACCGAGGTGGCGCGGCGCCGCACGGCGGACCTGCCCGAGCCGGACCTGGCGGTGCTCGGGTACGGCGAGTGGCTGGCCGGCTTGCAGCGCGGCATCGCCGCCCACCACGCGGGGCTGCTGCCCACCTTCAAGGAGGTGGTGGAGGAACTGTTCGAGGCGGGCCTGGTGCGGGTCGTGTACGCCACGGAGACGCTCGCCCTGGGCATCAACATGCCGGCCAGGACCGTGGTCATCGAGCGGCTCGACAAGTGGAACGGCGAGGCGCACGCGGCGCTGACGCCGGGGGAGTACACCCAGCTCACCGGCCGGGCGGGCCGCCGCGGCATCGATGTGGAAGGGCACGCCGTGGTGCTGTGGCAGCCGGGCCTGGAACCGGCGGCGCTGGCCGGCCTGGCCGGTACCCGTACCTACCCGCTCAACTCCAGCTTCCGGCCCTCCTACAACATGGCGGTGAACCTGGTCGGGCAGGCCGGACTTGAGCGGGCGGCGGCGATCCTGGAGTCGTCGTTCGCCCAGTTCCAGGCCGACCGGGCGGTCGCGGACGTGGCCCGGTCGGCGCGGCGCGGCCGGCAGGAGCTGGAAAAGCTGACGGTGGCTTGCGACCGCGGCGACTTCGCCGAGTACTTCCGGCTCCGCCGGAACCTGTCCGAGCTGGAGGGGGACGCGGCCAGGCAGCGCGCCGCGGCCCAGCGTGCCGACGCGATCACCTCGCTCAGCCAGTTGCGCCGCGGCGACATCATCAAGGTGCCGGGCGGGCGCCGCGCGGGCATGGCGGTGGTGCTCGACGCTGGGGTACCCGGCCCCGGCCGTGGCCTCCCAGCGCCGCTGGTGCTGACCGCCGGCCGCCAGGTCAGGCGGCTTTCTGCGGCCGACTTCCCGGTCCCGGTACAGCCCGTCGACCGGATCCGGATCCCGAGCTGGTTCAGCGCCCGATCGCCCAAGCACCGCCGCGACCTGGCCGCCAGCGTGCTGACCAAGCTGGCCGGCCGGGACAAGGAGCCGCCGCGCCGCAGGCCGGGGGCCGAGCCGGTGGCCCAGGAGGAGATCGCCGCACTGCGCCGCCGGGTCCGCGCCCACCCCTGTCACGACTGTCCCGACCGGGACGAGCATGCCCGTCACGCCGAGCGCCGGGCCCGGCTGGAACGCGATGTGCAGCGGCTGGAAACCACGGTGGCCGGCCGGTCACACGTCATCGCCCGCACCTTCCAGCGGGTCTGCGCCGTGCTCGCCCGCCTCGGCTACACCGACGGCAGCCGGGTGACCGAGGCGGGCAGGCGGCTTGCCTGCCTGTACACCGAACTGGACCTGCTCGCGGCGGAGTGCCTGCGCCGCGGCCTGTGGGACGGGCTGAGCCCGGCCGACCTCGCGGCCTGCGTGTCGGCGCTCACGTTCGAGTCCCGAACGGCCGATGTGGCCACGCCGGTGCGGTTGCCCGGTGGGCCGGTACGCGAGGTGCTCGAGGCCACGATGGCCGTGTGGCGGGAACTCGACGAGATCGAGACCGAGAACCGGCTGTCGTTCCTGCGCGAGCCGGACCCGGGGTTCGCCTGGGCGGCGCATGCCTGGGCACGCGGCAAGCCACTGGAGGCCGTACTCGGGCCGGACCTGACCCCGGGCGACTTCGTCCGCGCGGTCAAGCAGCTTATGGACCTGCTCGGGCAGGTGGCGGTCGCGGCGGGCCGGGACACGCCGCTGCGATCCACCGCGCTCAAGGCCGTCGACGCACTGGGGCACGGCGTGGTGACCTTCTCCTCGGTCGAGGACCTGCCCGCTGGCGATCCCGTCACCGGTGTGCCCGTGGCGGACGGTGCGCTCCCGGCAGGCGGTGCGCTCCCGGCAGGCGGTGCGCTCCCGGCAGGCGGTACCGGGAGCGGTACGCTCCCGGCATGACCCACCTGGCAGACTTCGCCGCGCTCGTGCCGGCCGACCATGGCCTGGCCGTGGTGTCCGTCCTGCGCCCGGACTCGACCATCAGCTCCTCGGTGGTGAACGCCGGGGTGCTCCGCCACCCGGTCGCCGGGGAGCAGGTAGTCGCCTTCGTCAGCCGGGGTGACGCCCGCAGGCTGAGCTACCTGCGCGGCACGCCGCGCGTCACTGTGGTGCTGCGCGCCGGGTGGCAGTGGGCGGCCGCCGAGGGCCCGGTGCAACTCTGCGGCCCCGACGATCCCGTGCCCGGCGTGGACGCCGAGGGCCTGCGGCTGCTGCTACGTGCGGTGTTTACCGCCGCTGGCGGGATCCATGACGACTGGGACACCTACGACACGGTGATGGCCCGCGAGCGGCGCACCGCCGTGCTGGTGACACCGGAGCGCGTCTACTCCAACGCCTGAGGCGGCCGGCCCGGCTGAAGCGGGCGGCGCGCCCAGAACAGCGCGTGCCCGCCGTCGGCCTCGGGGGCGAAGTCCTGCTCGGTGATCTCCAGGCCCGCGTCCCCCAGCCAGGCACGGTAGGTGGCCGCATCGGCCTGGCTCCACCACATCGTGGCCGGCCCGCCGAGCCAGTTGTCCTCGGTGCCGGTCCAGGCACGCTGGCCGGTCACCGTGAGCAGCCACCCGCCGGGGCGCAGCCAGCCCGCCGCGCGCCGCAGCAGTCCCCGCTGGGTGTCGAGCGGCATGTGGACGAGGGCATAGAGGCTGATCACGGCATCGAACGACGCGGCCGGGAAGCTGACCTCGGTGGCGTCCGCCTGGATGAAGGTGCCGCCCGGGACCAGGTGCCGCGCCCGCTCGATCTGGACCTCGCTGATGTCCACGCCGGTCACCTGGTACCCGGCGGCAGCCAGCGACTTGCCGACCGGCACCCCGCAGCCACAGCCCAGGTCGAGCACGGAACCTCCGGCGGGGAGGCGCGTCCGCAGCGCTGCCAGCCAGGGTGCGTAGCTGCCCTCGCCGGCGTCGTCGCTGCGGTAGTGGTACGACAGCGCGTCATAACCCCGCCGCACCTGGTCGCGTTCATCGCTGGAGGTCATCTCCAGCAGGCTAGCCTGCGCCGCTGGCAGCCCGGAGGCCGCCGCCCTACGCGGCGTGGCTGGGTGAGTCGTGGCCTGGTGGGTCATGTCCGGGTGGATGGTGGCTGGGTGGGTCATGTCCGGGTGGGTGCCGGCTGGGTGGGCTGTGGCTGTGGAGGGTGCGGGTGTGGTCGGGGCTGGTGGCGGTGGTGGTGCCGTCGGGGTGCAGGGTGAGGGTCCAGCCCCATCGGTGGATGGCGGTGAGGTGGTGGAAGCTGCAGAGGGGCACGAGGTTGGGCAGGCTGGTGGGGCCGCCGTGGGATCGGGGGGTGAGGTGGTGGATGTCGCAGACGGTGGCGGGCTGGTCGCAGCCGGGGAACGCGCAGCACGAATGGCGGGTGGTCACCGCCCGGCGCAGGTGGGCGGGGATGGTTTCGGTGGCGGCGCCGATGTCCAGCGGCAGGCTGAGTGTGGTGAGTGGCTTGCCGTCGAGGGCGGCGCGCAGCCGTGCGGCCAGTCCGCTGGGGCCGGAGAGGGCATCGGCGGCGAGGCCGAGCAGGGCGCGGCGGAGCCGGTCGCGGGTGGCGGGGGTGAGTGGTTCGGGGGCCGGGCGGGCGCAGGTGCACCCGCTGCCCGTGCTGTCGAGACAGGAACCGCTGGGCGGGCCCGTTGCCGCGGCCTGGCCGGGACCCGGTTGGTAGCTGGCCTCAGCGGGGCCGGCGTGGTCACTGGCGCCGGTGGGCTGGCCGGTGTGGCGGCCGAGGCCGTGGGTGTGCAGGAACATGTCGGTCAGCTCGTCCAGGGCGGACCAGTCCACGTGCCCGGTCACTACCGGCACCACGGTGGCATCACAGAGCGCGGCGCCGGCTTCGGGGCCGGCCAGCCAGCCGGGCTGGGACGCGCGCGCCGCCGCCCAGGCATCCTCGGCCGCCGGCGCACCGGGCAGGCCGCGCAACTGTGCCAGGGTCAGATGCACCAGCACCTGGGTGGGCTGCCCGGCCCGGGCCGGCACCATCCCGGCCCGGATCAGCCGCCGGCACGCCTCTTCTAACGCATCATGACGGCGCTGCCAGGACGTCCGGGTGTCCTCCGGACCGGCCTTCTTCCCTAACGCCTCCAGCACCGCCGACAGGGCAGCGGCGCACCCCGGGGTCAGATCCCCCTCAGCGCGGCCCGCGCCGCCGAAGGTGATGCCCAGCCGGAACCACCGGTCCGCAAACCCAGCCTCCGGCCGGTCGCCGTCACGGTAGCTGCGCTCGTACATCTCCTTAGCCAGCCCGGCGAGCGCGGTCAGCTCCGCCCCGCCCCGGGCGGCGCCCGCCAAGATCTCATCTGCATCCCCCCGCTGCGCCGCTGGCAGCCGTTCGGTCCACTCGCACAGGCGCCGGCCCCACGACGGCGACAGTTCCCCGGCGGCCATGGCCTGCTCGATCACCGGGTGCGCGGCCAGCCGCCGCGCCCACCCGATCGCCTCCCGCGGCGGCCCCGGTGGTGATCCGGCTCTGCCACTTCAGCCAGGTCCGCGCCGTGCCATGCCCGTCATCCGCACACCCGCCCTGCGCGGCGAACGCGCCCACGACCCGCGCCCGGGCGGCGGTGTGCTTGGCTTCGGCCCGCCCCAGCGCGCGCAGCGCCTCAGCCTGGACACTGGCCGGTAACGACGCCACGTCCGCAGCATTGAGGTGATCCAGGGCACGCTCCAGCATCGCCAGCGCCCCAGCCACGTCTGCCGGTAGACGCTCGGCGTCGCACATGCTCCGCACCTCCCACACCAAGAGACCTTATCGAAAGTTAATTCGATAATATCGGCAAGATCGGACACTTCGCGGTCACCACGGCGAAGTTCCGGAAGATTTCTCATGATCATCTCTGTGGGCGGAAACAGGGGAGAAGCAGAGGTCGGGACCGGTTGCGGCAACCGGTGTCGGCCCGGCCTGGCAGGATGGCGCGGGTGGGCTCGCTGATGCTGCTCGACACCGCCTCGCTGTACTTCCGTGCGTTCTACGGCGTGCCGGAGACCGTGGCCGCGCCCGATGGCACCCCGGTGAACGCCATCAGGGGGCTGCTCGACATGGTCACCCGGCTGGTCCGGGCCCGGCACCCGGACCGGCTCGTGGCCTGCCTGGACGCGGACTGGCGGCCGGCCTTCCGGGTGGCGGCCCTGCCGTCCTACAAGGCGCACCGGGCCAGTGCCGACGGCGAGCAGGAGGAGGTCCCGCCGGCGCTCGCCGCGCAGGTGCCGGTCATCGAGCAGGTCCTCACCGCCGCCGGGGTGGCGCTGGCCGGGGCGCCCGGTTACGAGGCGGACGACGTGATCGGCACGTTCACCGCCCACGCCACCGGGCCGGTCGAGATCGTCACGGGGGACCGCGACCTGTTCCAGCTGGTGGACGACGCCAAGCCGGCCCGGGTGATCTACACCGCGCGCGGCCTGGTCAAGCTGGACATCGTGGACGAGGCCGCGATCACGGCCAGGTACCAGATCCCGGGGCGCGCCTACGCCGACTACGCGACGCTGCGCGGCGACCCCAGCGACGGCCTGCCGGGAGTTGCGGGCGTGGGGGACAAGACGGCGGCCGCGCTGGTCCGGACGTTCGGGTCCGTCGAGGCGATCTGCGAGGCCATCGACAAGGGCCACGGCGGCTTCCCGGCCGGGGCCAGGGCGAAGGTGGCCGCGGCCCGCGACTACCTGGCGGTCGCGCCTGCGGTCGTGCGCGTCGCGACGGACGCGCCGGTGCCGGAGGTGGACGGTGGCCTGCCGGTCAGCCCGGTGGACCCGGGCATGCTGGCGGATCTGGACGCCCGCTTCGGCCTCGGCTCGTCGCTGCGGCGCGCGGTCGCGGCACTGTCCGGGGACTGAAAGAGCTTCGCTGCATTACGATCCGCCCGCCCCGCCCGGGCCGCCAGGTCAGTGCACGTACAGGGCGACCAGGCACGTGTCGTCCTCGGTGTCGGTGGAGCCGAGCGTGTCGAGGACGATGGAGATCATGTTCTCCGGGTCGGTGATGCCCGCGGCGGCGGCGGTGAGCGCGGCCAGACCGTCGTCCAGGGAGCGGTGCCTGCGCTCGATGAGGCCGTCGCTGTAGAGCAGCAGCAGGTCGCCCTGGCGCAGTTCCAGCGACGCGGCCTCGTAGCCGGACCTGGCCGCGCCGAGCAGGATGCCCGCGGGTGACCGCAGCGCGGTCGCCTGCTGGCCGCGGACCAGTACCGGGGGCGGATGCCCGGCCTGTGCCCAGGTCAGTACCCGGGTCGGCGGGTCGAAGTAGCCGGCGGCCACCGAGGCGGTGTGCTCAGGGCCGACGTGGTGGACCAGGTCGTTGAGCCAGCCGACGAGCCGTTCGGGTGGCGCGCCGGTGATCGCCAGGCCCGCCAGCGCACCGCGCAGCCTGGCCATGCCCGCGGCCGCGGCCAGGCCGTGCCCGCCGACGTCGCCGATCGCCAGAAGCACGTGCCCGCCAGGCATCTCCGCGGTGATGTACCAGTCGCCGCCCACCCGGCTGTCCTGGGAGGCGGGCAGGTATCTGACCACGGCACGCAGCCCGGGAAGGTCGAAGGGTTCCTCGTGCAACGGCAGGATCGCCCGCTGCAGCTCCAGCGTGACGTGCCTCTCCGCGGCCAGCTCGGCGGCCAGCCTGGCCGCGTCGGCGGTGTCGGCCTGGGCGGTGTCGGCCTGGGCCGTGTCGGCCTGGGCCGTGTCGGCGGCGTCGGCCTGGGCCGCGTCGACCTGGTAAGGGGGCATCCGGGCTACGGGTTTCCTCATCCGTGCGCTGCCTCCGGACGGCTTTCTGGGAGCGGCGGCACGTGCGGGCCCAGCAAGCGACTCCGAGTGAGCCGGAGGAGCAACGATCTCGGAAGATGCCATCGCCGTCCGCATCCGTGAGCCTGAGTCTACTAAGCGTGAGGCACGCGGTGCGCTCCTGTCTAGATCGGGACGGCAAGTCTCCAGAGCCCGGCTGGCCGGTGTGTCTGTGGCCGCGCAGGCGCGTGATTAGATGACCTGGTTGAGCGGCTGCGGACGGCGAAGGGCGAGACATGGCAGCACGGGCGGCAACGACGCAGGCAGCGGCCGTGAAGGGGGATAGTGACGTGGGAACGGCGAGGCGGGCGGGGGGTGTGGGGTACACGACGGCGGACCTGTACCCGGCGACCCGGCTGGAGCGGGCCGCCGAGGCCGCGGCCCGGGCCGGGCTTGACGCGCTGCTGCTCACCCCCGGGCCGGACCTGCGCTACCTGACCGGCTATGACACGCACCAGTCCGAGCGGCTCACCTGCCTCGCGGTGCCCGCGGCGGGGCCCGCCTTCCTTGTGGTGCCCCGGCTGGAACTGGCCTCGGCCCAGGCGTCCCCGGTGAGCGGCATGAACCTTGACCTCATGGTGTGGGACGAGACCGACGACCCCTACCAGGCGGTCGCCCAGCGGCTCGGCAGCCCTGCCACGGTGGGCCTGGCGGGCCAGATGTGGGCCATGATGGTGCTCCGGTTCCGGGACGCGATGCCCGGCGCACGCCAGGCCCTGGCCGCCTCGGCGCTGCGGGCGCTGCGCATCAGGAAGACCCCAGCCGAGATCGCGGCCTTGGCAGAGGCGGGCGCGGCGATCGACCGCGTGCACGCGTCGGTACCGCAGTGGCTGCGCCCGGGCCGGACCGAGCGGGAGGCCGCGGCCGACATCGCCAGTGCCATCGCGGCTGCCGGCCACGCCCGGATCGACTTCGTCATCGTCGGGTCCGGCCCGAACGCGGCCAAACCCCACCACGAGCCCACCGGCCGTGTGCTGCGCGAAGGCGACGCGGTCGTGGTGGACATCGGCGGCACCATGCCCAGCGGCTACTGCTCGGACTGCACCCGCACCTACGCGATCGGCGCGGTGCCGCCGGACATGGCCCGCTACTACGAGGTGCTGCGCGAGGCGCAGGAAGCGGCGTGCGCGGCGGTCCGGCCGGGAATCCCCGCGGAGGCGGTGGACGCCGTGGCGCGGGATGCGATCGCCACGGCAGGCCACGGCGAGCATTTCACCCACCGGACCGGTCACGGCATCGGGCTGGAGACCCACGAGGACCCGTACATCGTGGCGGGCAACACCGAGGAACTGGAGCCGGGGATGGCCTTCTCGGTGGAACCGGGCATCTACCCCGGGCCGCACGGCGCCCGGATCGAGGACATCGTGGTCTGTACGGACGGTGGCTGCCAGCGGCTCAACAACGCCAGCCGGGACCTCGTCGTGGTGGGTGCGTGATGCGCGAGTTACTGGAACTCACCCGCGAACTGGCGGACAAGGAGGTCCGCCCGCGAGCCGAGGCGGCCGAGCGGGACTCGGTGTTCCCGCGCGAGGTGTTCCGTATTCTCGGCCGTTCGGGCCTGCTCGGGCTGCCCTACGACGAGCGCTGGGGCGGCGGCGGCCAGCCGTACGAGGTCTACCTGCAGGTGGTCGAGGAGCTGGCCCGGGCGTGGCTCGCGGTCGGCCTCGGGGTGAGCGTGCACACGCTGGCCTGCCTGCCGGTGGCCGCCTACGGCACCGGCGAGCAGCGGGACCGGTGGCTGCCGGACATGCTCGGCGGCGAACTGCTCGGGGCCTACTGCCTGTCCGAACCGCAGAGTGGGTCCGACGCGGCGGCCCTGGCCACCACGGCGGTGCCGGTGAAAGGGGACGGGGAGGCGGGCGGCGGGTACCGGATCGACGGCGTGAAGGCGTGGATCTCGCACGCGGGCCAGGCCGACTTCTACACGCTGTTCGCCCGTACCTCCGGCCGGCCGGAGGGGCGGGACCGGGCCCGGGGGATCAGCTGCCTGCATGTGCCTGCCACCACCGGAGGGGTCAGCGCGGCACCGGCCGAGCACAAGATGGGCATGCGTGCCTCGGTCACCGCCCAGATGATCTTCGATGGCGCCCGGGTGCCCGCGGGGCATCTGCTCGGCGAGGAGGGCCAGGGCTTTGCCATCGCGCTCACCGCACTCGCCTCCGGGCGGCTGGGAATTGCGGCCTGTGCGACGGGGCTGGCCCAGGCCGCGCTCGACCTGGCGGTCGGCTACGCCCGGGAACGGCACCAGTTCGGCAGGCCGATCATCGACTTCGAGGGCGTGTCGTTCATGCTCGCCGACATGGCCACCGCGGTCGAGGCCTCCCGTGCGCTGTACCTGGCCGCGGCCCGCCGCAAGGACGCCGGGGAGGAGTTCGGCCCGCAGGCGGCCATGGCCAAGCTGCTGGCCAGCGACACCGCGATGCGGGTGACGATCGACGCCGTGCAGGTACTCGGCGGCTCCGGGTACGTGGCGGACTTCCCCGCCGAGCGCTACCTGCGCGAGGCCAAGGTTCTGCAGATCGTGGAGGGCACCAACCAGATCCAGCGGCTGGTCATCGCCCGGTCGCTGGCGGGGCGCTGACGCCCGCGGGAGGATAACCGGCTCACGCGGCGGACGCCTCCGTGTGGCCGATCGCCAGCCCGGTGGCGGGGTCGAAGAACTGCAGGTTCGCGGTGTGCACCGCCAGCTCGACGGTCTGGCCCGGCCGGACATTGCTCCGTGAGGCCACCCGGGCGGTCCACAGGGACTTCCCGCCGGCCAGGACCATCGCCGCTTCCGCCTCGTCGCCGTCGGATGCCACCGCGTCGCTGATGCTGGGGTGCTGCAACGGTGCCGCGTCGAGCGTGAAGATGACGTGGATCTCGCTGCCCAGTTCCTCGATGACGTTCGCGGTGACCTGCATCCGCGCCCAGTCCGGGTCGGCGAGGGAAGCGTCCTCGAACTCCGCGGGCCGGATGCCCAGGATGATCTCGCGGCCGAAGAAGCTGTCCAGGTCCTTCTTGCCGGCCACCAGGCTGGCCGGCAGCGGCAGGCGGTGGCCGGCGAAGGTGACCGCGGGGCCGTCGTCGCGGACAAGCTCGGCGTTGATGAAGTTCATCGAGGGCGATCCGATGAACCCGGCCACGAACAGGTTCACCGGATTGTCGTAGAGCGCCTGTGGCGTGTCCACCTGCTGCAACTGGCCGTCCCTGAGCACGCACACCCGGTGCCCGAGGGTCATCGCCTCCACTTGGTCGTGCGTGACGTACACGGTGGTGACGGCCAGCCGGTCGTGCAGCTGGCTCAGTGACGCGCGCATGGAGACGCGCAGCTTCGCGTCCAGGTTGGACAGCGGCTCGTCCATCAGGAAGGCCCGGGGCTCACGGACGATCGCCCGGCCCATCGCCACTCGCTGGCGCTGCCCGCCGGAAAGCGCGGCGGGCTTGCGCTTGAGGTACTCGCCGATGCCGAGCATCCGGGCGACCTCGTTGACCCGGCGGTTGATCTCCGCCTTCGGCGTCTTGCGCTGCTGGAGGCCGAACGCCAGGTTCTGCTCCACGGTCATGTGCGGATAGAGCGCGTAGTTCTGGAACACCATCGCGATGTCCCGGTCCTTGGGCGGCAGATTGTTCACCACCCGGCCGCCGATCGAGATGGTCCCCGAGGTGATCTCCTCCAGGCCCGCGATGGAGCGCAGCGCGGTGGACTTGCCGCAGCCCGAGGGGCCGACCAGCACCATGAACTCCCCGTCGCTGATCTCCAGGGTCAGGTCATTGACCCCCTTGACCCCGCCGGAGTAGACCTTGCTCACCCGGTCAAGGACGATCTCGGCCATGCTCGCTCTCCATCCTCGTGGCCCGCGGCGCCCGGCCCGCTTATTGCCCGGAGCGTATCTGGCTACGCCAGATTTAGGTAGCCACAGTGCTGGCCCGGGGGGGCGACCCCCCGGAACCCCCGATGGCTCAAGTCCCCATTCCTTCGTCACGGGGCCTTGGCCGGCCGCTCGCCAGGGATCCGCCAGGCCCAACGCAGTGCGCGCCCGCTGCGCAGCGGCTACGGTGACCGCGTGGAAGAGATCGATAGGAAGATCCTCCTGCTGCTGGCCAATGACGGCAGGATGAGCTTCACCGACCTGGCTCGCCAGACCGGGTTGTCGGTCTCCGCAACCCACCAGCGAGTGCGCAGGCTGGAGCGCCGCGGCATGATCTGCGGCTACGCGGCGGTGATCAACCCGGCGGACGCGGGACTGCCGCTCACCGCGTTCGTCTCCATCAAGCCGTTCGACCCCGCTGCGGCCGATGACGCGCCTGACCGGCTCGCCCACCTGTCCGCGATCGAGGCCTGCCACAGCGTTGCCGGGGAGGAGAACTACATACTGAAGGTGCGGGTCGCCTCCCCGGCCGCACTGGAGAACCTGCTCTCGGAGATCCGGGCGGCGGCCAACGTGTCCACCAGGACCACGATCGTGCTGAGCACCCCCTACGAGAACCGGCCCCCGGACCTCTGAGGCCCCTGGCCCGAGTGCCCAGATATGGCCCGCGGCGCGGGCCGGCGCCGCGCGTAAGGTGTGTCCTGGGCAGCAGGCTGGGGATCCGCGGGATATGCCCTAAGATCAAGCCGGGCGCGGCGACCGTTCGTGGTCGTCTGCCGGCGCAAAGCTGAGGGGGCGCCCGTGACCGAGCAAGCGGTGACGCTCCGGGATGTGGCAGCCCGGGCGGGAGTGCATCCTGCCACGGCCTCCCGTGCCCTGAACCCGGAGACCCGGCTGCTGGTGAAGGAGGACACGGCTCGCCGCGTCCTGGAGGCCGCCGAGCTGCTCGGCTATCACCCCAACCCGGTGGCGCGCAGCCTGCGGACCCGGCGGTCGCATACGGTCGGCGTGATCATCCCGGACCTGACCAACCCGCTGTTCCCGCCGATCGTGCGCGGCCTGGAGGACAGGCTCGCCGCGGCGGGCTACGTGGCGCTTATCGGCAACACCGACGGGGACGGTGAGCGGGAACGGCTGGTTTTCGAGCAGATGAGGGCCCGCCACGCGGACGGGATCGTGCTGGCCACGGCGCACCTGAGCGACCCGCTGCTCGCCGAGGCCGCCCGCACCGGCCTGCCCGTGGTGCTGGTCAACCGGATGGCGCAGGACCACAGCCTGCCGTCGGTGTCGGTGGACAACGAGAGCGGCATGCGGATGGCGGTGGCCCACCTGATCGGGCAGGGCCATCGGCAGATCGCGCACATCGCCGGGCCCCAGGAGGTATCCACCGGCCTGTACCGGTACCGGGGATTCGTGGCGGCCATGGAGGCACATGGGCTTGCCGCGGATCCCAGCCTTATTCAGGTCGCCAAGGCCTATTCGATCGAAGAGGGCATGCGGTGCACCCGGATGCTCCTCGACCGTGGTGGGTGCACCGCGGTGGCCGCCGCCAACGACATGCTGGCGGTGGGCTGCTTCGCGGCCCTGGACGAGGCCGGGCTGAACTGCCCGGCCGACCTGTCCGTGGTGGGCTTCAACGACATGCCGTTCATCGACCGGCTGCGCCCGCCGCTCACCACCATCCGGTTCCCGCACTATCAGGTGGGCACCGAGGCCGCGCAGCTCCTGCTCGAGCTGATCTCGGACGGTGGCGGGCCGGTCAAGGTGCTCTACCTCGCGCCCGAGCTGGTGGTCCGGGGCTCCACCGCCCCCTATGCGGGCGGCTAGTGCTGGCCGGAGCGGCACTGGCAGCCCCGGGGTGCAGATCTCGTCTCGCGGCGCCGGTGAGCGGTTTGTTGTGCTCTTGATCGATTTTGCCGAGTCGGCTGAGCCCCGGCCGGCGGAGGTCCTAGGCTGACCCTGTGCATGTTCCCCCGGCCTGACCTGCCCGGCTCTGTCACGGGGGCTGGGCCAATGCTTTAGGTAACAGGTTGGGGACAGGGATTGACAGACCGCCGCCTACCCGCGAGGCTGCATTCTGCAAACGATTGTTAGGAGATTGCATGGCTGGGCAGGGCACGACACACCGCCTTGGCTGGCTCGGCACGGGGCGGATGGGCACCGAACTTGCCCGGCGCCTGCTCGCGGCCGACTGCGACGTTGCCGTCTACAACCGGACCAGGGCCAAGGCGGAGCCCTTGGCGGCCTATGGTGCGAAGATAGCCAACGCAGCCGCGGAACTCGCGGACCGCGACATCGTGTTCGCGACCGTGGGCACCCCGCAGGACCTGCTGGACGCGGTGCTCGGCCCGGCCGGGCTCATCTCCGGCGGCGCCGCGCCAACCGTCGTGGTGGACTGTTCGACGATCTCGGTGGAGGCCTCACAGCAGGTACGTGAGCGGCTGGCCGCACACGGTACCGCTCTGCTCGCGGCGCCGGTCATGGGCAACCCCCGGGTGGCGGCGGCGGGGCGGCTGACCCTCGCGGTCTCCGGCCCGCGGGACGCGTTCGAGGTGGCGCAGCCCTATCTCGGCATCCTCGGGTCCGGAGCGACCTATGTCGGCGAGGGTGAGCTGGCGCGGGTGGTAAAAATCTGTCACAACCTTTTCCTCGGTGTCGTGACGCAATCCCTTGCGGAAGTAACGGTTCTTGCCCAGAAGAGCGGCATCAGCCGGGAGGCCTTTCTCGCCTGCCTGAACAACAGCGTGATGGGCTCGGCGTTCACCCGCTACAAGGCGCCTGCCTTCGTCAACCTGGACTTCCACCCCACCTTTACCGCCACCCTGCTGCGCAAGGACTTCGAGCTCGGCCTGGACGCCGCGCGGCAGGAGGGGGTGCCGCTCCCGGTCGCCGCGCTGGTCCACCAGATCATCCAGGCCCTCATCGGAACCGGGCGCGCTGACCAGGACTTTGCTGCTTTGCTTGAACTGGAGGCGGCCGGCGCCGGCCTCAACCTTGTGAGTGAGAATGCGGATATCTCTGACGGACTCGACCCAGCCGACACGAACAACGCAAATGCAGTACGGTGAGCCCCCAGCACCACTGTCCGTGGCCGACCGCTAACAAGCTCGGGTGCCCTCATCGCGAGGTGCTCGCCCCGGGGGGCGCGAACGGCGACCGGCTATTTCCACCCGGCCATAGAAGATCTGGAAGGAGGACCGGATGAGACCTCACGGTACCCGGTTCTTGACTCTCACGGCGGTCGCCGCCACTGCGGCAATAGCGCTCGCCGCCTGTAGCAGCAGTAGCACCACCAGCAGCGGCGGGGGGAGCACCACCAAGGCCCCCATCGTTATAGGCACATCGCTCTCGCTGACTGGTGACTTCTCCGTTGACGGCCAGGCGTTCGAGCGCGGCTACAACCTGTGGGTGCAGAACATCAACAAGACCGGCGGGCTGCTCGGCCACAAGGTCTCGTTGAAGGTCCTTAACGACAACAGCGACCCGGCCACGGTGGCCACCAACTACAACCAGCTGATCAACGCCGACCACGTGGCGTTCGTGTTCGGGCCGTTCTCCACGCTGCTGACAGCCTCGGCCGCACCAGTGGCCGCGCGGAGCCACTACGCCTTCATCGAGGGCGCCGGTGGCGGGCCGCTGGTGTTCCAGGCGAAGCTGCCGAACCTGTTCGCGGTCAGCCCGGTGGTCGCCGACCAGCTGGTCCCGTTCGCCCAGTGGGTCGCGTCGCTGCCGTCCGGCCAGCGGCCGAAGACCGCCGCCTACCCGATGGTGACCGACCCGTTCGCGGTCCCCATGGTGCAGACCGCGCAGTCGATCCTGCAGAAGGCCGGCATCAAGACGGTGTACTCCAAGATCTTCCCGGCGGAGAACCCCGCTTACAAGGCGGGCGGCGACCAGATCGCCGGGCTGAAGCCGGACATGGTGGTCATCGGCTCGCCCGACGTGCCCGGTGTCCAGTCGCTCATCCAGGCGTTCCAGCAGCAGCACTACAACCCGAAGATCCTCGCCGCCTCGGCCGGCCCGGACCAGGGCGCGGCGTTCCTGTCCGCGATCGGCGGGTCCAAGAACGCCACCGGCACCATGGTGCCTAACGGCTGGTATGCCGGGTTCCAGAACCCGCTGAGCCAGCAGTTCGTCAAGGACTACAACGCCAAGTACGGTGGCACGCCTGCTGACATCAACGCCGACTCGGCCGAGGCGTACTCGGTCGGCGAGACGCTCGCGGCCGCGGTCAACGCGAACAAGAGCCTGTCCAACCCGAAGGTCATCTCATACCTGCACAGTGGTGTGACGGTGCAGACCGTGCAGGGGCCCGCGAAGTTCAACGCCCTCGGCGAGAACGTCGTGGCCGCGCACTTCATCTTCCAGTGGCAGACGGGGGCGAAGTTCGTCCAGGTGCTGCCGACCACGGCGTCCGGCTCGGTGCCGATCGTCAACCCGAAGCCAGCCTGGGGCCAGGGCTGACCCGCGTGGTGGTGCGCGGAGCGCGCTGAGCGCGCTCCGCGCACCACCACGTCCCCGCGCGTCCCAGCGCGGGCCGGCCCGAAAGGAGTGAATCCCAGATGAGGCGCTCCAGCGCCAGGACTTTCCGCCTCGTGGCGATGACCGCCGCGAGCGCTGCCGTTGCCGCGTGCGGTCTGAGCAGTAACAGCAACAACACCAACGCCCTGCTGGCGGGCCCCACCGGCCAGCCGGTCACCGTCGGCATCTCGCTGCCGCTGGCCGGGCCGCAAGGGGCCGGGGGGTTCGCGCCCGACGGGCAGGCCACCAAGAGGGGCTACGAGCTGTGGGCCAGCGACGTGAACAGCCACGGCGGCCTGCTCGGCCGGCCGGTCAAGCTGATCATCCTCAATGACAAGGGTGACCCGAAGATCGACGGGAACAACTACCGCATCCTCATCACCCAGGACCATGTCGACCTGACGCTCGCGCCGTTCTCGTCGCTGCTCGTCTCTCAGGGGGCAGGCCCGGTGACCGAGCATTACGGGTACGCGCTCGCGGCCGGGCTCGGCCGGCGCGCCAGCGGTCTACGCGCTGAAGGACCACGACCTGTTCTCCACCAACGTGCCGGCGACAGACCAGATGCTCCCGTTCGCCAGGTGGCTGGTCAAACAGCCCGGGCACCCGGTCACCGCTGCCTACCCCGAGGTGGACGACCCGTTCGCCGACCCGCCGGTCGAAACGGCCGAGGCCTACCTCAGCGGCAAAGGGGTGCATACGGTCTTCACGAACATAAGGCACCACTACTCGCCCACCGCGAGCGTGCGCACGCTGACAGCGGACGCCAAGCAGATTGCTCAGGAGCACCACCCGGAGATGGTCTTCCTCGGCTCGATCGCGGTGGCCACGGTGCAGGCGTTCATGAAGGGGTTCCAGGAGGCCCGCTGGACCCCGAAGTACTTCATCGCCTCCTCTGGCCCGGACCAGGGCAACAACTTCCTCAACTCGGTCGGGCCCGGCGCCGCCGTGGGCGCGATGGTCCCGAACGGATGGTACGGCGACTACGCGGACGCGCTCAGCCACGTGATGGTGCAGGACTACATCGCCAAGTACGGCGGCACCGCCGGCCAGATCAACGCCGACGTGGCCGAGGCCTACGGGGCGGGCCAGGTCGAGCAGGCCGCGGTGGAGCAGACCCACTCGCTGAACCAGCAGTCGATCATCAACTGGCTGCACAAGCCCAGCACCGTCGTGCAGACGGTGACCGGGCCGGTCAAGTTCGACAGCACCGGAAAAAACACGGACATTGCGAACTCGGCGCTGATCTTCCAGTGGCAGCCGGGCCAGGGTGGCTCGGGCACGCCGCAGTTCGTCCAGGTGCTGCCGAACGGCCTCGGCACCAAGAGCGTCATCCCCTGGGCCGGCTGACGGTTCCCGGGGAGCACGGAACGGAGAGCACGGAACTGACATGGGAACCTTCCTGCGAGCCATCACCGACGGCGTCCTCGAAGGCGGGGTCTATGGCCTGATGGCCGTGGGGCTGACGCTGATCTTCGGCGTGCTCGACATCATCAACATCGCCCAGGGCATCATGGTGATACTCGGTGCCTACCTCAGCTTCGTGCTCTGGACCCATCTGCACATCGACGTGTTCGTCGGCCTGCTGATCACCATCCCGGCGATGTTCATTCTCGGGGTGGCGATCCAGTTCCTGTTCATCCGGCCGCTGCGGGGACGCGAGCGCACCTCCATGTCGCTGCTCGCCTGCTACGCGGTGGCGATCATCACCGAGGGAATCCTGTACGAGCGCTTTGGGTCGAACTACCTGTCGATGAACACTTACTGGACCAGCCCACAGGCGACCTTCAAGATCTTCGGGTACTACCTGCCCTACATCTACCTCCTGGGCTTCGCGCTCGCGGTGGTGTTCGTGGTGGCGATCTACTTCATGCTGTACCGGACCCAGTTCGGCCGCAGCGTGCGCGCCACCATGCAGGACCACACCGCGGCCCGGCTGGTCGGGATCGACGTGAACCGGGTGGCCGCGTTCACCTTCGGGATCGGCGTGGGGGTGACCGCGGCGGGCGGCATGGTGTTCGGGGAGCTCAACGCCTTCAACCCGAATACCGGGTATGACCTGATCTCCCGGCTGCTGGCGATCGTCATCCTCGGCGGCATGGGCAGCATCGGCGGCGCGCTCGGCGCGGCCGTGCTCGTGATCACGCTCGCGTCGATGGTGGACGTGTACTGGAACCCCGAATGGTCGACGGTGGTGTTCTACGGGGCGCTCGTGCTCGTGCTCGTGTTCCGGCCGCAGGGCCTGTTCGGGCGCAAGGAAGCGAGGGCGCAATGAGGTCCCTCACCCTCTGGCGTGCCGCGGGCCTGGCCGTGCTGCTGGCCGTGGTGGCCCTGATCCCGCTCGATGACAACGTCGTGCTGACGCAGGTGGGCGTGCTCGTGCTGCTGTACGTGGGCGCCGCGGTCGGCTGGAACATCTTCTCCGGGTTCACCGGCTACATCTCGCTCGGGGCCGCCGTCTTCTTCGGGGTCGGCGTGTACACGGTCGCGCTGATCACCAAGCACCTGAACCTGGTGGGCGGCGTGGTGTTCGCGCTCTATCCGCTGGGTGGCCTGGCGGCCGCCGTGGTCGCGGTGCCTTTCGGGCTGGTCGCGCTGCGGGTACGGCGGCACACCTTCGTGGTGGTGACGATCGCCGTGTTCTTCATCTTCCAGCTGATGGCCTCCAACTTCAGCTGGACGGGCGGCGTCTCCGGGCTCAGCCCGCCGTTCCTCAACTGGGACGCGACGACCGTCTACAACCCCTTCTACTACACCGCGCTGCTCATCGCGGTCGCGGCGGCCGTGCTCGCCTGGGCGATCTGGGGCTCCCGGTTCGGTCTCCAGCTCCGGGCGATCAGGGACGACGAGGACCGGGCCCGCGGGCTCGGAGTCAAGACCATGCGGGTCAAGCTGACCGCCTTCGTGATCTCCGGATTCATCATCGGGACGCTGGGCGGGCTGTTCTTCTACTTCCAGTCGGACGCGCTGCCGCAGTACGCGTTCAACCCGTTCTTCGACCTGACCATTGCCCTGATGGCGTTCATCGGCGGATTTGGCACCCTGTCCGGGCCGATCTTCGGCGCGCTGCTGCTCGAGCCCTATCTCGGCTGGGCCCAGCAGCAGGTGAGCAACACGTACGCGGCCCAGGTCGTCCTCGGCGTGCTGTTCCTGATCGTGATCATCTTCCTGCCGCGGGGGATCCTGCCGACCGTGGGCGAGAAGCTGACCGCCATCCGGGCCAGCAGGCAGCGGCGGGCGGCCGAAGGGGCCACCGGCCCGCCGCCCGGTCCGCCCATCGGCGCGGCCGCGGCCGCGAGTCCCGCCGAGCCGACGAGCAGGAGCGCGTCATGACGGCAATGCTCCGGACGGAGAGCGTCTCCAAGGCGTACGGGGGTGTGCAGGCGCTCAGCGACTGCACGATCGAGGTCGAGCGCGGCAGCATCGCCGGGCTGATCGGGCCGAACGGCTCCGGAAAGACCACCCTGTTCAACATGATCACCGGTTACGGGCGGGTGGACAGCGGCGACGTCTACCTGAACGACGCCAAGATCACCAGCCGGGCCCCGGACAAGGTTTTCGCGCTGGGGATCGGCCGCACCTTCCAGCTGACCCGGGTCTTCTCCCGGCTGACGGTCATGGAGAACATGATCGTGGCCGCGCACCACAAGGAGCGGGCCGGGCAGACTGGGCGGCTGCACAACCCGTTCGCCCGGGCGGGTGGCCCGGCAACCCGCAAGCGGGCGATGGAGCTGCTGGAGTTCACCGGCATCGCCAAGCTGGCCGGTGACCGCGCCGAGACCCTGTCCTACGGTCAGCGCAAACTGCTGGAACTGTCGTACGTGCTGATCGCCGACCCGGAGATCATCCTGCTCGACGAGCCGGCCGGCGGGGTGAATCCGACCCTGATCGGCACCATCGCCGAGCGGATCCGCGAGCTGAACCGGCAGGGGACCACGTTCCTCATCGTGGAGCACAACATGGAGTTCGTGATGGGCCTGTGTGACCAGGTGACCGTCCTCGACTATGGGAACGCGGTGGTCTCCGGCCCGCCGGACATGATCCGCAACGACCACCGGGTGCTTGACGCCTACCTCGGAACGGCAGAGGAAGACGATGACAGTTCCGCAGCCTGAGTCCCCCGGGCCAGCACAGGACCGTTGCGCGCTCGAAGTGGTGGGCGTGGTCGCCGGCTATGGCGGTGGCGACGTTCTGCGCGGGGTATCCATAAAGGTCATGGAAGGCGGGATCACCTGCGTGGTGGGACCGAACGGTGCCGGGAAATCAACCCTGCTCTCGACGATCAGCGGGCTGCTCCGGCCACGGCTCGGAGAGATCACGCTGCACGGCGAGCGGCTGACCGGCAAGTCACCGCGCCAGATCCTCCGGGCCGGTGTGGTCCAGGTGCCGCAGAACCACAGCCTGTTCCGCGAGATGACGGTGCGCGAGAACATCAGCCTCGGCGGCTACACCCTGCGTAAGCACGGCCTGGCCGAGCGGCGTTTCGCCGCGGTGCAGGAGATGTTCCCGCAGGTCAACGACTGGCTGGACAAGAAGGCGGGCAGCCTGTCCGGCGGGCAGCAGCGGCTGGTGGAGTTCGCCCGCAGCCTCATGCTCGACCCGAAGCTGGTGATCCTGGACGAGCCGTCGATGGGCCTGGCGCCCAAGGTGCTCAAGTCGGTCTTCGACGCGGTGCGGATGATGCACGCCCAGGGCAAGACGATCCTGCTGGTAGAGCAGAACGCGCGGGCCGGGCTGCGGCTGTCCACCCACGGCGTGGTGCTGGAAAACGGCCAGGTCCGGCTGTCGGGCAGCGGGAAGGAAGTGCTCGAGCACCCGGAGATCGGTGCCCTCTACCTCGGCGGCGCGGTGGCCGGTGGCGGCGCGGCGAACGGTGGTGCCGCGGTGAACGGGCCGGGCGAGGACGGCACCGATGCGGTCGACGGCACGGCGTCCCGGGCGGGTCGTTGATCGTAGACGTTCACTGTCACGTCATCGTCGAGGAGATGACGGCGCGGACGGTGCCGCCGGACTGGCGCCCCGCGATCAGCCGTGACGGCGGACGTTACCGGTTGGCCTTCCGCGGCCGCGACATCGGATCCGTGGTCAGCGAGTTCACCGACGTGGACACCATGCTGGGCCAGGCGGCGGCCACGGGGGTGGACCGGGTGCTGCTGTCTCCCTGGATCAGCCTGGTGCCCGCGGAAGCGGACCAGGCGACCGCGCGTGATGTCTGCGAGGTGCACAACACCGCACTGGCCGCGCTGGTCGCGGCGCACCACGGGCAGGTGAGTGCAGTGGGCGCGGTGGTGCTGCAGGAACCTGATCTCGCCGCACGGCAGATCACCGACCTGGTGACCAGCTACGGTCTGGCCGGGGCCGAGATCCCGGCCAGCGTCGGCGGGCGCTACCTGGGCGACGACTTCTTCCTCCCGTTCTGGGAGGCCGCCGAGCAGGCCGGGGCACTGGTGTTCATCCACCCCACCACCCGTGGGTTCGGTGTCCCCGCGCTGGAGCAGTACTACCTGTGGAACTCGGTGGGGAACCCGATGGAGACGGCGATCGCGGCCGCGCACATGGCCATGGCCGGGGTACTGGAGCGCCATCCCCGGCTGCGGGTGGTGCTCGCGCACGGCGGCGGCGCGCTGCCGGTGGTGCGGGGGCGGCTACGGCGTGCCTTCGCCGTCCGGCCGGAGGCGCGGGCCAGGCTCACCGCCGGCCCGGACGCCACGCTGCGCCGGTTCTACTACGACACCGTCACCCACGACCACGACCTGCTCGCGGACCTGGTCAGCTACGCCGGCGCCGGGCAGGTACTGCTCGGCTCGGACCGCCCGTTCGACATGGGCACCGACGACCCCGTCGCTGAGGTCCGGGCGCTGAGCCTCGGCGCAGACGAGGAACTGGTCCTCGGCGGCACCGCGGCAGCGTTGCTAGGGATTCCCAGTGACTGAGCCCGGGCCAGCGCCGGGAGCCGCGCACGGTGGGGCGCTGCTCGCGGACCTGCTCGCCGAGCATGGCGTGCGGCACGTGTTCGGCGTGCCCGGCGGCCAGACGCTGGCGCTGTACGACGCGATCCTCGACCGGGAGCCCGGCCTGCGGCACGTGCTCGTCAGGGACGAGCGGTCCGCCGCCTATGCCGCCGACGGCTATGCCAGGGTCACCGGCCGGGCCGGGGTCTGCGACGCCACGGTGGGGCCCGGCGCGGCGAAGCTGCCGTCTGGCCTCGGCGAGGCGCTGGGCGCATCGGTGCCCGTGGTGGCACTGGTGAGCGAGCTGCCCGCACGGCTCGCACCGCACCGCTACCGCAGCGCCGCCTCCCAGGCACTTGACCAGGCGGCGCTGTTGGCCGCGGTCACTAAATGGCAGGCCACGGTGCCGGACGCGGCCACCCTCCCGGCCCTGGTCCGGCAGGCGTTCCGCGAGGCCACCACGGGACGGCCCGGCCCGGTCGCGCTGTTCCTGCCCCAGGACGTGCTCGACGGCCCGGTCGGCGGCGATACCGGCCAGGCAGGGCTGGGCGGCAGCCTCCGGTTCGGCGGCTTCCCCGCGTTCCGGCCGGCCCCGGATCCAGCGGATCTTGCGGCCGCCGCGGCCGTGCTCCAGGGCGCGGAGCGGCCGTTCGTGCTGGCGGGCGGGGGAGTGCTGCACTCGGGCGCGGGCACGGAGCTGACCGCGCTGGCCGAGGCCCTGTCGGCGGCGGTGGGCACCACGCTGTCGGGCAAGGGGGCGATCGCCGAAGACCACCCGCTGTCGGTGGGGGTCACCGGCAGCATGGGGACCTCCGCCGCGGCTGCCGCCTTGGCCGAGGCGGATGTGGTGCTGCTCGCCGGGACCAAGGCAGGCAGCGGCCCGACGTTCGGCTGGACGCTGCCTGCGCCCGGCCAGGCCGTCGTGCAACTCGACCTCGACCCGGCCGAACTGGGCCGGGCCTTCCCCGTGGTGGCTGCCGTGCTCGCCGATGCCCGGCCGGGGCTGCGCGGCCTGCTCGCGGGCCTGGACCAGCCGGCCGACGGACCGGACCGGGCGGCCGACGGACCGGACCGGGCGGCCTGGCGGTCCCGGATCGCGGAGCTGGCCCGGTCCTGGCGCACCGAGCGGGACGCGGAACGGGCCAGCGACGCCGTGCCCATCGCGCCGCAGCGGGTGCTCGCGGAGATCGAGGCCCTGCTCGGCGCCGACGACATCCTCATCTGTGACGCCAGCCTGGCCAGCGGCTGGGGCGGTGCCTACCTGGAGCAGCGGCGCGCCGGGCGGCAGGTGCTCTGCCCGCGCGGGCAGGCCGGCCTCGGGTACGCGCTGCCCGCGGCCATCGGCGTGGCCACCGCCCGGCCCGGCGGCCGCACCGTGGTGCTGGCCGGGGACGGCGCGATGGGGTATGCGGTGGGTGAGCTTGCCACCGTGACGGAGCTGGGCCTGCCGGTCACCGTGATCGTGCTGAACAACCGGTCGCTCGGCTGGATCCGCTGGTACCGGCGGATCCACTTCGGCCGCGGCTGGGAGGGCGAGGACTTCTCCGACGTACCGTTCGCCGACGTGGCGCGGGCCTTCGGGATGGCCGGCATGCGGGTCACAGAACCCGGCCGCCTGGCCGCCACGTTGCGCACCGCCTGCTCCGCGCCGGGCCCTGCCCTTGTCGACGTGGTGACCGAGCCCTGGCAGACCCCGATCGCCGCGCACCGCGACGCGGTGCGGGACGGGGCGGCCACCGGATATGGAGGCTGACACGCCATGCCCCGTCACCCCGACCGGCTGATCGAGCGGCTCGCCCAGCCCGAGGCCGCGCGGCTGATCGCCGCGAGCGGCACGGCCGTGGTCTTCGCCGGGAGTGTCGAGCAGCACGGCGGCCATCTGCCGCTCGGTACCGACGCGTTCGCGGCCCAGTCCATCGCGGAACGGGCCGCGGCCCGGCTGGGCACCGTGGCGGTCTCGCTCGGGCCGGTGGGCGTCGCCCACTATCACCTGGCCTGGCCGGGCACGCTGTCGCTGTCCCCGGGCACGCTGATATCGGTGTTCGGCGACGTGTGCGGCGGGCTCGCCGGTGCCGGTGCCCGCCGGATCGTCTCGGTGAACTGGCACGAGGGGAACTCGGCCACGCTGCGGCTGGCCGCCGACCAGGCGCAGGTCAGGCACGGCGTCCAAGTGGTGATGGCCGAGACCCACGTGATCACCCACACGCTGTTTCCCGGCGAGATGGAGTTCACCCACGCCGGGTCCATGGAGACGGCGGCGGTCCTGGCCTTCGATCCCACCCTGGTGCACCTGGAGCATGCCACCCCGGCCAGTGACCGGGCAGCCGGCGAGGCGGCCCATGCGCTGTTCCGCCGCCCGGACGTATATCCGGTGATGCGCGACTTCCACCACGTCGCCGAGACCGGCTGGTACGGCCGCCCCGAACTGGCCACCCCCGAACGCGCCGAGGAGATCGCCGAGGCCGTCGCCGACCACGTGGTGCGCCAGGTGCGGGAGATATGGGCCGCGCTGCCCGGGGGAGAGGGCCAGTGACCGCGATGCGGGCGGCCCTGCTGCGGGAGTTCGGCAGCCTGGAGGTGGCGGAGGTCCCGGTGCCCGAGCCCGGCGAGGGCGAGGTGCTGGTCCGGGTCCGGGCCTGCGGCATCTGCGGCACCGATCTGAAGATCGTGGCGGGCGCCTACCGGGGCACCTGGCCGCCCGCGCTGCCGTTCATCATCGGGCACGAATGGTCCGGCGAGATCGCCGCCCTCGGGCCCGGCGCAGAGCGCAGCGGGCTGGCCGCCGGGGACCGGGTGGTGGCGGAGAACCACACCGGCTGCGGCAGCTGCCCGATGTGCCGGGCGGGCCGGTACAACCTGTGCGAGCGGGTCAGGGAGCCCGGCTTCAAGCTGTACGGCCACACCGCGCCGGGAGCCCTGGCGGAGTACGCCGTCCGGCCCGCCATTGCTCTGCACAAGGTGCCGCCCGAGGTCAGTGACGTCTCGGCCGCCCTGGTCAACCAGGGCGCGCTGACCGTGCACGCGGCCCGCAGGGCCCGGCTCGGGCCTGGTGCGAGCGCCGTCGTGTTCGGCCCTGGCCTGCTCGGCCTGCTCATGCTCCAGGTGGCCAGGGCGGCGGGCGCGACCAACGTCGTCGTCGTGGGCCGTGGGCCGCGCCTGGACATCGCCCGCGATCTCGGCGCCAGCGCCGTCGTGGACTACTCCCGCGGGGACCCGGTGGCCGGGGCCAGGGCGGCCACCGGCGGCCGGGGCGCCGACTGCGTGTTCGACTGCTCCGGCAACCCGGCTGTGGTGGCCCAGGCGCTGCGCTGCGCCCGGCGCGGCGGGACCGTGGCGCTGCTCGGCCTGGCCGGCGGTGCCAGCGCGGAACTCCCGGTCGACCTGGTCACCCTGGACGAACTCGACGTGCTTGGCATCCGGTCCAGCCCGAACGCCTACCCCGCCATGATCGCGCTGCTCGCCTCCGGCGCGATCCGCACCGAGCCGCTGACCACGCACATCTACCCGCTCGCCGACGTCGCCACCGCCTTCGGCGCACTGGAGCGCCGGGAGGCCATCCGCCCGATCCTCATCCCCTGAGCGAGGAGCCCCCGTGGTCCAGATCTGCACTCCCGTCTTCTCCGCCGCCTGCAACCCCGATCAGGGCTGGACGACCGGGCCCTGGGCCGCCGAGGGCATATTCGACGAGCCGGTACCGCTCAAGGTCAGGCGCTTCCTCATCGATGCGGACATCACTGCGCGGCTGGTTCCGCCGCGCGGCGCGGAGGCGTTCGGGTACGTGATCGCGGGCTCAGGGACGGCCGCCGCGGCGCCGCCCGCCGAGCGGTTCGCTCTTGCCGCGGAAAGCGTGCTCTGGCTCGGGCCCTGTGCCGAACTGTCGGTCGAAGCCGGGCCGGATGGCCTTGACCTGATGGTTGCCGAGACAACCGGGCCGGCCGCGGATGAGCCTCCCGGGCTAACACCGCGCAAAGCGTTCGCGGCCGCCGAACTGCCGCACCTGGTGTCCACCAGGGATACCAGGGACCGGCTCGACCTGGTCACCGAGAACGTGCCGGTGGCCGCGCGGGCGATCCGTGCCGACCGGATCATCTACCACCCCGGCGACACCGCCGCCGCGCATTACCACACCGACTGCCACCACGTGTTCTGCGTGCTGGCCGGGTCCGGGCTGCTGTACACCGACGAGGAGGCGAACCGGCTGGAGGCCGGGGACAGCGCCCTGGTCGGCCCCGGCGAGGTGCACTGGTTCGAGAACGACACCGGCGAGAACTTCTCGTTCGTGGAGTTCTGGGCACCGCCCCCGACAGGAACCATCTGGACTGTGACCGGGGACCGGTGCACCTGGGCACCCGCGGGCTGAGAGGCGGACGATGGACGAGCGGCTGGTTTCCATGTACCGCCGGTTCACCTGGCGGATCCTGTCCAACTACGTGACCCCGTGGGAATTCGAGCAGCTCAAGGCGGAGATCACCGACTATGAGCAGTGGTGCGCGGCCTGGAGCCAGCACGCCGCGCGGCACGTCGAGCGCGGTGACGCCGCCCTGGCCGCTGGCCGCAGGCTCACCGCGGGGGACGCCTACCTGCGCGGCGCACTCGCCTACCACTGGGCCAGTTTCGTGTTCACCCACGACCAGGCCCAGTTCCGCGCCGCGCTGGAGGCAATGGGGGCTGCCTGGGCCAAGGCCGCTCCGCTCGCCGCGCCGCGCATGGAACTGCTGGGCGTGCCGTTCGAAGGGCTGGTCATGCCGGGCTACCTGCGCGTCCCGGAACAGGCCAGCCGCCCGCCGATCGTATTGCTACTACCTGGGGCTGATTCGGCAAAAGAGGAGCTGTACAACCTCGCCGACCACATCGTCGCCCGCGGCCTGGCGGTGGCCGCCTTCGACGGCCCCGGCCAGGGAATGCTGAGCTTCGACAGCAAGCTGCGGCCCGACCAGGAGGTCGCCATCCAGGCGATCATCGGCGCGCTCGCCGCCCGGCCCGACCTGGACGGCTCACGCCTGGCCGTGGGCGGCATCTCCTACGGCGGCATGTTCGCCATCCGCACAGCCGCGGCAGACGAGCGGGTGCGGGCGGTGTTCGCGATCTCCAGCTGGTACACCCCGGCGGGGCGGTTCGCGGAGATGGACGACCTGACCCGGCCCGGGCAGTACCAGCATCACGGCCCCGACCCGGCCGCCAACATGGCGGCGATGACCCTGGCCGGTGCCGCCGCCCGGGCCCGGGTGCCGCTGCTGCAGCTCTACGGTGGCAACGACCCCGGGTCGCCGCCGGTGCACGGGGAGCGGATCGCCGCCGAGTATGGCGGGCCGGTCACCACGGTGATCTACCCGGACGGGGTGCACATTCTCAACAACCTCTGGTACCAGGCGCGGCCGCTGGTGGCCGACTGGCTCGCGGAAACACTCTGACCGGCGGAGGCGTGCCATGGACTACTCGAAGGCGGAGGCCAAGCTGGCCGCACGGGAACGGTTCACCGGCCTGTGGGCGGCCATCACCGTCCCGTTCGGCACCGACGGCGGCATCGACGAGGCCGCGCTGCGCGCCGACCTGGACCGGCTCACCGGCGACCTGGGGATCGACGGGATCTTCAGCGGCGGGGTGATGAGTGAGTTCTGGGCGCTGTCCGGGGCGGAGCGGCGCCGGCTCACCGAGCTGGTCGTGGAGCGGGCGAGCGGGCGCTGCCCGGTGCTCGCCCATACCGGGCAGCACAGCGCGGCGGAGACCATCGAGCTGACCCGGCACGCGGAGGCGGCCGGCGCGGACTTCGCCGTCGTGATCAACCCGTACTACCCGCCCGCCTCCGACGAAGGGCTCTACCAGTGGTTCGCCCACGTCTGCGCGAGCGTGGACATCGGGGTGTGGCTGTTCGACACCAGCTACGCGGGGGTGGCCCTGTCCACCGAGCTGATCGAGCGGCTGGCCGGGATCGAGAACGTGGTGGGCATCAAGGTGGGCCGCGACCACGCCAGGTACCTGGAGCTGCTGTACCGGTTCGGCGAGCAGATCCTGGTCTGCTCCCCGCACGAGGAGACCTGGCTGGAGAACATGATTTCGCATGGCCAGCGCGTGTACATGTCCTCGGCCGCGCCGTACCTGTACCAGGTGCCGGGCTGGCAGCCGATGCGCGAGTACACCAGGCTGGCGCTGGCCGGGGAGACGGCCAAGGCCGCCGAGGTGGCCGCGACACTGGACCCGGTGCGCTCGGTGGCGGCCACGTGGCTGCAGGGCCACGAGCGCCGGATCGACAGCATCGCCTCGATCAAGGCCTGGGCCGGGCTGACCGGCATGTCCGGCGGCCCGGTGCGCCCGCCGCTGGTCTCGCTGACCGCCACCGAGCAGGCCACATTGGCCGGCGACCTGGCGGCTGTTGGGCTCTGTTAACTCGGGGGAGCGACCGCCCGGAACCCCCCGGTGGCCTACGGCCCGGTTCCTTCGTCACCGGGCCGTGGCCCTGCCAGCTAGCCCCGGGCGGGTGGCCCGGTTCTCAATGTCGGGCCGCCAGGCGGTCCGCCAGCCAGTCGGCCGCCTGCGGGCGCCACCGGTAGGTCAGGTTCATGCACACGTGGTTGCCCTCGTCGAACATCCACAGCTGCGCCGCGGGCGCCTCGGCCGCCACCCGTTCCGCGTGCTGCCATGGGACCAGCCGGTCGCGCTTGCCGAACACCACGACCATCGGCTGGGTGATCCGTTCCGCCACGCCCGCCAGGCTCATCCGCTCGGCGACCTGATGGGCCTCCTCGGGGCTGGCGGCGCCGCAGCCGTAGCTGAATGTGGCGAAGCTGTGCGGTGACCGGTCCCGGATCAGCGCCCCGTAGTCGTAGCAGCCACCGCAGACGACGACCGCCTTGAGTCTGGGCTCGAAGGCCGCGGCCCGGGCCGCGTAGTAGCCGCCCAGGCTGACCCCGAGCGTGCCCACCCGGTCGCCGTCCAGGTCGGCGCGCTGGCACAGCACGTCGAGCACGGCCGCGACCGGCACTTCGAAGTCCGGGCGGATCTTCACCGCACTGGCCGACTCGCCCTGTCCCGGCCCGTCCAGTGAGAAGGTCGCCAGGCCCCGGGCGAGGAAGGTGTTCTCCACCGCGAAGAACTCCTCCTTGGTGGAGTCGAGCCCGGCGATCAGCAGCACCAGTGGCGGGCGGTCCGCGCCCGGTGGCCGGCGCAGGTTGCCGACCAGGGAGGCGCCGCCGAACGGGATCTCGATCCGCTCCGCGGCCGGGTCGAGCAGCTCAAGCCCGCGGTACATGGCCGCCACCGCCTGCGCGGCGACCGCGTCGTGGGCGTTCATGTCGAGCATCCAGACGAACTTGCCGAAGTGGTAGCTCACCGCGGCCCGGATCCAGGCCTCGCCGGCGGTCCGCGGCCAGCCCCGGCCGGCCGCCTCGCGGGCCAGCCCGGCATGCATGTCGCCGTTGTCCCGCCAGGCGGCGAGCCAGTCCTCCCAGCGCTCGATGCCACCGGTCACCCGGGCGAAATCCCCGGGGTCGACGCCCTGCGCGGTGAACCGTGGTCCCCAGTTGGCGATAGCGGAGGAGACCTGCGCGTCAGCCATGGGCCCGTGCCTTCGCGGCGGTGACGGCCGGTCCGGACATGACCTCGGCCGGGTCGTGGCCGAGGTCGGCGAGCAGCACGGTGGCCGCGTTGCGCCCGGGGGCGCCGGTGATGGATCCGCCCGGGTGCGTGCTGCCCCCGGTCTGGTACAGGCCGGGGATGGGCATCCGGTGGCTGGCCCAGCCGGGCGCCGGCCGCAGCGCACCGCTGAACGCGGGACCGCGGTTGCCGCCGTGGAACGCGCCGTTGATCATGTGCGGGTTGAGCTGCTCGATGTCCGCCGGGGACTTGACCAGATGCGCCAGGATGGTGTCGTCGGTCAGATTGGGTGCGTGCCTGCGCAACCGGTCAAGCAGCCGGCGCGCGTGCTGTTCCTTGACGTCCGCCCAGCCGCCCATGCCCTCGGGGAGCCGGTAGGTCTGCGGGCTCAGGATCTTGACGGTGTGGCAGCCCTCCGGCGCCCGGCCCGGGTCGGCCAGCGTCGGGGTGGCCACCAGCACCCACGGCGGATCCGGGATGTACCGGCCAGCGCGCAGGTCCGCGCCGAGGTCGATCATGTCCTCCGGCCAGCCGGCCAGCCCGGCGGAGACCGCCGTCCGCGGTCCGTGGGGGGAGGCGAACTCCGGTGCCGCCGTGGTGCAGTAGTAGGCGGCGAACCCGGGCACCCCCACGTCGTAGGTGTCCACCCCGTAGTGGAACTCCTCCGGCCAGGCCTGCGCCGGCGCCATGTCCCGCAGGTGCTTGACGTGCACCGTGGACACCACGGCGGTGCCGGCGAGGTACTGCTCGCCGTCGTCGGTCGCCACGCCGGTGCACCGGCCGTCCTCCAGCAGCAGCCGGGTCACCCGGCGGTCACAGAGGATCGTGCCACCGTGGTCCTCCAGGTAACCGGTCATCGCCGCGGTGAGGCTCGCCGACCCGCCGACCGGGATGGACCAGCTTCGCTGCTGGCGGCCGAACGTCTGCTGGTAGGGCAGTACCCCCGAGCCTGGCGTGTCCAGTGGCTGGAACACCTGGTAGGCCATCCACAGCAGGAACGCCTGGACGTGCCGGCTGGAGAACTCGTGCCTGACCACCTCCACCGCCGACAACTGGCGGCGGCGCGCCCAGATCCGCCCCCGCGGGTGATCGGCGAGCATCTCCTCCAGCGAAGGCCCGTAGCCCACCGGGGTGAACTGCCACCGGCTGAACAGGGCCTTGACCTCGTCGTAGTCGTCGAGCAGCCGGCGGTAGGCGGCGGCGTCCTCGCGGGAGAACCTGGCCACCTCTTCGGCCGTGCGCTCCCGGTCGAGCCACATGGTGAACTGCTCGCCGTCCGGGAAGGCCACCTGTTCGACCGGGTCCGGCTCCACGTACCGCAGCCCGTAGTCGGCGATCAGCCCCAGTTCGTCGTGAAGCAGCGCCGGGTTGACCCTGATCATGGTGTGGCCGGTGGCGCAGGTGTCGATGCCGAACCCGGGCAGCAGCAGCTCCTCGGTGGCCGCACCGCCGCCGGGGATGCTCCGGGCGTCAAGCACCAGGCAGCGGTAGCCCGCCTTGGCCAGGTAGCAGGCGGTGAGCAGGCTGTTGTGTCCCGCTCCGGCGACCACGATGTCGGCGCTGGTCATGCTTGGCCTCGCTTCCCGCTGGTCGGCCCCGCCCCTATGCAAACCATTGCAGATCGGGTGGCGGTGAGGCAACGCCGTGCGGCTGCCGGGGTGGCGGCCGCCGGGCCGGTGCTACTTCGCGCGGGCCAGGGTGAGGCCGTCGCCGACCGGCAGCATCACCAGCTCCACCCGGCCGTCCAGCATGACCTGCTCGTTGAAATCCTTGATCGCCTGGGCGTCGGGATCCGGGGCGGCGGCGAAGATCCGGCCGTGCAGGAAGGTGTTGTCCACCAGGATGACGCCGCCCGGCCGGATCCGCGGCACAAGCTCTTCCCAGTAGCCGAGATAGCCCTGCTTGTCGGCATCGATGAAGGCGAGGTCGATCCACCGGCCGCCGGGCAGCGTGCGCAGTGTGCCCAGGGCCGGGCCGAGCCGCAGTTCGATGCGGTCGGCCAGGCCCGCCTTCTGCCAGTAGGCGCGGGCCAGCGTGGTCCACTCCTCGCTCACGTCGCAGCACAGCAGCTTCCCGCCGTCGGCCAGGCCGCGCGCCAGGCACAGCGAGGAGTAGCCGGTGAAGGTGCCGACCTCGACCACCTGGCGGGCGCCCATGAGGCTGGCCAGCATTGTCATGAACGTGCCCTGCTCCGGGCCGATCTGGAAGGTCACCCGGTCCGGGAACCTCTCGGCGGTCTCCGCGATCAGGTCGCGCAGCAGCGCGTCCGGTGGGCTGGAGTGGGCGACCAGGTACTCGTGCAGGCTGGGGCGCAGGTGCTCGGATCCGGAGGCCATGGGGTCGAGGTTAGCGCCACGGGATCCGGGCCGTCGGCGCGGGCGCCGGGGGCCCGGGCAAGCTCTCCCGGCGAGATCTTGCACACACCGCCCCTGCCCCTCGCATACTGGGTCAACCGGGTGTCGGCCGTTCATGGCCTGACTCCAGACCGACCGGAGGACCAGCATGACGGCGCAAACACTCCAGCAGCGGGCCGAGATCGAGCAGGCGGTGGGCAGCCGGACCCTGTGCGACCTGCTCGGCCACACCGCCGCGGAGGCGGGGGATGCCCCGGCGTTCTCCAACGAGGCCGGCGACAGCTGGCAGACCCTGACCTGGGCGCAGGCCCACCAGAAGGTACGGGAACTGGCGGCCGGCTTTGCCGCGCTCGGCCTCGCCCCGGGCGAGCGGGTCGCCCTGATGCTGCCCAACCGCACCGAGCATGTGCTCGCCGACCTGGCCGCGGTACACGCCGGCGGCCTGGGCGTGACGATTTACGCCACGCTGGCGCCGGAGCAGATCGCCTTCGTGGCCGGGGACTGTGACGCCCGGATCGCGGTCCTGGACGGGGCCGGCGAACTGGCGCGCTGGCAGCCGGTGCTGTCCCAGTTGCCCGGGCTCAAGACGATCATCGTCAGGGACGCCACCGCGTGCCCGGCCGGTGAGCCCTACCTCACCTGGGACGCCTTCGCCGCGCTCGGCAAGGAGCGGTACGCCGCCGACCCGGACCTGGTCAGCAGGCGGGTGGCGGCGATCAGCATCGACGACCCGGTGGCCCTGCTCTACACCTCGGGAACGACCGGTAACCCGAAGGGCGTGCTGCTCACCCACCGCAATATCGGCTACGAGCTTGCCTGTGCGCAGGACATGGGCCTCATCCCGGACCGGGCACGGTGGGTGTCCTACCTGCCGCTCGCGCACATCGCGGAGCGCATGTTCAGCATCTACCTGCCCATCCACACCGGGACGCACGTCCACTTCTGCCCGGACCCGACACAGCTCGTGCGGGTGGTCGGGAAGGTCCGCCCCAACGGCTTCTTCGGGGTGCCACGGGTGTGGGAGAAGATCCGGGCCGGCATCGAGGCGCTGTTCACCCTTGAGCAGGACGAGGCCAAGCGGGCCGCGGTGGCCAAGGCGATGGACACGGGGCGGCGTTACGTGCAGGCGTGCCAGTACGGGCACACCATGCCGCCCGGACTGGAGGATGAGTTCGCCGCGGCGGACGCGGCGGTGCTGGCGCCGATCCGCGGGCTGCTCGGCCTGGGCGAGGCGGAGATCGTGTCGAGCGCCGCGGCGCCGCTGCCGCCCGAGGTCGCGGCGTTCTTCTCCGGCCTGGGCATGAAGATCCTCGACATCTACGGGATGACCGAGACCACCGGTGCGTTCACCACCAACAGGCCGCAGGCGTTCAAGCTTGGCACGGTGGGCCAGCCCTACCCGGGCATGGAGGTGCGCATCGCCGGCGACGGGGAGATCCTGGTCCGCGGCCCGCTGACCACGCCGGGATACCTGAACCGGCCCGACCTCACCGCGGACCTGATCGACGCCGATGGCTGGCTGCACACCGGCGACATCGGCAGGCTGGACGACGACGGGTTCCTGTCGGTGGTGGACCGCAAGAAGGAACTGATCATCACCGCGGGCGGCGAGAACATCGCGCCAGCGGCGATCGAGGGCCTGCTCGTCGCCCATCCGCTGATCGGCCAGGCGCTCGCCTACGGCGACCAGCGGAAGTACGTGGTGGCGCTGCTCACCCTGGACGGCGAGGTGGCGCCCGCCTGGGCGAAGGCCCGCGGCATCGGCGCCGGCTCACTGGCCGAACTGGCCGCGGACCCGGTGGTGCTCGCCGAGGTGGGCGCCGCGGTCGCGGCCACGAACGAGCGGCTCGCCCGGGTCCAGCAGGTCAAGCAGTGGCGGCTGCTGCCGGTGGAGTGGACCGCGGAGACCGAGGAACTCACCCCCACCATGAAGCTGCGGCGGCGGATCGTCCACGCCAAATACGCCGACGTCCTCGACGCGCTGTACGGCTAGCTAGGGCGCCGCGTTAGCTGCCCGGGCTCCAGGTGCTGCCGTTCCAGCCCCAGATGGCGGTCGGGAAGGTCTGCAGGGCGTTCTCACTGCCGGCGAACAGCACCACCCGCTGGTCGGCGCTGTCATAGGTCATCGTCCCGAAGGCGCGGACCGGTGGTACGGCGGATGGGCTGAGCTTGCTCCAGTTGGTGCCGGTCCAGGTCCAGGTCGAGCTGCCGAACGTGCCGCCGCCCTCGTCGCCGCCGAACAGCAGGACCTGGTGGCTGGCCGCGTCGTAGGTCGCCTGCCAGGCGAAGACGTCGACACCGGGCGAGGCCGCCGGGCTGAGCTGGGTCCAGGTGGTGCCGTTCCAGGACCAGGTGTCGCCCGGGGTGTAGCCGCTGCCGCGGAACCCGCCGAACAGGATGACCTGCTTGGTCGCCGGGTCGTAGACGAACGCGTAGCTGTCCCGCCCGCTGGGCAAGGTGGCCGGGCTGAGCTGGGTCCAGGTGGTGCCGTTCCAGGACCACATGTCGTCCCAGTAGGACCCATGCCATCCGGCGAACATCAGCACGGTCTTGGTGGCGGCGTCGTAGACCAGGCTGTGGTCCTCCCTGGCCGGCGGGGAGGTGGCCGGGTGCAGCAGGGTCCAGGTGGTGCCGTTCCAGGTCCAGGTCTCGTTGCTGAACCCGGTGCCGGTGGTCGCGCCACCGCCGAACAGCAGCAACTGGCTGCTGGCCGGGTCGTAGACCATCGCCGCGCCGGTGCGCGCCGATGGGGCCGTGGCCGGGTTCTGCTGTGTCCAGGTGCTCCCGGTCCGGGTCCAGGTGTCGCCGAAGATCGTGCCGGGGCGCCTGCCGCCGAACAGGACCAGTTCGTTCTTGGGCGGGTAGTAGGCGAACGCCGCCCACTCCCGGCCCCGTGGCGTGGCTGCGGCGGCCCGGGTGTGGCCCGTCGCACGGGCGGCGGCCTGGGCAGGCGCCGTAGCGGCCGCCGCGGTTATGGCAAGCGCGGCACACGCCCCGGCCGCGGTGTGCCGGAACAGGCGGCTGCGCACTGCGAGCACCGTCGTGATCATCTGACATCCTCCGCTCGCCGCAGCTCATTCCCGGACAAAAGACGCAGCAGGGTGCCCCAGGGTTTACTTCGGCCGTGCAGCGTGGGCGCTACGCTTGGCTAACCCCCTGGCACACAACGGATTTCGCAGTGTGGGGGCCCGGCCGAGGGAGACGCCATGGCGGGACCGGATCCGGCGGGGCTGGATGTCACCACGCCCAACATCGCCCGCATGTACGACTACATGCTGGACGGCAGGGACAACTTCCCCGCCGACCGCGATGCGGCCGGGAAGCTCATCACGATGATGCCCCAGCTTCCGCTGGTCGCCCGTGCCAACCGGGCCTTCCTGCGCCGCGCGGTGCAGGTCCTCGCGACCGAGTACGGCATCCGCCAGTTCATCGACGTCGGCACCGGCCTTCCGACCATGGGGAACGTGCACGAGGTGGCCCGCCGGGCGGCGCCGGGCACCCGGGTCCTCTATGTCGACAACGATCCGGTGGTCTGCTGTCACGCCCGCGCGCTGCTGTCGTCGGCGGCAACCCAGATCATCGAGGCCGACCTGCGGCGTCCCGGTGAGATCCTCGGCCATCCGCTGACCCGGCAGATCATCGACTTCGGTGAGCCGTTGGCGCTGATGTTCATGAGCGTGCTGCATTTCGTGCCCGACCAGCACGACCCGTGGGCGGTCATCGCGCAGTTCCGGGCGGCCATGGCCCCGGGCAGCTTCCTGGTCATCTCGCACGGCACACTGGAGACCCGCCCGGACGACCCGCGTGCCCAGCTGTCCGCCGAGGTCTACAGCCAGTCGTCGGCATCGCTGGCGCTGCGCAGCCTGGAGTCGGTGCGCCGCCTGTTCGACGGCTTCGAACTGCTGAAGCCCGGCCTGGTCTGGATCTCCGAGTGGCGTCCCGGCTCGGCAGAGTCGGGCGAGGGCGTTGGCGAGACACTGCGCGGCGGCGTGGCCAGGAAGGCTGCCTGACACCCGCCTCCGAGACGGTTGCCCGGGGATCACCGGCTTCGGCGCGGCGTCAGGAGGCCGGTGCGTGTTTGGGCAGCCGTACCTGCCTGTTGCATGTGGCCGGGGGCTTGGGCGTCAGCGTGGTGTTCGGGGGGCACGGATTGAGGGTCATCGGCGGCCGGGGGGACTGGTTGAAGTTGAAGTCCTTCTGCAGGCTGCCCAGCATGGACAGGCTCTCCCTGACATCGGGCCGGGAGTCCGGCCGGCCGTCGGTGGCCGGGTCGATCCGCTGGCCGCCGAGGAAGTCGTCCTCGACGAACTTGAGGTAGGCGTCGAACGACAGCGTCTGCGGGTCGATGTATCCCGGCTTGGCGTAGGGGCTGATCACCATGGCGGGCACCCGGATCCCGTAGCCGAGGGAGTCGGCGACCGGCGGGACCACGTTGTCGTAGAAGCCGCCCCAGTCGTCCCAGGCCAGGAAGATCGCGCTGGAACTCCAGTCGCTGCTGCGCATGACCGTGTTGATGATATGGGTCACGTAGGCCTGCCCGGTGCTGACCAGCGCGTTGGGGTGCTCGCTGTCCTGCTGGTCGGGCACGATCCAGGACACGGCCGGCAGGGTACCCGCCTGGGCCTGGGTCATGAAGTTGCTGAGCGGCTGGACGCTGCTCGTCTGGTGGTCGGAGTGCACGTCGGTGAAGCCGGGCATCACGTCCCAGATCTTGGGCACGCCGTTGGGGTTCGCCGTGGACTGGACGCCGCGGTCGAGGTAGTACCCCCAGCTGATGTTGTGCGCGTGCAGCAGGTAGGTCAGGTCGGTCCAGGCGAACGGCTGCGGGTCGCTGTCGGTCCGGTTCCGCGGGAGCAGGTCGCTCTTGCAGCTCATCGGGTCGTGCGGGCTCGGGCATTTGGCGGCCCACGCGGAGACCAGGGACAGGTGGGAGGTGAAGCTCCAGGACGCCACCGACTCGAACATGTGATCGTCAAGGACGAAGTTCTTCGCATACGCCCAGTAGTTGGGGATGTCGGACCGTACGTGGTAGCCCATGACGTCGTCGGCGATGCACTTGTGGCCGGGCGTGCACCGGTTGTGCTCGGCGTTCGCGATGAACCCGTCCATCTTCCCGCCGTCCACGTCAGCCAGGCTGTCGGCGGCCTTGTGCGGCGCGCCGGGGTTCTGGTCGTTGTGGTCCACGAACGGGGCGACGCACTTGCCCGTCAGCGGATCGGGCACGCAGACGGCGGGCTTTCCGGCCTTCATCGGGATCCCGTCCGCGCCCGGGTAGGCGCCGAAGTAGGAGTCGAACGACCGGTTCTCCTGCATGATGATGATCACGTGCTGGATCTTGTGTATGCCGGACGGTGCGGGCGGGGCCGCCGTGACCCCCTGCGATCTGGCGGCCGGCTGGGCGACGCTCAATGCGACGATGGCGCACAGTGCCAGAACGGGGTACGTCACGAAACGAAGGCGGAACCGCACTGAGATGCCCTTCCACTCGGATGGCCCGGGATTCCACCATGCCCCCGTACCGCCGGCCGCATCCGCGTTTTTACCTTCAAGGAAGGCCAGGCGTTCCGGCAAAAGTGCCCGGCTGTTGCTGTGCGCGGGCTGTTGACACTGGCCAGCGCGCCGCACTACGTTCCGAGGGTTTGGTGCGCTGAAATGTGACCTTTACCCCGGCTTGGGAGCAGGGTGAGTGGGGCGGTGGGTCGGTTGGTGGCATGGCATGGCGTCATCAGGGTGCGGCTGGCGGCGGTGGGTGGTGCGGTCGCACTGGCCGTCACCGGGATAGTTCCCGGCGCGCTCGGCGCGGCTGCCGCGGCCGGGACCGCGCCGGCCACGCAAGGCTTCACGATCGCGCGCAGCTCGTTCGGGGTGCCCACGATCACCGCGACGTCGCAGGCCCGGATGTGGTTCGGGGCCGGCTGGGCGCAGGCGCAGGACCGGATGGTCCAGCTCGAGCTGACCAGGCGCGCCGTCGAGGGCACGCTGTCGGAGATCTTCGGCCCGGGTGAGCTGAGCCAGGACGAGACCGTCCGGACGTTCTTCTACACCCCGGCCGAGCTGACTGCCCAGTTCCAGTCGCTTCCCGCCGCCACGAGAACAGCTATCACCGACTTCTCCGACGGGATCAACGCCTACGAGGCGAGCGCGTACGCCAGCCCCACCAGCGAGGCGCAGCAGGTTCCTTACGAGTTCTTCGTGCTCGGCCAGGCCCTCGGGCTGCCCGGCCCGTACCGGCCGGCCGCGTGGCAGCCCGAGGACACGGTTGCCGTCGGCAACTACCTGGCCCGCCAATTCGGTGGCGGCGGTGGCAGCGAGCTGACCAACCTGCAGTTCCTCCAGTACCTGGAGAACGAGCTGGTCAAGACCGGCTCCAAGCACCCGTTCAGCACGGCGGCCGGGATCTTCAACGATGCCCGCTGGATCAACGACCCCACCGCCCCCACGACGGTGCCCGGGCCCAGGGTGGCCACGCAGGCCGGGGCGTCGCCGGCCCGGGCGGACAGCGCGCTGCTGCACGCGGCCGCGGGGCTGCCGTCGATCAGCCGCACCATGCTCGCCAAGGCGGCCGCCAAGCTGGCCGCCGACCGGGCCTCGATCCTGAAGACCGGCGTCACCATGCGGGTGCTGGCCCATGGCGGTTCCAACGCGATCGCGGTGTCCGGCTCGCGCTCGGCCGACGGCCACGCGCTGCTGTGGGGCGCGCCGCAGGAGGGGTTCGGCACCCCGAGCGTGGACGGTGAGGAGTACCTGCACGCCCCCGGCTACGACGCGGGCGGCATGTACATCACCGGCGAGCCGTTCGTCCTGATCGGCCGGAACGCCAACATCGCTTGGACCACCACCAGCGAGGAACTGGTGGACCAGCGGGTCTACATCGAGCACAACGTCAACTACACGGCGACCCCGCCGACATATGAGTTCAACGGCCAGCAGGTCCCGATGCAGGCCATCCCGGAGACGATCAATGTCGCGGGCCAGCCGCCGGTGTCGTTCACGGCACTGCGGACCATCGACGGGCCGGTGGTCCTCGCCGACCCCACTGATCACCTCGCCATCTCCGTGCGGTTCGCCTCGTGGGGCCAGGAGACCGGTACCCTTGCCGGGTTCGCCCAGCTCGGCGGCGACGCGAACCTGAGCCAGTTCCGGCACTCCATGAGCCTGGTGACCACCCTGCACAACTTCCTCTACGCCGACCAGCACGGCAACATCGCCTACTTCGGCGACGGGCTGGTCCCGGTCGAGCCGGCCGGCGTGGACCCCCGGCTGCCCGGCGCGGGCGACGGCACCCAGCAGTGGACCGGCTTCGTGCCGTTCGCGCAGATGCCGCACAGCGTCAACCCGAAGCAGGGCTTCCTGGACAACTGGAACACCAAGCCCTCGCAGCAGGCGTTCTACCAGCAGAACGGCGGCGACGAGTACTGGGGCACGATCTTCCGTTCCCAGCTCATCAGCCAGCTGGTCCAGGCCAGTACGACGATGAGCGTCAAGGGCCTGGAAGGCATCGAGCACACGATCGGCACCATCGACAACGGGGACAACACCCGGCCCGCGGCCCCGTTCTTCATCCCATACCTGGTGCGGGCCTACCGGAACCTGGTGCAGGCCGGCGACCCGCTCGTGGATCCCACGACCCACCCCGACCTGAAGCAGGCGGTCAACGTGCTGGCGCACTGGAACGGCGTCAGCACGCTGGGCAGCCCGGCCATGTCGATCTTCATGAACTTCCTGGAGGCCTACGAGCGCAACGTGTTCGAGGGCGGCCTCAATCCCGGTGAGCAGTACACCGGCAAGGTCAACTTCAGCGATTCGAGCCTGGGCCTGGGCAGCTATGGCGGGCTCGGCGGGATGGCCACCTACAACCTGCTGTACCACGCCCTGCACGTCACCCACGGGCTGGTGCCGTGCGGGACGCTGTGCTACCAGGGCGGCTACTTCGGCGGTCACCGTAGCCAGCTTCTGGTGGAGAGCCTCAACGACGCGATCACGATCCTGTCCGGCACCGGTACCCAGCTCGGCCAGAACGTCCCCGGCTTCGGCACCACCGACATCGGCAAGTGGGGCTACCAGCCGGCCCAGGACCAGAACTGGGACAGCCTGGACCCGCTCGCTGTGGGCATCACCACCCACTGCGGCACCAGCGCCAGCCAGAACCGCAGTACGTTCATGATGGGCGTGGACGTCGGGCCCACGCTCACCGGCCAGGACGAGCTGCCGCCCGGGCAGAGCGCGTTCATCTCCGCGGCGGGCACGCCCAGCCCGCACTTCTGCGACCAGGTGGGCTTGTTCAACGACTTCCGGTACAAGAACATGCCCCGGACCTGACCCGGCGGACGCGAAGGGGCGGGCCCCAGCCTGGGGCCCGCCCCTTCGCCGTGCCGGCCGCGGGTGGTTACCGCGCCGCGGTGAGCCGTTGCCATACGCTCGGCCGCTCGCCGTCCTGCTCGGTGGCGGGCTGGTCCTGCTTCGCCGGCTTCTCCTCCCGGTCGCCCCGGCGGCCTGGCTTGGACCAGGTCGCCTCTTCGCCCGCGGCGAGCTGGGCATCCCGTGCACCGATCACCGCAAGGCGGCCGAAGGCCACGGCGGCGAGGAACACGATGACCACGCCCAGGGCGGTGAAGAAGCTCAGATGCTCGGCGACCATGTGCAGCGGGCCCCCGGTTGGCTGGCCCGGGTCGAGCGCGGCGGGGACACCACCCGGCACGCCCAGCGTGGCGCTGCTGGTCCACACCGGCCCGAGCAGGCTGCCCACGACGAACCAGGCACCGGCGGCGGCAGCCAGGGCCGCGCCGAACATCGCGACCGGGCGGAAGGCGCTGATCATCAGGATCAGCCCGCCGAGGGCGGTGGCCACCCCGGGCACGATCTCCAGGAAGAACCGGCCCCAGGTCCAGGTCCACGCGGTGTCGGGGGTGTAGGCGAAATGGAAGTAGGGGCCGATGAACGGGATCAGCGCGCCCCACGCACCAAGCACGATCAGCAGGAGGCCACTGCCCACGCCGCGGGTGCGCGGCACTCGCATCATCGCTGTCATGAGGAATCACTCCCTGAGCACATTCCAGTCGATATCGCGTTCGCCACTACCCGCGGTTATGGCGGCCATGCACGGATCCGCGTCCGGGTTCGCCATCTCGTGCGGAGCCGGGCCGGATGAGCGCCCGGGCCCGGCGCGGGGACCGCTCGGCCGCGCCGGGTCAGGCCGCTAGCGCCGGATGTGCCGGCGTTCGGTGAACCGGTCGATGCTCCAGGCAGCCGCCTCAGCCGGTGGTTCGCCCGCCGAGATCCACCGGGTGATCGTGGCCGCGGTGATCGGGGCCATCAGAATGCCGGTACGGAAGTGCCCGGAGGTGAGCCATGCGTTGTCGAGCCCGGGCACCTTGTCGATGACGGGGCGGCCATCGGGGTGCCGGGGCCGGAAGCAGTACCACTGGTAGGCGGCGGGCAGCCCGCGCACCGCGGGCAGCGTGGCATACAGCGCCTCCAGGATGGAGTCGATGACATCCTGGCGGACGGCCGGCGTCTCGTCGCCCATGTCGAACGTGCCGCCGACCAGCAGCCGGCCGTCGTCAAGCTGGGTGGCGACCGGCGCGACGGTGCCGGGAAGGCGCACCGGTGAGGGCTCGGTGACCAGCAAGTGCCCCTTGACCCGGCTGGCGGGCAGATCGAGCGCGAGGCCGTCGAGCAACGGCGGCAGCCCGGTGGCGAAGACCACCGAGCCCGGGTGAATATCCCCGGCCGTGGTGGTGACCTTGGTCACCCGGCCACCCTCGGTGGTGATGGACGTGGCCGCGGTCCCGGTCGCCACCGCGGGCAGCACCGCGGCGAGCCGGACCAGCGAGCGCAGCGGGTTCACCCGTGCCTGCCGCCGGATCAGCGCTCCCGCCATCGGGCGGGCCAGGCCAGGGACGAGGTCGGCGACCCGGTCATGGTCGAGCCATTCCACCGCTGGGCGCTGGTGCGGGGCGAACCCGTCCGGGTCCGGCGCCAGCCCAATCCAGTCGAGCTCGATCAGCCCGACGCCGTCCGGCCAGGTCTGCTCAAGCTCGGCCCACAGTTCCAGGCTCGCCCGGGCCAGGTCAACGAAGGGCTCTGGGTCGCTCCACTCGTGGATTTCCGGTGTCAGCAGCCCGGCCGCTCCGCCGGTGGCGCCGGAGCCCAGCCGGCCTGCCTCGATGAGCAGGACCGAGCCGAGCCCGGCCACATGGCAGGCGGCCGCGGTGGCAACGCCGGCTATCCCCCCGCCGATCACCAGGATGTCGGGACGCGTCAGCGAGATGCTGCCCGCGCCCCGGCCGAGCTGCGCCCGTTCTTCCGCGGTGAGCCGGTCCCGCCAGATTGGAGTCTCAGCGACCATGACCCAATTGTCTCCCTACTTGGTCACTGCCTGGCACCACAATCTGTCATGCCGATCTCGGAAGTAGGCTGGTGTCGCTGCAGGCACGCGCAACCCCCCCGTCTGCGCAAGGAGGTGATGCCCGGGTGCTGGCTGATTCTTACGGCCGGATCGCTACCGATCTCCGGGTGTCCCTCACCGACCGCTGTAACCTGCGCTGCGATTACTGCATGCCAGCCGAGGGCCTGGACTGGCTGCCCCGCCCCGCCCTGCTCACCGACGACGAGGTCGCCCGGCTGATGCGGGTCGGCGTGGAGCGGCTCGGCATCACCGAAGTGCGGTTCACCGGCGGGGAGCCGCTGCTGCGGCGCGGGCTGCCGGGTATCGTCGCGCGCACCGCGGAGCTGCGGCCCCGGCCGGAGATTTCGGTCACCACCAACGGGATCGGGCTGGACCGGCTCGCGGGCCCGCTGGCCGAGGCTGGCCTGGACCGGGTGAACGTGTCGCTCGACACGCTGCAGCCCGCGGTGTTCAAGCAACTGGCCCGGCGGGACCGGCTGCACGACGTGCTGCGCGGGCTGGCCGCCGCGACGGCCGCCGGACTCATACCGGTCAAGGTCAACGCGGTGCTCCTGCGGGATATCAACGACGGCGAAGCGCCCGCGCTGCTCAGCTACTGCCTGGAGCACTCCTACCAGCTCCGGTTCATCGAGCAGATGCCGCTGGACGCGCAGCACGGCTGGCGCCGGGAGAACATGGTGACCGCCGCGGAGATCCTCGACGCCCTGTCAGCGGAGTTCACCCTCACGCCGGACGACTCGGCGGCGCGCGGCTCGGCGCCCGCGGAGACCTTCCTGGTCGATGGCGGCCCCGCGCGGGTCGGCGTGATCGGCTCGGTGACCAGGCCGTTCTGCGGGGCATGCGACCGGGTCCGGCTCACCGCCGACGGCCAGATCCGCAACTGCCTGTTCGCACAGGACGAGAGCAACCTCCGCGATCCGATGCGGGCCGGGGCCGACGACGAGGAACTGGCCGCGATGTGGACCAAAGCGGTCGCCGCCAAGCTCCCCGGCCACGGCATCAACGAACCTGGTTTCCTGCAGCCTGCTCGGCCGATGTCAGCCATCGGCGGCTGACTAGGCCCTGGTCTCACCTCTCGCGCCGCTGTTCTGGTGCGCTGCCTGCGGTTGACGGCTGGCCTTTGCGGGGGGCGTCCGCGCGGCTCCGGCGGGCTTGCACAGGTAGTTGCCGGTCGCCCGCCGTTGGCTCGAGGCGCGCTGGGCTCTGGCCGGCCAGGGCAACGCTTACGCCCGCCTCCGCCGCACGCACGCCCCTTCGGCGGGCTGTATTTCCTGCACGCCCGGCTGCGCGGCGCGCGCCCGGGCTTGCCCAGGTCGGCGCCCGCCTCCGGCCGGCGGTTGGAATAGGACTTGCTATCCGACTGTTATCGATATATCGTCGAGATGTCTAAGAAGAAAAAAGTCTTCTCAGACTGTCGGATTACTACGAAGAGTACGGGAGTACGAAGATGCATGAACATCACGAACACAAGCATGGAGCCGAAGACTGGGCACCCGGCGAGGAAGACTGGGGCCGTGGCAGGGGACGTGGCCGCCCGCGCGGTCGTGGGCCCGGTGGCCCGGGGCGCCGGGGTGGCCCGTGGGGCCCGGCCGGGTTCGGCCCGATGGGCTTGGCTTTCGGCCCCTGGGCGGCGGAGGGCAGGCGCGGCCCGCGGGTCCGGCGCGGTGACGTCAGGGCTGCGGCGCTGGCGCTGCTCGCCGACGAGCCGCGGAACGGCTACCAGCTCATCCAGGAGATCGCCGAGCGCAGCGGTGGCGTCTGGCAGCCCAGCCCTGGGTCGGTTTACCCGGCGCTCCAGCAACTGGAGGACGAGGGCCTGATCCAGGCGGAGACGCCGGAGGGCGGCCGCAAGCGCTACGCGCTGACCAACGAGGGGCGCGAGTACGTGACCGCGCACGCCGACGAGGTCCGTGCCCCGTGGGACGACGTGGCCAGCAGCGTCGGCACGGACGCGATCGAACTGCGCAAGCTGTTCGGTGCGGTGGCCATGGCCGGCATGCAGGTCGTGCAGGTCGGCACGCCGGCGCAGGTAGCGCAGGCGCAGCAGATCCTCACCGATGCCCGGCGGAAGCTCTACGCGATCCTCGCGGCCGATGACGACGCCGCCGAGTGACCCGCGTCCCGATCTGGCGGCCCTGTGGGCGCCCGCAGGCCAGCAGGGCCAGCGGGGGTTCCGGAGGGTCGCCTCCGGGGCAGCAGGCCTAAGGTCCCTGACCGAAGGAACGGGGCCTTAGGCCAGTGGGGGCTCCGGGGGCGAACCGCCCGGGCCAGCACGGCCGCCCGGACCGTTCGTCCGCAGCGGCTAGGCTCAGCACTGGACCTCAAGGAGGCATGGCACGGTGGCAGGGCAGGGATCTGGCGGCCCGGCGGCCCCGCAGGCCGCCAACGGGCATCGCGAGCCGGCGATCAAGGTCGCGGGCCTGACCAAGAAGTACGGCGAAATCGAGGCGGTACGAGGGATCGACTTCGAGGTGCCGGTGGGGGAGACCTTTGGGTTCCTTGGCCCCAACGGCGCGGGCAAGTCGACCACGATCAAGGTGCTGTGCACGCTGGCGCGGCCCACGTCCGGATCGGCCTGGGTCGCGGGCCACGAAGTGACCGCAGATCGCGACGCGGTGCGCCGCAACATCGGGCTGGTATTCCAGGACACCACGCTGGACAACTACCTGACCGGCGCGCAGAACCTGCGGTTCCACGCGGCCCTGTACGGGGTGCCTGCCGCCGCGGTGGAGCCGCGGATGCGGCAGGTGCTGGAGATGGTCGCCCTGTGGGAGCGCAGGGACAGCGTGGTGATGACGTACTCGGGCGGGATGAAGCGGCGCCTGGAGATCGCGCGTGGCCTGCTGCACGCGCCACACGTGCTGTTCCTGGACGAGCCGACGGTCGGCCTGGACCCGCAGACCCGCGCGTCGATCTGGGAGTACATCAACGAGCTGAAGAGCCGTGAGGACATCACGATCTTCCTCACCACGCACTACATGGACGAGGCCGAGCACTGCGACCGGATCGCGATCATCGACCACGGGAAGATCGTGGCCATCGACACCCCGGAGGCGCTGAAGGCCAGCGTGGGCAAGGACCGGGTGCAGATCCACACCGCCGACGACCAGGCGGCCATCGCGGAACTGGGCCGCGAGTTCGGCATCGAGGCGGCGATGCGCGAGGGCGCGGTGACGTTCTCGGTGGCCTCGGGTGAGCAGTTCGTGCCGCGGCTGTTCGGCGGGCTGACGACGGCGATCAAGTCGGTCAGCGTGTCCCGGCCGACCCTGGACGACGTGTTCATGTCCTACACCGGCTCCACGATCAGGGACGCGGAGGCGTCGGGGACCGACCAGATGCGGCAGATGGCAGCGGCGTTCCGGGGGAGGCGGTAAGCATGGCCACCACGCAGGCCACCCAGGCGGCACAGGCCACCGAACAGGCGAAACTGGCCGGCACGATCAGGGTCGCGGTCCCCGAGCACAGCCTGCGCACCGACGCGCGCGCGGTGAGCATCGTCTGGCGCCGGGAACTGATCCGCTTCCAGCGCGACCGGCTGCGCGCCATCACCTCGCTGATACAGCCGCTGCTGTTCCTGCTGGTCCTGGGCACCGGCCTGTCCTCGCTGGCCCGGGGCAGCATGCCCCCGGGGATCAACTTCAAGACGTTCATCTACCCCGGCGTGCTCGCCATGTCGGTGCTGTTCACCGCGATCTTCTCGGCCGCCTCGATCGTCTGGGACCGGGAGTTCGGGTTCCTCCGCGAGATGCTGGTCGCACCGGTCAGCCGCGCCTCGATCGTGATCGGCAAGTGCCTCGGCGGCGCGACCATCGCGACGATGCAGGGCCTCATCATGCTGGCCCTGGCAGGCCTGGCCGGCGTGCCCTACAACCCGGTCCTGATGCTCACCCTGACCGGCGAGATGCTGCTGCTCGCGTTCACGCTCACCGCGTTCGGCGTGATGATGGCGGCACGGATCACGCAGTTCCAGGCCTTCATGGCGCTGACCCAGATGCTCGTGATGCCGCTTTTCTTCCTGTCCGGCGCGCTGTACCCGCTGCACGGGCTGCCGACCTGGCTGAGCGTGCTCACCAGGATCGACCCACTCACCTACGTGGTCGGGCCGATGCGGCACGCCGTGTTCAGCCACCTCAACCTGGACCCGGCTGCAATGGGTGCGCTCTCGCCGGGTATCACCTGGCTCGGCTGGCCGGTGCCGATCCTGCTGTCCCTGGGAATCGTGGCGGTGATGGGGCTGGCCATGATGGGCGTGGCGATCGCTACATTCAGTAAGCCGGAATAGCCCGGGCGATACATCAGGCTACCGGTTAGGAAAGGCTTGCCTTACTTAAAGGCAGAGCAAAGAGGCTATAAAGAAAGTATCACGGCCTCGTTCCGAAATAGTCTATACCTTTAATGGCAGCCGACTGCCCGGGATCAGGACTCAGGCCGCCCTGGCTCGGCGCCAGCGGTGGTATTCGGAATCGACGGCGGGGGATGGGGCGGCCGGTGGGTGAGCCGGGCACGGACAGAACTCCGTGCCCGGCTAACCCACCGCGCGCCTGCGCACGGGTGCTTCCTGCTGCGGTGTGAGCGACGGCCGGAGGATGGCCTGGGCGCGGACAGAACTCCGCGCCCAGGCAACCTCCGTCCGTCGCCGCGCCTGGCTCCGCTGGACACATGCGACTGGTTGCCGGTTCCCGCGCCCGTACCAGCCCTGCCAAGCCGAGATCCTCGGGCGCTGATCTGCGACAGAGTTGTCCAGACACTGCAGGTGTGAGGGCTTCCTGCCCAGCGAGGGGGAGAAGCGAGAGGGGATTCGGGGCGGGACAGGGACCCGGCAGTGGACGGGCCGGGACAGGGACCCGGCGGTCGGGGATCCGGGGCAAGACGGGGACCCAGCAGCTGACAGGTTCCGGGGAACCGAAGCGGCCCCCGGGCCGCAACGGAGCCCGCTCAGAACCTGGGCCGTAAGTGGAGGGCTGCCGGGGCGCCGGCCCATCGGGGGGCTCCGGGGGTCGTCCCCCGCGGGGGAGACTGCGAGCCTTTGGCGAAGGCGCCTGAAAGGCGCCGAAGATAGAGCGACGCCGGGTGGCTACGGGGGCAAACCACCCGGCGTCGCAATCATCGGCGTTCCGACGGGGGCCCGGAACGCCGGCAGGTGCTCCGACGGGGGACCAGAGCACCGCTTTGAATGCTACTACGATTCCCCCCACGATGCATCAAACCCGGAACACAATCGAGTCGTGTGCGCTTGCTCTGCCGCGTTGCTGAACGTAGTCGGAACGCCTGATGTGTGCGCACTGTAACAGCGCGGCCGGGTCCGCTTTTCGGCTTTCATTCTTGGCCGGGGCCTGGCACCCCGCTCTCACCCGGCTGACCTGGGACGGAGGGACCGCCTGGGGTGTCTTGGCCGGGGCCAGAGTATCGCTCCGGTAGTTTCGGTTCGTAAGCGCGGAAACCCCGCGTGCTCGTCGGCTCGCGTCCTCCGTTGGCGAACACGACGGCGAAGTACGGAATCGTGATGGCGCCGACCGCGGGAATGGCCGCGAACCAGCCCGCGCCCGAAGCGAACAGCACGATGGTCAGCACGAAACAAGCCACCCTGAAGGCCATCATGATCAGGTAGCGGCGCTCCCGGTACGCGATGTCCTCCGAGCGCGGCCTGCGCGCCTCGGTCACCAGGTGCGCGGTGTCACGCCGGCTCTTGGGCAGCACCTTCACGTCTTACAAACTATGCGCTGCAGGTGGCCGCGTCACCCCCGCGACGTCTGGCAGTGCCGCCGCCCCGGCGAGCGCCATCGCATGGGCCAGGTCGCTGGTGAGCCCGGTGAGCAGGTCACGGACACCGCCGGCGCCGCCGCACGCCAGCGCCCACAGCACCGGGCGGCCCAGGAACACCGCTCGCGCCCCAAGGCCGAGGGCCGCGAGCACGTCCTCGCCGGTGCGCAGCCCGCCATCGGCGAACACCCCGGCGGAAGTGTCCAGTCCCGCGGCCACAGCGGGCAGCGCCAGCGCGGTCGGTACTGCCCGGTCGAGCTGGCGCCCGCCGTGATTGGAGACGATCACCCCGGCCGCGCCCGCTGCCATGCATGTGCGCGCGTCGTCGGCCCGTAGCACCCCCTTGACCAGCACGGGCACGCCGCCGAGCCGGGCCAGCCAGCCGATGTCGGCGAAGGTCACGTCGGCCGCCTGCTCGGCAAGGGAAAGGTCGGCCAGCGGCCCGGTGTTGACGGTGAACTCGGCCTCGGTGATCAGCTCCGCGCCGCGGTCGCGCCGCTTGCGGCCCACCACCGGGGTGTCCGCGGTGAGCACCAGCGCCCGGGCGCCCGCCGCGACCGCGCGGCCGGCCAGGCGCGCCGTGAGATCCCGGTCACGCATCACGTAGACCTGGAACCACCAGGCACCCCCGCCGTCCGCAGTGATCTTGCCAATGTCCTCGAGGCGCCGGCTGCAGCGGCTGGACACGATCATGAGCGCGCCCGCCGCCGCGGCGCCGCGGGCGGTGGCCAGCTCACCGTCGGGGCTGGCCAGGCCCTGGAACCCGGTGGGCGCCACCCCGATCGGGGTGCGGGCTACGGTCTGCGGCAGGCCGGGCAGCTGGACGGTGGTGTCGACCGTGGACACATCGCGCAGCACCCGGGGCAGCAGCCAGTGCTGCTGCCACGCATGCACGCTGCCCCGTAGTGTCCGCTCGCTTCCGGAGCCACCCGCGTAGTAGTCATAGACCTCGGGGGTGAGCAAGCGCCTGGCCTGCCGCTCCAGTTCCGCGATGTCCACGGCCACAGGCACTCCCCAGAACCGGAGGGATCATGACTGATCGAACGTACCGGGTGACCGAGATCGTCGGCACCTCGCCGGACGGTATCGAGGCCGCGATCGGCAACGGGGTGCGGCGGGCCGCTCAGACCCTGCGGCATCTCGACTGGTTCGAGGTCACCGAGATTCGCGGCCAGATCAGGGACGGCGAGGTAGCGCACTACCAGGTGGGCATGAAGGTCGGCTTCCGCCTGGAGGACAGTTAGGGCGTATCCCGTGGATCTATGCCGTCGCGAGCGGCCGCCGGCGGGATGCATCGCAAGGCGGAGGAGGAGCCCATAGTGGTTTCTATGGGCGACGACGACAACGCAGCGAGGCCCCACCCGCCTCCCCATTCCCCCTTCACTGGTGGCCGCGCAGCAGGCTGAATGATCTACGGGACACGCCCTAGCTCGCCTGGCTGACCGAGGACATGTTGAAGTCCTCGAAGCGTGCGGCGGGCATCGCCGACCGGGTGAAGTAGTCACTCCACTCACGCGGCAGGGCCGGAACGGTGCTGCCCACCTCGGCAAGGCGGCCGAGCAGGCCGACCGGGCTCTCGTTGAACCTGAAGTTGTTGACCGCGCCGGTGACCTCGCCGTCCTCCACCAGGTAGACCCCATCCCTGGTGAGGCCGGTGAGCAGCAGCGTCTGCGGGTCGACCTCGCGGACGTACCACAGGCAGGTGACCAGCAGGCCGCGCCGGGTCCCGGCGACCAGCTCGTCCAGGGACGCCCCGTTGGCCCCGGTGCCTTCGAGGATCAGGTTGTCGGTGTCCGGAGTGGGCGGCAGCCCGGACAGCCCGGCGGTCCACCTGGTCTGCGCCAGCGCGCTGAGCACACCCTTGTCCACCCAGGTGACCGGGGGGATCGCCAGGCCGTTGTCGAACACCGAGGCCTCCCGCCGGGAGGTACGCGCGATCACGAACGGGGCGCACCGCAGCCCCACGTACCCCGGGTCGCTGCGCAGCGTCACCGGCAGGCTGGCCAGCCGCTCACCGATCCGGGTCCCGCCGCCGGGCTTGCTGAACACCGTCCGGCCGTCCAGCGCGTCCTTTGCCACGGCGGACCAGTAGAGGTAGATGAACAGGTCGGCCATGGCGCTCGGGGAAAGCAGCGTCTGGTACCTGCCTGCGGGCAGCTCGATCTGCCGCCTGGCCCAGTCGAGCCGCTGGCCCAGATCGGCGGTGATCGCCGCGACGTCCACGTCGGTGAAGTCGCGGGTGGCCTGGCCGGCCCAGGCGGAGCCACCGGGCCCGGCCGACTTGGCGTTGAGGTCGGCCTTGCCGGTGGGCTGGTCGTGGCGCAGCCGCAGCCCGGTGGAGCTGCCGACGAAGGTGCTGGTCAGCGAGTGCTCGGCATACCCGTACAGCTTCCGCCCGGCCGCTGCCGCCGCCCCGAACGCCTCGCCGAGCGCGGGCGAGAACGTCGTGAACACGCCGATACCGGTGCTGCCCGGCTCGTCGTCCCAGCCGGGCTGGCCGGCCTGTGGGTCTTGGCTGCCGCCGAACGTCCCCGGGTCGCCCGGCCCGAGCAGCGGCTGGGCGTCCTCGGCCGGGGAACTCTGGCTCGCGGCCGACTCGGCCGCGGCAACGACGTCCGCCACCTGGTCCGCGCGCACCCCGGCCCGGGACACCACGCCGGCCTGCGCGCCGCCAGCACCGCGGGTGATCGCGATGACGGTGAGCCGGCGGGACCGGGCCACCCCGTCGGTGGTCAGCGAGTTCGCCGCCCAGCGCAGGTTCGCCGTGGAGGTCTCATCGGCGATCACGATGCAGTCGTCGCACCGGGCGGCGGCCAGCGCGCGTTCCACGGTCTCCTGCGGGGTCATGCTCCCTCCTGCGCCGTGTTGAGGATCCGGATGCCGCGGAACACGGCCGCGGGACAGCCGTGACTGACCGGGGCGACCTGCATGGGCTGGCCCTTGCCGCAGTTGAAGGCGCCGCCGAGTACATAGGTCTGCGGGCCGCCGACCGCTTCCATGCTGTTCCAGAAGTCGGTGGTGACGGACTGGTAGGCGGCGTCGCGCAGCTGCCCGGCCAGCCGCCCACGGGAGATCCGGTAGAAACGCTGCCCGGTGAACTGGAAGTTGTACCGCTGCATGTCGATGGACCAGCTTTTGTCGCCGACGATGTAGATGCCCTCGTCCACGCCGGCGATCAGCTCCTCGGTTGCCGGGCCGCCGGCCGCGGGCTGCAGTGAGACGTTCGCCATCCGCTGAATCGGCATGTGCTGGGGCGAATCGGCGAACGCGCAGCCGCGGGACCGGTCAAGCCCGCGCATCAGCGCCATCCGCCGGTCCACCTGGTACCCGGTGAGGATGCCGCCGGTGATCAGGTCCCAGGACTGGGCGGCGACCCCCTCGTCGTCAAAGCCGACGCTGGCCAGGCCGTGCTCGGCGGTCCGGTCGCCGGTGACGTGCATGACCGGGGAGCCGTAGCGCAGCTTCCCGAGCTTGTCCGGGGTGGCGAATGAGGTGCCGGCGAACGCGGCCTCATACCCCAGCGCCCGGTCCAGTTCGGTGGCGTGGCCGACCGACTCGTGAATGGTGAGCCACAGGTTGCTGGGGTCGATGACCAGGTCGTAACGGCCCGGGGTGACGCTCGGCGCGGCCAGTTTCTCCGCCAGCAGGCCGGGCAGGGCGGCCAGTTCGGCCGGGAAATCCCAGGCGCCCGTGCCGCTCCACGGGCTGCCGCCCAGGTACTCAAGGCCGCGCCCGGCCGACGGGGCAAGCGTGCGCATCGTCTCGAAGCGCCCGTCCGGCTCGATCGCGACGCAGCTGACCTCCGGGGCGATCCGGACCCGCTGCTGCAGGGCCGTGGTGGCCCCGTCGCAGTAGAACTTGCATTCCCTGGCCTGGAGCAGCGTCGCGTCCACATGGGCGATCCGCTCGTGTGCCAGCAGCCCCGAACTCCACTGCTTCAGCAGTTCGACCTTGTCGGTCAGGCTCGCCCCGAACGGGTCCTGCTCATAGGCCGACACCCAGACCACATCGCCGTGCCCGGGCTCGTCAGCCAGGTCGATTCGTTCTGAATTAATGGCGGCAGCAACCCGCGCGACCTGCACCGCTTCGGCGGCCGCGAGCGCCGCCGCGCCGGGCGTCATGTCCACGGTGGCCGCGAATCCCCAGGTGCCGTCGACGACCACCCGCACCGCGAGGCCCAGCACATCGCTGTCGTCCAGGGTCTCCGGTGTGCCATCGGACAGCACGATCCGCTGGGCCAGGATCCGCTCGGCGCGGAAATCCGCGTGCTGGGCGCCGAGTTCGGTGGCGCGCTGCAGTGCGTTGTCGGCCATGGCCCGCAGCGGGTAGGCAGTGAACTCGGGGTCGATCCGGCCGTTCGGGCTACCAGCGGTATCAGCCACGAAAGGCAACCTATCTCACCGCCTGGGAGGCGGTACGCTCGCGGGGATCGCCCCGTCAGCCCCCAGGAGGTGCCCCGCCAATGGCCAGGTCCGCGCTCGTTACCGGCGGCAACCGGGGCATCGGCCTGGCGATCGCGCGGCGGCTGGCCGCCGGCGGCGACCGGGTCACGGTGACGTCCCGCTCGGGCGAGCCCGTCGAGGGGCTGGCCACGGTGGCGTGCGACGTGCGGGATACGGCATCGGTGGACGAGGCGTTCAAGAAGGCCGAGGCCGGCCAGGGGCCGGTGGAGATCCTTGTCGCCAACGCCGGGATCAACCACGACCAGTTGCTCGCCCTGATGAGCGAGGACGCGTTCGCCTCGGTGATCGACACCAACCTGACCGGCGCCTACCGGGTGGCCAAGCGGGCGGTACGCCCCATGATGCGGGCCCGGCACGGGCGGCTGATCTTCATTTCCTCGGTGGCCGGCCTGCTCGGCTCGGCCGGCCAGGCCAACTACGCGTCGGCCAAGGCAGGCCTGGTCGGGCTGGCCCGCTCGCTGGCCAGGGAACTGGCACCCCGGAACATCACCAGCAACGTGGTGGCGCCCGGCCTGGTGGAGACCGACATGACCGCGGCCATGCCGGACCAGGCCAGGGAGGCGACCCTGGCCAGGGTGCCGCTGGCGCGGATGGCCTCGGTGGATGAGATCGCGGCCGCGGTGGCGTTCCTGGCCTCCGACGAGGCCGGCTACATCACCGGCGCGGTGATACCGGTCGACGGCGGCCTCGGCATGGGGCACTGATCTTGGACGGAGCGGCGTGATGGGGATCCTGGACGGCAAGCGGCTGCTGGTGACCGGCGTGCTCACCGACGCCTCGATCGCGTTCCACGTGGCGCGCATCGCCCAGCAGGAAGGCGCCACGGTGGTGCTCACCGGGTTCGGCCGGCTGAGCCTGGTGGAGCGCATTGCAAAACGGCTGCCGCAGCCGCCGCCGGTGCTCGAACTCGATGTGACCGACGCCGGGCACCTGGCGTCGCTGGCCGAGCGGGTCGCCGAGCACGTGCCCCGGCTGGACGGGGTGCTGCACGGGATCGCGTTCGCGCCGCAGTCGGCGCTTGGCGGCAACTTCCTGGACACCGAATGGGCGGACGTGGCCACCGCCGTGCACGTGTCCGCGTACTCGCTCAAGGCCCTGGCCATGGCGGCGCTGCCGCTGATGGACCGTGGCGGGGCCGTGGTGGGCCTGGACTTCGACGCGTCCGTGGCCTGGCCCGCCTACGACTGGATGGGCGTGGCCAAGGCCGGCCTGGAGTCTTGTGCCCGCTACCTGGCCCGTGACCTGGGCCCACGCGGGATCCGGGTGAACCTGGTCGCCGCGGGCCCGCTGCGGACGATGGCCGCCAAGTCGATCCCTGGCTTTGCCGCCTTCGAGGACGTCTGGCCCGCGCGGGCGCCGCTGGGCTGGGAGATCTCCAACCCGGAGCCGGCCGCTCGCGCCTGCGTGGCGCTGCTGTCGGACTGGTTCCCCGCGACCACCGGGGAGATCGTGCACGCCGACGGCGGGGTGCACGCGGTCGGCGGCTGAACCGCGGCGCAGGGCCCGCTGATCACCCTCTAGAGTCGGGGGCGTGACGTTGGTTCTTCTGGTGCGCCATGGCCTGACGGCAGGCACGGGAAGTGTGCTTACCGGCCGCATGCCTGGCATCGGGCTCGACGACCGTGGCCGGGGCCAGGCGGCGGCGGTGGGGGCCCGGCTGGCCGATGTGCCGCTGGATGCGATCATCAGCAGCCCGCTGCAGCGGTGCCGGGAAACGGCAGCCGCGATCGCCGCGGCACGCAACGGCCACCAGCTAGCGGTTACCGAGGACGACCGGTTCGCCGAGGTGGCCTACGGGGACTGGACAGGGAAACCGATCAAGCGGCTGGCCAAGGAACCGCTGTGGCGGGTGGTGCAGGCGCACCCGAGCGCGGTGCGGTTCCCCGGCCCCGACGGCGAGTCCCTGCCGGGCGTGCAGGAACGCGCCGTGGCCGCGATCAGGGACTGGAACGCGCGGCTCGGGCCGAAGGCGGTCTACCTGGTCTGCTCGCACGGCGACGTGATCAAGTCGATCATCGCCGACAGCCTGGGCCTGCACCTGGACATGTTCCAGCGCATCCAGGTGGATCCATGCTCGGTCAGCCTGATCCGCTACACGCCGTTGCGCCCGTTCGTCGTGCGGATGAACGACACCGGCGCGGGCCTGGGCGGGGTGGCGGGGTCGAGGTCAGCAGAGCGCGGGCTGGCCAAGGCGGAGCCCGCCGCCGGCGGCCCCGGCCAGCCGGGCGGCGAGGCCGCCGGGCGGCGCGGGCTCGGGGAGGGCGATGCCGTTATTGGTGGCGGGGCGGGAGGATAGGGGACATGGCGGTCTACACCTATGACGCTCCGGAGCGTTTCGTGGCCGGGACGGTTGGACAGGCTGGGCAGCGCACCTTCTACTTGCAGGCCAGCGCCGGCGGCCGGGTGACCAGCGTGGTCGTGGAGAAGTTCCAGGTGAGCCTGCTGGCGGAGCGGATCGACGAGTTGCTTGACGAGGTACTGAGCGGCACCGGGGGCGTCCCGGGGGGCGCCGGGCCCGCCGACGACGGCCCGCTCGACCTGCCGCTCACCGAGGACTTCCGGGTCGGCGCCATCGCCCTTGGCTGGGACGGCGAAGAGGAGCGGGTGGTCATCGAGGCCCAGGAGGAAACGGAGAACCCGGTCGAGCCGCTGGCCGAGGACGTGCCCGAGAACGGGCCCGGCGTGCTGCGGGTGCGGCTGTCGCCGGGCGCGGCGCGGGCATTCTCCCGGCGCGCGATCCAGATCGTGGGCCAGGGCCGCCCGCCGTGCCCGCTGTGCGGGCTGCCGCTGGACGCCGAGGGGCACATCTGCCCGCGCCAGAACGGCCACCGGGTGAGTAATGCCTGAAGAGCCCGACGAAAGGCCGGCTCAGCGGCCGTCCCGCAGTCGGCGCCGGGGCAGGCCGGTGACCTTCCAATACCCGCCGGAATCTGGCCCGTGCGGCGACGAGGCCGCGCTCGAGCTGCTGTCCGAGGGCAGCCTGAAGATCGAGGGACGGCTGGTGGCCGCCTCCAACGCGACCATGTACTGCACGGTCCGGCGGCGCGGGCAGACCGCGGCGTGCGTGTACAAGCCGGTGGCGGGGGAGCGGCCGCTGTGGGACTTCCCGCTCGGCACGCTGGCCGGCCGCGAGGTGGCCGCCTATGCCGTGTCCCAGGCCGCGGGCTGGCACCTGGTGCCTCCCACGGTGATGCGGGACGGCCCGTTCGGCCCCGGCATGTGCCAGCTGTGGATCGACGCCGACGCCAGTACCGACCTCGTCGCCCTGGCCCGCAGCCACAATCAGCCCAAGCTGCGGGACATGGCGGTCTTCGACGCCGTGGTCAACAACGCGGACCGGAAGATCGGGCACCTGCTGCCGGTGGCCGACGGCCGGCTGTACGGCTGCGACCACGGGGTCTGCTTCGGCGAGGAATACAAGCTGCGCACCGTGCTGTGGCAGTGGCGCGGGCAGAAGCTGCCTGGCCGGGCGCTGACCGCGCTTGGCAAGCTCAAGGCCGAGCTGGACGGCGCTGCGCTGGCCACCACGCTGGAGGAGCTGCTGTCACCTGAGGAGGTGGCCGCGACGCGGTCCAGGATCGAGCTGCTGATCGAGCACCGGGTGCACCCCTACCCGCCGGAGAACTGGCCCGCCGTCCCCTGGCCGCCCGTGTAGGGCCCAGCGCGGTTAGCGCCCGCCGCGGTCGCCGCGGTCGCGGCGGCGCCTCAGGTAACGCTCGAACTCGGCCGCGATGGCGTCCCCGCTGGCCTCGGGCAGTTCGGTCGCGTCCTTGGCCTCCTCCAGCGTGCGCACGTAGTCGGCGACCTCACTGTCCTGCTCGGCGAGTTCATCCACGCCGCGCTCCCAGGCGCGGGCCTCCTCGGCGAGGTCGGCCAGCGGCAGGGAGAGGTCCAGCAGGTCCTCCACCGCCCGGATCAGGGCCAGCGTCGCTTTGGGGCTCGGTGGCTGGGCCACGTAGTGCGGCACCGCGGCCCACAGCGACACCGCCGCGATGCCCGCCTCGGCACACTCGTGCTGGAGCACGCCGGTGATCCCGGTCGGGCCCTTGTAGTCAGACGGGGAGGCGTGCAGGCCCGCGGCCAGCGCGGGGTCGGAGGCGCTCGTGGTCACCGGCACCGGACGGGTGTGCGGCGAGTCAGCCAGCAGCGCGCCGAGCAGCACCACCATCTCGGCGTCAAGCTCGGCGAACGCCTCCACAAGCTCGGTGCAGAAGCGCCGCCAGCGCATGTTCGGCTCGATCCCGTGGACCAGCAGCACATCGCGGTCGGCCGGGTTCTTGGCCGGGATCAGCAGGCGTGTCGTCGGCCAGACCAGGCTGTGCGTGGCCCCGTCGGTCACCTCGGTGACCGGGCGGGTCACCTGGAAGTCGTAGAACTCCTCCGGGTCGATGGAGCCGACCGGCTCTGCCTGCCACGCGGTCGTCAGGTGGGTGATCACCCCGCTGGCTGCCTCACCGGCATCGTTCCAGCCTTCGAAAGCAGCGATGATGACAGGTGCGGTGAGCTTGCGGTTACCGTTGAGCTCGATCGCGCACCACCTCCTTCCTCGCCCCCCGCGACTTCCTCGCCGCTCCTGGCGATGCCGGTCTCAGCCTACGTGGTCCGCCATGATCACTGATTATCCTGCCCGCTCCGGCGCCGCATGGCACCCGATGGCCCGGCGTTTAGACTGGGAACCCTATGACGAGGAACGACCGCAAGGCCCGCGACTCGAACCCGGGGGCCGGGGGGCCGGCGGAATCGCTCCGGTCCGCCCTGGCCCAGCGGGTGGTGGTGGCCGACGGCGCGATGGGCACCATGCTCCAGGCCAGCCCGGCGACCCTCAGCGACTTCGACGGCCACGAGGGATGTAACGAAGTCCTCAACATCACCCGGCCCGATATCGTCCGCTCTGTCCACGACGGTTATCTCGAAGCCGGGGTGGACTGCATCACCACCAACACCTTCGGCGCGAACCTGGGCAACCTCGGCGAATACGGTCTTGAGGACCGGATCGGGGAGCTGTCCGAGGCAGGCGCGCGGATTGCCCGGCAGGCCGCGGACGCGTGGGCGGTGCCGGAGCGCCCCCGCTGGGTGCTCGGCTCGGTCGGGCCCGGCACCAAGCTGCCCACCCTGGGGCATGTGCGGTTCGCCGCGCTGCGCGACGCCTACCAGAGCAACGCGGCCGGCCTGCTCCGCGGCGGGGTGGACGCGATCGCCGTCGAGACCTGCCAGGACTTGCTGCAGGCCAAGGCGGCCATCATCGGCGTGAAGCGGGCCATCGCCGCGGCCGGGGCCAGCGTGGCGCTGATCGCGTCGGTGACGATCGAGACCACGGGAGCGATGCTGCTCGGCAGCGAGATCGGCGCGGCACTGGCCGCGCTTGAGCCGCTCGGCATCGACCTGATCGGGCTGAACTGCGCGACCGGGCCCGCCGAGATGAGCGAGCACCTGCGCTATCTGGCCGGTCACTCGCCCATCCCGCTGGCCTGCATGCCCAACGCTGGCCTGCCGGTACTCACCGGCGACGGGGCCAGCTACCCGCTGGAGCCGGACGGCCTGGCCGATGCGCACGACTCCTTCACCGCGGAGTTCGGGCTGGCCCTGGTCGGCGGGTGCTGCGGGACGACCCCGGATCACCTGGCCGCCGTGGTGGACCGGATCAGGGCCAGGCCGCTGGCCCGGCGCCGGCCGCGGGCCGAGCCCGGAGTCTCCTCTCTCTATCAGCACGTCCCGTTCCGCCAGGACACGGCGTTCCTGGCGATCGGGGAACGGACCAACGCCAACGGGTCCAAGGCGTTCCGCGAGGCGCTGCTGGCCGGCCGCCTCGACGATTGCGTGCAGATCGCCCGCCAGCAGACCAGGGACGGCGCGCACCTGCTCGACGTGTGCGTCGACTACGTGGGCCGCAGCGGGGCGGCCGACATGGCCGAGCTGACCAGCAGGCTCGCCACGGCCTCCACCCTCCCGCTGGTGCTGGACTCCACCGAGCCGGACGTGATCAGGGCCGGGCTGGAGATGCTGGGCGGCCGTGTGGTGGTGAACTCGGTCAACTACGAGGACGGCGATGGCCCGGAGTCGCGCATCGCTACGGTGATGCCGCTGGTCGCCGAGCACGGTGCCGCGGTGATCGCGCTGACGATCGACGAGCAGGGCCAGGCACGGACCGCGGACTGGAAGCTGGCCGTGGCCAGCCGGCTGATCGAGGACCTCACCGGCAACTGGGGCATGCGGGTCAGCGACATCATCGTCGACTGCCTGACCTTCCCGATCGCGACCGGCCAGGAGGAGACGCGGCGGGACGCCCTGGAGACCATCGAGGCGATCCGCGCGGTCAAGCAGCGCTACCCGGAGGTGCAGACCACCCTGGGCATCTCCAACGTCTCCTTCGGCCTGAACCCAGCGGCCCGCGCGGTGCTGAACTCGGTCTTCCTGGACGAGTGCGTCCGCGCCGGGCTGGACTCGGCGATCGTGCACCCGTCGCGGATCATGCCGATCGCGCGGATCGGTAACGAGCAACTGCAGGTCGCGCTCGACCTCGTCTACGACCGCAGGAGAGCGGGTTACGACCCGCTGGCCAGGCTGCTCGAGCTGTTCGAGGGTGTGGATGCGACCGAGCTGAAGGCCAGCAGGGCGGCCGAGCTCGCCGGGCTGCCGCTCTGGGAACGGCTCAAGCGCCGGATCATCGACGGGGAGCGGGTCGGCCTGGAAGCCGACCTGGACGAGGCCCTGGGCCAGCGCCCGGCCCTGGAGATCGTCAACGACGTGCTGCTTGACGGCATGAAGACGGTCGGTGACCTGTTCGGCTCCGGCCAGATGCAACTGCCGTTCGTGCTGACCTCCGCGGAGGTCATGAAGCTGGCCGTCGGTTACCTCGAACCGCACATGGACCGGTCCGCCGAGTCGGGCAAGGGCCGCATCGTGCTCGCCACCGTCCGCGGTGACGTGCACGACATCGGCAAGAACCTGGTCGACATCATCCTGTCCAACAATGGCTTCGACGTAGTCAACATCGGCATCAAGCAGCCGCTGTCCGCGATCGTGGACGCGGCGACCGAGCATGGTGCGGACGTGATCGGCATGTCCGGCCTGCTGGTCAAGTCCACCGTGGTGATGCGGGACAACCTGGCCGAGCTGAACTCCCGCGGCCTGGCCCGCACCTGGCCCGTGTTGCTCGGCGGTGCCGCGCTCACCCGTGCCTATGTGGAGCAGGACCTGGCCGGCCTGTTCGACGGTGAGGTCCGCTACGCCAGGGACGCCTTCGAGGGGCTGCGGCTGATGGACGCGTTCATGGCCGTCAAGCGCGGCGAGGCGGGCGCCCTGCTGCCGCCGCTGCGGGAAGCCCGGGTGAAGGCGGCGGCGCGGCTGCGGCTGACCGAGCCCGCGGAGATGCCGGCCCGCTCCGACGTCGCGACCGACAACGACGTGCCGGTCCCGCCGTTCTACGGCGACCGGATCGTCAAGGGCATTGCCCTGGCCGAATACGCGGCATTCCTTGACGAGCGCGCCACGTTCCTTGGCCAGTGGGGGCTCAAGCCCGCCAGGGGCGGCCCCGGGCCCTCCTACGAGGAGCTGGTGGAGGCCGAGGGCCGCCCCCGGCTGCGGATGTGGCTGGACCGGATCCAGGCGGAGGGCCTGGTCGAGGCCGCGGTGGTCTACGGGTACTTCCGGGCCGTCAGTGAGGGAAACGACCTGGTGGTGCTGGACGACAGCGGCACCGAGCGGGAGCGGTTCACCTTCCCGCGGCAGCGCCACGACCGCCACCTGTGCCTGGCCGACTTCTTCCGGCCTGCCGCCTCGGGTGAGCCAGATGTGGTCGGCTTCCAGCTGGTCACCGTCGGGACGAAGCTCAGCGAGGCGACCGCGGAGCTGTTCGCCAAGGATGCCTACCGGGACTACCTGGAGCTGCACGGGCTGTCGGTCCAGCTCACCGAGGCGCTCGCGGAGTACTGGCACGGCCGCGTGCGCGGGGAGCTTGGCCTGGCCGCCTTTGACCCGCCCGGTCTTGACGGCATCCTCAAGGTCGGGTACCGCGGCTGCCGCTACTCGTTCGGTTATCCGGCCTGCCCGGACCTGGACGACCGGGCCAAGGTGGTCCGGCTGCTCCGCCCGGAGCGGATCGGGGTGGTGCTGTCGGAGGAGTTCCAGCTCGTCCCCGAGCAGTCCACCGACGCGCTGATCGCGCATCACCCTGAGGCGAGGTACTTCAGCGCGTGACCACGCTGCTCAGCGTCCCGGCCTCGGCGCCCGCCACCGGGGCCAAGGCCCCGTGACGCAGGAACGGGGCCTTGAGCCAGCGGGGGGTTCCGGGGGGTCGCCCCCCGGGCTGCACTGCGCGCGGTCCTGTTTGACATGGACGGGCTGCTCGTGGACTCCGAGCCGCTTTGGTTCGTGGTCGAGCGCGAGATCGCCGAACGGCTCGGTGCCCCGTGGGGCGAGGCGGACCAGGAGGCGCTGATCGGCGGCTCGCTGGAGCGGACGGTGTCTTGGCTGCTGGCCAAGGCGAACGGGCCTGCCACAGCCGGGCGCGAGGACGTGGCGCGCTGGCTGGTAGCGGGCATGGCCCGGCTGGTGCTGGCACGCGGGCTGCCCCTGCAGCCGGGGGCCGCCCGGCTGCTCGCCGCCCTGGAAGCTCTCGGCGTGCCGTGTGCGCTGGTCACCGCCTCGTCCCGGGCGATCATGGATGCGGTGCTCAAGGTCACCGGGCTGAGCTTCGGCGTGACCGTGTGCGGCGAGGACGTGCGGCGGGGCAAGCCGGACCCGGAGCCCTATCAGCGGGCCGCGGCCCTGCTCGGGGTACCGCCGGCCGGGTGCGTGGTGCTGGAAGACTCGCCCACCGGCATAGCGGCGGCTCGCGCGGCGGGCTGCCCGGTCATCGCGGTACCCAGCGTGCCGGTGCCCCCCGGGCCTGGGCTTATTGTTGTCAAATCGCTGGACGAGGTGGGATTTGACCTGCTAGAGCGGGCCGTGACAGGAAACTCTGATAGCCAGGGCCGCCCTGTGACGGAAAAATTCTAATTAGGTCACAATCCAGGAACGACCCCCGTTGCCCTCTGGCGCTGCGGGTGCCGACCGAGACATCCTCCCGGTAAAGGTATGGCAAGCCGCCCTGTCCATGCGGTGGGCAGGGCTTGTCGAGGATCAGCCTGGAGATACTGCCGAACATGGCCGCACCACTGGAAATGACTTCGGACCCCGCCGCGCCCGAAGCAATCCTCGAGGGAATCAGCGGAGAGGCGATCGAAGGGCGCTCCCTGGGCCAGATCGCATGGATGCGGCTGAAGCGCGACAAGGTCGCGATGGCCGGCGGGATCTTCATCGTCTTCCTGATCCTGGTGGCCATCATCGGGCCGCATCTGGTGCAGAGCCCGAACGTCTTTCACCCGAGCCTGATCAACCCGACCTACAGCCGGCCGAACGGCCCGTGGGGCGGGATCAGCATGGCGCACCCACTCGGCGTCGAGCCGGTCAACGGCCGGGACGTGCTGGCCCGGGTCGTCAACGGGGCGCAGGTCTCCATGCTGATCGCGTTCCTGGCCACCGCGCTGGCGGTCAGCATCGGCGTGGTCATGGGCATCATCGCCGGCTATTTCGGCGGCTGGGCGGACGCGGTGATCGCCCGTACCATGGACGTGTTCCTCGCCTTCCCGCTGCTCGTGTTCGCGATCGCTCTGGTCGGGGTTGTCCCCTCCACGGCGTTCGGCCTGTCCGGCAACTCGCTGCGCATCGGGCTGCTGATCTTTGTGATCGGGTTCTTCGCCTGGCCCTACATGGGCCGGATCATCCGCGGCCAGGCGCTGTCGCTGCGCGAGCGGGAGTTCGTCGACGCCGCGCGCAGCCTGGGCGCCCGAGGGCCTTACATCCTGTTCCGCGAGCTGCTGCCGAACCTGGTGGCGCCGATCCTGGTCTACTCCACGCTGTTGATCCCGGTGAACATCCTGTTCGAGGCGGCGCTTTCCTACCTCGGGGTGGGCATCATCCCGCCGACGCCCAGCTGGGGCGGGATGATGTCCGACGCGGTGAACAACGGCTACTGGCAGATCGACCCAGAGTTCCTGATCGTTCCTGGCCTGGCCATCTTCCTGACGGTCATGGCCTTCAACTTGTTCGGAGACGGGCTGCGCGACGCGCTCGACCCGAGAAGCAGCCGGTAAGCCAATGCCGAATCTTGCCGGCAATCACTCACGACGGGAGGCGTTTCATCTGATGAAGAGACGCGGATTCACGGGGCTGGCCGCACTCGGCGCGGCAGCCACGCTCGCACTAGCCGCCTGCGGCGGCGGCGGCAGCAGCAGTAGCGGCGGCGGCGGCGGGAGCGGCGGCTCGTCGGGCCCGACGGGCTTCAACGCCGCCGTCACCGGTGTCGTCAACCCGTCCAGCCACAAGGGCGGGACGCTGTCGTTCGGGCTGAGCAGCACGCCGGACTCCACCGACCCGGCGAACACCTACTACGCGTTCATGTGGAATCTCACGCGGCTCTACACGATGCCGCTGATGACCTACAAGTCCTGCCCCGGCTCGTGTGGCCTGCAGGTGGTCCCGGACCTGGCGACCGCGCCCGGCGCCATCTCGAACAACGGGCTCACCTGGACCTACCACATCAAGTCCAACGTCAAGTTCGAAGACGGCACCACGGTCACCTCGCAGGACGTCAAGTACGCCATCGAGCGCACCTTCGACCGCACCCTGTTCCCGCTCGGTCCCTCTTATTACACGCTGCTGCTGGGCGGGAACGCCTCGACCTACCCGGGCCCGTACAAGGACCCGGCCAAGAACAAGTTCGGCCTCACCGCGATAGACACGCCGGACGCGACCACCGTGGTGTTCCACCTGGCGAAGCCGTTCGCCGACTTCAACTACGTGGCGGCGATCCCGCAGTCCGCCCCGGTGCCGCCGGCCCATGACACCGGCGCGAACTACCAGTTGCACCCCTGGTCCACCGGCCCGTACAAGTTCCAGAGCTACCAGCTGAACAAGCAGCTCACGCTGGTGCCCAACACGTTCTGGAACCCGGCCACCGACCCGAACGCCAAGCAGCTGGCCAGCAAGGTCACCGTCACGATGAACATGAACGCCAACGACATCGACAACCGGCTGCTCGCCGGTGACCTGAGCGTGGATGCGGCGGGCACTGGTGTCCAGGCGGCAGCACGGGCGAAGATCCTGTCCACCCCGTCGCTCAAGGCGCAGTCCGACAACCCGATCAGCGGTTTCCTGTGGTTCGCCTACCTGAACACCAAGGTGGCGCCGATGAACAACGTCAACTGCCGGAAAGCGATCGAGTACGCGGCCAACAAGGTCAACCTGCAGACGGCCTACGGCGGCCCGGTCGCGGGCGGTGCGATCGCCAGCACCGTGGCCCCGCCGAACGTCGTCGGGCAGAAGCACTTCGACCTGTACGAGGCCACCACCAAGCCGCAGGGCGACCCGGCCAAGGCCAAGCAGGCACTGACCGCGTGCGGGCAGCCGAACGGGTTCACCACCGGGATCGGCTACCGCAGTGACCGGCCCAAGGAGGTCGCGGCCGCCACCGCGCTGCAGCAGGCCTTGTCGCAGGTCGGGATCAAGACCACGCTGCACGGGTACCCGGCCGGCACCTACTACGCCAACTTCTGCGGCGTGCCGAAGTACGTGCACCAGCACGACCTCGGCATCTGCTTCGGTGGCTGGGCGCCGGACTGGCCGGACGGCTACGGGTTCTTCGACTTCATCAGTACCGGCAACACCATCGGCGCGGCCGGCAACACCAACATCGAGGAACTGAACGACCCGGTCGTCAACAGCGACCTCGCCAAGTTCGCGTCCGTCACCGACGCCACGGTCCGCAACTCCTACACCAGCCAGATCGACATGCAGATCATGAAGGACGCTGGCATCCTGCCGGAGGTGTACGCCAAGTCGCTGCTCTACCGTGGCCCGAACCTCACCAACGTGTACGTGCAGCCGTACTACGGCATGTACAACTACGCGGTGCTCGGCCTGAAGTAGCGGCGCGGGAAGCGGTAGCCACACCAGCACAAGAGAGCAGGTGAAGGCACTGGTGCCCGGCCGGGAACCCCGGCCGGGCACCGGCGCCGCCCACAGTGGTCACTTTCATCATCCGGCGCCTGATCGCCACGGTCTTCCTGCTGATCGTGGTCAGCATGGTCACCTACGCGGTCTTTTTCCTGATCCCGCGGCTCGCGGGCCAGAACACCTACCAGCTCGCCACCCAGTACGTCGGCCGCAACCCCACCCGGGCGGCGGTCCTGGATATCGAGCAAAAGCTCGGCCTCAACGAGCCGATCTACGTCCAGTACGGCAGGTTCATCCGCGGCCTGGTCTTCGGCGAGCACTACAACGCCGGGACTTCCACCACTTACTGCCCGCCGCCGTGCTTCGGGTATTCCTTCAAATCGGAGCAGCCGGTCTGGCCGCAGATGGTCAGCAGCATGCCGGTGACCATCTCGCTCGCGATCGGGGCTGCGATCCTGTGGCTGGTTGGCGGAGTGGCGATCGGCGTGGTCTCCGCGCTCAGGCGCGGCACCCTGTTCGACCGGTTCTCCATGGGGGTCGCCCTGGCCGGGGTGTCCCTGCCGATCTTCTTCACCGGGCTGCTCAGCCTGGCGCTGTTCAGCTATAAATGGCCAATCTTCCCCAACGTGACCTTCGTTCCCTTTACCCAGAACCCGCTGCTGTGGGCGCGGAACCTGGTGCTGCCGTGGGTCACCCTCGCCTTCCTCTACGCGGCCCTCTATGCGCGGCTGACCAGGGCGGGCATGCTGGAAACGATGAGCGAGGACTATATCCGGACGGCACGGGCGAAAGGCCTGAACGAGCGGACCGTGATCGTCAAACACGGGCTGCGGGCCGCGCTCACGCCGATCATCACGATCTTCGGCATGGACCTCGGCGCGCTGCTCGGCGGCGCGGTGATCACCGAGCACACCTTCTCGCTCAACGGCCTTGGCCAGTTCACCATCCTGGCGATCGATAACCAGGATCTGCCCGAGATCCTTGGCGTCACCATGCTGGCGGCGTTCTTCATCATCATCGCCAACCTGGGCGTGGACATCCTTTACGCCGTCGTCGACCCGAGAGTGAGGCACTGATGGCGGGCTGGCGAGGCCGGGGCAGGGGCGGCGCGTCGGGCGCCGCGGCGCCCGAGGTGACCGACACCTCGGCGCCTGCCACATCCGCCATGCTCGACGTCCGCGACCTGAAGATCCACTTCCCGACCGACGACGGCCTGGTCAAGGCCGTAGACGGCGTCTCGTTCACCCTCGACCGGGGCAAGACGCTCGGCATCGTGGGCGAGTCCGGCTCCGGGAAGAGCGTCACCAGCATGGGCATCATGGGCCTGCACTACGGCACCAAGGCGAGCATCAGCGGCACGATCTGGCTGGACGGGGAGGAACTCGTCGCCGCGTCGGCGACGCGGGTGCGACAGCTACGGGGCGACAAGATGGCGATGATCTTCCAGGATCCGCTGTCCGCCCTGCACCCGTACTACACCGTGGGGTACCAGATCGCCGAGGCGTACCTGATCCACAACAAGGTCAGCAAGAAGGTGGCCAAACAGCACGCGGTCGACATGCTGAACCGGGTCGGCATTCCCAACCCGCAGACCCGGGTGGACGACTACCCGCACCAGTTCTCCGGCGGCATGCGCCAGCGCGCGATGATCGCCATGGCGCTGAGCTGCAACCCGGAGCTGCTGATCGCCGACGAGCCGACCACCGCCCTCGACGTCACCGTGCAGGCGCAGATCCTCGACCTCATGGCCGACCTGCAGCAGGAGTTCGGCTCCGCGGTCATCATCATCACTCACGACCTGGGCGTGGTGGCCGAGCTGGCCGACGACATCCTGGTCATGTACGCGGGCCGGATGGCCGAGTACGGGACGAGCGAGGACATCTTCGACCGCCCCGCCCACCCCTACGCGTGGGGGCTGCTCAGCTCGATGCCACGCATGGACCGGGCCCGCTCGGAACGGCTGATCCCGATCCCGGGCACCCCGCCCAGCCTGATCAACGTGCCGTCCGGCTGCCCGTTCCACCCGCGCTGCGCCTACGCGGCCCTCACCGACGGCAAGTCGGTGAGCGAGGTGCCGCCGCTGCGCGCGGTGGGGCCCGGCCACCAGGCCGCCTGCCACCTGAGCACCGACGAGCAGCGCCGGATCTGGGGCGAGCTGCTGGCGGCGCAGCTCTCCGCGGCCGACACCGATTCGCAGCGGGAGGACGCGTGACCACGCCGGTGACCGAGCCAGCCGAGGTGCCCGCGCCCGCCAGCGATGCCCTGATGACGGTGACCGGCCTGACCAAGCACTTCCCGGTCACCCGGGGGATCATCGTCAGGCGCCGGGTCGGCCTGGTCCGCAGCGTGGACGACGTCTCGTTCGACGTGGCCCGCGGTGAGACCCTGGGCATCGTGGGGGAGTCGGGCTGCGGCAAGACCACCACCGCGCGGATGCTGACGCGGCTGATCGAGCCGACCGCCGGACAGATCATCTTCGACGGCCGCGACATCACCCACCTGCGCGCCGGTGCCATGCGCCCGCTGCGCCGCGAGGTGCAGATGATCTTCCAGGACCCCTACTCGTCGCTGAACCCCCGGCACACGGTCGGCGCCATCGTTGGCGCGCCATGGCGGCTGCAAAAGGTCAAGACCGAGAAGGGCATCAAGGCGAGCGTCCAGGAACTGCTGGAGCTCGTCGGCCTCAACCCCGAGCACTACAACCGCTACCCGCACGAGTTCTCCGGCGGCCAGCGGCAGCGCATCGGCATCGCCCGCACCCTTGCCCTGCGGCCCAAGCTCATCGTGGCCGACGAGCCGGTGTCCGCGCTGGACGTGTCCATCCAGGCCCAGGTGGTCAACCTGCTGGCCGACCTGCAGTCCGAGCTCGGGCTGACCTATGTGATCATCGCCCACGACCTGTCGGTGATCAGGCACGTGGCCAACCGGGTCGCGGTCATGTACCTGGGCAACCTGGTGGAGCTGGCCAGCCGTACCGACATCTACAGGCAGCCACGCCATCCGTACACGGTCGCGCTGATGTCCGCCGTGCCGCGGCCGGAGCCGGCCAAGCGCACCGCCGACGGAGGCCGGGAGCGCCGCGAGCGCGTCCGCCTCGTCGGCGACGTGCCGAGCCCGCTCAACCCGCCGCCCGCCTGCCGGTTCCACACCCGGTGCTGGAAGGCGCAGGAGATATGCAGCACCGAACCGCCCCCGCTGCGCGCACTTGCTCCCGGCCACCAGGTCGCCTGCCACTTCCCGGAGAACACCCCCGCGGCCTGAGGCCGAGGCTCTCGTGAACCCCTTACGAGAGCCTCAAGGCCAGCGGGGTTCCGGGGCCGGCCCGGGCCAGCACAGCGGGCCGCGCCCGCGGCCGGGGCACCGGCCGTCGTATGCGACGATGGAGAAGATGGCTCCGCTGAGGGGAGAAGGCAATGTCCTTTAGCCAGATCCCGTGGTTCTTTCTCTGTGGCGGTCTGACCGCCGTCGGGCTGATCGGGAGCTGGTTCGCGCTGCGCCGTCGCGGTCCCCGCGCAGCGGCGCGCTGGCTCGCCTGGGCGCTGCTGCCCATCGCCCTCTACCTGGTTGGCGTACTCCAGGTGCTGTGGCGGTTCGGCGTCGCGATCGGCGACTTCTTCGGTGGCCTGGCCTTTTCGCCCAAGGTGTGGTCGGGCGTGATCCTCGCCGGGATCTCGCTGGTGCTGTTCGTGGTCACCGGCGGGCTGCGCGGCCGGTCCAGGCGCAAGCGGGCCAAGGCCGAGCCGGACAGCCAGCCAGCGGCCACCAGGGCACTGGCCGCGGTGCCGCCCGCGTCCGCCTCGGCCGGGATGGCAAACCGGCCCAAGGCGGCCCCGGTCCCGGCGAAGCGCAAGAGCGCGCCGGCGGACGACGACGACTTCGGCGAGGTCGCCGCGATCCTCAAGCGTCACGGCATCAGCTAGCCGATCCGGGCCCGGTGCCCGGCCGGCCCGGGCTAGGCGCTAGCGGTGGCCCTGGCGGCGGCCTTCATGTTCTGCTTGTAGGCGCGCACCGCGGCCAGCGACTGGGCGTCCACGATGTCGGCCACCGAGCAGTGGCTGCCCTTCTCGCCGAAGTGACCGGCCGCCTCACGCCAGCCCCTGGGCCGCACGCCGTACTGCTTGCCAAGCAGCGCCAGGAAGATCCGGGCCTTGTCCGCGCCGAACCCGGGCAGCTCACGCAGCCGTGCCAGCAGATCGGCGCCGGTCTTCGCACCCGCCCAGACCCCGGCCGGGTCACCGCCGTAGCGGTCCACGATGTGCTGGCACAACTGCTGTACCCGGCCAGCCATGGCCCGCGGGTAGCGGTGCAGGGCAGGCCGGGCGCTGAAGATCGCCGCCAGCGCCTCGGGGTCGAAGCCGGCCAGTTCCGCGGCCGTCGGCTCGTGGCCGAGCCAGGCGCACCAGGTCGCGCGGGCTGGTGAACGCCTTCTCGATGGTCACCTGCTGGTCGAGCAGCATGCCGATGAGCAGTGCGAGCGGGCTTGCCGACAGCAGTTCGTTGGCGTCGGCGTCGATCGGCAAGGACAGCGGCATGGTTGCCTCCCCGGGGTCTTGCAGACATCCTGGCACGGGCCTCATGGCCGCCCGCGTCCCGGGCCGGAACTACTCTGGGATCGCCCGGCGTTTCACCAAGAGAGGCCGGGGTGTGGTGAACTTGGGCGGCAGCGGCTGACGACTGCGTCCTAGCTCTGAGGAGGAGACGTGTCGGGTCGGATGAAGATAGCGATCGCTGGCGTCATCATTGGTTTCATCCTGCTATTCACGGGGGTGCCCTGGGAGATCGGTGCGCTGATCATCCTCGCGGCGATCGCGGTCCCGGTCGGTGCCTACCTGATGCTGGATCCCTCCCAGCGGCGGCGGCTGAAGAACATCCAGCAGCGCCGCAAGCAGATCCGCTAGGCGCTCCTGCGGGCCCCGGCCGGTCAGCTCAGCAGGCCAGGGTAGAGCAGCGCGAGCTGGTGCGGGTATGCGGCGATCAGCCGTAGCTCGTCGTCGGTGAGCGGCTTGCCCGTGGCGGCCGCGCAGAGCTGGACCAGCTTGAACACCAGGTCCTCGTCCGCGCCCGCGATCTCGATGCCCAGCCCGTCCCGCACGTGGCGGAATCCGGCCAGGCCGCCGTACTCACCGGTCAGCACCACCCGGCCGGGCCTGGCGTGCCAGTCGGCGGGGAAGGGGCCGAGCGCGTCGTCGTCGTACAACTCGTAGTTGTGCCGGTCCTTCAGCGCGCCATCGGCGTGGATGCCCGACTCGTGGGCGAACGCGTTGCGGCCGACACCGGGCTGGTTGGCGGGCAGTGGCTGGCCGAAGGCATAGCTGGCCCACAGCGCGAACCGGCGCGCCCAGGACTCGTCCACCGGGTCGCCGATCTCGGCGCGCCCGGCCAGCCCGAACCCGTGCCGCAGGGCCAGCAGCGTGGCCAGCAGGTCCGCGTTGCCCGCCCGTTCGCCGATGCCGTTGATGCAGGTGTTGATCCAGGCGTCCTGGCCCGCGTCGAGGTCGCCCAGCGCACCTGACACCGAGTTCGCCACGGCCATGCCCAGGTCGTTGTGGCAGTGCGTCTCCACCGGCAGCCCGATGGCGCTGGCCAGCTTGGCGAGCCGCTCCCTGATCCGTTCCGGCGTGTCGCCGCCGATGGTGTCGCAGTAGCGGAGCCGGTCCGCGCCCGCCTCCTTGGCGGCCAGCGCGAACTCCAGCAGGAACCCGTCATCGGTGCGGGAACCGTCCTCCGCGTTGACGCCGATGGTCTGCGCCCCGGCCGCCTTGGCCGCGGTGACCGCGGCCGTCATCTCCCGGATCACCGACTCCCGGTCCAGCTTGCCGCGGAACTTGTGCGCGATCATCTGGTCCGAGGTGGACAGGGACAGGTTGTAGTGGCGCAGCCCAAGCGGCGCCGCGCGGTCCACGTCGGCGGTCACGGCCCGGCACCAGCCGGACAGCCGCAGCGGCCCGAACGCGCCCGCCTCCGCCAGGGCGAGGTTCGCCCGGAAATAGGGCACCTCGTGGAACAGGAAGGGGAATCCCATCTCCGACTGGGCCACGCCAAGTTTGCCCAGGTAGAAGTTCACCATCGTCTTGCCGAACTTCGACAGGCCGGTGCGCGCGGTCTGCACGCCGTCCCGGTTGGTCACGTCGAGGAAATGTATGACGGGCACGGGCTGCGTCCTCTCCGGGGTCGTGGATGACACAGGACCATGGTGGACTTGCTGGACCATATGAATCAATATTGATTAAAATCAAGCTTAACGATGGGCGTGGCTGATGGGTGCCGGATCGTTTGGACGGGCGCCAGGGTGACAGGTGGACCGTGGTTGAGGGCTGGAACCGGAGGCACAGGTGACGGAGTGGATCGGGGCGGGGGAGGCGGCGCGGCGGCTGGGGATCAAGCCGGCCACGCTGTACTCCTATGTCAGCCGGGGCGTGCTGCGGCGGCGGGCCGGCGAGGACGGGCGGTCCAGCCTGTTCGACGCCGGCGAAGTCGAGTCGCTGGCCCGGCGGGGCCGTCCGCGGCACCCCGGCGCGGGGGAGTTCGTCATCGAGTCGGCGCTGACCGAGATCACCACCGACCGCACCTGCTACCGCGGCCTGGACATCACCGCCCTGGCGGCCCGGTACGAGCTTGAGGACGCCGCCTGGCTGCTGTGGACCGGGGAACTCACCGGCCGCGACCGCGGCCCCTGGCGGGCCACTGAGGCCGCGCTGCGGGCGGGCCGGGCGGCACAGGCTGCGCTGCCGCCCGGCACCCTGCCGCTGGAGCGCTTCGGCGTGATCGTCCCGGCCCTGGCCGCCGCGGATCCGCTGCGCCTGCAGCTTGACCCGCCCGCCGTGATCGCGGCGGGCCAGGCGATCATGGCGGGCCTGGTGGACTGCCTGCCCGCAGCGGGCAGCGCCGGCCCGGACGGCGGTGGCAGCCTCACCGGGCGGCTATGGGCAAAACTGTGCCCCGGACCGCCGGACGACGGGCTCAAGGGTGCCCTGCGCGCCGCGCTCGTGCTGCTGGCCGACCACGAGCTGGCGGCGTCCACGTTCGCCGCCCGGGTGGCCGCGTCCGTGCGCGCCGACCCCTACGCGGTGGTGGCGACCGGCCTGGGCGCCGCGGGCGGGGCGCTGCACGGCGGGGCGTCCCTGGGCGTGGAGGCCATGCTGGCCGCCGCGGCCGGGCCGCAGGACGTGACCAGGGCGGTGGGCTCCCTGCTGCGCCGGGGGGAGCGCATTCCCGGGTTCGGCCATTTCGTCTACCGGGCCGGCGATCCCCGGGCGGCGTTCCTGCTCGGCGAGATCCGGGCCAGAGCGCCCGGATCGCCCCGCCTGGCCGTGGCGGACGCCCTGGTCCGGGAGGTCGTCGGCCGTGGCCTGCCCACGCCGAACATCGACTTCGCGCTGGCGGTCCTGGCCAGCGTGGCTGGCATGGTGCCCGGGGCGGCTGAGGCGGTGTTCGCGGTGGCCCGTACCGCGGGCTGGATCGGCCATGCCCTGGAGGAGTACGCGCGGCACGCGCCGCTGCGGCCGCGCGCCCGCTACACCGGCCCGCACTACCCGGCGCCCGACGGGAATCAGCAGGGCGTGCCGCCGCTTTGATGGAGGGTAGAGCGGAACTTTGCGAACAGGAGCCTGCCATGGCCGTGCGCCGTCTCAACCACGCCGTCCTCTACGTCCACGATCTCGCCAGCGCCGTCGACTTCTACACCGCGGCGCTCGGCTTCGAGATCAGGAACGAGATGGCCGGCCGTGCCGCCTTCCTGCGCGCCCCGGGTTCCGCGAACGACCACGACCTGGGCCTGTTCGCGCTCGACGGGGCCGCCCCGGTCCCCAGGGACGCTGCCGCACGGGTCGGCCTCTACCACCTGGCATGGGAGGTCGGCACGCTGGCCGAACTGGACGAGGCACGGCGCCGCCTGGCCGAGCGCGGCGCCCTGGTCGGCGCCAGCGACCACCGGGTGTCCAAGTCGCTGTATGCCAAGGACCCCAGCGGCATCGAGTTCGAGGTGATGTGGCGGGTGCCGGCCGAGGACTGGGAAGCGGAACTGTCCAGCGGCCCGATGATCGCCCCGCTGGACCTGGCGGCGGCGCAGGCCCGCTGGGGTGACCGGGTCACCGGCGCGGCAGCCGGCTCCGTCACCTGACGGCAGGCCGGGGCCGGAACACCGTGCCGGGCCGCTCGATCGGGCGCTGTGGGCAGCTCATCCCGCTGCTGGCCCACCCCACCAGCCCGGCCCGGTCGCTGACCGGGCGGCTCAGCGTTGTTCCGGGCGGCCGGCGACCGTCACGCTGCCCTTGTAGCTGTAGCCGCGCACGTGGACCACGGGGGCGTTCGGCGACAGCGGGCCTTCCAGGCCTTCGCTGGCCGTGGACACCCCGAGCCCGCCCGTCTCGACCCGCACGCCCGGGGGCACGAGGATGTCGACCCGCGACTTGTAGGCGACCGCCGAGATCGTCGTGACGTGGGCGGTCAGTTCCGCCGCGCGCAGGTCGAGCACCCCGTCGCCCTTGTAGACCACGGTGGTGAGGTGCCCGGGGACCCGCCACCGGCCGGCCCGGTGCAGGCTGCTCTTGAACGTCACCGCGAACCGGCCGGGCTGCCGCCCGGCCGGCACCGGCAGCGGCGCCGGTGTGTCCGCGGGCAGGTCGGTCATCAACCGGGCCAGGTCCGCGCGCGTCCGGGCGGTGAGCGCCGTGCGCATCCGCTCGTCGAACTCGGTGTCGCTGAGGCGCCCCTCGGCGAACGCGGCCTGGAGCCGGCCGGCCGCGGCGTCGCGCTCGGAATCGGACGCGCGGACGCTGTCAAGCTCGGGCACGCTGGCCCCGGCTACCTCGGACATGCTGCTCCCTCCGGCCGCGAAACTCGCGATATATCTTAACCGGTAGGCGGCGCGGCCGCCACAGGGGCACGGCAGCCCGGCTGGCGGGCCGGCCGGCCTAACTCTGCGTGCTGCCGTTGCGGAGCTTGCGCGTGGCGGCGCGCTGCGCCACCAGGCGGGCCGTCTCCATCGTCACGCCAAGGAGGATCGCCCAGCTCAGTGCCTCACCGAAGTGCACCTGAGGGTCCTGGGGGTCGCTGGGCGGTTCCTTACCCGTGACCTTTTTCCAGCCGACCGTGACGAGCTTGCGGGTGCCCATGGCCGCGGCAAGGGCGGCGAAGGTACCCACCGCCCTGCTGACGCCATCCCCGCGCCTGTCTGCCATGCCCGTTTCCTCTCTGCGCTTCCGGTTCCGGCGGCACTGGTGCGCGCTGGACGATCGATCATCCCATGGTGGCGCCGCCCGCCCGCGCGGCGGCCCGTGCCCCGTTGATCGCGGCCACCAGTTCGGCCGGATGGCGCGTGCAGACCAGCCAGTAGGGAGCTTCCGCCGCCGGGCGGGTCATCTCGGCACGCAGCCGGAACCCGCGCAGCCGCCGGCGTGCCCGGGTCTCCGCACCCGGCCTGGCCACCTCGACGTACACCGCCTGACGCAGGTACGGCCGCATCATCAGGAAGGCGGCCGGGTCCCCGCGCGGCCCGCGCAGCGACCGGGTCTGCGCCTCGTCGAGCGCGGTCACCTCGCCCACGGCGGTCAGTGGCAGGCACGCCGGGCCGGCCCGCAGTTCTCCCTCACTCACCAGCACCGTCGGCCGGCTCCACGACCACAGCATGGCGGCGACCAGGCCGACGAGCACCACATAGATGGCCACCGCTATCGGCCAGGCGTATCCCGCGACCACCTCGGTGGCCAGCAGCAGCATCGTCGCAAGCCCGAGCAGCCACCAGGAGAACGGCACGCGAAGCCGTTCGTGGTAAACACGCATGAGCCCACGGTAGTTGGTTACATGAGGACATGATGGGGCGACAGAGGTGGCGCGGCATGGGGAGCCGCGGCGCTCCCGCTGCGACGGCTTCCGGTGACGCGGGCCGTGCCGGTGCAGACGGCACCGGCCCGGTGGATCCGGAGCCGGGACCGGGCGGGGCGCCGCCCGGCCCGCAGGCCGGCCAGGCCGGCCAGGCCAGGCAGCCCGCGCAGCCGCGGGTACCGGCCTGGCTGGACCGCGCCGCCGGCTGGGCGTGGCGGCTGCTGATCCTCGGCGCGCTGATCTACGTCCTGTTCCGGGTGATCGGCACGCTGCGCCTGGTGGTGCTGCCGTGCGTCGCCGCGCTGCTGCTCACCGCTCTCCTGCAGCCGCTCACCCAGCGGCTGCGACGGCTCGGCCTGCCCGCCCTGGCGGCCACCTGGTGCACCGTGCTGGCCGCCCTCGCGGTGCTGGCCGGCGTGGCCACGATTGCCGCCACCCGGACCTCGGCCGACTATCAGCGGCTGGTCACAGACGTCGGCGACACCACCAACGACCTGCAGCGGTGGCTGGCCGGGGCCCCGTTCCACCTGCACCGGGCCGGCCTGACGCAGCTCTCCAACCGGCTGCTCACGTTTCTCAAGCAGCACCAGTCGGCGGTGGCCGGCACGGTGCTGTCCGGTGGGAAGTTCTTCCTGGAAATCCTGGCCGGCCTGGTGCTGACGTTGTTCGTCACGTTCTTCCTGCTCAAGGATGGCGAACGGATCTGGGCATGGCTGACGGATTTCCTCGGCGCAGGTGCCCGGGTGCGGGCCAGGGGGGCCGGCGCCGCGGCATGGCTGGCATTGACCTACTACGTCCGTGGCACCGTGGCGGTGGCGGCCATCCACGCCGTGGTGATCGGCTTCGCACTGTGGGTGCTCGGTGTGCCGCTGCTGGTCCCGCTGGTGATCCTGGTGTTCCTCGCCGCGTTCGTCCCGCTGGTGGGCATCCTCGTGGCGGGTACCCTCGCCGTCGCGGTCACCCTGGGCACCCGGGGCTGGGTGGCAGCCCTGATCCTGGTGGCGGTCTTCATATTGGAGAACCAGCTGGAAAGCCATCTGCTGCAGCCGCTCGTGGTCGGCCGGATGGTGCGCTTCCACCCGCTGGCGATCATCCTGGTGCTGGCCGTCGGCGGGGTGACGGGCGGCATTGCGGGGGCTGTGGTGGCCGTGCCGTTGGCGGCTGTGCTGTTCCGGGCCATGCCCTACCTACTGGGCCGGCGCACCGACCCGGCAGACGGCCCGGATCCGCCGGGAGCAGTGCCGCGGGCGGGGTAGGGTCACCTGCGTGACCGCGTACCAGCAGACGGCCACCGGCCCGGCGGCCGGGGCCCCGGCGCCCACCAGCCCCGCCGTGGACTCCGTTCCCGTCCTCATCAAGCGCCTCGACCCGGGCCTGCCGTTGCCCGCCAGGGCGCATCCGGGTGACGCCGGGGTGGACCTGTGCACCGCGGTGGACGTGGTGCTGGCGCCGGGAGAGCGGGCGCTGGTGCCCACCGGGATGGCGATCGCCCTGCCCGAGGGTTACGCGGCGTTCGTGCACCCCCGCTCGGGCCTGGCTGCCCGGCACGGCGTCACGATCGTCAATGCGCCGGGCACCGTGGACGCCGGGTACCGTGGCGAGATCAGGGTGACCCTGCTCAACACCGACCGGGCGGAGCCGGTACGGTTCGAGCGCGGCGACCGGATCGCCCAGCTGGTCGTACAGCAGGTGGCCTGCCCGCAGTTCCACGAGGTCCAGACGCTTCCCGGTTCGGCCCGCGGAGATGGCGGGTTCGGTTCGACCGGAGGCCACGGCCCGGTGACGGAGGATCCGGGCCGCAGGCCATCAGGGGGTTCCGGGGGGTCGCCCCCCCGGGCCAGCGAGGTCACGGCGGGGGCGAAAGCACGGCGAGGCAGTAGGGAGCTTGAGTGTTGCGTCGGCGCCGCGGCCGAGATGAGAACCAGCCCGAGGAGTCGGGGCTGGCCGGTGAGGCCGCAGAGGAATCGGGTGAGTACATCGTGGCCGGCCCGTGGGACGTGAATGACGACGTGCCGCAGGCCGACCGGATCGACTTCGGCTGCCTGCACGTGCCCGTCACGGAAGGCTGCGAGGTCCAGGTCAGCATGGCCGATGACCAGCCCGCGTGGATCACGGTCGTGCGCGGTGACAGCGGGCTGCAGTTGCAGGCCTTCGCCGCGCCCAAGACAGACGGCCTGTGGCTGGACGTCCGCCAGGAGATCGCCGCCGAGGTGGCGAAGGCCGGCGGCCAGAGCGAGGAGGCGGACGGGCCGTTCGGGGTGGAGGTGCACGCCAGGATCGCGCCGCCGGAGCCGGTGCCCGGCATGCCCGGTGGCCTGCACCCGGTCAGGTTCCTTGGCGTGGACGGCCCGCGCTGGTTCCTCCGCGGGGTGATCAGCGGGCCCGCGGCACTGCGGCCCGAGATCGCCGCGCCGCTGGAGCAGGTGTTCGCCGATGTCGTGGTGGTCCGCGGTGATCACCCGGTGCCGCCGCGGGACATGCTGGAGATAGGGCTCCCCGCCGAAGCCCTCCAGGCGCTCGCCGACGAGGCCGAAGCGCAGGAGGAGAACAAGTGGGGCGGGCTGGAGCCGTTCCAGCGCGGCCCGGAAATCACCGAGACCCGCTAGGGAACCACACCAGCACCGGGTGTTACCGTTTTGTAACATCTGGGAACCGGGCGGTGACCCGCAGTTAACACGGGACCGATACCGTGGTGCCGTGGACACAGCGGGCAGCAACGGCACCCGGCCACGGGTGCGGATGACCGGGTCGCTTGGCCAGGTCCGGGCGGGAGCGCCCGGCGCGCCGCCGATGCTGCGCGCCGAACTCGCCGGCGGCCGGGACGCCGTCACCGTCATCTGGCTGGGCCGCAACCGGATCACCGGGATCGAGCCCGGCCGTGCGCTCTCCGTGGAGGGCACCCTCGCACTGCGGCGCGGCCGCCCGGTGATCTACAACCCCAGGTACGAGCTCGGGCCGCGCCCCGGCGGCTCAGTGCCCGGCTAGCAGCCTGCCCAGCTCCTCCTCGACGTCCTCGCTGGCTACGAAGAGCAGCTCATCGCCTCCGGCCAGCGGGTCGTCCGACTGGGGCACGATGACCCGGCCCGCCCGCAGGATCGCCACAAGCGCGGTGTCGGCGGGCCAGGAGATGTCGCCGATCCGGGATCCGGCCAGCGGCGCGTCGTCGGGCATGGTCAGCTCCACCAGGCTCGCCTCGCTCTGCCGGAACGTCATCAGCCGCACCAGATCGCCGACGCTGACCGCCTCTTCTACCAGGGCAGAAAGCAGCCGTGGGGTGGACACCGCGACGTCCACCCCCCAGGACTCATTGAACAGCCACTCGTTGTTGGGGTGGTTGATCCGCGCGACCACCCGCGGCACCCCGTACTCGGTCTTGGCCAGCAGCGAGACGACCAGGTTCACCTTGTCGTCACCGGTCGCGCAGATGACCACGTTGCACCGCTCCAGGCCGGCCTCGTCCAGTGAGGTGATCTCGGCGGCGTCGGCAAGCAGCCATTCGGCCCGCGGCAGGCTGTCTACCTTGATGGCCCGCGGGTTCTTGTCGATGAGCAGCACCTCGTGCCCGTTGTCGAGCAGTTCACGCGCGATGGAACGGCCAACCGCGCCAGCGCCTGCGATGGCGACCCGCATCACTGCGCACCTTTCTGCTGCGGCCTGCGATCGTGTGCTCTTTTCTCCTGCACGCGCCGGCCGGGGCCGTCACGCGTGCCGAGCGCGGCCTGAAGATCGTTCAGGACGTGCTGCGCCGCTATCACATGCAGGACATCTCCCTCTTGGAGCACCATTCCCGGCCCGGGCAGTATCGCCTCGCCCAGCCGGGTGACGAAGGCCACCCGGGCCCTGGTCGCCTCCTCCAGCGCGTGCACCTTCTCGCCCACCCACGCGGGGTCGTAGGCCACCTCGGCGAGCACCACCTCCCCGGTGGGATCGCGCCAGAGTTCCTCGGCCCCCTCGGGGAGCAACCGCCGCAGCATCTGGTCGGCCGTCCAGCGCACGGTGGCCACGGTCGGGATGCCGAGCCGCTGGTACACCTCGGCACGGCGGGGGTCGTAGATGCGGGCCGCGACCCGTTCCACGCCGAACGACTCCCGCACCACCCTGGCGGCGATCACGTTGGAGTTGTCACCGCTGCTCACCGCGGCGAACGCGGACGCCTCCCGGATCCCCGCATTTTCCAGGACGGTCTGGTCGAAGCCGATGCCGGTGACCTTCTTGCCCTTGAAGGACGAGCCCAGCCGCCGGAACGCCTCCGGGTCCTGGTCGATCACCGCGACCGAGTGGCCACGGTCTTCGAGGATGTGTGCGAGCGTGGAACCGACCCGCCCGCATCCCATGATCACGACGTGCACGGTCGCCTCCAGTGAATCCGCTGCCCGACACGGTAATCCCCCGGCTGCGCACGCATCACGCCAGGCCGGATACTGGGCTCCGACGCAAGGCGGGGTCCCGGGGCAGGCCCCGGCCGCAGGCCAGGGCCCGGGGACGCCGGAAGCCGGGCCGAGGCCAGCGGGGCCGGGGGCCGTCCCCCGGGCGAGCAGGGAGGGTAATGGACGCAGGCGCCGCTGTCGAAGTGCTGGACCTGGACATCTCCGGGGTGGCCCACGGGGGCTGGTGCGTGGCCAGGGACAGCGCTGGCCGGGTCGTGTTCGTCCGGCACGCGCTGCCCGGGGAACGGGTCCGGGCCAGGGTCACCGAGGCGACGGCCTCGTTCGCCCGGGCGGAGGCGGTCGAGGTGCTCCACGCCTCGCCGGACCGGGTGGCGCCCCGGTGCCCGCATGCCCGCCCGGGCGGCTGCGGCGGCTGTGACTGGCAGCACGCGGACCTCGCGGCCCAGCGCCGGTTCAAGGCCGACGTGGTCCGCGACCAGCTCAGGCGCATCGCCGGGCTGGACCGCGAGGTGACCGTCGAGCCGGTGGCCGGTGACGACGACGGGCTCGGCTGGCGGACCAGGGTCAGGTTCTCCGTCGGTCCCGGCGGCACCGCCGGGCTGCTGGCGCACCGCTCCCACGACGTGGTCGAGGTGGGCGACTGCCCCATCGCCCATCCGCTGGTCCGGGCGCGCGCGGTGACCGGGCGGGACTGGGCACCGGCCCGGTCGGTGGAGGTCGTGGTGTCACCGCCGTCGGGGGAGCGGGCGGTGATTGTCGCCCCCGCACCGCGCGGGACGGGCGCGCCCGGCTCCCCGGGCACGCCGGGCGGCGGCCTGGCCGGCGAGGCAGACACGGTACTGGCGGCCGGCCGCGGTGGCAGGCTCACCACGCTGAGCGGCCGTGGATCCCTGCGCCAGCACGCGGCCGGGCGGTCCTGGCGGGTCAGCGCCGGCGCGTTCTGGCAGGTTCACCCGGGCGCGCCGGATGCGCTCAGCGCGGCGGTGCTTGACCTGCTCCGGCCACGGCCGGGGGAGGTGGCGCTGGATCTGTTCTGCGGCGCCGGGCTGTTCGCCGGGGTGCTCGCCACCGCGGTCGGGCCGGGCGGCACGGTCGTCGCGGTGGACACCGACCGGGCGGCGGTCCGGGATGCGCGGCACAACCTGCGCGGCACCCCCTGGGCCCGGGTGCACGCCGCGGACGCGGCGGCGGCGCTGGCCCGGGGCGGCTGGCCGCCACCGGCGCTGGCCGTCCTCGACCCACCACGGACCGGGGTGCCCCGCCAGGTCATCGAGCGGCTGCTGGCGCCCGGCGCACCGGGAGCCGGAGGGCCCGGCGCGCCGGGAGCGAGTGGCGGCAGCCTGCGCGCGGTGGCCTATGTGTCGTGCGACCCGGCCACGCTGGCCCGCGACATCGCGGTGTTCGCCGGCCTTGGCTGGCGGCTGGACAGGCTCCGGGCCTTCGACATCTTCCCCATGACCCACCACGTGGAATGCGTCGCGGCGCTCACCCCGGAGCAAGCACCGGGGTGAGCGCCGTGCTGGGCGCGCCATGGTGCGCCGCGCCCGGTCAGGCCAGCGGCGCGAGCGCCTCGGCCAGCGGTTCGAGCATGGCGGGTTCCGCGGGCACCGGCAGGTTCATGATGACCAGGTCGGCCCCCGCGTCCCGGTAGGCCGCGGCCTGCTCGGCGGCCTGCTTGATCGCGTCGGGGCCCTCGACCCGGACGTTGACCGAGCAGGTGATCTCGCCCGGATCCCGGCCGGCGCTGGCGCAGTGCTCGATCAGCGTCTCCTTGAGGCTGAGCCAGTCCTCCGGGCCCGGGGTGATCGCGTTCCACTGCTGCGCCAGCCGCGCCGCGGTGCGCAGGGTCCTGGTCCGGCCACGCCCACCGATCGTGATGGGCGGGTGCGGGCGCTGCACCGGCTTGGGCTCGCACCGCGCGTCGGTGAGCCTGACGTAACGTCCGTCGAACGTGGTGGTCTCCTGGCTGAGCAGGGCGATGATCGCCGCGACGCCCTCGTCGAACCGGTCGAACCGTTCCCGCAGCGGCGGCAGGTCGATGCCATAGGCGTCGCACTCCATCTGGTTCCACCCCGCGCCGACCCCAAGCTCCAGCCGGCCGCCGGAGATGATGTCCGTGGTCGCCACCATGTTGGCGAGCACCGCCGGGTGCCGGTAGACCATGCCGGTGACCTGGCAGCCGAGCCGGATCCGGCGGGTCGCCTGGGCGAGCGCGGCGATCATCGTCCAGGCCTCGAAATTGGGCCCGGAGTAGGGCTCGGTCAGCGGGTAGAAGTGGTCCCAGTTCCAGACCGACTCGAACAGGCCGACCTCGTCGGCCGCCACCCACACGTCACGTAGCTGCGCCCATGTCTGGTGCTCGGGCCTGGTCTTGATCGCGAAGCGCACCGGCATCTCCTCACGGTCGGCGAACGATTGCCGTGAGCGAGGCTATCGCGCCCGGGCCCGCCGGGCCGGCGCCGCTCCCGCGCCGGCGGTCAGCCGCGGCGCCGTGGCCCCTCGCCCTGCGTCCACGGGTCGTAGTCGACCTCCAGCGGCTCCTGCGGCGGGCGCTCCGCCTCGGGAACGTGCCGCAGGTTCAGCCGGATCCGGGTCCAGCTGTAGCTGCGCCCGCGCATCGAGTCGACCAGCACGTCCGCGGGCTCCAGGTGCTCCCAGACCTTCGGGTGCCGCTGCTTCCACAACTCCAGGCCGGTCATCGCCTCGTCCTTGGTCGCCGCGCGGGCCACCTCGATCAGCGGCATCGTGGACCGGCGCCGCCCGGTCGGGCCGCTTGACTTGCCCGGTGCGGCCGGGGCCACGGTCCCGGGCAGGCCGCCCATCCGGCGCTTGGACGGCTGGACCCGTGGCGGCTCGCCGGCCTGCTTGTCGTAGTGCGGCGGCCAGGGAGCGTCGCCCAGGCCGGCCGCCTCGTGCTCGGCGGCGAGGGTGAGCAGTGGCTCCAGCGAGGCGGCCGTCTCGTCGATGCCGGCCCAGGGGTCGCCGATCTCGGCGAACCGGGCGGGCACGGTGTCCACGGTGAACGCCGCCGGGTCGCAGCCGGGTACCTCCGGCCAGGTCAGCGGGGTGGACACCCGGGCGTCGCGGGTGGGCCGTACCGAATAGGCGGAGGCCACCGTGCGGTCCTTGGCGTTCTGGTTGTAATCGACGAAGACGCCGTGCCGCTCCTCCTTCCACCATTGCGCGGTGGCCAGGTCCGGGGCACGCCGCTCGATCTCCCGGGCCAGCGCCACGGCGGCGCGGCGGACCTCGGTGAACCCCCAGCGAGCCTCGATCCGGGCATAGATGTGGAAGCCGCGGGAGCCGGACGTCTTCGGCCAGCCGGTGAGCCCGAAATCCGTGAGTACGTCCCTGGCGACCAGCGCCACCTGGAGAATCTGTGGCCATTCCACGCCGGGCACCGGGTCGAGGTCGACCCGCAGCTCGTCTGGATGGTCGAGGTCTTCGGCCCGGACCGGGTGCGGGTTGAGGTCGATGCAGCCCAGGTTCACCATCCAGGCCAGCGCCGCCGCGTCGCGCGGGACCACCTCCTCGGCGGTGCGCCCGGACGGGAAGCTGAGCAGCACCGTCTCGATCCAGTCCGGGCGCTTGTCCGGGGCGCGCTTCTGGAAGAACGGCTCGCCTTCGGCGCCGTTCACGAACCGCTTGAGCACATTTGGCCGCCCGCTGGCGCCGCGCAGCGCGCCGTCGGCTACGGCCAGGTAGTACCGGACCAGGTCGAGCTTGGTGTGCCCGGTGTGCGGGAAATACACCTTGCCCGGGTTCGAGACCTGGACGGCCGTGCCCCCGATGTCCAGGGTTTGCTTCCCATCAGGCATGCCGCCACAGTAACCCGCAGGTGGCAGCGGCTAGGGCGCAGGTCGTCAACGAGCGGCACGATGCCGGTGAGGTGTTCGGGGGAGCCGCCCCGTCGGAGTTCCGGCCGCGCGGACGACGATAAGGGTGTGAGCGGTCAGCGGCTGGCGCGGGAGGATCCTGGCGGGCCCTTCCTCGACCTCTACGACCGGGCCCTGCCCCAGGTCTACGGCTACCTGCTGTCCCGGTGCGGGCAGCGGGCGGTGGCCGAGGACCTGACCGCGGAGACGTTCCTCGCCGCGGTGGACGCGGTGCGGGGGGTGCGAGGCGGCCCGGCGCCCATGCCGCTGTCCACCGGGTGGCTGATCGGCGTGGCCAGGCACAAGCTGAGTGATCACTGGCGGCGCCAGGCCCGGGAGGAACGCACGCTGCGCGCCGTGGCGGCCGAGCCCGGGCCGGGCCCGGCCGACCCGTGGGACGAGACCATCGACGCCGTGACCGCCCGGGCGGTGCTCGGCCGGCTGGGTCCGCATCACCGCGCCGCGCTCACCCTGCGGTACGTGGACGACCTGCCGGTCCCCGAGGTCGCCGCGATCCTCGGCCGTACCGTGCACGCCACCGAGGCGCTGCTGGTGCGGGCCCGGTCGGCGTTCCGTGCCGCTTATGCCGAAGGGGGAGGGGAGGACGGCGATGACTGATCCGCTGGACGCACTGCGGGCGCCGGTCACGCCGGCCGACCCGGATCCCGCCTTTGCCGCCCGCCTGCGGGCCCGCCTGGAGCGTGCCCTTGGCCTACCCCGAGGAGTCGCCGTGACCGAGACAACCTTGACCCCGGCCGAGCGCGAACCGCCGGCGCCGCTGCCCCAGGGGGACATCAGCTACGCGTCGCTGTGGGTGCCGGACGTGGCGCGTGCTGCCGCGTTCTACGGCGCAGTGCTCGGCCTGGAGTACGTGCCCGCGCACGACAACCGGGGCAGGCAGGCTGCTGGCGTGTCCCCGCCGCAGGGGCTGTGGGAGCACCCGGCTCTTTCGGCGCTGTTCTGTTCCTACGCCGTGGACGACATCGCGGCCGCGGTGGCACGGGCCCGCGCCGCTGGCGGCCGGGCCGAGGAGCCGGTGCGGCGGGCATATGGGCTGGCCGCCGACTGCGTGGACACCGACGGCATGCGGTTCGCGCTGCACCAGCCGCCCGCCGGTGCGCCGGGTGCCGCGGGGCCGCCGGCCAGCCCGGCCGCCGGCCACGACGGTGACCTGGTCTACGTGACCCTGGAGGTGCCTGACGCGGCCCGGACGCTGGACTTCTACGGCTCGGTGCTCGGCTGGCGGTCGCGCCGGGGCCGGACGCCCGGCGGCTGGCAGGTCGAGGGCACCACGCCGATGATCGGGGTCAGCGGCGGGCACTCCGCACCTGCCGCGGTGCCGGTGTGGCAGGTGAGCGATCTCGCCGCGGCCGTGGCCCAGGTCCGGGCGGCGGGCGGCACGTCCACCGAGCCGCACCGCGAGCCCTACGGCCTGATGGCCGAGTGCACCGACGACCGGGGCACCCGCTTCGCCCTCGGCCAGTTCCCCGGTTAACGGCCCGCCGCCGGCGCTCCCCGGCCACGGGCCGGGCACTCCCGGCCACGAGCCGGGCACTCCGCGCCGGTGCGCGGGGCGCCCCGCGCCACTGGCGGGACAATGGGGGGCGTGAGGGTGGTGGTGCTCGCGGACACGCACGCGCCGCGCCGGTGGAAGACCTGCCCGGCAGCGGTGGCAGCGTGCCTGCGCGGGGCGGGCATGATCCTGCACGCCGGCGACGTGTGCACCGCGGAGGTGCTCGACGAACTGGCCGGTTACGCACCGGTCCTGGCAGTCAGGGGCAACAACGACGGCCGGGACGTAGCCGCCTGGGGCGCACCGGACCGGCTGGAAACCGAGATCGGCGGCGTCGCGGTGGCGATGGTGCACGACTCCGGCCCGGCCAGCGGCCGCCCCGCCCGGCTGCGCCGCTGGTTCCCCGGTGCGGACCTGGTGGTGTTCGGGCACTCCCACATCCCGATGGACCATGCGGAGCGCGGCCAGCGAATCTTCAACCCCGGATCGCCCACCGACCGGCGGCGGCAGCCGCGCGGCACGCTCGGCCTCCTTGATATCGCCGATGGCCGCCTGATCCAGGCCCAGATCGTCGCCGTCACCTGAACCCGCCTGCCAGGCGCAGCAGGGCCCGGTGCCGCGGCACGCTACGGGCACCCCGCGGTGACGGCGGTGGTCAGGGCGTGGAGGCTGCCTCGGCCCGGCCAGCGCCCCGCTGGTCGTGGTAGTAGCCGACCGCGCTGCAGTGCGCCCTGCCGGTGCACGACACCGCGTTCAGGGCGGACAACTGGCGCTGCCCGGCCGCAGCCCCGTCCGGCGAGGCAAGGAACGCCGCGCGCCAGCGGCCGCCCGACCTGACCAGGTACATGGCCACCGAATGGCCCGCCCGGTCCCGCCCGCCGCCGACCGCCAAGCAGACGCCAGCGGGCCGGCAGGAGACGCCGAGCAGATAGCTGCTCGGATGTGCGCTGGCGCCCGGCGGCACCGCGGCGATCGCCAGGGCCCGGCCGAACCGGCCCTTCGACTCGGTTACCACCATCGCGCGGCTCTGCGTGGCCGAGACGGCATACTGGCCGACCCCCACGCACGAGCCCGCCGCCAGGCACGAAACCGAGGTGATCGCGGTGAACGTGCTCGCGATGGCGCCGCGCGGAACCGCGATCTCGGTAGCCCGGTGCCAGGCGCCCCGCAGCTCGACGGCGCCCATCGCCTCGAACTCGGTCGGGGACACGCTGTAGTTCCCCACCGCCACGCACGTGCCGGGCCCGGAGCAGGCGATCCCGGTCATGAAGGCGTCCGGGTTAGCGGCCGCGTTCGGCGGGGATCCGATCTCGGTGGCCTGGCGCCACGGCCCGGCCGGGGGCTTGGCCAGCACCATGGTCTGCGCGTTACCAGAGGAGTCCTGGTAGCTGCCGACCGCGGCGCAGGATCCGTCGCGGGTACAGGCGACCGCCTCGAGTTGCGCCGACGCGGGAGAGGAGGCGTTGGCCGGCAGGCGTGGCGTGAACGCCCGGGCCCATTTCCCGTGGGACTCGATAGCGATGAACGCCTGCAGGTTCCTCGACTTGCCGTACTCGTAGTCACCTACCGCGACACAGTTCCCCGCCTCGGCGCAGGCAAGGCCGCTGACCTGGGCATACGGCTGCGCCGCGGCGCCTGCCGGCAGCACCAGGGGAATGCCGCGCGACCAGCGGCCATGGGACTGGGTGGCGACCATCGGCTCGATCTGCCGCCCGGCAGCCTGATAGTTGCCGCCAGCGGTGCACGCACCGGCGGCCGTGCAGGCGACCGAGAACAGGCCCGCGCTCGCGGCCACACCGGTACTGGCTGGCGGCCGGACCGCCGTGGCCTGGTGATGGTCAAGACCGGCACCACCCAGCGCCCCCGGGGGGCCTGGTGCTGCCGGGATGATGAATATGAGCGCGCCAAAGACACCGCTGACCGCGGCGGTGACTTTGTGCGCAAACACGGGCAGAACAGGCATGGCTTTCCCGCCAAGGCTGGGAAGACCGTCAAGACAAGACTAAACCCCGGCCATGGGTGGGTCTGCAACGGTCAGGAGATGACAGGTGTCACACAGGTCACAGATCTGGCAGGCAGCGCGCTGAAACTCACCGCCAGCGAGACCCGGCGGCGGTTCGGGACGGCTACCGTGGCGCGGCTGGCGACCATCGGGCCAGCGGCCGGCCCCACCTCGTCCCCATTACCTTCGCCCTGGACGGCGAGCATATTTACACGGTCGTGGACGCCAAGCCGAAGACGACCGCGAACCTGCGCCGCCTGCGCAACATCGGCGCGGACCCGAGGGTCGCTGTGCTCGCCGACCATTACGAGGACGACTGGGACGCCCTGTGGTGGGCCCGGGCCGACGGGCTCGCGACGATCCTCAGCCATCCCGCGGACCTGGCCGGCCCGCTGGAACTGCTGGCGGCGCGCTACCCCCGGTACCGGGCGGAACCGCCGGGCGGCCCGCTGATCCGGATCCAGGCCGAGCGCTGGACCGGCTGGGCTGCCGGTCCTGGTTAGCTCACGCCGGCGGGCAGCCGGCTCAGCGCGTCCTGGACCGCCTGCTCGGGCAGCTTGAAGTCGGTCATCTCACCGGACTGGAAATTGGCGTAGGCGGGCAGGTCCAGCAGCCCGTGCCCGCACAGCGCGGTCAGGATGACCTTCTCCTCACCCGTCTCCTTGCACCGCAGCGCCTCCTCGATGCAGGCGGCGATCGCGTGCGTGGGTTCCGGGGCGGGCAGGATGCCCTCCGTGCGGGCGAACCGCAGCCCGGCCTCGAAGCACTCCGACTGCGGCTTGGCCACCGCCTCGATCAGGCCCAGCTCGTAGATATGCGACAGCAGCGGCGACATCCCGTGGTACCGCAGCCCGCCCGCGTGGATCGGGTCCGGCACGAAGTCGTGCCCGAGCGTGTGCATCTTGAACAGCGGCGTGGTCCCGGCGGTGTCACCGAAGTCGTAGGCGTACACGCCGCGGGTGAACGACGGGCACGCGGCCGGCTCGACGGCACGGAACACCGGGTCGATCCGGCCCGCGAGCTTTTCCCGCAGGAACGGGAAGACCAGGCCGGAGAAGTTGGACCCGCCGCCGGTGCAGCCGACGATGAGGTCCGGGGTGTCGCCGGCCATGGCGAGCTGTTTGATCGCCTCCTCACCGATCACCGTCTGGTGCAGCAGCACGTGGTTGAGCACGCTGCCCAGTGCGTACCTGGTGGCCGGGTCGGGGGCGGCGACCTCGACCGCCTCGCTGATCGCGATGCCGAGGCTGCCGGTGGAAGCGGGGTTCTCGGCGAGTACCGCCCGCCCGGCCGAGGTGATCTCCGACGGGCTGGGGTGCACCGTCGCACCGTAAGCCTCCATGAGCAGCCGCCGGTACGGCTTCTGGTCGTAGGAGGCGCGGACCATCCACACCTCGCAGGCGAGCCCGAACACGGCCGACGCGAACGCCAGTGCGCTGCCCCACTGGCCGGCGCCCGTCTCGGTGGTGAGCTTTTTCACGCCCTCGGCGGCGTTGTAATACGCCTGCGGGACGGCGGTGTTGGGCTTGTGCGAGCCCGCGGGGGACAGGCCCTCGTACTTGTAGTAGATCCGGGCCGGCGTGCCGAGGTCCTTCTCCAGCCGCCGGGCGCGGAACAGGGGAGTGGGCCGCCACAGCCGGTAGACGTCGGTGACCGGCTCCGGAATGTCGATAAAGCGATCTGGCGACACTTCCTGGGCGATGAGCGCCATGGGGAAGAGCGGGGCCAGGGCGTCGGGCCCGACCGGCTGCCCAGTGCCCGGGTGCAGCGGCGGCGGCGGCGGCGACGGCAGGTCGGGGATCACGTTGTACCACTGGCGCGGCATCTCGGACTCGTCGAGCAGGTATTTGACCTGGTGGTCCATGGCAAGCCTCCCGCTAGCGCCAGGGCAGAGGTGATCACTGCGACATTAGCGGGTCCGCGCGCCCGGCGGGAGGCCGGCCATGCCAGGGCGAAGTCTTGACAACCGGTCATAATCGCAACAAGATCGGGCAACAGCGGGCACAAGCGGAGCAAGGGCGGGCGATGCTGCCGACTCAGCGGCGCCAGGCGATCCTGGCCCAGGTGCGCAAGCACAGCGCCGTGTCCGCCGACGACCTGGCCCGTGAGTTCGGCGTGTCGGTCGAGACGATCCGCCGGGACCTGCGCAGGCTGGGTGACAAGGGGCTGCTCGACCGGGTGTACGGGGGCGCCACCCGCCCGGCCGGACGGTCCAGCGAGGGCAGTTTCGCCGCGCGGAGCGTGCGCCGGATGACCGCCAAACAGGCCATCGCGAAGCTGGCCGCCTCGTTCGTCGAGCCCGGGGACACGGTGATCATCGACGTCGGCACCACCGCGCTTGAGGTGGCCCGGGCGCTGCCCGCCACGTTCGAGGGCCGGGTGCTCACCAACTCGGTCCCGGTGGCGATGGAACTGTCCGGGCGCCGCGAGATCGAGTTGCTGCTGTGCGGCGGGCAGGTGCGGCACGGCGACGGCGCCTGTGCCGGCGCCCACGCCGAGGCGTTCTTCGCCGAGTTCTACGCCGACCGGGCGTTCCTCGGCTCCGGCGGGGTCCACCCCGGGGCCGGGCTCACCGACTACTACCCGGCCGAGGTCGTGGTCCGCCGCACGGTCATCGAGCACACCGCTGCCTCCTACGTGCTGGCCGACTCCAGCAAGCTCGGCGTCATCGCCGTGCACCGGGTCTGCCCGCTGGACCGCGTCACCGCGGTCCTCACCGACGACGAGGGGGAGCCCGGCGCCCACGAGGCGCTCACCTCCGCGGGCGTCACGGTGCTGCGGGCCAGCGGCCCGCAGCACCGACCCCTGACCGAGGCCGGCTGACGCCCGTCAGCCCGGCGCGCACGACCGCCTCGCCCGCCGAGGCACCCGAGGATGTGATGACAGTGGCCACCCTCACCCACGACGACGACGCCCAGCTCGGCAGGTACGGGTACCGGCAGCAGTTCGTCCGCTCCCTGCGCAACTTCGAGTCGTTCGCGGTGGCGTTCTCGTTCATCTCGATCACCACCGGAATCTTCACCACGTTCGCGTTCGTGCTCGGCACGGGCGGCCCGCGGGGCATCTGGACCTGGCCCATCGTCATCGTCGGCCAGACCCTGGTCGCGCTGGTCTACGGTGCCCTCGCCGCCCGGGTGCCGCTGTCCGGCTACTCCTACCAGTGGGCCTCACGGCTGGCGAACGTGCACGTGGGCTGGTGGCTGGGCTGGATGTCGTTCGCGTTCCTGTCCATCGTCACCGTGTCGGTGGACTACGGCCTGGTGCAGGTGGCGTTCCAGCCGCTGATCGGTGAGGCCTACACACCGACGAGCGCCGCCCTGGAAACGCTCGTGGTGCTCGCGCTCCAGGCCGCGCTGATCATCGCCTCCACCCGCGCCACCACCCGGGTCAACAACACCGCCGTGGCCACCGAGGTGATCGGCATCGCCGGCCTCACCGTGCTGCTGGTCGTCGTCGCCGCCATCCGCGGCCTCGGCCACTGGTCCAACCTGGGTTCCACGGGGGTGGTCTCGCCCGCCGGGTACTACGGCTGGCTGGGCCCGTTCATGCTGGCCACCCTGCTCGGCGCCTACACGATCGTCGGGTTCGAATCGGCGAGCAACCTCGCCGAGGAGACCTTCGAACCGCACAAGACGGTCCCGCGGGCGATGGTCCGGGCCGTGGTGCTGTCCGGCGTGGTCGGGATGGCCTTCCTCATCGCCCTGGTCTACGCGATCGATTCGATCCCGGCCGTGTCGAACAGCACCGCGCCCGTGGCGCTCATCGTGCAGGACGTCCTCGGCGGCTTCGTGCAGAAGATCTTCCTGATCTTCGTCTGCGTGTCGATCTTCGCCTGCGGCCTGGTGATCATGGTCACCAACGGCCGCATGATCTGGTCGATGTCCAGGGACCGGCGGCTGCCCGGCTACCAGCTCTGGCGCCAGGTGCCCCGGGCCACCGGCGGGCCCACCTGGGCCACGATCCTCGCCGCGGTGATCGGTGCGCTGATCACGCTGGTGCTGCGCACCTACACCTCGGCCCTGGTCACCCTGTTCACCGCCTCGACCATCATGCCGGCCCTGCTGTACGCGTCCACCGTGCTGCTGTACATCTTCACCGCGCGGCGGCACCGCGCCCCGGCCGGGCACTTCTCGCTCGGCCGGTATGAGATACCCGTGATCGTGGGCGCGCTGATCTGGCTCGCCTACGAGCTGATCATCCTGATCGGCCCGGACGTGTTCCGCGACGCCCAGTACTACGTGCTCGGCGCGCTCGGCGTCGGCCTGCTGGTCTACATCGGGCAGTGGATCCTCGAACCGGGCGCGATGCGGGCCGAGGAAGGGGCGCACGGCGCGGACGCGCTCAGCGACACGGCGGGCCCGGCCCGGTGACGAAGGAACCGGGCCGTAGGCCAGCGGGGGGCTCCGGGCCGTGGGGTCCGGGGGCTTGCCCCCGGGGAGGCGGAGTGCCCCCCCGGGCTAACACGGCCCCGGCCGCGGGCGGTACCCCGGCAGGGCCGTGAACATCCTCGCGATCGACCAGGGCACCTCGGCCACCAAGGCACTCGTGCTCGGCCCGGGTAACGAGGTGCTCGGGTCGGCCGAGGAGCCGGTGCATCCGGTCAGCACCCCGGACGGCGGCGTGGAGCAGGATCCCGAGGAGCTGTACCGGTCGGTGATCGGCGCCGGAACCCGTGCCCTGGCCGCCGCCCGCGCCCCGGTGCACGCGATGGCGCTGGCCAACCAGGGCGAGACCGTGCTGGCCTGGGACCGCCGGTCCGGACGGGCGCTGACCCCGGCCATCGTCTGGCAGGATCGGCGGTCCGCGGACGTCTGCCAGCGCCTTTCCGGCTCGGCCGGCCGCCTGGCCGCCATCACCGGGCTGCCGCTCGACCCGTACTTCGCCGCGCCGAAGATGACCTGGCTGCGGGAGAACCTGACCGCAGAAGGCGTGGTCACCACCACCGACACCTGGCTGCTGGCCCGGCTCGGCGCGGGGTACGTGACCGACGCGGCGACCGCGTCCCGCACGCTGCTGCTCGACCTGGCGGCCGCGGACTGGTCGGCGGAGGCGTGCGCCGTGTTCGGCATCGACCCCGCGGGCCTGCCCGAGGTCCGCGACTGCGCGGGGTTCGTCGGGGAGACCACCGCGTTCGGCCCGCCGCTGCCGGTCGCCGGGCTGGCCGTGGATCAGCAGGCCGCGCTGCTCGCCGAGCGCTGCTTCGCCGCGGGCGAGGCCAAGTGCACCTACGGCACCGGGGCGTTCCTGCTGGCCACCACCGGGCCGGCGCCGGTCAGGTCCACCGCGGGGCTGTCCGCCTCGGTCGCCTGGCGGCTGGGCGGGGTGGCCACCTACTGCCTCGACGGCCAGGTGTACACGGCGGGGGCGGCGGTCCGCTGGCTCACCGGCCTGGGCCTGCTGCCCGGGGCCGAGGGCCTGGACGCCGCCGGGGCGAGCGTGCCCGACTCCGGCGGGGCGGTGTTCGTGCCCGCGCTGGCCGGGCTGGGCGCGCCGCACTGGCGGCCGGACGCCCGCGGCGCGTTCCTCGGCCTCGGCCTCGGGGTCACCAGGGCGCACCTGGCCCGCGCCGTGATCGAGGGCATCGCCGCGTCGGTGGCGCTGCTCGCCGCCTCGGTGACCGCCGACCTCGGCGCCCCGCTCGCCCGGCTCCGCGCCGACGGCGGGCTCACCCGGTCCCGGCTGCTGGTCCAGGCGCAGGCCGACCTGCTCCAGGCACCGGTGGAGGTGAGCAGGTCGCAGGACGCGACCGCGCTGGGCGTGGCCGCGCTGGCCCGGCTGGGCACCGGCGAGCGCACCGCGCTGGCCGGGGCCGTCGGCCGGGCTGAGGTGGAATGGGTCGCCGAGCCCGCGATCACCGCTGATCAAGCGGCCGAACGATGCTCGGCGTACGACTCGGCCGTCCAGGCGGTGCTCGCCGCCCGGGAGACCGCGCCACGGTGAGGCGGGCCGCGGGAACACCGGACGACCGGCCGGCCGACGTGGCGGTGATCGGGGCCGGGGTGGTGGGCACGGCGATCGCCCGCGCGCTCGCCCTGCAGGACGTGTCCTGCGTGCTCATCGACGCGGCGAACGACGTGGGCACCGGGACAAGCAAGGCGAACACGGCGATCCTGCACACCGGGTTCGACGCGGTGCCCGGCAGCCTGGAAAGCCGGTTGCTGCGCCGGGGCTACGCACTGCTCGGCGACTACTCCCGCCGCGCCGGGATACCGGTCGAGCGGACCGGTGCCCTGCTCGTCGCCTGGACGCCCGAGCAGGTGGCGGAACTGCCCGCGATCGAGGACAAGGCCCGCCGCAACGGCGTCACCGGCACCTGCCGGATCGGCGCCGGTGAGGTCTACCGGCGGGAACCGGCACTGGGGCCGGGCGCGCTCGGCGCGCTGGTCATCCCCGGGGAGAGCATCATCTGCCCGTGGACGACCCCGCTGGCCTACGCCACCCAGGCGCTGGCCGCCGGGGCCCGGCTGCGGCTGCGCAGCCGGGTCACCGGGATCCGGGCCGGGGCCGGGGAGCACCAGGTCGTCACCGGCAGCGGCGTGGTCCGCTGCCGCTGGGTGGTGAACGCCGCCGGGCTGTACAGCGACGCCATCGACGCGATGATGGGCGGGGACCGGTTCACCATCTGCCCGCGGCGCGGCGAACTGATCGTGTTCGACAAGCTGGCCCGGCCGCTGCTGTCGTCGATCCTGCTGCCGGTGCCCACTGCCCGGACCAAGGGCGTGCTTGTCGCGCCCACCGTGTACGGCAACGTGCTGCTCGGCCCCACCGCCGAGGACGTGCCCGACCCGGCCGATGTGGCCACCACGACGGCGGGCCTCGCCGCGCTGATGGAGGCCGGGCGCCGGATCCTGCCCGGCCTGGCCGCCGAGGAGGTCACCGCCACCTACGCCGGGCTGCGGGCCGCCACCGCCGACCGGGACTACCAGATCTGGGTCGACGGTTCCCGGCGGTACGCGTGCGTGGCCGGGATCAGGTCCACCGGGCTTTCGGCGTCGCTGGGCATCGCCGAGTACGTCACCGGCCTGCTGGCCGAGTCCGGGCTGCGCCTCGCCGGGCGCCCGGAACCGGACCCGCCGGTCATGCCGTACATCGGCCAGGCGGGGACCCGGCCGTACCAGGACGCCGCGCGGATCGCCGCCGACCCGGAGTACGGCGCGATCGTGTGCCACTGCGAACGGGTCACCCGGGGCGAGGTCAGGGACGCGCTGGCCGGGCCGCTGCCGCCCGCCGACACCGACGGGCTGCGCCGCAGGACCCGGGTGCTCAACGGCCGCTGCCAGGGCTTCTACTGCGCCGCCACGGTGGCTCAGTCTGTTCGCCGGATCCGGGCTCGCGGCACCCGCCGCAACCGCGGCTGGCCGGTCACCGGCCGCGGAGTCTCCGGCATGACCGGCGGCGTGCCCACCCGGGCCAGCACGGCCCAAGGCCCCGTGACGGAGGAACGGGGCCTTGAGGCAGCGGGGGGTTCCGGGGGGTCGCCCCCCCGGGCCAGCACCGACGTGCTCATCGTCGGGGCCGGGCCGGCCGGGCTGGCCGCGGCGGTGGAACTGCGGCGGCTCGGCGCCGGCACCGTGCTGGTCGCCGACCGCGACGACGCGGCGGGCGGCATTCCCCGGCACAGCCAGCACACCGGGTTCGGCGCGCGGGACCTGCGCCGGGTGCTGACCGGCCCGGCGTACGCGCGCCGGTACGCGGACGCGGCGGCCGCCGCCGGGGCGGACATCCGGCTGGGCACCACGGTGACCGGCTGGGACGGTACCCCGGGCGGCGGGTCGCCTCTCGGCGGTGGTGCGCCCGGCACTGACCAGTACAGCGTCGCGCTGACCAGTTCGGCGGGGATCGAGACCGTGGCCGCACGGGCGGTGCTGCTGGCGACCGGCTGCCGGGAGCGGCCCCGGACGGCGCGCCTGGTCCCCGGCGACCGGCCGCCCGGGGTGATGACCACGGGGGAACTGCAGCGGCGGGTGTACCTGGCGGGGCAGCGGCTGCCCGGGCGGGCGCTGGTCGTCGGCGCGGAGCACGTCAGCTTCTCCGCCATGGTCACCCTGGCGCACGCCGGGGCGCAGGTGCTCGCGCTGGTCACCGACCGGCCCCGGCACACCAGTTATGCCGCGTTCGGCCTGGCCGCGTCGTGGCGCTGGCACGTGCCGGTGTGGCCGTCCACCGTGGTCCGGCGGGTGGCCTGCCGGGCCGGCTGGAGGGCGTCGAACTCGCGGACCTGGACACCGGGGAAACCCGGTTCGTGCCGTGCGACCTGGTGGTGTTCACCGGGGACTGGATTCCGGACCACGAGCTGGCGCGGGCCGCGGGCCTGGCCATGGACCCGGGCACCCGCGGCCCGGCCGTGGACACCGCGCTGCAGGCCTCGGTGCCGGGCGTGTTCGCGGCCGGCAACCTGGTGCACGCCGCGGAGACGGCGGACATCGCCGCGCTCGGCGGCAGGCACGCGGCGCGCGGGATCGCGGCGTTCCTGCGGGGCGGGCGTGGCGATGGGGGCGGGCCAGCCACGGGACCCGTGCGCCTGGCGGTGACCGCCGAGCCGCCGCTGCTGTGGATCGCCCCGAATGTGCTGCGCGCCGGGGGCCCGGCCCCGCCGCGCGGGCGTTTCGTGCTGCGCAGCGACGTCTTCGCCAGGCTGGCCAGGCTCGAAGTCTGGCAGGACGGGCGGCGGCTGGCCACGGGCGTTTCGTATGGCATGAAACCAGACAGGCCGGTGCGGCTCGGCGCTTCCTGGACGGGCCGGGCCGACCCCGGCGGCGGCCCGGTGACCGTGCGGCTGGCCTGACGCGCGCTCACCGGGGGGCGGCGGTCACGGCCCACCTTCCAGCGTGTACGGCTGATAGCGGCCCGGGCCGGTACGCACATACACGGCCATCGCGCACGGCTCGCCCGGGCCCACCGGAAGGTCGCCAGGGGCGGCCAGCAGCGGGTGCCCGGAGCCGAATAGCGGCGGGTAGGAGCCGACCACCCGGACCTGCCTGGGCCTTTCCGCCCCGGTGACCTGTGCCCAGTTCTCCGGCCCGCCTCCGGTCTGGTAGTCCCGGCCGCACCAGTGCACCACGGTGGGAACGGCGCCGGGGAAGACGTGGTAGGTCGCGCGGTACCAGAGTGCCACCGCGAATGCGGCGAGGAGCAGGCAGACGGCGGCCGCGCTTGTGCCGTTGCGCCAGCGCGTTCTGATCCGGGTGGGCATGCTCGGAGGGCCCTTCGCGGGGCGGGTCGCGCAGCGGCCATAATGGCCGTCGTGGCTGAAGATTACGCGCTGGGCGCGGGACGGGTCGCCGTGCTGGGACTGGGCACCATGGGCGCGGGCATGGCCCGCAGCCTGCTGCGGGCGGGACTGCCCGTCGACGTGTGGAACCGTACCCCCGAACGGGCCGCCGCCCTGGCCGAGGCCGGGGCGATAGCGCACGCCGACCCGGCCGACGCGGTCGCGCATGCCGGGGTTGTCATCACGATCCTGTCCGAGGCGGCGGCGACCAGGTCGGTGGCCCTGGACTCGGGGATGCTCGCGGCCATGGCGCCCGGTGCGGTCTGGGCGCAGATGGGCACGATCGGAGTCGCCGCCACGGCGGAGTTCGCGGGCATCGTGGCCGCGCAGCGCCCCGACGTGCTGTTCGTGGACGCGCCGGTATCCGGCACCCGGGCCCCCGCGGAAGCGGGCGAACTGCTCATCCTGGCCTCCGGCCCGGAGCAGGCCAGGCCGCTGCTGGAACCGGCGTTCGGCGCGGTCGGGCGGGCCACCCGGTGGCTCGGCGAGGCCGGTGCGGGCAGCAGGCTCAAACTGGTCATGAACACCTGGCTGATGTTCCTCATCGAGGGCGCGGCCGAGGTGATGGCCCTGGCCGACGCGGTCGGCGTGGACCGGTCCGAGGTGCTGGACCTGGTGGGCACCGGCCGGATGGGCACGCCGGTCACGGCGGGCAAGGCCCGCAAGATGGACAGCGGCGACGATTCCCCGGACTTCGCCCTCGAATGGGCGGTCAAGGACCTGAGCCTGGCCCTGGACGCGGCGCCCGGCCGGTCGCTCGACGTGCTCGCCGCGCTGCGGGACCGCTGGCAGCGGCTGGTCGACCAGGGCCTGGGCGGGCTGGACATGAGCGCCGCCCGGCACGGGCTCTGACATCTGCCGGGGGTTTCACCGCCCGCGAATTCCCATCTAAGGCACACCGCGGACCTATCAGGGCTTAAAAGGCCAAAGGCGAGCCACGGGTTTTCTAATTGCCGCATGTGCTGGCCTTATCGCATCAGCGTGGCTAGTGTTCTGTGCTGAGATTTTCCTGGTCAGCGTCGTTCCCGGGATAGATTTCCGATCTGCGCGGATGCCAACACGGGAAGCCAGCGCCGTTCATTCTTACCAGAAAGCGGGTGGTCCAGGTGAGTCGCACATTCAAACGAGGACTAATGCCACGGCCCCGAGCATTTGCCGCGATGGTCGGGCTAGTCGTCTTTGTGGGCGCGCTCGGCTCCTGGTCGGGAGTCAGTGCCAGTTCCGCCGGCAAGCGAATTAGCTTGTCCAGCATGTACTGGATCTTCTACAAGGAAGATTTCAATCATCTCAGCGGCGAAGCCCCTGCCCTCATCAAGCAGATTGCCGCTGGCCCAGGCACGTATGTGCTGGAACAACGTGTGGGCGGTACCCGCCTGCCCGCGAGGGTCATCCCCGTCCAGTACTTTTTCAGCAGTGCCGGCCTGCAGGCTGCCATCGATCACCACCAGGTCATTCGTGGCGTGCAGGTGGTCGCCGATGACCTGGAGAACTTTGCGATCACGCCCGCGTCCGAACGGAAGAATCCGATACCGGCGCTGAGGGGATTCGGCGATGCCGCGCATGCGCACGGCTACCGGTCCATCCTCATGCCGGGCCGCGACCTGATGCGGGTGCCGGGAGCGGTATGTTCCCAGCGGCCGGGAACTACCATTTCCCAGGCGTACTTGCGCTGCGACCTGCCGACGGCGGCTGCTTATGCGTCGATCTACGTGATCCAGGCGGCGGCCGTCGAGACCAATCTCAGCGCCCTCCGGCAACTCGTGCAGGACGGCGCAGCGGAGGCACGCAAGGCCAACCCGCACGCGCTTGTCTTCGCGACGCTCAGCGTTTCGCCCAACGGCCTCTATGTCCCCGCTTCCGCGGTCGCCGTGGCGGCCGAGGCGATCCGCCCGTATGTCCAGGGGTTCTTTATCAACGACCTCCGGCCGTCCGACTCGCGCATGATCGGCTTCTTGCAGGCGCTCAGCAAAACCTGATCCGTGCCCGCCGCGCCGCCGTGTGATCTGGCGGCCCGATGCCGGCCGTGCCGCACCGTGCTGAGGCGCACAGTCACACCCGTTGTCTACCCTGGGACATGTGACCCATCAAGACGTCGAGCATGAGCAGGCCTACGTCTCCATGCTCTACGGGCATCTTGATGAGCTTCGCGAGCGCACCTCGCAGCGGCTGGCCCAGACGCTGCGGCAGGCCGGGGGCACCCCGCAGGCGCGCACCGAACGTGACGTCATGGTGGGCATGTACAGCCAGCGGATTGCCCAGCTCGACGCGGCCGAGAGCGGGCTGTGCTTCGGCCGGATCGACTCTGAGGACGGCGACCCGCGCTACATCGGCCGGCTCGGCATCCGCGACGAGGACGCCGACTACAAGCCGCTGCTGCTGGACTGGCGCGCCCCGGCCGCGCGGCCGTTCTACCTGGCGACCCCGGTGTCGCCGGAAGGCGTGCGGCGGCGCCGCCACATCAAGACCGTGGGCCGCGAGGTCACCCGGCTGGATGACGAGGTGCTCGACCTTGCCGCGGCCGGGCACTCCGGCCCGACCAGCGGGCTGAACGGCGAGGCGGCCCTGCTCGCCGCGCTGAACGCCAACCGCACCGGCCAGATGGCCGACATCGTCGAGACGATCCAGGTCGAGCAGGATTGGATCATCCGGGCGCCGCACAAGGGCGTGCTGGTGGTTCAGGGCGGCCCAGGCACCGGGAAGACGGCCGTGGCGCTGCACCGCGCCGCGTTCCTGCTGTACACCCACCGGGAGCAGCTGGCCAGGCGGGTGGTCCTGGTGATCGGCCCCAGCCCCACGTTCCTGCGGTATGTGGGGCAGGTGCTGCCGTCGCTCGGGGAGACCTCGGTACTGCTGTCCACGATCGCGGACCTGTACCCAGGCATCACCGCGCAGCGCGAGGAGCCGGTGTCCACCGCGCGGCTGAAGGGCCGCCTGGACATGGCGGAGGTGGTCGCGGCCGCGGTGCGCGACCGGCAGGGACCGGCGACCGGCGGCCTGGAAGTGACCTTCGAAGGGGACACGCTGCGGCTGGACCGGCGCACCTGCGTCCGGATCCGGGACCGGGCCCGCCGCGCCCGGCTGCCGCACAACCAGGTCAGGCCCATGGCCCACCGGCTGCTGGTGGACGCGCTTGCCCAGCAGGTCGCCGACAAGATCGGCTACGACGTCCTCGGCGGCGGCAACCTGCTCAGCGAGGAGGACGTCGCCGGGATCCGGCAGGAGCTGCGGGAAACACGGCAGGTCCGGATCGCGCTGGAGAGGTTCTGGCCCGCGCTGACCCCGCAGCGCCTGGTGAGCGACCTGTTCGAGTCCAAGGAGCGGCTGGAGACGGCGGCGCCCGGGCTGGACGCGGCCGACCGGGACGCGCTGCTGCGCGAGTCCGGGGGCGGGTGGACCGCCGCGGACGTGCCGCTGCTGGACGAGGCTGCGGAACTGCTCGGCGAGGACGACCGGACGGTGCGCGAGCGGGCCAGGAAGGAGCGGCGCAAGCGGATCGCCTACGCGCGCGGCGTGCTCGACCTGGCGTACGGATCGCGTTCTGTGGACCTGAACCCCGAGGAGGAGGCCGAGCTACTTTCGGCCTACGACATCCTCGACGCCGAGCGGCTGGCCGACCGGTACGAAGAGGACGACGACCGTACCGCCGTGGAGCGCGCGGCGGCCGACCGGACCTGGGCGTTCGGGCACATCGTGGTGGACGAGGCGCAGGAGCTTTCGCCGATGGCGTGGCGGATGCTGATGCGGCGCTGCCCGTCCCGGTCGATGACCATCGTCGGGGACATGGCCCAGGCCAGCGAGCTTGGCGGCGGTTCGTCCTGGCAGCAGGTGCTCGGGCCGAACCTCGCGGACCGCTACCGCATGGAGCGGCTGACCATCAACTACCGGACCCCGGCCGAGATCGCCGAGGTGGCCGCCGACGTGCTGGAGGCCATCGACCCCAGCCTGCACCCGCCGCGCCCGGTCCGGGAGACGGGCATCTCGCCGTGGCAGGCCCAGGCGCCGCCCGGGGAACTCGGGTCGTTCCTGGGGGAGCTGACCCGGGAGGAGTCGGCCGTGATCGGGGCGGGCAACCTGGCCGTGATCGTGCCCGCCGACCGCCTGGACGAACTGACCCGCGCGGTGGGGGTCGCCGTCCCGGACGTGGTGCTGGACGATACGTCCCTGGACCGGGCCGTCGTGGTGCTCAGTGTCAAGCAGGTACGGGGGCTGGAGTTCGACTCGGTCCTGGTCGCGGATCCCGCGCGGATCGTGGCCGACTCGGCGTCCGGCCTGAACGACCTCTACGTGGCCATCACCAGGGCCACGCAGCGCCTCGGTGTCGTCCACGAAGGAGACCTGCCCGAAGTCCTGTCCCGGCTGCGCTCCCGGTGACACGCGGCTGCTGGTCTTCCTGCACGGGACCGTGCAGATGCACGCTGGTGGCCTCGGGGTAACTTGTGCCGAGCGGATCGCGCAAGTACGGGTCAATCACGCGACGGTGGGGGAGTGCGCCGCCTATGTCCCGGTCGGTGCCGCCGTGGCAAAGCTTCTGCCACTGGCAGGAACCAGGCGCGGTGATCGATTACCTGAGTTCCACAGGAACCCGGATGACGTTGCCCTCGATGCGGACGTGCTGCGCACTCATGGTTTCCCGATCGGACGGGTGCTCGCCCGTCGTCCGGGCGAGTTATGGCGACGTCGCCCGGCGCGAGGCCCTGGCGTTCTGATCGAGGACGACTGCGAAGCATCGGCCCCGGCCAGATCACCTACCCGCAGATACCGTCCGTCGTACAGGCCCGCATCAAGTCGGTCATCATCTCCGAATTCGGCGGCATCGACCACCTCCGCAACGACCCGCAAGCCCTGCTGTGCTACCTCAGCCCTCTTGCCCCCACTTCTCCCGAAACCGCTCGATTATTTCCATCGCCTCAGTCTCACTGATCTCTATTAGATCTCGGGTTAGTTCTTCGCCGCGGTTCCATTCTACTATTGCACTGGTATGCCCCCAGGTCAGGTCGCGGCGTAGAGTCTCGTCAATTATCCCATCATCGAGAATAGTCCGTCGGGCGAGACCAGTTGGCTTTGAGGAGGCACCCCCCCTGGCAACTATTGCATAATATTTGGTCTCATCGATCACAGATCGTTACCGGCCCTTCAGGTAGGATGGAATGCCCTGGATGTGAGGCGGAATGGGGACCTCGCCAAATATTCGAGCCTGCTCCCTCAGAGCATCGGCTCGTTCCTTAGGGGTGCTGGAGCGTGCTTCGGCTATCTCATATGCTGGATGACTCTCCTGCTTGGCCGCCCAACTTGCTGGTGTATGCATCTGAACTTCAAATAATCGCCTTGTCTCAGGTTCAATCCAAGTGCTATTGACGCCTTGATAGGCCTTGCTTTCGTCTGTCCATGCATTCTTGAGTTCATGGAGCTCGAACCCCGAGCCTGTCAGAACATTCCTTAGTTGTACTACGCCTGAGGCGTAGTGCTCATCCTTGAAGGCGTAGGTATATCGAACCCCATCATTGATCTTTGCTGCGAGTTTAGCCGGATCGGATCCCGGCTCATCTGCGATTAGCTTGGCAAATTTCTCTTTGTAGCGGTCGGGATCCTTCAAGGCGAACTTTTCAGTCTCGGGGACCAGTTGGCCATGGTCCAGCTGGGCTTCAATGCGGCGCATGGCGGGTGTGAGGCCACGATCGCTGTACCTTCCTTCTGCGTCCCGACCCTCCATCTCGCGGATCGTCGAAAGGTCCTGGTCGGCTCTGCGGGATTCCTCGGGCGTGAGAGAACAGTCTTTCCAACTCCACGTTCCGTCCGTGTCTACGCGGGGCTTGTCCTCTACGGGTAAGCCTGATTGGCCGGAGGATCGGTCTCGTCGGGGAGGGGGAGTTCGTACTTGGTGAGGTCGGGGGGCGGCGGCTTGCGGGAGCCGTCGTCTCGGTAGGGGGACGACGGGTGGTTGAGGGGCAACCGGTCCAGGCGGGTCTGTAAGTCGTCTGGGCGCACTTGGCTGTCGTGAGGGTTGTCCGCTGGGCGCGCTTGATCGGGGACTCGTCCTTGCTCGCCCAGATAGTCGTGGGGCCCCGTCATGCCAGCGCCTTCCGCACGTTCGGTGACGGCGCCATCGTAACCGGCAACCGGCGGGTATGCGCGGCTGGCGAGGGATTGGAAGGTCTTGAGCACCTCCAGGATGTCGCCAATATTGGCCGCAGCAGCGGTCGCTGTGCTGCTGAGGCTGGCCCAGTAACGGAATTCGGTGTAGCCGTCCTCGTCAGCGATAATTTCGATGTCGTGATAGCCAGGTAGATGCAGCGTCGCAGTCAGGTCCGTCCCGGCCCGTGTCCGATGCAGACGCGTCACTAGGCCCATCTCAGCCAGACCGGCTGCGACCTCATGCAGTCGCGCGGCATTTCCGCACTGGGGTTCGTTGGGTGTGCTCATTAAGCGCTCTCGTCCGGACGGACGCCGATGGCTGCCCAAACGGTCTTGCCACCGCTGTGAGGACGATAGAAGCCCCATCGGTCGCTGAGGAGGGAGACGATCTCCAGTCCGCGACCGGTCTCGGCGTCTGGTGCGTGTGGCCGGAGATCCGGCGTCGCTGGCAATGCATCCCAGACCTGCACGATCAGGCGGTCACTGCTTGCCAGTAAGTGCAGCACTATCGGCTGGGTCTTGATGAGAGATAGGGAGGCCTTCAGCGCGTTGGTCGTCAACTCGCTGACGATCAGTTCAGCGTCATCCGCCATATAGGCGAGATCCCACTCCTGGAGGATGACCTTGGTGTGGAGTCGGGCACAGGGAACAGCCGTGGGCAGTGGGCCAAGCTCGAGGCGACTCTCCAAAGGCCAACCAGCGGCAAAGCATCGAGAGTTGAAGGCCCCAGGAGTGATGGGCCGATCCAACGCGACAGGCTGTGGCTTCCCCGATGTCATGAGGCCACGTTAGACCATCTCGTATCTAACGTCTATGAACGTCTAGAACAAGACTGAACGAACCTGACCGGTAGGGACGTTTGAGCTGGTCAGTAACGTCTATGGCATGGCCGATGAGATCGACAGGTGGGACCCCGAGCCGGTGTACCTACAGCTCGCGGCGATCTTGCGCGGCCAGATTGAGCGCAGAGAGTTGGTGCACAGGCAGCCGCTTCCGTCGGAGTCGTACCTGACAGGGCGGTATGGGGTTTCGCGAGGGACGGCGCGCCGGGCCGTCGAGGTACTCAGAAACGAAGGGCTGGTGCGCACGATCCCACAACGGGGAACCTACGTTTCGGAGCCCGGGAACGACTGAGTCCTCTGATTTGGTAGCAGCGCTTTGCGGGCGGACGAGCGCGTGGGCCGCCTATTTCGCCGGACGCCCTGACGTGGAGATCGCTGGAGCCCAACGGATCATTGCCGCCACAGTCGGTCCGGCTCGTCCAGCCGGTGCAGACGGAACGTACCGGTCAGCCTGAATCTGCACCCGTCCGGGCGCTTCGCAGTATGGGCGAGGTGTCACTGGCCCGTACCGCATCCTGTGGAATTCGGGCTCGGGTGTGGAACTGTGACGTCATGGCCGTCAACTACGTAATTGTCGGTGCCGGATCCGCCGGTGCGGTCCTCGCCGCCCGCTTGGCCGAGGACCCGGCCGCTGAGGTGCTCCTGCTGGAGGCTGGCCCGGATTATCCCTCCCGTGCGGAGACGCCGGCCGAGCTGCTCGACGCCCGCGGCGTCGCTGGCACGCACGACTGGGAGTATCTGGCGAGCCCGGTGAGCGGACGGTCTGGTGCCTACCCTCGCGGCAAGGTCGTCGGCGGGACATCCTCGATCAACGCCGCCCTGGCGGTGCGCGGGACACCGGCTGATTTCCGGGAATGGGCTGCGCACGGGTGCTCCGAATGGAGCTGGGACGCCGTTCTTCCCTTCTTCCTGCGGCTGGAGAACGACCTGGACTATCGCGACAACATGCACGGGGCCAGCGGCCCGGTGCCGGTATGCCGCTGGCGCGCCGAGGACACGGTGCCCGAGCAGAGGGCCTTCTACGACGCGTGCCGTGCGGCCGGGTTCGACGACATCCGCGACCACAATCATCCCGGTGCCGGGGACTCGCGTGGTGTGGGACCGCTTCCGATGAACCGGCGTGGTCTGGAACGGGTGTCGATGGCGCACGCCTACCTTGACGCGGCGCGGCGCCGGCCTAATCTCGCCATTCGCCCCGGCTGCCTGGTGGATAAGGTGCGCTTCGCAGGGTCCCGGGCGGTCGGTGTGGACCTGGCCATCGGTCGCGACCGGGAAACTGTCGAGGCCGATCATGTGATTCTCTCGGCTGGTGCCATCGGGTCGCCGGCCATCCTGCTGCGTTCCGGCATTGGTCCAGCCGGCCATCTGGCGGAGCTGGGCATCGCACCGGTCGTGGACCTTCCCGGTGTCGGGGCCCGGCTGTGGGATCATCCGGGCGTCTCGATGCTTCTGGCGCCACAGCCGGGATTGGGCGGTCTGAACGCGCCGTGCATGCAGATTGCCGCGCGGTATCTGGACGAGGGGTCGTCTGACCGGGGGGAAGTATTCCTGTTTCTCGCCAGCGGCATGGATGTGACGGGAGATCCCGAGGTCAGCGCGGCAGTTGGCGGGCCAGTGGCGATGGAATTCTGCCCGGTCCTGATGCGCCCGCGGACGGCCGGGAGGCTCACGCTGCGCAGCGCCGATCCGCACCAGCAGCCCGCCATCGAGCTGGGTTTTGGTGCCGATCCCGTGGACCTGCGCCGGATGAAGGACGGCGTCCGCCTCATGCATGACCTGGCGCGCTCGGCGGAGATGGCGGCGGTCGTGCGCGACGTCGCCGGGCTCGACGAATCCGTCCTGGCCTCGGACGATGCTCTCACGACGTATGTTCGCGCGAACGTCGATACGTTCGGCCATGCGCTGGGAACGGCCCCGATGGGCAGCCCGGGTGATCAAGGCGCCGTAGTCAGCCAGCAAGGCCGGGTGCACGGCGTGGACAACCTTTGGGTCATCGATGCTTCCGTCATGCCGGCCGTGCCCGCTGTCCCACCGAACCTGACAACCATCATGATCGCGGAGCGCGCAGCCACATGGCTTGGGGCTGCCTGACCCGGTCGGTGAGCTGCAGAAAGCCCGGGCGGCCGGGTCACGGCGGGTTAGTCACTGGGCGGGAGCGGTGTTCTCGCCCAGGTGGTCTAGGGCCCAGAGAGCCCAGTCGCGGAGGGTCTCGAACGAGCGCAGGCCGAACTCGGCGACCATGCGGTTCAGCGGGGAGGGGCGCCGGGTTCGGCGAGCGCGTCGAACTTGTCCACCTGCTCGTGCAGATCCGCGAGCGCGGCGTCGTTCTGGGCGAGCAGGGCGGCACGGGCCTCGGCGGGCTCCAGGGCGGACAGCAGGAACAGGCGCAGGACGAACTCGTTGCGCACGTTGAACTGGTCCGGGGGGTTGCGCATCCACCGGCGCAGTTCCGCGCGGCCGTCACTACGCCGTGCTGATGCGGCCGACCGTGTTCCTGGCCGAACTCCGCGCCCGGATCAGCGTGGCTGAGGCTGTGCAGCGCGGTAGCGCAGACCGTGCATCAGCAGGTCGAGGATCCGGCCGCCCCAGCCCGGCGGCTAGTCCTTCTTCTGATCCTGGCGAATGCTCTGCGGCACCGCGGTCCAGATGACCCAGGCCGTCCACGACTGCGCCGTGTCGGTACTCGGGATCTTCGACGGCCCGGTGATGTAGATGCCCTCACGCTGTGCGTTGCCACGGGAGGCGTAACACCCGCCCACCGGGCGGAAGTTCACATCGCACACGTTGTTCCCGGTGATCTGCGTCGCCACCGGGCTCTCCGGGCTGAAGTTGCGCACCGTGTACTGGTTGTACCCGGGCAGCCCGTTCCTGCCGGTGCAGCGGACCACTTCGTGCCCGGTGCTGCTGCACGGGTGCCAGGGGGTGCCGACCTCGTTGCCGTTGGGCATCGCCCACCCGGCGTGCACGTACACGTAGCCCTGCATCCCGTTGTAGGTGATCTTGATGGGGTCCTTGCCCTTCACCCGGTCGCCGACCGCGCAGGTGCCGTTGGGGAACCCCATCGCCCCGTTGGACTTGTTGGGATAGCCCCCGCGCCGGTAGCTGCCGCAGTTCACCGCGTCCGGCGTGACGGTGACGGTGCGGTAGGTCTGCATGGTCTTGAGCGTGACCGCGCTGCTGTTGCTGTGCCCGTGGGGCGGCGGATCCTTGGCGGTTGCCACCTTGCCCACGTGGATGACCAGGAAGCCGCCGATCACGATCGCGGCTATCACCAGCAGGCTACGCATGCCAGCCTCCGATCTCGTCGGCGGTGCCGAGGCCGACCGCCTTGCGCTCCACCCGGACGCGGATCCCGGACCTGCGGACCAGGAGCAGCACGGCCGCCAGGGCGATCAAGATGAGCAGGGCCCAGAGGGTCTGCGTGAAAACCGACCACCAGAATCCAGGCGCGGTGCCCGGCGCCACCCGGAACTCCAGCAGGGTCGCGGCCGCCGCGCCCATGCTGGCGTGGCCGGCCGAGGCCTGCCCGGCGCTCGAGCCGGCAGCCACGATGTCGCTCAGATACGCGCCCGTCTTGGCGCCGGCGGGCACGACCAATTCCAGCGACACCCGCGTGGCGTGTTTCGGCCCGAGTTGCACGACCGGCGCGCCGATCTGGATCCACGAGGCCGGGACCACCCGCCCGGGGCCATTGGAGAGGCGCTGAATGCTCAGCCGGATGGCTTCGGGGTGGGTTCCGGAGTTGACCACAGACACCGGTGGGAGTGCGACGCTCTCACCCGGATGCGCCGCGCCGGACAGCCGCACCGCGCCCGCCTGGATGCCGACCCCCACGCTCGCCTGGGCGGCCTGCGGCACGGCCACAAGGGCACCGGCGAGCACCGCCGGTGCCAGCGCGCCTAATAGCCCCCGCAGTGCCATGAGCCTGCCTCGCGTTCCGCTTGTCCTACCCGGCACGTTCCGGTTGTCCTACCGGCAATTGTCCTACCCGGAAACCGGTGTCCACATTGACGGCTGAGGTATCTCATGCACCTCAGGCGTTGCGTGTTACGGATTGTCAGGCTGTGATCGTGAATGGTCAAGGCCTGGGCGGGGCAGCGGGAGCCGGCGAAGGCGCCGGAAGGCACCCGGGAGGGCACCCGTTTTAGCTTGACGTCGAGAGACTTTCCTCTTACGGTGGAGGTAGATAGCTCGATATCAAGATATCTGCGGCCCGGGATTCACCGCCGCACGGAGGACTGCGGCAGGATGCAAGTGACACCGCGGGAAGAGCACCTCAGTCGGAGGAGGCGAGCCACGCCATGACGGCGAACAGCTTCGGGAGCCGGGCCACGCTGCGGGCCGGGGAGTCCGATTACGCGATCTACCGGCTGGACGCGGTCAAGGGGGCGGACAGCCTTCCGTTCAGCCTCAAGATCCTGCTGGAGAACCTGCTGCGCAACGAGGACGGGCGGCAGGTCACCCCGGACCACGTCACCGCTCTCGCGGAGTGGGATCCCGGCGCCGAGCCCGCGACCGAGATCCAGTTCACCCCGGCCCGGGTCATCCTCCAGGACCTGACCGGCGTCCCCGCCGTCGTCGACCTGGCCACCATGCGCGAAGCTATGCGCGACCTGGGCGGCGACCCGGCCAAGATCAACCCGCTGGTCCCGGCCGAACTGGTCATCGACCACTCGGTGGTGGCAGACGTGTTCGGCCGCCCGGACGCCTTCGACCGCAACGTCGACCTGGAGTTCCAGCGCAACAACGAGCGGTTCGCGTTCCTGCGCTGGGGCCAGCAGGCGTTCAGCCAGTTCAAGGTCGTGCCGCCGGGCACCGGCATCGTGCACCAGGTCAACATCGAGCACCTGGCCCGGGTCGTGATGACCCACGACGGCGCCGCCTACCCGGACACCTGCGTCGGCACCGACTCGCACACCACCATGCAGAACGGCCTCGGCGTGCTCGGCTGGGGCGTCGGCGGCATCGAGGCCGAAGCGGCCATGCTCGGCCAGCCGATCAGCATGCTCATTCCCAAGGTGGTCGGGTTCCGGCTCACCGGCGAACTGCCCGACGGCGCGACCGCCACCGACCTGGTGCTCACCATCACCGAGAAGCTGCGCCGCCACGGCGTGGTCGGCAAGTTCGTCGAGTTCCACGGCGACGGGGTGGCCGCGGTGCCGGTCGCCAACCGGGCCACGATCGGCAACATGAGCCCCGAGTTCGGCTCCACCTGTGCGATCTTCCCGATCGACGCGGAGACGCTGACCTACCTGCGGCTCACCGGCCGCCCGGCGGACCGGGTCGCGCTGATCGAGGCGTACGCCAAGGAGCAGGGGCTGTGGCACGAGCCGGGCCGGCCCGCCCGGTACTCCGAGGAGCTGTCCCTGGACCTGGGCACGGTCGTCCCGTCGCTGGCCGGCCCGAAGCGCCCGCAGGACCGGGTGGCGCTGACCGACGCCAAGACCGCGTTCCGCGAGGCGCTCGGCAACTACGTGCAGGCCCCGGGCCTGGACAACGGCCTGGCCGGCACGTTCCCCGCGTCCGACCCGGTGGGCGGCGAGGTGTCCGGCCGCCCGTCCCACCCGGCCCAGGTCACCCTGGAAGACGGCACCACCACCTCGGTGGACCACGGCTCGGTGGTGATCGCGGCGATCACCTCGTGCACCAACACCTCCAACCCGTCGGTGATGATCGGCGCCGCGCTGCTCGCCCGCAACGCGGTCGAAGCGGGCCTGGCGCGCAAGCCGTGGGTGAAGACCACGCTGGCGCCCGGCTCCAAGGTCGTCATGGACTACTACGAGCGGGCCGGTCTGCTGCCCTACCTGGACAAGCTCGGCTTCAACCTGGTCGGCTACGGCTGCACCACCTGCATCGGCAACTCCGGCCCGCTGCCGGAGGCGATCAGCCAGGCGGTCGCCGACAACGACCTGGCGGTCGTGTCCGTGCTGTCCGGGAACCGGAACTTCGAGGGCCGGATCAACCCGGACGTGAAGATGAACTACCTCGCGTCGCCGCCACTGGTCGTGGCGTACGCGCTGGCCGGCACGATGGACATTGACATGCAATACGACGCCCTCGGCAGCCGCCCGGACGGGACGCCGGTGTATCTCCGCGATATCTGGCCTTCGTCCGCCGACATCGCCGAGGTCGTGCACACCGCGGTGGCCGCCGAGATGTTCTCCAGGGACTACGCCGACGTGTTCGAGGGCGACGCCCGGTGGCGTGCCCTGCCCGTGCCCGAGGGCGACACGTTCGCCTGGGACGGCGACTCGACCTACGTGCGGCACCCGCCGTACTTCGACGCGATGACCGCGCAGCCGGAGCCGGTGACCGACATCCACGGCGCCCGGGTGCTCGCCATGCTGGGCGACTCGGTGACCACCGACCACATCTCCCCGGCCGGTGCCATCAAGACCGACAGCCCGGCGGGCCGCTACCTGACCGAGCACGGTGTGGAGCGGCGGGACTTCAACTCCTACGGCTCACGGCGCGGCAACCACGAGGTGATGATCCGGGGCACGTTCGCCAACATCCGGCTGCGCAACCAGCTCGCGCCTGGCACCGAGGGCGGGGTCACGGTCAAGCTGCCCGGCGATGAGCAGATGAGCATCTACGACGCCTCGCGGCAGTACGCCGGGGAGGGAACCCCGCTGATCGTGCTCGGCGGCAAGGAGTACGGCTCCGGCTCGTCCCGGGACTGGGCCGCCAAGGGCACGCTGCTGCTCGGGGTGCGCGCCGTGCTGGTCGAGTCGTTCGAGCGGATCCACCGCTCCAACCTGATCGGTATGGGCGTGCTGCCGCTGCAGTACCGCCCCGGCGAGTCGGCGGCCTCGCTCGGGCTCACCGGCCGTGAGGTCTACGATGTCGCAGGCATCGAGGAGATGAACTCCGGGCCCGTTCCCCGCGAGGTGACCGTCCGGGCCGACGGGCGGGAGTTCCAGGCGATCGTCCGGATCGACACCCCCGGCGAGGCCGAGTACTACCGGCACGGCGGGATCATGCAGTACGTTTTGCGCTCACTGCAGACGCAGGATTGACACCGGCCGGCGGCCCCAGGGACGCACGGCTCGCGGAGGACAGGTAACGTAACCGCAAATGCCCGAAATGTTAGTTATGCACCGCAGGCCGGAGCCCGATCACTGGGCGCCGTGGCAAGGCGGTAACGTGACCGGAGATGTCCGAGCCCGCTGTGCGCCCCGCCCCGGCCCAGGCCCGGACCGGCGGTCACCTCTGGGCGCCCGCGCTGTTCCTGACCGGCATCCTTGCGCTCGCGTTCAACCTGCGCGGTGCGATCACCAGCCTGCCCCCGGTCTTCCCGGAACTGGCCGCGACGCTGCATCTCTCGCCGCTGACGATCGCGCTGCTCGCGGCCACCCCGGTGCTGTGCTTCGCGGTGTTCTCGATCCCGGCCGCTCCGCTGGCCCGCAGGTTCGGCGAGGAGCGGGTGCTGCTGGCCTCGCTGCTGCTGCTCGCTGCGGGGCTGCTCGCGCGCGGCGCACTGCCCGGGCTGCTGCTCTTCCCCGGCACTGTGCTTGCCGGTGCCGGGATCGCGCTGATGAACGTGCTGCTGCCCAGCCTGGTCAAGCGCCGCCGCCCGGATCACGAGGGCCTGCTGATCGGCGTCTACCTGCTCAGCCTGGCCGGCGGGGCGATCCTCGGCTCGCTGATCGCGGTGCCGGTGTTCCAGTCCTCCGGCGGCTCGGCCCGGCTGACCCTGGGCCTGTGGGCGCTGCCGGCGCTGGCGGCGGCACTGGCCTGGCTGCCCCAGCGGCGGTTCCGGACCACACCGGCCGGCCAGGGCGGCGGCCCATCGGGCGGCCAGCCGCTGGTGAAGGTTTCCAGGCACGTACTCGCCTGGCAAGTCATGGGCTTCATGGGGCTGCAGAGCCTGATTTATTACTCTGCGCTCTCGTGGCTGCCGATCCTGCTGAGGGACCGGGGCGCGGGAGCGGTCCACGCGGGCAGCCTGCTCGCCTTGATGAACCTCGGTAACGCGGTCACCGCGCTGCTGGCCCCGATGCTCGCCCACCGGTTCCGGGACCAGCGCTGGCTGATCGCCGCCACGGTGACGGTCAGTGCCGCGGGGCTCGCCGGGGTGTGGTTCGCGCCACTGGCCGGCGCACCAGCCTGGACCCTGCTGTTCGGCCTCGGCCAGGGTGCCGCCCTGGGCCTGGCGATCTACTTCACCGCCGCGCGGGCGCCCGACCCGGTGACGTCCGCCTCGCTGTCGGCGTTCACCCAGGGGGGTGGGTACCTGGTGGCCACGGCCGGGCCACTCGTGATCGGCTTCCTGCACGCGGTGACCGGGACCTGGACCGTGGCCGTGCTCGTGATGCTGGTCGTGATCGTCTTCGAGGGCGCCGTCGGCTGGCAGGCCGGCCGCGCCCGCACCCTGCCCGCGGCTCCCGCTCCCTGACGCCCGCCTGGCCCCAGCCTCAACGCGCTCTGCTAGCTCCGACCCCACCACCCCGCCCTACGCGCGCGAGGCGAGGATCACCACGTCCGGCTCGCCGCGGTGGTCTGGCAGCACGGGAACCTCCAGCGTCTCCACCCGGGCGAATCGGGATGCCAGCCGCTGTACGAATGCCGGTGCGCGCGCGGCGCTCCATACGGATAGCACTCCCTGATCGGTCAGTACCCGCTCAAGCGCGGCCAGCCCGGCGGCCGTGTACACGCTTTGGTTGTCGTCGGTCACCGTCCACTCCGGCCCGTTGTCGATATCGAGGCACAGCACGTCGTAACGCTCGCCCGTAGTGCGCACATGCCGCAGAAGCTCATCGGCGATGATGCGGGCGCGCGGATCGCTGTGCCCGGTGCCGGCGAAGCGCCGCAGCGGCGCGGCACCCCGGGTGTGCCAGTCGATGACCGCCTGTTCCCGCTCCACCACGCAGATCCGGCCGGGACGTGGGTCGGCGCAGGCCTCGGCCAGCGAGAAACCTACCCCGAGGCCACCGATCAGAAGGCTCGCACCGCGCGGCTGCTCCAGCATGCCGAGCGCCGCGCCGACCATGAGCCGTTCCGAGCGGCCGTCCGACGAGTCCATCAGGAAACACCCGTTCGCGATGATCTCGAAGTACTGGCCGCGGCGGCGCAGCGCCACTTCGCCGTAGGGCCCGTCACGCAGCTCGACGAGCTGAACGCTCTGACTCACACCAGCCATGCTCACATACCGCAGGTTCACCGGTGCCCACCCGATCTTGGCCCGGGCAAAACGCGGCGCTGATATGCGGGGGCCGGGCCGCCGGCGTGATCATGGCAATGACCGGCGGGCCACATCACCGCTGAGATCATCGGGCGGGATGGTGCGCGGGCCGCCGGGCGGTGTGTGACCAACGCCATGCGGTGCGGCGCGGCGCGCGCCGGTAGCGTCGGGGCCAGCCATGCATCCCGACATCGCCGTGATCGCCGTTGCGGGGCTGTTCGTCGCCCTCGGCGGGTTCGTGCAGAGCGGGATCGGCCTGGGACTCGGCCTGATCGGCGCGCCGATAGTGACGCTGCTCGCCCCGGCGCTCATGCCGGGTTCGATGCTGGTGGCCGGGGCGAGCCTGCCGGTGCTGATCCTGGCCAGGGACGCCCTGCACACCGACTGGCCCGGGGTCTCCTGGGCACTGGCGGGCCGGGTGGCCGGAACCGCGGGCGGGATCTGGGTGCTCGCCGTGGTGTCGCTGCGGGCCCTGGGCATCGTGGTCGGCGGCATGGTGCTCGCCGTGGTCGCCCTGTCCGTCCGCGAGGCCGTCGTGCCAAGGAACCGGATCACACTGGTCACCGCCGGAGTGATCTCCGGGGTGACGGGCACCGCCACGTCGATCGGCGGTCCGCCGGTGGCGCTGCTGTACCAGGATCAGAGCGGCCCCCGGGTCCGGGCGACCCTGTCGGTGTTCTTCACCGTGGGAAACAGCATCGCGCTGGCCGCGCTCGCTGTCACCGGCCACCTGCCCGGCCGTGATGTCCTGGCCGGCCTGGTGTTCATCGGGTGCGCCGCGGCCGGCTTCGCGGTCGCCGCCGGGCTGCGGCGGTTCCTCGACGCCGGGCGAACCCGGGCCGCCGTGCTGGCCGCCGCCGCAGGCTCCGCGCTGGTCCTGATCGCGCACAGCATCGCGGGCTGAGCCAGCGGGGGGTTCCAGGGGGGTCGCCCCCCGGGCCAGCAGGGCCCCGGCCCGGTGACGGAGGAACCGGGCCGTAGGCCAGCGGGGGGTTCCAGGGGGTCGCCCCCGGGCCAGCAGGGCCCCGGCCCGGTGACGGAGGAAGCGGGCCGTAGGCCAGCGGGGGGTTCCAGGGGGTCCCCCCCGGGCCAGCAGCGCCCGATAGTTTCGCGAAACCTTTTGGGCTACCAGGGGCCCAGGTGCTTATTGATCACCTGTAGCGTTGAGGCGTCGCCACCGGGGAGGTTGCCGCATGCTCGTGGCCGGCGTGGATTCCTCGACCCAGTCCACCAAGGTGCTGCTGTGTGAGGCGGCGGACGGCACCATCGTGGCCCGGGCCAGCGCCCCGCACCCCGGCGGCACCGAGTGCCCGCCGCAGGCCTGGTGGGAGGCGCTCACCAAGGCCGGGGACGGCCTGCTCACCCGGGCGGCCGCGGTCGGCGTGGCTGGCCAGCAGCACGGCATGGTGGTGCTCGACGAGAACGCCGAAGTGATCCGGCCCGCCTTGCTCTGGAACGACCTGCGCTCCGCCGCCGCGGCCTCGGCGCTGGTCGAAGAGCGCGGGCCGCGGTGGTGGGCGGAGCGCACCGGCAGCGTGCCGAACGCCTCGTTCACCGTGACCAAGCTGCGCTGGCTGGCCGAGCACGAGCCGGGCAACGCGGCCCGGACGCATGCGGTGATGCTTCCGCACGACTACCTGACCTGGCGGCTGCTCGCCGGGCCGCCGATCGCCAAGGAGCCGGTCACCGACCGCGGCGACGCGTCCGGCACGGGTTACTTCTCGCCCGCCGACAGCGCCTGGCTGCCGGAGGTCGCGGCGGACGTGCTGGGACACCAGGTCCGGCTGCCCAGGCTGGCCCGGCCGGCCGAGGCCGTGGGCGAGACGGGCTGGGGCGCGGCCGTGTCGGCCGGCACCGGCGACAACATGGGTGCGGCGCTGGGCCTGTGCCTGGAACCCGGTGAGATCGCGGTGTCGATCGGCACCTCGGGCACGGCCTACGCGGTGACCACGGTGGCCTCCGCCGACCCCAGCGGCGCGATCGCTGGCTTCGCCGACGCGACCGGGCGGTTCCTGCCCCTGGTCTGCACGATCAACGCCGGGCTGGTGCTCGACTCGGTCGCCGGGCTGCTCGGCACCGACGCCGCCGGGCTCTCGGCGCGGGCGCTGGCCGCCGCACCCGGCGCGGGCGGGATCACCCTGCTGCCCTATTTCGACGGGGAACGCACCCCGGTCCGGCCGGCCGCCACCGGCACGCTGCACGGCCTGACCACCCGCAACGCCACGCCAGAGAACCTGGCCAGGGCCGCCGTGGAGGCGGTGCTCGCCTCGCTGGCTGAGGTAGCCGCCCTGCTGCACACCGACGGCGGTCAGCCGGGCAAGGTACTGCTCATCGGCGGCGCGGCCAAGTCCGAGGCGGTCCGCGCGGTGGCGCCCGGGATTTTCGGCGCCCGGGTGGACGTGCCGGAGCCGGAGGAATACGTGGCGCTCGGCGCGGCCCGCCAGGCAGCCTGGGCGCTGGCCGGCACCCCGGACCCGCCTGCCTGGCCGCGCCGCCCCGCCCAGCGCTACGAGGGCCCGGCCCAGCCCGGCATCAGGGAGCGGCTCGCCGCGCTGCGGGACGCCACGGCCGGCTGGGACGGCGGGCTCCCCGCAATCATGAACTCCTGACCACAGCCGCGTCTCGGCCCCAGGCCAGCCGGGGCCGATCGTTAAGCAGAAAGGAACGTCTCGCCGTGACCGCAGATGCATATGTGCCGACACCAGCCGACAAATTCTCCTTTGGCATCTGGACGGTGGGCTGGCAGGGGGTCGACGTGTTCGGCCCGGCGGTCCGGCCGCCGATGCGCGCCGACCGTGCCGTCCGCAAGCTCGCCGAGCTTGGCGCCTACGGAGTCAACTTCCACGACAACGACGTGTTCGACTTCGACGCCAGCCCGGGGGAACGGGACGCGCGGATCGGTGACTTCACCCGCGCGCTCGCCGACACCGGGCTGGTGGTGACCACCGCCACCACCAACCTGTTCTCGCACCCCATGTTCAAGGAGGGCGCGTTCACCGCCAACGACCGGGACGTGCGCCGGTTCGCCCTGGCCAAGGTCATGCGCAACCTGGACCTCGCGGCCGAGCTCGGCGCCGGTGTGTACGTGTGCTGGGGCGGCCGGGAGGGGGCCGAGTCGGGGGCCAGCAAGGACGTGCGGGCCGCGCTGGACCGGTACAAGGAGGCGTTCGACATCCTCGGCAGTTATGTCCTCGACCACGGCTACGGCCTGCGGTTCGCGATCGAGCCCAAGCCGAACGAGCCGCGCGGCGACATCCTGCTGCCCACCGCGGGCCACGCCCTGGCGTTCATCAACGAGCTTGAGCACTCCGAGATCGTCGGCATCAACCCGGAGATCGGCCACGAGGAGATGGCCAGCCTCAACTACGCGCACGGCATCACCCAGGCGCTGTGGCACGGCAAGCTCTTCCACATCGACCTGAACGGCCAGAGCGGCCCCCGCTACGACCAGGACCTGCGGTTCGGCGCGGGGAACGCGCGCGGCGCGTTCTGGGTGGTGGACGCGCTGGAGGCGGGCGGGTACGACGGGCCCGTGCACTTCGACTACAAGCCGCCGCGCACCGAGGATGACGATGGGGTCTGGGCCTCCGCCGCCGCGTGCATGCGCAACTACCTGATCCTGCGGGACAAGGTCCGCGCATTCCGCGCCGACCCCGAGGTCAAGGCGGCGCTGGCCGCCGCCCGGGTGGGCGAGCTGGCCGAGCCCACCCTGGCGGCGGGAGAGACCTGGCGGGACGTGGCCGGCTTCACCCCGGACATCGAGGCGCTCGCCGCCCGGGGCATGGCCTTCGAGCACCTCGACCAGCTGGCCCTGGAGCACCTCTACGGCGTCCGCTAACACAGCACGGCCAGAGAAACGCGCAAACCGGCGGGGCCCAGGCCCTCGCGACGAAGTCGCAAGGGCCTGCAGGCCAGCGGGGGGTTCCAGGGGGGTCGTCCCCCCAGGCCAACACGGAATAATCCGTTTGCCCAGCTTGTTGTCGCCGGGCTACCGTCAAAAGGGTCCCATGACCCCGCCGCCGGCGGTCTTTCCCATGCCCGTCCCCGGCACGTAACTACCAGAACGGATGTCCGTCATGCCGTGGCGTGGCCTGGCCCGCCGGTTCCCCGCGCTCGGGTACCGGGATTTCCGGCTGCTCCTGGCCGACCGGCTGCTCGCGCCCGGCGCGTTCGCGTTCTCCATGGTCGGGGTGTCGTTCGCGGTCCTTGACGCGACCGGGTCCACCGCGGACCTCTCCTTCGTGCTCGCCGCGCAGATTCTGCCGTCGCTGGTGTTCGCCCTGGTCGGCGGGGTGTTCGCGGACCGTTTCGCGCCGCAGCGGGTTATCGTCGCGGCCAATCTGCTGATCGCGGCCGGCGAGGGCGGCTTCGGCCTGCTGGTCCTGCTCGGGCAGCCGCGGCTGTGGCAGATGATCGCCCTGGAGACGGTGTCCGGCGCTGGCATGGCCATCTTCTATCCCGCCTCCCAGGCGCTGCTGCCCCGGCTGGTGCCGGACCACCTGCTCCAGGAGGCCAGCGCGATGAGCAGGCTGGCCATGAACGCGGCGCAGATGGCTGGTGCCGGGATCGCGGGCGTGTTCGTGGCCGCGACCGGGCCGGGCTGGGCGCTGGCGACCTGTGGGATCGGCATGCTCGGCACGGTGCCGCTGCTGCTGGCCATCCGGGCGCCGGGCGCCGAGCGCGCGGAGCGGCACAACGTGCTGCGTGACCTGCGGGACGGGTGGTCGGCGTTCGCCTCCCGCCGCTGGCTGTGGGCCACCACGCTCCAGTACAGCGTGGTGCTCGCCGCCTGGTACGGCGCCTTCGACGTGCTGGGGCCCGTGGTCGCCAGGGAGCACCTGGGCGGTCCCGCGGCGTGGGGCCTGATCGCCGCGGCCGACGCGGTGGGCCTGATCATCGGCGGCGTGATCGGCTTGCGGTACACCGCCAAGCGGCCGATCCGGTTCGTGGTGCTCATCGGCGCGACCATCGCGATCACGCCGCTGGCCCTGGCCGCGCTGTGGCCGCTGCCGGTGATCTGCGTGGCGGCGGTCGGCCTCGGCATCGCCCTGGAGGTCATGATGGTCCAGTGGACCGTGACCGTGACCCGCAACGTCCCGCCGGACCTGCTGGCCCGGGTGTCCGCCTACGACGTCCTCGGGTCGGTGGCCGCGATGCCGCTCGGCGCGCTCGTGGTCGGCCCGATCGCCGCGGTGGCCGGGGTGTCCGCCACTCAGTACGGCGCCGCCGCGCTGATCGTCGTCGCCTCGGCGCTCACCATGCTGGCGCCCGAGGTGCGGCACATGCGCGCGAGGCCTGCCGTCGAGGCGCAGGCACCCGAGGCCGTGGCGGAGGTGCAGGCGGCGTAGCCCGGGGCACGCGGACATCGGGACCTTTCGTGCGATGGCGGCTGGGGCGGAAATAGACTCGGCTGAAGCCCCGCACTGCCCCTGGCGGCACCGCCGCCTCCGGGGCCGACCCAAGGGAGCCGTTCACGTGAGGATGCTGGAATCCATCGCAAGCCCGCGAGATCTGAAAGCACTCACCCCTGACCAGCTCCCCGCCCTGGCCAGCGAGATCCGTGACGTCCTGATCGAGACCGTGTCGCGCACCAGCGGCCACCTCGGCCCGAACCTCGGCGTGGTGGAGCTCACCATCGCGCTGCACCGGGTCTTCGAATCGCCGTCGGACCGGATCGTCTTTGACACCGGTCACCAGTCCTACGTGCACAAGCTGCTCACCGGGCGGTACCCGGAGTTCGGCACGCTGCGGCAGCGCGGCGGCCTGTCCGGGTACCCGTCCCAGGCCGAGTCCGAGCACGACATCGTGGAGAACTCGCACGCCTCCACCAGCCTGTCCTACGCCGACGGGCTGGCCAAGGCGTACCGGCTGCGCGGTGAGCCGCGCAGCGTGGTGGCGGTCATCGGCGACGGCGCGCTCACCGGCGGGATGGCCTGGGAGGCGCTGAACAACATCGCCGTCGCCAGGGACTCCAGGCTCGTCATCGTCGTCAACGACAACGGCCGCTCCTACCAGCCGACGATCGGCGGCCTGGCCACCCACCTGTCCGCGGTCCGCGCCTCGCAGCGGTACGAGCACGTGCTGGAGTACATCAAGACCTCGCTGTCGCACGCGCCGCTGGTCGGCCCGCCGCTGTACGAGACGCTGCACGGCATCAAGAAGGGCCTCAAGGACGTGCTTCAGCCGCAGGTGCTGTTCGAGGACCTGGGGATCAAGTACCTCGGCCCGGTCGACGGCCACGACGAGCAGCTTGTCGAGCAGTTGCTGCGCCGCGCCCGCGACTTCGGCGGGCCGGTGATCGTGCACGTGATGACCCGCAAGGGATTCGGCTACCCGCTCGCCGAGCAGAACGAGGAAGACTGCCTGCACCAGGTGCCAGCCGCGCCCTCGCCCGCGCAGGCCGGCGCTCGTGCCCAAGCGCACCTGGTCCGAGGTGTTCGGCGACGAGCTTGCCGCGATCGGGCAGCGGCGGCCCGACGTGGTGGCGATCACCGCGGCGATGCTGCACCCCACCGGGCTTGCCCCGTTCGCGCGCGCCTGCCCGGACCGGGTCTTCGACGTGGGCATCGCCGAGCAGCACGCGATGACCAGCGCGGCGGGCCTGGCGATGGGCGGGATGCACCCGGTGGTCGCGATCTACGCGACGTTCCTGAACCGCGCCTTCGACCAGCTGCTCATGGACGTGGCGCTGCACCGGCTGCCGGTGACCGTGGTGCTGGACCGGGCCGGGGTCACCGGCCCCGACGGGGCCAGCCACCACGGCATGTGGGACGGCTCGATCCTGCAGGTGGTGCCCGGGCTGCGGATCGCGGCGCCGCGCGACGCCGCCCGCGTCGCCGAACTGCTGAACGAGGCGGTGGCCATCTCCGACGGCCCCACGGTGGTGCGGTTCCCCAAGGGCACGGTCGGCGGGGAGGCGGAGGCCGTCGGCCGGCTTGGCGGGATGGACATGCTTTACGAGCCCGCGGCCGGCGTGCCCCGCGACGTGCTGCTGGCCGGGGCGGGCCCGATGGCCGTGATGTGCGTGCAGGCCGCCGCCCGGCTGGCCGACCAGGGCATCGGCGTCACCGTTGTGGACCCGCGGTGGGTCAAGCCGGTGGACCCGGCGCTGGCCGGGGCGGCCGCGGAGCACCGGCTGGTGGTCACCGTGGAGGACAACGGCCGGGTGGGCGGGTTCGGGGACGCGGTGTGCCGCCTGCTGCGGGACGCGGGCGTGAGCACCCCGGTGCAGACCTACGGCCTGCCGCAGGAGTTCCTGACGCACGGCAAGCGCGAGGAGATCCTGGAGCAGGCCGGCCTCGTCCCGCAGCACCTGGCCCGCCGGATCACCGAGGCCGTGGCGCGGCTCACGCCGGAGCTTGCGGACCACCCGCAAGCCTGACAGTTCGGAGTTCTCACGAATGGCCACCCTGTCCGTCGCGGTCGTGGGCTCCGGCCCGGCCGGGCTCTACACCGCTGAGGCGCTGGTCAAGCAGGCGGCCGCGCTTGACCCGCCGTGCCAGGTCTCGGTCGACGTGCTCGACCGGCTGCCGACCCCTTACGGCCTGGTCCGTTACGGCGTCGCCCCGGACCACCCGTCGATCAAGTCCATCGCCGAGTACCTGCGCGGCGTGCTTGAGCACGACGATGTGCGCTTCCTCGGCGGGGTGCGGCTCGGCGGCGAGGTCACCAGGGAGGACCTGCTCGGCTGCTACGACGCGGTGGTCTACGCGACCGGCGCGATGCGCGACCGGCGGATGGGCATCGACGGCGAAGACCTGCCCGGCAGCTACGCCGCGACCGACTTCGTGAACTGGTACTGCGGCCACCCGGACACCGACTCCGGCTCGTTCAGCCTCGACGCCGAGTCGGTCGCCGTGGTCGGCGTGGGCAACGTCGCGGTGGACGTGGCCAGGATCCTCATCCGCGACCCCGACGAGCTGCGCCACACCGACGTGCCCCAGCCGGTGCTTGAGACGCTGATGGCCAGCAAGGTCCGCGAGGTCCACGTGATCGGCCGGCGCGGGCCCGCCCAGGCCAAGTTCACCACCAAGGAACTCCGCGAGCTCGGGGAGCTCGCCGGCGTCGACATCGTGGTCGGTGCCGGCGAGGCTGACCCGGGCGCCTTCGACGCCACCGGTGGCAGCGCGACGCTGGCCGAGTCCGACCGCCGGGTGCGCGGCAACCTGGCGGTGATCGGCGGCTGGGCGGGCCGGGCCCCTGCCGGGCACGCGCGGCGGCTGGTGCTGCGCTTCTGGCTGCGGCCGGTCCGGGTGGAGGGCACCGGCCACGTCACCGGGCTGACCGTCGAGCGGACCAGGATCGACGAGAGCGGGGCACTGACCGGCACCGGGGAGCTGGAGACGATCCCGGCGCAGATGCTGCTGCGCAGCGTGGGGTATCAGAGTGTGCCGCTGCCTGGCGTGCCGTTCGACGAGCGCAGCCACACGGTGCCCAACGCCGAGGGCCGGGTGCTCGGGCCCGACGGGAGCCCGCTGCCGCGGGAGTACGTGGCCGGCTGGCTCAAGCGCGGTCCCACCGGGGTCATCGGCACCAACAAGTCCGACGCGGCGCAGACCGTCCGTGCCCTGCTGGCCGACCTGTGCCCGGGCGGCGCGCGGGCCGGTGACCCGGCGGACCCCGGGGCGCTGGCGGCCCTGCTGGCCGGCCGCGCGGTGGCACCGGTGAGCTACGCCGACTGGCTCAAGGTGGAACGGGCCGAGGCGGAACTCGCTGCCTCGCTGGGCCGCGGGGCGCGGGTGAAGCTGGCCAGCCGCGAGGACATCGACGCGCGGTGCCGCGCCGACTCCTGACAAGGCTGCTGGCCCGGGGGAGCACAGCATCACCCGGGGACACCCCGGACCCCGATGGCCCGGAACCCCCCGGTGGCCTGCGGTCCCTGCACCTTCGCCGCGGGGACCCTGGCCGTGCTGGCCCGGGGGAGCGACCCCCCGGAACCCCCCGGTGGCCTGCGGTCCCTGCGACTTCGTCGCGGGGACCTTGGCCCTGTTTGCGCCGGAACCGGCCGGGTGAGTCAAAAATAGCTTTTGCCCCGTAGGCTGTGCGCATGGCGGCCCGAGCACACGAACCGCTGGTGCTCAGCACCGGCGAGCGGAACCGGCTGACGGAATGGGCGGCACAGACCAGCGGGCGGCATGCCGCGCGGGCGGCGATCGTCCTGGCCTGCGCGGACGGCCAGCCGGACACCCGTGTCGCCGCCCAGGCCGGGGTCTCCCGCGCGACCGTCGCCAAATGGCGGGCACGGTTCGCGGCGGCCCGGCTGCCCGGGCTGCGGGACATGCCCCGGCCGGGCACCCCCAGGAAGATCACCGACGCGCAGGTCCGCGATGTCCTCGCCCGGACCCTGAGCGAGCCGCCGCCAGCAGGCCGGGACCACTGGACCACCCGGGCCATGGCGGCGGCGTCCGGGCTGAGCCAGTCGGCGGTCAGCCGGATATGGCGGTCGGCCGGGCTGGATCCCGCAAGTTGTACGACCCGGGGCACTGGGGACAATGAAGGCGTGGACATGGAACAGGACGGGGCGCGGCAGAGCGGGCAAATCAGTCTCGCCGCGACGGCGCCGGGCAGCGCGGCGGGTACAGAGCCAAAGGAACTCCCGGCCGGGCGGTTCCTCGATCGCGAGGAGAGCTGGCTCCGCTTCAACCAGCGGGTACTCGAACTCGCCGAGGACGACCGCGTGCCGCTGCTTGAGCGCGTCCGGTTCCTGTCGATCTTCGGCAGCAACCTGGATGAGTTTTTCATGGTCCGGGTCGCGGGCCGGATCCGCCGGATGGCCACCGGGCTGCCGGTGGAGGGGGCCAGCGGGCTCTCACCCGGGCAGATCCTCGCCAACACCCTGGAAACCGCCCGCGAGCTGAGCATCAGGCACGCCGAGTGCTTCGGCAACGCCGTCCTGCCCGCCCTGGCCGACCAGGGCATCGAGATCCTGCGCTGGAAGGAACTGTCCGCCGCCGAGCAGGAGGACCTGCACCGGCTGTTCCGGGAGCGGATCTACCCGGTGCTGACACCGCTGCTCGTGGACCCGGCCCACCCGTTCCCCTATATCTCCGGCCTGTCGCTGAGCCTGGCCGTGATGATCGCCGATGCGCGCACCGGCGCGACCATGTTCGCCAGGGTCAAGGTGCCGCCGCTGCTGCCCAGGTTCCTCACCGTGGCCAAGCGCAGGTTTGTGCCGCTGGAAGACGTGATCGCCGCCCACCTCACCGAGCTGTTCGCTGGCCTGGACATCCTGGAGCACCATGTGTTCCGGGTCACCCGCACCCGTGACCTCGAGGTGGACGAGGACGTCACCGAGGACCTGATGCAGTCCCTGGAGCGGGAACTGCAGAAGCGCCGCTTCGAGCCCGCGGTCCGGCTGGAGGTGGAGGACTCTATCTCCAGTGACGTGCTCGACAAGCTGGTCACCGAGCTGGGGATCGACCACCGTGCGGTCTACCACCTGCCCGGGCCGCTGGACCTCTCTGGCCTGAACGTGATCGCCGACCAGGATCTGCCCCAGCTGAAGTACCCGCCGTTCGTCCCCGCCGAGTCGGCCCTGCCGCAGGACACCGACATCTTCACCACCCTCGCCCGGCAGGACGTCCTGGTCCATCACCCCTACGACTCATTCACCACCAGCGTGGAACGGCTGATCGAGGCGGCGGCCGCCGACCCCGGCGTGCTTGCCATCAAGCAGACCCTGTACCGGACCAGCGACACCTCAGCGATCGTGGACGCGCTGATCGACGCGGCCGAGGCCGGCAAGCAGGTGGTGGTGGTCGTGGAGCTCAAGGCGCGCTTCGACGAGCGCGCCAACATCATCTGGGCCCGCAAGCTGGAGGAAGCGGGCTGCCACGTGGTGTACGGGATCGTCGGCCTGAAGACCCACTGCAAGATGGTGCTGGTGGTTCGCGAGGAGCCCGACGGTACGCTGCGCCGCTACTGCCACATCGGCACCGGCAACTACCACCCGACCACCGCCCGGCTCTATGAGGATTTCGGCCTGCTGACCGCCGAGCGCACCGTCGGCGAAGACGCCACCGACCTGTTCAACCACCTCACCGGGTACAGCCGTCAGAGCGCCTACCGGCGGTTCCTGGTCGCTCCGTCCGGGCTGCGCGCGGGCCTGCTCGAGCGGATCGAGCACCAGGTCGCCCGGCATGCCCGCGGTGACCGGGCCCGGATCCAGCTCAAGTGCAACTCGATCATCGACGAGGCGGTCATCGACGCGCTGTACCGGGCCTCGATCGCGGGGGTGCCGGTGGACCTGTGGGTACGCGGCATCTGCGGGGTGCGCCCTGAGGTGGCTGGCATGTCGGAGACGATCCGGGTCCGCAGCGTGCTCGGCCGGTTCCTGGAGCACTCCCGGATCTACGCGTTCGGCCACAGCGACGACCCCGACAGCGAGGTGTGGATCGGCTCTGCCGACCTGATGCACCGCAACCTCGACCGCCGCGTCGAGGCCCTGGTGCGGGTGAAGGATCCGGTACAGCAGGCCGAGCTGCGCGCGCTCATCGACCTGGCCATGGACGAGGGCACCGCATCCTGGTGGCTGGCCGGGGACGGCACCTGGACCAGGCACCATCTGGACGCCGACGGGAATTCGCTCCGCGACCTACAGCAGCACCTGATCGCCAACCGGCGCACCCGGGCCGCTGATGGCTGACGCCGTCGACGGCGAGATCCGGGCCGCAGGCGCGGTGTTGTGGCGGGCCCGGGCGGGGGGCATCGAGACCGCCCTGGTGCACCGGCCACGGTACGACGACTGGAGCTTCCCCAAGGGCAAGAGCCTGCCCGGGGAGCATGTGCTGCTGACCGCGGTCCGGGAGGTCGAAGAGGAGACCGGCGTGCGGGCCGCCCTCGGCCGCAGGCTCGCCTCACAGAGCTATCCCGTTGACGGCCAGCCCAAGCGGGTGGAGTACTGGGCCGCGCGGCCCGTCTCGGCGGAGCAGTTCACCCCGGGAGACGAGGTGGACGGCCTCGCCTGGCTGCCGCTGGCCGCCGCACGGGAACGGCTGAGCTACCCGCGGGACGTCTCGGTGCTCGACAGCTTCACCGCCGGCCCTGCCGACACCGCACCGGTGATTCTGCTCAGGCACGCCACCGCGGCCGCCAGGAAGGCGTGGCGCAAGGCCGGGCACGCGGACGACCTGGCCCGCCCGCTTACCGAGGTGGGCCAGGAACAGGCCAGGGCGCTGAGTGAACTGCTGAGCACGTTCGCGCCCGCCCGGGTGATCAGCTCGGCCGCGCAGCGCTGCCTGGAAACCGTCACCCCCTACGCCGAGAAGGCGGGCGTCCCGGTGACGCCCGAGCCCGCGTTCACCGTGGACGGCGGCGCCCATCACCACGGCGAGGCCGACTGGACGGCCACCCACGACGCGCGGCTGCGGATTGCCGAGGCGGCCGGATCCCGCCGGCCCGTGATCATCTGTGCGCACCGCGAGAACCTGTCCTGGCTGCTGGCCAAGGCCTGCGAGACGGCCGGTGCGCCGGTGCCGGACGGGCCTCCGCTGCAGCGCGGCGCCTTCTGGGTGCTCCAGATCGGCGGTGGGCTGCTGGTTTCAGCGGAACAGCATCAGGTGGCGGCCGACCCGGTCGGCTGAGCCTGGCGGGCATCGCCGGCCCCGGGCGGCAGGCCAGCCGCATCCCAGTCCAGAGTCGCCGGGATCGCGCCCTCGAACACCAGCAGCCACTGCTTCACGTCGGTACCGGTGCCGCCGCTGTACCCGCCGAGCCCGGTGCCCGCGACCACCCGGTGGCACGGCACGATGAGTGCGACGGGGTTGGATGCCATGATCTGGCCCACCACCCGGGCCGGTGGCACGAAGTTCCCCGGCTCGGCGGTGGCGTCCAGGCCGGCCCTGGCGGCGAGGCCGCCGTAGGTGATGGTCTGCCCGAAGCCCACCGTCTTGTGCAGCACCGACAGCACCGTGCGCCGCGCCCCCTGCGCGGAGCCCAGGTCCACCGGCACGCTGAATCTCCTCAGGTGGCCGCCGAAGTAGCCGGCGAGCTCTTCGAGGGCGGCCTCCAGCAGCACAGAGGCCAGCGTGCCCGGCCTGGGAGCGGGGCCGGCGGGCGGGCCGTAGCTGACCCGGGCCACCCCGGCATCGGTACAGGCCACGGACACCTGGCCGACGGGCGTATCCAGGTAACCCCAACCGAGTTCTGTCACGCCGTCCATTGTGCCCGGAGGGTCCGACACTCTGCTGGCCCAGGGGAGCGACCCCCTGGAACCCCCGCTGGCCTGCGGCCCGGTTCCTTCGTCACCGGGCCGTGGCCGTGCTGACCCAGGGGAGCGACCCCCTGGAACCCCCGCTGGCCGGGGAAGCGGCTCCTGTGGTCTAAGGTTCCTGCGATTTCGCTGCGGGGGCCTCGGCATCTGCCGTTCCGCCGGTCTCCGCCTTCTCCGCGAGGCGGGCGAGAGCCCGGCTGATCGGCAGTGCGGTCAGGCTGACCTGCCATGGGCGCGCACCGTGCGCGGCTAGGTCGCCGGCCACCTCGTCGGGGCCACCTGGGTCGGGCGGCTGCCAGGCGAGCCGGCGGACCACGTCCGGCGGGAGCAGGTTCTCCGCGGGCACCGTGTGCTCGTCCGCCAGCGCGGCCACCACCGTCCGCACCGCAGCCAGCCGCTGCGCCGCGACCGGGTCCCGCTCCTGCCAGCGGTGGGTGGGCGGGGGCCCGTCCGGCGGCGGCATTGCCGGGCCGGGCAGCTCGGTGTCGGCCTGGCCACGGACCCGCTGGACCGCGCGCAGCCACGATGAGGCGTGCTTGCGCGCGCCCCGGCCCTGGAAACCGGGCAGGTCGGTGAGGTCGGACTGAGAGCCCGGCAGCGTCCTGGCGGCCTCGACGATGGCCGCGTCAGGGAGCACCCGGCCCGGAGACAGGTCGCGGCGCCTGGCGATCTTGTCCCGCTCCTGCCACAGCTCACGAACGATCGCCAGGCCCCGGCGGCTGTGCACCCGGTGGATGCCCGAGGTGCGCCGCCACGGGTCGGGGCGGGGGCCAGGTGGCTTGGCTGCCAGCACGGCGGCGAACTCCTGCTCCGCCCATTCGGCCTTGCCCTGGGCCACCAACTGCGCCGCCAGCGCGTCGCGCAGTTCCACAAGCAGTTCCACGTCCAGGGCCGCATAGCGGAGCAGTTCGGCCGGCAGCGGGCGGACCGACCAGTCGGCCGCCGCATGGCCCTTCTCCAGGGTCCAGCCCAGCACCGACTCCACCAGCGCACCAAGGCCGACGCGCGGGAAGCCGAGCAGCCGCCCGGCCAGCTCGGTGTCGAACAGTGCCCGCGGGCGGAACCCAAGTTCGGCCAGGCACGGCAGATCCTGGGAGGCGGCATGCAGGACTACCTCGGTGCTGGCCAGTGCCTCGTCCAGCCCGGTGAGATTCGGGCAGGCCATCGGGTCGATCAGCATCGTGCCCGCGCCATCCCGCCGCAACTGGACAAGGAAGGCGCGGTGCCCGTAACGGAACCCGGAGGCACGCTCGGCGTCGACCGCAACCGGGCCCTGGCCCGCAGCCAGCGCCGCCACGGCCACGTCCAGGTCGGCAACCGAGGCAACAAGCTTGGCCGGGCCGTCCCGCGGCTCGAGCAGCGGGACCGGGCCGTCGCCCTGCTGACCCGCGTCGTCGCCCTGCTGACCCGCGTTGTCGCCCTGCAGGGCCTGACTGTTGCCCCGTGGGTCCTGGGCCGTGGCCGAAGTGGGCGGGCCGACGGGCTGCGGCGCCGGGACCTCTGCCGCCGCTCCGCCGGGGGACTGCGCGCCGTCCGGGGACCGCGGCCGGTCCGGGCGCGTGGCACCGCCTGCCGCCCCCGGCCCGCTGCCCCTGCGGGCCCGCGTGCTGTCCGTCATGGGCTCCGCCGCCGGCTGGCCGGGCGCAGCGCGCTGACCCCTGCGGCCAGCGGCGCCAGCCCCGCCGCGGCGCACATCGTCTCGCACCACGCGGCCATGTGCCCGGCCAGGCCGCCGTCCGCGCCGTCCTCCGGCGGTGGCCCGGCCGCCTCGGCGCCGAGCGGTGACCAGGAGGCGCGCAGCTCGAAGGCGGTCGCGCGGGGCTCGGCCCGCTTGGCACCGAACCCCTCGGTGACCACCCGGGTCACCGTGCCGCTCGGCTCTGCATAGCCCGCCGTGCGGGCGTCGAGCGCCTCGGTCAGCCAGGACCAGGCGACCTCACCAACCATGGGATCCTCAGCGATCTCCGGTTCGAGTTCGGCGCGGATGTACACGATGACTCGCAGCGGGCCGGCCCAGCCGCGCTGCCCTGCGGGATCGTAGAGCAGCACGAACCGGCCCGTGGCGATCTCGGCCCCGTCCACCCGGACGGCCGCGCCGACGGCGGTTGCGAAGGGCGCAAGCGTCCGCGGGGCTGGCACCTCTTCGAAGCACAGCTCAGGCCGGATCCGGCGCACTTGATCCTGGCACGAACGCAACCCGGCGACCGCGGCGGTGAACGTAGCGGACGCCTCCTCGCTCGGTACCGTGCCCCTGCCGACCTGCCTCATAGTCCGAGCGTACGCCGTGACTGCGCGCTCCTCATGCCACCTGGCCGGCCACGTCCGCCAGGGCCGCTGGCCGGAACGGCTGCGGCAGCACAAGGACGAGCATGGCAGCACCGCACTCGGTGCAGGACCACTCGGGGCACATCCCATCGGGTGCATCCGGGCAACAGCCCGGGGTCGCGTGCGGCTGCTCGAACAGCTGCTCCCCGCCACAGTCCTGGCAGGGCCGGAACATCGGGCCCATGATGGTGACCTCCTCGACCGCCGGGGGCGTGCCGCGCCGTAGCGGCGGATACCCAGAACCCGGCTGTCTCGATGGTGGCACGCGCTGCGGTCAGGATGCGGGATCTCACCCGGCGTGTCCGTGTTAGCCCGGGGGAGCGACCCCCGGGGCCAGCACCGTGAGATGATCCCCCTCGTGACAGGCGCCCCCGACCAATCGCTGTTCCTGCGGGCCTGCCGGCGCGAGCCGGTGCCGGCCACTCCGGTCTGGTTCATGCGCCAGGCGGGCCGGTCGCTGCCGGAGTACCGGGCCGTCCGAGACCGCTTCAGCATGATGGCGGCCTGCACCACGGCGGATGTGATCGCCGAGCTCACGCTGCAGCCGCTGCGCCGGTTCGCGGTCGATGCGGCCATTCTGTTCAGCGACATCGTGGTGCCGCTGCGGGCGGTGGGCCTGGACATCGACATCAAGCCGGGAGTGGGCCCGGTGACCGCACAGCCGTTCCGCTCCGACGCCGACGTGGCGCAACTGCGCGACCTGGAGCCCGGCGATGTGCCCTTCATCACCGACGCGGTCACCATGCTGGTGGCGGAACTGCGCGGCACCCCGCTGATCGGGTTCGCCGGAGCGCCGTTCACCCTGGCGTCCTACCTGATCGAGGGCGGCCCGTCCAAGAACCACGAGCGCACCAGGGCTCTCATGTACGGCAATCCGGCGATGTGGCATGCCCTGCTCGCCCGGCTGGCCGACATCGCCACGGCATTCCTGCGGGTGCAGGTGGAGGCGGGAGCCGCCGCGGTGCAGTTGTTCGACTCCTGGGTGGGGGTACTCAGCCCCGACGACTACGTCGCGGCCGTGCTGCCGCACAGCAGGCGCATCTTCGACGCCCTGGACGGCCTGGGCGTGCCACGGATCCACTTCGGCGTCGGCACCGGCGAACTGCTGCGCCTGATGGGTGAGGCAGGTGCGGACGTCGTCGGGGTGGACTGGCGGGTCGGCCTGGACGAGGCGGCACGCCGGGTGGACGCAGGCAAGGCCCTCCAGGGCAACCTGGATCCCGCCCTGCTACTGGCGCCGTGGCCGGTGCTTGAGCAACGGGTGCGGCAGGTACTCGACCAGGGCCGGGTGGCCGAGGGGCATGTGTTCAACCTCGGCCACGGTGTGCTGCCGCAGACCGATCCAGGTGCGCTGGCCCGGGTCACCGACCTGGTGCACGAGGCGTCAGCCCGGGCGATCAAGCCTTAGTCGGCCGGGCGCGCGCTGGCGGACCGGCGCCGGCCCAGCCAGCGGCGGGTGCCGACGACGGCAAGGGCTGCCAGGCCGAGCGGAATGGCGAACGGCAGCACCGCCCCGGCGACGGTGAGGAGCCCGGCGACCACCACGCGCAGAGCCCGCCAGCCCGCGGCCAGGCCGCCGAGGAAACCGGCCACGGCCTGGTGCTGGTGATGGTGCGTGCGCGGCGGGGGCGGCCCGGTGACCGTCATCGAGATGGTCGCGTAGCTGGTCTCGCGGGCCAGCGCGCGCTGCTGGGACTGGAGCGCCTCGAGGCTGGCCTCCTCCTGGTTGATCTGCTCCTGGACGGTGAGCAGCCCGCCGACCGTTCCGGCCCGGGAGAGCAGTTTGCGCAGCTGGGCGATCGCGGCCTCCGCCGAGGCCACCCTGCTGTTTACGTCGGCCACCGTGCCGGTGACGTCCTGCGCCTGCTGGGTCTCGGACCGCTTGGTGCCCAGGGCGCCGAGGGCGCCGAGGGTGGACTGGTAGTCGGCAGCCGGAACCTTGAACTGGATGCTGACCATGGCCTTGGCGTGCCGGGACTGGGTCATGCTGGCGTGCTCACCGGACACATATCCGCCCGCCGCCTGAACGAGCTGGGTTGCCCTGGCCACCGTGGCCTGAAGATCCGTGGCGCGCAGGCTCAAGGTGGCGGTGAAGATGACCGACTGCCCGCCGGGCAGCGGCACTGCGGTCAGCCCCGCGCTCGCACCGCTACCCAGGGAACCGGCCGCCTTCATCCCCCCCGATGCGCCCGGAGCATGCGCGGGCAGGGCCGCCGGGGCCGGGCCACTGCCGGCTGCGGTGCCGTTCAAGGACGTGCCGTTCCCCGAGGAGCCGCCCGACGAGCAGCCGGCGGCCAGCAAGCAGGCGCCGGCGGTGAGCAGGAGCGTCCAGGCGGCGGCGCGGCGCGGACGCGACGGGCGAGCGGTCAAACGGGACACAGGCGCAGTCATGCCGATGGGACGCCAGCGTTGGCATGCTGGTTCCCACGGTTACGTCACGACTTGGCAACTGTGTTGCGTGCTGGCCCGGGGGAGCGACCCCCCGGTGGCGCGGGAGGGATCGGTGGCGCGCGTTCTGGGGTGCTCAGTCTTCGGCTTTCTTGCCGTCGGCTGGGGTGAGTTCGCGGAGCATGCACACCCGGGCTGCGGAGTTACCGCCCTGGCCGGCGTTGAGGGCCGCCAACTCGGGGGTGACTTCGCTTTCGGCCAGCTCGCGGAAGCCGAGCCGCTCGTAGTACGGCGCGTTCCAGGGCACCCCGCGAAAAGTGATCAAGGTCATGGCCGGCATGTCCTGCTCGGCCGCCCAGTCGGCCACGTAGTCAAGCAGCATGGCCCCGATCCGCTGTCCCGCGTGCGCCGGATGCACGCTGACCTGCTCGATGTGCGCGCAGCCGTCGACCACGTCGAAGACGACAAAGCCAACCGGCTCGTCATACTCGTCGGCCGCCACCCAGGCCCGCCCCGCCCGGCGGTACCCGGACAGGGACTCGGCCGGGAGCGGAAACGTGTCCGCTGCCGATGGCATCCCGATGTCGCGGAACGCATTGCCAGCGGCGAACTGGATCGCATTGAGCCGGCCGACGTCCTCGGGCCTGGCCTGCCGCACCGTCACCGCACCAGGTTCCGAGGCCATGGCATAGCAGTATGGCAGGAATGACCCAAAAACCATCAAGGGGTCAGCGCCTGAGAAATCACTGAGAACAGCTCTGTTTCACCAATGGCCACAGAAGTGCCGGTATTGCAGTGGTGGGAGGGGCAGGTGCGCCGCCATTGCCAGGCCGGCCGGCCTTCGTCACCCGGCTCCGCGGGCCTCTGCCAGGGTAGAGCGGTGAGCAATCCCGGGCAGCCACACGTCGTGGTCATCGGCGGGGGGATCGCCGGGCTGGCCGCGGCATTCTTCCTGCGCGAGGTCCCGTGCCGGGTCACCGTGCTGGACGGCTCGCCCCGGCTCGGTGGCAAGCTCAGCGTCAGCGAGATCGCCGGGGTCATGGTGGATGAGGGCGCCGAGGCGCTGCTCGCCCGCCGCCCCGAGGGCACCGGGCTAGCCACCGCGGCGGGCCTCGAAGGCGAGCTGACCTGGCCCGGCACCACGGCGGCACGGATCTGGAGCCGGGGCCGGATGTGCCCGCTGCCCCGCCGCCAGGTGCTGGGCGTGCCCGCCGACCTGGCCGAGCTGGCCGGCACTGGGCTGCTGTCCAGCGATGGCATGGCCCGGGCTAGGCAGGATCTCGGCCTTCCGGCCACCGCACGGGACGGTGATGTGCCGGTCGCCGCGTTCGTGGCGGCCCGGTTCGGCCACGAGGTGGTGGACCGCCTGGTGGATCCGCTCCTCGCCGGGGTCTACGCCGGCCGGTCGGAGGAGCTGTCCTTCGAAGCCACCCTGCCCGCCATCGCGGCCGAGTCGCGCAAGCACGCCTCCCTGGCCGAGGCGGCCGGAGCGCTGCTGCCGGATCCGGCCGGCCCAGGCCCCCGGATCCCGTGCCTGTGTTCACCACCCTCACCAGCGGGCTCGGGACGCTGCCCGCCGCGGTGGCCGCCGCCTCGGGCGCCTTGGTCCGCACCGGCGCGATGGTGCGCGAGCTGGCCCGCACGGCGGCTGGCTGGCGGCTCACCGTCGGCTCCAGGCACGACGAGGAATACCTGACGGCCGATGCGGTCATCCTCGCGCTCCCGGCCAGTCCTGCGGCGCGGCTGCTGGGCGGCGTGCCCGGGGCGTCTGCCGCGGTGACGGCGCTCCGGGAGATCCGTTATGCCAGCATGGCGATCGTCACCCTGGCCTACCGCCCCGCGGCGTTTCCCGACCCGCTTGAGGGCAGCGGCTATCTCGTGCCCGCCGCGGACGGCCACCCGGTCAAGGCGGTGACGTTCTCCACCGTCAAATGGCCGCACCTGCGCGACGCCGGGGACGGGCTGCACATCGTCCGGTGCTCACTGGGGCGGATCGGCGAGGAAGCCCTGCTCCAGTCCGGTGACGCCGAACTGGCCGGCCTTGCCGCCACAGACCTCGCCGCCGCCACCGGCGCCCATGAGGCGCCCGTGGCGACCAGGGTGACCAGGTGGGGCGGAGGGCTGCCGCAGTACACCGTGGGCCACCTGGACCGGGTGGCGCGGATCCGGTCCGCGGTCGCGGGCCAGCCCGGACTGGCCGTGTGCGGCGCCGCCTATGACGGGATCGGCATCCCCGCGTGCGTGGCCACCGGGCAGACCGCAGCCGCCCAGATCGCGGCGCACCTCAGTCATGCCCGACAATGGGAACGTGGCTAGCACTGATAAGAGCGCGGCGGGCGCCCGCCCGCGGGCCCGCGACCTCAACGAGCAGATCCGTTACACCATGTGGTCGGTCTTCCGGGTCAGCGACCGGCCCGCGCTCCAGGCGGCCGCCGATGGCACGGAGGGCCTCGCCGCGGAGCTGGAGGAGTTCGCCGACCAGGCCGCGGGCAAGGATGTGCTCACCCGGGGCTGCTACGACGTGCAGGGACTGCGGGCCGACGCGGACTACATGTTCTGGTGGACCGCCCCGTCCGCCGACGACCTGCAAGAGGTGTACGCCCGGTTCCGGCGCACCGGGCTCGGCCGGGCGAGCGAGCCGGTCTGGTCGGTGATGGCGCTGCACCGGCCGGCCGAGTTCAACAAGGGCCACATCCCCGCGTTCCTGGCCGGGGAGGAGCCGCGCGCCTACGCGTGCGTGTACCCGTTCGTCCGCTCCTACGAGTGGTATCTGCTGGACCCGGCGGAGCGCCGGGAGATGCTCGCCGAGCACGGCATGATGGCCCGCGAGTACCCCGACGTCCGCGCGAACACCGTCGCCTGCTTCGCGCTGAACGACTACGAGTGGATGCTCTGCTTCGAGGCCGACGAACTGCACCGGATCGTGGACCTGATGCGCCATCTGCGGGGCGCCCGGGCGCGGCTGCACACCCGCGAGGAGATCCCGTTCTACACCGGGCGCCGCAAGCCGCCCAGGGAACTGGTCGCGGCGCTCTGCTAGCCCGGGGGACCGGCCCCCGGAAACCGCCCGGTGGCCCAGGGGTTTGGCAGCGTATGGGCGCAGAGCGGTCAGTCGCCTGCGGCGGGCTCCAGGGTGAGCGAGATGGAGTTGATGCACCAGCGCTGGTCTGTCGGGACCGGGTAGCCCTCGCCCTCGAACACGTGGCCAAGGTGGGAGTCGCAGCGTGCGCACCTGACCTCGGTGCGCGCCATGCCCAGCGAACGGTCCTCGATCAGCACGACAGCGTCGTCGCTGGATGGCTGGTAGAAGCTCGGCCAGCCACAGTGGGACTCGAACTTCTCCCCCGAGCGGAACAGTTCGGCACCGCAGGCACGGCACCGGTACACGCCCTCGACCTTGGTGTTGGTGTACTCACCGGTCCATGGCGCCTCGGTGCCCGCCTCACGGAGTACCTGGTACTCATCCGGGGTAAGCCTTTCGCGCCACTGCGCCTCGGTTCGCTGGACCTTGTCCATGTGGCCGAGACTACCTCGCCGTATACCGATACCGTGGAGACGACAGACACCGCGGAGGGCCCCATGGAGTGGCTTAACGAGCCCGCCAGCTGGCAGCGGACGGGTGATGTGCTCACGGTGAGTGTCGATCCAAGCACAGATTTCTGGCGCGAGACCGGTTACGGCTACATCAGGGACAGCGGTCATGTGTACGGCGAGGTGCTCGCCGGGGACCTCGACGTGTCCGTCCGGCTGCGCTGCACGCTCGGGGTTCAATACGACCAGGCGGGCGTCATGCTGCGGGCCGACGAGCGCACCTGGCTGAAGACCGGCGTGGAGTTCTTCGAGGGCCGGGCCCGGCTGAGCACCGTGCTGACGCTCGGCCGGTCCAGTTGGATGGTGACCGACCTGCCGGAAGGCACCGACGAGATCGTGCTGCGGGTGTCCCGCCGCGGAGATGCGGTGGAGGTCAGGTACGTGATCGAGGACGGCCCCGCGGAACTTGCCGCGCTGGTGTTCATGCCGCCGGGCCGCGAGGTGCTCGCCGGGGTCATGGCCGCCGCACCGGAGGGCCCGGGGTTCCGGGTCACCTTCCACGATCTGCGCATCACCGAGCGGGACTGGTCCGGCGCGGCCGGGGACGCCCCGTCCTGGTCCGGCGACCAGCCCGGATGGACAAGCGACGAGGCACCCGCGTGGAGTCCCGCGGATGGTGAGCCCGGCTGGCCGGTGCCCCAGACCGGGGAGGCTGCCCCGGGCTGGCCCGCCACGGCCGAGGAGGAACCGTCCGCCTGGCCGGTTCCCGCGGCTGCGAACGCGGAGCCGGAGTGGCAGGTTCCCGCGGCCGGGGACGACGACCCGCGATGGCCGGTTCCGGCGGCTCAAGAGGTCGATGCCGACCGGCGTGCCACGGCAGGCGGGGCAGAGGACCCGGGCTGGGCGGCTGCCGTGGACGACGAGGCCGGGTGGGTGACGGCGCTCGCAGGCCCCGGCGGAGACGACGAGGCCGGGTGGGTGACGGCGCTCGCAGGCCCCGGCGGAGACGACGAGCCCGGCTGGGCGGCATCCCCCCCGGCCGCCGGCGGAGACGACGAGCCCGGCTGGGCGGCGGCGCCCGCGGCCGCCCAGGTCGGCGACCAGGAACGTGCTGGCGCGGACGAGCCCGCTGCAGCGGATTCCCCCGAGCCTGCGAGGGCTGAGGCCACCGCGGCCGAGCCCGCCAGCACCGAGGCTGGGGCCGAGCCTCCCGGAGCCGAGCCTCCCGGAGCCGAGCCTCCCGGAGCCGAGCCTCCCGGAGCCGAGCTTCCTGGGGACGAGCCTCCCGGAGCCGAGTCGATCGCGGCGGCGCTCGCCGATCCGGAGCCCGTGGGCACCGATCCGGAGCCCGTGGGCGCCGATCCGGCGGACCCGGAGCGTGTCCGGGACGATCCTGCCGGCCCGGCACCCATCGCGGAGGCGACCGCCGCGAAGGAGCCCGCAACAGAGGAACCCGCGGACAAGAACAGCGACGGCGGGCCGTGGTCACCCGCGCCGCTCGCCGATCACCTGGCCTGGGCCAGGCCGGCCAGCGGTGACGGAGGGGACGACGTGGACCCGGCGGCGGACTGGGAGCAGCTGGCCGCGGGCGCGCAGGCCGCCGCCGGGGCACCGGCCGCGAGGTGGCGCGCGCAGCCCGACGCCGACGTGGCCAACGAATGGCCCGGCCCGCCGCTGCGTAGCGCGATGCGGAACGGGCTGCTGGCCAACGATGCTGGGCCCGGACCGGTCGCGGACCAGTCCGTGGATGACGCGCAGACGGACCCTGGGCTGCCCAGGCCGCGCCTGGCCGCGGAGGATCCCGGCCGGATGGCGGCCGGCCTCCCCACGCGACCCGAGGCCGGTGCGCCCGCTCCGGACGGGAACAGCGCCGCCGCACCAGCTGCGGCCAGCGCCGCCGGGCCGGACGGGAACAGCGCCGCCGGGCCGGACGGGAACAGCGCCGCCGCGCCACCTGCGGCCAGCGCCGCCGCGCCGGACGGGACCGCCGCCGCCGCGCCGACCAGGCCCGATCAGCCGGAACCCGCGCAGTCGGGCCGGGAGGCGCGCCGTGCCAGGTCCCGGCGAGGCGCCGCGGACGTGCCCGCGGAACCGGACGCGGCCGACGAATGGATCAGCCTGCTCACCGCCGACCCGGTGGATGAGTGAGCGCCCGGCTGCAGGCCTGAGCGCCCCCAGTACCGCCCGGCCGGATCGGCGCGTGGCCCGCCGCCCGGCCGGATCGGCGGGGTCAGCGGATCACGCGGTGACCCGCCGGATCACCTTGTGCTCCACCGGATCAGAGGGTGACCCGACGGATCACAGGGTGACCTGGTAGGCAGGTTCGGCCTGGTCGCCAGGCCGCAGCTCGGTGTGCTCCACGCGGCCCGCCGCCTGCACGTCGGGCAGCACCGCCAGCACCGCGTCCAGGTGATCCCGCCGCGCCGTCACCACCAGTGCCCGCACCGGCGCCCGCATCGACACCTGGGCGCCCGACTTGGCTCCCCGGATCGCGGCGATAGCCCCGGACGCCGCGGCCAGCGACGCCGCGGCCAGCGACGGCGTGCCCGGCGGCTCCCCGGTCGGCGAGGCCGCCGGAGCAGGTGCCACCTCCGCCGGGGCCGGCCAGGCAGCCGTGTGCACCGAACCGTCCTGCCACCACGACCACACCTCTTCCGTGACGAACGGCAGGAACGGCGCGAACAGGCGGAGGATGACCGTGAGCGCCAGCCGCAGCGCGGCCCGGGCGCTGGCCCCCGGCCCTTCGCCCCGCTCACCGTAGGCGCGGCTCTTCACCAGTTCCAGGTAGTCGTCGCAGAAGAACCAGAAGAACTCCTCGGCCGCTGTCAGCGCCCCGGTGTGGTCGTAGTCGTCCAGTGCTCGTGTGCACTGCCCGATCACCCCGGCCAGGCGCGCCAGCATCGCGATATCGAGTGGCTCGCTGACGGTGTTAGCCCGGGGGGGCGACCCCCCGGAACCCCCCGCTGGCCTGCGGCCCCGTTCCTCCGTCACGGGGCCTTGGTCCTGCTGGCCACTGTTGTGATCGCGATGATCCCCTTCCGGTGGTGCGAGACCCAGCACGAAACGGCTGGCGTTAAGTATCTTGATCGCTAGCCGGCGGCCGACCCGCAGCTGTGCCGGGTCGAACGTGACGTCCGCGCCGAGCCGGCCGCCCGCCGCCCAGTAGCGGACCGCGTCGCTGCCGTACTTGCGCAGCGAGTCCATCGGGGTGACCACGTTCCCCACCGACTTGGACATCTTCTTCCGGTCCGGATCCAGCACCCAGCCCGAGATCGCCGCATGCCGCCACGGCAGCACGCCCGCCTCGGCGTGCCCGCGCAGCACCGTATAGAACAGCCAGGTCCGGATGATCTCGTGGGCCTGCGGCCGCAGGTCCATCGGGTACACCTGGTCCAGCAGGTCGCCGTCCAGGGTCCACCGGGCGGCCAGTTGCGGGGTCAGCGACGACGTGGCCCAGGTGTCCATCACATCCGGATCCCCGGCGAACCCGCCCGGCTGGCCGCGCTGGTCCGCGGTGTAGCCCGGCGGGGTGTCGGCCGCCGGGTCCACCGGCAGCGCGCCATCGTCCGGGAGGATGGCGGCGTCGTACCGCGGCTTGCCCTCACCGTCCAGTGGGTACCACACCGGGATCGGCACGCCGAAGAAACGCTGCCGGCTGATCAGCCAGTCCCCGGCCAGGCCGTTCACCCAGTTCTCGTAACGGACCCGCATGTGCGGCGGGTGCCAGTCGAGCTGCCCGCCGCGGGCCAGCAGGACCGCGCGCAGGCGTTCGTCATGGGCGCCGTTGCGGATGTACCACTGCCGGGTGGTGACGATCTCCAGCGGCTGGCTGCCCTTCTCGTAGAAGTTCACCGCGTGCCGCACCGGGTCCGGGCCGGACAGCAGATCGCCGGAGGCACGGAGCATCGCGGCGATCCGCTTGCGCGCCGCCTGCGCGATGTCGCCCGCGAGCTGCCGGTAGGCGATGCGGCCCGCCCGGGAGGTGATCGCGGGCGGCGGGCTGGCCAGCAGCCGCCCGTCCCGGCCAAGCACCGGCCGCGCGGGCAGCCGCAGGTCCCGCCACCAGGTGACGTCGCTGCTGTCGCCGAACGTGCACACCATGGCGATCCCGGTGCCCTTGGCCGGGTCGGCCAGGTGGTGCGCAAGCACCGGCACCTCCACCCCGAACAGCGGGCTGTGCACGGTCGTCCCGGTCAGCGCGGCGTACCGCTCGTCCCCGGGATGGGCCACCAGCGCCACGCAGGCGGGGAGCAGTTCTGGCCGGGTCGTCACGACCGGGACGGCCTCGCCGTCCGGGCGGCGGAACGCGATCGTGTGCGTGGCGCCGGCGACCTCGCGGTCCTCCACCTCGGCCTGGGCCACCGCGGTCTGGAACGTCACGTCCCACAGCGACGGCGCCTCGGCCAGGTAGGCCTCGCCCCTGGCCAGGTTGCGCAGGAAGGCGCGCTGGGAGATGGCACGGGAGCTGTCGTCGATGGTCCGGTACATGGTGGACCAGTCCACCGACAGCCCGAGCCGCCGCCACACCTCCTCGAAGGCCTGCTCGTCCAGGTCGGTGAGCCGGTGGCACAGTTCGGTGAAGTTACGGCGCGAGGTGGGCACCTGCTCGCCGCCGTTGCTGGCCGGCGGGGAGAACCCGGGGTCGTAGGGCAGCGTTGGATCGCACCGCACGTGGTAGTAGTTCTGCACCCGGCGCTCGGTCGGCAGCCCGTTGTCGTCCCACCCGATCGGGTAGAACACCTTCCTGCCACACATGCGCTGGTAGCGCGCGACGATGTCGGTGTGGCTGAACGAGCAGACGTGCCCGATGTGCAGCTTCCCGCTGACGGTCAGCGGGGGAGTGTCGATGGCGTAAACCTCGCCACGCGACGCGGAGCGGTCAAACTTGTACTACGCCCGAGGTCTCCCACTGGCGAGACCACCTGTCCTCGATGCCGTCAAGCGAGGGCTTGCCCGGCACGAGGCTGGCCTGCTGCGCTCCAAGCGCGTGGGAGTCGGTACTCATGCCGCCAGCGTAGCAAAAGTGCTAGCCCGGGGGACGACCCCCGGACCCCCGCTCCGCGACTTCGTCACGGGGCAGCGGCCCAGAAGACTTACTCCTGGGTCCAGTGCGGGCGGCGGAACATCCGGCCCAGTCGCTCGTTCAGCGAGTCGCCGATCTCGTCCAGCGCGCTGACCCGGTACACCGCGGCACCGTCGGGCGGCGGCAGCCGGTCCGCCTCGGCGTCGTCGAGGCTGCACCGGATGTTCCTGATGGTGATCAGCTCAACCCGGCCGGCATCGATGAACCGCAGGCCCCAGTCGGTCGCGACCACGATCCCGTCGAAGAGGTCCAGGTCGGGTACTTCGAGCACGTGTTCGAGTGTGCCGATTTCCTTGCCGGACCGGGTCAGTACCGGCGCTCCGGGCACCGCGGCCCGGTAGGAAACAGCAGTCTCGGTCTCCATGTGGCGCCATCTCCTCCCCGATGAGACTCGCTCGCTGTCCGAGGGGGTTCTTACCCGCTGGCGGCGTAATGCACCTGTGCAGCGGTAAACAGCAGGTCAACGGCCTGGAGCGAGCCCTTCGAGAATCTCCTGCGCCCGGGCTGCGGCACCGGCCGGGTCCACGTCGGGCGCACCGACCAGGGGATCCCAGTTCAGGTCGTAGAAGACCTCGGTCACGCCCTGTTCCGCCAGCCACTGGGTGTCCGCGCGGATCTGGTCGAATCCGCCCGACAGCAGCGTCCGGCCGCCTCCCTCGGGCACGGTCACCGGGGCTCCCCAGCGCACCACCGCACGGCAGATGACCCGCAGCGTGGCCGGGTCCCGGCCCGCGTCCGCCGCGGCGGCCCTGATCACCTCGATGCCCTCACCGATACGGGACAGGTCCGCGCGGCTGGAGGTGATCCAGCCGTCGGCCAGCCTGCCGACCCGCTGCAGCGCCCGCGGCACCGTCCCGCCGAGCAGCACCGGCGGGCCGGGGCGCTGCACCGGCAGCGGTGCCGCCCGGCCCGCCGGGACCGTGTAGTGCTCGCCGTCGAACTCGGTGACCCCGCCGGCCCACAGGCGGCGCATCACCTCGACGTACTCAGCGGTGCGGGCACCACGGCCCGGCATGACGGCGCCGGCCGCGGCGAACTCCTCCGGCATCCAGCCCAGGCCGAGACCCAGGTCAAGCCGGCCGTTCGACAGCACGTCCACCGAGGCGGCCTGCTTGGCCAGGTAGGCAGGGGAGAGGTAGGGCATGTTCACCACCGCGGCCCCGAGCCGGATCCGGGACGTGACCGCCGCCGCGAAGCCCAGCGCGACCATCGGGTCAAGCACGCTGTGGTACACCGGCTCCATCGCCGAGCCCTCCGGCACCAGCAGCCGCTGAAATGTCCACAATGACCCGTAACCGGCCGCTTCGGCCTCGGCGGCGAAACGGCTCAGGTACTGCGGAGTTGCCCAGGCGCCGGACACGGGCGCGCCGAAACCGATCCTCATGGGACAACCCTAGGTCCCGCCCTCGCACCGCGGGTGGTGATCGTAGGCTGGGCGAGGCCGCCTTGGCCCCGCCCCCGTATCCCCCGGCCGAACGGAGCCCCGTGGACAACGACCCCCGCGCCTACATCGCCGCCCTGCGTAACTCCCATGAGCGGCTCGCCTCGCTGATCGGTGCCATGAGCGAGGACCAGCTCACCGGCCAGTCCTACGACCGGGACTGGACCGTCGCCCAGGTGCTGTCCCACCTCGGCAGCGGTGCCGAGCTCGCGCTGTTGATGCTGGAGGCCACGCTGGCCGGGCAGCCGATGGACCCGGACGCCATGGCCCCCATCTGGGACACCTGGAACGCCAAGACCCCGCAGCAGCAGGCGGCGGGCTGCCTGCCCGCCGACGAGGCGCACATCAACCGGCTCGAAGGCCTGACCGGCGCGGAACTGGACGGCATCTCCGCCGACTTCTTCGGCATGAAGCTCGACGCGGCCGGTCTGGTCCGGATGCGCTTGTCCGAGCACGCCGTGCATACCTGGGATGTGGCGGTTGCCCTCGACTCCGCGGCCGAGGTGGCGCCGGACGCGGTGGAGCTGCTCCTGGTACAGCTCCCGATGCTCGCCGGGTGGACGGGCAAGGCGGACGGCGGGCCGTTCCGGCTGCGGCTGCGTGCCACCGAGCCCGGGGCCGACTTCGTGCTGGATGTGGCGGACAAGGTGACCCTGGAGGCGTGGCCGGGCGAAGGCCCGGCGGGCGCCACCGCCGACGGCCAGGTACAGCTGCCCGCCGAGGCGCTGCTGCGGCTGGTGTACGGGCGGCTCGACCCCGGGCACACCCCGCCGGTGGAGGTCAGCGGGGACCCAGGGCTGCTGGACCGGGCCCGGGCGGCGCTCCCCGGGCTGTGACGCTGCTAGCCCGGGGGAGCGACCCCCCTGGAACCCCCCGGTGGCCTGCGGCCCGGTTCCTCCGTCACCGGGCCGTGGCCGTGCCAGCCCGGGCGGGTGCTTGCGGACTCAGCCGAGGGCCTGGGCGGCCAGCACGGCGGCCTCCCTGGCGCAGCCCCAGGACAGGGTGACGCCGGCACCGCCGTGGCCGTAGTTGTGCACCACAAGCGGGCCGGGACCGGGTGGCTCCGCCTCCAGCCGGACCTGCGGCCGGAACGGGCGCAGGCCGACCAGGTGGCCGAGCACCCGCGCGCCGGTCACCCGCGGCTCGATCGCGGCGCAGTCGCGCAGGATCCTCATCGCCACGGCCGGGACCGGCTCGGTGTTCCAGTCGTCGCCGACCTCGGTGCCGCCGAGTACCACGGTGTCCTCGTGCGGGAACAGGTACACCAGTTCCGCGGTGTCGTCGGGGGGCGCGATGAAGAACTCACTCAGGCCCGGGTTCTCCGCGATCACCACCTGACCGCGGAACGGCTTGAGTGCCCGGTCAGGCAGCAGGTCGCGGGCACCTGTCCCGGTGCAGTTGAGTACGGCACGGGCGCCGTGCTCCGCGCCCGCCGCTGGCAGCGAACCGACCGTGCCCGCCTCCAGGTGCCCCCCCGCGGCCTCGAACCTGGCATGCAGATAGCCCAGATACGTGGGCATGTGCACCAGCGGCGCGGAGTACCGCCAGCCACTGGCGAAGCCCGGGGGCAGGTCGCCGGCGCGGCACGGGGCGGCGCCGAGGTCCCTCATCCAGTCCGGCGGCGCCGCGCCGGCGCCGTCCGGCGGGCCGGCCTGGGGCGCTACGCCGCGGGTTCCTTCCACACCGCTCAGGGTCCGCACCCCGGCCGCCGGGTCGGCGGCCAGTTCCCGGAGCACGGCCAGCGTCTCCCGGCCCCACCGGTCCACCCGGGCACTCTCCTCGACCAGGTGCGGTCCCCAGATCGCCCCGGCGACCGCGGAGGTGGTCTGTCCCGGGGGAATGGCCGCGCGGATGAGCACCCGCGCCCCGGACTCGGCAAGGCAGATCGCCGTGGTGAGCCCGCTCACCCCGGCGCCCACCACGAGAACGTCGCAATCGCTGTTCGGCACGCCACGACGTTAGCGCGTGCCCGCGCGGAGGGGGAGGTCATGGCAACCGGTCAGATAGCGTCCGCACGGCTGCGCCTCGTACCGCTGACGGTGGCCGACGCCGCCGAGATGGTGGGGGTGCTGAGCGGAGCCGCCCTGTACACCTACACCGGCGGGGCCCCGCCGGGCCTGGCTGAGCTGCGCGCCCGGTATGCCAGGCAGGCGGCCGGGCGGTCACCGGACGGCCGCGAGGAATGGCGCAACTGGATCCTGCGCTGCCAGCCCGGCGGGCAGGCGGTCGGCTACGTCCAGGCCACGATCACCGGCGCGGGCCGGCGTGCCGAGCTCGCCTGGGTCGTCGGCGTGCAGTGGCAGGGGCAGGGATACGCCACCGAGGCCGCCCGGGCGCTCGTCGGCTGGCTGGACTCGCGCGGGGTCCAGGTCATCCAGGCACACATCCACCCGGGGCACGCCGCCTCCGCCGCAGTGGCCCGGCGGGCCGGGCTGCGGCCGTCCGGCGTGATCGAGGACGGCGAGCAGCTCTGGCTGCGGGACCGGCGCGCCACGGAGTGACGCTGAGGCACCGCAGAGCCGCGCCGCTACGGGTGGATCCGGCGGGTTCCGGCGCGGTGCCGGGCGGCCAGGCCGAGGTAGGTCTGCACGGCGCTGGCGATCCGTTCCTGCTGGCGCCGCCCGCCGTCGGCCCGGATGGTGGCCGGCACACCTACGGCCAGGGCACCCGCCGGGACCACCATGTCCTCGCGGATCAGCGCCGCCGCGGCGACCACGGCCCCCGCCTCCACCCGGGCCCGGTTGAGCACCAGGGAGCCGGAGCCGATGAGGCAGCCGTCCGCCACCACGCACCCTTCGAGGTGCGCCCGGTGCCCCACCACGCAGCCGGCGCCGATCAGGGTCGGCCAGTCCCGGGTGGTGTGGATGATCGTGCCGTCCTGGATGGAGGTCGCCTCGCCGACCCGGATCAGCCCGTGGTCACCGCGCAGCACCGCGCCGGGCCACACCGAAGAACCGGCGCCGAGTTCCACGTTCCCGATGATCACCGCGTCCGGGTGCACGAAGGCCTCCGGGTCGATGGCGGGGACCTGGTCGCCGAGGGCATAGATGGGCACCGGTCACTCCCCGGGCCTGCCGAGCCGCCGCGCGACCATCTCACGCACCACGACACGCTGGATCTTGCCGGTGGCGGTCTTGGGCAGCGCGTCCAGGGCCAGCACCTGGCGGGGCCGCTTGAACGCGGCGAGCCCTTCCCGGCAGAACGCGATCAGCCCGTCGGCATCGACGGATTGCCCCGGTGCGGGCACCACGCACGCGACGACCTCCTCCAGCCCGGCGTCGTTCCGGTGGCGGACCACCGCGCACTCCGCCACCGTCGGGTGCTCGAGCAGGCGCCCCTCCACCTCCATCGGGGATACCCAGATGCCGCCCGCCTTGATCATGTCGTTGGACCGGCCCAGGCAGGTATAGAAGCCGTCCGCCGAGCGGGTGTAGGTGTCACCGGTGCGCAGCCACTCGCCCTGGAACACCTCGCGGGTGGTGGCGGTGCGGCACCAGTAGCCGGTGGCGATCGAATCGCCGCGCACCAGCAGGTAGCCAGGTTCCCCGTCGGCGACCGGCGCGCCGGTCTCGTCCACCAGCCGGGCCTGGTAGCCGGGCACCACGGTCCCCGACGTCCCGGGGCGCACCTGGCCGGGCCGGTTGGAGATGAAGATGTGCAGCGCCTCGGTGGAGCCCAGGCCGTCGATGATGTCCACGCCGTACCGGCCGGTGAACCGCCGGTAGATGCCGGCGGGCAGCGCCTCGCCGGCCGAGGTGGCCAGCCGGACCGTGGCGAACGCCTCCGCCGGTGCGTCGGCGTTCAGCAGCGCGGCGAAGAACGCCGGGCCGCCGAAGAACAGGGTGGGCCGGTCGGCGGCCAGCCGCTGCGCCGCGCCCGCGGGCGTCGCCCGCGCCGGATCCAGCACGGCGGTGGCGCCGACGGAGAACGGGAACAGCAGCGAGTTGCCCAGGCCGTAGGCGAAGAACAGCTTGGCGACCGAATAGCACCGGTCGTCCTGCCTGATGCCCAGCACCTGATGGGCGTAGGTCTCGCAGACCCGGGCCACGCTGCCGTGGCGGTGCATGGCGGCCTTGGGCCTGCCGGTGGTGCCCGAGGTGTACAGCCAGAACGCCGGCGAATCGAACCAGGTGCGATACGGAGCGGCGGGGCCGGCGGCCGCCCCGGCGGCGAGCAGGTCCGACCAGGCTGGGCCACTTACTCCGGATTCAACAGGCTCATTGCCTTCTGGTTCCTCCGTGTCGCCGATGAGCACCAGCGTGGCCGCCTCGGGCGCCAGGTGCATGGCCGCCCGGGCCACGGCCGCGCACTCGGGGGTGGCCACCACCACCCGGGCCCGGCTGTCGGCCACCAGTTCGCTCAGTTCCTCCGCCCGGTACATGGTGGACACTGGTACCGGGATCGCACCCATCCGCAGCAGCGCGCAGAACGTGACGACGGTCTCCGGCCGGTCGGTGGCCACCAGGAGCACCCGCTCCTCCGGCCGCACCCCCAACGCCTGGAACCCCGCCGCGAGCTCCGCGGCCCGCGCCGCCAGCTCGGCATAGGTCAGCGATCCCGCCGGGCCTGTGACGGCCAGGTGCCCGCCCAGGCCGGCCTGGACCTGGCGGTCGACGAGATAGACGCAGGCGTTGAACGACTCCACCGACATGGCCCGATCCGATCAGCCGCGAACACGACGGGACATATCTTCCACACTCCGCCGGCGCATCGTCAATGACCTGTGGCAGGTGCCGTGCTGGCCCGGGGGAGCGACCCCCCGGAACCCCCCGGTGGCCTGCGGCCCGGTTCCTCCGTCACCGGGGCCTGTCGGCCGGTGCTGGCCCGGGGGGCGACCCCCCCCCGGAACCCCGGTGGCCTACGGCGTTGACGCCGCCGGGCGCGCGGCGCGATCCTGTAACCGATTGCGACCGTCGGGCCGTGGTCACGAGCGGCAGCGCCAGGCTGCGGAATCGGAGAGCACGTGCACGGGCCCCGGCTCGATCCGTGGCCGCCGCGCAGCGACGGTGGCGCGTTCGCCCGTGCTGCCGGATTGATCGCCGTTGCCGAGGACCTGGCCTGCGAGTTCTCCCTGCGCCCGCTGCTTGAGCGGATCCTGCTGCGGTGCACCGAACTGCTCGGCTGCGACGCCGGGTCGATCTGCAGCGTGGACGAGGCGGCGGGCACCTACCGCAAAGAGGCCGACATCGGCGTGGCCTGCCAGTCCGGCCGGGTCTTCCCGCTCACCGAGGGCATGACCGGTGCCGTGGTGGCACGCCGTGGCCCGGTCTGGTTCGCCCGCTACTCCGACGTGCCCGGCGGCCACGTCGCGCCGGAGGAACGGGCGGCGCTGCGCGGCGTGATCGGGGTACCGCTGGAATGGCGCGGGCGCATCATCGGCGCGTGCATCGTGTTCAGCCGGGATGACGCGCGCACCTTCGGCGCCGACGACGCCGAACTGCTCAGCCTGTTCGCCAAGCACGCCGCGATCGCGCTGGCCAACGCCCGGATGCACGAGGCGGCCGAGGAACGGGCCAGGGCCGAGGCCACCGCGGCGGAACGCGACCGGCTGCTGGCCGAGGTGCACGACACGCTGGCCCGGCGGCTGGTCAGCATCCAGGTGCACCTGGATGCCGCCCGGCGCGAGCTTGGCCCGGAGGCGGCCGGGGCGGCGGGCATCGGCGAAGCCAGCGCGGCGGCCAGGGAAGCCCTGGCGGAGGCGCGGCTGACGCTGCTCGGGCTGGCCGCCGCGCCGCTGGACGGGCAGCCGCTGGAAGCTGCGCTGCGCGCCGAGGCGGCCTGGGCGGAGAGCATCGGGCGGCTGGAGGTGCGGCTGGTGACCGCCGGGCCGCCGGTCCCGGTGGAAGCGCGGCTCGCCCGTGAGGTGCTCGGCGTGGCCAGGGAGGCGCTGACGAACATCGTCAGGCACGCCGAGGCGCACAGCGTCCGGCTCGGGCTGCTGTACGAGGACGGCGCGGTGTCGCTGCTTGTGCAGGACGACGGCCAGGGCTTCGACCCGAAATCCGGGTGGCATCCGGAGCGCTACGGCCTGCGCGCCATGACCGACCGGGCCAGGAACCTGGGCGCGACGATCGAGGTCGACTCGGTGCCGGGCTGGGGTACCCGGATCCGCGCCCGCTTCCCCTATCAGCGGGACCCGCAGCCAGGCCCGCGGCTGCGGGTGCTGGTGGCGGGGGGCCGCCCGGTGCTCCAGGCGGGCCTGGCCCGCCTGCTCACCTGGACAGAACCAGGGATCGAGGTGGTCGGCGAGGTCGGCACCGCCGCCGAGGCGGCGCAGGCGTGCGTGGCGCTGCGGCCCGACGTGGCGCTGGTGGACCTGGGCCTGACGGACGGTGCCGCGCCGGGGGTGACCGCGCTGCTGCTGCGCGACAGCCCGCAGCTTGCCGTGGTGGGGATCTGCGAGCCCGGGGACGACGAGCAAGTCGCCGGTGCGATGAAGGAGGGGGCCCGGGGCTGCGTGGCGGCCGGTGCGGACGGCCCGGAACTGGCCCGTGCCGTGGTGGCCGCGGGCCGGGGCCAGGCGATCCTGTCCGGCCCGGTGCTGAGGCAACTGCACCGCGGGCTGCGGGCCGAGGACGGCGGGGCGGCGCTGACCGAGCGCGAGCGTGAGGTCCGCGTGCTGATGGAGCAGGGCCTGCCCGACAAGATCATCGCCGAGCGGCTGGTGCTGTCGGTAAAGACGGTGGAGAAGCACGCCGGCTCGGTGCTGCGCAAGACCGGCGCCCGCAACCGCACCGAGCTTGCCGCGCTGGCCGGGCGCTCCAGGCCCAGGTAGACCGGCCGGGCGGGCGGAGGTAGGGGAAGTCCTCCCCTGATTTGGGGGTTTCCACCGATTCGTGCCGCAGGCCCGCGCGCATAGGTTCGGCATGTCCCGGTGAGGAGTGGCATGCCTGTCGTCGCGCTGAAGCAGATCGTCGACCGGGCGTTCGCCGAGCGTTACGGTGTCGCCGCCATCAACGTGGTCAACGACCTGACCATGGAAGCGGTGCTCGCCGCCGCGGTCCAGGTGCGTGCCCCGGTGATCATCCAGACCTCGGTCAAGACCGTCCGGTCCGTCGGCCTGGATCTGCTGTTCGCGATGTGGCGGGAGCTGACCGCGGACATCGAGGTGCCGGTCAGCCTGCACCTGGACCACTGCCCGGACCGGGGGATCCTCAGCGCGTGCCTGCGCAAGGGCTGGAACTCGGTGCTGTTCGACGCCTCCGCCTCTGCCGGTGCGAGGAGAACCAGCGGCAGACCGTGGATGTGGTCGCCGAGGCCCGGTCCTACGGCGCGAACGTGGAAGGCGAGATCGAGTCGATCACCGGGGTGGAGGACGGCGTCGGTTCCGACGAGGAATCCCGGCGCCAGTCGCTGCCGGTCGCGCTCGAGTTCATCAGGACCACCGGCGTGGACGTGTTCGCCCCGGCGATCGGCAATGCGCACGGCGTGTACCGCGCCGAGCCTAAGCTGGACGCCCAGCGGGTCACCGACATCGTCGCCGCCCAGCCGGTCCCGATTGCGCTGCACGGCGGCACCGGCATGACCGACGCGCAATTCAGTGACCTGATCGCACGCGGCTGCGCCAAGGTGAACATCTCCACCGCGCTCAAGCGGGTCTACATGAAATCCAGCCTGGACTTCCTGCGCCAGGCCGAGGAGCGCGACAGCCTGGGATCCGCCGTCGCTGTTCACCGCCACCCGGGCCGCGGTGCTGCAGATGGCCGCCGGCCACATGCGCCGCTTCGGCAGCGCGGGCAAGGCCTGGTGAGCCCGGCGTGGCCGACCGGGCGGTACGGGCACTGATCTTCGACTGTGACGGGGTGCTGGCCGACACCGAGCGGTACGGGCACCTGGTGGCCTTCAATCAGGTGTTCGAGGAGTTCGGGCTGCCGGTCCGGTGGAACCCGGCGGAGTACAAACGAGAAGCTGCGCATCGGCGGCGGCAAGGAACGCATGGCCAGCCTGCTCACGCCGGAGTTCGTCGCCTCGGCCGGCCTGCCGGCCGATCCCGCGGGCCAGCGGGCCATGCTGGCCACCTGGCACCGCCGCAAGACCGAGATCTACACCGGGCTCGTCACGGCCGGGGCGGTCCCGCCGCGCCCGGGCATTGCCCGGGTGGTGGGGCAGGCGCTGGACGCGGGCTGGCGGCTGGCGGTCGCCTCCACCTCGGCGGAGGAGTCGGTCACCGCGACCCTGGAGCGGGCGGTGGGGCCCGGGCGCGCCCGGGAGATCATGGTGTTCGCCGGCGACATCGTCGCGGCACAAGAAGCCTGCCCCGGACATCTACCTGCTCGCGCTGGAGTGGCTGGGCCTGCCGCCCGGGCAAGTGCTGGTCGTCGAGGACTCGCGCAACGGCCTGCGGGCCGCCACCGCAGCCGGCCTGGCCTGCGTGATCACGGTGAACGACTACACGCTGGACGAGGACTTCAGCGAAGCGGCCCTGGTGGTCTCCTCGCTGGGCGACCCGGAGGGAGAGCACACGACCGTGCTCGCCAGCCACAGCGGGGCTGCCCCCGGCGACTGGGTCACCCTGGCAGACCTGGCCGCATGTTTCCCTGACCAAGGAGCCGTCATGCCCACAGCAAGCCTCGGCGACGTGGAGGTCGCCGTGCGCACGATCGCGCAGGTGGCGGTCGACAACGAGAAGTACTTCGGTGACCTGGACGCCGTGGTCGGCGACGGCGATTTCGGCTACTCGATGGCACGCGGGTTCGAGCTGGTGCTGCGCGACTGGGACAGCTTCGACCGCACCGACATCGGCACGTTCCTCAAGAAGGTCGCCCTGGTCATCACCAGCCGGATCGGCGGCACCTCAGGCCCGATCTGGGGCACCGCGTTCCTGCGCGCCGGGGCGACCGCCGGCGCCGCCACCACGCTGGAGCCCGCCCAGATCGTCGCCATGCTCCAGGCCTCGATCGGGGGGATCAAGGCCCGTGGGCAGTCCGACGTGGGGGACAAGACGCTGCTCGACGCCCTGGTCCCCGCGGTGGACACGATCGAGGAGCAGATCGGCCAGGGCCACGGCGCTCCGGCCATCATGCGCGCGGCGGCGGCCACCGCGCGCGAGCGCGCCGAGGCGACCCGGCCCATGCAGGCGATGCGTGGCCGGGCCAGTTACACCGGCGAGCGCAGCATCGGCACGCTGGACGCCGGTGCCGTCGCCGTTGCCGTGATGTTCGAAGCACTTGCCGAGATGTGGCCGGAGCACCCGGCCCAGACCTGACTGCGCCTGGAGGTGGGCGGCGTGAAGAAGTTCGTCAACGACCCGCGGGAATTCGTGCCAGAGATGCTCAAGGGCATCGCCCTGGCCAACCCGGGCACGCTCAAGTACGTCCCTGAATTCAACCTGATCATGCGCACCGACGCGCCACGCGACGGCAAGGTCTCGGTGATCCAGGGTTCCGGGTCCGGGCACGAGCCGCCCACGTGATGGTGGTCGGCAAGGGCATGCTCGACGCCGCCTGCCCCGGTGACGTGTTCGCCGCGCCGCCGATGGACTACGTGCTGGAGACCAGCAAGCTGCTGGCCTCGCCCAAGGGCGTGCTGCACATCGTGAACAACTACACCGGCGACCGGATGGCCTTCGACATGGGCAAGGAGATGGCCGAGGCGGACGGCATCACGATCGGCACGCTGCTTGTCGACGACGACGTCGCGGTCAAGGACTCCACCTATACCGTGGGCCGCCGCGGGGTGGCCGGCAACTTCTTCGTGATCAAGGCGGTGGGCGCCGCCGCCGAGCGCGGCGCGGAACTCGACGACCTGCTGCGGATCGGCAACAAGGTCAATTCGGTCACCCGGACCATGGGCATGGCCCTGACCTCGTGCACGCCGCCGGCCAAGGGCTCGCCGCTGTTCGAGCTCGGCGACGACGAGATGGAGATGGGCGTCGGCATCCACGGCGAGCCCGGCCGCCGCCGGGAGAAGCTGGCCAGCGCCAACGAGATCGTGGACGAGCTGCTCGATGCCGTGGTCACCGACCTGCCGTTCGGCCAGGGCGACGATGTCGCGCTGATGGTCAACGGACTCGGCGGCACCCCGATCAGCGAGCTGTACCTGCTGTACGGGTACGCACACGAGCAGCTCGCCAGGCGGGGCATCAACGTACGGCGCAACTACGTCGGCAACTACTGCACCTCGCTGGACATGGCGGGCACCTCGATCACGCTGTCCCGGCTCGATTCCGAGATCGGTGAGCTGCTCGACGCGCCCGCCGAGATCGCTATCCGGACGTTTAGGGGGGGCACGTCCTGACGGCCCCGGCCCGGTGACGGAGGAACCGGGCCGCAGGCCACCGGGGGTTCCGGGGGTCGCCCCCGGGCCAGCAAGGCCCCGGGCCCGCGGCGCGCCGACCGGGCAGACCCGGCGCGCCGCGGGCCCGGTCCACGCGTGCGTCAGAACCGCACGTACTCGTAGTCGAGCGGCTGGCCGTTGATGCCGCTGCGCGGCGGGGCCAGCCAGGCGGCGATCTTCCCCGGCTCGTACACCGGGCGCATCAGCGACTCGACGTGCACCTTGTCGGCCGGCGTGGGCAGCCACCCGGGGCTCCCGGCCGCCCAGGCGGCGGCGTCGATGATCTGGCCGCCGGGCGTGACGTGGCAGCCGGCGAACGCGCCGACCTTCCGGTTGAACCCCACGTGCGGCAGGGCCAGCCGGTGCCCGGTGATCCCGTGGCTGTCCAGGATCCGGTTCCACCGGGTCACCCCGGTCTCGCAGTCCCTGATATACGCGATGCGCAGGTCGTGGTTGAGCGCGGTGAGCGCGGGCAGCTCCGCGGTCACGATGCGGTCGCCGTCGGGCTGCTCGATGGCCGTCACCGCGGTGGTGAGCACGTGGTCGTCGCCGCGGCGGTCCTCCTGCCAGCGCCCCTTGAGCCCGCTGGAGTAGTAGTTGGCCACGTTGGTCGAGGTCTCGCCGCCGAACAGGTCCAGGCTGACGCTGTAGTGGAAGTTCAGGTATTTCTGAATCACGTCGAGCGGGATGCCGCCGTGCCTGGCGATGTCGTCGGTGTCGTGCTCGCGCATGAGCTGTGCCGCGCGCTCCACCACCCGGTCCACGCCCGTGGTGCCCACGAACATGTGGTGTGCCTCTTCCTTGAGCATGAACTCACACGTCCGCGACAGCGGGTCGAACGCGCTCTCCTTCAGCGTGCCGAGCTGGTACTTCCCGTCCCGGTCGGTGAAGTAGGTGAACATGAAGAACGACAGCCAGTCCGGGGTTTCCTCGTTGAACGCGCCAAGGATGCGCGGCGAGTCCGCGCTGCCCGAGTTGCGCAGCAGCAGCGCCTCGGCCTCGTCCCGGCCGGCCCGGCCGAAGTGGGCGTGCAGCAGGTACACCATGGCCCACAGGTGCCTGCCCTCTTCGACGTTCACCTGGAACAGGTTGCGCAGGTCGTACAGGCTCGGCGCGGTCAGGCCGAGGCGGCGCTGCTGCTCCACCGAGGCGGGCTCGGTGTCACCCTGGACCACGATCAGGCGCTGCAGGCTGGCCCGGTGCTCGCCCGGGACCTGCTGCCAGGCGGCCTCGCCCTTGTGCTGGCCGAACCCGATCCGCCGGTCCGGATCCCGCTCGGCCAGGAAGATCCCCCACCGGTAGTCGGGGAGCCGGACCCGGTCGAAGTGGGCCCAGCCGGCCCGGCCCACGTCCACCGCGGTGCGCAGGTACACGTCCTGGGTCGGCAGGGTGGGCCCCATCTCGCCCCACCACTGCAGGAACCGGGGCTGCCAGGACTCCAGGGCCCGCTGCAGCCTGCGGTCCTCGGCCAGGTCGACGTTGTTGGGGATGCGCTCGCTGTAGTCGATCGACATGGGAAATCCCTCAGGCTCGGTTGCGGTCGAACACGCCCGCCTGCCCGGTGCCGTAGCGCCGCAGTGCGCCCTCGGGACCGGACGCGTTCGGCCTGGTGAACACCCAGTTCTGCCAGGCGGACAGACGGCCGAAAATCTTGGTCTGGGGTGTTTCCGGGCCGGCGAACCGCAGGTTCGCCTCCATCCCGGTCAGCGCGTCGGGGCTGAGCGAGGCGCGCTCCTCGCAGGCGATGCGGATCTCGTCGTCCCAGTCAAGTTCGTCCGGGGCGAACGTGACCAGGCCGAGATCCAGGGCCTCCGCCGCCTCGACCGGGCGCCCGGCGTGCTGCTCCAGCTTGGCCACGTGACCCGGATCGGCGGGGAACCGGGATGCCAGCCTGGTCAGGCCGTTGGCCATGGGAAAAGCGCCGAAGTTGGCGGCGGACAGGACGATCGCGGCGGGCTGGCGGGACCCGGGGCCGGCTTCCGGGCCCAGATCGCTGTCCGGCAGGCCGTTCAGCATGAATTGCCGGTCGCAGGCGAGAGCAAGCTCGAGCAGCGGGCCGGCGAAGCAACTGCCCGGCTCGATCAGCGCGAACAGGCTGCGGCTGGTCACGTCCAGCCGCCGCAGCGTGCGCTTGGCGAAGTGCCGGATCTCGTCGGCCAGCCAGTCCTGGCCTGCGGCGCCGGCCAGCAGGCGCTCGCAGGAAAGCACCGCCCCGGCGTCACCGGAGGTCTTGATCAGCCAGGTGCCCAGCCCGGTCTCGTTGCTGCGCAGCCACAGGATGAGGTCGTCCAGTTCCCTGGTCACGGCCAGCGGCCAGAACCCGGCACCCTGCTCGCGCGCGCCCGCCATGTCGTCCGGTGGCGCCTCGCGCGGGCCGCTGACCGTGATGGTCACCAGGCCGGCCGCGCGGTCGAGGCCGGCCGACACGTGCGGGTAGGTGATCATGTTTTCGTTGACGCAGCGATCGAGCGGGGCCAGCGTGACGCCCGGGCCACCGGGCGCCCGGCGGGACCTGGCGGCGGCGGCCTGAGCCCGTTCGCGCACCGTGCCGGCGAACCTGCTCGGCGGCGCGATCGCGTCGACCAGGCCCCACTCCAGTGCGGTCTTGGCCCGGACGCCCTCGCTGCGGGTGGCCACGACGTCGGCGAGGTCCTTGCGGACCTTGCGCTTGTCCACCAGCCGGGTCAGCCCGCCGGTACCGGGCAGCACCGCGAGCAGCGGCACCTCGGGCAGCGACACCGCGGCGCTGCCGTCGTCCACCATGATGATCTCGTCACAGGCCAGGGCCAGCTCGTAGCCGCCGCCCGCGGCGTTCCCGTTGACCGCGGCCAGGTAGGCCTGGCCGGAGTCCGCGCCCGCATCCTCGATCTCGTTGCGGGTCTCGTTGGTGAACTTGCAGAAGTTCACCTTCCACGCGTGGTCCGCCTGGGCCAGCATCCGGATGTTCGCCCCGGCGCAGAACACCTTGTCCAGGCCGCTGGTGAGCACGACCGCGCGGACCTCTGGGTGGCTGAACCGCAGCCGCTGGACCGCGTCGTGCAGCTCGATGTCCACGCCGAGGTCGTAGGAGTTCAGCTTGAGCTCGTAGCCGGGGGCGATGCCGCCGTGCTCGTCGGCCCGGAGCAGGATGCGCGCGACCGCACCGTCGATCTCCAGCCTCAGGTGCCGGTAGCGCGCGGGGTCTGTGCCGAAGTCAACGGGTGCCATGTCGCTCCCTCGGGCGAGTCGGGGAGTCCCAGTTACAAACAGCGGTGCGGCAAACTGCGGGCGCCGCTTCCCCACCTAGTCTCTACAAAAGCATGGCGTTACGTCAAATATGTGTGGCATGTTTCCGGATTCGCGGGTAGACGGCCAGTGCGTTGCCCGCGAGCACCCCGGCCAGCACGTCGTCGCCCAGGCCGAGGGTGGCCAGGGCGCGGGCGTTGCGGGCGATGCCGGGCACGCCGGGCCAGTCCGTGCCGAAGATGAACTTGCGGGCAAGCCGGCGCAGGCCGAAGCGCGCGTAGTAGTGGGGGAGCCGCTGCGGTGGCAGGCCGGACAGCTCGATCCACACGTTCTCGTGCAGCAGCGCCAGCGACGCCGCCGCGTCGTACCACCAGCCCCTGCCCCCGTGTGCGAGCACCACGGTGAGCCCGGGGAAGTCCCGCAGCACCGGCAGCAGCAGCGCAGGATCGGCCAGCTCGTTCGAGGAGCCGGGGAAGGAACTCGTGCCGGAGTGCACCACCACCGGCAGGCCCTCGGCCACACAGGCCTGATAGGCGGGGTAGAGGGCCGGGTCGGCGGGGCTGAAGCCGCCGTGCACCGGGTGCACCTTGAGCGCGACCGCGCCCAGGGTGAGCTGCCGGGCCAGTTCCGCGTCCACCGGGTAGTGCAGGTGCGGGTTGATGTTGGCGATCAGCGAGAAGCGGCCAGGGTCGTGGGCGGTCAGCGGCAGCAGGTCCTCGGCCGGCTGCGTGCCGGTCGCCTTGGGGCTGTACTCGCAGATCACCAGGGCATGATCCACGCCCTCGGCCCGCATCAGATCGCCGAGGGCCTGCGGGATGATCTCGCCGTCCGCCGTGTACGCCCCGCGCCAGCCTGGCTGCCCGAACCGCTCCGCCCAGTCCATCCAGGCGGGCTTGACCGTGGACAGCCGCACCGGATGCTGGTGGGCGTCGATCAGCGGCATCCCGTCGAGCATCGCTGGGCTCCCCTCGCTGGCGCACCCTGTTGGCCCAAGCATGCCGGAGCCCGGGCGCTGGGTGCGCCCGGGCTCCGGGTTGGTGTTGCTGAGTGCGGGTCAGGCCTGGGACGGCTCCAGGTCGCCGGCGTCGTCGAAGTCCGCGGTGGCACCCGCTGCGAGCGCCATCGGGTCGCCCGCCAGGTCCTCCTTCTTGACCCGGATCCCGACCAGCGTGATCACCAGCGCGATCACCGCGATCCCGGAGGAGACCAGGAACCCGCGGGAGAACCCTGTGGCCAGCGCGTTGTCGTAGATGGCCCGGGGGATCTGCCCGCCGGTGGCGGGGATCGCGTGCCCCGTCCTGGCCGCGGCTGCGGCCAGCGCGGTGACCTGGCTGCGGGCGCTGTTGGACACCACGGTCCAGGCGACGGTGCCGAGCACGGCCAGCCCGATCGCCCCGCCGACCTGCTGGCCGGTGTTGAGCAGGCTGGAGGCCAGCCCGGCGTCCCTGTCCTCGACCTTGGACAAGGCGACCAGCGTGATCGGCATGAACAGCATGCCCAGGCCGGCCGCGGTGACCATCATCGGGCCGAGCAGGCCGCCGGCGTAGGTGCTGTGCTCGGTGATCCGGGACAGCCAGAACATGCCGCCCGCGCCGATCGCCGAGCCGGCGATCAGCAGCGGCCGCGCGCCGATCCGGCCGACCAGCTGGGAGCTGACCCCGGCCATCAGCATGATCACGCCGACCATCGGCAGGTAGGCCACGCCGGTCTTCAGCGCGCTGTAACCCCAGACGATCTGCACGAACAGCGTCAGGAAGAAGAACATGCCGAACATCGCGGTGCCGACGCAGAGCATGATCAGGTTCGCGGCGGACCTGTCCCGGTTCCGGAAGATCCGCAGCGGCATCAGCGCGTGCTTGCTGCGCGACTCGATGATCACGAACGAGACGAGCAGCACCACGGCGGCCGCGAGCGACGCCACGACCTTGGTGTCACCCCAGTGCGAGACACCGTTGGGGCTGGTGGCGGCGTTGGACAGGCCGAACACCAGGGCGGCCACCCCGAGCGTGCTGGTGATCGCGCCGGGCAGGTCGAACCGGCGGGGATTCCGCTTGGTCTCGGCGAACGCGCGCGGTGCGATCAGGGCGACGACGATGCCGATCGGCACGTTGACGAACAGCACCCAGCGCCACGAGGCGTAGGTGGTCAGCAGGCCGCCCGCGATCAGGCCGACGGCGGCGCCGCCGATGCTCATCGCGGCGTACACGCCCATGGCCCGGTTGCGCGGCGGGCCCTCCGGGAAGGTGGTGGTGATCAGCGATAGCGCGGCAGGCGCGACGACGGCCGCGCCGACGCCCTGCAGCGCCCGGGCGCCGAGCAGCCACGCCTGGGTGGTGGCGAACCCGCCGAGCAGGGAGGCCGCCGAGAACAGGATGATGCCGGCGATGAAGACCCGGCGCCTGCCCAGGACGTCGCCGGCCCGGCCGCCGAGCAGCAGCAGGCCGCCGAAGGTCAGGGCGTAAGCGTTGACGACCCACTCCAGGCCCGAGCCGGAGAAGCCAAGTGCGTGCTGGATGTGGGGGAGTGCGACGTTGACGATGGTCGCGTCCAGCACCACCATGAGCTGCGCGGTTGCGATCACGACGAGGGCCAGGCCGAGATTGCGCTGGCGAGCGCCAGCCGTTGCTCCTGGGCCCCCTCGCCCGGTCGCGGGCTGTGCGGTGGACATGTGATCTCCTTGCGTGAAGGGCGTACTGAACTAACGCGGCGGCGGTTATGCCGTGCGTGGAAGTCTGGGATTGGGTTGAGACCTTCAGCGGCCGCCGGTTAGCGGGCGGCCGGGGTCGCCGCAGACAGCGGGTCTGCGGCGCTGTCCAGGAGCTTGCTCACCTCCTCCGCAGGGAGTTCCCGCCTCGGTGGCGGACAGCGGCGGGTTCATGGTGCGGATCAGGGCCAGCAGGCTGGCGCGCTGCTCCCGGCTGAGGGACTGGCGCCACGGCGTGCGGCTCAGCACCTCATCCTCGATGCTCGCCTTGAGTTCCGCGCCGGCCGGGGTGAGCACGAGCCGCTTCACCCGGCGGTCGGCGGGATCAGGTTCCCGCGCCGCCAGCCCGTGCTTCTCCAGGGTGTCGGCGATACTGGTGATGAAGGAGGGGTCACAGTGCATCCGCCGCCCCAGGTCCTTCATGGCCAGTGGGTTGTCGAGCATGTGCAGCGCCTTGATCAAGAACACCGGGATGCCGAAGCTATTGGCTAGCGCCTCACCCTCGGCGACGAGCCGTCCGAACAGCCCGGCCATCGAGTCAAGGATCTCGAGGTCAAGGAGATCCTCCTCTGATCGCGTACGCACCCTGTTTCCTCCACCTGAGCATCTCAACAGTTGAGTAGCTCAACCATATAGGCGGGAAAGTTGAGTAGGTCAAACTTATATTCACCCAACATCTGAGCAGGCAAGGGACGGGCCGCGATCCGGTGCCGGGGGAAGGGGGCCGCCAGGCCAGCGGGCAGGCCAGGGGGCCGCCCCGCAGGCCAGTACCGGCTACTTCATCAGGATGCGGAGCAGGAACAGCACAGCCAGCACCAGGAGCAGCGAGGTCAGCCCGCTGCGGTTCCGGGTCTTCCGGAAGTTCGGGATCCGGGCCTTGTGCACCTTGAGATCTGAGTTGGCCCCGTAGGCATGCCGAAGATGCCAGCCGACGTAACCGCCGACGACCATGACGAGAAGCGCCACCAAAACTGCGGCTGATCCCACGGCGCTCAAACCCTCCCTGCGCTGTGATCGTGCCCCAAGAGCATCGCGCATGATCGGTGCGGGTACCACTACTTTCCGCTGAACCACCGGCGTGTCGGCGCGTCCCGGCAGGCCAGCGGGGGGTTCCGGGGGGTTCGTCCCCCGGGCCAGCAGGGCCAAAGCCGCGTGACGAAGGAACGGGGCTTTGAGCCAGCGGGGGGTTCCGGGGGGTCGTCCCCCCGGGCCAGCAGCGCTATTCGGCGCTGGAGGCGGCCCAGATGTTGATGCCCGACTCTGCCGAGTGCCTGTCGATCGCGGCCAGTTCCGCCGCGCTGAAGGCGGCCTGGCCCGCCGCGGCCACGTTCTCTTCCAGTTGCGCCACGCTGCTCGCGCCGACCAGCACCGAGGTGACCCGCTGATCGCGCAGCGCCCAGGCGAGCGCCATCTGCGCGAGCGACTGACCGCGGGCCCGTGCGACCTCGTTGAGCGCGCGCACCCGGGCCAGGTTCTGCTCGGTGAGCTGGTCGGCGGACAGGCTGCTGTCGCTCCGCGAGGCACGCGAGCCCGCGGGGATGCCGTCCAGGTACTTGGCGGTGAGCAGGCCCTGGGCCAGCGGGGAGAAGGCGATGCACCCTGCGCCCTCGTGCTCCAGCGTGTCCAGCAGGCCGTCCTCGATCCACCGGTTGAGGATCGAATAGGAGGGCTGGTGGATCAGCAGCGGCGTGCCCATCTCGCGCAGCAGGGCTGCCGCCTGCTCGGTGCGCTCGGGGGAGTAAGAGGAAATCCCCGCATACAGCGCCCGGCCCGAGCTGACCGCGGTGGCCAGGGCGCCCATGGTCTCTTCCAGCGGCGTATCCGGGTCGGCGCGGTGGCTGTAGAAGATGTCCACATAATCCAGGCCCATGCGGGCGAGCGACTGGTCAAGGCTGGCCAGCATGTACTTGCGGGAGCCCCACTCGCCGTAGGGCCCAGGCCACATGTCGTAGCCAGCCTTGGTGGAGATGATCAGCTCATCGCGGTAGGGGCGCAGGTCCTCGCGCATGATGTGGCCGAAGTTGATCTCGGCAGACCCGTACGGCGGCCCGTAGTTGTTGGCGAGATCGAAGTGGGTCACCCCCAGGTCGAACGCCCGGCGCAAGATCGCCCGCTGGGTGTCCACGGGGCTGTCGTCGCCGAAGTTCTGCCACAGCCCGAGGGAAACCTCGGGCAGCTTCAGGCCGCTGCGCCCGCAGCGGCGGTAGTGCCTGCCGTCATACCTGTCGTCGGCCGCGAGATAGGTCATGGTGGCAGTCTCTCACCGGTCCCGGCCGCCGCACCGCTCGTTGCCCGTCGGGCAGCCGATACCGCGCGGGCCGGGCTGGCAGGATGGGGACGCCCGGGTGCGGCCCGGGCCGCACCGAAGCGGACGAGCGATGGAGCATGCATGAAAGACGCGATGATGGCCGAGACCATCAGCATCACCGGACATGGTGGCGACCAGATCGAGGCCTACCTCGCCAGGCCGCTCGGCGCGGGTCCCTCCGGCGGAGTGGTCGTGATCCATCACATGCCCGGGTACGACGAGGGCAGCAAGGAGATCACCAGGAAGTTCGCCGCGCACGGTTACCTGGCCATCTGCCCGAACCTGCACTACCGCGAGGCGCCGGGGGCCAGCCCGGACGACGCGGCGGCGGCGTCGCGGGCACAGGGCGGGGTGCCGGATGACCGGCTGGTCGGCGACGTCGCGGGCGCGGTCGCCTATCTGCGGGCCGTGCCCGCCTCCAACGGCAAGGCGGGCACGATCGGCTACTGCTCGGGCGGCCGCCAGTCATTCCTCGCCGCGTGCAGCCTGCCGCTGGACGCCGCGGTCGACTGCTACGGGGCGTTCGTCATTGGCGCGCCGCCCGAGGGCATGCCGCTCAAGGTTGGCCCGATCGTGCACCTCGCCAAGGACCTGTCCTGCCCGCTGCTCGGCCTGTTCGGCGCCGACGACTCCTATCCGTCCCCGGACGAGGTGGCCGAACTGGACAAGGCCCTCACCGAGGCCGGGAAGGCGCACGAGTTCCACAGCTATGCGGGTGCCGGGCACGCCTTCTTCTCCGTGGACCGGCCCAGCTACCGGCCGGAGGCGGCGGTGGACGGCTGGCAGAAGGTCTGGGATTTCTTCGGCCGTTACCTGGCCGGCTGAGCGGAGGCCGCGATGTGCACGTATCTGACCGAGAAGGTGACCGTCGAGGGCAGCGGCAAGGGCGCGGCGGGCTGGTTCGGCCTCACCGAGGCGACCGTCTACTTCGACCACCCGCAGCACGCGCGGGCCGAGCACACGCTCAACATCGACTTCCTCAACCCGGGCGAGGGGCCGTCGGCGCGCGTAGCGGTGGAGTTGACGGCCGCCTCCGCCCGGGCGCTGGCCGCGGCGATCGAGTCCGCGCTTGCCGCTGTGCCGCCAGGCTTGCTCTGAGGGTCGCCCACGGGGTGGGACGGCCGGGGGATGGCTTTGGCGCGGACAGAACTCCGCGCCAAAGCAACCCCCGTCCGTCCCTTCGCGGGTCCCGGGGTTGCCCGCGGTGGTGCTGTGGGGCGCCTTGGCTGAGGCTGAGAGAAACCGGGCGGGCCGGCTGGCTTGGAGGGAAGCTCGGGGATCCGGGGATAGGGATGCCGGGAGCGGAGTGTGTGCGGGGGGTGGGGACGCTCGGGAACCCTGGATGGGGGATGCCGGGGGCGCCTTATGGGGGGATGGGGCGTTATGTCGGTGGGGGGTGCCAGGATCAGGGGTGGAAGGTGGTGGCATGAAATTCCGGGTCGAGCACGATGCGCTGGCGGACGCGGTGGCGTGGGTGGCACGGGCGCTCCCGTCGCGGCCGGTGGTGCCGGTGCTGTCCGGGCTGCGGCTGGACGCGGCCGATGGGCTCACGCTGTCCTGCTTCGACTACGAGCTTTCCGCGACCACGCGGCTGCCCGCCGATATAGACGAGCCGGGCTCGGCGCTGGTGCCGGGCCGGCTGCTCGCCGAAATAACCCGCAGCCTGCCCGGGCAGCCGGCCGAGTTCCGCTCCGACGGCGACGAGGTGACGCTCAGTTGTGGGAGCGCCGAGTTCGCGCTGGTCTCCCTGCCCACGGCGGAGTACCCGGAACTGCCGCCCGCCCCGCCGCTGGCCGGCACGGTCGACGGCGGTGACCTGGCCGCGGCAGTGGCGCAGGTGCTCCCGGCCACCAGCCGCGACGACACGCTGCCGATGCTCACCGGTGTGTGCCTGGACATCCGCGGCGACGTGGTCACGCTGGCGGCCACCGACCGGTACCGGCTGGCCGTGCGCGACCTGCACTGGGCGCCCGCACACCCGGGGATCCGGGCGATCGCCCTGGTCCCGGGGCGCACCATGGCCGACGCGGCGCGGGTCATGGTGCCCGGGGTCCCGGTTTCTGTGGCCTTCGCGGCACCTGAAGACGCCCGGACCACCGGGCGCGGCGATCCCCGGCCGGTAGAGGGGATGATCTCGTTCGACAGCGGCGGCCGGCGGCTGACCGGCCGGCTGATCGCGGGGGAGTTCATCAGGTACGAGTCCCGGTTCCCCGCGGAGTACGGCTGCCGGGCGGAGATGCCTGCGGCCTCGCTGATCGAGGCGGTCCGGCGGGTCTCCCTGGTCGCCGACCGGGCCAGCCCCGTCCGGCTCACATTCGGTTCCGGGACCGTGGCACTGGAGGCCCAGACCGAGGGCCGGGCACGGGCGATCGAACGGGTCACCGCGAGCTTCCACGGTGACGAGCCTGCGATCGCTTTCAACCCGCACTACCTGCTCGACGGGATCACCGCCGCGGCGGGCGGGCCCGGGCCCACCCGGCACCCTGCCCCGGCGGCCAGCGCCGGCGGCGGTCCGGCCGAGGGCTCAGCGGCCGATGGTTCGGGCGAGGAGACGGTGGCAGCGCGCGACGGCTCCGCCGAGCCGGCGACCATCCGGCTGGAGTTCACCAGCCCGGCCCGGCCCGCGCTCATCACACTCGCCGGAGACGACGGGGACGAAGGCGAGTCCGGCGCCGCCGAAGAGGACGACGATGCGAAGCAGGGCCCACGGCCCGCGTTCCGCTACCTGGTGGTGCCGCTGAGGTCGCCCGCCCGGGCCTGATACGAGGGCCTGCGGGCCCGCCGCCCGAGGCGCCAGAACGCCTTGCCGACCAGCGCGGCGCGGACCGCCCAGATCACCCGGCTCAGCCACGGCATGCCCGCCGCCACGGGCACGGCCTCCATCCAGGCCCCACTGCGCCACGCCCGGCGGCCGACCCAGACCGCCGCGGCCGTGACCAGGCTCACAACCAGCACGGGCACCGCGAGCAGCACGAGGAACACCGCAAGCAATCCATGCGGCCACACCGCCACGGCCAGCGCGATCAGGCCAGCCACGACGGCGAACCCGGCAAGTACGAACAGCAGCAGGAACCGGAGCGCGCGGCGCGCCAAAGTACGCGCCGCCACCGTGGCCACGGTCCAGTCCCCGTAGACGCTGTCGCCGAATCCAGCGCCAGCGTTCCAGGGACCCTGGCTCCACATGTCCTGATCCGCAGGGCGTTCGTGCCCCGCGCTCCGTGCCCCGTGATCCGCCGGGGCCCCGTGCCACGGTCCCTGGGTCCACGCACGGTGCTCCGGCGCGCCCTGCTCCCAGCTTTCCGGTCTGTCCATGCCTGCCTCCGCTACCGCCCCCGCCGTACGGATTTCTGCCCGTCCAGAAACGATATATCTCGATTCTGCCCTAGGCAAACCAGCCCATTGACGGTGCTGGACGGGATCGGGGAACGGCCGGGGGATGGCTCCGGCGCGGACAGAACTCCGCGCCGGAGCAACCCCCGTCCATCCCCCTCGCGGGATCCCGGGCTGACACAGAGGGCGGACGCGCGCGGCGGGTGCTGAGGAAGGGCGCGTTACCGAGGTGGGTGGGCGGCTTCGGTGCTGAGCAGGACGATCACGGAAGAGGGGTCCATGCCTAGTTCAGCCCGGCGGCCGGGGCTGCCGGGACCCGTGAGGGCGGCACGGGCGCCCGCCAGAGAGGAGGCGCCGCTCGGGCCTGAGGAGATGCCGACCGCGGCGAGGTCGGCCGCGGCGCGGCGGGCCGCGTCGTCGGGTACTGCGACCGCGGCGTCTAGGCCGCCGTTGAAGTACGGCCACGCGATCGAGGAGACCGTGCCGCAGTTGAGGCCGGCCATGATCGTGTTTGCCGTGGGTATCGTGGCCGGCCTGCCGGCCCTCAGGCTGGCGAGCAGGCAAGCGGCAGTGTCCGGCTCCACAGACAGCACCGCGGTGGCGGACGAGGGTTGCTTGGGCGCGGAGTTCTGTCCGCGCCCAAGCCATCCCTCGGCTGTCACGTCACCCTGCCCATCGCGAGCCCGGTAGTGCGCGACGGCAGCCTGCGCTAGCGAGCCGACACCGACGGGAACTGCTACCAACGTGGGTGGACCGGCGCCGGCGGCGGTTAGCTGGGCGTCGAGTTCGGCGAACAGGGTGGAGTAGCCCTCGACGATCCAGGTGGGCACCTGCTCGTATCCGGGCCAGGCGGTGTCCTGGACGAGGGCTGCGCCGGGGTGGTCGCCGGCCCATCGCCGGGCCGTGGCTACGGCTTCGTCGTAGCTGCCGTTGACCTGGGTCACTTCGGCGCCTTCGCTGGCGATGGCCGCGCGGGTGGCGGGGTCGGTGACGGCGGGGACGAAGACGCGGGCCGGGGTAGCTGTCAGCCGGGCCATGCGGGCGACGGCACGGCCGTGGTTGCCGTCGGTCGCGGTGACGAAGATCAGGCCTGGGCGGCTAGCGGCCACCGCGCGCAGCCTGGCGACGCCGTCCGGGGGAGTGGCGTCAGCCGGGGCGGGCGGTGCACCGTCCGGGGGGCCGGTGAGGATCTGGTGGATTGCCCAGGAGGCGCCGAGCACCTTGAAGGCGGGCAGGCCGAGGCGGGACGACTCGTCCTTGACGAATACCCGGCCGGCGCCAAGTTCCCCCGTCAGCGCCGGGACCTCGGTCAGCGGGGTGGGTGCGTAGCCGGGGAGGCTGGCGTGGAAGGCACGGACCGCGCCGGAACGCACGTGCTCGGGGATGCCGCAGGTCCATGACCTGGCCTGCGGGCGGGCCAGCCAGGGCAGGGACGGCCCCGTGGGACCGTTGTCCGTGGTCATCTGTTGCCGTCCATGGTTACCTTTCGCCGGGGCCAGTTGGCTTCTCGGTTCGAGGGTTACTGGCTGAGCTGGGCAGATGCTAGGCGGGCCTGATCGTTCAGCAGCCAAAGGCCGGCGCGGCCCGCGGAGAGCTTGCAGACAAGCCGCAACCGGGCGCCGGGCAGTATCGGGTGGTGGTATTCCATTTCCGCGCGGGCGGGCAGCCAGTCCAGCCCGGCGAGCACCTCCTCCACGGCCTGCCAGTGCACGGTGTTGCTCACGTGGCCGGCGGTGTCGAAGTCGCTGGCCCGCACCGGCCAGTCCCGGCCGGTGGCAGGCGGGTCCGGCCGCGGGTGGGACAGCCGCACGGATACCCGGCGCCCCTGCGCGGCCGGGCCGTACAGCCGGTGAAAGCCGGGCCCCACCTGGCAGGACTCCCCGGTGACCGGGTCGACTGCCACCCACACCATCCTGGCCTGGACCAGGTCGGCGCCGCCCGCGGTCACGGTCGTGGTGCGCTCCGCCCACCTGGGCCCGGTCGCCGAGCAGAACGTCGCCAGCCGCAGCCGCTGGCCGCGCCGCGGGTAGCCGCGGATGGTCAGGGCGCAGCGCCGCACCAGCCAGTCGCAGGGCTCGGCCAGGCCGGAGTCGGCCACGTCGTCCTCGGCGGCGTCCTGCAGATAGCGGGCCAGCGCGTCGAGCCGCAGCCGCCCGCCGGGGGTGACATCGGTGCGCCGGATCGGGTACCCGGCGGTGAACACCCGGCCCGCCGCCGGGAAGGGCAGGAACCCTTCCGCGGGCGGCGCGGAACCCGGTGGCGTGGCGGCATCCCCGGAAACGGCGTCCATTCGGGCATTGTGCCCGATGCGCGCCAGGCAGCGGGTCAGGTCAGCGGCTGATAGACGTGCCGCAGGCCTGCACGCCGCCGGCCTCGCCAGGCGGCCAGTTCTGTCGGCTACTGGAAATCGTTGCAATCGATTCAAGCGTAGCGTGCGCAGACACAGGAGGCCCGGCTGTCGCTGACCGCCAGGTGTGCTCGGGGTCAGCAAGGAACCGAGGCATCTCATGCACGCACCGGCTGACAACGTCACGCCGCCACTGCACTCCGGGCGGACTTCGCCATTCCTGCGAACGGCCCCCGGCAGCGCACTTCTTCCTGCGGTTATCTGCGCTGCGCTCTGGATCGCGATCTCTTAGCGACCGGCGCTCGACCTGCTCGGTGGCATCCTGATCGGCGTGATCGTCTTCATCATCGGCTATGGTCTGCGGCGGCGATCTTCGACCGCCGCAGACCATAGCCAATTCGGGCCAGCCGCCTCAGCTGGTGGTTCCGGCCGCCCGGTCGTGGCCGCGCAGCAGCGTGGCGACCCCGATCGCGGCGGCGGCGACGATCCCGGCCGCGATGAGCAGGGCGAGGTGCAGCCCGTCCGCAAAGGCGGTGTGCGCCTGGGCGGCAACGGCCCCGCCGAGGTGGGCAGCGACGGCGACCGAGGCCCGGGCCTGGCCCGCCTCCGCGGCGGGCAGGTGCTGGCTCAGGTGCAGGTGGCTCTGGTAGCTGCTGGTGAGGATGCTGGCCAGCACGGCGATGCCGACCGCCCCGCCGACCTCACGGGACAGGTCGTTGATCGCCGAGCCGACGCCCTGCTGGGAGGCGGGCAGGGCCGCGGTGATGCCGCTGGTGGCCGGGGTCATGGCCAGGCCCATTCCGGCGCCCAGCGGGATGAGCCCCGCGGCGAGTAGCCAGTAGCTGCTGGTGCCGGTCAGCTGTGCCAGCACGGCGAAGGCCACAGCCATGAGCAGCAGCCCGCCGGTGCAGGTTGCCCGGGCCCCGAACCGGGCCACCAGCGCGGGGGCCAGCCGGGCGGACGGCATCATCGCGGCGGCCATCGGCAGCATGCTGACCGCCGAGACCAGCCCCGAGTCTCCACGGATGAGCTGCAGGTACTGCAGGACGAGGAAGATGAAGCCGAAGAAGGCGAAGAACTGCACGAAGATCGACAGGCTGCCGGCGGACAGGCTGTGGCGGGCGAAGACCCGGGGGTCGAGCAGCGGGTTGCGGCGGTGCAGCTCGAACAGGACGAAACCCGCCAGGACCACGATGCCGCCGCCCAGGCCGGCCAGGGTGCGTGCCGACAGCCATCCGTGGCTGGGTGCCTCGATGATCGAGTACACCAGCGCGACCATGCCGGTCACGGCCAGCACGGCGCCGCTGACGTCCAGGCGGGGGGCGTGCGGGTCGGCCGACTCGGGCACGAACCGGAGGGTGCCGGCCAGGGCGGCGGCGGCCAGCACCACGTTCAGCCCGAACACCGACGGCCACGACCAGATCTCCAGGACCAGCCCCGAGGTGAGCAGCCCAAGTACGGCAGACCCGCCCGCCACCGCGGCCCAGACGCTGACCGCCCGGGTCCGCTGCTCGCTGGCGAAGGTCCCGGTGATGGTGGACAGGGTGGCCGGCATCACCAGCGCCGCCCCCAGGCCCAGGACGGCCCGCAGGGCGATCAGTTCGGTCGCGGAGTGAGCGGTCATCGCGACCGCCGAGGCCGCCCCGAACACCGACAGCCCGGCGAGCAGCGCCAGCCGGCGGCCGTAGCGGTCACCGAAGGCGCCGGCGGGGAGCAGCATTGCGGCGAACACCAGCGAATACGCATCGATGATCCACGCCAGCTGGGTCTGTGTGGCGTGGGTCGACCGGGCGATGCCCGGCAGCGCCACGTTCAGCGATGACATTGCCGCCACCACGGCGGCGAGGGCCACGCACACGACTGCGGTCACCGCGCCGCTGCGCACGGCGCGCGCGGCCGGGGACTTCACGGGGGGCGGTATCACGGCGGTCATCTCCGGCTCCTGCCTTCAGCTTTATGTTCTAGAACGACGTTACATATCTCTAGAACGACAGTCAATAGCTTGGTATGATGGTGCCGTGACCGACTCACAGAAGGCCGAGATGACAGGCAGGCAGCCACCGCGGGCAGGGGAGTCGCGGGCCAGCGGGCAGCGGGGGGCGGGGGAGCCCGGGACCGGGCGGGCCGAACCGGGGGAGCAGCCCAGGGCCCGGCGGGTCAGCCGGCAGCGGGAGGCGGGGGAGGTCACCCGGCGCGAGACCCGCAGGCGGCTGCTCGCCGCCGCCAAGGCCGAGTTCGCCGAGCGCGGCTATGCGGCGGCCACCGTGATCCGCATCGCCGAGCGGGCCGACGTCTCCGTGCAGACCCTCTATTCCAACTGGGGCAACAAGCGGAACCTGCTGCGCGCCGTGATGGAGAGTTCCGTCACCGGGGACGAGGACGTGCCACTGGTCGCCGGGCAGCCGCCGGCCATCATCACCGCCACCATCGATCCCGGGGATGCCGCGGACCCGCGCCGGCTGCTTGCCCACCTGAGCCGCCAGTACCGGCTCCTCGCCGAACGGGCGGCGGTCGGCTGGCAGACCTACCGGGACGGCGCCGCGGTCGATCCGGACATCGCCGCGGACTGGCGGCAGCTCAGCGACCTGCGCCGGGGGGCCTTCCACGCCTTCTTCGCCCAGGTGCCCGCGGGGGCACTGCGCCCCGGTCTCAGCAATGCCGCCGCCGCGGACACCGCCTGGGTCATCGCCAGCCCGGACACCCACGACCTGCTGGTACGCCAGGCGGGCTACAGCTATGACCAGTTGGAGGGCTGGGCCCGCAGCACCCTCGGCGCCGCCCTGCTGGCCAGTCCGGAACGGGAGTGAACCTGGTCAGCGGGGGAGTGGCTGCCAGCCGGCCGGGTACGGGTCAGCCGGCAGGTTTCACGGGAGCCAGGGAGTTGCCGGGCGGGATCTGCGAGCAGTCGTTCGGTGCCTGGCTTCCGGCGAAAAGACTGTCGAGCCAGGCCAGTGCGGCGGGCGTCCAGACGGGGAAGGTCGTGACGTGGCTCAGCGCGTCGTACTGGGTGTAGTCCACCGTCGTGCCGGAGGCGCAGAAGTCGCGAGCCAGGGTGCGGACGTCGCCGGCCACCATTACCCCGTCGCCGCGCCCGATGCCGGGCTTGTTGCCGGGGGTGCCTTCGAGAGCGCCGTTTGCTCCCTGGCCGATGAACATGGGAATGGTGGGTGACCCGAGGCTGCCGGCGTTGAGCTCATTCTCGACCTTGACCAGGACGGGGATGCTGGCCGGATTTGCATACCGTGGCTTGACGAGCTGGGCAAACGTGAGCCCGGGGTACTGGCCGAGGACGTTGGTGATCGAGGCATCTTGAAGCGAGCTGTAGAGCTGAAGCCCGTAACTGCTCAGGTAGGGCTTGATGTCGATGTGGAAACCCCGGGCGATACCGATAATTGACATCGGGATGATGCCCGCCCAGAGGCTGCTGCCGTTCACGTACGTGAGGTTGTGGGCCGGGTCGACGAGCACGCCGCCTTCGGCCGCGCCGACAAGCTGGCGGTTGACGTCGGGGGCGTAGGCCGGTGCCAACTGGGCGGCCCAGTCGGTCGCGATGGCACCTCCTGAATAGCCAAACATGCCGATCGGGGTGGCCTTGGTAAGCCCGGTGAGCGCGGAGTTGGTGGCGGCTCGTATGGAGTTGAGGGTGGCCATCCCGTACTCCGGCGCGCTGGCGAAGTCAGCGGTCTGGCCCTCGGTGTCGGGAACGATGACCGTGTAGCCCTGGAGCAGCAGGGGAGCGATCACCACCGACTCGGCGTCGGTGATGAGCCCGCCCAGGGTGACGTCACCGGCGATCTGAACGGACGGCTCGTCGGCCGGGTTGAGCGAGTCGTAGAAGGACTGGTAAGAGACCGCACGGGGGGAGACGGGCGGCACCGGCGGCTCGAGCACCGAGGTGACGTTCGCCGTCGGCTGGCCCAGCGCGCCGGCGGACCGGTAGAGCAGCTGGACGACCTGGACCGGGAGCACTAGGCCGGCGACGTGGTAGGCGAGGGTCCGGGTCTTCAGCACGGTGCCCGGCTTGATCTGGGCCAGCGGCGTGCGGCCCGTGTAGGCGTAGAAGGAACCCCGGGCCGGAGCGGCCGCCGCCCGCGCCAGCTGCGCCGGTGCCCCGGCAAGACCGGCCACCGCCAGGGCCGTTACCACCGTCGCCGCCGCCTTGGACCCGATCCGCACCCACATGGGCTTCTCCTGTCGGCTTGGCCCCGCAGCGGTATGTTACCCACTAGTAGGTATCTGGTGCCAGACCCGCGGGCGGCTCAATTGACCGGTGCCGGGTCCGTTGCCTCACGGTGGCGGCAGCGTGTCCAGGATCTCGGCGGCCGCACGCTTGCCGGACTGGACCGCGCCGTCCATGTAACCGCTCCACACGGTCGCGGTCTCGGTGCCCGCCCAGTGCAGCAGGCCGGCCGGGCGGCGCAGCGCCGGCCCGAACTGGGTCCAGGTGCCGGGCGGGAAGTGCGCGCCGTAGCAGCCGCGGGTCCACGGGTCGGCGGTCCAGTCGTGCTCGGCGTAGTCGGCCGGCCGGGCTGCGGCGGGCCCGAAGTACCGGGTGAACGAGGCCAGGACCTCGGCGCGCCGCTGCGCCGGGCTGGCCCGGGCCAGGCGGCGTGCCTCGGCTCCGGTGACGAAGCCCAGCAGGACGCCTGGCGGGCCACCCGGCGGCCCGGTGTCGAAGGTGACCCGGGCGGCCGGTCCGTCCGATGTCGCCTGGCCGTTGTACCCGGCCTCGCGCCAGAACGGCTCGTCGTAGGCGGCCAGGCACTTGATCACCGAGCCCATGGGCGCCGCCTGGGTGAGCTGGTCACGGTCGGCGGGCAGCGGCGGGTCGTAGCCGATCCGGCCCGCCAGCGCGGGCGGCACGGCGATCACCGCCCGGCGCCCGGTGACCGTCCCCACGGCCGAGTGCGCCACCACCCGCGACGATCCCTGCTCGATCCGGGTGACCGGGGCGCCGAGCCAGACCCGGTCCGCGCCGAGCTGCTCGGCCATCCGCAGCGCGATCAGCTGCGACCCGCCGGCGAACCGGTCCTGCTGCGCCGCCCCGGCCACCTCGGTGAGCTGCCGGAACCCGCCCGCCGCCCGCAGGTAGAAGAGCACGTGCAGCAGGGATACCTCGCCGGGCTCACAGGCGAGCACGCCCTGGCTGAACGCCTCGATGGCGAACCGGCCAAGCCGGGTCCCGACGTTGCGGCGGGCCCAGTCCGCCAGCGTCCTCGCGTCGGCGGCCGCAGCCCCCGCGGCCTGCCAGGGCGCCTGTACCGGGATCCGGCGGGCCATCCGGTCGAGGCTGAACAGGGCCCGGCCCGCGTCGGCCAGCTGCACCGGGCTCAGCCGCGGCACGGCCCGGTAGTCGTGGCGGCGCCCGCCAAGCTCGAGCACCGTCCGGCCGCCGGTGAAGATCGGAAGGGTGGCCACGCCAAGCTCGCCGGCCAGCCCCAGAACGTGCCGCTGGGTGGGTCCCACGAACTGCCCGCCGACGTCGGCGACGTGCCCGCCAGCCAGGGTGTGGTTCAGCACCCGGCCGCCGACCCGGTCCCGCGCCTCCAGGACGGTGACGTCATAGCCCGCTGCGGCCAGTTCCCTGGCCGCGGTCAGCCCGGCCAGGCCGGCACCGACCACGACCACCCCGGTCTCGGCGCGGCGCACGGCTACAGCCCGGTGACCGCGAACGGGGGCCGGCGCCCGGTGATTCCCGGCAGTTCCCGCATCAACTGATGTCCCGTCTCATCGGGGCTGGCACCCGGTACGGCGACGGCCCGGGCCTGCGACGAGGCCCGGGCCGTGCCGTTGCTGCCGGTGCTAGCCGCTCGGGCTAGCTCCCGACTTTGTAGGCGTAGGCGAAATCGTGGAAGTCGGAGAACAACGGGAACCCGATGGCGATGTCAGTGGCACTGAAATCCGTCGAGTCGATGACGCTGAGGGTGCCGCGTACCCCGGTACCCGCAGCTGCCGTGGGCGACAGCGTCGCCGTCAGTGTCCCGGTGGCTCCGGCCGCCAGCTGTTCCGGCGTGGCGACATTGCCGCCAGTGATGTCGTTGTTTGTCGGTTGCAGTTCGAAGAACCCGGTGTGGTTCGTCGTGTTCGTGACCTTCACTGTGATCGGGACGCTGGAGCCGGAGTCGATGATCGTCGACTTCGACGTCGGGAGACCGGTCTCGGTGACGGGTTTGAGCTGGTTGTACGCGAGGACCCCGGTGACTGTATTGGCGAACGCCGTCCCGTCGGTCGTGGGGCCCTGCATCACGTCGATCTCCCATAGACCTGGCTGGGGATCGGGGGCGATGAGCGAGGCGTTCCCGGTCGGGTTGCCGGCCGTCGGCGTGCCGTCGACGGCTGTGACGAAGAAGGTAAAGTGCCCGGGGCCAGGAGACGAGAGGTTGGCCGGCGAGAACAGGTAGTAGTACACCTGGTCGTCGGCAGCGTGGTTCGGCGCGTTGAACGACACGTCGAGGTCCTTCTTCCCCGGTGGCACGTTCACGTAGAACGTCTGGAGCTGCCCGGCACCGCGAGACACCGAGCTGGTCAGGGTGGCGCTGAACGAGCCACCGGCCGACGGGATGAGGGTGCGCCGGGCGATCGGCACCGAGCTCGCGAGCCCACCCGCCCCCGTGAACTGCACCGACTCAGGGGCATCGCCCGGAGCCTGGGGGAGAGCGATGCTGAGCGGCACGCTCACCGAGCTGCGAGCCGGGATGGTGACGGGCGCCGACGCCGGGCTTGTCGCGAAGTTCTGGCCGCTGGCCTGGAAGGTCACGGTCCCGGTGTAGGGCCCCGGGGTGTCCGGCGCACTTTGCACGTGGCCGCGGCCGTTGGCCCACAGGATCTGGGCCGTCCAGGTTCCGGCCATCGGATGCTGGACCGTGGCGTGCTGGATGTCCGGGCTGCAGCCTCCGTTAGGACAAGGGACGTATTCGGAGGCGCCGTAGTCGTACGAGCTCTGGGCCACCTTCCCGGCCGGGTCGGTCAGGATGAACGTCAGGATGTTGGCATTGTTGTTGGTCGGGTCCGGCCAGCGCATGTCGGCATCGAGCACGCTGACGCCGCTCGGCACGGTGAAGTGGACCGGTGCCGCCGCGGTCGCCCCCTGGGCGGGGAACGGGGGCGGCGGGGCGCTGACGTTCTCGGTGACCGGGCTGCCGAAGGCCGTCTCGCTGCCAAGCGCCCGGTAGGTGCCGGTGACCTTTTGGGCCTTGGAGGAGGCGTTGTACAGCTGGACCGAGGTGTGGGCCGTTGAGCCGCCCGCGCCCTGCACGCCGAGCTGGCTGGGGTTGTCCACCAGTTCGGGGGTGCTGGACTGCGCCAGCGACGTGCCTGGCATCTGGCGGGCCGCCTTGACGGCCGCGGCTATGTTCAGCAGGCCGGCGCCCTGCTGGTCCGCCGGGGCCCCGATGTCGGTCGCCGTGCCGGTGAGGATCTGCTTCACCTGGGCCGGCGTCGGGGTGGCTCCGCCGTGGGTGTCACGGTAGGCCTGGATCACGTCGGCGGCGGCGCCGGAGACGAAGGGAGCCGACTGGCTGGTGCCGCCAAAGGCCTCAGTCGGAAGCGCCGGTGCCGGTTGCTGGTTGATGCCGGCGACGGCGAGCGCCAGGTAGCCGGGAGCGACCAGGTCCGGTACATCGTTCTGCGGTGTGGTGCCGCCCGACGACAGGGTCGTCATGCTGTTGTCTTCCCAGCCGTGGGTGTAGCCATCGGCCTGGGCGATGAGCCTGAGGTCGTTCGTCCCGCCGACGTCGATGATGGCGGGGTTAGCGGAGGGTTCCGAGGTCGTGCCGTCCGAGCCGCTGTCGCCCGAGCTCTCCACTACGACAACGCCCGCTTCCACCATGGCGACGTTCGCCGGTATGAGCAGGTCGCTGTTGGCACCCGGCACAGCGCCGAAGCCGTAGGACTCCGACACGACGTTGACACCCTCGTTCACCGCCTGCTGGAGCCCGGCGATGACCTGCGACTCCGGAGCCACGATCTGGCCCCGGTTGTTGCTGTCGGTGAACTGACCGGTGGTGAGGATAGAGGCGCCGGGGGCGTCACCCACGATGCGGAAGCTGCAGTTCGCGGGGAAGTTCGAGAAGGGCAGCTGAGAGGCGTAGGTGTAGGTGACCGTGCCCTGGGCGGCCATCGTGGAGACGTCTCCGTTGAACTCGTCGCTGAAGACGTTCTCGTTCGGGTTCGGGGCATCGATGATCACGTGCTGCCCGTTGGGCCGGATCATGTTGACGTTCCCGGCCAGCGAGGCGGCGTCGACGTTGCCGATGATGACGCCCCGGCCCGTCGCGATCTTGAGTTGCGTGGATGCTGGTGAGGGCTTCGGGCTCCACCAGCGGTTTGCTGGGATCTGTATTGCACAGTTGCTGCCCGTCGGCCGCCTTTGCCGGGATGGCCGGCTTCCGCACCTGGGAGGCGGCCACCGTCTTCGTGTTGTACCTGCCGCCGTCCCCGATGATGACGGTTGCGTCGGGGACGACCTCCTTGATGCCCGGGGTGTGGCTGAGTGCCTGTGCCTCGGCCGCGGGCATGGCCGCCGCGACCGCGTTGAGGAGCGAAAGGGCCGTGATATGCGTGGCCCCGACCTGCTTCAGCTGGGCTACGAGCGGAGCCTGCATGGACGCGGCCGTGGCTGCCCGGGCGCGCCGGTGGGCCCGGTTCGCCGGCAGGCTGGTGAGCTGGTCGTCGAACACGACCACCATGCGCTCCCGCCTGCCGGACGAGCGGGCTTTGACCTGGCTCGGGCTCAACTTGGCAAAGCTGGGACTCGGCCTCGCCACACTGGCTTGGGCGGCCGGAGCGGCTGCCCAGCCGGCGCCACTCATCGCAGCGACGCCGAGCGCGGTCGCACCGAGCAACGAAGCAGCCCTACGAGGGGTTGCGGACATCCTGCTGCCTCCATGCCGACCCGCTCTCGGGGTTCCCTGGATGTAACCGAGCCGGCCTTCGGGTTGTAGCACCCGTACCGCCGCTGGATCAAGGGCGGATTAGAAGCCGGAGTGCCGACAACGGCTGGTGTCCCGTCTCAGTGAATCTGGTCCAGCCGCAGTGTCCCTGACCTGCGCCGCCAGGCCCGGGCACCGCACGCGCCGTCCTGACCGCGGACCGGTATGCCGGCATCGAGGTGCATCAGCCGGCAATTCGGCGGGCGGTCGTGACGATGCGTGGCGCCGGCCCTTCGGTGACCCCGCGATGGCCAAGTCAGCCAGCGGGGAGTGTCATGGTGCCGTTGCCCACGATCGTGGCGCGGCCGCCGACGATGACCTCGGTGATCTGGCCGTCCTTCTTGTGGGCGGTGCCGTCGAGCACGCTGGGGCGGCCCATGGCAACGCCCTGGTCGATGTGCAGATGGTAGGTGCCGTCCCGCTCCGGTGACCGGTGGGCCAGGCTGGCGACCAGCGACGCGCACGCCGATCCGGTGGCCGGGTCCTCGTCGACGCCAACCGCCGGGGCGAAAAACCGGGCGTGCAGGTGCGCCCCGTCGCGATAGTCGCCGGCGAACAGGTACAGCTCCGGCGACCAGCTGCCGGCGACCCCGGCCGCCCACACGGCCCTGTCCAGCACGGCCCTGTCGACCAGGTCCCGGCTGGCCAGCCGGACGAAGCAGAACCGCAGGCCCACGCCGGCGTACCAGCTCTCCGCGATGGCGTCCTCGGGCAGCGTGAGGGCCTTGGCGATGGCGGCGACGGGCGGTGCCTCGTCGCTGCTCTCGTAGCGCGGGCACCGGACATGGAAGTGGATGTCCGGGCCGTCGACGGTGACCGTGACCGGGCCGATCCCCTCTTCGAAGACGAACTGCTGGCTGGCCGCTCCTCCGTTCCGGCTGGCCAGGACGGCGGCGGTGCCCACGGTGGGGTGACCGGCGAACGGAAGTTCCTGGTGCGGGGTGAAGATCCGGACCTGGCAGGTGCAGGAGGGGTCGCGGGGCGGCAGCACGAACGTGGTCTCGGAGAAGTTGAACTCCCGGGCCAGCTGCTGCATGGTCGCGTCGGCGATGCCTGTGGCGTCAGGGAACACCGCGAGCTGGTTCCCGCCGAACGGCCGGTCGCTGAACACGTCGACCAGGCTGAAGTCGAATCCCATTCCTCAGCCCACCACCGCGTCCATCTCGACCGCCGCGCCCAGCGGCAGGGCGGCGACGCCGATCGCGGTGCGCGCCGGGTAGGGCTCGGTGAAGTACCTGACGTACACGTCGTTCATGGCGCCGAACTGCGACATGTCGGTCAGGTAGACCCCGACCCGGATCACGTCCCCCAGGTCCTTGCCGGCCGCCGCGAGAGCCGCCGTGAGGTTGCGCAGCACTTGGTCGGTCTGCTGGCCAATGTCGCCCTCGATCAATTCGCCGGTGGCCGGGTCGGTAGCTACCTGCCCGCTGAAGAAAAGGAGCCCGGCGCCGCGCACGGCCGTCGAGAACGGGAGGGCCAAGGCTGACGGCGTGTCACTGGTAACGGCATCGCGTGGCATGGTCGATGAGTTCCTTCGCTTGTGTGCTGATGAGAAAAAGCTTGCCTGCTGACAATGCTGCCGGATCGTGCGGCCCGGTCACCCCAGGGCGGTCTCGAGCGCGGCGCTGATGACCTCCAGGCCCAGCTCAAGTTTGCCCGCTGGCTCGTAGCCGAGGCCGATCCGGATGACGTGGGGGCTGTCGCCGAACCAGGGACCTGCGGCGATCTGCGCCCGCTTCCCCGCCAGATACGCATGGAACCGGTCGATACCGGCGGGGTGGCAGGTGCCTGGGTCAAGCTGCATGCAGCAGAACGCCCCCGCCTCCGGCCGGAGCCAGCGCAGCCGGCCGGTGTGCGCCTTCATCCAGCGCTCGACGATGCCGCGCGCCTCGGCCAGCAGCGCGCCGCGCGCGGCGAGTAGCTGGTCCGCCTGGGCGAGCGCCTGGGTGGCGAGGAACTCGTCGAGGGTGCCGCAGGCGATCGAGGAGTTGAACTTGGCCAGCCGGAGTTGCTCGTACAGTTCCGGGTCGTGCGCCGTCAGCCAGCCGACGCGCAGGCCGGGCACGCCGTAGGCCTTGGACAGCGAGGCGCAGGTGAGCAGGTGCGGCGACATCCCAGCGAAGCTCGCGGCGGGCGGTGCGTCCCCGTAGGTGGCCTCCCGGAAGGTCTCGTCGATCAGCAGCAGGGCGTCTGGGCAGGTCCGCGACATGGCGGCGAGCATCTGTTCCACTTCGTCCGCGGTGATCGATACGCCCGCGGGGTTCTGCGGCGAGGCGAACATAACCAGCTGGGTCCGCGGCGAAAGGCTGCTGGCGAACGCGTCGAGGTCGATGCGATAGCCGTCGTCGAACCGGGAGTGCACGGTCACCACGGGTGCGCCAAGGCCGCGCAGTGCGTCGAATGCCGGCGGGAAGCAGGGCCGGCCGACCAGGATCTCGCCGTCGCCGCAGAGCAGGCCGGTGAGGAAAAGCGCCCCGGCCGCACCGGCCGTGATCAGCACCTGGCTGCCGGGGATGCCGAGCCGCGCGGCCACCTGGGCCCGCAGCGCCGGGTCGCCGGCCGAGGTGCCGTAGCCCAGCCTCACCTCGGCCAGGCGGGCCATGCCTTCCAGGCCGAGCAGGCCGGCCACGGTCAGGTCGTGAGCCATGCTCTCGCCGAGGTAGTACCGCGGTTTCTCGTCGATCAGGGCCGTGATCGGGCTGGCCGGGAACTGCCGCATGACATGGTCCTCGTCTTGGCCGGCGGATGGTTACCCTGCCATGATCGCCGGGGCGGGGTGGCGATCCCAGAGCCAATGCCGCAGAATTGGTTTGCAGATGGAACCAATCGAGCTGGGTGAGCGCCTGGGCCGCTGGCCAGCGGGCCGCGGCCCGCTGCACGTGCTGCTGGCGGCGAGGCTGCGGCGGCTGATCGACGAGGGCGAGCTGCCGCCCGGCGAGCCGCTGCCGCCCGACCGGGCCTTGGCGTCGGCGCTAGCGGTTGGGCGCAGCACCGTGGTCGCCGCCTATGAGCTGCTGCGCCAGGACGAGCGGATCGTCCGGCGGCAGGGCAGCGGCACCCGGGTCGCCGGGCCCGAGCCGGCCGGCGTGCGGCAGACCACCAGCGCGCCGATGTTCCTGCACCTGCTGGAGCCGGGCGACGGAGTGATCCCGCTTGCCTGTGCCGCACCGGACACGCCGCCCCAGGAACTGGCCGACGCGTACGCCCGCATCGCGCCGACGCTGGCCACTCCCGGTGATATCGGCTATTACCCGGCCGGCCACCCGGCGCTGCGCCGCGCGATCGCCGACCGCTACACCAGGCACGGGATCCGAACCGGCCCGGAGCACATTTTGGTGAGCACCGGCGGCCAGCAGGCGTTGTCTCTGCTCGCTCGCGCGCTGCTGGCACCAGGCGACCGGGTGCTGGTCGAGGTACCGACCTACCCGGGCGCGCTGGAGGCGTTCCGGGAGCAGGCGGCCGTGCCGCGGTCGCTGCCGGTCGGGCTCGGCAACCTGGCCGAGGCGGCGCGTGAGCAGCACGCCGTCCTGGCCTACGTGATCTCGACCTTTCACAACCCGACCGGGTCGGTGCTGCCGCCGCTGGCCCGGCGTGCCTTGGTGCAGGCCGCGGCGGCGGCTGGTGTCCCGCTGATCGACGACGAGGTGCTCAGCGACCTGGCGTTTCCCGGGGTGGAGGTGCCGCCGCCGCTGGCCGCCTACGCCGACGGCGTGATCTCGGTTGGCTCACTCAGCAAGAGCATCTGGGGTGGCCAGCGGATCGGGTGGGTGCGGGCCCCCGAGCCGCTGATCGCCCGGCTCGCCCGGCTGCTGGCCGTGCATGACCTTGGCGGGAACGTGCCCGCGCAGCTCGCCGCCGCCGAACTGGTGCCGCGCCTGGACGAGCTGTCGGCGCGCCAGGCCCCGGCCCGGCAGGCCCGCCATGACCACCTGCGCGCCGAACTGGCCCGGCACCTTCCCGACTGGGACGCGCCACCGGTGCCCGGGGGGCAGACCCTGTGGGTCCGCCTGCCGTACGGCGACGGGACCTCGTTCGCGCAGACGGCGCTGCGGTACCGCGTCGCGATCCTGCCGGGAAGCGGGCTCGACGCCTCCGGGCAAAGCCAGAGCTACCTCCGCCTGCACTTCGTCGCCCAGCACGCCGTCCTGACCGAGGCCGTCAAGCGCCTCGCCGAGGCGTGGCGCGCCTACCACCCCCCGCTGGCCCCCGCCATCTCACCCCCGGCGATGTCCGTCTGATTCGGATCGGGCGGCGGCTATGGATGGTAGGTGTTTACGCGCGACTAGGCAGCGACCCGTCCCGTGGATCCTAACTTGACATAATGTACATTATCGGCACTTATATGATGGGCCGGCCTGTGGCGGTCACAGGCGCTCCACCACGCCAGCGGCGTGCCCGGTGAGCGCGTGCGCGGCGTCGAACACCGGCACCCCGGCCGCGACGAACTTGTCCAGGTCGAGGCCGTGGCGGGACATCAGTACCGCGACGAGCCCGTAGTCCGTGGCCGTGACCGTCTCCAGCGTGACGCTCTTGTACTCAAGCCCGGCCACCTCGACCGCGGGGATGAGGGGATCGGTGTATTCCACGGTGGCGCCGGTCCGGGCGAGCAGTTCCATCACGCACAGCGCGCGGGAATGCCGGGTGTCGGCGATGTCCGGTTTGTACCCGGCGCCCACGCACAGCACCCTGAGCCCGGCCAGCCCGGTGCCGCGCATGCTGAGCATCTGCAGGATCCGGGTGAAAACGTACCTGGCCATGCCCTGGTTCGCCGTCGCGGCCAGGCGGATCAGCTGGGTGTCAACTCCCAGCGTGCTGGCCTTCCAGGCCAGGAAGAGCGGGTCCTCGGGGATGCAGGCGCCGCCGGGCCCTACCCCTGGGTGGAAGGCGTGGAAGCCGTATGGCTTGGTGGCGGCCGCCGCGATGACCTCCTCGATGTCGATCCCCATCTCGTGCGCGACCATCGCCAGCTCGTTGACCAGGCCAATGCTCACCAGCCGGTAGCTGTTCTCCAGCAGCTTGGCGAACTCGGCGACCGCCGGGCTGCTCACCGGCCGGACGAGGCCAGGATCGCCCAGGATCGCGCCCAGGGCCGCGCTGGCGACCCTGGTGCTCTGCTGCGTCACCCCGCCCACGATGCGGGGGGTGGTGTTGATGGTCCAGGTGCCGTTGCCCGGGTCGATGCGTTCCGGGGAGAACGCCAGGTGGAAATCCTCGCCCGCCAGCAGTCCGCTTTCTTCCAGCAGCGGCTGGATGACCTCCGCGGTGGTGCCCGGGTAACTGGTGGACTGGGCGATGACCACCATGCCGGGGCGCAGGACCGCGGCCACTCCCCTGGCCGCCGAGGTGACGTAGGACAGGTCGGGCATCTGGTCGAAGGGCGTCGGCACGCACAGGAACATCACGTCGGGCACCGGGTCCAGGCCCGCGGCGACGGCGGTGAACCGCCCCGCCGCGCGCATGGCCGCCAGCGAGCCGTCGCTGACGTCGCCAATATGGCTCTGCCCCTGGTTGAGCCGTGCGCACAGTTCGGCGTCGATGTCGTACCCGAACGTGGTGAAGCCCGCCTGTGCGCTCGCCAGCGCCAGCGGTAGCCCGGTATAGCCGAGCCCGATCACGCCGATCGTGACTTCCCTGGCCCCGAGCCGGGCCAGGAAGTCCCCGGCCGGGCCGGGCCTGTGCGCCTTAGTCACCGGGCTCCCCCCACCAGGCGATCGTCCGTTTCAGGCCTTCCGCCAAGGGCACCTGGGGCTCCCAGCCCAGTACCTGCCGAGCCCGGCTGATGTCGGGCACCCGGCGCGGGATGTCCTCGAAGCCGGCGCCGTACACGCCTTCGTAAGGGGTGCGCAGGACCGGTGAGCGGGAGCCCACAGCGGCCACGATCATCTCGGCCAGGTCGCCGATGCTCGTCTCGGCCGGCGTGCCGATGTTGAACACCTGTCCCTGCGCCGCCGGCACCGCGGCGGCGAGGACGGTGCCGCGGACGGTGTCGGACACATAGGTGAAGCACCGTGTCTGCCGCCCGGTCCCGTACAGCGGGATGGGCTCCCCGGCGAGGGCGTGCCGGAGGAACACCGCGACCACCGAAGCGTCGCCCGACCGGTCGATCCCGGGGCCGTAGGAATTGAAGTAGCGGACCACGCTGGCACGCATCCCCTGGCCCGCGTAGGCGAAGGCGAGGTGCTCGTCCACCGCCTTCGCCGCGGCGTAGGACCACCGGGCCACGGTGGTGGGCCCGAGCACCCGGTCCCCCGATTCGGACATGGGGATCTGGTGCGGCCTGCCGTACACCTCCGACGAGGAGGCGAGGACGACCGCACAGCCGTGCCGCGCGCACGCCTCCAGCACGTTCTCCGTACCGGTCAGGTTCGTCCGCAGCGACCCGAGCGGGTCGGCCACGATCCTGCGGACTCCCACGGCCGCGGCCAGGTGGAACACCGTGGACACGCCGGCAACCGCCTCATCCACCAGGCCGCGGTCGAGGACCGAGCCCCGGACCAGGCGCGCCGCGCCGCGCCGCGGCCGGGTGCCCAGGCGGGCGCTCCCGCTTGACCTGTCGTCAAGGACGGTGACCTCGTGGCCTTCCCGTTCCAGCCAGCCGACCAGGTGGGAGCCGATAAAGCCGGCCCCCCCGGTGACCAGAACCCGCTGTGGCGGGAAGAGATACCGCTCCTGACGGGCGGGTGTCCCCATGCTGCCCCCGTGATCCGCGGCCCTACGGTGGCCGCCCGGCGTGGCCCCTCGATGCGCCCCGGCGGTCCCATCGCGGGCTTCTAGGATAATTACTTAAAGTTATCAAATAATTACAAGGAGTGTGCGCTGGGAATAACGTCCCTGAGATGGTGAGGCTCCGGCCGCCGGGCGGGCCGACTACTTAACGTAAGATTTTGAATACCTAGAGCGGCTCGCCACGTCATCGGCGATCCGCGGACCTGGCCGGGACCGGAGGTGCGGCATGCCGTCCCTGCTGACAGAGGCGTTCCTGGTCAATGCGATCGTCGTCGGCTCACTGCTATCCGCCGGGCTCCTGCTGGTGACGGCGGGTGTCCGGGTCTTCCGTAGCCTGCTCGGTGCCGGGCGGGCGCGCGCCGAGGCCCATGTCCGGCCGATGGTTCTGGCCGTCGTCAGCGGCGAAGAGCCGCCCGGCGACCTCGTCGCGGCCCGCGGCGCCCGCGGCCGGGCCGCCGAGCGGCTCACCTTCGCCTACCTGGCGCAGGTCCGCGGTGATGCCGCCGCGTGCCTTGTGGAAGCCCTGCGGCAGCGCTCCGCGATCCAGCGGGTTCTCCGCGGCGCGCACTCGGACTCGGCCCACCGGCGCGCCCGGGCCGCGGAACGGCTCGGCCTCATCGCCTCACCGGCGGCCGAGGCGCGGCTGACGGAACTGATCACCGCTGATAACGACCGGGGCGTTCGCATCGTCGCCACCCGGGCACTGGGCAAGACGGCCTCGGCCGCCGCCGCCACGGCGTTGCTGCACTCGCTGAGCCGTCCCTCCCCCGTGCCCGAGGGCATCGTGGCGTCCGCTCTGCTCGAACTCGGGCCCGAGGCGGTGCCCGCGCTGCGCGCGGAACTTGAGGGCGGCCGCCGCCAGCGGGCCATGGCGGCCACGGTGCTTGGCCTGCTCGATGAACTGCCCGCCTGGCCGGAACTGGTGGCGAACGTGACGGGCGGGGACTTCGAGGTACGGGCCAGCGCGGTCCGCGCGCTGGGGCGGCTCGGCCTGCCGCAGGCCGCTGACGCGGTGACGGCCTGCCTCGATCCCGCGGAGAGGCCGGAGTTGCGGGCATTGGCGGCTCGCGCCCTCGGCGGGATCGGTGACCCCCGCAGCGGGCCAGCCCTGGCGGCGTGCCTGGACGACCCGCACTACTGGGTCGCGCACAACGCGGCCGTGGCCCTGGCCGCCTTGGGTGAGGCCGGCGAGGCGGAGCTGGCCCGGGCCGGGCACGGAGAGGGCAGCGGGGCGGCCCACGCCCGTGAGGCCCTGGCCCGGCGGGCGCTGGCCGGCGGCGGGACGCCGGCCACCCTCGCCCGCGCGGGGGCCGCCCCGGGCACCGGCCGGGCACGCACCGGCCGGGCAGGCACGGGCTGGGCAGGCACGGTCTGGGCGGCTTCTGGCCGGGCGGATTCCGGCCGGGCGGGCGCCGGCTGACGAGACGCCGGCCGGGCAGGCGCCGGCTGGGCAGGCGCCGGCCGGCAGGCGCCGGCTCCGGCCCGGCCCGGAAGGACGACCGCTGATGGCCGCGGCGGCCGCGGCCGCGATCCGCGGCTTCGCCTGGTTCGCCATCTTCTACTTCGTCGTGCTCAACTCGATCTACCTGGTGCTCATCGTGATGGCCGCGGGCAATGCGATCCGGGCGCGGAGCCGCATGCCGTTCGCCGGCCTGGCCGAGATCTTCGCCAGCCCGCTGGCGCCGCCGATCAGCATCGTGGTGCCGGTATGCAACATGCAGGACCTGATCGTGGGCAGCGCCCGCGGGCTTCTCGGCCTCCGCTATCCAGAGTTCGAGGTGATCATCGTGGACGACGGCTCCACCGATGACACCTTCGCGCGCCTGGAGGCGGAATTCGGGCTCGTCCAGGTCGACAAGGTGATCAGGGACACGGTGTACACGGCCGGGCGGGTGCTGTCGGTGCACGCTCCGCGGGACGGCCGGAGCCTGCTCGTCATCCGGAAGCAGGGCCTGGGCCGGCCCGCGGACGCCGTCAACATGGGCGTGAACGCGGCCAGGTACCCGATCATGTGCCGGATCGACGCCGACACCTACCTCGACGAGGATGCCCTGCTGAACGTCGCCAAGCCGTTCATCGAGGACCCCGTCCAGGCCATCGCGGCCGGCGCCACCATCCGGGTCGCCAACGGATGCGAGATCGTGGCGGGCCGGGTCACCAGGGCGCGGGTGCCCGGGGGGTGGCTGCTCCCCATCCAGGCGGCCGAGTACCAGCGCTCCTTCCTGCTCGGCCGCGCGGGCTGGTCGCAGCTGCGGGGCATGCTTTTCATCTCGGGAGCGTTCGCCGTCTACCGGCGGGACGTCTACGAACTGGTCGGCGGGTTCGACATCAACAGCGAGGGCGACGACCTGGAGATGACAACCAGCATCCACCAGCGGCTCCGCGACGACGGGCGGCCCTACAGCATCGGCTTCGTCGCCGAGCCGTGCAGCTGGACGGTGGTGCCGCACCGGTACCGGCGGCTCGCCAAGCAGCGGGCCCGCTGGTCCCAGATCCTCGCCGAGGCGCTGTGGGCGCACCGGAAGATGATCTTCAACCCCAAGTACGGCAAGGTCGGGCTGGTGATCCTGCCCTACTACCTGATCTTCGAGCTGCTGGCTCCGGTGGTGGAGGTCCTCGCCATCGTCGCGTTCGCCGGCGGGCTGGCGCTGGGGATCATTGACGTCCCCGTGGTGCTGCTGTTTATCATCGCCGGGCTCTTGTACGGCGCGTTCCTGACCATCATCAGCGTGATCATCGAGGAACTCACCTACCACAGGTACCGCTCCTGGCGGGACTTCGCCCTGCTTGCCTACGCGGCGATCGCCGAGAACGTCGGCTTCCGCCAGTTGCACGCGTGGTGGCGGCTGCGCGGGCTCGGCGACGCCCTGCTCCGCCGCAAGGCGGACTGGCTCGGCGATGCCGCTGGGCAGGAGGGCGGCCCCACCTTCGGCATGGCCGCAGGCGAGCGGCACGTCCGGGTGCCCTGACCCCGGCCGGACAGTAAGGCTGCCTCAGGTCCGGTGAGACAGCACATTCCTGCTGCTCTTGCCGGACGGCTCAGTGGACCTCGCTGATCCGGATCAGGGTGCCCGCGGGATCGCGGAAGGCGCAGTCGCGAACGCCGTAGGGCTGCTCGACCGGCTCCTGGACGACCTCGGCGCCGCTGGCCTCCAGCCGCTCGAAGGTGCCGTCGAGGTCCTTGGTGGCCAGGGTGATGCAGGCGTAGCTGCCCTTGGCCATCATCTCGGCGATGGTGCGGCGCTCGTCCTCGGTGGCGCCGCACCCGGGTGGCGCCGGCGGCTGCAGGACGATGGACGTGCCGGGCTGGCCCGGAGGGCCGACCGTGATCCAGCGCAGCCCGCCGTATCCGACGTCGTTGCGGACCTCGAAGCCGAGCGCGTCGCGATAGAAGGCCAGCGATGCGTCCGGGTCGTCATGCGGGAGGAAGGTCGCGTGAATGATGATGTCCATGGTGGTCAGGCTAGTTGCGTCCCGGTAACGGGTGCTTCTCGATTCCTGACTGGTATGAGAGCGTGCTCTTATCCTGAGCGCTACACAGCCACCGGCTCGGCTGCGACCAGGCCCGCCACCTGCTCGCCAGGCGTCTCCAATACTTCCGTTACGTCCGGGCGGATGCCGGTCGGGCGTGCCGGGCGCGAGGTCCAGCGCCGGGTGCATCCCCCTATGTCGCGGCAATACCAGCGCACGTCGTGGCAAGCGCCGCCGCCATCGGCCACCAGCTGGCCGGGCACGCAAGCGGATGCCACACATCCAGCACGACCTGACCTGGGCTGATTCTCCCCCGAGCGGGAACGGATGCGCCCGGTTAGTCATGGCCTGCTCGCCGCGGAGCCCCGCTGTTCGCGCGATGGTCTCCACCTGCGCTGTGGGGCTGCCCACCGTCGCCGCCGTCCGGTCAGCCGGCCGCTCCTCAGGTGAGTCGCCAACCCTCATGCGTACCCTCCCCCTTCACTTGAGTGAGCGCCCGTGTGGCGTGGGCTCACCATCTCTGGGTTGCAATCTCTTACCGTCCTAACCTCTGATCACGGATAGATTAATATGTGGTAAATATTCGGCCTATTTACGGTTCATTGTGGCGCGGTGCGTGGACAAGCAGCTGTCCTTACTTATGCACAAGATGTGGATAGCGTTCGTCCAGGCAGCAGCCTCGTAATAAGCTCAGCGCGCCATTGAGATCCACCGCTTTACCCAGATTATGCACAGGCTGGACGCAGTTCTGCACAAGCCATCCACAGGGTTATGCACCATGAGTCCAGCCACTGGCCGATGCAGCGCAGGTGCTTCTCCCCGCTCCCCCACTGGTTCGGTCCATGGGTTACTCACCGTAATCGGAGCTTATGAGCCGGGCATGGCTGTTACTATCCGCGTACGCACTATTACAAGGTGTCAATCACGGCCCCGGGCCCGGCTGCCGGGGAAAGGATTCCCGCCACGTGAAGAATGCCCCTTTCCCGCCCGCCCGGCTCATAATGACCCGGCTCGGCCTGGTCTGCCTCGCCGGGCTGCTGGCCACCGCGGTGCCTGCCCCGGCCGGGGCAGGCACCGCAGCCGGGAGGGCGACGGCGGGCACGGCCCCTGCGGGCCGGGTCAGCAGCCTGTGCAGGCGTTATCAGCATTTCGCCGTGGCGACCGCACAGGGCGCGCATTTCGTGGTCAAGAACGACAATTATGGCGGGCAGCAGGAATGCCTCGCGGTCCGCGGCGGACGGCCCAATTTCACCGTGACCCAATCCGGGCTGCCCACCTGGCATGCCAAACCGCAGGCCTATCCATTCATCTTGCGCGGCTGCAGCTGGGGCACCTGCTCGTCCCCGGACAGCGACCTGCCGAAACGGGTGTCCGCGCTGCGCCGGCCGGTGGCCACCTGGTACACCACCCAGGTGCCGAAGGGCGAGTGGGACGCGGCATTCGACACCTGGTTCGGCACGCAGCCGATGAGCACCGGGCAGGCGGACGGCGCGGAGATGATGATCTGGCTCAGCGCGCGCCGCATCAAGGTGCCGCCACGGACCAGGATCCTGCACATCGATCACGTGCGCTGGTACCTGCTGCACTGGCCCGCCTGCCACGGTGGCACCTGCTGGAACTACATTCAGTTCCGCCGGGTGTGGCCGGTGCTGCGGGTCAGGCGCCTGCACCTGCTCCCGTTCATCCACCGCGCTGAGCAGCGCGGCTTGATCCGGCAGGCATGGTGGCTGGAGAACATCGAGGCCGGGTTCGAGCTCTGGCAGGGCGGCACCGGGCTGGGCACCGGCTGGTTCTGGGCCCGGGCCTAAATGCCTCGCAGTGACCCAGCGCCGGGGCCTAGCATCGGGAACATGCCTAGCACGTTCTACCAGCTCGCCATCGACTGCCACGACCCGCACGCCCAGGCCAGATTCTGGGCCGCCGTGCTGGACCAGCCGATCCTGTACGAGGTCGGCGACGAGGTCGTCGTCGGCGCCGACAAGCATGCCTACCCGGGGCTGGTCTTCGGCCCGGTCCCAGAAGGCAAGACCGTGAAGAACCGGCTGCATATCGAACTGGACCCGGACGACCAGGCGGCCGAGGTGGACCGGCTGCTTGCGCTCGGCGCCCGCCGGGCCGACGTGGGCCAGGGCGACGACGTCTCCTGGGTGGTGCTCGCCGACCCCGAGGGCAACGAGTTCTGCGTGCTGCGGCCACACCGGTCACTGATCGACTGAGCGGGCGGTCTGTCACCGGCCAGGCGCCGGCAGGCGACAATGGCGGGATGAGAGATTGCTGTACTCGGCACCGGCGTCGTCGGGCGCACCCTGGCGGCCCGGCTGGACGGCCTCGGCCACGACGTGGTGATCGGCACCAGGGACCCGGCGGCCACGATGGCCCGCACCGAACCCGGCGGGTTCGGCACCCCGCCCTACCCGCAGTGGCAGGCCGAGCACCCCGGGGTGCGCCTGCTGAGCTTCGCCGAGGCCGCCGCCTTCGCGGAGCTGCTGGTCAACGCCACCTCCGGCGGGTCGGCAATGGCCGCGCTCGTGGCCGCCGGTGAGCCGGCCCTGGCCGCGAAGGTGCTCATCGACGTTTCCAACCCGCTGGACTTCAGCCGCGGCATGCCGCCCACGCTGGACCCGGTGAACACCGACAGCCTTGGCGAGCAGATCCAGCGGGCGTTCCCCGCGGCCCGGGTGGTCAAGGCACTCAACACGATGAACTGCCAGGTGATGGTGGACCCCGGGCGGGTGCCCGGCGAGCACAACGCGTTCCTGTGCGGGAACGACGACACCGCCAAGGCGGCCGCCGCCGAGCTGATCACCTCGTTCGGCTGGCCGGCCGGGTCCTTGATCGACCTGGGCGACATCTCGGCCGCCCGCGGCATGGAGATGCTGCTCCCGATCTGGCTGCGGCTGATGGGCTCGCTCGGGCACGCCGACTTCAACTTCCACATCCCGCACACCTGAGGCGTCCCACGAAGGATCCCGCGAGCCCCGAGGAGCGTCATGGATACAGAAGAGCTGCGCGCCCTGCAGCAGCCGCTCAAGGACGCTTACCGCAGCGACCCTGCGTCCGCCGTGATCACTCTGCGGGCCCGCGGCGAGCTGGGCGCCGAGGAGGTGAGCTGCTCGGTGGAGACCGGCCGGGCGCTGGCGGTCGCCGGGCTGCATCCGGCAAGCGGCGGCGACGGCACGCTGGCGTGCTCCGGCGACATGCTGTTGCAGGCGCTGGTCGCGTGCGCCGGGGTCACCCTGCGGGCGGTGGCCACCTCCCTGGGCATCGCCATCGCCGGTGGCACCGTCCGCGCCGAGGGCGATCTTGATTTCCGCGGTACGCTCGCCGTGGCCAAGGATGCCCTGGTGGGCTTCACGGCGATCCGGCTGAACTTCGACCTCGACACCGACGCCAGCGCGGACCAGCTCGACACCCTGCTCCGGCTCACCGAGCGGTACTGCGTCGTCTACCAGACGCTGGCCCGCCCCGCGCAGCTCACCGCCGCGCTGGCCGTGACCGGGTAAGGACCCCGTCCAGGGCCTGCCGCGCGTCCCGGACCACCCGTTCGGCGTCCAGCGTGGTCAGCGCGCCGCCCTCTTTCAGCACGCGCCCGTCCGCGATCACCGTGTCCACGTTCCCCGGCTGGGCGGCGGTGACCAGGAGCTGCACCGGGTCGGTGAGCACGCCCAGGTTCGGGCCCGCGGGACTGACCACGATGAGGTCGGCTCGCTTGCCCGCGGTCAGCGACCCGGTCACCGCGTCCAGCCCCAGGCAGCGGGCACCGCCGATGGTGGCCAGCGCCAGCGTGCGCCGGGCGGTCAGCGCGAACTCGTCCCGGGCCAGCGCGTTGGCCAGGCCCTGGGTCACCTTCATGATGGCGAACATGTCGGCGTTGCCGGTCAGCGCCGTCGTGTCCGCGGACAGCCCCACCGGGATGCCCGCCGCGAGCAGTTCAGCGGTCTGCGGCAGGCCGTACCCGATGAGCAGCTCGCTGAACGGCGAAATGCTCACGGTCGCCCGTGCGGCGGCCAGGTGCCCGATTTCGGCCGCCGTGGCGCAGTTGGCGTGCACCACCTGCACATCGGGCCCCAGCAGGCCCTCCCGGGCGAGCGCCTCGATCTGGCCCGCGGCGTGCGGCGGCCCGCAGGCGTGGATGGTCACCGGGAGGCCAAGCTCGCGGGCGGTGTCGAACTCGGTCCGGTAGACCCCGGCGGGCACGTGCATCGCGGGGTCGCTTCCCCCGGGCCCACGGCAGGCCATGCCCAGCGACAGCAGCCCGCCCGCCGCCCGGCCGTCCCACTCCGCGTGCAGCCGCCGCAGCCCGGCCAGGTCCATGGCCTGGTCGTTGGGATGCGCGGCGGGATAGCCATAGGAGAACCGGGCGCGCAGCCCGGCCTGGGCCAGGCGCGCAGCCCGGCGTCGGGGTACTCGGGGCCGCGCACGTTGTGCGCCCAGTCGTGCACCGTGGTGATGCCCGAGCTGATCGCCTCCGCGCAGGCCAGCAGCGTGCCCTGGAACACGTCACCGGGGCCGAACGCCGGGCCGAGCCCGCGGCAGACCCGGAAGTACCCGGGGCCTGTTTCCGACATGCCGCGCAGCAGGGTGTTCCACATGTGCCAGTGCGTGTCCACCAGGCCGGGGGCGACGATCATCCCGGTCGCGTCGATCACCCTGGCCCCGGCCGGGGCGGCCAGGCCGGTCCCCACCGCGGCGATCGCACCATCGCTGACCAGCACATCCCCGTCCGGGACGTCGCCGGTGCCTGGGTCCATGGTGATCACGTAGCCGCCCCGGACCAGCAGCGTGCCGCCCCCGCCGGCGCCGGGCACGGGGCCGCTGCGGCGGCCGGTCACGTGGCGGGTGCGTAGGTGCGGGTCACGTCGCGGATAGTACTAGTGACCTTGACTTACATGGTAGGCATGGCCCATGGCCGAACTCATTCCCAGGCGGGTCCTCTTCGGGAACCCCGAACGCGTCAGCCCACGAATCTCTCCCAACGGCACCAGCCTGGCGTGGATCGCGCCACACGATGGGGTGCTCAACGTATGGACCGCCCCGGTAGGTGCCGAAGGAGTCGACTGGGACTCGGCCACGGTGGTGACCAACGACACGGACCGGGGAATACGGGTCTTCAGATGGGCCCACGACGGGCGGCACCTGCTCTACCTGCAGGACACCGGCGGCGATGAGAACTGGCGCCTGTACGACGTGGACCTGCACACGATGCAGCGCCGGGACCTCACCCCGTTCGAAGGGGTGCAGGCGCAGATCCTGGCCACCGAGAAGAAGTACCCCAGTGAGGTCCTGGTCGGGCTGAACCGCGACAATCCGGCCCTGCACGACGTGTACCGGCTCGACCTGGTCACCGGCGACCTGGTCAAGCAGGTGGAGAACCCGGGCTTCGCGGGCTGGGTCGCCGACACCGAGCTGGTGACGCGGGTCGGCGTCGGGCTGGAGCCCGACGGGAGCATGGTGGTCAAGGTCCGTGACGGCGCCGACGGCGACTGGCGGCTGCTGCAGACGTTTCCCGCCGAGGACGCCATGACCAGCGGGCCGATGGCGATCAGCGCGGACGGCAGCTCGATGCTGGCGATGAGTTCTGCCGGGGTGGACACCGGCCGGCTGGTCCGCGTCGACCTGGACAGCGGCGCAGAGGAAGTGCTGGCCGAAGACCCCGAGGCGGACGTGGCCGGTGTCCGGGTGCACCCGGACACCCGGGAACCGCAGATCGTCACCTGGGTCAAGGAGCGCATGGAATACCGGGTGCTCGACCCCGCGCTGGAGGCGGACGTGGCGGCCATCCGCGCGCTGCACCCGGGCGATCCGGACATCGTCGCGCAGGACCACAGCGACATGGTGTGGCTGGTGGCGTTCACCAACGACGCCGGCCCGGTGCCGTTCTTCCTGTACGACCGCAGGCGCCGCGAGGGCCGTTTCCTGTTCGAGCACCAGCCCGGGCTGTCCAAGTATGAGCTGGCCCCCATGGAGCCGTTCTCCTACCAGGCCAGGGACGGCCTGACGATCCACGGGTACGCGACCTTCCCGCCCGGGGCCGGCCGTACCGGGCTGCCCATGGTGCTCAACGTCCACGGCGGGCCGTGGGCCAGGGACATGTGGGGCTTCGACCCGGAGGCACAGTGGCTGGCGAACCGGGGTTACCTGTGCGTGCAGGTCAATTTCCGCGGTTCCACCGGTTACGGCAAGGCGTTCGTCAACGCCGGCGACCGGGAGTGGGGCCGGGCCATGCAGAACGACCTGACCGACGGGGTGGCCTACGCGATCGCGCAGGGCTGGGCGGACCCCGAGCGGGTGGCGATCTTCGGCGGGTCCTACGGCGGCTACGCGGCGCTCGCCGGCGTCACGTTCACCCCTGAGCTGTACCGCTGCGCCGTGGACATCGTCGGCCCGTCCAACCTCAAGACGCTCATCGAGACGATACCGGCGTACTGGCAGCCGCAGATCGCGCTGTTCCACCAGCGGGTCGGGAACCCGGAGACCGACGCGGAGTTCCTCTGGTCCCGGTCGCCCCTGTCGCGCGCCGCCAGCATCAAGACTCCGCTGCTGATCGCCCAGGGCGCCAACGACCCCCGGGTCAAGCAGGCCGAATCCGAGCAGATCGTCGCCGCGATGCGGGACGCCGGCATCGACTACGAGTACATGCTGTTCCCCGACGAGGGCCACGGCTTCGCCAAACCGGAGAACCGGCTGACGTTCTACGCCGCTGCGGAACGGTTCCTCGCCCGCCACCTGGGCGGCCGGGCGGAGGACGACCAGGCGTGATCGAGATCAAGGGCGATGCCGCGATCGATGCCATGCGGGAGGCGGGCCGCGTCGTGGCCACCGCGCTGGACGCGGTGCGCCGCGAGGCGGCGGTCGGGGTGTCCCTGGCCGACCTGGACGAAGTGGCACACGAGGTGCTGCGCAAGGCGGGCGCGCGGTCCCCGTTCCTGAACTACCACCCGTCGTTCGCGCCCACGCCGTTCCCCGCGGTGATCTGCGCGTCGGTCAACGACGTGATCGTGCACGGCATCCCTGACGGCTACCGGCTGGCCGACGGCGACCTGGTCAGCATCGACTTCGGCGCGCAACTGGACGGCTGGACCGGCGACGCCGCGATCAGCTTCATCGTCGGCACCGCGGATCCGGCGGACGAGAAGCTCATCGCGGCCACCGAGGAGGCGCTCGCCGCGGGCATCGCGGCCGCGGCCGAGGGCGCCCGTCTCGGCGACATCTCCCATGCCATCGGCACCCTGGCCCGCGGCGCCGGGTTCGGCGTGCCCGAGGGCTTCGGCGGCCATGGCATCGGCCGTCACATGCACGAGGACCCGCACGTGCCCAACGAGGGCCGGCCGGGCCGCGGGATGCGGCTGCGGCACGGCCTGGTCCTCGCGATCGAGCCGATGCTGATGGCCGGTGGCGGCAGCCGCTACGAGACCGCGCCGGACGGCTGGGCGCTGAAGACGGTCGACGGCACCCGGGCGGCGCACGCCGAGCACACCGTCGCCATCACCCGCGACGGCCCGCGGATCCTGACCGTGCCCTGATCCCGCGGTCCTACGCGGCGCAGATCACGTAGCCGTCTGCCTGCTCCGCAGACCGCCCGGTGTTGCGCAAGGCGATGAACCAGCCGACGGCGCCCTGGTTGGCCGAGTCGACGATCTGGACCGACGGGACGTGGCTGGGGACCTGAGCGCCACCGTCCAGTGCTGACGTGCCGGTGGGACACCCGGGGCCGTCCTCCAGCAAGCCGCCCGGCGGCACAGAGTGGCTGTCCGAGACGATCTTGTAGCCGGCGCTTGTGGCCGCAGACCGCGTCGGCGATGATGTTCGCCGCGGAGGCCGTCCCGTTGTCCAGGTACCCGGTGAACTTGGCCGAAGTCATGGGCCAGGCGCTGGTCAGAACGACCGCCGCCTGGTCGGCGGTCGACAGCGCGCCGCCGCCAAGCAGGACATCAGGGGAGGGGCAGGTGGCCGTGGCATGCGACTGGGTGCCCGGCGGGCTACCCACCTCCCGGGAAACGATCTTGTAACCCGCCGGCTTGTCCGCACAGATCGCGTAGGCCACGAACTGCGCGGTCGTCGCCCCGGTGTTGTTGACCCATCCTTCCCAGCCGCCGCTCCCGTTCGGGCTGGAGGTGTTGACGGTGAGCCCGGCACCGGGGAAACCGTTAAAGGCAACCCCGCCACCCCACACGACCGTGCCAGCAGGGCACGTGGCGAAGGCACCGGAGGAGGAGGCGCCGGGCGGCGCGTTGGTGAGCCCGCTGCTGACGACCTGGTATCCGGGCGGCTGGCTTGCGCTGATGGCGGCCGGCGAGTGTCCCGCCGCGGCGGCGGGCGGCGCCGCGGCGGCCGATGCGACGGCGGACAGGAGCGCGGCCGTCGCGATCCCCGGCAACCAGCGATGAGCCCGCGTATTCTTCGCCGCCATGAGTTGCCCCTCCTGCGGTGGATGACCGTTATCGGCCCACGGTAAACCAGCAACTCACGACTGGGAACCATTAAGAACCGCTCTAGGTCCGGGCTTCGGCCATGAGGGCGGCCAGGGGCAGGCTCGGGCTCCAGCAAGTAGAGCCCGCCGCCGGTCCGGTCGGTGACCCAGACCAGGCCGCCCGAGTCCACGAACAGGTCGTTGATCTGGGGCACCGGCTGGCCGGGGGGCGCCTCGGGGATCCAGTGCGCAACCTCGGCGGGGTGCCCGGGGTCGGCCAGGTCGTAGACGCGGACCCCGGCGCTGAAGTAGGTCGCGAACAGGATCCGCTCGCTGGTGTAGGAGCCGGGCTGGTTCTCGTGCAGGTTGTGCGCGCCGAACCGGAGCGGCAGCCCGCCGAAGCCGGCCGGATGCGGGCACTCGGCGAGGACCCGCGGGCTCGCGCCGGAGACGTCCAGGACGCGGATGGACCGCCGCGGGGCGTGCGGGCCGTCGTGGACCTGCTCGTCGGTAGCGACCACCAGTCCCCGCCCGGGCAGCGGCAGGCAGGTGTGCGTGGATCCGCCGCCCCACTGGGCGTGCCCCACCTGGCGCGGCCGGGTCATGTCGGCCACGTCGAGCACGACCATGCCGCCGTCGTCATAGCCGAGGTAGGCCCGGTCCCCCGCGATCAGCGCGTGATGGGCCGCGTAGCGCTCGCCCGCGGGCCAGCCCGCCCGCTCGTCGTCCCGCTGGCCGGGCCACCACCAGCGGGCCGCCTCGGCCGGGTGCGCGGGGTCGGCCAGGTCGACCACCATCCAGATGCGGTCGGAGAAGTGCTCGGGAATGGCCGACATGTGCGCGTACCGGCCGCCGGTCCAGACGACCCGGTGCACTCCCCGGCCGCCGCTGCGCCAGAACGCGACCTCGCTGGGCCGCAGCGGGTCGTCGAGGCGGTATACCGCCAGCCCGGCCGAGACCGGCCCGCTGTCCGGCGCCCGGTAGGGGAACTTCTCGTGGTTGACCAGCAGCAGCCCGTCGGCCACCTGCACCTTGTGGGTGTGGCTGCGCGGCGGGGCCGGCCACTGGGTGACCAGCACCGGCCGGGACGGGTCGGCGGCGTCGAGCACCGACGTCCCGGCCCCGGTGGTGCCGGTGTGCCCCACGTACACGGCGTCGCCGTGCCGGATCACCTGCATGCCGTCGCCGTGCCCGGCCAGGTCGTGGTGGCCGATCAGGCGCAGGCCCGCGGCACTCGCGGTGCGCGCGCCGCCCACGGCCGCGCCGCCGCCGGTGGCCGGGGCGCTGGTCATGGCCGGCCACCCGGGTGGCCCGCGCGCCGAGCTTCTCCGCCGCCCAGTCCGCGGTCCGGTACCGGTGGAACGGCGCCAGGTTCGCGCACCCGTGGTTGCCCTGCTCAAGCAGCAGCAGCGCGGCCGGGCCGCCGGTCTCGCTGACCAGTTGCTCCGCCTGCTGCCAGGGAATCAGCCGGTCCAGCTTGCCCATCACGGCCAGCAGCGGGCAGCGGATCCGTTCCGCGCGGCCCGCCATGGTCAGCTCGCCGGCCTTGACCCTGGCCGTCTCCGGGTCCGGTGACATGGACCGCACCCGGAACGCCTCCCTGGTCAGGCTCGGCAGGTTGTCCCAGTTGGCGGCGAACGTGAACGGCCCGGCCAGCGCGATGCAGGCCTGGATCCGCTCGTCGCCGCTGGCGACCCGCGGCGCGTAGTACCCGCCCAGGCTCACCCCCCAGACCCCGATCCGGCTCGGGTCCAGGGACGGCTCGGTGATCAGATAGTCGATGATCGCCCCGCCGGGGACCTCCCAGTCGCCGCGGATGGCCAGGTCGTACTCGGCCTCGCCCTGCCCGGGGCCGTCCACGCTGAACGTGGCGATGCCCCGCTCCAGGAACAGGTCCTCGGTGCTGCGCAGCTCTTCCTTGGTCGAGTCCAGGCCGGGAATCATGATCATCACCGGGTGCGGGCCCCGGCCGTGCGGCTCGCGCAGGATCCCGGCGAGGTGCGAGCCTTCGAACGGGATCTCCGCCCGCTTCCCCGGCGGGTCGAGGTAGGGCAGTGCGTCGTTCAGGCAGCGCACCGCGTTGCCGTGCGCCTCCCGCATCTGGTCCATGTCGTTCACGAACAGGAACTTCGCGAAGTGGTAGTACACCGCTGCCTGGGACAGGTGGGCGCCCGCCGACCTCTCCCTGCCCTCGGTGAGGGCCTCGCGGCCGAGCGACTCGTGTTCGGCGCCGACCTTGCTCCAGGCCGCGCACCAGTCGTTCCACGAAGTCAGCCCGCTGGTGATCCGCTCGAAATCACCTGCGGTCACCCCGTTCATGGTGAACCGCGGCGCCCAGTGCGAGATCGCCATGGCTACCCGTTCGTCCACGCGCCCTCCTCGTCGTTTGCTGGCGAGATCTGCAAACGAATGCATACTCTCTAGGGCAGGCCCAGGTCAACCTGGGTACAGGGAGAGCGTGATGGAACAGCAGGAACTGCACCTGACCGTGAACGGCGAGGACCATGCCCTGGCCTGCGATCCGGATCTGCCCCTGCTCGATGTGCTGCGCGCGGAACTGGGCCTGGCCGGCCCGCGGTTCGGCTGTGGCCTGGGCCTGTGCGGCGCCTGCATGGTGATCATCGACGGCAGGGCCAGATCCTCCTGCGACTACCCGGCCTGGGCAGCCGAGGGAACCGAGGTGACCACGGTCGAGGGCCTGCGCCACGACGGCGCGCTGCACGCGGTACAGCAGGCGTTCCTCGCAGAGCAGGCGGCGCAGTGCGGCTACTGCACCTCGGGGATGATCGTCACCGCGGCCGCCCTGCTGACGGTCAGCCCCGAACCGACCGAGCAGGAGGTCCGTGCCGCGCTGGACGGGAACCTGTGCCGCTGCGGCACGCACGGCAGGGTGGTGGCCGCCGTGCTCCGCGCGGCCGGGCACCACGGCGGCGGCCAGGCCGCGCATGGCGACAGCGGGCAGGCCGCGCACCGCGACAGCGGGCGGGCCATGCGGTGACTCCCCCGCCTTCCGGCCTCGCCGCCTACCCGAGCCTCGCCGCCAACCCGGTGCTGAGTTCCTGGCTGGCGTTCTCCCCGGACGGCACGGTCACGATCCGGCCCGGCAAGGTGGAGTACGGCCAGGGCGTCTGGACGGCCTTGGCCCAGGTCGCGGCCGAGGAACTCGACGTGACACTGGCGCGGGTGACGGTGGCGCCGGTGAGCACGGGCACCAGCCCCGACGAGGGGGTCACCTCGGGCAGCCTGTCCATCCAGCACTCCGGTTCAGCGTTGCGCCAGGCATGCGCGCAGGCCCGTGCGCTGCTGCTGGCCGTGGCCGCCGGCAAGCTCGGCACCACCGTGGCCGAACTGACCGTCGAGGATGGGCAGATCCTCGCCGCCGGGCAGCCGGCCGGGCTGTCCTACTGGTCGCTGGCCGGCCCGGGACTGCTGGACCGGGAGGCCGGTGACCCGGTCCCGGTCAAGCCGCCGCGGGAGTGGTCGGTGGCCGGCCGCAGCGCCCCCCGGCTCGATCTGCCGGACAAGGTCACCGGGCGGCCCCGGTTCCTGCACGACCTGGTGCTGCCCGGGATGCTCTATGGCCGCGTCATCCGGCCACCCGCGGTCGTGGCGCAGCTGGTAGGCACCGGCGACCCGGACCTGCCGCCGGACGTGGTCGTGGTACGCGACGGTTCGTTCCTCGGCGTCGTGGCCGCCACGGACGCGCAGGCGCGCCGCGCCGCCAGCCTGGTGGCGAAGGCGGCCCGGTGGCACGTGACCGAGTCGCTGCCCGATGACCGCGACCTGAAGGGGTTCCTGCTCTCCGCGCCCGCCGAGGATGTCCTGGTGGAGTCGCGCCGCGACGAGGGCGCCGCCGCCTCGGCGACGACGGTGCGCACCGCCGAGTACACCCGTCCCTTCCTCGCGCACGCCTCCATGGCGCCGAGCTGTGCGGTTGCCCGCTGGGACTCCGGCAGCGTCACGGCGTGGAGCCACAGCCAGGGCGTGTTCGCGCTGCGCGACGCCCTCGCGGCGGGCCTGCACCTGGATCCCGCCCAGGTGACCGTGCACCACGCCGAGGGGGCGGGCGCTTACGGGCACAACGGCGCCGACGACGCCACCCTGGACGCGGTGCTGCTCGCCCGGGCCGTGCCGGGGCGGCCGGTCCGGGTGCTGTGGTCCCGCGAGGACGAGATGAGCTGGGCACCGCTCGGCTCGGCCATGCTGGCCCGGCTGTCCGCTGGGCTCGGTGCCAACGGCAGGATCGTGACCTGGCGCCAGGACGTGTGGAGCAACGGCTTCATCGGCCGTCCCGGCCGCGGCGGCGATCCGCGCCTGCTGGCCCTGGCCCACCTGGCCGGCGGGCAGCCGATGCCGCCCGCGCCCGACGGCCCGCCGACCGGTGCCATGGGTTCCACCCGCAACGCGGTGCCCGGCTACGACATCCCCGACCTGGAGGTGGTCAGGCACCGGCTGCTCACCATGCCGATCAGGACCTCCTCGCTGCGGTCCCTCGGTGCGTTCCTCAACGTGTTCGCGATCGAGTCGTTCATGGACGAGCTGGCCGAATGCGCCGGGGCCGACCCGGTCGCGTTCCGGCTGGCGCACCTGACCGACCCGCGGGCGGTGCGGGTGATCGAGGAGGTCGCGGAGTTCGCCGGCTGGGCCGGCCGTCCCCGGCAGGAGGGCACCGGCCACGGGATCGGTTACGCCAGGTACAAGGGCCTCGCCGGGTACTGCGCCGCGGTGGCCGAGGTCGAGGCCACCGGCGACGTGCACGTGCGGCGCCTCTGGCTCGCGGTCGACGTCGGCACGGTCATCAACCCCGACGGGGTCGTCAACCAGGTGGAGGGCGGCGCGGTGCAGAGCACCAGCTGGGCCATCAGGGAGCGGGTGAGCTTCGACCGGGCCCGGATCACGTCGCTGAGCTGGGATACCTACCCGGTGCTGCGGTTCACCGAGGTGCCCGACGTGGCCGTGCGGATCGTCGCCGCGCCCGGGCGGCCGGAGACCGGCGCGGGCGAGATCGCCCAGGGCCCGGTCGCCGCCGCGATCGGCAACGCCTTGGCGCAGGCGGCCGGCGTGCGGGTGCGCGACCTGCCACTCACCCGCGAGCAGGTGATCCGCGCGATCGAAGAAGGCTGACCGCCGCGCCGCGCACGTCTTTATCTGCGCTACGACGCCCCGTGGCCGGTGCCGCCCACCGGGCTGGCACGGCCAAGGCTCCGTGACGAAGGAACGGGGCCTTGAGCCATCGGGGGGTCCGGGGGGTCGCTCCCCGGGCCAGCACTAGTGCTGGCCGAACAGGGCGCTGACCGACTCGCCGACGTGGATCCGCCGGATCGCCTCGGCCAGGGCCGGGGCGACAGAAAGCACGGTCAGCTTGGCGCTCTCCCCCGCCTGCGGCGGCGGCACGGTGTTGGTGCAGACGATCTCGGTGACCTCGGGCGCCGCGGCGATCTTCTCCAGTGCCCCGTCGGCGAACAGGCCGTGCGTGCACGCGACGCGCACCGAGGAGACCCGGTGCTCGCGGAGCTTGGCCAGCAGCTCGATCAGCGTGGTGCCCCGGGCGATCTCATCGTCGAGGACGATCACATCGCGGTCGTCCACGTCCCCGATGATCGAGGTGATGCGGACCGAATGGTCGTCGAGGCGCTCCTTGGCGCCCGCGGCAACCGGCAGCCCCAGCCGGGCGGCGAACGCGGCCGCGCTCCTGGCGTTGCCCAGGTCCGGGGACAGGACCACGGTCCCGGAAAGGTCCCGGTCGCGGAAGTGGCTGGCCAGTTCCCGCAGCGCGTGCAGGTGGTCCACCGGCACCGAGAAGAACCCGTGTACCTGGCTGGAGTGCAGGGTCATCGTGAGTACCCGGCTGGCCCCCGCGCTGACCAGCAGGTCGGCCACCATCCGGCCGCCGATCGACACCCGGGGCATGTGTTTCTTGTCGCTGCGCGCGTAGGCGTAGTGGGGTATCACCGCGGTGACCCGGGCCGCGGAGGCGCCGCGGGCGGCGTCCAGCATGAGCAGCAGCTCCACCAGGTGGTCCTGTACCGGCGGGCTCAGCGGCTGGATCAGGAAGACGTCGCGCTCCCGGCAGTTGGACTGCAGCTGGACTTCCAGGCAGTCGTTGGCGAACCGGCGCAGCCGCACCGGGAGCAGGGGCTCGCCCAGCTCCGCACAGATCTCGGCCGCCAGCTTGGGGTGGGCACTTCCGCTGAACACCGCGATCTCACGCACGCCGACCAGGTTAGGGCATCCCATCGCCGATGTCGATTTGGGGAACCACCTTGCCCGGTGGAGTGACGGTCAGGGGATGGACCTGGGCGCGGACAGAACTCCGCGCCCAGGCAACCCCTGTCCGCCACGCGCGCCGGTCTGGCGTTCGCGTGGCTTCCGGCATGTTCGAGCGCCCCTTCGCTGCTGCGCATTCACGCATGCTCGTGTGTTCTGACTCTCGTGGAGCTCGATCCAGGGTCAAGCCAGTGCACTGGGCGGTGGCCTGGACCAGGTCGATCTGGAGGCTGAGGGCGGCGCCGGACTGTGTGCCTGGGCTCGCCGCCCATGCCTTCAGGTAAAGGCCGATTCCGTGTGGGATGGCCGACGGACGGATGTTCACGGCGACACCCCCACCGGCAACGGGTCGATAGGCATGATCTTGCCTGCAGTTCGGCGTTCGCCTGGTCCGACATCCGCGGGTTGAGGCAGCCCTTGGGCAGGTCGCGGGTCGAGGTGGTCGGCATGAAGTTGTGCTTCAGGAACTGCACGTTCGCCGGAACTCCGTCCGCCCGCAGCAGGCTCCACAGCCCGGCCGGGTTGCGCAGTTCGCGGATGGTCACCCGCAGCACGCCATGCTGGAGCTTGATGACCGTCCAGGCCGCGAGCGTCGTCCCGCCCTGGCCGGCATGGTGCGCGCGCGCCGCCGGGGAGCCGGGCATCAGGGCGAGTACCACGGCCGCCGCGGCTGCGGCCGCCGCCGCGGCGATCAGGGCGGGCAGGGCGAAGCGGGACCGCCGGGACGCCCAGCGTGCCGGGGGCTCGGCGGTGATCTGCTGGTAGAGGCGGGCGGCGGCCGGGGAATCCGGGCCGTCGAGCGGCAGGTGCCGGGCCGGGGCGGCCTCGGTCAGCATGGTGTCAAGATCCATCGGTGGCTCCGTTCGGCCTGATGGCGGCGGCGCGCAGGCCGCCCCCGGTTTCCTCGCCAAGCAGCGCGCGCATCCGTGCTTTCGCCTTGTGCACCCGGATCCCCACGGCGTTCGCCGAGCAGCCGAGCACCTGGGCGGCCTCGGCGTAGCTGAGCCGTTCCCAGTGCACGAGCAGCAGCGCCTCCCGGTCGGCCGCCTTGAGTCTCGGCCAGCGCCGCGAGCACGTGCTCGGTGACCGGATCGCTCGCCCCGGCCGGCGGCTGCTGCGCCGGGATACCGCTCCGCCGCCAGGCGGCCGACCAGGTTGCGCAGCCGGCCGGCGCTGCGGTGCCGGCGGGCGATCACCCGCCGGGCGGTGCCGTAAAGCCAGAAGCGGTCGGCGGGCGGCGGCGGGATGTCGGCCAGGCGCCGCCAGGCGATCGTGAACACCTCCGCGACCACGTCGGGGACGTCGTCGGCGCCCCCGAGCCGGTTCACGGCATAGCCCTGGACCGGGCGGAAGTTGGCCTGGTACAGCTCGCGGAACCGGAGTTCGGCCTGGTCCCGGTCCTGGTCAGCGGCTGCCACGGCGGCTCCTGCGGGCTGCGCGGCCGCTGTCTGGTGGGTTGCCCATGCCTGGTAGATCTCCGGCTAGGCCGGGGAACTTTCCGCCCGGGTATCGCTGGCGAGCCGCCCCGCCGCCCGCCGCAGCCACCGCCGCGGGCTGGCCAGCGCAGCAGCGGTCCCTCCAGCCAGCCCGGCCAGGGTAACCACGGCGGTCAGGGCGGCGGTCGCGCCAGGACCAGCGGGGGTCCGGGGGTGTCCCCCGGCGGGGGCCGCGCTCGCCCAGGCCGGTACTGCCTGTCCCGCGAGCCCGTCGCTCACCTGGCCCGCGACCACCGCCACCGGCACCCCGGCCGCCGCGGCGGCGGCGATCAGCGGTCCCGCACGTCTTCCCGGTCAGCGAGGTCTCATCGAACCGCCCCTCCCCCGTGATGACCAGGTCGGCACCGGCCAGCGCCCGGTCCAGCCCCGCCAGCCGGCCCAGTTCCGCCGCCCCCGGAGTAAGCACGGCGCCCCACGCGGTGGCCAGCCCATAACCAGTCCCGCCCGCAGCCCCAGCCCCCGGCGCGCCCGGCTCCCCGCCGAGCACCTCCGCCAGCCGGGCCAGCCCCGCCTCCAGCCGCGCGATCTGCGCCCCATCGGCCCCCTTCTGCGGCCCGAACACCGCCGCCGCCCCGAGCGGCCCCAGCAACGGCGCAGTCACATCCGTCAGGCAGGTCACCCCACCGGCCGGCGGCTCCCGCAGGCCGCTCAGATCCACCGTCGCCAGGTGCGGCCAGCGCCCCGCCCCCCGGCAGCAACGGCTTCCCTGCGGCATCCAGGAACCGCGCACCCAGCGCCGCCAGCGCCCCGGTCCCCCCATCGGTGGACGCCGAACCGCCGAGCCCGACCAAGATCCGTCCCACCCCGGCATCCAGCGCTCGCCTCAGGAGTTCGCCCAGCCCGATCGTCTGCGCCCCCATCGGATCGGGACGCGCCAGCAACGGCAGCCCGCTAGCCCGCGCCAATTCCACGACAGCTGTGCCAACCTGAGCCGGCACAGGGCGGTCGGCGGGCCACCTGGGCGCGGAGTTCTGTCCGCGCCCAGGTGACCCACCGGGCGCCCCATCTCCCCCGCCAGGCAGTTCCAGCCAGCTAGCGATGACCCGGGCGCCGCCAGGCCCAGTGACCCGGGCACGATGCCACCGAGCCCCCGGTACCGTGGCCGCCAGCACGTCCAGGGTTCCCTCGCCGCCGTCCGCAAGCGGCAGCCGGGTCACCTGGTCCCCGGGCCGCACGCTGAGCCACCCCTCGGCAAGTGCGGCCGCGGCCGCGGCCGCACCGAGGCTGCCCTTGAACGAGTCGGGCGCGATCAGCACCCGCACGGCGGTCGTCCCGGCCCTAGCTCGCGGCGGCGTTTCCCGGCTTGTACGGCGGCAGCCCGAGCCTGTCCCTGATGGCCTGCTGTACCTCGTCCTTGCCGGGGGTGGCATCGATGACCGCCACGTACTCCTTGCGCCGGAACAGGTCGAGTACCGGGTCGGTCTTCTCGTGGTAGTCGCGCAGCCGCACGACCAGAGCTTCCTCGGTGTCGTCCTCCCGGGTGACCAGGGTGCCCCCGCACACGTCGCAGATGCCCTCTTCCTTCGGGCGCCCCTGGATCAGGTTGTAGTCCATCCCGCAACCGGTGCACAGCCGCCGGGCCAGCACCCGGCGGCGGACCTCGGAGTCGGGCATGTCCAGGTGGATGACGCTGTCGATGTCGTAGCTCTCCAGGAAGAACTCCGCCTGCCTGGCGTTGCGCGGGAAGCCGTCGATGACGAAGCCGTAGTTCCAGTCGTGCTGGGCGAGCCGTTCCGCGGCGACCGCCTCGGCCATGTCGTCGCTGACAAGTTCCCCGGCCGCCATGATCCGGCGCACCTGGGCGCCCATCTTGGTGTGCTGCTGCACGTTCCAGCGGAAGATGTCCCCGACGCTGATGTGCACCAGGTCCAGGTCAGCCGCGAGCAGGCTGCCCTGCGAACTCTTGCCGCTGCCGGGGACACCCATGATGACGTATTTCCGCATGCAGTTACCTTCGCATACTGGCGCAACTGACTGGGCTTGGCGGCTCAGCCCTGCCCGTGGGTGTCCCGCAGCCGCTTCTTGAGGATCTTGCCGGTGCCGGTCCGCGGCAGTTCGCCGGTGAACCGCACCGACTTCGGGATCTTGAACCGGGCGATCTTGCCGTCCAGGAACGACAGCATGTCCTCCTCGGTGGCCGCGGCGCCGGGCCGCAGCACCACGACTGCCCGGCCGACCTCGCCCCACCGGGCGTCAGGTACGCCGATCACGCCGCAGTCCGCGACGGCAGGGTGCTCCCGCAGCAGGTTCTCCACCTCGGCCGGGTAGACGTTCTCCCCGCCGGAGATGATCATGTCTTTGATCCGGTCCACCACGAACACGTAGCCGTCGGCATCGGTGGTCCCCGCGTCCCCGGACCGCAGCCAGACTCCGTCGGCTAGTGCCCTGGCCGTGGCTTCTGGCTGGTTCCAGTAGCCCTGCATGACGTTGGGCCCGGCCACGACTATCTCCCCGGTCTCCCCTGGTGAAGCCGGGGTCAGGTCCGGCCGCACCACCTGCACGTCGGTGAAGAAGTGCGGCACCCCGGCCGAGCCCGCCTTGGACTCCACGTGCGCGGCGTCAAGCAGCAGCGCCCCCGGGGAGGTCTCGGTCATCCCGTAGCCCTGGATGAAGGTCAGGCCGCGGCTGGTGTAACCGCGGATGGTGGCCTCTGGCACCGGCGCGCCGCCGCACAGCAGCATGCGCAGGCTGGACAGATCGGCGTCCGGCCACCGGGGATGCGCGGCCATCGCGTCGTATACCGCGGGCACGCCGAACAGCGAGGTCACCCGGTGGCTCTCGATCACCTCCAGGGCGCGGCCCGGCTCGAATCCGGGCTCGATGAGCACCGTGCCGCCTTTGAGCAGGGTCGGCAGGCAGAGCATGTTCAGCGCCGCGGTGTGGAACAGCGGCGCCACGGCCAGCGCGATCTCGTCCTGCCTGAAGTCGGCGTCCACTACCACGTTGAGCGCGTTCCAGGTGATGTTGCCGTGGCTGAGCGTGGCGCCCTTGGAACCTCCCGTGGTCCCCGAGGTGTACATGATCAGGCACGGGTCGTCCAGGCCGACCTGTTCGTCGAGGTCCGTGGCCGGTCCGGCGGCGAGCAGCGCGGCGTAACCGAGTTCCCCGCTGGCCGGCTCCCCCAGCGCGATCACGTCGGCCGTGAAGGGGGATAGTGAAGGGGGAACGGGGAGGCGGGTGGGGGGTGGGGCGCCGTCCCGCAGCGCGGCCACCGTGTCCGCCTGGCCGGCACCGTAGATCAGCGCCCGGCTGCCGGAGTCGGCCAGGTGGCGGGCGAGTTCCGGTGCGGCAAGCCGGGTGTTCAGCGGGACCAGGATTGCGCCCAGGGTTCCCGCGGCGAACAGTGTCTCCAGGAGCGCCGGGTGGTTGGGCCCGAGGTAGGCGACCCGGTCGCCGCGGCCGATGCCGAGCCCGCGCAGGCCGTGCGCCAGCCGGGTGACCCGGTCGTGCACCTGGGCGTAAGTCAGCCGGTCCCCGGCATGAATGACCGCGACCCGGTCGGGGGTGCGGCGGGCGCGCCGCGCCATCCACGAGCCGACACCGTCGTTGCGCAACCCCGGATCCCTTTCAGCCGGTGGCCTCGCCCCCCACGGGCCGCGTAAAGCATGACCGAGCTTTTAGCTGGCCTGGTTGAGCCAGCGCTCGCAGCCCCGGCGGATCTTCGGGTCGAGCAAGTCGCTGAGCACCTGCCAGTCCTGGCGCAGCAGTCGCGCGTTGACGAACCGCGCCAGGTCGTTGCGGCGCCCCCGGGTGAGCACGATCCCGTACAGGCTGCGGCGGCGGGCGTCGTCGGCCACGTCGAACTCGCGCAGGCCAGGCGGGCACAGATGACGGGGCAGCACGACCACCCCTTGCTCGGGCCCGTGCAGGTCATCCAGGCTGTCGGGCAGCCGCCGTGCCATGGCGCCGCTCTGCCCGCGGCGGAGCAGATCCGTCAAGGACATGCTCCATTATCACCGCGCGCGCCGTCCCTGCCAGCGTTCCCGCGGGCGTGGCGCGGCCGGTTCCAGCTTCGAGGGCTACACTCTGGCCATGCCCGGCACCGAGGCTCGCAGCTGGCGCTTCCTGATCACACCCAAGTGGCTCGCCTGGCATCTCATCATGGTCGGCTTGGTGTACGGAATGCTCGCACTTGGTGACTGGCAGTTGCATCGCGCGGAATCCGGCAACGCGCTGAGCTGGGCGTACACCTTCGAGTGGCCGATATTCGCGGTGTTCGGCGTGGTGTTCTGGGCCAAGACGATCCGCGACGAGTTCCACCCGCCCGCCGCCGCGGGCCCCGCGGACGGGGACATCGAACTGCCCGCCGGGGCGGTTCCCGGGGCACTGCGACCGGGCGCCAGGGTCCCGGCCGGGGACCCGGCGACCCCTGAGGAGGAAGCGGAACTCGCCGCGTACAACGCCTACCTCGCCCGCCTGCAACGGGAAGTGAAGGGCCACGGCAAGTGGCACGGCCTGCGCTAGCAGCCGCCGGAAACCCCGGCACAACGCCAAGGAGGTGGCGCGCGTGCGCCTCAACGTCACCCTGTACCGGGTGATGGCTTACCTGACCGGTGTGGTCCTGATCGTGCTGTGCCTGTTCGCGATCGCCCAGATCTTCACCGACGACAGCGCGATCGTCAACGTCATCGGCACGATCCACGGACTGCTGTACATCGTCTACCTGATCGTCTCCTACCCGCTCACCCGCAGGCTGCGGCTGCCGCTGTGGCCCACGGTCGCGGTATTGCTGGCCGGCACGATCCCGGTGATGACGTTCATCGTGGAGGCCCGGGTCCGGCACCGCTACATCGAGCCCGCCCTGGCGGGTGTCACTGTGCGTTTACCGGACCAGCACGTTTCGTTTTCACTCCAGCCGCGCCAGTAGCGCATAATCCCAGGTATGGCCACCGCCTTCCTCGACGCGCCCCGTCCGCTGGCCTTCGCCCACCGCGGCGGCGCGGCGCACGCACCGGAGAACTCCTGGCGCGCGTTCGAGCATGCCGTGGGGCTCGGCTACCGGTACCTGGAGACCGACCTCCAGGCGACCGCGGACGGGGTGCTCGTCGCCTTCCACGACAAGACCCTGACCCGGGTCTGTGGCCAGGACGGCCGGGTGCGCAGGCTCAGCCACGCCGAGCTGTCCGCCGTCCGGATCGACGGCACCGAGCCGATCCCGCTGCTTGAGGACCTGCTCACCGCCTGGCCCGACGTCCGGTTCAACCTCGACGTGAAGGACGTCCCGGCGATCGCGCCGCTGCCGGAGGTGCTGCGCCGCACCAAGGCCTGGGACCGGGTGTGCGTGGTGTCGTTCTCGGCGAGCCGGCTCCGGGCCACCCGCCGTGCCCTCGGCCGCCCGGTCTGCATGGCCGCTTCGCCGCTTGGCACCGCCGTGGTGCGGTTCGGCGGGCCGCGCAGCCGCCGCGGCCGCACCGGCCCCGGCCGGCCGGGCCAAGGCTCTGTGACGAAGGAAGGCCAGCAGGGGCAATGGCCGCTGACCGACTGGCTCACCCGCAGCGGGGTCCGCTGTGTCCAGGTGCCCGCCTCGATGGCCACGCCGTCGTTCATCGGCCGGTCCCACGCGCTGGGCCTGCAGGTGCACGCCTGGACGGTCAACGACAAGCCCACCATGCACCGGCTGCTCGACCTGGGCGTCGACGGCATCATGACCGACGAGACGGTGGCGCTGCGCGAGGTACTCGCCGGCCGCGGCCAGTGGCACCCTCGCGAGCCCGCCAACCAGCAGTAAGCCCAAGCGGGGCGAGCAGGGTGGCCTGTCCCACGGTTGGATCGGGGCAGAGCGGGAATCTTGTTCGCGTAGCCAGCGTTGATGTCATCAAAGGCTGACCGCCTGGGAGGCAATGCCACATGGCCGAACGTGCACTACGCGGCACCCGGCTCGGAGCGACGAGCTATGAGAACGACCGTAACACGGACCTGGCGCCACGCCAGGAAATAGCTTTTGACTGCCCTAAGGGGCACCACTTTAGCGTTCCGTTCGCCGCCGAGGCCGAGGTTCCCGCGACTTGGGAATGCCGGGTGTGCGGCGCTGTTGCGTTCACCTCTGCTGCGGACCTGCCCACCCCCAAGAAGGTCAAGCCACCGCGCAGCCACTGGGACATGCTTCGCGAGCGCAGGTCCATCGCCGACCTGGAGCAGGTGCTTGCCGAGCGGCTGGCGCTGATCCGCGGTGACCGTGACGGTGACGGCTCCGGCCGGCCGGCCAGCGAGCGCAAGAGCGCCTAGTCTCAGCGACCCCGGAACTTCCCGCTGGCGTTAGTCCGGGGGGACGATCCCGCGGATGCCGCCGCGGGGCTGGCGCCCGCGGAACCTGCGGTAGCGGCCGGTGAAGCCCCAGACGGTGACCCGCCACAGCGCCTCCACGACGATGGCACGGCTCATCTTGGATGTGCCGTGCACCCGTTCGACGAACGTGATCGGCACCTCCACCACCCGCAGCCCGGCCCGTATCGCCCGCATCGCCAGGTCGATCTGGAAGCAGTACCCCTGAGACTCCACCTCGTCGAGCGCGATCGCGCGCAGCGTGGTGGCGCGGTAGGCGCGGTAGCCGCCGGTGGCGTCCTTGAGCCCGATGCCGAGCATCAGCCGGGCATAGGTGTTGCCGCCGCGCGACAGCAGCTCACGTGACTTCGGCCAGTTGCGCACCGTGCCGCCCGCCACCCAGCGGGAGCCGAGCACCAGGTCCGCGTTCTTGAGCGCGTCGAGCAGGAGCGGCAGCTCCTCCGGCTGGTGCGAACCATCGGCATCCATCTCGACCAGCACGTCGTAGCCCGCAGCCAGGGCCCAGTGGAAGCCCGCGATGTAGGCGGCGCCGAGGCCCGCCTTCTGGGTGCGGTGCAGCACATGGACGTGGCTGTCCTCGGCGGTGAGCTTGTCGGCGATCTCGCCGGTGCCGTCCGGGCTGCTGTCGTCCACGATTAGCATGTCGGCGTCTGGCACGGCGCGGCGGATCCGGTCGGCCGTCGCCTCGATGTTGCCGCGCTCGTTGTAGGTCGGGATGACGACGGCAACACGCCCGGTGGGTTGCCCGCTGCCGTCCATAACCGTCAAGACTCCCTGCCTGCCCGGTGCCTAAAGTCCCTGCTGTGCGGGGCACGTGCCGCCGCTGTCTGGCGATGGGCGTCCCTGCAGATTACCGTGTGACCTGGCAAGCGCCGGCCGGAAAGGCGGCCGCGCGCCAGGCGGAGCACCGCGAAAAGAGGGCCCGGGCCGCCCAGTAACTTAGGAGCACCGCGCCGGCGGTGTCAACCGTGCACCCCGGCGGCCGGCCAGACGCGGCAGGTGGGGGGCTGGGCCCTATTCCCGGCCGGATAGCAGCGGTACGATTGAGCCCTTCCAGGTGAGGGGCGGCATGACAGCTCTGTCAGGCGCACGGCAACGATGACCTGGCCGTGCAGCGGGGCCACCGAATTGGCTCACCATCACGCAGCATGCCCCTATCCGCATTCCCGGACGCCCTTCTTCCTGGACCGCAGCGAGCGGTTGCGACCGGTGCCCGAACGCTCAGGCTAGGGCGAGTCCTTGCCCCAGCCGCACCGAGCAGTGATCTTCCGCAGGAGGTTCAGCGATGACAGAAAAGCAGGAGCCACAGGTTTCCGAGTCGCAGATTGCCGTGCACTGGCGTGAGGAGGAGTATTACTACCCCCCCCAAGACTTCGCGAGCCAGGCGAATGCGAGCGACCTGGCCATCCTCGACCGGTTCACCGAGGACAAGTTTCCGGACTGCTTCATCGAGTACGCGGACCTGCTGAACTGGGACCAGCGCTGGGACACAGTGCTGGACACGAGCGATGCCCCGTTCTGGAAATGGTTCGTCGGCGGCAGGCTGAACGCCTCGTATAACTGCGTGGACCGGCATGCGGAGGCCAACCCGGACAAGACCGCGATCGCCTTCGTTTCCGAACTGGAATCCGATGAGCACGTGCACCTCAGCTACGGCGAACTGCTCCGCCAGGTGAACGAGTTCGCCGCCTTGCTGCGTGACTTCGCGGGCCTGAAGGCCGGTGACCGGGTGACCCTGCACATGCCGATGGTCCCGGAGCTGCCGGTCACCATGCTCGCCTGCGCGCGGCTTGGAGTGATCCACTCGGAGGTGTTCGGCGGCTTCAGCGGCCATGCCTGCGGGACGAGGATCGCCGACTCGGGCAGCCGGGTCCTGATCACCATGGATGGCTACTACCGTGCCGGTTCGATGACCGATCACAAGGTCAAGGCCGACGAGGCGCTCGCGGCGGCGGCCACGGAGGGCCAGGAGGTCGACAAGGTGCTGGTGTGGCGGCGCCGCCCTGGCCAGTACGCGTCGGAAACACCGATGGTCGAGGGCCGGGACTTCTTCGTCGATGAGGTGCTGGCTGGCTACCGGGGCCAGACCGTCGAGCCGGTCTCGATGCCCGCGGAGGCGCCGCTGTTCCTGATGTACACCAGCGGGACCACCGGGCGGCCGAAGGGCTGCCAGCACAGCACCGGCGGTTACCTCGCGTATGTCGCCGGCACCTCGAAGTACTACCAGGACATCCACCCCGGCGACATGTACTGGTGCATGGCCGACATCGGCTGGATCACCGGGCACTCCTACATCGTGTACGGGCCGCTGGCGCTTGGCACCACGACGGTGATTTACGAAGGCGTGCCGAACTATCCCGACGGCGGGCGGCCGTGGCGGATCGCGGAGAAGCTGGGGGTGAACATCTTCCACACCTCGCCCACGGCGATCCGGATGCTGCGCAAGGTCGGCCCGGAGGAGCCGAAGAAGTACAACTACCACTTCAAGACGATGACGACGGTGGGTGAGCCGATCGAGCCAGAGGTGTGGCGGTGGTATCACTCCGAGGTCGGCAAGGGCCAGGCGGCGATCACCGACACGTGGTGGCAGACCGAGAACGGCGGATTCCTCGGCAGCACGCTGCCCGGCCTGCAGCCGATGAAGCCGGGCAGCTGCGGGCCTGGCGTGCTCGGGATCTACCCGGTCATCTACGACGAGGACGGCAACGAGGTGCCGAAGGGCAGCGGCAAGGCGGGCAACATCTGCATCCGCAATCCCTGGCCAGGCATCTTCCAGACGATCTGGGGCGACCCTGAGCGGTTCCTTTCTACCTACTACCGCAAGTACAACAAGAACCCGGACAGCAAGGATTGGCACGACTGGCCGTACTTCGCCAACGACGGGGCGCTCCAGGCGGCTGACGGGTACTTCCGGATCCTGGGCCGGGTGGACGACGTAATCAACGTCGCCGGGCACCGCCTGGGCACGAAGGAGATCGAGTCGGCCGCGCTCACCGTCCCCGAGGTCGCCGAGGCGGCCGCCGTCCCCGTCATGGACGAGCTGCGCGGCCGCGTTGTGGAGGTGTACGTCTCGCTCAAGCCGGGCTTCGAGCCGGGTGCAGAGATGGAAACCAAGGTCAGCAAGGCAATCGAGACCGAGATCGGCAAGATCGCCCGGCCGAAGAACGTCTGGATCGTCCCGGACATGCCCAAGACCCGCTCCGGAAAGATCATGCGCCGGGTCATCGCGTCGGTCTCCAACTTCGCCGACGTCGGTGACGTCACCACACTGGCGAACCCTGAGATCGTCGAGGACATCCGCCACCACGTGCAGAGCGCGAAGGTGGCCAAGGGCGAGCTGCCCCGCGAGCTGACCGAGGTCGAGTACGAGGAGATCAGGAAGTTCGGCGCCGAATAGCCGGGCACGGGAGGCTGGCCTGCCGCGGTGACCAGGCAGGATGCCACGGTTCGGGCCGCGGTGTTACAGCGGCAGGCCTGCCTCCAGGAGCGCCAGGCCGCGCTCGAACTTGTCCCCGAATGCCTCGAGGTTGCCGGGCTCGTCAAACCAGGCGGCCATCGCGATCCCGACCACGGCCCCGGCGAGCATCTGGACCGCGAAGTCGCTGGCGGCCTTCCCTGACCGGTCGGCGACCGCCTGCGCGATGACCTGGCTGGTCCGGGCGAACTCCTCCAGCATCCGGGCCCGTACGGCAGGAACCGCCACCGCCAGCTCCATGGTCTCGCGCAGCTGCGCCAGGTCGTCCGCGCCCAGCCCGCCGAAGGCGGCGCGGAGCGCGGCACGCAGGGCGGCGAGGGGGCTGAGGCTGGCGGGCTGGCTACGGAAGACCTCCATGAAGAACTGGTCCATGTCGTCCTGCAGGACGACGTCTTCCTTGGTGGGGTAATAGCGGAAGAACGTGCTTGGCGATACCTCGGCGGCCTCGGCGATCTGCTCCACCGTGGTGGCGTCGTACCCCTGCTCACGGAAAAGCCGGAGCGCGTGCTCCCGGATGGCAGCACGCGTCCTGGCCTTCTTGCGCTCCCGCAGCCCTGGCCGGCCTGCGCCCGCCTGCTTCGCCGGGCCGGGCCGGGCCGTCTGGGCCGTGGCGTCAGGCAACACGCTCATGGGGCGATTCTGCTCCTTCGCGGCCCTGGCCGGTAGCAGCCACGGCCTGCGCGTCCGGCACGGCGTGCCAGGGCAGGAACGCCAGCGCGAGCACGATCCCGGCCGCGCCAACGCCGGCACTGACCCACAGCATCGCGTCGGTCCCGTGCACGAACGCGGCCCGCACCGAGTCAAGCAGCGCCGCCGAGCCGGTCTCGTGGGCCACCGCGAGGCCCGCGAACACGCTGCTGCGGACCGCGTTCGCCGCGGGCGCGGGCAGCCCCGCAAGGTCGAGCTGGGAGTGGTACGCCAGGGACAGCACGCTGCCCAGGATCGCGGCCGACAGTGGTGCGCCCGCCTTCTGCACCGCCTGCATGACCGCCGAGCCGACCCCCGCCCGGTCCTTGGGCAGGTCCACCAGGGCGGTGGATGCCGCCGTGGCCAGCGCCAGCCCGAAGCCGACGCCGGTGATCGCGGTCCAGGTGGCGATGAACGCGTTCCCGCTGGCCACGGTCATCGTGGCGCCGAGCGCCAGGCCGCAGGTCAGCAGGGTGAACCCCAGGGCGGCGGTGAGCTTTGTGGTCAGCCACTGCGCCACCCGGTCGGCCAGGCCGGCGCCCAGCGCCAGGCCCGCCATCAGCGGCAGCAGCCGAATCCCGCTGCCCATCGCCGACACTCCCAGGATGGCCTGGAAGAACTGGGGCGCCCCGAACAGCAGGCCGAACATCGCGAAGATGCCGAACGCCTGGAGCACCGTCCCCCAGGTGAACCGGGGGGACCGGAACAGCCCCAGATCCACCAGCGGCTGCCCGCCGTGCTGGCTGAGCCAGCGCTCCCACAGCACGAAGGCCGTCAAGATGGCCGCACCGCCTGCCATGGCCGTAATCGCGATCACCGAGGACCAGCCGTGCTGCCCGGCCGCGATGAAGCCGTACACCAGCAGCGCCAGGCCGCCACACGACCCGGCGATCCCCGCCGGGTCCAGCCCCGGCCGCTGCGCTGCCCGCGATTCGGGCACCAGCAGCGCCATCGCGGTCAGGCCGACCACCACCACCGGCAGGTTCATCAGGAACACCCAGCCCCACCAGTAGTTCGACAGCAGCCAGCCGCCGAGAATCGGCCCGATCGGCAGGGCGAGGAAGTTGGCCGCCGCCCAGATTCCCACCGCCCTGGTCCGCTCGTCGTCGGCGAACATCACCGTGACGATCGACAGGACCAGCGGGATCATGAACCCGGCGCTCAGCCCGAGCGCCGCCCTGGCCGCGATGAACTCTCCAGGCCCGGTGGAGAACGCGCAGGCGACCGAGCTCAGCCCGAACGCGGCCAGGGTGATCATCATGACCTTCTTGCGGCCGAACCGGTCCCCCAGCAGCCCGCCGGGCAGCAGCCCCACGGCCAGCCCCAGGGTGTACGCCGACACGAACCACTGCAGGTCGGTCGCGGAGGCGTGCAGCGACCCCGCCAGAGTCGGCAGCGCCACGCTCAGCACCGTCGCATCCAGCCCGACCGCCAGCACGCCGAGCGTCAGCCCCGCCAGCGCCCACCACTTCCGCGCGCCATCTTTCATGACACTCACCGCCATCAAGTAGCTTCTCTAATATGAAAGCTACTCTCATTTCAGGGTGTCACGCAAGCCTGAGTCACTCCCAGTTCTAGCGGGTCAGTCGGGTGCCGGAACGACGACGGTGCCGGTGGCCGTGACGACGGTGACCGGCGGGTCCAGCACGGCTGATGCCGACGGCCCGCGCCCGGGGTCGGCACGGCAGACGACGCGGGCCTCGAAGGTGAGGTCGCGGCTGCGGCGCCCGACCCGGGTCACGGTCACCTTGGCCTCGATCACGTCGCCGCCGAGCACGGGCGCCCGGAACTGCACGTCGGAGTAGGAGGCGAACAGGCCCTCGTCGCCATCCATGCGGATGCAGGCCTCCGTGGCGACGTCGCCGAACAGGGCCAGCACGTACGCGCCGTCGACCAGGTTCCCGCCGTAGTGGGCGTCGGCCGCGGATACGTACCGGCGCTGGGTGACGGTCAGGCCCTCGGCCGCGGTCACGCCGCGTTTCCCGTCGGCTCGGGAGCCAGCGTGTGGGCCAGGTAGCTGGCGACCTCGCCGGGGGTGGTGCCGCGCCCGAACACCCGGTCCACGCCCAGCTCCGGTGCCATCGCCGGATCGAACCTGGGGCCGCCGACGACCAGCAGGGGCCGGCTGCTCATCCCGCTCTCCTCGCGGAAGGCCTCGGCTATCTGCCGGGCGGCCAGGATGTGCGCGTCCCGCTGCGTGACCACCTGGCTGACCAGCACGGCGTCCGCATGTTCCGCCACCGCCCGGGCGACCAGGTCCGCAATCGCCACCTGCGCGCCCAGGTTGACCACCCGGATCTCCGCGTAGGACTCCAGGCCCTTCTCCCCCGCGTGGCCCTTGACGTTCAGGATGGCGTCGATGCCGACGGTATGCGCGTCCACACCCACCGTTGCGCCGACCACCACGAGTTCCCGGCCGAGGGCCGACCGGATCCGCCGGTTGACCTCGGCCGCGGGCATCAGCGCGAACTCGCGCCGCGCGACCTTGACCTCGGCGAGGTCGACCAGGTGCCGGACGGTGCCGTAGACGATGAAGAAGGTGAAGTCCGGGCCCATCGCCTTGGCGTGCACCACCATGGCCGGATCCAGGCCCATCTTGGCCGCGAGCTGGGCCGCCGCGCCTTCCGCGAGCGCCCGCTCCGCCTCGGTGCCCGACGGCAGCGGCAGCGTGAACGAGACCTGGATCCGCCCGTCGCCGGTGGTGTCCCCGTACGGCCGGATCACCGTCCGGCCCTGCTCCGTACCGCTCATGACCGCCCCGCCTCCAGGAACTGCTCCCGGCCTTCGAGGAACTCGCTGGCGGGGTTGAAGTAGCCGTCCGCGCGCTCGACGACGCCGTCCAGGCCGCGGCCGCCGTCGGCCGGGCGGCGGGTCACCCCGAACGTGCCGTCGGCGATGGCGTTCAGCAGCCCCTCGGCGGTGATCCGGCGCAGCAGGTCCACCGACTCGGCCAGGACCTGCTGGGCCCGCTGCTCGACGAACCCGCCCGGCGGTGGCCGGAAGTTCTCGCCGAGCCGCCCCGCGGCCCGCAGCACGTAGCGCACGTTCTCCAGGGCCAGGTCCCGGTCGGACAGGAACGGAGTGTGGATGCCCTCGGTCATCATGCCGATGAGCAGGATCGACTGGTCGGTCAGCGCGCCGCACAGGTTGAAGAACGCGTCAAGCAGGTACCCGGCGAACACGTTGCCTGTCATGTACTTGGTCGGCGGCATGTACTTCAGCGGCGCACCGGGGAACAGCTGCCGGACCAGCTGGGCGTGCGCCAGTTCGAGCAGGAACGAGTCCGGCACCTCGGGGTTGATCTCGAACGCGTGCCCGAGCCCGAGCTGCCAGTCGGCCAGGCCCGCCTCCCGGCCGAAGTACTCGTTGAGAAGCTGGCTGACCACGACCGTGTGGGCGGCGTCCACCGCGTCGGCGGTGGTCAGGTAGTTGTCCTCGCCGGTGTTGATGATGATCCCGGCGCGGGCGTGGATCTGCCGGGAGAACCGCTGGTCGATGAAGGTACGGCGGGGGTTGATGTCGCGGAAGATGATCCCGTACATGCAGTCGTTCAGCATCATGTCGAGCCGCTCGAGCCCGGCCAGCGCCGCGATCTCGGGCATGCACAGCCCCGAGGCGTAGTTGGTGAGCCGTACGTACCGGCCAAGCTCGCGGGAGACGTCGTCAAGCGCGGCGCGCATCAGGCGGAAGTTCTCCCTGGTCGCGTAGGTGCCCGCGAAGCCTTCGCGGGTAGCGCCCTCGGGGACGTAGTCAAGCAGCGACTGCCCGGTGGACCGGATCACCGCGATGATGTCCGCGCCTTCCCGCGCCGCCGCCTGCGCCTGCGGGATGTCCTCGTGGATGTCGCCGGTGGCCACGATCAGGTAGATCCACGGTTTCGGCGGGTCGGCGGTGGCCTGGATCATCGCCTCGCGCTCAGCCCTCCTGGCGTCGATCCGGGCGAAGCCGTCGGTCAGTGCCGCGGTCGCGGCCATGCGCGCCGCCGCGGCGTCGCCGCCCTCGGGCAGCCGGAACTTCACCTTGCCCGCGGCGGCATCGCTGGCCAGCGCGGCGAGGCTGGGGTAGCCGCCGGTCACCAGCGCGTCCCAGGCGGGCAGGGCCACCCCGCGCTGCAGCCCGCAGCCGCCGGCCACCGCGTCCACGAGATGGTTCACCCAGGGCATGCCGTCGCCGGGGTCGGCGCCGTCCAGGCCGCCGAGCCGCAGCACGGCCCGCTCCACCGCCACGGTGGTGTGCGTGCGGGCCATCTCCACGATGGGCTGGCCCGCGACGGCGGCCAGTTCCCGCGCCTTGCGGACCACCGCGGGGTCCAGGCTGAGCACGGGCTGCGCCGTGCTGTCGGTGTGTTCGCTACCCGGCATGACCGTCACCCTTCCGCCGTCCGGCTCTCGAAGATCTTCCGCACCCCCGGCTCGGCACGGACCAGGTCCAGTGCGAGGGCGGCATGCCCCGGTACATACCCGTTACCGATGAGCATGGTGATGTCCGCGGCGACTCCTTCGGCGCCGAGCGCGGCCGCGCTGAACGAGGTCGCCATCGAGAAGAAGATCACCGTGCCGCCGTCGGCGGTCGCCAGCACGGCGCCCCCCTCGCAGCCGGCGACGTCCACGCACACCACGGTCACCTGGGCGGGTCCGCCGGCCGCACGGACCGATTCGGCGACCGCCGCCGGATCCCGGGCATCCGCGATCACCACCTCGTCCACCAGGCCGGACTTGGTGAGCAGGTCGGCCTCGGCCTGCGTCGGCACCAGGCCGATCACCGACCGTGCGCCGGCCTCCCTGGCCGCCGCCGCGGACAGGCTGCCGCTCTTGCCCGCCGCGCCGAGTATCGCCACCACGGGCGGGGTGCCGCCGCTCCAGGCCTCCCGCACCACCCGGGCGGTCAGCGCCGGTGCCCCGCACACGTCAAGCACCGCCAGCGCCAGCGGGACCGGCATGTCCGCGGGGAGCACCGCGGCGATCGAGCGGCCGAACAGGATCGCGTGGCCGTCGCACGGAACCTGCTCGCTGCGGCCGTCCCAGCGGGCCAGCCCGTCGGTAATGACCAGCGGGGTGAGGCTGAGCGACACCAGGGTGGCGATCCGGTCGCCGGGAGCCAGGCCGAGCGGTGAGTCCGGCCCGACCTCCTCCACCACACCGGTGAGCATCCCACCCGAGCCGGTCACCGGGTTCTGCATCTTGCCCCGCTCGGCGACGATGCCGAGCACCGCGGCGCGCATCGCGGCCGCGTGACCGCCGTCCGTGCCTGCCGCGTTCCCGTTCACGGCCTCGCTGAGCTGGCGGAACGATGCGGCGTCCAGGTTCAGCCTGTCCACCCGCACCCGGGCCTCGTCCGGCCACAGGCCAGGGCTCGGGTCCACCCGCCAGGCGGCCTGTGGCAAGGCGCCGGACGGCTCGATGACGCGGTGCAGGCCCAGCGGTGAGCTCGGGAAGTCTTGTCGTTGCATACTATTTTCTCACAAGGTTCTTTCGTATCCTTCGTTTATATAAGGCTATCGTCCCGTCTTCCAGGCCCAGAACGGTGGTGATCCCCGTGATCGAGCAGCCGTACGTGTACCGGCGTGCTGAGCTCGCCGAGCCCGATTGGACCCGGCTCCCCGGCTGGGCACAGGTGACTCGCGAGGAGTGGGAGTCTGCGCAGTGGCAGCGTGCCCACTGCGTGAAGAACATCAAGCAGCTCCGCCAGGTGCTCGGTGCCGGGCTGAGCGAGGAGTTCTGCGCGGACCTGGAGCGCGACCAGCGGGAGCGGGCGACCATGTCCATGCTGGTGCCGCCGCAGATGCTCAACACGATGGCGCCCGCGACGCCTGCGGACGATCCGGGCTTCACCGGGGCGTTCTACGCCGACCCGGTGCGCCGGTACATGATCCCGGTGTTCAGCGACCGCCGCAGCGACTTCCCCTCGCACCCGTACGCGAGCCGGGACTCGCTGCACGAGGCGGAGATGTGGGTGGTGGAGGGCCTCACCCACCGCTACCCGACCAAGGTGCTCGCCGAGGTACTGCCCACCTGCCCGCAGTACTGCGGCCACTGCACGCGCATGGACCTGGTCGGCAACCCGACCCCGGTGATCGCCAAGCACAAGTTCACCCTGGCCCGCGAGGACCGGCTGGATGCCATGCTCGGCTACCTCAAGGCCACGCCAGCGGTCCGGGACGTGGTGGTGTCGGGCGGGGACGTGGCCAACTTGCCCTGGCCGCGGCTCGAGGCCTTCGTGGCCGCTCTGCTGGAGATCGACAACATCCGCGACATCCGGCTGGCCAGCAAGGCGCTGATGGGGCTGCCGCAGTTCTGGCTCAGCGACGAGGTACGGGCCGGCATGGGGCGGCTCGGCGCGACGGCGCGGGAGCGCGGCGTGTCCATCGCGATCCACACCCATGTGAACGCGGCCCAGTCGGTGACGCCGCTGGTGGCAAAGGCCGCCAGGGCGATGCTCGACACCGGCATCAGGGACGTGCGGAACCAGGGCGTGCTGCTGTGCGGCGTGAACGACAGCGTGGAGGCCCTGCTCGACCTGTCCTTCACCCTGCTCGACGGGGCGGGCATCATGCCCTACTACTTCTACATGTGCGACATGATCCCTGGCAGCGAGCACTGGCGGATGTCGCTGGCGCAGGCCCAGCACCTGCAGCACCAGATCATGGGCTACCTGCCCGGGTTCGCCACGCCGCGGATCGTCTGTGACGTGCCGTACGTGGGCAAGCGCTGGGTGCACCAGGTGGCCAGGTATGACACCCAGCTTGGCATCTCCTACTGGACCAAGAACTACCGGACCGCGGTGGAGGCCGACGACCCGCTCGCGCTGCGCCGGGAGTACGCCTACTACGACCCGATCCACACCCTGCCCGCAGAGGGCCAGCAGTGGTGGCTGGACCGGGAGCGCGACCATGCCAGCAACGGCCTGGCCCCGCTCGGGACCGGCCTCACCCCGGCCGCGCCGTAGCCTCCACAGGCGCGACAGCGTCCACCGCCGCGACCGGTACGAGCGCCGCGGCGGCCAGTGGCAGGACGGCAGCGGCCGCGAACGCGATCGCATACCCGTGCGCGGCGATCAGCACGGCGATGACCGGCGGTGTGGCGGCGGCCAGCAGGTTCTGCCCGGTGTTCTGGATGCCGAGGGCGCGGCCGGCCCAGTCCGGCCCGGCGTACTCGGCCACCGCGGTGAAGGCGAGCCCGTTCGTGCTCACCGCAAGCACGGAGGCGGCGAGCAGTGCGGGCACCGCCAGCACGGAGGTGTCCGCCGCGGCGGCGGCCAGGGCCACCAGGACCGCGGAGATGGCCAGGGCCAGGGCCCGCATCGGCCGCATCCGGCTGCCGACCCGGTCCGACCAGTATCCAGCGGCCAGCCGCGACGCGGCACCGGCGGTCGCGGTGACTGCCAGCAGCGCCCCGGCGGCCGGGGCCGGCCAGTGGCGGGCGGTGACCAGGAAGACCAGCGCGAAGGTGGCCACGGTGAACTGCGGGACGACAAGCAGCGCGCTCGCCGCGTGGATCCGCCACAGCGCCGGGGCCCGGTAGGGCGAGCCGTCCCGTTGCGCCCCGGCCCGGGCCTGGTGCGCCGGGTCCCGGACCACCACGATCACCAGCAGCACCGCGGCCAGGCAGAACGCGCCGAGGAACGTCAGCCCCGCGGCCAGCCCGTGGGCGGCCAGCGTGGGCAGGCTGACCGCCGCCACCGCCACGCCGAGTGGCTGGGCGCTCTGCCGGATGCCCATCGCCAGCCCGCGCTGCGACGCGGCGAACCAGCCGAGGATGAGCCGCCCGCTCGCCGCGTACACAGAACCGCCGGAGGCCCCCGCGGCCACCAGGCACGCGCCGAGGGCGGGAATACCCTGGACCTGCGCGGCGACGAGGAGGACCAGGCCGGCCCCGGCCAGCCCACTGGCCAGGACCAGACGCTCCCCGAACCGGTCCGCCGCCGCCCCCCAGGCGACCAGGGTGAGCAGCAGTCCCGCGGTGGGGCAGGCGACCAGGATGCCGGCCTGCTCCAGGGACAGGCCATCCGCCCGCAGCGCCGGGATGAGGTAGGCGAGCCCGTACTGGAACGTGCAGCCAGCGGTCAGCGCAATCGTCCCGGCGGCGAGAGTCAGCCAGCGCCGCGACCCACCTGTATCCACATACTGATCGTAGCTGTCCGCTATATGAGATATAGGCGGCCATCCCCGCCCCGGCCGCGGCCGGCCGGGCGCGGCAGCGGCGGAGACTGTCAGAGGGGGCGGGGATACTGGTCCGCATGTCTGACTCGATCAAGATCGGCTCGGTCGCGCTCGAATGCCCGGACGCCAGGAAACTGGCCGCGTTCTATGCGGAGATCATCGGCGGCACGGTGGTCCACGCGGACGACGACTGGGCGGCGGTCAAAGGCCCGGGCGGCCGGCTCGACTTCCAGACCGCCCCCGGTTACAAGCCGCCGGCCTGGCCTGACCCGTCTTCGTCCATGCAGATGCACCTGGACTTCGACGTGGACGACGCGGACGCGGCCGAGGCCCGGGTCCTGGCGGCCGGCGCGACGAAGTTCGGCTTCCAGCCGGGCGACCACTTCCGCGTGTACGCCGACCCGGCCGGCCACCCGTTCTGCCTGTGCACCCCGGGCCCGCTGAGCGGGGTCTGAGGGCCAGCAAGGCGGGCCTGGTGCACCGCCACGCGGCCGTGCGGCACATCACCCGGTGGCACCTGGCCGTAGCCGGCGATGACCGGGTCCGGGCCGGTCATCGCCGCATGACCTACGAGGAGGGCGGGGTTTCGGCGGAGTGGTCGCCGCCCACGTCCGCGCCGACCTCGGCGGGCGGTTCGCCGGCCGGCCCGGCCTGCGCCGCAGGCTCGGCCGCGCCTTCGGTGGCCGCGTCACCGGCCGGCTCACCGGCCGGCCCCGCGGGCTGCTCCGCCTCGCCGGCCCCGGCGCCGTCAGCCCCGGCACCGTCAGTCCCGGCACCGTCGCCGGCCTCGGCGGCACCCCGTGCGGCGGCACCGTCCGTGCCAGGCACGCCCTTGCCGTAGCGCTGGGTGTACCAGAACCATGTCGCGCCCGCGACGGTGCCGGCGATCGCCACATACATGTTCAGCCGCAGGCCGAAGAAGTGCTCGGATGGGTCGACCCGCAGCGACTCCTCGAAGATGCGGAACGCCGAGTACCCGGTGACGTACAGCGCGAACAGCCCGGGCGCCTTGATACCGCGGTGGTGGCCCAGCCACACCAGGGCGGCCGCGAGCGCCAGATCGAAGATCAGCTCGTACAGGAACGTGGGCTGGAAGGTCTGGGCGCTGAGGTAGCCGGGCGGCCGGTAGCTCGGCGGGATGTACAGTCCCCACGGCAGGCTGGTCGGCCCGCCGAACAGTTCCTTGTTGAAGTAGTTGCCGATCCGGCCGATCGCCTGCGCCACCAGCAGGGCCGGGGCGACCGCGTCGGCGAACAGCCCGGCGTCGGCGCCGTGCCTGCGCACCCGCCAGATCCCGGCGGCCGCGCCCAGCGCGATCCCGCCCCAGATGCCGAGCCCGCCGTCCCACACGGCGAAGATCCCGTACCAGTGATGCGGGATGTACTTCGGCGTGGTGATGTCGAAGTAGATCCGGCCGCCGATGATGCCGGCCGGCACCGCCCACAGCGCGACATCCCCGACGAGCCCGGGCTCGCCGCCCATGCGCTGCCAGCGGCGCTGGGTGATGAGAATCGCAAGGGTGATCCCGATCACATACATCAGCCCGTAGTAGTGCACGAACACCGGGCCGAGATGGAAGCCGTTGACCGACGGGCTTGGGATATGCATGGCCATGGTTCCGAGCGTAGCGGCCCCTGGCCCGGCCGCGCGGCGTGCCCGCCAGGCCGGCCCGGCCCGGGGCCGCCCCCGGCCCCGGCGCGGTCTCGACACGGCGGGGCAACCGCGAGACCCTTGTCCGGCTAAAGGGGGCCGGGACCGCGGAAGGACACGCGCCGATGAGCGTCAGGCAGGGGCCCTGGACGGTGGCGGACGTGCCGGACCAGAGCGGCCGCGTGGCGGTCGTGACCGGAGCGAACGCAGGAATCGGGTTCGAGGCGGCGGCGGCGCTCGCACGGCGCGGCGCGCACACCGTGCTGGCCTGCCGCGATGCCGGCCGGGCGGAGGATGCGGTGGCCCGGCTGTCGGCGGCCGTGCCCGAGGCCACCGTATCGGTGGTGCGGCTGGACCTGGCCTCGCTGGCGTCCATCCGCGCCGCCGCGGACCAGATCCTGGCCACCCACGACCGGGTTGACCTGCTCATCAACAACGCCGGGCTGATGTGGCCGCCCTACGGCAAGACCGCCGACGGCTTTGAGTTGCAGTTCGGTACCAATCATCTGGGCCACTTCGCGCTGACCGGCCTGGTGCTTGAGGCAATGCTGCCGGTGCCCGGCTCCCGGGTGGTCACCGTGAGCAGCACCGGGCACCGGGCGGGCCGGATCAACTTCGCCGACCTGCAGTCCGAGCGGCACTACGGCCGGATGGCCGCCTATGCGCAGTCCAAGCTGGCGAACCTGATGTTCACCTACGAGCTGCAGCGGCGGCTGCACGATGCCGGGGCGCCGACGGCCGCCCTCGCCGCGCATCCAGGCGTGGCCTTCACCGAGCTGACCCGCAACCTGCCCGGTGTGATCCGGGCGGCCTACCCGGCCGTCGGCGGGCTGTTCACCCAGAGCGCCGCGATGGGCGCGCTGCCCACCCTGCGCGCGGCCACCGACCCCGCGGCGGCGGGCGGTGACTACTACGGGCCCGGCGGGCTGGTGCAGGCCAAGGGCTACCCGGTGCGGGTCTCTTCCAATGCCAGGTCCCGCGACCAGGCCGCACAGCAGCGGCTGTGGGCCGAATCGCAGCGGCTCACCGGCGTGACCTACCCGGTGTGACCGGGCTCAGGCCAGCCGCGCCCGGCGCGCTGGCCACCTCGGCGCAGCCGCCGCCGTTGCTGGTGCTGTAGCTGGCCTTGCGCCAGGTCAGCGTCGATCAGCCGGCCGGCCTGGTCCAGCAGCACGTGCCGCCCGCATCTGGCGGCCTGAGCCGCTGTGTCGTGGCCCGGCTTCCATCACAGTTCGTTATTCTTTGAGTGCTGTCTGTAACAATGCCAGAACCCCGAGGAGTGACGCGTGCTGCTGCTCGCCGGTCCCCGGGCTGTCCGCGAGCCCGCTCCCGTGCCGAGCCCGCCCGCGGGCCCCGCGGCCAGGCAGGCCCGCGCCGGGGGCAGGCGGGCGGTGCTGGCCGCCGCGGCCCTGTTCGCGGCCGCGCTGGCCGGCTACGGCGCGGAGGTGGCCTTCCATCCGCTGCGCGACATGCTGACCTGGTTCGACCTGCGGGTCTACGTGGCCGCCGGGCACACCGTGCTGCGCGCACCCGGCATGCTCTACGTCTGGCCGATGATGCCGGGCTTCCAGTTCACCTACACGCCCTTCGCGGCGATGGTCTTCGCCGCCTGGACGTGGCTGCCATGGGGCACGCTGACCTGGCTGATGACCGCGGCCAGCCTGACCGCGCTCGGGCTGGCGGTGTGGCTGACCCTGGGCGGGCTGGGCTGGCGGGGCCGGCGCAGGCTGACCGGGACGCTCGCGCTGAGCGCGGTCGCACTGTGGACCGAACCGGTACAGCGCACCCTGCACCTGGGCCAGGTCGAGTTGCTGCTGATGGCCCTGGTGATCGGGGACCTGTGCCTGGCCGACCGGCGGTGGTGGCAGGGGGCCGGGATCGGCCTGGCGGCCGGCATCAAGCTGGTCCCGCTGATCTTCATCCCGTACCTGCTGCTCACCCGCAGGTTCCGCCAGGCGGTGGTGGCCACGCTGACCTTCGGCGCGCTGGCGGGCGCGGGCTTCGAAGTGCTGCCGCAGGCCTCGCGGCAATGGTGGCTCGGGCCCGATTTCCTGCGGGCCGGCCGCACCGGGTTCGTCGGGTTCCTGGCGAACCAGTCGCTGCGCGGCATGTTCACCCGGCAGTCCGGCAGCCTGGCCAGCGGCCTGTGGTGGTGGGCCGCCGCTGCCGGGCTGGCCGCGGCCGCCGGGCTGATCACCGCCGCCCGGCTGCACCGGTCAGGCCGGCCGGTGCACGGCTGGCTCACCTGTGCGCTCACCGGGCTGATCGTGTCGCCGGTGAGCTGGGACCACCACTGGGTGTGGGTGGCGCCCGCGCTCGCGGTCCTCGCCGATGCCGCGGTCCGGGCCGCGCGCGCCGCGCGGTGGGCCTGCTGGGCGCTGCTGGCCGCACTGGCCGCCGTGTACGGCGCGTGGCCGATGCTCGGCCGGCCGGGCCCGCTGGTGCCGTGGGGGCTGATCTGGTACGCGCCGGGCAGCGGCGCCGCGGGCAGCCACCCGTGGAACAGCGAGTACCACTGGCACGGGCCGGCCTGGCTGGCGGGCAACGCCTACATCCTGGCCGGCCTTGTCGCGTTCGCCGTCGTCGCGGTGCTGGCCCGCCGCTGCATACCCGCCCGCGCCGCGCCGCGGCGCAGCGCCCCGCCCGCGGGCGTGCAGTATCTGATCGCCCGTTCCACCGCGCCGCAGGCGCCGGGCCGAACGCCGCAGCGCTCGCCGGCGCGCCTCCGGCATGGTGCTGGCCTGCGCGCCGACTGGCCCCGGGCCGGACCCGAGGATCACCGCAGCCGCCGGCCCATCTCCTTGGTCGAGTAGCCGCCGAGTTCGGTGACCGCCGCCTGGAACCGGTCCGAGGCCAGCAGCGCCCACAGCGGGGCAAGCAGCGGGCCGTCCATCGCGCCCGCGGCCACCACCAGGTCGTAGGGCTCCCGGGTGACCGGGACGAAGTCCAGGCCGAACGCGCGCGCGGCGGCCAGGATGCCCAGGCCCGCGTCACCGCGGCCCGCGGCCACGGCCGCCGCCACCGCCAGGTGGGTGGGCTCCTCCCTGGCATAGCCGTGCACGTCTGCCGGGGTGATGCCGAGCGTGGCTAGTTCATGGTCGAGCAGCACCCGGGTGCCCGCACCGCGCTGCCGGTTGACGTACCGCACCCCGGGCTGGGCCAGGTCGCCGACGCCGCTCAGCCGCAGCGGGTTGCCGGGCGCGACGATCAGCCCCTGGTCCCGGTGCACCAGCCGGACCACGGCGACCTCGGTGCCGCCGAGGACCCGCCGGACGTAGGGCATCGTGTACTCGCCGGTGGCCGGGTCCAGCAGGTGCGAGCCCGCCAGGTGGCACAGCCCGTCGCGGAGCGCCACCAGCCCGCCAAGCGAGCCCACGTTCGAGGACGCCAGGGTGACCGCCGGGTCCTCGGCGCGCAGCGCGGACGCGGCGAGGTCGAGCACCAGGTCGTGGGAGCCGATCGCGACGATCGTCCGCTCGATCTCGTCCAGGCTGCGCAGCAGCGCGATGTCCACCTCCTCGCCGGGATGGTGCCCCTCCTGCCCGGCCGGCACGACTAGCAGCCCGTCCGCGCGGACCAGCGAGGTGAGCACCCCGGCGCCGCGGGGCAGCGGCGTGGCGACCATGGTGCCGCCGACCACGCCCAGGCGCACCCGCACCCAGTCGTCCATGCCGAGCGGGGAGGCCAGCTTGCGGGCCAGCCGGGCGCGGGCCCGCGGGCGGCTGCGCGGCACCGCCCCCTCCAGTTCGGCCAGCAGCGGCTCGGCGAAGATGTCGAAGGTCAGCGCGGCGGACACCGGGTAGCCGGGCGCGCCGAGCACCGGTGTGCCGTCCACCACGCCAAGCACCACCGGGTGGCCGGGCCGCACCGCGACGCCGTGCACCGCAAGCGTGCCGAGCTGGGCCACGATCTGCGCGGTGTAGTCGTCCCGGCCCGCGCTCGACCCGGCGATGATGATGAGCAGGTCGCATGAGGCCACGGCCGCGCTGACCGCCTTGGCCAGGCCAGCCGGATCGTCCGGCTCGATCGGCAGCGCGTGCGCCTCGCAGCCGGCCTCACGGGCCTGCGCGGCCAGCATCAGCGAGTTGGTGTCGAGGATCTCACCGGGGCCGGTCTGCGTGCCGACCGGCCGGACCTCGTCCCCGGTCGGCAGCACGGCCACCACCGGCCGGCGGCGGACAAGCAGTTCGGTGGCGCCGGCGGCCGCGGCGGCGGCCACGTCCACCGCCCGCAGCCGGTGCCCCTCCGGCAGTAGCAGTTCCGCGGTGCTGACGTCCTCGCCGATCGACCGCACATGCTGGTAGGGCGGCACGGCGGCGCGCAGCTCGGCGGCTCCGCCGATGTAGTGCACGTGCTCCCGCATGACCACGGCGTCCCGGCCGTCGGGCATCGGGTCGCCGGTGTCCACCACGTCGTAGCCGCCCGGCTCCAGCAGGACCGGGGTGGTCTCGCTGGCGCCGAGGGTGTCGGCCGCGCGCACCGCGATCCCGTCCATGCCGGCCGCGTCGAACGGCGGCGAGGACCGGGTGGCCCACACCGGCTCGGCGGTGACCCGGCCGGTGGCCTGCGCCAGTGGCAACCGGTGCGCCGGGAGCCTGGCCGGGCAGCCACCTGCCTCGCGCGCGGCACGCCAGGCATCGAGGGCGCGGGCGGCGGGGACGTCACGAAGGAACGGGCTGCCGGTCATGGCACAAGTGTGCCCGGTGACAGGTGCTGGCAGCATTCCAGGCGCCGCACCAAGCGCAAGCGGCAGTCAAGTAAGGTCCTGCGCGCTGAATCAGCAGTACAGCGTGACGTCCACGTCCGTGCCGGAGCCCAGGCCCGTTGCGTCCTCGGGCACCACGACGTACCCGTCGGCCGTGGTCAGGATGGACAGCAGCGCCGACAGCCCGAACAGCGGCACCGCGAGGCCGTCTTCCAGCCGGACCTGGACCACGTCGAGCCTGCCCGCCGCCGACGCCACGTCCCGGGACAGCCGGGCCCGCACCACCGGCTCGGCGGGCACGCTGGTGCACCCGCCGGCCCGGCGCACCAGCGGCATCCCGATCAGCCGGAACACCACCAGTGCCGAGCGCGGGTTGCCGGGCAGGCCGACCACCGGCACTCCGGCGCACTCGGCCAGCAGGGTCGGCTTGCCCGGCCTGATGGCCAGGCCGTGGCACCAGATGCCGGGCGGGCCCAGGCGGGCCACCGCCGCGGCGGTCTCGTCGCGAGCCCCCACCGACGAGCCGGCCGAGACCACGATCATGTCGCTGACGGGCAGCGCGGCGCGCAGCGCGGCCTCCAGCGCGGCCCGGTCGTCCGGGATGATCCCGCCCTGGCACGCCTCGCCGCCGGCCTGCGCGATCAGCCCGGCGAGCGCGGTCGCGGTGGCGTCGCGGACCTGCCCGGGGCGCAGCTTCCCGGTGTCCGGCGGCACCACCTCGTCGCCGGTGGAGAACACCGTCACCCGCGGCCGGGCGTGCACGCTCACCTGCGTGACCCCGGCGGCGGCCAGCATGCCCAGGTCCTGGGCGCGCAGCGGGCGCCCCGCCGGCACCAGTTCCGCGCCAGCGGCCGCGTCCTCGTCGGCGCGCACCACGCCCTCACCGGGCGCCACCGGCCGGGTCACCTCGATGGTGCCCGGCATCGCCTCCTGGGTGTACTCGACCATGATCACGGCGTCCGCGCCGGGCGGCAGCACCCCGCCGGTGGGCATGACCGCGACCGTCCCCGGGCCGACCGTGACCTCCGGTTCGGCGCCCATCCGCACCGCGCCGGCCACGTCCAGGTACCCCGGCAGGCCCTCGGACACGCCGTAGGTGTCCGCGGCCCGCACCGCGTAGCCGTCCACGGTGGAGCGGGCGAACCCGGGCAGCGGGTGCGGCGCGGTGACCGGTGCCGCCGGGACCCGGTGCAGCGCCCCGGCCAGCGGTACCGTTTCCGTCCCGGTGCGCCGGGCCGGCCGGAACCCGGCGAGTGCCTCGGCGACCGTCCGGGTGGTGAAGAACTCCCGGCCCGCGTGGCCGTGGACGTCAGCCTCTGTGGCCATTCCCCCGGCCGTTCAGCCGCATCACGCTCATCACCGGCCCCAGGGCCACCTGGCCGAGACCGCAGATCGAGGTGCGCCGCATCGTCTCCTCCAGCTGGACGATCCGCCCGTCCACCTCGCCGGGGCCGCCGCCGGACTCCAGCAGCTCGCTGAGGATCCGGTGCGCCTTGGTGGAGCCGGCCCGGCACGGGACGCACTTGCCGCACGACTCGTCGCGGAAGAACCGCAGCACGTTCGTGGCCGCGGCGAGCAGGTTGGTGCCCTCGGCCAGCACCACGACCGCGCCCGAGCCGAGCATCGAGCCCGCCTTGGCCACCGCGTCGAAGTCCAGCGGCACGTCCAGCCCGTCCGGGCCGAGGAAGTTGGACGAGGCGCCGCCCGGCTGGATCGCGCCCAGCGCCCGGCCGCCGGACATGCCGCCGGCCAGGTCAAGGAGCTGCCGGGCGGTGCTGCCCATCGGCACGCAGTAGACGCCGGGCCGCTCGACGTGGCCGGACACCGCGAAGAACTTCAGCCCGGTGCCGCCATTGACCCCCTGCGCCCGCCACCACTGCGCGCCCCGCTCGGCGATGACCGGGACGTGGGCGAACGTCTCCACCGAGTTCATCAGCGTCGGCTTGCCCCACAGCCCGTAGACGCCGGGGAACGGCGGCTTGTTGCGCGGCTCGCCGCGGTGGCCCTCCATGCACTCGATCAGCGCCGACTCCTCGCCGAGGATGTAGCCGCCCGGTGAGGTGAACACCTCGACGGAGAGGCGCCGGCCGCTCCCGCCGCTATCGGGCCCGACCAGGCCCGCGGCGCGCAGCCATTCGATCTCGCGGCGGATCACCGCCTCCTCGGGGCCGTACTCGTGCCGGATGAACACCCAGCCTTCCTCGGCGCCGACCGCGACCATGCCAAGCAGCAGCCCTTCAAGCACCAGGTGCGGCTGCTCGGCGAGGATCTGCCGGTCCTTGAACGTGCCAGGCTCGGACTCGTCGGCGTTGCAGATCGCGTACTTCGGCTGGGCGGCCTGCGCCGCGACCAGTTCCCACTTCCGGCCCGTGGGGAACCCGGCGCCGCCCATGCCGCGCAGCCCCGCGTCCTTCAGCGCGGCGGTGACCCGTTCGGCGTCCAGTTCCCCGGACAGCACCGCGCGCAGTACCCGGTACCGTTCCCCGCCCGCCGCGTAAGGGTCGTTCGGCCACGGCGAGCCCTGCTGGCCTGGGGGGGCGACCCCCCTGGAACCCCCCGATGGCTCAAGGCCCCGTTCCTTCGTCACGGGGCCTTGGCCCTGCTGGCCTGGGGGGGCGACCCCCCTGGAACCCCCAGCAGGGCCGGTCGTCTCGGAGCGCGCCGCGCCAACCGCCGCGGCCACGTCCGCTGCGGCCACTGGACGCTCGTTGACCGCGACCGCGGGTGCCACGTCGCACCGGCCGATGCAGGACACCTCGGTGACCTGCACATCGGCGTCACGGCCGTAGCGGTCCCGCAGTTCCGCGATCTGCCGGTCCGCGCCCTGCAGCCAGCAGGACAGGTCATGGCAGGCGTGCACCTCCACCTTCACCGGCGGCCTGGTGCGGAAGTGCGGGTAGAACGAGATCAGCCCCTCGATCTCGTACAGCGGGCGGTGGACGTCACGGGACAGCGTCGCCAGTTCCTCGCGCGGCAGCCAGCCGACCCGCTCCTGGATCGCCTGCAGCGCCGGGATCAGGCTGGGGCCGGGGAACTTGCCCGCCCTCGCCTCGACACCCGGTATCCGCCCCTGGGCCCTGGCCATCACTGGTCCCCGGCCGGCGCTGCCTCGATCCGGACCGCGCAGAACTTGAACTCGGGGATCTTGCCGAACGGGTCGATCTCGTCGATGGTCAGCAGGTTGGCCGCGGCCTCGCGGAAGTGGAACGGGATGAAGCAGTTACCCCGCGCCTCCCGGTGCGAGATCCGCGTGGCCAGCTCGATCGTGCCGCGGCGCGAGGTCACCTGGGCCATGTCACCGTCGGCCAGGCCCAGCTCCGCCGCGTCGTCCGGGTTCACGTACACCTCCGCCCGCGGGCTGATGGCGTCAAGCGCGAACGACCGGCGGGTCATCGACCCCGTGTGCCAGTGCTCCAGCAGCCGCCCGGTGTTCAGCACGAACGGGTACTCCGGGCTGGGCAGTTCCTTGGCCGGCAGCCACTCGGCGGGCACCAGGTGGGCCAGCCCGTCGTCGGTGTTGAACCGCTCCCCGAACATCACCACGGTGCCGTCGCTGTGCTCCGGGTCGGGGTTCGGGTACAGCTTGCCGGTCAGCCCCAGGTTGTCGTAGCTGAGGTTCTTGTAGCTGGCCATCACCGAGACGATCTCCTCGAAGACCTCCCGCGCGGAGGCGTAGTGCCAGTCCAGCCCGATCCGGTTCGCGATGTCCTGGATCACCTCCCAGTCCACCCGCGCCTCCCCCGGCGGATCCAGGACCTTGCGGCCGAGCTGTACCCGGCGGTCGGTGTTGGTGTAGGTGCCGTCCTTCTCCAGGTAGGACGACGCGGGCAGGATCACGTCGGCGAACTCGGCGGTCTCGGTGAGGAAGATGTCCTGCACCACCAGGAACTCCAGCGCCGACAGCGCCTTGCGGACCTTGTTGATGTTGGGGTCGGACAGGAACGGGTTCTCCCCCATCATGTACATCCCGCGCACCCCGCCCTTGAGCGCGGAGCCGATGATCTCGGTGACCGTCAGGCCGCGCTTGGGATCCAGGTCCGGGGTGTCCCACAGTCCCTCGAACCTGGCCCGGACGCCGGGGTCGTCGGCCTTCTTGTAGTCCGGGTAGAACATCGGGATCAGGCCCATGTCCGAGGCACCCTGCACGTTGTTCTGCCCGCGCAGCGGGTGCAGCCCGGAACCTGGCCGGCCGACGTTCCCGGTGATCGCGCACATGGCGATGAGGCAGCGGGCGTTGTCGGTGCCGGTGGTGTGCTGGGAGATCCCCATGCCCCAGAAGATGACCCCGGCCCGCGCCTCGCCCCAGGCCCGGGCCACCCGCCGGATGACGTCGGCGGGCACGCCGGTGATCTGCTCGGCGCGCTCCGGCGGGTAGTTCGCGACGTTGCTGGCCAGCGCGTCGTAGTTGCTGGTGCGGCGGGCGATGAAATCCGGGTCGGTCAGCCCCAGCCGGATCACCTCGTGCATCACGCCGTTGTAGAACGCGACGTCGGTGCCCGGCTTGAGCTGGCAGAAGATGTCGGCGTGGTCGGACATCTTGTCGGCCCGGGGGTCCACGTAGATGATCGTGGTGCCGTTGCGCCTGGCCTGCTTGAAGAACGACGAAGCGACCGGGTGGTTGGCCGTGGGGTTGCTGCCGGTGACGATCGCCACGTCGGAGTTCACCACGTCGCCGTAGGTGGTGGACACGGCGCCGGAGCCGATGCCCTCGAACAGCGCGGCCACGCTGGAGGCGTGGCACAGCCGGGTGCAGTGGTCCACGTTGTTGGTGTGGAACCCGGTCCTGATCAGCTTCTGGAAGAGGTAGGCCTCCTCGTTGGAGCACTTGGCGGAGCCGAAGCCGGCGATCGCGCCGGGCCCGCCGTCGGCGCAGATCCCGGTGAGCCGCCTGGCGACCAGGTCCAGCGCCTCCTCCCAGGTCGCCTCCCGGAAGTGCGGCAGCACCTCGGCGTAGTCGACCAGGCCACCTGGCCTGCGCCTGCGCCGCCGTTCGCCGTCCTTGCCGCCCTTGCGGCCATCGCCCGCGGGCCCGCCGCCGTTCTCGCCCGGCGGCCGGTTCATCTCGCCGCGGACGTCGGCGGACAGCGCCCCCTTGGGGTAGGCCGAGTCGATGCGGATCAGCGGCGTGGTGAGGCGCTGCGGCGAGGCGGCGTAGTCCCAGCCGTACCGGCCCTTCACGCACAGGCGGCTCTTCGAGCCGGGCTGGTCGCGGCCCTCGGCGAAGGCGATCGCGCCGCGCTCGCGGTCCACGTTGTAGGTGAGGGCGCAGCCGACGCCGCAGTACGGGCAGACGCTGTCCACCTGGTCAAGCTCGGTGCGCGGCCGGATCGGGATGCCGTGGATCGGCTTGTTGGTCAGCGCGCCGGTCGGGCACGCCGCGACGCACTCACCGCAGGTGACGCAGGACGAGGAGCCCATCGGGTCGTTCAGGTCGAACGCGATCCGGGTCGCTGCGCCCTTGCCGCTGCGGCCGATGACATCGTTGCCCTGGATGTCGTCGCAGGCCCGGACGCACCGGTCGCAGAGGATGCAGGCGTCGTGGTCCACCGCGATGACCGGGTTCGAGGTGTCGGTGCCGCGGCCGGAGGACAGCGGCAGCCCGCCCTCGCGGGTCACTCCGTACCGCTGCGCCAGGGCGAGCAGCTCGTTGTCGCCCGTGGTGGTCTGCTTGGGGTCGCGGCCGGCCGGTGGCTGGTCGGCAAGCAGCAGCTCGGTCAGCGTGGCCCGGCTGCGCTCCACGTCGGGGGTGGCGGTCTTGACCTCCATGCCGTCCTCGCATGGGCGCACGCACGCCGCGGCGTAGACCCGCGCCCCGACGTCCACCACGCACATGCGGCACACCCCGACCGGGTCGTAGCGCTCGTCGTGGCACAGCACCGGGATGTCGATGCCCGCCGCTCTGGCCGCGGCCCAGATCGTGGTGCCGTCCGGAACCGTGATCTGCTGCCCGTCGATGGTGAGCGTGACCGTCCGGGTGGTGACAAGGACCATAAGGACAGTATCTGTCGCGGTCCGACCTACCTCAACCCGGGATGGGCGAGGCCGGCAACCCGAGATCGGCGAGGCCGGCCTCGGCCGGGCGGCCCTGTGGGTCCAGCCCGCGCGCGGCGTAGTAGCCGCTGATCATGGCGCGCAGCCGCTCCGGCGTCAGCGCCGCCACCCGGCCGGAGCCGGTCTCCACCGGCTCGGACAGCAGCCGCTCCGGCAGCCAGTCGTCCTCCGGCTGCCACCCTTCACCGATGTTGAACACCCGCTTGGCCAGGACGATCCGCCGCGCCGTGCGGCGCAGTTCCGCGCCGTCGACGTCCCAGCCGGTCACCGCGGAAAGCAGCGCCGCCCACTCCTCGAACGGCTCGCGGAACACCCCGCGCAGGAACTTGCACAAGATCATGGAGTCCATCACCGCGGCCCGGTCCTCGGACTCCACCGCCGCCGCGACGTGGGCGTCGCCGCCGGCGAACCGGTCGAGGTCGCCGGACAGGTCCGCTTCGTAGGCACCCGAGCGGTTGTGGTCGGCGCCCCGGGAGTTCACCGCCAGGCCCAGCGCCATGGCGTGCATGGTGCGCGGCTCGTACCCGGGCAGCTCCAGCCCCTTGACGTGCGGCGCGAACTCCGCCGAGCCGCCGCCGACCTGCTGCGCCGCCCGCCGCGAGCCCTCGGCGAGCAGGGCGCCGAGTCCCTCACGTGCGCCGGTCTCCGCCAGCGCCCGCATCAGCGCGCCCGCGTCACCGAACCGCAGCCAGGGCGCATCGATCAGGCCGCGCTCGGCACACTCCATCGCCCAGGCGATCGTGCCGCCCGCCGAGATGGTGTCAATGCCCAGCTCGTCGCACAGCGCGCTGGCAGCGAGCACCGCGTCGGGATCCGACACCCCGCACATCGGGCCGAGCGCGAACACGTTCTCGTACTCCACCCGCATCTTCTTGCCGCCGCCGGCGTAGATGTGCTCGCAGCCGATGGTGCAGGACGCGCAGCTGTTGCGCGCCACGGTGCGCAGCCCGGCGAGTTCCTCGGCCGCCAGCCGGGGCGCCCCGGCGAACGTGGCCGCCTGGAAGTTGCGCGTCGGCAGGGCGCTGATCGCGTTGAACGCGAGCAGGTTGGCCAGCGTGCCGAGTTCCCGGTACTTCGCGGTGGCCGGGCCGAAGGAACGGGCCCGCAGGTCCCGCGCGGCCGCGAGCACCGCGTCCGGGTCGGCCGGCGCGACCTTGGTGGCGGCCCGTACCGCGACCGCCTTGAGCCGCTTGGCGCCGAGCACCGCGCCGAGCCCGCCGCGCCCGGCGTGCCGCCCGTCGTGGGAGATCGTCGCGTAGCGGACCTGGGCTTCCCCGGCCGGCCCGATCGCGGCGGCCCGCCACCCGCGGCCCAGCCGGTCCCGCAGCCGCTGCTCCGCCTGCGCCGCGGGCAGCCCCCACAGGTCCGCGGCGTCCGCCAGGCGTGCGCCGTCGCCGTCCACAAGCAGCACCGACGGCCGCTCGCAGGCACCGCGCACCACGATCGCGTCGTGGCCGGTGAGCTTGCCGGAGATGGCGAAGTGGCTGGACGAAAGGGCGTCGTTGAGCATCCCGGTGAGCGGGGACTTGGCGACGACGGCGAACTTCGCGCTGGTGGTCAGCGGGGTGCCGACCAGCGGAGAGAACACGAAAGCCAGCGGCGCCTGCTCGCCCAGCGGGTCCCCGCCCGGCGGGGCGAGCCGGTGCATCAGCCAGGTGCCCAGGCCGGCCCCGCCGAGATAGCCGCGCAGCACCTCCTCGTGCAGCGGCAGGACGCTGGTGGCCCCGGTCGTCACGTCCACGACGAGCGCCCTGCCGAAATATCCGCCCGGGGCCATCGGCTCAGCCGCCCGCATCCGCAGACAGGAAGAACACCGTGTCCCCGGCGGCCAGGGGCATCTCGCCGTCCCTGGTGATCTGCTCCCCGTTCAGCGCCGCCACCACGTGCCCGTCCAGCGCCACCCCGCTGGCGGCCGCGGCCTCGGCGACGGTCGCCGCGCGGACCTGGTGCGGGCCGCGGCGGCCGCCGGCCAGGGTGCCGAACCGCTGGACGGTCACCTCGGGGGCGGGGCGGGCCCGGGCGCCGGTGTAGTCGTCCGGTGAGTTGACGTTGACCACCGAATCCAGGTCCGGATCCAGCGCGGCCAGCACCGGGTCGGCGCGCAGCGCGGCCTCGTCCAGCCGGGTGACCTGGCACTGTTCGAACAGGAAGGCGGGCCGCAGCCGCTTCTCCTCGACCAGCCGCGCCGCGGCCGGCGCCAGCGTGACCCGGTAGGCGGCCGCCAGCGGCTGCGGGTAGCCACGGGCCAGCGGCAGGCCCACGTCCGCGCCGTCCGCCACGGCACGCAGCACCCGCCGGACGAACGCCGGGTGCAGGAACGGCATGTCGGTGGAGCTGATGAACGCGATGTCGGCCCGGCCGCAGAGCGCCGCCAGCCCGGCGGCCAGGCCCTGCACCGGGCCCAGGCCCTCGGCCGGGTCCTCGACGACCTCGACCTGCGGCGGCAGCGGCGGCAGTTGCTGTCCGGGGGCGCGGACCACCAGCACCGGCCCGTCGGTCACCCGGGCCAGGATGCCGGCTGTGCGGCGCAGCAGCGTCGAGCCATGCCATTCCAGGGCCGCCTTGGGTGTCCCCATCCGGGACGAGCGCCCACCGGCCAGCACGACTCCCGCGGTATCCGGCACAGTCTCGATGTTACGGGCCCGCCGGCGCGGCCAGGCTTTTGCTGCCCGGCCGCGCCGGCCGGTGCGCCCGGCGGAGGCTCTGAGAAGGTGCGTTACGCCGATGCGGGGTCGGTCATCCCCCGGCGCCGCCGGAGTACGGCGTCGGCCTTGCTGAACAGCATGTCGATGACGATGCCCAGCGCCAGGATGACGATCATGATGGCGATCGCGCTGGGCATGTCGGCCTGGTCCTGGTCGGCGGACAGCAGGGTCCCGATCGACACCTGGCCGAGGATGATCACCAGCAGTTCGCCGGCCAGGAGGCTGCGCCAGGCGAACGCCCAGGCCTGCTTGAGGCCGGACACGAAGGCCGGCAGTGCGGCCGGCAGGATCAGGTACCGGAAGGTGGCGATCCGGGACAGGCCCATGGTCTTCCCGGCGCGCAACAGCAGCGGCGGGATGTAGTCCACCCCGGTGATCAGCCCGTTGGCCACCGACGGCGCGGAGCCGAGCACGATCACGAAGATGATCGCGTTCGTGGTGACGCCGAACAGGATGATCGCGAACGGGAACCAGGCGATCGACGGCATCGTCTGCAAGGCGGTGATCATCGAGCCGACGGCCGCGCGCAGCGGCTTGATCCGGGACACCAGCGCCCCGACCACCGCGCCGATGAGCACCGACAGGGCGAACCCGATCACGGCCCGGTGCATCGTGACGTTGATGGCCTGCCAGAGCACGGCGTGCTGCATCTGGCCCCACAGGTTGGCGAAGACCGTGGCAGGGCCGGGTAGCACGTACTTCTTCCAGCCGGTGAGGTGGATGATCTCCCAGATCCCGAGGACCAGGCCGATCGCCAGCAGCTTCGGCCAGACGACGGCCCAGATGCTGCGGGCGCTCCAGGGATGCCGGCCGGTGGTGGGCAGCTCCAGGTTGTCCAGGCCGGCGAGGGCGGCGGAGTCGGGGCCGACGGCACCGGTGCCGGCGCCGCGGCTAGTGAGCCTGACCATGACGCCCCATCTCCTCCCGCAGCCGGTCGGTAATCTTGCCGGCGAGCTCCGCGACCTGCGGGGAGTCGATCCGGCGCGGCCCGGGGATCGGCACCGCGAACTCGTCGATGACCCGGCCGGGCCTGCTGGACAGCACCACCACCCGGTCACCGAGCCGTACCGCCTCCCGCACGTTGTGCGTGACGAACAGCACGGTCAGGCCCCGGTCCATGCAGATCCGGTCCAGCTCGTCGTGCAGCAGGTCCCTGGTCATGGCGTCCAGCGCGCCGAACGGCTCGTCCATGAGCAGCACGTCGGCGCTGGTGGCCAGCGCCCGGGCCATCGCCACCCGCTGGCGCATGCCGCCGGACAGCTCGTGCGGCCGCTTGTCGCCAAAGCCATCCAGGTGCACCGCTTCCAGCAGTTCCGCGGCCCGGTCACGGCGGGCCTTCCTGGCCATGCCGCTCGGGCGCAGCGCAAGTTCCACGTTCTTGGCCGCGGTCAGCCAGGGGAACAGGGCCGGCTCCTGGAACATGAGCGCGACCTTCCGGCCGAAGGTGCCGATCGTGCCCGCGGTCGGCGTGTCCAGGCCGGCCACCAGCGACAGCAGCGTGCTCTTACCGCAGCCGGACGCGCCGATGAGGCAGACGAACTCGCCGAGCGTCACGTCGAGCGACACCCGGTCGAGGGCGTGCACCGTGGTCTTGCCGTGGCCGAAGGCCTTGGACACCTCGCTGATCGAGATGGCGGTGGTACCGTCCGCGCCGTTCAGCGCGTCATTGTTCACGGCGCCGGAACGGGCTGACGCCCCCGGGAGTACTCCCGGGGGCGCAGCCTGGCGCTGGTCAAGGCTCACGAACTCACCTGCGGCTGCCCGTCCGCCTTCAGCAAGGCGTTGAGCGGGCCGAGGTCGTAGATGCCGGACAGGTTCTTCACCGGCGTGAGCAGGCCCACGGCCACCGCGTGCTGGGCATCGGCGGCCAGCGACGAGGCGACGGGGTCGTTGGTGAAGTGGATGTACGGCAGCGCCGCGCTCAGCACGTTCGGCTTCAGGCCCTTGCCGAGCAGCTTGGTCAGCTCGGCGTTGGCCACGCTGGCCGCCGCGGTGCCGTTCGAGTTGATGTAGGAGTTGGCCTCGATCTGCCCCTTGAGCAGGCCATTGACCGTGGACGGGTGGGCCTTGAGGAACGACTGGGTGACCACCAGGTTGGTGGTGACGAAGTTGCCGCCCGGCCACAGGCTGGCCTCGTTCACCAGCCGGGTCCCGCCGTCGAGCACCATCTCGGTGGCGTACGGCTCGGGCTCCCAGCCGCCGTCGATCTGGCCGGAGGCGAACTCAAGCACGGCGGCCGAGTTCGGCTTGATCGGCTTGATGGACACGTCACCGCCGCCGGTGGGCGTGGTGTTCAGGCCGTGCTGCTTGAGCCAGAAGCGCAGCGCGACGTCCTGGGTGTTGCCCAGCGACGGCGTGGCCAGCGACTTGCCCTTGAGCTGGGCGGCACTGGTGATGCCCTTCTTCACGACCAGGGAGGCGCCGCCCGAGGCCGCACCCGAGATGATCTTGATGGCCGTGCCGTTGGACTTCTGCCATGCGTTGATCGCCGGGTTGGGGCCGACGTAGGCCGCGTCGAGCTGACCGGCCAGCAAGGCCGTGGTCTCCTCGGTGCCGGTGCTGAAGACCGAGGTCTTCAGCGTGACGTTCTTGCCCAGGTCCTTGGTGAAGTAGCCCTTGGCCAGGCCCACCAGAGCGGGCTCGTGGGTGATGTTCGCCAGGAAGCCCAGCCGCAGCACCACGGGCGCCGAGCCTGAGTTCGACGCCCCGGTCGCGGACGAAGCACAGCCCGCCGCCAAAAGGCTGACAGCAGCTACTCCTGCCGTGAGTAGCACACGCCGCATTGAGTTCCACCTTTCCCGATCACTTTAGTATCCAGATCAACTTAATAGAGAATATCGGAAAGCACAACTCGATTCGGCCAGATACCCAGGTCACAAGGTTGTCACGAGCTGAGGCGCGGGGCCGGCGACGTCCTGGCACGGCCCAAATCCCCGCGCCGAACTGGGCCTTTGGGCGTCCTGGCACGGCCGAAGGCCCGCGACGAGGAGCGGGCCTTCGGGGCCGCCCGCAAGCCGGCCGGGCCCCGGGCCGGGGTGTGGCGTCCGCTGTTCTTACGATTTCGTGCTATCCGGTACCGGAGGGGCGACGGGGTGCGCCGCGGGCCCCCGGGGTTCCGGAGCCGGCACCGCTCAGGGCGTGGCGCTGACCTTCGGCGCCTGTACCTGATGCCCGCGGAACAGGATCGCCGCCACCTCGGTCAGGGTGCCGGTGCCCGCGTGGTAGCCGCCATGGCCGTTGAGGCTGTTCATCATGGCCAGCGTGTACCGCTGCCCCGGCCCGGCGAACCCGACCGAGTTGATGATCCAGCCGGGCTGCTCCACCGACCAGCCGTCCTTGTTGCCCGGGTGGTTGGCGCTGCCCGCGCCCCACACCCCGAAGTGCTGGTCGGTGGCGACGTGGCTCAGCGTGGTGACCAGGTAGCCGCGCAGCGAGGCCGGCATGGCGTCGAGCACGTAGGTGATGACATGGCTCAGGTCCGCGGCCGAGCAGAGCATCTCCCCCCAGTACGGCGGGGTGATGCCGGGGGCCGCCACGTACCGTGCCGTGGCCAGCCCGATCCGCGGGAAGTAGCTGGTGTAGAACGGGGCGCCGAACTTGAACCAGAGCGTGTCGGCCGCGGTGTCCGAACTGACGTGCAGCATGTCGTGCAGCACCGACATGTCCCCGGCGGTCAGGTGGATCACCCCGGCCTGGTTCTGCATCAGCAGCGTCACCGCCATGGCCAGCTTGCTGGTGGAGGCCATATAGATATGCGTGTGCGCGTGGGCGTTCTCCCAGACCGCCCCGGTGGACCTGTCCCGCAGCACGACCCCCACCACGCCGGGCCGGTGCCGCAGGTAGGCCTGCACGGCCGCGATCCGGGTGCGCATCGCGCAGGTGAACTTGGCCGGCCTGGCAGGGCAGGACGGGGCGGCGGTCGCCGCCGCGGCCGGGGAACCTGTCGCCGGGGCCGGGCCGGGGCCCTCGGCCGCGCCCGCCGGGGGCGGCGCTGGCGCTGGCGAGGAAAGCAGCCCGCAGCCGGCCAGCGCGGCCAGGGCCGCCGCGGCCACGCCGAGCCGCCACACCGGCCCGGCGGCCGACCGAAGCATCACGGCTGGATAGCCTACGGGCTTCAGCCGCCGGACGGGCTGACTGGCTCGATGCCGACGACCGCGGGGAACCGGCTCAGGCACTGGTCCAGCCGGGCCTGCTGGGCGTCACTCGCGCTGCCGACCTCGTACCTGATGTCGTCGGGGAGCTGGATCGCCAGCGCGTGCTTCGGGATCGGCTCGGGGTATGTGCCGGCCACATGCGAGCAGGCAGCGCGAGCCTTCAGCATTGTCGAGGCGGGCGTGTTCGGCTGGAACTGCACCACCGCCTCCTGTTTACCGAACGCCCGGTCGAAGGCGCCGCAGCCGCTCGCGGCCAGGCACAGCACGGCGGCCACAGCCGTGCCTGCCAGGATCCGCGCCGCGTGAGGTGGGTGCACGGATGCCAGCTTAGGGCGCCCGAACGCTCGGCTGGCCCGCAGGTCATGGCCAACGCCACGCGGGACGCGCGGGCGGCCATGCCGGCCCGGCAGGTACGGTTGACCGGCAGAGGCGCACGGGAGGAACCGGTGGCGGGACTGATCGAGGACTACGCGCTCATCGGCGACATGCAGACGGCGGCGCTGGTCGGCAAGGACGGCTCGATCGACTGGCTCTGCCTGCCCCGGTTCGACTCCCCCGCGTGCTTCACCCGGCTGCTCGGCACCGAGGACCACGGCCACTGGAGCATCTGCCCGGCCGGGCAGCCCGGTGACGCCGGGGTGACCCGGCACTACCTGGGCGACACGCTGATCCTGCAGACCGAGTGGCGGACCGCCACCGGCACGGTGCGCATCGCCGACTTCATGCCGCCGCGGGACGGCAAGCCGCCGGTCCTGGTCCGGATCGTGGAGGGCGTCCACGGTCACGTGGACATGGAGTGCACGCTGCGGCTGCGGCTCGGCTACGGCGCGATCCTGCCCTGGGTGCGGCGCCGCGATGGCCGGATCTGCGCGGTCGCCGGCCCTGACTCGCTGTGGCTGGACACGCCGGTCACCCTGACCGGCCGCAACATGGCCCACCACGCGTCGTTCCGGGTGGCCGCGGGCGAGCACGTGCCGTTCGTGCTGACCTGGCGGCCTTCCCACGAGGGCGAGCCCGAGCGGGCCGACCCCGCCGCCGAGCTGGGCCTGACCACCAGGTTCTGGCGGGACTGGGCGTTCCGCTGCACCTACGAGGGGCCGCACCGGGAGGCGGTGGTCCGGTCCCTGATCACCCTCAAGGCGCTCACCTACGCCCCGACCGGCGGGATCGTGGCGGCGGCGACCACCTCGCTGCCCGAGGACATCGGCGGAGTGCGCAACTGGGACTACCGGTACTGCTGGCTCCGCGATGCCACCATCACGCTCGAAGCGCTGCTGCGCACCGGGTACACCGAGGAGGCGGCGGCATGGCGGGGCTGGCTGGAACGGGCGATCGCCGGCGACCCGAAAGACGTCCAGATCATGTACAGCGTGACCGGCGAGCGCCGCCTGGCCGAATGGGAGGCGGAGTGGCTGCCGGGCTACGAGAACTCGGTGCCGGTCCGGATCGGCAACGCGGCCGTCGGCCAGCGCCAGCTCGACGTCTATGGCGAGGTGATCGACGCGCTCAGCATGGGCCGGGCCGCCGGGGTCAGTTCCGGCCGGCACGCCTGGGCGCTGCAGCGGGCCCTGCTTGACTTCCTGGAGAACAACTGGGACCAGCCCGACGAGGGCATCTGGGAGGTGCGCGGGCCACGGCGGCACTTCGTGCACTCCAAGGTGATGGCGTGGGTCGCCTTCGACCGTGCCTGCCGGGCGGCCGGCCAGGGCTTGCCGGGCCCGGGTGACCATTGGCACGAGATAGCCGGCAAGATCCACGATGAGGTGTGCGCTCACGGGTACAACGAGCAGCGTGGCGCGTTCACCCAGTATTACGGATCGGCGGAACTTGACGCCGCCGTCCTGCTCATCCCCGAGGTCGGCTTCCTGCCCGCGGACGATCCGCGGGTGGTGTCCACCGTGGAGACCATCGCCAGGGAACTCGTCTCCGGCGGCCTGGTCCGCCGCTATCAGCTCGCCACCGGCCAATCGCAGGTCGACGGCCTGCCCGGCAGCGAGGGCGCGTTTCTCGCCTGCAGCTTCTGGCTGGTCAACGCGTTGCAGATGATCGGCCACGAAGACCGGGCGCACGAGCTGTTCGACAAGCTGCTCGGCCTGCGTAACGACGTCGGCCTGCTCAGCGAGGAGTACGACCCCCGGTACGGGCGCCAGGTCGGGAACACCCCGCAGGCGTTCAGCCACGTCCCGCTCATCCAGGCCGCGCTCAACCTGGCGGCGCACGAGCCTGACCACTGTCGGCGGCCCGCCGGGCGCACGGCCACGAGGCGCGGCCAGCGGTGACCACGATCCCCCGCCCGGAAGTACCGTCCGGGGCCCGGCCGCACATCCTGGTGGTCAACGGCCGCAAGGTGCGCAACCCGGTGTTCGTGATCGGCGCGCCACTGGCAGGCACCGAGATGCTGGCGCGGGCGGTCAAGCGCTCGCCGGGATTCCACATGACGCTCGGGCAGCGCTGGGTCCTGCCCGTGGTGCAGGCGTTCGCGCGGACCCCGTCGCTGGCCCGCGGGCACCCCGAGGCGGCCGCCACCGTGCTGCGTGACGCCTTCGCCCAGGGCTGGCAGGTCGGCCCGGACTGCTGCCTGGGCTGCACGCTGGCCTGCCGCGAGGCGGGCGGGACGCCGGGCAACCGGCCGTGCGTCGCCGAGCAGGGCATCACCAGGTACGGCGATGCCAGCCCGGACCTGCTCTACTGCGCCGATTCGCTGGTGGACGCGTTCCCGGACGCGCGGCTGGTGCAGATCGTCCGTGACGGCAGAGACGTGGTCGCGGGGATGCTCACAGATCCCCAGGCACTCGCGTGGTTCCGGGCCGGTTTCGTGAACATGGACGCCGAGGTCACCCACCCGCTGCTCGGCGTGGACAGCGCGCCGGACCGGCACCTGTGGGCCGAGTCGTCGGTGGCCGGGAAGTGCGCCATGCGCTGGCGCGGCACCATCCGGCTGATGGCCAGGCTGCGCACCCGGCTGTCGGCCGAGCAGCTGGTCACGCTGCGGTACGAGGAGATGATCCGGCAGCCGGCCGCCGCCGCGACCGCGCTGTCGGCGTTCGCCGGTGCGCAGATCCGGCCGGTGGAGCCGCAGGTGTCCGGCACTCCGCTGGAGCCGGGCGCCTGGCGCCGGCTGCTCGCCCCGTCCCAGGTGGCCGAGGTCGAGAACGTGGCCGGCGAGGAGCTGCGCCGGGTCGGCTACGGAAGCTGAGCCCGGACCGCCGGGCCGGCTGCCAGCGGCTCCTGGTCGGCGAACTGGGTGTGATAGAGCTCGGCGTACAGTCCGCCGGAGGCCAGCAGTTCCTCGTGCTGCCCGTGCTCCCGGACCCGGCCGCCGTCGATGACCAGGATCTGGTCGGCCTCCCTGATCGTGGACAGCCGGTGCGCGATCACCAGCGAGGTCCGGCCGGCCAGCGCGGTCTTGAGCGCGTGCTGCACCGCCAGTTCCGACTCGGAGTCCAGGTGTGCGGTGGCCTCGTCCAGAACCACCACGGCGGGCCCCTTGAGCAGCAGCCGGGCGATCGCCATGCGCTGCTTCTCCCCGCCGGACAGCCGGTACCCACGGTCGCCGACCACGGTGTCCAGCCCGTCCGGCAGCTGCTCGATCAGGCCCCAGATCTGCGCCGCCCGGCAGGCCTCGACCAGCTCCTCCTCGGTGGCGGACGGCTTGGCGTAGGCGAGGTTGGCCCGGATCGTGTCGTGGAACATGTGCGCATCCTGGGTCACCACGCCCACCGCTTCGTGCAGCGAGTCCAGGGTGAGATCAGCGATGTCAAGCCCGCCGATGCGGACCACGCCGGCCCGGGGGTCGTAAAGCCGCGACACAAGGTGGGTGATGGTCGTCTTGCCCGCTCCGGACGGGCCGACCAGCGCGGTGAGCTGCCCGGCCGGGGCGGTGAAGCTCACGTCGTGCAGCACGTCCTGCCCGGCACCGGCCCGCTCCGGGGCGGGCAGCGCGATCGACTCCAGCGAGGCCAGCGACACCTCGCTGGCGGTCGGATACCGGAACGAGACGTGGTCGAACTCGACCGGCAGCGCGGCGGCGGGCCCGGCCCCGTTTCCCTGGCGGCTCCAGGGCAGCGCCACCGCCCCGGGCCGCTCCGCGATCAGCGGCTTGAGGTCGAGCACCTCGAACACGCGGTCAAAGCTCACCAGCGCGGTCATCACGTCCACCTGCACGTTGGACAGCGCGGTGATCGGGCCGTAGAGCCTGCTGAGCAGCGCCGCGAGCGCCACCAGCGTGCCCAGCTGGATGGCACCGTGGATCACCAGGCCGCCGCCAAGGCCGTACACCACGGCGGTGGCCATCGAGGCGAGCAGGCTCAGCGCGATGAACAGCGTGCTGCCGTACATGGCGGTGGTCACGCCGATGTCCCTGACCCTGGCCGCCCGGCCGGCGAACACCCGGGCCTCGTCCGCCGGGTGGCCGAACAGCTTGACCAGCATCGCCCCGGCAACGTTGAAGCGCTCCGTCATGGTGGAGCCCATCTGGGCGTCGAGCTGCATCGATTCCCTGGTGAGCCGCTGCAGCCTGCGGCCGACCAGGCGGGCCGGGATGACGAAGAACGGCATCATCACCAGCGTGACGACGGTGACCAGCCAGGACAGGTAGAGCATCGCGGCGAGCACCAGGATCAGGCCGATCGCGTTGGCGATCACCGACGACAGCGTCGAGGTGATCGCCTGCTGTGCGCCGATCACGTCGCTGTTCAGCCGGCTGACCAGGGATCCCGTCTGGGCCCTGACGAAGAACGCCAGCGGCTGCCGCTGGACATGCTCATACACCTCGGTGCGCAGGTCGTAGATGAGCCCTTCGCCGATGCGCGCCGAGAACCAGCGTGTGGCGACCGACAGCACGGCGCCCACCAGGGCAAGTGCGGCCACCGCCCCGGCGACCCACAGCACGACCGCCATGTCCTTGGGCAGGATGCCCTGGTCGATGATGGTTTGCAGCAGCAGCGGCACGGCCACCGCGATCACCGCGGACAGCGCGGTCAGCGTCAGGAAGATGACCAGGTCCAGCCGGTAGGGGCGGGCATACGACGCGATCCGCCGCACGATGCCCCGGCTCAGCCGCTGCTGGGTGACCGACTTGTCCCGTGTGAACGAGTGCATGGCGTGCCACTGAGCCTGGTACATGTGAGCGGCAACACTGGCCCCGGCCATGCTCTTCCCGGTGCGCTCAGGGCGAACGGGTCACGATGCGCGCCCCTGTGCCGGCCAGGTAGCGGGAGTGCGCAACCATGGAGGCTCGCCCGGAGTGTGAAGTGGAACTGAGGAGAACGAGCCAGCCGTGACCGCCGACGCCAGGGCCGTCGCCCGTGAGTGGGCCGAGCCGGGCGCCTACCCGGTCGCCCCCGGGGTGCACCGGGTCCCGCTGCCCCTGCCCACCGACGGCCTGCGGGCGGTGAACGTCTACGTCATCGAGGCCGGCGACGGCCTCGTGCTGATCGACAGCGGCTGGGCCCTTGACGTGGCCCGTAAGGCCCTCACCACGGCCCTGGCCAGCCTCGGCGCCGAGCTTGGCGACGTCCGCTCGTTCCTGGTCACCCACGTGCACCGGGACCATTACACGCTGGGGCTCCAGCTGCGCCGGGAGTTCGGCGCCGTGGTGTCCCTCGGCCTCGGCGAGCGGCAGGCCATCGCGGCGCTGTCCGGCGGCACGGCCGAGCCGTTCGCGCCCCAGCTGGCCGAGTTGCGGGCCAGCGGGGCGGCCGGCCTCATCGCCGGGCTCGGCGACACCGCCCGTGCCCTGCCCGGCGGCGCCGCCGACTGGGAGCAGCCGGACCGGTGGCTGACCCCGCACCAGGAGATCGGCGCGGGTGACCGCACCCTGACCGTGGTCCCCACCCCCGGCCACACCCGGGGCCACGTGGTCTTCCGCGACGCTGCCGCCGGGCTGCTGTTCGCAGGCGACCATGTGCTGCCGCACATCACCCCGTCGATCGGGTTCGAGGCGGTGCCGTCCCCGCACCCGCTGCAGGACTACCTCCAGTCCCTGCGGCTTGTCCGCAGCCTGCCCGACATGCGGCTGCTGCCCGCCCATGGGCCGGTGGCGCCCAGCGCGCACGCCCGCATCGACGAACTGTTTGCCCACCACGACGACCGGCTCGGCCGCTGCCTGGCCGCGGTGCGGGCCGGTGCGGCCACCGCGCTCGAGGCCGCCCGGTCCCTGCGGTGGACCCGCCGGGAGCGCCAGCTTGACGAGCTGGATCCGTTCAACCAGATGCTCGCCGTGATCGAGACGCGGGCGCATCTTGAGCTGCTGACGGCACAGGGCCGCCTGGCCAGCTCCACCAGGGACGGCGTGGTCCACTACGAGGTACCCGGCCCGGCTGCGGAGTGAGGGCGCCAGCTCACGAGGTGGTGAGCCGCGAGCGCAGCAGCGCGGCCTGGGCCTGACGTTCGGCGGCCGCCTGCTGCTCCAGGGTGTTGCCCGCGGCCTGGGACAGCAGCGCCTTGGTGGCCCGGGCCGTTGCCGGGTCCACGGCGAGCAGCGCCGCGGCCAGGTCGGCCACGGTGCCGTCCAGGTCCGCCCCGGGCACCACCAGCTCGGCCAGGCGCAGCTCGCGCGCCTCGGCGGCCGGCACCGACCGCCCGGTGAGGCATATCTCCAGAGCCCTGGGCAGGCCGACAATGTCGACAAGTGGCTTTGTCCCCATCAGGTCGGGCACCAGGCCGAGCGAGGGCTCTTTCATGCAGAGCATCGCGTCGTCGGCGAGAACCCGCAGGTCGCAGCCGAGGGCAAGCTGGAACCCGGCACCGATGGCGTGGCCGCGAACCGCCGCCACAGAGATCAGCGACGGGCTGCGCAGCCAGGCGAACCCCTCCTGGCAGGCCGCGACCCAGTCCTCGAAGCCGGGATCCGCCGGGCTCGGCACCTGGTCGGCCTCGTCCGCCCCGTCCCCCGCGAGGATCCGCAGGTCAATGCCGGACGAGAAAGAAGGCCCCGCTCCCCGTACCACTACCACCCGGATGTCTGCCGGGAGGGACCGGCCGATCTCGGCCAGTCCCCGCCACATCCGGGGGGTCATGGCGTTGCGCCGCTCGGGGCGCGACAGCGTTACCGTGGCCGCGCCTGGACGCGGCTCGCCAAGGTCGAATCGCAGGCCCGCACGGTCCAGTCCGGCCAGGCGGGACGTCACTGTCCCCTCAGCGCTTCGCCTTGGCCTTGCCGCGCGTCGCGCCACCCCGGCCGCGCAGCGACACCCCGTTCTCGGTCAGGATCCGGTGCACGAAGCCGTAGGAACGGCCGGTCGTCGCAGCGAGCGCACGGATGCTTTCCCCGGAGTCGTATCTCTTCTTCAGGTCGGCTGCCAGCTTGGTGCGGTCGGACCCGGTCACCCGGGTACCTTTTTTGAGGGTTTCGGTCACGCGTACCTCCCGTTAGCTGAGCTGACCGCTGCGTCACCGTCACCCGCCATGATCACTCATTAACACGCAATCGGCTACCCGCATCCAGGTAAGTGATCACTACTATTCGCGTGCTGCCAGGTCAGGCCAGGGCAACCAGATCCGACAGATCTTCGCTCCATGAATCCTCCACGCCGTCGGGCAGCAGGATCACCCGCTCCGGGGACAGCGCCTCGACGGCGCCCTCGTCGTGGGTCACCAGCACGATCGCCCCCCGGTAACGGCGCAGGGCGCCCAGGATCTCGTTCCTGCTCAGCGGGTCAAGGTTGTTCGTGGGCTCGTCAAGCAGCAGCACGTTCGCGCCGGACACCACCAGCAGGGCAAGGGCGAGCCTGGTCCGCTCGCCGCCGGACAGGACCGCGGCGGGCTTGGTCACGTCGTCCCCGGGGAACAGGAACGACCCGAGGACGCGCCGCTGCTCCGGTTCGGTCAGCTCCGGCGCGGCCGAAGCCATGTTCTCCAGCACCGTCCGGTCCAGGTCCAGCGTCTCGTGCTCCTGGGCGTAGTAGCCAAGCCGCAGCCCGTGCCCGGGTATCACCTCGCCGGTGTCCGGCGGCTCCAGCCCGGATATCAGCCGCAGCAGGGTGGTCTTGCCCGCCCCGTTCAGGCCGAGCACGACGATCCTGGCCCCGCGGTCCACCGCCATGTCGACGTCGGCGAACACCTCAAGCGAGCCGTAGGACTTGGACAGCCCCCGTGCCGACAGCGGTGTCTTGCCGCACGGCGCGGGCTCGGGGAAGCGCAGCTTCGCCACCCGCTGGCCGCGGCGCTCCTCGGCCACGCCCGCCAGCAGCCGCTGGGCCCGCCGCTCCATTCCCTGCGCGGCCCTGGCCTTGGTTGCCTTGGCCCGCATCCGGTCCGCCTGCGCCTGCAGCACGGCCGCCTGGCGCCGGGCGCCCGCCGCCTCCCGGTGGCGGCGCCGCGCGTCGGTCTCCCGCTGCGCCAGGTACGTCTTCCAGCCGACGTTGTAGATGTCCAGGGTGGTCCGCTCGGCGTCAAGGTGGAAGACCTTGTTCGCCACCGCTTCGAGCAGGGCGGAGTTGTGGCTGATGACCATCAGGCCACCGCGGAAGGACTTCAGGTGGTCGCGCAGCCAGGTGACGGAGTCCGCGTCCAGGTGGTTGGTGGGCTCGTCGAGCAGCAGGGTCTGTGCCCCGGAGAACAGGATCCTGGCCAGTTCCACCCGCCGCCGCTGCCCGCCCGACAGCGTCTGCAGCGGCTGGGAAAGCACCCGGCCGGGCAGCCCCAGGCTGGCCGCGATCGATGCGGCCTCGGCCTCCGCGGCGTAACCGCCGAGGCCGTGCAGCCGTTCCTCGGCGTTGCCGTAGCGGCGGACGGCCGCGTCCCTGCGGGCCGGATCCGGGTCGGCCATCTGCGCCTCGGCGGTGCGCATCGCGGCCCGGACCTCGTCCAGGCCGCGGGCGGACAGCACCCGGTCCATGGCCAGGCCGGTCAGGTCACCGGCCCGCGAGTCCTGCGGGAGGTAGCCGATCGTGCCGGTGCGGCGCACCGTGCCGCCCGCGGGCTGGGCCTCCCCCGCCAGCACCCGCGCCAGTGTGGTCTTGCCCGCCCCGTTCCGCCCCACCAGGCCGATCTTGTCGCCGGGGGCAACCTGGAAGCTCGCCGCCTCGAGCAGCAACTCCGCGCCCGCGCGCAGTTCGAGGCCGCCTGCCACAATCACGAGAACCCACTCCCCGCGCCTATCCGGTATCTGGTCCCAGGCAGCCCCGCATCCCGGGGCGCGGCATCACGGCAGCGGTGACAACGGGAGCGACGGCACGCGGCAAGCGTACCCGACGGCCCGCCGGCCACGCGAAGGCATAACCGGCCACCGGGGGGTTCCAGGGGCTCCCCCAGACCAGCAGGCGCAGGCCCAGTGACAGCGGAACGGGGCCTGCGGCCACCGGGGGGTTCCCGGGGGCCGCCCCCCAGGCCAGCACAATTCCCCCCAGAACCTCCCCGCGCGGGGGATGTGCCATCCGCTGGCGACGCCTACCGTGTTGGTTCACCGAGCGCCCCGGAGCAGCGGGGCGGAGGCGAGGACCACGACCATGCCGGACAAGCTCATGCGGCTGTGGCGGCACGACCAGGCGGAGACGCGGCGGCCGGTGATGCTTGCGATCGCCGGCGACAGCGCCGCGGGCAAGACCACCCTGACCAGGGGCATCGCCGAGACCCTGGGCGCGGACCGGGCGACCGCGCTGTGCGTGGACGACTACCACCGCTACGACCGGGCGCAGCGCAGGGACGTGCCGTTCACCGTGCTGCACCCGGACTGCAACTACATCGAGGTGATGGAGCAGCACCTGCAGCTCCTGGCCCTTGGCCGGCCCATACTCAAGCCCGTCTACGACCACTCCACCGGTGAGCTGGTCCGCCCGGTGCTCGTCGAGCCGCGCGACTTCGTGATCGTGGAAGGCCTGCTCCCGCTGCACACCAAGCTGGCCCGTGCCTGTTTCGACATCACCGTCTACCTGGACCCGCCCGAGGAGATCCGGCGGAAGTGGAAGATCCGCCGGGACTGCGCCGAGCGCGGCTACACCCCCGAGGCAGTGCTTGCCGAGCTGGACCGGCGGGAGCCGGACTCGGCGGCGTTCATCCGGCCGCAGCGGCAGTGCGCCGACATCGCGATCAGGTTCGCGCCGGTGGCCGGGCACGAGGCCCGGCCGGGCGATGACACGTCACTGTCCGCGGAGATACTGCTGCGCCCGACCATCGGCCACCCCGACCTGTCCCACGTGCTCACCGACGACGACCGGCGCACGGTCCACCTGAAGCTGATCAGGGACGCAGACGGCCGCCCGGTGGACGCGCTGCACGTACACGGGCACGCGCCACGGGAGGACAGCCGGATCGTGGAGAAGGCGATCTGGGAGCAGCTTTCCTTCGACCACGGCACGGTGCTGCCGGACACGCTGGGCCAGTACGCGCCGGGCAAGCGGAACGAGGCGCTGGCTATCGCCCAGTTGCTGCTGCTGTGGCACCTGCTCGAAGCCAGGGGATGACCTGGACAGCGCGATGACGGGTACCTTTCCTGACATGGACGGCCCGTCCCTGCCGATGCGGCTGGTGATCGTCGACGACCACCAGATGGTCCTCGACGGCCTCAAAGCCATGCTCCGGCCCTATGCCGCCCAGGTGGAGGTGGCCGGCGAGGCCAGCGACCCCCGTGAGGCGGTCAGCCTGGTCGCCCGGCTGGAGCCGGACGCGGTGCTGCTCGACGTCCGGCTGCGCGGCGCGTCCGGGCTGGACCTGTGCTCGGACATCCTGGCCGCGCACCCGGCCTGCAAGGTCGTGTTCCTCACCGTCTACGACGACGAGCAGTACCTCTACCAGGCGCTGCGGGTCGGCGCCGCGGGGTTCCTGCTCAAGCGGATCCGCGGCGGCGAGCTTGTCGAGTACCTGCGCCGCATCCGCGACGGGGAGGTGCTCATCGACCCGTCGCTGGCCGGGCGGGTGGCGCTGTCCGCGGCCCGGATGCACAGTGGCGAGTTCTGGCCGGGCGCGCACCTCGGGCTCACCCAGCGGGAGAGCGAGGTGCTTTCGCTGCTGGTGGCCGGGCTGTCCAACCGCGCGATCGCGGCCAAGCTGGTGGTCAGCGAGGAGACGGTCAAGACCCACTCGCGGGGCGTCTACCGCAAGCTCGGCGTGTCTGACCGGGCCGGGGCGGTCACCGTGGCGCTGCGCGAGGGCGTGTTCCATTGACCAGCGACCGGCCTGGCGGCAGCCATCCGGGCGGCGGGCGGCTCAATGGCGGCCGGCTGAACGGCGTCGACGCCGAGCGCGAGGTGCAACTGCTGTTCCGGGTCATCGACACCATCTCGGCCGGCCTGGACCTGGACCGGATGCTGCAGGGCGTGGCCACCCTGGTGACCGAGACCACCGAGACCGACGTGTGCTTCGTGCACCTGCTCGACGAGAAGGGCCGGGCGCTCCGGCTGCACGGCGCGACCCCGCCGTTCGACGGCCTGGTCGGGGAGATCGAGCTCGCGGTCGGCGAGGGGGTTTCCGGGTGGGTCGCCGAGCACGGCGAGCCCGTGGTCATCACCGACGACAAGACCGCCGACCCCCGGTACCTTTACATCCCCGCGCTGCGCGGCGAGGAGTTCACCTCGATGCTGTCGGTGCCCATCGTGACGCCGCTCGGGCACCTGGTGGGGGTGCTCAACGTGCACACCAGGGCCCGGCGCGAGTTCACCGGGGCCGACGTGGAACTGCTGCGGTCGGTGGCCGGCCTGGTCGCCGGGGCGATCGAGAACGCCAGGCTGCACCGCCGGCTGGCCGAGCGGGAGGAGGCGCTGGAAAGCTTCGCGGAGCGGATCGTCGAGTGGCAGGAGCGGGAGAGCCGCCGCCTGGCCGGGGAGATCCACGACGGGATCAGCCAGCGGATCGTCAGCCTGTTCTTCCACCTGTCCGCCGCCGCCGACACGATCGCCGCCGACCCCGGGGTCGCGGCGGAGCAGATCGCGGCGGCCCAGGACCTGGCCGCCGCGGCACTCGACGAGACCAGGTCGGCGATCGCCGGGCTGCGCCCGCCGGTGCTGGACGACCTGGGGCTGGCGGCGAGCCTGGAAAGCCTCGGCCACTCCTTCCCCGGCCTGGATGTCCGGGTCGAGGCCGACGACCTGCGGATGGCCGGGCACGTGGAGACCGCCGTGTACCGGACGGCACAGGAGGCGCTGCAGAACGTGGCCAAGCACGCCCGCGCCGAGTCGGTGCGGATCCGGCTGACCCGGCACGCGGGGCGCGCCGTGCTTGAGGTCAGCGACGACGGCGCCGGGTTCGACCCAGGAGCCTTGGGCGGGGTGGCGGGGTCGGGGCAAGCACTGCAGCGCCCGGCAGGGGATGCGGTACCGCCGACCGGGCTCGGCCTGGCGGGGATGCGCGAACGCGCCGAGCTGCTGGGCGGGAACCTGGAACTCACCAGCGCGCCGGGCCGCGGCACCACGGTGAAACTGGCCGTGCCGTTCACCGCCCGGAGTTATCCGGGGCCGGGCCCAGCCCTCCCCTGAACACCCGGCTGGCCCGCACGTCCGCAGCGCTGATCTGCATCAGGTCGTCCCTGGCGATCACTCCCCCGGCGGCGACCAGCCGCCGCGCCTGGCGCAGCCGCAGCCGGTCGATCGCGTTGCGGATGCTGCGGGCGTTGGCGAACCGGGGCTGGGCCATCCGCAGCCGCACGTACTCGGCGAACGCCTCCCTGGCACCGTCGTCCATCCGGTACTGCTCCCGGTCCAGCATCGTGTCCGCGATCCGCAGCAGTTCCTCCAGGGTGAAGTCGGGGAAGTCGATGTGGTGCGCGATGCGGGAGGCCATGCCCGGGTTGGACCGGAAGAAGATATCCATCCGGTCGGCGTAACCGGCCAGGATGACCACCAGGTCCTCGCGCTGTGCCTCCATCACCTGGAGCAGGATCTCGATGGCCTCCTGGCCGTAGTCCCGCTCGTTCTCCGGCCGGTACAGGTAATAGGCCTCGTCGATGAGCAGCACCCCGCCCATCGCGCGCTTGAGCACCTCCTTGGTCTTCGGCGCGGTGTGCCCCACGTACTGGCCGACCAGGTCGTCACGGGTCACGCTGACGAGTTGCCCGGTGCGCAGGTATCCAAGTTCCCTGAGCAGTTCACCCATGTGCATGGCCAGCGTGGTCTTCCCGGTTCCTGGGCTGCCCGTAAAGCACATGTGCAGGCTCGGCCGCGAAGACGCGAGGCCGTATCCGTGCCTCAGCCGGTCGACAAGCAGCAGCGCGGCGATCTCCCGCACCCGGTCCTTGACCGGCGCCAGGCCGACGAATTCCGCGTCAAGCCGGGCGAGCAGCGCGGCGATCCGCAGCGCCTGCTCCTGCGAGCCCAGGTCCACCTTGGCGTCCGGCGGCAGCGGCGCGGGCTCTGCGGGCCCGGGCTCCGCTGCCTGCGGCGCGGCGGCCCCGGGCCGGGCCATGGCGAACCCGCGCGGCGCGGGCGTGGCGTCGGTGCCCATCAGCCGCCCCGCGCCCCGTTCTGCCCGGAAGAACCAGCGGCATAACGCTCGCCCCGTGGCCGGTCGGCGGCGTAGGAGTGCAGCGAGTAGCGGACCTGCCGGTCCGCGGCCTCCTGCCGGTCCAGCCGGAACCCCGGCTCGTCCGCGGGCCTGGCGACGATGAACGACAGCGCGGTGGTCTGGCGGCCCAGGCTCGAGTCATAGGCGGTCACCCGGACGTAGTGGTCCGGGTACTGCGCGCGGCACGACTGGACCTCCTGCATGGCACCGGCCGGGTCGGCCAATCCGAACATCGGCAGCCCCCACATCTCCCACAGCACGTTGCGCGGGTGCGGGTCGTCGGTGAACTCCACGGCCACCGCCCAGCCCTGGGCCTGCGCGTAGCCGATCTGCGCCCGGATCTCGTCGTCGGTGAAGTCAGGCAGATAGGAAAAGGTGCCCTGGGTGATCCGCATGGGTGGCTCCGTGTCTTTCGTCAGTGGTCTCAGGGCCGGCCGGGGCGAAGAGCGCCCTGGGTGATCCGCATGAGTGGCTCCGTGTCTTTCGTCAGTGGTCTCAGGGCCGGCGGGAGCGAAGAGCGCCCTGGGTGATCCGCATGGGTGCTCCGTGTCAGGACGTGGGGGTGGCTACGACGTCCGGGGTGTCGGTGGACTCGTAGTTGAAGGTGATGTCCCCCCAGGTGTCCAGCGCGACCTGGAGCGGCTGGCAGCGTTTGGCGGCGTCGCGGAGTATGTCCCCGCCCTCGGTGAGGAAGTCGCGGCCCTCGTTGCGTGCCTTGATCATCGCCTCGGTGGCGACCCGGTTGGCGGTGGCGCCCGCCGCGATGCCCAGCGGGTGGCCGATGGTGCCGCCGCCGAACTGGAGCACCACGTCCTCGCCCAGGTAGTTCAGCAACTGGTGCATCTGGCCGGCGTGGATGCCCCCGGACGCGACCGGCATGGTGCCCGGCATCGAGCCCCAGTCCTGGTCGAAGTAGATCCCGTTGCCGGGGTTGGCCGGTATCCGCGCCTCCCGCAGCGTGTCGTAGTAGCCGCGGACCATGGACGGGTCGCCTTCCAGCTTGCCGACCACGGTGCCGGCGTGGATGTGGTCCACCCCCATCAGCCGGCACCACTTGGCGATGACCCGGAAGCTCACCCCGTGCGTCTTCTGCCGGGTGTAGGTGCCGTGGCCGGCCCGGTGCAGGTGCAGCAGGACGCCGTTGCGCCGGGCCCACCGGGCCATCGAGTGCAAGGCGGTGTAGCCGACCGTGAGGTCGGCCATGACGATGACGCTGCCAAGCTCCTTGGCGAAGTCGGCCCGCTCGTACATGTCCTCCATGGTCGCGGCGGTGACGTTGAGGTAGTGGCCCTTGATCTCGCCGGTCCGCTCCTGCGCCCGGTTGACCGCCTCCATGGTGAACAGGAACCGGTCCCGCCAGCGCATGAACGGCTGCGAGTTGATGTTCTCGTCGTCCTTGGTGAAGTCCAGCCCGCCGCGCAGCGCCTCGTAGACGACCCGGCCGTAGTTGCGCGCAGACAGCCCCAGCTTGGGCTTGGTGGTGGCGCCGAGCAGCGGCCTGCCGTACTTGTTCAGGTACTCGCGCTCCATCACGATGCCGTGCGGCGGGCCCTGGAACGTCTTGACGTAGTGCAGCGGGATGCGCATGTCCTCCAGGCGCAGTGCCTTGAGGGCCTTGAAGCCGAACACGTTGCCGATGATCGAGCTGGTCAGGTTCGGGATGGAGCCTTCCTCGAACAGGTCGATGTCGTAGGCGATGTAGGCGATGTACTCGCCCTCGCGCCCCGGCACCGGATCCACCCGGTAGCACTTGGCCTGGTAGTGGTCGTAGGCGGTGAGCCGGTCGGTCCACACCACGGTCCAGGTCGCGGTGGAGGACTCCCCCGCCACCGCGGCGCCGGCCTCCTCCGGCGGCACGCCCGGCTGCGGGGTGATCCGGAACGCGGTGAGCAGGTCGGTGGGGGCCGGCTCGTAGTCCGGCGCCCAGTAGCCCATCTGCGCGTACGGGATGACGCCCGCGTTCCAGCGCTGGTCGTCCTGCTGCTGGCCCTGCGCCATGGTTCCTCCGTGGTGGTGCGGCGTGTCCCGGGGTGTCCGGTCTTCCGCGTTCCACGATGCCAGCGCATTGTTCGAGTGTCTATTGAGAGTTTCGTGCTAACTAGTAAGTAAACGTTTATATATCCGGTGCAGCCTAAGTGGCGCCCCTCAGCCCGGGTCCGGCAGGAAGCGGCTCAGGTCAAGCCCGTTGATCTCGGCGAGGCGCTCGCCGGCCGCCAGCCGGGCGCGTGTCTTCTCCTCCTTGGCGGCCACCGCGGCCACCTCGGCCTGGATGGCCGGCCACTGCGCCGCGGGCACCACGACCACACCGTCGCGGTCGGCGATCACCTGGTCGCCGGAGGCCACCAGTACGCCGCCGACCACCACCGGCAGGCCCACCGACACCACCGCGGCCTTGGCCGCCTGCCCCGGCGCGGTGCCGGTGCACCAGACCGGGAAGCCGAGTTCGTCGATGTCGGCGATGTCCCGCACCGGGCCCTGCAGTACCAGGCCGGCCAGCCGCTGGTTCGCCGCGTCGGTCGCCATCAGCTCGCCGAACATGGCACACCTGATGCTGCCGCTGCCGTCGCAGACCAGCACCGCGCCGGGCCGCGCCTGATACAGCGCCGCGTGCATGGCCAGGTTGTCCTCGGGGGCACAAGCGCAGGTCAGGGCGGGTCCGCAGAGGTAGGGCCCGCCCGCGTGGGTGGTCAGCCCGGTCATCACCCGTACCCGGTCCTTGCCCACCTGGGCCACCCCGGTCACCGGCACGATCTGCGTCATCTGGGCTCCTCCTGGTCGGCTGCGCGGAAGGCCCCAGTGTGCCGCAGGCGGCTGGTTCCCGATCCCTTCGGGGGGCGCCGGTGGCCGGTGGCCGTCGTCCTCGCCGGGTGCGTGGGCCTTGCGGCGCTTGCCGCGACCTCGGGCACCGTGACCGCGCCGGTGCTGGTGCTGCTCGGGCTGGGCGCGTAGCTGGCCGCGTCGCGGCTGCCCGGGCGGCTGTCGGTGCCGGCTGGCCGGCGCCGGGAAGATGGCCACCCGCGACGCATGACGGACGGGCTCCGCCATGAGGCAGTGCGTGATTCCTTAGTCTGCTGGACCGGGTGATCGGACATCACCCTGGCCGGATGCGCGGAAGGCCCCGGTGCGCAGCACGTGGTCCACGAGCCGGGATGCCGGGGGCGGCAGCTCCTCCCGGCGGGCCAGCAGGTACCAGTCGCGGTGCAGCGGCGTGCCCGGCACCGGGATCTCAGCGAGCTGGCCGGCGGCCAGTTCCGCGGCGACCGCGTCCCTGGAGACCAGCGTGACGCCGAGCCCGACGCGGGCCGATTCTCTGATCGCCCCGTTGGAGCCGACCATCAGCGCCAGTGGCGCGATGTCCACCTCGGCGAGCAGCGCGGCCATGCTGGCCCTGGTGCCCGAGCCGGGCTCGCGCAGCAGCCAGGTCTGCCGGGCCAGCCAGGCAAGCAGCCCGGCCGCATCACCGGGACCGGCCACCCGGGCGGCGTCGGCGGCCAGCTCGGGAGCGGCCACCACGACCAGCTCGTGCGGCCGGACGGCGTGAACGGCCACCTCCCACCCGGGCCCGGGCCTGCCGCTGACCACGAGGTCGACCAGGTGCCGGTCGAGCAGCGACCGCACCTGGTCCCGGTTGCCGGCCTCCAGCCGGACCCCGGTCAGCGGGTGGTCCCGGCGGAAGCCGCCCAGGATGCCCGGCACCACCTGCTCGGCGGCCGTGGTCACGGCAGCGATCCGCAGTTCTCCCCGTTCCGGGTCCGCGCAGGCGGCCGCCGCCAGGCCGGCCTCGTCGAGCAGGCCGATGATCCGCCGGACGTAGCCGGCGTACGCCTTGCCGGCGTCGGTGAGCCGCAGCCCACGCCCGTCCGGGGCGACCAGCGCCAGTCCAAGCGCCTTCTGCAGGGCGGCCAGCGACGCCGACACGGCCGCCTGGGTGACCACGAGTTCCTGCGCCGCGCCGTGCACCGACTCGTGCTCGGCCACCGCGAGGAACGTGCGGAGCTGGTTCAGCGTCACGGGAAGCCCTGCGGATCGCCCGATTGTTAAGAAAAAACATATCAGTCTGACAGATCACACAACCAGACGCCGATACCTGACCCGTCAAGCCGCTGCGCGACCCAGCACCAGTGATGATCATGGGGATGTGGCCCATCCAGGTGCCCTACTCCTATGATCTTGGCGCTGGCTAGCTACGCCCGTGGCAGCTGTGCTCGCTGATGCTTCCGTGACTGCGGGGACGAGGGGCTGCCAGCGGCGTTTGTGGTGGTTGGCACTCCACCCACATTCTGCGCGGCATGTGCGCTCATCCTGGGCGGGAGTTGCATGTTGCTCTCATGCGCACCGCTACCGGGTGGCGGTGATCTTGGCGGCAGGTAGGTTCCACAGGTATGTGCTGCCGTTGTAAGCGCCTACGGCGAGGATTGTGCGGTGCGGGCTGAATGCCACCGCGGTTACCTGTTCGCTTGTGGGATTGGTGAGGGCGGTGATGATTTTGCCGGTGGCCGGGTTCCATAGATAGGTGTGGCCAAGGCCGTCGCCGGCAGCGAGGGTCATGCCGTCCGGGCTGAAAGCCACCGCCTTCACTCCTAGGCTGGTGGGGTTGGTGAGGGTGGTGATGATCTTGCCAGTGGCCGGATTCCACAGGTAGGTGTGGCCGTTGTTGTCGCCGGTGGCGAGGGTCATGCCGTCCGGGCTGAAAGCCAGCGAGACCACGCCCTGACTTGTGGGATCGGTGAGGATCTCGATGAGCTCGCCAGTGGCCAGGCTCCACAGGTAGGTACTGCCGCTGTTGTCGCCGGTGGCGAGGGTCATGCCATCGGGGCTGAACGCCACCGAGTTCACGCCCCCGCTTGCCTGGTCTTTGAAGCGTTTGGGGTGGATGACCTTGTCGGTGGCCAGGTTCCACAGGTAGGTGTGGCCGTCGTTGTCGCCAGCGGCGAGGGCCTTGCCGTCCGGGCTGAACGCCACCGCCATCACTGCGCTTCTGGTGGGGTCGGTGAGGGTGGTGATGATCTTGCCAGTGGCCGGGTTCCACAGGTAGGTGTGGCCGTCGTTGTCGCCGGTGGCGAGGGTCGTGCCGTCCGGGCTGAACGCCACCGCGTTCACGCCCCCGCCTGTGGGGCTGGGCAGGAAGGTGGGCTGGTCGGTGGCCAGGTTCCACAGGTACGTGCTGCCGTTACTGTCGCCGGCGGCGAGGGTCGTGCCGCCCGGGCTGAACGCCAGCGAGTACACAGCGGTATTGGTTCCGGGGTCGGTGAGGGTTGTGGCGGGTGCTGAGTGCGATGGCGGGCTGGGATGGGCTGACGGTCCCGGGCTGTGCGTGACCACTATTAGGCCGACGACAGCCGCCAAGATGATCAGCCCGGCGGAAGTGGTCAGGGCGGGGTGCCGTCTGAGGAGGCGCCATGGCATGCCTGTGGTCGCGGCTCGGTGTGAGGAGAGCCCGGCAGCAGAGGCGTGCTTATTTTCGTGACCTGCCGGCCGCTGGCACACGATCTCCTCGCCGTCATATCCGATCTCGAACGTCGTGTCGTCGTGGGCTGACGGCTCTACGCGGAACATGCGTACCTTCACGGTGAAGCGGAGATCACGGATCTCGCCCCATGACTCAACGGGCGAATAAGCGATCTTGATGGGGTCACCCGTCGAACTGAAGAACCAGTGGTAAGCGTTGCCCCACTTGGTGGTCTGGATAGCCTCGTCTAGGGCCGCCCAGTCAAACCTTGCGAAGTCAAGTACCCCTCTTTCCCGCGTCACAATGCGCAGGATGGGCGATGCGCCTGGCTCGTCCCATGGGACGGTCCAGGGAGTCTTGGATCGCAGCCGCCGACCGCGCTCGTCGGTGAAGTCGAGCACCTGAGCCTTGAACTCCGCTGGAACTCCGGTATTGACCACCACTAGGGACAGGCGCTCGTCGTCAATTCGGGGGTTTACGAACGTGACCCCGGCTGAGTGCGACGTCCCGTAATGGAGGTGGCGGAACAGCCCATTCAGCCACCCCTGTGCTCCAGCGAACATGAGAGCGCCGACCGCGAAGATGCCACCGCAGAGCCAATATGGCCATGTCGCCGGAGGAGAGGCATGACTAGGACCCTCCGATGCGATCAGCCAGCCAACGGCGCTCGCAAAGGCAGCGGCCATCAGGCCGCCCCCCATCCTGCCCAACGGATCGCCTATGCGCACGCCTGGCATCCTAGCGGCGCAGGGTGTGTCAGGTTGGCTGGCGGCGGAGGGTCCGGGTCCGGCCACGCCTGGCGCTCAGGCCGGTTTGAATGGCCGGGCCACCCGGCTGCGGTAGCCGTCGCACGGCCCGGCTGTGGTGCTGTGACTGGGCGGGAGAGCTAGCCTGTGCAGCGAGCAACCCCATACCGCCGAGGACGACTTCTTGTGGGCACGCTCTGCATGGTCGACCGGTCTAAACCGGCCGACCTGCGGGCGCTCCCGCTCTCGGGATCACGTCCCTGGCTCTCTCCAACAAGGCTGTCGGTCGAATGGACCAACTGTGGGCCACGCGAAGTGGCTGGTCGCTGCACTGGCGATCCGGAGGAGCCAATTCCGACGCTACGCCGGGCCCGCACTGTGGCTCAACGGAAACTTGATCTGACTGGGAACATCGTCACGACCAAGCGGGTCTAGAGCGGCGCCGCCGAGCCGATATCACGGGTTGCGGTCCACTCAATGACCAAGCGTCGGCCCTGGTCAGAGGCGGCTGGATTGTCCTATTCTTCGCAACACCCTCTGAGGAAGAAGTTGCCACAACTGGCAGCATGCCGAATGGAAGCGCGCCGCTTGGCCCATCCGCCACTACAGAGTGTGTCGCGAAGAAAGGGACAACTCCACCCCCGTCGACAAGGGACGACGCCTGACGGTCGAATGGACAGTCCAGCTATGACAGCCCACCTACGCTAGCGCCGACAGCCTGCGGTCGCGCGGGCAACCAGCCACCGAGCACCCGCGTGGCCCCAGAGCCACGGAACCATGCCCAGACCTCCAGGCGTCCCGCCCACCCAGCCCGGGCCTCCGCCGGCAGGCGTCCCGGCAACCGTCCGGCATGGCAGCCAGCCGGGTGCGAGATGCGCCCTCACGGGCACCTGGACCTCACGCGCCTGCGTGGACGCAGCCGTGTTCACCAGGGAGTACCCTGAACTCCAGCCGCAGCCAGCTTGGTCGCCGCCGCGCCCATGCCCCGACCCGCTGGTGCCGAGCCCGGGAACTAGCGTCATTCCACTTCCCCGGCCAGCAGGCAGCCCCTTGGAAGCGCATGAGCAGAGAGTAATCATACGGTGACGGGTGAGGTCAGCTTCACCGGGCAATCCGGTGCCAAATGGAAGTACTGGACCGACCAGCCCCTCGGCCCGCCGGGCGGCTTCGGCACCGTCTACGCGGCCGAAGCCGAGGACGGCACCCCCATGGCCGTCAAGGAAGTCCAGAAGCGGGCCGGGCTCGATGAACGGCTTCTGCGCCGCGAAATCGACATTGGCCAGCGGGTCGCAGAAAGCGGCAGCGACATGGTCTTGCCGGTGCTGGACTCAGCCGACACCGGCACCGCCTTGCTGCTCGTCATGGCGAAAGCTGACGAAGCGCTCACCACCATCCCCATCCCCCTGGGCGAAGCCCAGGTCATCTCCGTCATGACCGACGTCACGGCCGGCCTTCAGCAGCTTCACTCCATCGGGATCATCCACCGCGACCTCAAGCCCGCCAACGTCCTGCACCACGGCGGTTACTGGAAGCCCGCTGACTTCGGGATCGCGCGTGACCAGGAAATCGGCACCCAGGACCCCACCTGGATCGTGGCAGGTTCACGGCCTTACATGGCCCCTGAGATATGGGAACTCAAGTCCCCCACCGTCAAGACCGACCTCTACGCCCTTGGCTGCCTCGGCTTCGAACTGCTGGCAGGGACCCCGCCGTTTACGGGCGACGCGGCGGCCATCCGGGCCGGGCACCTCATGCAAGCCCCGCCAGAGGTTCCATGCAGCAACATCACTCTCAAAAACCTCATCGCTCGGCTCATCGCCAAGGACCCCGGTGATCGCCCGCAAGACGCGCGTGCCGTCCTCGACCGGCTCCGCAAGGCACCCCTGCCCCGCAACCCCGTGCAAGAGGCAATCGCGCGCGGCCTTGGCGCCCATGACGCCGAAAAGGCCCGCGCAGCGGCGGATCGGCAGCCGCCATGGCCGCCGCCGACCTGCGGAAGCAGCAGCTCGCTCAAGCGAAAGCAGACCTGCAAGAGATCATGAGCGATGCACTCGAAGATCTCCAGGCCGTCGAACCCGACGCCCACTTGGCAGAACTACGCGCCAGGCGCCGCCCGCCTCCTATAGCTACGGCGCGCGCCAGGCGCGGCCCCTTGAGGGCCTCACCCTGTCCGCTGGTGACGTCAGGCTCCAGGTCGATCTCTGGGCGGGCATGACCACCGACGAGCCAGTTCCCGGCGACACCATGATCCTCGCCGGCTGTGTCATGATCAGCAATCCCGCACACCCCACGGAACTCAACGCCGCCAATATCGTCTACGAACAAGCAGGCGACCGGCTCGGCTGGCAGGTATACAAGTTCCGCGCCGGAATGGTCCCACCCAACAGGGACCAATACGGCCCCTACGGCCGCACGCACGGGCTCCGCCGTGGGGCGTTCCTCAATCCCGTGGAGCGGCCGGGGCCGGATCCCCATGATCACGCCCGCCGCGCATGGCGTGATCATGGGATTGGCGGGTCTTGGACACCACTAGGGTCATGATCACGAAGAATGGATGGAGGCATGAGATGGCTGAGGGCACGGCGGCTGAGGTTGGCGGTGCTGCCGGGACCTCTGGAGCAGATGGGGCTTCCGATGCCGCGGCCGGAACGGGCGGCGGCCCGGGGGCCAGCGGCGCTGCCGGGGCGGGCCCGGCGGCGGGTGGCGGGCGGTGGGTGGACGTGGCGCCGGAACGGCTGGCCCGGTGGGTCGCCAACTTCGCCGAGCGCCACGGTGCCATCACCGCCGAGCCCGGCCGACTGGCGGTAACCTTCCGTGCCGCCGACGGTGCGAACGCGCAGTGCCATCCACCGTTCCCGCCGTTGCCCGCGCCCGCCGCAGGCACCTGGCCGGCGGATCCGGCGGACCTGGCCGCGCTGGTCGCCGCGCACGCCGCGGTGGACCGGACCGTGGGGGTGTTCCTGGTCCGGCTCGGCGGGTACGCCGCCGGGGTCTTCACCGGCAGCCCGCCGCGGCTGGTCAGCTCCAAGGTCGGGTCCCGGCTGGTGCACGGCCGGTCCGCCGCGGGCGGCACCTCGCAGCACCGGTTCGCCCGGCGCCGGGAGAACCAGGCCACCGCCGCGATCGCGGCGGCCGCGGACACCGCGGCGAAGGTGCTGGTCCCCTACTCCGGCCGGCTGGACGCCGTGGTGCTCGGCGGTGACCGGAAGGCGATCACCGGCGCTCAGGCCGATCCGCGGCTGCGGCCGGTGATGAAGCACGCGGTGGACCGCTTCCTCACCGTGCCGGACCCGAGGCTGGCCGTGCTGCGGGACACGCCGCGCCTGTTCCTCGCGGTCCACATCCACCTGACCGGCCCCGCCTGAACCGGCCCGGCGCTTCCGGGCGTCACCAGGCGGCAGCGACCGCCGACTGCGGTGCCGCGCCGGGCAGCGCGGTGAACCGGCCCCGGTCCAGCCGGCCGAACCTGTCGCAGCTCACCAGCAGATGACTGCCGGTGCGGTCGGCCGCCGCCAGCAGACAGGACCTGATGTACCAGCCCGGGTGCCCCGGGTCTGCGGAGTAGGCCGCATGCTCGGCGAGCAGCGTGCGCAACGGGCGGCCGGTCCGGGCGGACAGTTCCACGATGCCGCCCACCACCGTGCCCCGGCCGACGTGCGCGGTGCCGTCGTAGGTCACCGCGGCGATCACCGTCCCGGCCGAGGTGAGCTGGGCGTACTGGATGGCATCGCCGCCCGTTTCGGCCGGCATGATCCGGCGCCCCGACAACAGGTCGTGGCCCGGCGCCGCGGTGTCCAGTACCCAAAGACCCGAGCTGCCCGGCGATGCGCCGGCGGTGTCCCAGAAGAACCCGAGCCGACGGCCATCGGCCCAGGACAGGCCGACCGGGATCCCTGGCCGTGCAGTGGCCCAGGTCCGGGTCGCGCCGGTGGCCAGCGACACGACCTCCACCGCGCCGTGCTGCCCGCCGCTGTCCTGGATGGCCACTGCGAGCCTGCTTCCGTCCGGGCTGACCGCGATGCCGTCCGCGTATTCCCCTGGCGGCAGCGGGGCGGTGTTCAGCGCCGTCAGCCGGGCCGAATGGCCGCCGCCGGTGACCCGCAGCCAGTAGAACCGGGTCTGCGGGAACGACAACAGCGCGAGGACGAACGTCCGGCCGTCACCGGCCGCGGCGACCTGGGACGACTTGGGGTCGATGCGGCGGGGCAGCGCGACCGTGGTCAGCACCTTCCCGGTCACGGAGTCGCGGACCTCGGCGACCGGGCGGAAGTGGTCGGCGGTGACGTAGTACCGCGGCATGCGCGCCATCGCGGCCGCCGCAGGCGGCGGAGCGGTCACGGCCGCAGCGAGCAGCAGGCCGGGCGGCCCGGGCGCGGCGCCCGGACCGGGCGCGGGTGCCGCCGCCGGGGTTCGCCACGGTGACAACCACAGCCAGCGCGGTGGCGGCCACGCCTGCCGCGGCCACGCGGATCGCCGCGCGGTGCCGCCGCGCCCGCGCCCCGCGCGGGAAGATCCCGGCCGGGTCGAGGGCCGTCCGGGTCACCGGGTCCGCCTGGTCGTGAAAGGCCGCGGCCAGTTGCTCCGTCACGTCATGGTCGGTCAGCACGGTCGATCCTCCTGATCCGGGAAACGGCTCCATCGGTGACCGGGCGAACCGCCGGGCCAAGAACCAGGGGCACCGGGGGCATCGCCTCGTCCGGTACCTCTTGCAAGACGGTCCGCAGCCGCCGCAGGGCACGGTGGGTATGGGATTTCACGGTGCCCGGGGTGCACCCGAGCACGGCCGCCGTCTCCTCGATCGACCGGTCCTCCCAGAACCGGAGAACCAGGACGGCGCGTTGCGCGGCAGGCAGCAGCCGGCACGCGCACAGCAGCGCCTGCCGGTCCAGCACGGTGGCCGCGTCGTCACGGGCGGCCCCGCATGGCAGCCGGGCCGCGTCCGCGACCAGGGCCTCCGGCCGCCTGCGCCGCCGGACCCGCCACCGGTCCCTGGCGAGGTTCACCAGGATGGTACGGACATACCCGTGCGGGTTCTGCCGGGCCACCGGCCACCGGCTGGCCAACCGCAGCAGCGCGACCTGGACCAGGTCCTCGGCGTCCTGGTAGTCCCCGGCCAGCAGCAGGGCAAAGCCGAGCAGCCGCCCGCCGTCGCCGGCGACATAGGATTCGAACTCCGCCTCATCCTTGGCCGCCAGCGCGGAGCGCTCTCGTCGTAGCCTCACGCCAGGTCTAACGACATCCGCTGCCGCCCGGTTGTCAACTCACCGGCCCGGCAGCAAGCGGTGGCCCGGCCGGGGCCTTGCACGGCTGGGTCAGACGTTGAAGCCGAGGGCGCGGAGCTGCTCGCGGCCGTCCTCGGTGATCTTGTCCGGGCCCCACGGCGGCAGCCATACCCAGTTGATCCGGAAGTCGGCGACCAGGCCCTCGAGCGCGGACGCGGCCTGGTCCTCGATGACGTCGGTGAGCGGGCACGCGGCGCTGGTGAGGGTCATGTCGATGGTGGCCACGCCGTCGCCGCCGAGGGTGACGCCGTAGACCAGGCCCAGGTCCACCACGTTCACGCCCAGCTCGGGGTCCACGACGTCGCGCAGTGCCTCCAGCAGGTCCTCGTTGTCGGGCGCGGCCCCGCCCGCCGCCGCGGCACCCTCGCCAGACTGCGCGCTCACACCCGGCTGGGCGGTCGCGCCTGCCGTGGTCTCGTCCATCTGGACCGTTTCTTCGCTCATCTCACTGTCTCCCTCGCTGGTGCCGCTTCATGCGGGCTCGCGCGCACCCATCGCCTGCGCGGTCGCGTCCTTCCAGGCCATCCAGGCCAGGAGGGCGCACTTGATGCGCGCCGGGAACTTGGACACGCCGGCGAACGCCACCGCGTCGCCGAGTACGTCCTCGTCCGGCTCGCCGTCGCCCTGGGACTGCATGAGCGCCAGGAACTCGTCGTTGATCTTCATGCCCTCGTCGACCGTCCGGCCGGTCAGCAGGTCGGCCAGCACCGATGCGCTGGCCTGGCTGATCGAGCAGCCGAGCGCGTCATAGGAGACGTCCGCCACGATGGTGCTAGCTCCAGCCCCACCGCCCCGCCCATTGCTGGCTCCGGCCCCACCATCCCGCCCATTGCCCGCGCCGGAGTCCTTGAGCGTGACCCGCAGCGTCACCTCGTCGCCGCAGACCGGGTTCACGTGCCGGACCTCGGCATCGAACGGTTCCCGCAGGCCCGCGTGGTGCGGGTGCCGGTAGTGGTCCAGGATGATCTCCTGGTACAGCGATTCCAGCCGCATCAGCGCCCCCCGGCCCCGAAGAAGCGCTGCGCCTCCCGGATCCCCGCGGCCAGCGCGTCCGCTTCCTCGTGCGTGTTGTACAGGTAGAACGACGCCCGGGTGCTGGCCTGCACGCCCATCGCCCGGTGCAGCGGCCATGCGCAATGGTGCCCGGCCCGCACCGCGATGCCGCGGGAGTCGAGCACCTGGCTCATATCGTGCGGGTGCACCCCGTCGACCGTGAAGGAGACCGCGGCGCCGCGGTCCACCGGCTCGGCCGGTCCGAGGATGCGCAGCCCGTCGATCTCGCGCAGCGCCTCCAGCGCGTGCGCGACCAGGCCGTGCTCGTACTCACGCAGCGCGGGCAGGCCGACCTCGCCGAGATAGCCGATGGCCGCGGCCAGGGCCGGCGCCTCCGCGATCGGCATGGTGCCCGCCTCGAACTTGTGCGGCGGCGGCGCGAACGTGGACCGCTCCATCCGCACGTCCTCGATCATCTCGCCGCCACCGAGGAACGGCGGCATCTCCTCCAGCAGCTCCCGGCGCCCCCAGAGCACCCCGATACCGGTGGGGCCGCACATCTTGTGGCCGGTGAAGCCGAGGAAGTCGGCGCCGAGCGCGGCGACGTCCACCGGCATGTGCGGCACCGACTGGGCGGCATCCACGAGCAGCAGCGCCCCGGCCGCATGCGCGCGGTCGGCGAGTTCGCGAATGGGATTGATGGTGCCGAGCACGTTGGACTGGTGCGTGAGCGCGACCAGCTTGGTCCGCTCGGTGATCAGGTCATCGATGTTCGAGGTGTCCAGCCGGCCCTCCGGCGTCACACCGAACCAGCGCAGCGTCGCCCCGGTCCGCTCGCACAGCAGCTGCCACGGAACGATGTTGGAGTGGTGCTCCATCTCGGTGATGACGATCTCGTCACCGGCGCCGAGCGCGAACCGGCCGCGCTGCCCGGCCGCGCTGGCGTTGCCCATCGAGTAGGCGACCAGGTTGATGGCCTCGGAGACGTTCTTGGTGAACACCACCTCGGCCGGCTCGGCCGCGCCGATGAACCCGGCGACCGTGACCCGGGCGCCCTCGTAGGCCTGGGTGGCCTCCTCGCCGAGCTGGTGGGTGGCCCGGTGGATGTTGGCGTTGTGCCGCTCGTAGAAGTCGGCAAGCGCGTCGAGCACCTGGCGCGGCTTCTGCGAGGTGTTGGCGCTGTCCAGGTAGACCAGCGGGTGGCCGTCGCGGACCGTCCGCTCCAGGATCGGGAAGTCCTTGCGGATCCTGGCGACGTCGAAGGTCATGATGCCGCCCCTGCCCGGACCCAGCGGTCGTAGCCCTCGGCCTCCAGGGTCTCGGCCAGCTCGGAGCCGCCTTCCTCGACGATCCGGCCGCCGACGAACACGTGCACGAAGTCCGGCTTCACGTACCGCAGGATCCTGGTGTAGTGGGTGATCAGCAGCACCCCGTGGCCCTCGCCCGCGGCGAACCGGTTGACCCCCTCGGACACGACCCGCAGCGCGTCGATGTCAAGACCGGAGTCGGTCTCATCCAGAATCGCGATCTTCGGCGCTAGCAGTTCGAGCTGCAGGATCTCGTGCCGCTTCTTCTCCCCGCCGGAGAAGCCCTCGTTCACGTTGCGCTCGGCGAACGCCGGGTCGATCGACAGCGCCGCCATGGCCGCGCGCATGTCCTTGAGGAACACCCGCAGCTTGGGCGCCTCGCCGCGGACCGCGGTGACCGCGGTGCGCAGGAAGTTCGACACCGACACCCCGGGCACCTCCACCGGGTACTGCATGGCGAGGAACAGCCCGGCCCTGGCCCGCGCGTCCACGCTCATCGCCAGCACGTCCTCGCCGTCGAGCGTGACGCTGCCCTTGGTGACCAGGTATTTGGGGTGGCCGGCGATCGCGTAGGCAAGGGTGGACTTGCCGGACCCGTTGGGCCCCATGATCGCGTGGGTCTGCCCGGCGGACACGGTCAGGTCGACGCCGCGCAGGATCTCGCTGCTGCCGTCGCTGTTCGCGCCGGGTGTCGGATCCGCCACGCTGACGTGCAGGTCGCGGATCTCAAGGGTGGCCATGACGTATCTCCTGAATCGTTGGTTAGCTAACCGGGCCGGTGCCGCCGAGCGCGACGTACACGTCCCCGTTCTCGACCTTCACCGGGTAGACGGGCACGGGCTCGGTGGCCGGGGGCCCGGTCGGAGCACCGGTGCGCAGGTCGAAACATGACCCGTGCAGCCAGCATTCCACCGTGTGGTCGTAGATCTCGCCCTCGGACAGCGGGACCTCTTCGTGCGAGCACACGTCGGACAGCGCGAACAACTCGCCCCCGGTGCGCACCACGGCGACGGGCAGGCCTTCGACCTCCAGCCCGAGCGCGCCGTCGTCGGGCACGTCCGCCAGTGCGCACACCTTTACGAACTCGGTAGTCGTCTCGCTCATCTGGGCTCCCCGGCAAGCTCTGCCTCGACCGCCCCGGTGATCCGGTCCTGCAGGTTCAGCACGCCCTGATCACGAAGGCCCGGCAGGCCGATCTTGGCGATCAGCTGGCCGAAGAATCCCTGGATCACCAGCCGCCGCGCCTCTTCCATCGGGATACCGCGCGCCATCAGGTAGAACAGCTGATGGTCCTCCAGCCGGCCGCTGGCGCTCGCGTGCCCCGCGCCGACGACCTCACCGGTGAGGATCTCCAGGTTCGGCACCGAGTCGGCCCGCGCGCCGTCGGTGAGCAGCAGGTTGCGGTTGCGCTCGTAGGTGTCGGTCCCGGTCGCCTCCGGCCGGATCAGCACGTCGCCGATCCACACGGTGTGCGCCAGGTCCCCCTGCAGCGCCCCCTTGTAGTCCACGCGGCTGCGGCAGTTCGGCTGGCCGTGGTCCACGAAAAGACGATGCTCCAGGTGCTGGCCGGCGTCTGCGAAATACAGCCCGAGCAGCTCCGCATCCCCTCCAGGACCTGCATAACGAACGGCCGGGGCTATCCGCACCACATCGCCGCCAAGGCTCACCACGGTGTGCTGAAGCCGCGCGTCCCGCCCGAGCGTCGCCTGATGATGCGACAGGTGCACCGCGTCATCCGCCCAGTCCTGCACACTGACCAGCGTCAGCGCGGCCCCATCCCCGACAACGATCTCGACATTGTCGGCATAAGTCGCACTCCCCTGGTGGTCAAGCACGACGACAGCCCGCGCGTTAACCCCCACGTCGATGACCGTGTGCCCGAACGCGGCCCCGGACGGATCATCTCCGCGAACGCTTATCACGGTCGTCCGCGACACCACTGCCTCCGGCGGAACCGAGACGACAAGCGCTTCCTCGAACGAGTTGAAAGCTTGTGCACTGACCCGGTCAGCGGGCTCGAAGGGGATGCCGTGCGTGAGGTCACTGCGTTCGGCACGATGGCAAGTGACCTCGGGTGCGGCATCCCATTCCACCGCAACCTTCGCAGCGGGAAGCGCAGCAGACCCATGCAGCCCGCGCAAGCGGCGCAGCGGCGTAAAGCGCCATTCCTCTTCCCGCCCCGTGGGGACCGGGTAGTCCGAACGGTGCTCGTGCAACCTGGAGACCGGGGCCGTGGATTCCACGGCCCCTTGGAGCGAGCCCATCAGCCGACCGCCCCCTCCATTTGCAGCTCGATGAGCCGGTTCAGTTCGAGCGCGTACTCCATCGGCAGTTCGCGGGCGATCGGCTCGACGAAGCCGCGGACGATGGTGGCCGCCGCCTCGTCCTCGGTCATGCCGCGGCTCATCAGGTAGAAGAGCTGGTCCTCGGAGATCTTGGAGACGCTGGCCTCGTGCCCCATCTCCACGTCGTCCTCGCGGACGTCCACGTAGGGGTAGGTGTCGGACCGGCTGACCGTGTCCACAAGCAGCGCGTCGCACTTGACGGTGGACTTGGAGTGGCTGGCGCCCTCCTGGACCTGGACCAGGCCGCGGTAGGAGGTCCGGCCACCGCCCCGGGCGACCGACTTGGAGATGATCTGGGAGGAGGTGTTCGGCGCGCAGTGCACCATCTTGGCGCCCGCGTCCTGGTGCTGGCCCTCGCCCGCGAACGCTACCGACAGCGTCTCGCCCCTGGCGTACTCGCCCATCAGGTAGACGGCCGGGTATTTCATCGTGACCTTGGACCCGATGTTGCCGTCGACCCACTCCATGCTCGCCCCCGCCTGGGCGACGGCGCGCTTGGTGACCAGGTTGTAGACGTTGTTCGACCAGTTCTGGATCGTGGTGTAGCGGCAGTGGGCGCCGGGCTTCACGATGATCTCGACGACCGCGGAGTGCAGCGAGTCGGAGGAGTAGATCGGCGCGGTGCAGCCCTCGACGTAGTGGACGCTGGCGCCCTCGTCGACGATGATCAGGGTCCGCTCGAACTGGCCCATGTTCTCGGTGTTGATCCGGAAGTAGGCCTGCAGCGGGATCTCGACGTGCACACCCTTCGGCACGTAGATGAAGCTGCCGCCGGACCACACCGCGGTGTTCAGCGCGGCGAACTTGTTGTCCCCGACCGGGATCACCGTGGCGAAGTACTCCTGGAACAGCTCCGGGTGCTCCTTGAGCGCGGTGTCGGTGTCCAGGAAGATGACGCCCTTCTCCTCCAGGTCCTCGCGGATCTTGTGGTACACGACCTCGGACTCGTACTGGGCCGCGACGCCGGCGACGAGGCGCTGCTTCTCGGCCTCGGGGATGCCGAGCTTGTCGTAGGTGCTCTTGATGTCGGCGGGCAGGTCGTCCCAGGTCGCCGCCTGCTTCTCGGTCGACCGGACGAAGTACTTGATGTTGTCGAAGTGAATGCCGGTCAGGTCCGCGCCCCAGTCGGGCATCGGCTTGCGGCCGAACAGCTTGAGGCCCTTCAGCCGCAGGTCGAGCATCCATTCCGGCTCGTTCTTCCGTGCCGAGATGTCACGCACGACCTCCTCGGACAGGCCGCGGCGCGCGGATTCTCCGGCTGTGTCGGAGTCGGCCCAGCCGAACTTGTATCGATCCAGCCCCTCGAGTTCGGGGTGCGCGGTCGTCGTCATACTCCAGAGCCTCCAGGCTGACTGGTTGTGGTGGTCGTCGTGCGGATGTGGACAAGCGCGGGCGCGGTCACGTGCGTGGTGCAGATCCCGTCGCCGTGCGCGATCGTGGCCAGGCGCTGCACCGGGGTGCCGAGCAACCTGGCGAACGCTTCCGTCTCGGCCTCGCACAATTGCGGGAACTCGGCCGCGACATGCGCGACCGGGCAATGGTGCTGGCAGAGCTGCTCCCCGCCGCGCTGTTCCCCGGCACCGGTCGCCAGGGCGGGGGCACTGGTCGCCGAGGCGGCGTAACCGTCCGCGGACAGTGCCTCGGCGAGCGCGGTGACCTTGTCGTCGCCTGCGGACTCCATCACCGGCCGGTACCGGCGCTCGAGCTCGGCCACCTGGCGGCGGGCGAACTCGGCGACGGCCGCGGGCCCTGCCACTTCGGCGAGGAAGCGGAGCGCGCTGGTGGCCAGGTCGTCGTAGGCGTGTTCGAAGGCGCTGCGGCCCGCGTCGGTGATCGCGAACAGCTTGGCCGGGCGGCCGCGGCCCCTGCTGGCCATCCGCCGCGCGGTGCGGGCCTCGATCAGGCCGCCCGCGAGCAGGTTGTCCAGGTGCCGCCGAACGGCAGCCGGGGTCAGGCCCAGCCGGGTGCTTAGCGCGGCGGCCGTGACCGGGCCGTTCTCCAGGATCAGCCGGGCGATCCGGGCCCGGGTGCCGCGCTCTGAGCCCAGGTAGGTCACGGCGCCCGCCATGCCGGACGCGGGGACGGCGGCGATGTCAAGCAGGTCGCTACCACGGGCGGCGCCGGTGCGTGCGTCACTAGCGCCACTGGCGCCCCGTGCGTCACCGCCACTGCCCATAACTGGAAGGCTTCCTGTCCTGTCCACACTTTTAACAACATCAGTGTGGCGTAAATCTATGCCCGGCCGCAATGCGATCGGCCATGCAGTAGCTCACACCTCGCCGCGCTCCGGCTGCTATGTTCGGCCGACGGGGGCCTTTTCGATGTATATCGGGTTACCCAAGCCGAAACTTCCCCGAGGGAGGCCCGTTGGGACTGCGTTTCAACCCCGCCCCCGGCTGGCCGCCACCGCCACCGGGGTTCGTGCCTCCTCCCCACTGGCAGCCCGATCCGTCCTGGCCGCCCGCCCCCCCGGGCTGGCAACTCTGGGTGGATGACGGCGTCCCGGACCTGCAGCAGCCGAATGACCCGGCTAACTGGGCCGGGCACGGCCCTGCTGTCGCCAACGGCGGTTTCGCGGCCGCCGGCACCGGCGCGTTCCCAGCGGAATCGACCGGCGTTCAGGCCCGGCCGGGTGCGTTCGGCGCCGGAGCCGCCGGCGCCCCGCCGTGGGCGGGCGACTTCGGCACCGGCGATGCGCCGCCATGGGCGGACGATCTCACCGGGCCGCAGACGGCGGCCCTGCGCGGTGCCTCGACGCAGGCCTACACCCCCGGAGCGACCGGCCCGCAGGCCCCGTACAACTCCGGCGATCTGTTCAGCCCGCGGGACCCGCTCACCCGGCAGGGCCCCGCTGGCCCGCCCGGCGGGCCGGGCGGGCCGGGGCGCCGGGCGGGCGCTCCCGGTAAGGCCAACGGGTTCGCGGTCGCGTCGCTGATCCTGGGACTGCTCGGCATCACGGTGATCGGCGCCATCGCGGGCGCCGTCCTCGGCATCCTCGCGCTGGGCCAGATCCGCCGCACCGGGCAGCGCGGCCGGGGCCTGGCCATCGCCGGGCTCGCCTTCTCCGCGTTCTGGCTGGTCCTGCTCGGTGTCTACTTCGTGCTGCACAGCGGCAACAGCCCGTCGTCGCCGCCGGCGTCCACCGGGCACAGTTCCTCGCCTACACCAGGGCCCAGTTCCACGGCGAGCCACGGGCCGCTGTCCACCAACGTGTTCGCGCTGAAGCCCGGCCAGTGCTTCCAGAACCCGCCGGCGAGCCAGACCGTGCTCGGCGTCACCTACGTGACCGTGGTCCCGTGCAGCACGCCACACAACGCGCAGGCCTTCGTCCAGTTCACCGCCACCGGCACCAGCTATCCGGGGGTCGATGCCCTCAAGCGCCAGGCGGACACCGGCTGCCACGCGCGGATCAAGAAGAACGTGCAGACATCGAAGATCAAGAACTCGATGACGCTGCACTACCTCTATCCGCTGCAGTCATCCTGGACAAGCGGTCACAAGACCATCACCTGCCTGATCGTGAACTCCAAGCCGAACATGAAGACCTCGCTGCTGCGCACTCACTCCGCGCATTGAGCCAGGCCCTCGCGGCCGGCCGACCCCGTCTTGCCAGCGCTGCCGCGCGGCTACCGCGCGTGTGTGGACCTGGCATGAGTGGCGCCGGGAGCTGCGGGGCCGGGCGTGAGCGGCCCCGCGCTGTGAGTGGGGCCGGCGCGTGAGTGGGGCGGGCCGTGAGTGGGGCCGCGCGTGAGTGGGGCCGGGCGTGAGCAGAAATGTCGGAGGGCGGCATTATGCTGGCATCGAATCGAATGTCAGTTTGGATAGAGGCGAGATGCTGCGGCAGGCGAGCTGTTCCGGAACGGTTCCCGGGCACCACAGGATGTGGAGCGCCCAGGAGCTGGATGAGGAGTGGCTGGCATGCGTCACTGGGTCAGCGGACGAGGGATGGCCGGGGTGGCCCAGCGAGCCGGGGCCGCCCGAGCGGGCCAGGCAGCCCGAGCCTGGGTTGCCCGGCCAGCCGGAGCGGTCCAGCGAGCCAGGGCCGCCCGAGCGGGCCAGGCAGCCGCAGCGGGCCAGCGAGCCGGAGTGGGCCGGCGGAGCCCGGGCTCGCCGGCGTCGGTGGGGCATTCGCCGGGGGCGGGCTTCTCGATGGCTTAGCGCCGGGTCCGGCGCTCGCCGGGTTCGTCCAGAACGCATCGGCAGACGGGCTGACCACGCTTTCCGATGACTGTCTTGTTGGCGTGCTCCGCGCCTGGCGGCGGCTGGCCTCCTGGGCAGCAGCCGGTGAGTTCGCGGCGGTCGCTGAGCTGGACCGTCGCCGCAGCGCCGAGGTGGCCGCCGGGGCCGACCCGCATCTGGCCGAGCATGTGAGCGACGAGCTGGCGGCCGCGCTGACGCTGACCACGCGGGGCGCCGACGTGCTGCTTGACGTCGCGTGCGGCCTGGCGCGATTGCCGCTGACCAGGGCCGCGCTCGCCACCGGCGAGATCGACCGTGTGAAGGCGCTGATCATTACCGAGAACGTCAGCGGCCTGGGTGACGCCCACGCGGCGGCAGTGGAATCCGCGGTCATCGGGCGCGCTCCCGAGCAGACCACTGGCCAGTTGCGCGCGGCGATCCAGCGGGCGGTCCTCGCCGTGGATCCCGCGGCCGCGAAGCGGCGCCAGGAGGAGGCGCGCAAAGATGCCAGGGTCGAGGTCTGGGACGAGCGTTGCGGGACCGCCGCGCTGGCCGGCCGGGACCTGCCTCCCGCCGACGTCCTCGCGGCCGACAAGCGCATCGATGCCATGGCGCGGCAACTGAAGTCGGCCGGTCGCCAGGAGAGCCTCAGCGAGCTGCGGGCTCAGGTCTACCTGGCCCTGCTGTTAGGACAGCGGGTGGAAGGGCGCGCCTCCGCGGAGCCGCCCCCGCCTGGGATCACCCAGGCGGCCGCCCGGAACGACCGGGCCCGGGGTACCAGTTCCCGGCTCGCCGGCGGTCCCGGCACGGTCTCCGGCCCGCCGCTACCAGCCGGGCCGGGGCTTGCCGGCTCGGTAAACCTGACCATGCCGCTGGATACCTGGCTGGGAGGGTCGTCGGAGCCCGGCGAGGCTGCCGGATTCGGCCCCCTCCCCGCTGACGACGCGCGAGCCCTCGCGGGTCTCATCGCCCGCCAGCCAGGGGCACGCTGGTGCGTCACCCTGACCGGCCGGGACGGCCGCGCGATGGCCCACGGATGCGCCACGGTCGGCTCACCCGCGGTGCGCCGGGAGGGCCCGCGGGGGCCCACAGGCCAGGTCGGCCGGGAGGGCCGCGCGGGGAGCCCCGATCAGACCGGGCGGGCCTGGCGGGACTGGAGACCGGCACGGCCCGTGCCAGGCCACCGGATAGCTGGGCACTGACCGTTACCATTCGGGCGCTCGCGGTTGGCGAATGTCTCCATGCGCGGGAATCCAAGGGATACCAGCCGGCCCCCGCACTGAGGCACCTCGTCAACGTCCGCCAGCGCACCTGTGGGTTCCCCGGGTGCCGCAATCCGGCGGCGCGCTGCGACCAGGATCACACGATCCCGCACGACCAGGGCGGGCGGACCTGTGAGTGCAATCTGGCCTGTCTATGCCGACGGCATCACCAGGCAAAACAGGCGCAAGGCTGGTGGCTTGACCAGCCCGGGCCAGGAGTCCTGGTGTGGCGGCTCCCCCACGGCCGCAGCTACCGGGTGGATCCGGGGCGCTATCCCGGATAGCTGGGTCTCTTCGGGAAGGCGCGAGGTTTTCTGTGGCCTTGCCTATCCCTCGTTGCCCGGGGCGGACGTTGCATTCGTGGCGGTGTGTCCATGTCGCGTGCGTGACCCGCCGCGTGACTCCCGCCCCATGACATGCAGTGGCTGGCGCCTCGGCCCGGCTTGGGCAGCGACAACGTTCCGGTCGGCAACCGCGGCTCGCCGGGGGCCGCAAACGTGGCGGCTGCCACGGGGCGCCGGTACATCGCCGATGGCCCGGTGCGGCAGGTGCCCGAACGGACCTGCGCACTGACCACCCCAGGCCGGGGTCGGCATAACCGGCGCGGGTGACCTGCTGGTGGCCGACATCAGCGACGGGCCGGGTGCGGGAGATCACCCGCTGGCCGGGCCGGGCCGGGCGGTGTCCTGGGTCCGTTACCATCGACAGGTGAACTCGCACTGGCACGTCGTCCTGCCGCCGCCGTGCGCCTGACCGGGCGCACCCTGCTGCTGGCCGCTCCACGACTCTGACGGCCTGACCTGTAACCCCGGCCCCGCCTGTGGGCCGCCGTCGGCCTGCTCGTGCGCCCGATTCGAATCCAGTCCCTGACGCTTTCGAATGACGGAGTTCACGACAGTGCCCGAGCACGCTTCTTCTCTGGTTTCCGCACGTTCCCGTGTGGCGTCCCGTATTTCCCGCTCCACTCGCCTCGCCCGGCCGCGAGCGCACCGGGCCCTGCTGTCCGGGCCGGCCGCCATCCTCGCCGCGGCGGCGCTGTGGGGCACCACAGGGACCGCCAGCACCCTGGCACCGGCCGGGGCACCGCCCGCGGCCGTCGGTGCGGCCGGCCTGGCGGCTGGCGGCCTGCTGCTGTTGCTCACCAGCCGTGGCGCACGCCCGACGCTGGCCGCGTGCACCCACGCCCAGCGGTGGCTGCTCGGCTTCGGCGCGCTGGCCGTGGCCGGGTACCCGGTCACCTTCTACCCGGCAGTGGCACGCACCGGCGTCGCCGTGGCCACCGTGATCGCCCTGGGCAGCGCGCCGGTGTTCGCGGGCCTGCTGGCCTGGGCCACCGGCCACGGGCGGCCGGGAGCCAGGTGGGCCGCCGCCACCACGGCCGCCGTGCTCGGCTGCGGTGCCCTGGTCCTGGCGCCCTTGCTCGCCGGTCACAGCGGACCTGCGGACGGCATCGGCATCCTGCTCGCCGGGCTGGCCGGGCTCTGCTACGCCTGTTATTCGCTCATCGGCCGTACCCTCATCGCGGCAGGCCACCCGGCGGCCCCGGTCCTTGGGGCCATGTTCGGCGCGGCGGGACTGGCCGTGCTGCCGGTCCTGCTGGCCGCAGGCGCCGGATGGCTCGGTACCTGGCGCGGCGCCGCGGTGGCGCTGCACCTGGCGGCCTGCACCACGTTCCTGGCCTACCGGCTCTTCGGGCGCGGCCTGCGCAGCACGCCCGCGCAGGTGGCCACCACACTCACGCTGGCCGAGCCTGCCGTCGCCACGCTGCTTGGCGTGGCCGTGCTCGGCGAGCGGCTGCCCATGCTGTCCTGGTGCGGTCTTTGCGTGCTCGCCGCAGGGCTGGCCTGCCTCGCCATCCCGGCGAGCCGCGGCCGGCGGCCAGGGCGCTAGGCCTATCGGCTGCGGGGAGCCGCCTGGACCGGGCGGGCTGCTCCCCGGGCAGGCGTGGCGAGGAAGCCCCGGAGCAGGGCGGCGGTGCCGTCGAGGTGCTCGGCGACGGCGCGGCGGGCCCGCGCCGCGTCGCCGGCCAGGATCGCCTCGGCGATGGCGGTGTGCTGGCGGGCGGTGTGGTCGATGTTGTGCTGCAGTACCGGGATCGCGTTCAGCAGGTCGTTCAGCCGCATCCGGGCATCGGTGCAGGCGGCGGCGAGCAGGCTGGATCCGGCTAGCTCCGCGATCGCCAGGTGGAACAGCGTGTCCAGCCGCCGGTAGTCGCCCGGGGTGGCGTTGTTCAGGTCGGCCAGCCGGGCCAGCAGCACGCCCCGGCCCCGGTCGCCGCCGGAGGCGGCGAGCACCTCGGCGGCACCGGTCTCCACCACCAGCCGGAAGGTGAGCGCATCGGTGAGCTTGCTGGCGTCCTCCAGCGCGATACGCCGGGCCTCCCCCGGGTCGGGCGGGGGCTGCTCGTAGGTCACGAACGTGCCGCCGAACCGGCCCCGCCGCGATTCCACGTAACCGGCCTGCTGCAGCGCGCGGATCGCCTCACGCAAGGTGAGCCGGCTCACGCCGAGCAGGGCCGCAAGCTCACGTTCTGGCGGGAACCGGTTCCCCGGGGCCACCAGGCCAAGTTTGATGACGGTGAGCATCCGCTCGACCGTTTCCTCGAAGGCGTTACCCGTCCGCACCGGGCCGAGCAGAGCGGCGAGGTCAGCTCCCGACATTCTTTTCCGGCGCAGGTCTTGACATGACCGGGAGTGTAACCCTCAATGGTCAGATACTAAACCATTGGGACACAGCGGCCAGGTGAGACGCCCAGCGGCCCCCCGGCAGCACGACCCCGCGGCGGTTACGCCGCGTCACCACATGAGGAGTTCCCGTGGCCGTCAATGAACGCGCGGCGATGACCCAGGACGAGCAACGCCTCCACGAAATGGGCTACGCCCAGGAACTGCGCCGCCGCATGTCCGGCTTCTCCAATTTCGCCGTCTCGTTCACGATCATCTCCATCCTGTCCGGCTGCCTGACCCTGTACGGGTACGGCATGAACGTCGGCGGCCCCGTGGTCATGACCTGGGGCTGGCCCTTCGTTGGCGTCATGACGCTGTTCGTCGGCCTGGCGATGGCCGAGGTGTGCTCCAGTTACCCGACCGCGGGCGGGCTGTACTACTGGTCGGCGAAGCTGGCGCGGAAGAACGGTCCGGCGTGGTCCTGGTTCACCGGCTGGTTCAACTTCCTGGGCCAGGTCGCGGTGACCGCGGGCATCGACTTCGGCGCGGCGTTCTTCATCAACGCCTGGCTGAACCTGGTGTTCGGCACGCCGCTGTATCACTGGGTCACGATCCTGATCTTCGCGGCCGTGCTGCTGGTGCACGGCATCATGAATCAGTTCGGCATCAGGCTGGTGGCGCTGCTCAACGACGTCAGCGTCTGGTGGCACATCCTCGGCGTGCTGATCATCGTCGGCGTGCTCATCTTCGCTCCGTCGCACCACCAGTCGGCCCACTTCGTCTTCACGGGCATCGTCAACAACACCGGCTGGCACAGCACGTTCTACGTGGTGCTGCTCGGCCTGCTGCTCGCCCAGTACACCTTCACCGGCTACGACGCCTCCGCGCACATGACCGAAGAAACCCACACCGCGGCGCGCAGCGGCCCGCGCGGCATCGTGATGTCGATCGTCGTCTCCCTGTTCGCGGGCTGGGTGCTGCTTATCGGGCTCACGTTCGCGATCCAGCACTACGCGACCTCGGCGCTCGCGGTCGTGCCACCCGCCCAGATCATGATCGACGCGATCGGGACCACCGGCGCGAAGCTGCTGCTGCTCATCGTCATCGGCGCGCAACTGTTCTGCGGCATGTCCTCGGTCACCGCGAACTCGCGCATGATCTACGCGTTCTCCCGGGACGGTGCGCTGCCTGCCTCCGATTTCTGGCACCGGGTGAACAAGCGGACCAGGACGCCCACCAACGCGATCTGGCTCGCCGCGGCCGGGGCGTTCATACTCGGGCTGCCCTACCTGTGGAACAGCGCCGCCTACGCCGCGGTCACGTCCATCGCGGTGATCGGGCTCTACATCGCCTACGTGCTGCCCACGTTCCTGCGGCTGCGCCAGGGCGAGAGCTTCCAGCGGGGGCCCTGGCACCTGGGCCGGTGGAGCTATGTGGTCGGCTGGATCGCCGTGGCCTGGGTGGTGATCATCACCATCCTGTTCATCCTGCCCGTCTACAGCCCGATCACCCGGTCGAACTTCAACTACACGATCCTGGCGGTGGTGGTGGTCATTGGTTTCGCCGGGATCTACTGGCTGGTCTCCGCGAAGAACTGGTTCACCGGGCCGAAGGTGCAGGGCTCGGCCGAGGAACTGGCCGCCATCGAGCAGGAACTGGCCAGCTGACCGTGCACACATCGGCTGACGAAGGGACCACGTGACAGTGCCCGATTCCGGCAGCACGACTGCTCGCCCCGGGATGCTATCCCTGGACGAGCTGCGGGGGGCGGTGGGCGCGGGCACGATCGACACGGTCGTGCTCGCGTTCACCGACATGCAGGGGCGCCTGCAGGGCAAGCGCCTCGCGGCGGAGTTCTTCATCGAAGAGGTGCTCCACCATCACGCGGAAGGCTGCGACTACCTGCTCGCCGTGGACGTCGAGATGAACACGGTCGAGGGGTACGCCATGTCGTCCTGGGAGCGCGGGTACGGGGACTTCGTCCTGGTGCCCGACCTGGGCACGCTGCGGATGCTGCCGTGGCACGAAGGGACCGCGCTGGCCGTTGCCGACCTGGCCTGGACCGACGGCACCCCGGTGACCGCCTCCCCCAGGCAGATCCTCAAGGCCCAGACCGACCGGCTGGCCGCCCGCGGCTGGACCGCCTTCGCCGGGACCGAGCTGGAGTTCTGCGTCTTCAACGACACCTATGAGCAGGCGCACGCCAAGGCCTGGCGCGATCTCACCCCGGCCAACCTGTACAACGTGGACTACTCCGTCCTGGGCACCGGCCGGGTGGAGCCGCTGATGCGGCGGATCCGGCTGGGCATGACCGGCGCGGGACTGTATGTCGAGTCGTCCAAGGGCGAGTGCAACCTCGGCCAGCACGAGATCGCGTTCCGGTACGCGGACGCGGTGGCCACCTGCGACAACCATTCGATTTACAAGACAGGTGCCAAGGAGATCGCCGCGCAGGAGGGCATGAGCATCACGTTCATGGCCAAGCCGAACGCGCGTGAGGGCAACTCCTGCCACATCCACCTGTCGCTGCGGGACTCGGCGGGGAGCCCGGTGCTCGCCGGGGACGGGCCTTACGGCCTGTCCCCGGCGGGCGAGCACTTCCTGGCCGGGCAGCTCGCCGGGCTTGCCGACCTCACGCTCTTCTACGCGCCCAACGTCAACTCCTACAAGCGTTACGTGCCGGGCAGCTTCGCCCCCACTGCCGTGCGCTGGGGCGTGGACAACCGGACCTGTTCCATTCGCCTGGTCGGGTCCGGGCTCTCGCTGCGCCCGGAGAACCGGGTGCCCGGCGGCGACGTCAACCCGTACCTGGCGGTCGCCGCGATGATCGCGGCGGGCCTGGAAGGCATCGAGAACGAACTGCCGCTGGAGCCCCCCAGCCAGGGCAACGCCTACACGGATCCGGGCCCCCGGGTGCCCAGCACGCTGCGGGACGCGCTCTACACCTGGCTGAACAGCCACCTCGCCCGCAAGGCGTTCGGCAATGACGTCGTCGAGCATTACGCGAACGGCGCGCGGGTCGAACTCGCGGCATTCGACGCCGCGGTGACCGACTGGGAGCTGCAGCGCTGCTTCGAGCGGCTGTAGCTGCGGGAAAGGGAAGAGAGAAGACCGGGCATGTCCACGTTCACGGTGCTCAACCCGGCCACCGAAGAACCGGTGGCGCAGGTCGAGCAGACCTCGGTGGCGGCGGCCGACGCGGCGATCGCGCGCGCCGTGGCGGTCCAGCCGGCCTGGCGGAAGGTGGCGCCAGGCGAGCGGGCAGCGCTGCTGCGCGCCTTCGCCGACGTGATCGATGCGCACATCGGCGAGCTGGCCGAACTGGAGACCGCCGGCTCGGGCCACCCGGCCGGGCAGGCCCGGTGGGAGGCCGGCAACGTCCGCGACGTGCTGCGTTACTACTCTGCCGCGCCGGAACGGCTGTGCGGCAAGCAGATCCCGGTGCCTGGCGGGCTCGACGTCACCTTCCACGAACCGGTCGGCGTGGTCGGCGTCATCGTGCCGTGGAACTTTCCGATGCCGATCCTCGGCTGGGGGGCCGCGCCCGCGCTGGCCGCCGGCAACCCGGTGATCGCCAAGCCTGCCGAGCGGACGCCGCTGACCGCGGTCCGCATCGCCGAGCTGGCGCTGGAGGCCGGGCTGCCCGAGGGCGTGTTCCAGGTGCTGCCCGGCAAGGGCTCGGTGGTGGGCCAGCGGCTGATCGACCACGGCGACGTGCGGAAGATCGTCTTCACCGGGTCCTCCGAGGTGGGGCGGGAGATCATGGCCGGCTGCGCCCGGCAGGTCAAGCGGGTCACGATGGAGCTGGGCGGCAAGAGCGCCAACATCGTGTTCGCCGACGCCGACCTGGAGAAGGCCGCGGCCACCGCGCCGGTCGCCGCGTTCGACAACGCTGGCCAGGACTGCTGCGCCAGGTCCCGGATCCTGGTCCAGCGCGAGGTGTACGACCGGTTCCTTGAGCTGCTCGAGCCCGCGGTCCAGGCCGTCGCGGTCGGTGACCCGGCCCGCGAGGACACCGAGATGGGGCCGCTGATCTCGGCCGAGCACCGCGACCGGGTGGCCGCCTACGTGCCGGCGGGTGCGCCCGTGGCGTTCCGCGGCAGCGCCCCGGAAGGCCCTGGCTACTGGTACCCGCCCACGGTGCTCGCGCCGGTGCGCCTCGACGACCCCGCCTACACCGAGGAGGTGTTCGGCCCGGTGGTCGCCGTGGTCCCGTTCGAAGACGAGGCCCAGGCGGTGGCGATGGCCAACGACACGCCCTACGGCCTGTCCGGCTCGGTGTGGACCAGGGACGTGGGCCGGGCCCTGCGGGTGGCGCGGGGCGTGGAGACCGGCAACCTGTCGGTCAACTCCCACGCCTCGGTCCGCTACTGGACCCCGTTCGGCGGCTTCAAGCAGTCCGGGCTGGGACGTGAGCTGGGCCCGGATGCCCTGGACGCGTTCACGGAGACCAAGAACGTCTTCATCGCCACTGACGAGTAACCACAAGGGACGAGTAACACGGGGAGTGTGATCAGCGCTCATGCAACGCCTGCTGGACCGGGTCGCCGTGATCACCGGGGCCGGAAGCGGCATCGGGCTGGCCAGCGTGCGGCGGCTCGCCGCCGAGGGAGCCAAGATCGTCGCGGTGGACATCGATGGCGAGACAGGGAAGGCGGCCGCCACCGAGGCCGGGGGGATCTTCGTCCAGGCGGACGTGACCAGCGAGGACGACGTGCGCGCCGTCTATGAGACCGCGGCGAGTGAGTTCGGGCACATCGACGTCGCGTTCAACAACGCCGGGATCTCCCCGCCGGAGGACGACTCGATCCTGTCCACCGGGCTCGACGCGTGGCGCCGCGTGCAGGAGGTGAACCTCACCTCGGTGTACCTGTGCTGCAAGCACGTGATCCCGTATATGCAGCGGGCCGGCGGCGGCTCCATCATCAACACGGCCTCGTTCGTCGCGGTGCTCGGCGCTGCGACGTCGCAGATCTCCTACACCGCCTCCAAGGGCGGCGTGCTGGCCATGAGCAGGGAACTTGGGGTGCAGTTCGCCCGGGAGAAGATCCGGGTGAACGCGCTGTGCCCGGGTCCCATCAACACTCCGCTGCTCCAGGAGCTTTTCGCGGCCGACCCGGAACGCGCGCAGCGGCGGCTGGTCCACGTGCCCATGGGCCGCTTCGGCGAGCCCGGGGAGATCGCTGCTGCCGTGGCGTTCCTGGCCAGTGACGACGCCTCGTTCGTGACCGCGTCGACGTTCCTGGTGGACGGCGGCATCTCCGGCGCGTACGTGACGCCCTTGTAGTCGGCTAGAGTCCGCCCGTCAGCTAATTCCCCGGCCTTGGAGGCGATGAGGTGCCCAGCGCGCCGGTTATCGGGCTAACCGCCTACTGCGAGCAGGCCCGCTGGTCCCATTGGCACAAACCCGCCGTGCTGCTGCCCGCCAACTACGCCGAGCAGGTGGCCGCGGCCGGCGGGATCCCGGTGCTGCTGCCGCCGCTGCCGGGCGTCGCCGCGGCGGTGGACAGGCTCGACGGGGTGCTGCTGACCGGTGGCGGCGATGTCGGCCCCGGCAGGTACGGGGCGCAGCCGCACCCGGCCACCTCGCGGGTGAGCGAGTCGCGCGACGCGGCCGAGCTTGAGGTGCTTGCCGCGGCCGTGGCGGCCGGGAAGCCCGTGCTCGGCGTGTGCCGTGGCATGCAGCTGCTCAACGTGGCCCGCGGCGGAACCCTGTGCCAGCACCTGGACAACGGCGCCGGGCACACCCCGTCACCAGGCACGTTCGGCTCCCACCCGGTGCGGGTCGCGGCGGGCTCGCGGCTGGCCGGCATCCTCGGCGCCAACGGAACCGGGGTCGATGTGCCGACCGCGCATCACCAGGCCATCGACCGCCTCGGCGACGGCCTGGTCGCCACCGCGTGGGCGGACGACGGGGTCATCGAGGCAGTGGAGCGCAGCGACGGCAGCGCCCCGTTCCTTGTGGCGGTGCAATGGCATCCCGAGGCCGGCGCCGATCCGCGCCTGATGAAGGCTCTGGTCGGCGCAGCATCGGCCGGAACGTGCCTCTAAACTCGCGAGCGTGACTGATACCCCCGCGGTCGGGATCTCCGATCTCGTCAAGCGGTACGGGCACATGGCCGCGGTGGACGGGCTCACCCTGCGGGCCCGCCGCGGCGCGGTGACCGCGGTGCTGGGGCCGAACGGGGCGGGCAAGACCACCACGATCGAGATCTGCGAGGGGTACCGGCGGCCCGACTCGGGCACCGTGGCGGTGCTCGGGCTGGACCCGGTCACCGACGCCCGTGCGCTCCACCCCAAGGTGGGGGTGATGCTGCAGTCCGGTGGCATCCCTCCGGCCGTCCGGCCCGGGGAGTACCTCGGTGTGCTCGCGCGGTTCTACGCGCATCCACTGGATCCGGCGTGGCTGCTTGACCGGCTGGGGCTGTCCGGCGCGGCGCGGACTCCGGTCAAGCGGCTGTCCGGCGGGCAGCAGCAGCGGGTCTCCCTCGCCGCCGCGGTGATCGGCCGCCCGGAACTGGTGTTCCTGGACGAGCCCACTTCCGGCCTGGACCCGCAGGCGCGTCATGCCACCTGGGACCTGATTGCCGGGCTGCGTGCGTCCGGAGCCAGCGTGATCCTCACCACCCACCACATGGACGAGGCCGAGCGGCTCGCCGACCACGTGGCGATCATCGACCATGGCCGGCTGGTCGCCGAGGGGACGCCGGCCGAGCTGACCGGCACCGCCGGCCAGGTGCGGTTCCGGGCCGAGCCGGGGCTGGACATCGAGGGGCTGCTGGCCGCGCTGCCGGTGGGCACCGCGGCGAAGGAGTCACCGGCCGGGCATTACCTGGTGGAGGTGCACAACCGGGTGGACCCGCGGCTGGTCGCCGCGGTGACCGCCTGGTGTGCCGAGCACGGCGTGCTGGCCCAGGAACTGCGGATCGAGAGCCGCACCCTGGAAGACGTCTTCCTCGAACTGACCGGGCGGGAGCTGCGGTCGTGAGCCATGTGGCGGAAGTCGCGGACTGGCCGGCGCCAGAGCCAGGGACCGCCCCGATGGCGAAGATGATCATGGCGCAGGCAGGCCTGGAGGCCAGGACGCTGCTGCGCAACGGCGAGCAGTTGCTGCTGACGCTGATCATTCCGGTGCTGCTGCTGACCGCCTTCAGCCTGGGCGACCTGGTCAAGGTGGGCTCCGGCCAGCAGGCCAGGGTCGACTTCCTGGTGCCGGGGGTGATGGCGCTCGCGGTGCTGTCCACCGCCTTCACCAGCCAGGCCATCGCCACCGGGTTCGAGCGCCGGTACGGGGTGCTCAAGCGGCTCGGCTCCACTCCGCTGTCCCGCACCGGGCTGATCGGGGCGAAAACCGTCACGGTGGTCGCCGTCGAGGTGGCGCAGGTCATCATCCTTGCCGGAATCGGCCTGGCACTGGGCTGGCGGCCGCACGCCGGCCCGGGCGCCGCGCTGTGGGTGGCCCTGCTCGTGCTGTCCGGCACGGCCGCGTTCAGCGGCCTGGCACTGCTGCTGGCGGGCACCATGCGCGCCGAGGCGACGCTCGCCCTGGCCAACCTGGTCTACCTGGTGCTGCTGGGGATCGGCGGGATCATCTTCCCGCTCACGAAGTTCCCGGCCGCGGCGCGGCCCGTGCTCACCCTGCTGCCCTCAGGGGCGCTGTCCGACGGGCTGCACCGTGTCCTGCAGCACGGGGCAGGGCTGCCGGTGCGTGACCTCGCCGTGCTGATCGTCTGGGCCGCGCTGGGCATCGCGCTGGCGGCACGCCTGTTCCGCTGGGAGTAAGCCGCCCGTGCTGGCTGAGAAGGTACGGGCACGGATGAGATCCAGGACCGCGGTCCCTCCTTCGGCGCTCGTACTGACCGGTGTCTTCTCGGTCCAGTTCGGCGCCGGGCTCGCGGCCAAGCTGTTCACCCAGATCGCGCCCGCCGCGGTGACCGGCCTGCGGCTGTGGACGTCCGCCGCGGTGATGGCCGTGATCGGGGCCCGGCCGCTGGGCACCGCGCTGTCCGGCCTGGCGCAGCGCCGTGCCTGGCGGGACGCGGCGGTGGTCGCCGGGTTCGGCCTGACGCTGGCCGTGATGAACTTCTCCATCTACCAGTCGTTCGCCCGGATCCCGCTCGGCATCTCGGTCACCGTGGAGTTCCTCGGCCCGCTCGGGGTGGCGGTGGCCTCCTCGCGGCGGCTGCACGACGTGCTGTGGGTATGCCTCGCCGGGACCGGGGTGGCGCTGCTTGCCCGCGGCGGCACGACGGCGGTCACCGGGCACGGCAGCGTCGCCGCCGGGTTCGCGTTCGCGCTGCTTGCGGGCCTGTCCTGGGCCGCCTACATCTTGCTGAGCCGGGCCACCGGCCAGCGCTTCCCCGGCTCGACCGGGCTCACCATCGCCATGCTGGTCGCCGCGGTCGTGATCACCCCGGTGGGCGTGGCGGCGGGCGGGCGGACCCTGCTGCGGCCGGCCATCCTGGTGACCGGCCTGGGCATCGGCTTGCTCTCCTCGATCATCCCGTACTCGCTGGAGATGGAGGCGCTGCGCCGGATACCGCCACGGGTCTTCGGCATCTGGATGAGCCTGGAGCCGGCGGTCGCGGCCCTGGTCGGGCTGGTCCTGCTTGGCCAGTCCCTGGCCGCCAGGGAGTGGCTGGCCATCGGCTGCGTCATGGTCGCCTGCGCGGGTGCCGCCCGCGGGGCCAGGCAGCCCCAGATTCCCGAGGCATAAGGACTCTGCCAGCCCGCACCCCGCCGCCCCAGGCACTGTTAGCGCTCACCCCGCCCCACGCGGGGTTGGCCCGCACCCCGCCGCCCCTAGCCAATACCATGAGATCCGTGCCTGCCGAGGAGACCGAGCACCATCCCAGCCCCGCACCGGGAGCCCGCGCGCTCTCCCGCCGTGCGGTAGCGGCGGTGCTGGATCCCTCGCCGCCCGCCATGCGGGGCATCGCCCTCGCCGGGGTGATCAGCACCGCCGGGATCATCGCGACCGGCGCGGCGGTCCGGCTCAGCGAGTCCGGCCTCGGCTGCCCGGACTGGCCGGAGTGCACCCGCAGCAGCCTGGTCGCCGCGCACTCGGCGGGCGACCCCATGTTCCACACCTGGATCGAGTTCGGCAACCGCATGGTCACGGTCGCCATCACGCTGATCGCCGTGGCGGTGTTCGTCGCCGCGTGGCGGTTCCGCCCTGGCGGCCGCAGGCGCCGGGACCTGGTCTGGCTCGCCGCTGTCCAGCCGGCCGGCATCCTCGCCCAGGCGGTGCTCGGCGGGATAGTGGTGCTGACCAAGCTCAACCCCGCCATGGTGGCGCTGCACTTCCTGGCCTCGATCGCGGTCCTCGCGGCAGCCGTAGCGCTACATGTCCGCTGCACCGAGGGCGAAGCGCCGGCCCGGTCGCTGGTCCGGGCCGACCTGCGGCTGCTCGGCTACGCCGTGGTGGCGGCGGTGGCGCTGATGCTGGCCGCCGGGACCGTGGTGACCGGCACCGGGCCGCTGGCCGGCGCGGGCGCGGTGCCCCGGTTCCACCTGCCGCTCGCCGGGGCGGCCCAGTTCCACGCGGACATCGGCTGGCTGCTCGGCGGGCTCGCCGTCCCGCTCGCCGTCGGCCTGCGGCTGACCCGCGCCCCGGCCCCGGCAGTCCGTCTCGGCTGGGCGCTGCTCGCGATGATCGGCCTGCAGGGCATGATCGGGTACATCCAGTACTTCACCGGGCTGCCTGCCGGACTGGTCTGGGTGCATGTCTGCGGCTCGACCCTGATCTGGATCATCGCGCTGCGCCTGATGTTCGCGCTGCGGGACCGGGGTGCGGTGGTTACCGAAGCCGGGCACCCCGGGGCACCCGCGGCCGCCGAGCCCGCCGCCGCCCACTGAAAGGGCCGCTAGCCGGGGCGGGCGGCCCCCGCCGGCCTGTGCTGCCAGAACATCTCGCGGGCCGACGCCATCACCCCGGCCAGTACGTGCCGGCGCTCCTCGAACTCCCCCGGTGTAAATCCGCCGCGCGCCAGGCGCTGGTGGGCCAGGGCAAGCTCGGTCGCGGCGAGCTGGTAGGCGACCATCGACCTGGCCAGCGGCCGCCCACCGGTGCGGCGGGCCCAGCGCCGCGCCTGGCGGCGCTCCGGCAGCGAGCACAGCATCCGCAGGTCGGCCTCGCTGACCAGCCCGGCGGCCTGGTAGCCGGGCAGGAACCGGCGGATCAGGCCGACCATCCTGCGCCTGTCGGCGACCACGACCGTGATCAGCACGACCAGCACGCAGGCCAGCAGCCCGTAGGCCAGGACGATGCCGTCCAGGCCGAGGCTGGTGAGCCCGTTCCAGAGCCCGTGCAGGAACATAGCGCCGAACAGGCCGAGGGCCAGGGCCCAGCCGCCGCGGCGGTGCGTGGCCGCGTAGGCGGCGCCGATCCCGGTCATGGCGGTGAACATCGGGTGCGCGAACGGCGCGAGCACGCCGCGGAACACGAACGTGGCGCCCAGCAGCGGCACGCCACCGGCCACCGGCCGGGCCAGGGCCGAGATGTAGTAGCCGATGTTCTCCGTCATCGCGAAACCGAGGCCCACCATGGCCGCGTAGATGATCCCGTCGGTGGGGCCGTCCAGTTCCTGCCGCCGCCGCCACAGCAGCCAGACCAGCACCAGGCCCTTGAGGGACTCCTCCACCACCGGCGCGCCGATCGCGGCCGAGACGAACTGGCCGTTGCCCCTGCCGAGGGCGGGCTGGGTGACGTACAGCAGCCCGGCGGTGTTGATGACGCCCGCCAGCAGCGCGGCGATGCCCGCGCCCCAGGCGAAACAGAACACCAGGTTGCCGGGCGGCTCGGGCTCCAGCCGGTCAAGCAGCAGCACAAGCGCGATCAAGAGCGGCACGGGCAGCAGCGCCAGCGACAACGCGACCAGGAACGGGGCCGCGCTGTGCTGGGCGCTGTCCACGCTCTCCGCCATGTCGACGCCCAGGACGATCAGCGCGCAGCCCAGCCCGGCGGCCACGCCGATGATCAGACCGCGACCGTACGGCCGCCCCTCGACCACCGCCAGCGGGTCCTGGGTCAGCATGCCTGGAAGATTACTGACCGAGATACGGGTGAGATGCCCTGTTGTACCGGCCGATAGGGTCGGGTGAGTGATGAATCCTGGCGGGCCGGGCCTCCGGCCTGCGCCTGCCTGCCTTGGGGAGAGGAGCGCTGATCTCACGGTGAGCAACACATCTGGCGCGGACCCGGTGTGGTCAGCCACGGACCAGCGCGCGGTCGACCTGATCCGCGTGCTCGCGATGGACGCGGTCGAGCAGGCCGGATCCGGTCACCCCGGCACGGCCATGAGCCTGGCGCCCGCGGCCTACCTGTTGTTCCAGCGGATCCTCCGGCACGATCCCGCCGACCCACAGTGGCTGGGCCGGGACCGGTTCGTGCTCTCCTGCGGGCACTCCAGCCTCACCCTCTACCTGCAGCTCTACCTGTCCGGGTACGGGCTCACCCTGGACGACATCGAGCACTACCGGACCTGGGGCAGCCGCACCCCCGGCCACCCCGAGCACGGGCTCACCGCGGGGGTGGAGACCACCACCGGGCCACTCGGGCAGGGCATCGCCAACGCGGTCGGCATGGCGATGGCCGCCCGCCGGGAGCGCGGCCTGCTCGACCCGGACGCGGCACCCGGCGCCAGCCCCTTCGACCACCACATCTACGCGTTCGCCTCGGACGGTGACATGGAGGAAGGCATCAGCCATGAGGCCTCCTCGCTGGCCGCGCACCAGGACCTCGGCAACCTGATCGTCCTCTACGACGACAACTCGATCTCCATCGAGGACGACACCAACATCGCCAAGTCCGAAGACGTCGCCGCCCGCTACGAGGCCTATGGCTGGCACGTGCAGCGGGTCAGCTGGCGGACGGCCGAGGGCTACCACGAGGACGTCGCGACCCTGGCCGCGGCGTTCGAGAACGCCAGGAACAACACCGTCCAGCCGTCGTTCATCTCGCTGCGCACGATCATCGCCTGGCCCGCGCCGGATGCGCAGAACACCGGCGCGGCGCACGGCGCGGCACTCGGCGCCGAAGAGGTGGCCAAGACCAAGCGCATCCTGCACTTCGACCCGGAGGTGAACTTCCCCGCGGAGGACGAGGCCGTCAGCCACGCGCGCAAGGTGGCCGACCGCGGCAAGAAGCTGCACGCCGAGTGGGAGGAGTCCTACGCGGCCTGGCGGGAGCGCAACCCGGAGCGGGCGGCGCTGCTTGACCGGCTGTCCGCCCGGCGGCTGCCCGAGGGCTGGACCTCGGTACTCCCCCAGTTCCCGCCGGACGCCAAGGGCACGGCCACGCGCCGGGCCTCTGGCGCGATTCTGAACGAACTGGCCCCGGTGCTGCCCGAACTATGGGGCGGCTCGGCCGACCTCGCTGGCAGCAACAACACGACGATGAAGGGCGAGCCGTCGTTCATCCCGGCCGAGCATCAGACCCGGATGTTCACCGGTAACCCGTACGGCCGGACCCTGCACTTCGGGATCCGGGAACACGCCATGGGGGCCATCTGCAACGGGATAGTCCTGCACGGGCTGACCCGGCCCTACGGCGGCACGTTCCTGGTGTTCAGCGACTACATGCGGCCCGCGGTGCGGCTCGCGGCCCTGATGGGGCTGCCGGTCACGTTCGTGTGGACGCACGACTCGATCGGGCTCGGTGAGGACGGGCCGACCCATCAGCCGGTCGAGCACCTGTGGGCGCTGCGGGCGATCCCGGGCCTGGACGTGGTCCGGCCGGGAGACGCGAACGAGACGGTGGTGGCCTGGCGCACCATCCTTGAGCACACCGACCGGCCCGCCGGGCTGTGCCTGAGCCGGCAGAACCTGCCCGTGCTTGACCGCAGTGCCAGCGCCGCGGACGTGCGCGCCGGTGCCGGCTTCGCCAGCGCGGAAGGCACCGCCAGGGGCGGGTACGTGCTGGCCGAAGCGGCGGGCGGCGATCCGGCGGTGATCCTCATCGGCACCGGCAGCGAGGTGCAGATCGCGCTCGCCGCCCGGGAGGAACTGGCGGCCGGCGGCATCGCCGCGCGGGTCGTCTCCATGCCGTGCGTGGAATGGTTCGCCGCGCAGGACGCTTCGTACCAGGAGGAGGTGCTTCCGGCACATGTGCGGGCGCGGGTGTCGGTCGAGGCGGGCATCGCGCTCGGCTGGCGGGCGTTCGTCGGTGACGCCGGTGCGAGCGTGAGCCTGGAGCATTTCGGGGCCTCCGCGAGCTACCAGGATCTCTACCGGCATTTCGGGCTGACGGCGGAAAACGTGGTGGCCGCGGCGCGGTCGAGCCTGGCGAAGGCGGGAAGGGATACCGGTGCGGCAGGTTAGCCCGGACCGGCTAGCAAGGGAGCAACAGCCATGACGACACATTCCGATGCACTCGCCGAACTGTCCGCCGCAGGCGTGGCCGTCTGGCTCGATGACGTCAACCGGGTACGGCTGACCAGCGGCAACCTGGCCGAGCTCGCCCGGGACCGGCACGTGGTCGGGGTCACCTCCAACCCGACGATCTTCGACCATGCCCTCAGCCACGGGGATGCCTACACCGAGCAGCTTGCCCAGCTGGCGCTGCGCGGCGTGTCGGTGGAGGAGGCCTCCCGTGCCATCACCACCTACGACATCCGGTGGGCCTGCGACGTGCTCCGGCCCGCCTACGACGCCTCGGACGGGGTGGACGGCCGGGTCTCGCTCGAAGTGGACCCGCGGCTGGCGGGCGACACCGAGAAGACCATCGCCGAGGCCCGGGCCCTGTGGTGGCTGGTGGACCGGCCGAACCTGTTCATCAAGATCCCGGCCACCCCGGCCGGGCTGCCCGCGATCACCCAGTGCCTGGCCGAGGGGATCAGCATCAACGTGACGCTGATCTTCTCGCTGGAGCGCTACGGCGAGGTCATCGACGCGTACTTCGCCGGAATGGAGCAGGCCGCCGAGGCCGGCCACGACCTGTCCTCGCTCGCGTCGGTGGCGTCGTTCTTCGTCAGCCGGGTGGACACCGAGGTGGACGGCAGGCTGGACAAGATCGGCACGCCGGAGGCCGCCGAACTGCGCGGCAAGGCGGCCGTGGCCAACGCCCGGCTGGCCTACCAGCTGTTCGAGGAGCGGTTCGGGGAGTCCGCGCCGCGCTGGGCCGCGCTGCACGGCAAGGGCGCCCGGCTGCAGCGGCCGCTGTGGGCCTCGACCAGCACCAAGGACCCGGCCTACCCCGACACCATGTACGTGGTAGAACTTGTCGCGCCGGACACGGTGAACACCATGCCGGAGTCCACCATCCTGGCCGTGGCCGACCACGGTGAGCTGCGCGGCGACGCCATCCGGGGCACCTACGAGGAGTCCAGGAAGGTGTTCGAGGACCTGGCGGGCCTCGGCATCGGCTACGAGGACGTGGTGACGGTCCTCGAGCAAGAGGGCGTGTCGAAGTTCGCCGCGTCCTGGCAGGGGCTGCTGGACACGATTCAAGCGGAGCTGGAGCGCCAATGACGCAGTCCGGTGAGGTGGGGAGCCCGGCGGGCGGGGATCCTGGCGGCGTATCGGTCGCCTGGCGCAGCGCCGCGGTCCGGGAGGTAGCCGGGCCGGCCGCGGACAAGCTGGCGGCCGACGGCCTGCCGTCCGCGCTGGCGGCCAAGGATCCGGGGCTCTGGGGCCCGGACGCGGCCGGTGAGGCGGCGATCAGGCTCGGCTGGCTGGACGCCCCGCGGGCCTCCCGGGCGCTGCTCGGCTCGCTGGCCGTGCTCGCCAGCGACGCGCGTGAGCAGGGGCTCGACCACATCGTGCTGTGCGGGATGGGCGGCTCGTCGCTGGCCCCGGAGGTGATCAGCCGGGCCGCGAGGGTCCCGCTCACCCTGCTCGACACCACCGACCCGCACCCCGTGCTCCGGGCGCTGGCCGACCGGCTTGACCGGACGCTGGTGGTGGTCTCCAGCAAGAGCGGCTCGACCATCGAGACCGACAGCCACCGGCGGATATACGAGCGGGCCTTCGCCGATCTGGGCCTGGCCCCCGGCGAGATCGCCCGCCGGTTCGTGATGGTCACCGACCCGGGCTCGCCGCTGGAGGCCACGGCCCGCCAGGCCGGGTATCACGTGGTGCTCGCGGATCCGAACGTGGGCGGCCGCTACAGCGCGCTGACCGCCTTTGGCCTGGTGCCGACCGCGCTGGCGGGCGCGGACGCCGCGCGGCTCCTTGATGAGGCCGACGCGATGCTGCCCGCGCTGGCGTCGGGCGACGGCAACCCCGGCCTGGAGCTGGGTGCCGCGCTCGGCGGGTACGCGCTGGCCGGCCACGACAAGGTGGTGCTCGCTGACTGCGGTTCCGGGCTGCCCGGCTTTGGTGACTGGGCGGAGCAGCTCATTGCCGAGTCCACCGGCAAGCAGGGCCGGGGCATTCTGCCGGTGGTGGTCGGCGGGGAGAACGCCCCCGGCTTCTCCCCCGGTCCCGACCTGCACCTGGTCGGCCTGGGCGCGCCCATCTCCCCCGCCGACACCTCGGTGACGGGCCCGCTCGGCGCGCAGTTCCTGGTCTGGGAGTACGCGGTCGCGGTGGCCGGGCAGATGCTCGGCATCAACCCGTTCGACCAGCCCAACGTGGCCGAGTCCAAGGAGAACACCACGCGGCTGCTGGCCGGGGCGGGCACCGGCCCGCTGCCGGCCGGTGAGCCGGTGCTCACCGACGGCGCCGTCGAGGTGTACGCGGAGCCAAGCCTGCCGCCCGCCGCCGGCGGCCTGGCCGGTGTGCTCGACTCGCTGCTGATGGCGCTGCCGGACGGGGGCTACCTGGCGATCATGGCTTACCTGGACCGGGACGGTGACGCGGCCGCCACCGGGCTCAGGGACGCGCTGGCCAGCCGGACCACCCACCCGGTCACCTTCGGCTGGGGCCCGCGGTTCCTGCACTCGACCGGCCAGTATCACAAGGGCGGCCCGCAGAACGGCGTGTTCCTGCAGATCACCGGCGCGGTACAGAGCGACGTGCAGGTTCCGGGCCGGGACTTCACGCTGGGCAGGCTCCAGCTTGCCCAGGCGCTCGGCGACATCGGGGCACTGCACCAGCGCGGCCGGCCAGCCGTCCGGCTGCACCTGCGGGACCGCGCAGCCGGGCTGGCCCAGGTACTCGACGCGGCCCGGTCCGGCGCGACGGGATCAGGCCGGTGAGCGGGGCCAACCCACTGCGGGATCCCAGGGACCGGCGCATCCCGCGGGTGGCCGGGCCGTGCGTGCTCGTGCTGTTCGGCGTCACCGGCGACCTGTCCCGCAAGAAGCTGATGCCCGCCGTCTACGACCTGGCCAACCGGGGGCTGCTGCCGCCGGGGTTCTCCCTGGTCGGCTTCGCCCGCCGGGACTGGGAGGACGAGGACTTCGCGCAGGTCACCCACGACGCGGTCAAGGAGCACGCGCGCACCCCGTTCAACGACACCGTCTGGCAGCAGTTGTCGGAGGGTATCCGGTTCGTGCCCGGCGAGTTCGCCGACGACGCGGCCTTCGACCGGCTCGCCCAGACCGTGGCCCAGCTCGACACCGAACGCGGCACCGGCGGCAACTACGCCTTCTACCTGTCTGTGCCGCCGAAGTTCTTCCCCAACGTGGTGGCGCAGCTCAAGCGCTCGGGCCTGTCCTCGCCACCGGAGGGTCCCGGCGGCCACCGGCCGTGGCGCCGGGTAGTGATCGAGAAGCCGTTCGGCCACGACCTGGCCAGCGCCCGGCAGCTCAACGAGATCGTGAACTCGGTGTTCGGCTCGGACTCGGTCTTCCGGATCGACCACTACCTGGGCAAGGAGACGGTACAGAACATCCTCGCGCTGCGGTTCGCCAACACGCTGTACGAGCCGATCTGGAACCGCGGTTACGTGGACCACGTCCAGATCACCATGGCCGAGGACATCGGGATCGGCGGCCGGGCTGGCTACTACGACGGGATCGGCGCCGCACGCGACGTCATCCAGAATCACCTGATGCAGTTGCTGGCCCTGACCGCGATGGAGGAGCCGGTCTCCTTCGACGCCGCGGCCCTGCGCGCCGAGAAGGAGAAGATCCTGTCGGCGGTCCGGCTGCCGGAGGACCTGGCCACCGGGACGGCCCGCGGCCAGTACGCGGCCGGCTGGCAGGGCGGCATCGAGGTCCCCGGCTTCCTGGAGGAGGACGGCATCCCCGCGGACTCGCATACCGAGACCTACGCCGCGGTGAAGCTGGGCGTGGACACCAGGCGGTGGGCGGGCGTGCCGTTCTACCTGCGCACCGGCAAGCGGCTGCCGCGCCGGATGACCGAGATCGCACTGATGTTCCAGCGGGCGCCGCACCTGCCGTTCAACGCCACCGACACCAAGGAACTCGGGCACAACGCTCTGGTGATCAGGGTGCAGCCGGACGAGGGCGTGACGGTCAGGTTCGGCTCCAAGGTCCCTGGCTCCGCGATGGAGGTCAGGGACGTGAACATGGACTTCGCCTATGGCGAGTCGTTCACCGAGAACAGCCCGGAGGCGTACGAGCGGCTGCTGCTCGACGTGCTCATCGGCGACCCGCCGCTGTTCCCGCGGCGCCAGGAGGTGGAGCTGTCCTGGGAGGTGCTCGACCCGGTCGAGCAGTTCTGGGCCGAGCACGGCAAGCCGGACCAGTACCCGGCCGGATCCACCGGCCCGGCCAGCGCGGACGCGCTGATGGCCAGGGACGGCCGGACGTGGCGGAGGCTGTGACATGACGATCGACCTGACAGAAACCACGACCGGCGGGATCAACGACGCGCTCCGCGAGGCGCGGCTGCGGCTGGGCGGGGTGGCCAGCGGCATGGTGCTCACCATGGTCATCGTGACCGACGAGGGCGCGCAGTACGACGCGGTCCGGGCGGCCAGCGCGGCCGGCCGCCAGCACCCGTGCCGCATCCTCGTGGTGATCATCCGCCGGCCGGAGCAGCGGTCCCGCCTCGACGCGGAGATCCGGGTCGGCGAGACCAGCCCCGGTGAGACGGTGCTGCTGCGCATGTACGGGCCGCTCGGCCAGCACGCGGACTCGGTGGTGGCCCCGCTGCTGCTGCCGGACACGCCCGTGGTCACCTGGTGGCCGGACTTCGTGCCGCCGATCCCGGCGCAGGACCCGATGGGCGCGCTGGCCCAGCGGCGGATCACCGACACCGCGGCGGCCGGCTCGCCCCGCGAGGCGCTGGCCTTGCTTGCCGCCGGGTACCACCCCGGCGACACCGACCTGGCCTGGACCCGGGCGACGCCGTGGCGGTCGCTGCTGGCCGCCACGATGGACCAGCCGACCGGGGAGGTCACCGGTGGCACGGTCAGCGCCGAAGCGGGCAACCCGAGCGCCGAGCTGATCGCGGCCTGGCTGTCCCACGCGTACGGGGTCGAGATAGCCTGTGCGCCCTCCGCCGGGCCTGGCATCACCGAGGTCAGCTTCACCACCGGCGATGGCGAGATCGTGATCACCAGGCCGGACGGGCGGGTCGCGCACCTGCGCCGCCCCGGGCAGCCCGAGCGCCGGGTCGCCCTGCACCGCAGGGAAACTCCCGAACTGCTGGAGGAGGAACTGCGGCGGCTCGACCCCGACGAGGTGTACGCCGAGGCCCTGGAGCAGTTCCGTACCCCGCTGGTACCGGCGCGGTGACCGCGCGCATCCGGGCGTGCCCACGATGAGCCCGCCTGAGTTCATCGTCCATTACGACGCGGGCCTGCTGGCCAAGGCGGTCGCCGCCCGGCTGGTCACCAAGCTGGTGGACGTCCAGGCCGCGGCCGGGCGCACATCGCTGGTGCTCACCGGCGGCGGGATCGGCACCGCCGTGCTTGCCGAGCTCGCCGCCGCCCCCGCCCGGGATGCGGTCGACTGGCGCCACCTGGACATCTGGTGGGGTGACGAGCGGTTCCTGCCGAGCGGCGACCCGGAGCGCAACGACACCGGGGCGCAGCAGGCCCTGCTGCGCCACCTCGACGACGTGGACCCGGCGCGGGTGCACCGGATGCCCGGCCCCGACGGCCCCGAAGGGCCCGATCCCGAGGCCGCGGCGGCCCGCTACGCCGCCGAACTGCGTGCCGCCGCCCGCCCGGAGGACCACGGCCCCGTCCCCGAGTTCGACGTGCTGCTGCTCGGTATCGGCCCTGAGGGCCATGTCGCATCGCTGTTCCCCGCCATGCCCGCGCTGTACGACGACCGGAGCGTGGTCGCGGTCCGTGGCGCACCGAAGCCACCACCCGTCAGGCTGACGCTCACGCTGCCCTCGATCCGCAGCGCGCGGGAGGTGTGGGTGCTCGCCGCGGGCCAGGAAAAGGCGGGGGCGGTCCGGCTGGCCCTGTCGGACGTGGGCCCGGTGCAGGTGCCGGCGGCGGGCGCGCGGGGCAGGCAGCGGACCCTGTTCCTGCTCGACCGCGGCGCGGCGAGCAGGCTGCCGCCACAGCTCGGCCGGATCGCCTCGCCCTGACCTGGCGCGGCATTCATATCCGTTTCGCCCTGATCCGGCCGGATACGGCCGGCCCGGCTAGGATCACGCCGTGCCTCCCCTCTCCCGGCTCGCGGCGCGCCGCGACCATCTTGTCGTGTGCGGTGACGACACCCTCGCCGCCCGGGTCATCGAGGAACTGACCACCACCTACGGCGAAGAGGTGACGGTCCTGCTCCGGTCCCGGGAACAGGACCAGGGCCCGCGTATCGCCCGGCTGCCCAAGGTGCGGATCATCGAGCGGGCAGACCTGGACGCCAGCGCCTTCACCGCCGCCGGAGTCCAGTCGGCCCGGGCGCTGGCCCTGCTGCGCCAGGACGACCTGGGCAACTTCCACGCGGCACTGCGCGCCCAGGAGCTCAACCCGGAGCTGCGCCTGGTGGTGGCCATCTTCAACACCAGCCTGGGCGAGCGCATCAGGACGTTCTTCCGCGACTGCGCGGTGCTGTCGGGTTCGTCCATGTCGGCGCCGTCGTTCGTGGCAGCGGCCCTGGGTGAGCCGGCGCCCAGCCATATCCGGGTTGCCGGGAGCACGCTGTTCGTGGCGCGGCGCACCGACTCCCAAGCCCGGCGTGTGGTCTGCGGGCTGGCCATGACACAGGATCCGCAGGCACCCGGGCTGCTGCCGCCGGACGGAGCCCGCGCGGACCTGGTGCTCGCGGTGGCCGACGGTGCGCCCCGCAACCCGCTCACCCGGCAGCGCAGGCACCCGGTACGCGCGGTCGCCGACCTGGCCAGGCACCTGCTCTGGAACAAGCTGGGACTGGCCTTCGGCGTGCTGTTCGCCGTTCTGCTCGCCGGGTTCCTGCTGCTCCTCACCGCGAGTCACTTCTCCCTGGCCAATGCCGCCTACCTGACCGGCCTGGATGCCGCCGGCGCCGCGGTCAGCGAGCCGGGTTATCCCACGGCGGAGAAGATCGCGCAGGTGCTGCTCACCTTCGACGGGCTTGCCTTCCTGCCGGTGCTCACGGCCGTGGTGGTCGGCGCCCGGCTGACCGGGTCGCTACGGCACAAGGAGCGCCCGCTGACCGGCCACGTCATCGTCGTAGGGCTGGGGAACGTCGGTACCCGGATCGTCGGCCAGCTTCATGACCTGGGCGTCAGCGTGGCCTGCGTGGACAAGAGCGAGAACGCGGCCGGGGTGGCCGTGGCGCGCCGGCTGGGCCTGCGGGTGGTGATCGGCGAGACGCACCGGGAGGACATACTTCGTGCGGCCGGGGTAGCCACCTGCCAGGCCCTGGTCTCGGTGACGAACAGCGACAGCGTCAACCTGGAGACCGCGCTGCATGCCCGCGCCCTGGCCAGCGACATCCGGATCGTGCTCCGGCTCGGCGACGATGACCTGGCCGCGCGGGTCCAGCGCAGTGTCGGCCACACGATCTCCCGCAGCGTGTCCTACCTGGCGGCCCCTTCCTTTGCCGCGGCCATGCTCGAGCATCAGGTACTGCGCACCATCGCGGTGGGCCGGCACGTGCTGCTCATCGCCGACCTCGGGGTGGGCACCGGCTCCGAGCTGGACGGGGCTGCGGTGCAGGCGGTGCACCAGACCGGCCTGGTGCGGGTGCTGGCCGTGGAACCGGCGGGTGGCGGCCCGGTGAACTGGTCTCCGGCTGGCGGCCTCCGCCTGGGCGCCCAGGACCGGCTCTACGTGATCGCCACCCGGGCCGGGCTGTCCCGGGTTCTTGCCCGCAGCACGCCGCCCGGCTGAGCATCCCGAGACCCCTCCCGGCCATATAAAACGATTTCGACGTTGGTGAAACCTGGGTCTCCCCAACCGTGGCCTACGGCGTTACCCTCAGGGCAGGTCTTCCCCGTGGTTCTGCAGGGCCATATGTGAAGACGGAGGAAGGTCTCCTTGGCCGTTCTGATCGCTCGACAATCAGGTCGCGGCCATCGCGCGGCTTCCACTCAATTTCAGCGTCCTCTTCGCCGCTCTGCAGGTCTGCCCGCGACTTGGTGGACGCACCCTCGACAGGAGGAAGCAGTTGACCGTTAACGACGACCGACCTATCGTCACGGCACCAGCGGCAGACCCGGCACCTCTCGGGCTTGCCGCCTTTGCCCTGACCACGTTCTTGCTCTCGGCGGCGAACGCCAACTGGATGGGCAAAGCCACCGGTGATGCGTGGCTGGGCTATGCCTTCGCCTACGGCGGGCTGGGCCAGTTGCTGGCGGGCATGTGGGAGTTCCGTAACCGCAACGTGTTCGGCGCCACCGCGTTCTCCACCTACGGCGGGTTCTGGATCGGCCTGGGCCTGTGGGCGCTGCTGGTGGCGCCTGCCCCGGCAGGAGCGGGCCCCTTGGCGCTGGCGGCGCATGCGGCCGCGGCGCAGAAGGACGTGGCCTGGATCCTGCTGGCGTTCGCCATCTTCAACACCTACATGCTGCTGTGGAGCAGCATGGTGAACGCCGCGGTGTTCGCGGTCTTCCTGACTCTGGAAGCGACCGAGATCATCCTGTTCATCGGGAACTTCGCGGCCAACACGAACATCGTCAAGATCGGTGGCTACGTGGGCATCCTGACCGCCTTGGTGGCCTGGTACACCTCGGCCGCCGGAGTGGGCAACGGCGTAGCCGGGCGGGTCATCCTCCCCGTGGGCCAGCCGTTCATGAAGCCGTCTACCTGACACAGTAGGCACACCGCTGATCCCGGGGGCGGGCCCGCCCCCGGGATCACGCGTCTTTTCCTGGGTAGCGTGCGACGAGATCACCAAGTCACCAGGGAAGGATCGCGGTGGACCTGCACGAACAGCGCCAGCTAGACATGGCCGAGCAGATGGCCAAGGTCAAGGCACGGGCGCGGCCGTGGCGCGCGATCATCGCGCTGGTGCTCGCGGTGGCGGCCGGGATCCTCGCCGCCGCGGCCGGACGTGACTTCGAATGGTGGACGGGGCACGGCCGGGTCGGGAGCAAGATCGTGGCCGCAGCGGCCACGGCCGCGTTCTGCCTGTTTGCGATTATCGCGATTCTGGGCCTCGCCCGCCGGGCACGCCAGGCTCTCCAGCCGGTCACCGGTTCCGCCCACGCGGCGGTGGTCCGGTACGCGATCGTCCTGGTCGGGGCCATTCTCACCCTCGTTATCGCGCTGGCCTTGTTCAAGGTCCCCGTCGGCCAGCTGATCGTCGGCGGTGCGCTCACCACGATCCTCATCGGGATCGCCGCACAGCAGTCGCTGAGTAATGTCTTCGCTGGGCTCGTCCTGCTGCTTTCCCGGCCTTTTAACGTAGGCGAGACCATCCAGTTGCGCTCCGGCGCGATGGGCGGCCTGATCGAAGGCACCGTGACCGAGATCGGCATTACCTACCTGCGCCTGGACAGCGCCGACGGGCCCATGTCGCTGCCGAACTCACAGGTGCTCGCGGCGGCCGTCAGCCGTCCCGCCAAGCCTGGCGGCACCCCGGCCAAGCCCAGCAAAGCCAGCGGCCAGCGATCCGCCTCCGCAACACCCGCTGACGCTCCCACGGCGACACCCGCCGACGGGCAGCAGGCCGGCCCCGCCGACCTGGGCCTGGCGGGCCAGCCTCATACCGTCCCTGCCCCCGCACGCCAGCCAGCCCAAGACCCAAGAACCCCCGGCGGCTGACCCGGTTCCGGAGGGTCGTCCCCCCCGGGCTGACACCGCGGGCTTCGGCGCAGTTGCCAGCGGGCAACAAGCAGCATCGGCCGCCGCGGCGGGCAGGGCAAGGCGCCTCGGCTAGCCGTGGGTCGACTCATACTTGGTGACAACGTCCGCGGGAATGCGCCCGCGCTCGCTCACGGTGAACCCATTCGCCTTCGCCCACGCACGAACCTGAGCACTGTGCTTACGGTGCGCGGCCGTTCTGCGTTTTGTCCGCACCAGCCGCGCCGATGCCTTACGGGCGTGTGACGCATAGCGGCTGATGGCCTCGTCGAACTTTTCGCTGTGCTTCAGGCAAAGGTCGATCTCATAGTCCCGGCCATCGATGCTGAACCTCCGCAGCCTGTGCTGGCCCTGCTGAATCTCTTTCGAGTCGTAGTCGCATGCGTATGTGACTGAAAGCTTCTGTGCCACTCCTGGCCCCCCCTTCCCCTTGTGCCAAATATATCCTCCCTGCGGCGGCTCAACCGTAACGACACCCAGGTCAACCCCGCTGAGGGAACGGTGGAAGCCCTACTTGGCACACTCTCCGTGATGCTTTGAACGCCATTCGCGGCTACCCGGCCCGCTGGCGGCGCGTGCTGAACTCTCCGCCGGCCAGGCGGTCGCAGACCGGATGCCCTTCAACCGGCCCGAGGAGTCAATACGGCCGGGTTATCTTCTGCGCCCGCGCGCCTCGGGCTCAGCGGACGGGTGGCCATAAGGGAAGGAATCGGGAGAAGGGTCGCTTTCCTCCCGGTCGCCGCCGCGGCGCCGCTCGCGCCCGCGCCCTTGGCCGGTCCCGCGCGTGCCGCCGGGAACGGGCGCCACGTATGGCCGGGCGGGCGAATAGCCGGCATTGCCGGCCGGGGCCGGGTAGCCGGGGTCGTCAATGGCCGAATCCGAAGGGCCGGTCGGGTAGTCGCCGGTGGGCGGCTCCGCCCGGTAGCGGGCAGTCGCCGGATCCTCGGCGTAGCCGCCGCGGGGATCGTCGGGATAACCACCGGTGAGCGGGTCGCGTACCACGGTGAGCGGGTCGTCCGGGTAACCACCGGTGAGCGGGTCGTCCGGGTAACCACCGCCGCGCCGGTCCACCCGGCGCCTGCCGCTGTGCGACTCGTCCCCGTAGCTGGCCGGCAGCGGGTCGTCGTGGTGCCCGCCAGGCAGGTCCGCCCGGTAACCGCCGGGAAGTGAGTCGGCCCGGTAGGGGCCGCCGCGTGGCCCATCCTGGTAGCCGCCGGGAAGTGAGTCATCCTCGTAGCCGCCGGGGGGCGGGTCGTCACGGTGCCTGGCACCGTCGCGGGGGTCTGTCCCGGTAGCCGCCCGGTAGCGGGTCATCCTCGTAGCCGCCGGGGGGCGGGTCGTCACGGTGCCTGGCGCTGTCGCGGGGGTCGTCCCGGTAGCCGCCCGGTAGCGGGTCATCCTCGTAGCCGCCGGGGGGCGGGTCGTCACGGTGCCTGGCGCTGTCGCGGGGGCTGTCCCGGTAGCCGCCCGGTAGCGGGTCATCCTCGTAGCCGCCGGGGGGCGGGTCGTCACGGTGCCCACCGGGCAGGTCCGCTCCGTAGCCGCCCGGCAGCGGGTCGTCCTGGTGCCCGCCGTGCCGGTCCGGCCGGCGGCTACCGCCGGCCTCATGGCTCAGCAGGTCTCCTCGGTACACGCCGGTCGGCGGCTCGTCACGGTAGGAGCCCCCGCGCTCCTCGCGGTAACCGCCCGCAGCGCCGGGCATGCCTTCGTCCGGGTGGACCGCCCGGGTCTCCTCATACCTACCGTGCGCACCGGTGCGCCCGTACCCTTCTGGGCTGCCCGCTGCCGCCGGGATTCCCGGGCCGTACTGGCCGGAGGGGTGACCGGGGCCGTGCCCGGTCCTGCCTTGCTGGCCGGGCATGCTGTGCTGGCCAGTGATGCTGTGCTGGCCAGTGATGCTGTGCTGGCCGGTGATGCTGTGCTGGCCGGGCATGTTGTGCAGTTCGGTGGCCCGCGGGTCGTCGTGCGGGCCACCCGCTTCCCCGGTGTCGCCGTGGGGCCCACGCTGCAGCGTGTCGATCATCCGGGGCAGGTCGGCGATCGGCAGCCGGAACGTCCCGGTGCAGGTGCCGCCCTGCCAGATGCTGAACACGGCCACCCCCGTGTCCGCGTACCAGCTCAGCCGCATGCTGCGTGACTCGCCCCTGACGTCAAAATAGACCTCGCCAAGCCGGGGCAACGGTGCTGCGTCCGACGCCGACATGCTGCCCATGGTGACCCTCGATCCTCAGCTTTGTCCAGTTGGTGATCGTTTATCGGCAACCAGTAACCCTGCGCTCGCAGTTGGGCCTGCCTGATTCTCTCGCCTGCCTGCGGAACGGTCATAGCGGATGGCACAATTGAGTGTCGGTTCGGCTGAACCGGCTGGCTTCGTCGGGACGGCAGGCGTGCAACGGCCCCCTCCCGTCCGGCGCCTTGATTGCCCCCGGAACTTCCTGCGCGCGCAGCGCTGCGCGGGCATCCGTATGTGCGGGAACACGAGGGCGGCGTAGTGCGTTGGATGGATGGACGGGGTGAATGCCGCAACACGTGCTACCGCGTGTCCGTCCTACAAGGCGTTTGCTGGGCTGAGGAACATACGGAAATTAGAGGAGACCGATTCATGTCTGAGGTACGTCGGCAGGTGGCCATGCCCCCACGGCCGAGCTGGGCCTGGCAAGACGCCGGCGCGTGCCGAGGCAAGGACATCGTGCTCTTCTTCGGGCCGGACGGAGAGCGTCAGCCCGAGCGTGAGGTGCGGGAGCGCAAGGCCAAGGTGGTTTGCGCCGCATGTCCGGTGCGCGCGGAATGCCTCACCTATGCCGTTTCCCGGCCAGAAAAGTACGGCACCTGGGGTGGCCTGAATGAGGAGGAGAGGGCCTCCGAACGGCGCCGCCGCATGCGCCGTGCCAACGCCGCCTAAGTGCGCTTGTAGCCATTCGGTCATCGTCGGCTAGCCGGCCCGTGCTGGTGAGCCCGTGGCAGGTATCCCGGCCGGGCCGCCCATAATGGCACCATGGTCTGTTCCGCCTGCCGGGTCGCGCATCACGAAGAGTGCCCGGGCGGTAACTGGTGTGACTGCCAGCACAAGCCACCGGCCAAGCCGCCCGAGCCGCCGATGGCCTGGATACGGCAGGGCTAGGGATGTGCTGGCCCAGGCGAGCCGGGTGTGATCGGGACTTTTTCGGGAAACTCCCGATGAGCGACAAGCGGCGCGGGCGCGCGTGGGTTCGTGGGAACATTTCCTGCGAGGCATGTGGTTGCAGGGGCTGTACGGGCGTGACCGGCTACGCTTAACCGGATGGGAGCCTTCCTGTGAGAGTGAGCGCGACCAGGCCTACGTACCCCGAGCAGGTCACGGCGGGGGACGCGGAGGAGGCGGCGCGGCGGCAGGTACTTGCCGCACAGGCCGCGCAGGCCGCGAAGGACCTGGTGGATGCGCCGGCCCGCGAGGTCATCGCGTGGGCGGCGGAGACGTTTGCCGAGCGCCTCTGTATCACCTCCTCGATGACCGACGCGGTCATCATTCATCTGGCCGCCGAGGTCAAGCCCGGCATCGACGTGGTCTTCCTGGACACCGGGTATCACTTCCCTGAGACCATCGGGACCAGGGACGCGGTGGCGCAGACGTACCCGATCAACCTCATCAACGTGACCCCGTCCCGCACCGTGCCTGAGCAGGACGCCGAACTGGGCCCGCGCCTCTACGGCCGCAACCCCGACCTGTGCTGCTACCTGCGCAAGGTGGTGCCGCTTGAGCGGGCGCTGGATCCCTACGACGCGTGGATCACCGGGGTGCGCCGCGAGGAGACCGACGCGCGCAGCGACACCAAGGTGGTCGAGTGGAACGCCAAGCGCGCGATGGTCAAGGTCAACCCGATCGCTGGCTGGAGCCAGGAAGAGGTGGACGCCTACATCGCCGAGCACGGGGTGGTGCTGAACCCACTGGTCGACGAGGGCTACCCGTCGATCGGCTGCGCCACCTGCACGCTGCCGGTCAAGCCCGGCGCCGACCCGCGCAGCGGCCGCTGGGCGGGCACCGGAAAGACCGAATGCGGCCTGCACGTTTAAGGGGCTGGTGGGCGTGGTGACCCTGGGACCGCGGGTCACCCATGAGGTCCGTAACCAGGTGCCGGTGCTGGCCGGTCATGACGTGGCGGCCGACCCGGCGCTGCTCGAGGCCGTGGACAGGGAAGGCGCCGGCTGGGCCGCCGGCGGGCTGCACGAACTGGGGCTGCTGTCCGGCCGGGCCGAGACCGCCGAGCAGGCCCGCCTGGCCAACGAGCACCCGCCGGTACTGCGCAGCCACGACCGGTACGGCAACCGCATCGACGAGGTCGAGTTCCACCCTGCCTGGCACGCCCTGATGGACACTGCGGTCAGCCACGGCCTGCACGCGGCACCGTGGGCGGACCCGCGGCCGGGGGCGCACGTGGCCCGGGCCGCGAAGTTCTACGTCTGGACCCAGGCCGAGGCCGGGCACGGCTGCCCCATCTCGATGACCTACGCCGCGGTGCCCGCGGTGCGGCACGCCCCCGGCTTGGCGGCCAGGTTCGAGCCGCTGCTCACCGCCTGCGCCTACGATCCGGGGCTGCGCCCGCCCGAGGGCAAACGGGGCCTGCTGTCCGGCATGGCCATGACCGAGAAGCAGGGCGGCTCCGACGTCCGGGCGAACACCACCCGCGCGGAGCCCATCCCGGCTGCCGGTGAGGGCGCCCACCTGCTCACCGGGCATAAGTGGTTCTGCTCCGCGCCCATGTGTGACCTGTTCCTCACGCTCGCCCAGGGCCCGGCCGGGCTGACCTGTTTCCTGCTCCCCCGGGTGCTGCCCGACGGCGCACGCAACGGGATGCGCCTGCAACGGCTCAAGGACAAGCTCGGCAACCGGTCCAACGCCTCAGCCGAGATCGAGTTCGACGGCGCGCTGGCCTGGCAGGTCGGCGAGCCCGGCCGGGGTGTGGCCACGATCATCTCGATGGTCAGCGCGACGAGGCTGGACTGCGTCATCGGCAGCGCAGCGGGCATCCGGGCAGCCACGGTCGCCGCGGTGCATCACGCCAGCCACCGGCTGGCGTTCGGCAAGGAACTCGCCGCGCAGCCGCTGATGGCGAATGTACTCGCCGACCTGACGCTGGAATCCCAGGCGGCCACCGCGCTGGCCTTCCGCCTGGCCGGCGCGGCGGACCGGGCGGCGCGCGGGGATGCGGGCGAGGCCGCACTGTTGCGCCTGGCGCTGCCCGCGGCCAAGTACTGGGTGTGCAAGCGCTTCCCGGCGCACGCGGTCGAGGCGCTCGAATGCCTTGGCGGCAACGGGTACGTGGAGGAGTCCGGCCTGCCGCGGATCTACCGGGAGGCCCCGCTGAACTCGATCTGGGAAGGCTCAGGCAACGTGACGTCGCTCGACGTGCTGCGGGCGCTGGCCAGGACCGAGGGTGCGGCCGGCGTGCTGCTCGCCGAACTGGACGCCGCCGCGGGCGCCAACACGGCCCTGGACGGCGCCACGGCCGCGCTGAAGGCACAGATGGCCGGCCTGGCGGCGGCGACGAGCCTGGAGGCGCAGCACGAAGCCAGGAGGCTGGCCGGGCAGATCGCGGTCACCCTGGCGGCGGCGCTGCTTGTCCGGCACGCGCCCGCCGCGGTCTCCGGCGGGTTCTGCGCGTCCCGGCTCGGCCCGCAGTCGCTCGGCGGCCCGGGAGCACCGTTCGGCACGCTGCCCGCCGGGCTCGACCTGGCAGCCATCATCGACCGCGCCCGCGCCGACGCGGCGGGCGGGGCCCGGTGATGCGGCACTGGCCGGGAACCCCTTACCCGCTGGGCGCCACCTGGGACGGCGGCGGCACCAACTTCGCGGTGTTCTCCGAGGCTGCCGAGGCGGTGGAACTCTGCCTGTTCGACGACGGCGACGACGGCTCTGCTAGCACCGACCCCACCACCCCGCACTCTGCTAGCCCTCGCCCCACCACCCCGCACTCTGCTAGCCCTGGCCCCACCACCCCGCCTAATCGCACCGAGACCAGGATCGGGCTGACCGAGGTGGACGGCTTCGTCTGGCACGGCTACCTGCCCGACGTGAGCCCGGGGCAGCGGTACGGCTACCGGGTGCACGGGCCTTACGCGCCCGCGGAGGGACACCGGTGCAACCCGGCGAAGCTGCTGCTCGACCCGTACGCGAAGGCGGTGGACGGCGAGGTCACCTGGAACGAGGCGGTGTTCGGGTACCGGTTCAACGACCCGGCCACGCCGAACACCACGGACAGCGCCCCCTACATGCCGGTCAACGTGGTGATCAACCCGTTCTTCGACTGGGGTGACGACCGGCCACCGCGCATCCCCTACCACGAGACCGTGATCTACGAGGCGCACGTCCGTGGCCTGACGATGCGCCATCCCGACCTGCCCCCTGAGGAGCGCGGCACCTACGCCGGGCTGGCCCACCCCGCCGTGATCGAGCACCTGACCGGGCTCGGGGTGACCGCCGTGGAACTCATGCCGGTGCACCAGTTCGTGTCCGAGCATGCGCTGCAGCAGCGGGGCCTGACCAACTACTGGGGCTACAACACCATCGCGTTCCTCGCGCCGCACAACGGTTATGCCGCGGCCCGCCAGCCCGGCGGGCAGATCGCCGAGTTCAAGGCGATGGTGCGGGCGCTGCACGACGCGGGCATCGAGGTGATCCTCGACGTGGTCTACAACCACACGGCCGAGGGCGACCACCGCGGCCCCACGCTGTCCTTCCGCGGCATCGACAACGCCGCCTACTACCGGCTCAATGACGACGACCGGACCTACTACCTGGACTACACCGGGTGCGGCAACAGTTTCAACGCGCGCTCGCCGCACGCCCTGCAGCTCATCATGGACTCGCTGCGCTACTGGATCCTGGAAGCGCACGTGGACGGGTTCCGGTTCGACCTCGCCGCGGCGCTGGCCAGGGAACTGCACGACGTGGACCGGCTGTCGGCGTTCTTCGACCTGGTTCATCAGGACCCGGTGGTGTCCCAGGTGAAGCTCATCGCCGAGCCCTGGGACGTGGGTGAGGGCGGCTACCAGGTGGGCAACTTCCCGCCGCTGTGGAGCGAGTGGAACGGCAAGTACCGGGACACCGTGCGCGACTTCTGGCGCGGCGAGCACGCGGCGCTGCCGGAGTTCGCGTCCCGGCTGTCGGGCTCCAGCGACCTCTACGAGACCAGCGGCCGCCGCCCCGTGGCCTCGGTCAACTTCGCCACCTGCCACGACGGCTTCACCCTGGCCGACCTGGTGTCCTACAACGCCAAGCACAACGAGGCCAACGGGGAAGGCAACAGGGACGGCACCGACGACAACCGATCCTGGAACTGCGGTGTCGAAGGGCCGGCCGGACCGGTGGTGAACGCACTGCGGGCCAGGCAGCGGCGCAACTTCCTGGCCACGCTGTTCTGCGCGCAAGGCGTCCCGATGCTGCTGGCCGGTGACGAACTCGGGCGCACCCAGCGCGGCAACAACAACGCCTACTGCCAGGACAACGACGTTTCCTGGGTGGACTGGGAGACCGCAGGCAGCGAGGCCGGCCTGCTTGCCTTTACCCGCGCACTGTCCGCGCTGCGCCGCGAGCACCCGGTGTTCCGGCGCCGCCGGTTCTTCCGCGGCCATCCCGCCGGTGACGGGCACCTGTCGGACATCGCCTGGCTCACCCCGGCCAGCCGGGAGATGGCCGAGGAGGACTGGGGAGCACACGGGCTCGCCATGACGGTCTTCCTGAACGGGGACGCCATCACCGAGCCCGGCCCGCACGGTGAACGGGTCCGCGACGACTCGTTCCTGATCATGTTCTCCGCGGAGCAGCAGACGCTGGACTTCACGGTGCCTGGTGTCAAGTACGGCGAGCGCTGGACGGTGGTGGCCGACACCGCGGCGGACGACTCAGCCGGCCCGGCGGACCGGCCGGAGGTTGCCGCCGGCGACCACGTGACGCTGACCGGCTTTTCCATGGTGGTGCTGCGCCGGAGCGCGCCCAGCGAGCCTTAGCGGCCAGCGGGCCTGGCTGGCACAGGGGATGCCGCTCCCTGCGGCGTGCCCCCGGCTGCCCGCCGGGCCGGCGGTCTGATTGACTGCGGTGATGCGCCAGGTCTATCCGGGCGGCTCCGCCCTTGACGATGCCGGCCTCGCGGCACTGTACGACTACCCGGGCTTGGGCGCGCCGCCAGCCCGCTGGCTGCGGGCGAACATGGTGGCGAGCCTGGACGGCGCCGCCACCGTGGACGGGCGTTCCGGCGGCCTGTCCAACGAGGCGGACCAGCAGGTGTTCGCCATGCTCCGGGCGTACGCCGACGTGATCCTGGTCGGCGCGGGCACGGTGCGCGCCGAAGGCTACGGGCCGGTGCGGCCGGAGTCCGAGGGGCTGCGCTGGGCCTGGCTGCGGGACGGCCGATCGCCGTCCCCGCCGATCGCTGTGGTCACCCGTGCGCTTGACCTGGATCTCGGCAGCGCGCTGCTCACCGACGCTCCGCCGCATGCCCGGACGATCATCATCACCACCGAGTCCGCTTTGCCGGGCCGCCGGGCCGCGGCCGCGCGGACCGCGGAGGTGATCGTCGCAGGCGAGGCCAGTGTCGACCTGAAGGCCGCGATGGATTCGCTGGCCGAGCGCGGGCATCAGCGGATCTCCTGTGAGGGCGGCCCGCACCTGCTTGCCCAGCTGGCCAGCGCTGGCCTGCTCGACGAGCTGTGCCTCACCGTCAGCCCGCTGCTGGCCGGCCCGGGGGCAGACCGGATCGTCACCGGCGGCCTCCCGATGCCGGGCGGCGGCACCCGGCCGTTCACGCTCGCCCACGTACTGGAGGACGAGGGCCACCTGCTCTGCCGCTACGTGCGGCGGAGCAGGGACATGCCCTAGTAGGACCGCCGGTCCGTAGCCCGGGGCCCGGGGGCGGCGCAGGGCCGGGTTTACCCCAGAATGTCGCCGAGGTCGAAGCTGACCGGCTCTTCGAGCTGCGCATAGGTGCACGACTGCGGGTCCCGGTCTGGGCGCCAGCGGACGAACTGGGTCGTGTGCCGGAACCTGCGGCCTTCCATGTGGTCGTAGCGCACCTCGACCACCCGCTCGGGGCGCAGCGGGATGAACGACAGGTCCTTGCCCGAGTTCCACCGGCTGACCTCGGCCTCCCGTGGGGTGCCCACCACGCCTTCCGGCCTGGCCCAGTTCCACGGGTGCCCCTCGAACGTGGTGACCAGCGGCTGCATTTCGGTGAACAGCTCCCGGCGCCGGGCCATCGGGAACGCGCCGACCACGCCCACGCTGGCCAGCTTGCCGTCGTCGGTGAACAGGCCGAGCAGCAGCGATCCGATCGCCTCGTCGCTGGACTTGTGGGTCCGGTAGCCCGCCACCACGCAGTCGGCGGTCCGCTCGTGCTTGACCTTGAACATGACCCGCTTGTCCGGCTCGTACCCGCCGTTCAGCGGCTTGGCGATCAGGCCGTCAAGCCCGGCGCCCTCGAACTGGGAGAACCACCGGCTGGCCAGCTCCCGGTCGGTGGTGGCCGGGGTGACGTGCAGCGGTGCGCGCACCGCCGCGAGGGCTTCTTCCAGCGCGGCCCGGCGCTCGCTGAACGGCCGCCCGGTGTAGTCGGTGTCCCCCAGCGCGAGCAGGTCGAACGCCACGAGTCGGGCGGGTGTCTGGGTGGCCAGCAGGTTCACCCGGCTCGCCGCCGGGTGGATCCGCTGCAGCAGCGCCTCGAAGTCGAGCCGGGCGCCTTCGCCGTCGGGGATGACGATCTCCCCGTCGATCACGCACCGCTCCGGCAGCTGCTCGATGATCTGGGCCACCAGCTCGGGAAAGTACCGCGTCATCGGCCGCTCGTTACGGCTGCCGATCTCCACCTCGTCACCGTCACGGAAGATGATGGACCGGAACCCGTCCCACTTCGGCTCGTAGCTGTACTGGCCGTCGGGTATCTCCTTGACCGCCTTGGCAAGCATCGGTGCGACCGGCGGGCTGACCGGAAGTCTCATCGTCACATCCTCCCCTTCCGCTCCGGCCATGCTCTCATCACCGGTGACCAATCCCGCGACCCGGGCGCGGTGCAGTGCCTGGCCCGCGGGCCAGGCCTGCTGCGACAATCCATGCTTATGCCCTTGCACACCGACGCCCGGCAGTCGGGCGGCCCTGCGGAATTCGACATCAACCCCGTCTACGTCCGGCTCGCACATGAGCCGGTGCCCCGGCACGCGCTCCCCCGGCACCAGATGCTGCCCGACACCGCACTGCAGGTGGTCAGGGACGAGCTGCTGCTGGACGGCAACGCCCGGCTGAACCTCGCCACGTTCGTCACCACCTGGATGGAACCCCAGGCGAAGCAGCTCATGACCGAGTGCCTGGATAAGAACATGATCGACAAGGATGAGTATCCGCAGACCGCGGAACTGGAGGCGCGCTGCGTCAACATCCTCGCCGACCTCTGGCACGCCCCGGAGTGCGTGAACGCGACCGGCTGCTCCACCACCGGGTCCAGCGAGGCGTGCATGCTGGCCGGCATGGCGCTGCTGTGGCGCTGGCGCGAGCGGCGCCGCGCCGCGAACGCGGCCCCGCCCAGTGCTAGCTCCTCACCCCACCGCCCCGCCCAGTGCTAGCTCTCACCCCACCGCCCCGCCCAGTGCTAGCTCTCACCCCAATCTGGTGATGGGCGCGAACGTGCAGGTGTGCTGGGAAAAGTTCTGCCGCTACTGGCAGGTGGAGCCGCGGCTGGTGCCGATGGCACCCGGCCGCTATCACCTGACCGGGGCCGAGGCGGCGGCCCGGTGCGACGAGAACACCATCGGCGTGGTGGCGGTGCTCGGCTCCACCATGGACGGCAGCTACGAGCCTGTCGGTGAGATCAACGCCGAACTGGACCGGCTGGCCGCGGGTGGTGGCCCGGACGTGCCGATGCACGTGGACGGTGCGTCCGGCGGGTTCGTCGCACCGTTCCTTCAGCCCGATCTGGCCTGGGACTTCCGGGTGCCCCGGGTGGCCTCGATCAACGCCTCCGGCCACAAGTACGGCCTGGTGTACCCGGGGGTCGGCTGGGTGGTGTGGCGTGCAGCCGAGGCGCTGCCCCAGGACCTGGTGTTCAACGTCAACTACCTCGGCGGCCAGATGCCGACGTTCGCGCTGAACTTCTCCCGGCCCGGTGCGCAGGTGGCCGCCCAGTACTACAACTTCCTGCGGCTCGGCTTTTCCGGGTACCAGCGGGTGCACCAGGCGTGCCAGGACGTTGCCGTGCACATGTCCGGGCGCATCGCCGGGATGGGCCCGTTCGAGCTGATCAGTGAGGGGCGCGAACTCCCGGTGTTCGCGTTCAGGATCGCGGACCCGCACGCCAATTACACCGTGTTCGACCTGTCCGAGCGGCTGCGCGCCCGCGGCTGGCTCGTGCCGGCCTACATCTTCCCCGAAGATCTCACCGACGTGGCGGTCATCCGGGTGGTGATCCGCAACGGCTTCACCAAGGACCTGGCCGATCTGTTCCTGGCCGACCTGGATCACCACTGGCGCGCGCTGGCCGCACACCCGCACGACTGCCCACCGCTGGTCCCCGAAGGCAAACGCCAGGGCTTCGCCCACTGATTGGCAGGCCCGCGCACAGCACAGGCCCCGTGACGCGGTCACGGGGCCTGTCTGGTCTTCAGGCCCGGCGGATGCGGCCCAGTGCTTCGGCGAGGATAGCGGCGCCGTCGGAGTCGGTGCGCCGTTCCTTCACATAGGCCAGGTGCGTCTTGTAGGGCTCGCTGTGCGGCGGGTCCGGGGGTTTGGTCTCGTCCCGGCCGGCCGGGAAGCCGCACCTGGGGCAGTCCCAGTGCTCGGGGACCGCCGCATCGGTTGCGAAGCTCGGCCGTGTCTCGTGATTGTTTGCGCACCAGAAGGACACGCGTATCCGCGGTGCCGCTTCGCCACGTTCCGCCTCACCCATCGGGCCCGCGCCTACGCGGCTCCCCCGGATGGCATTGCCACTACCCACTGACCACCCCTTGCTTAATCCGCTCTCCCGACCGGGAGCGGGCCACGACCCTTAGTGATTGAGCAACAGATTCAGGGCCACGATGCAGAGGAACCAGAGCACTCCGGTGAAGATCGTGAGCCGGTCCAGGTTCCGTTCCACTACAGAGGACGAGCCGAGCGAGGAGGAGACCCCGCCGCCGAACAGGTCCGACAGGCCGCCACCCTTGCCCTTGTGCAGCAGCACAAGCAGGACCATCAACAGGCTCGTGATGACCAGGACGACCGCTATTGCGATGACCACTGCCGATCTCGTCCTTCCGGGTACCGTGCTCAGGCACCGACGGCCAGGTCCCGGTACCGGCAGATTCTCACGAACTCACCGGCATCGAGGCTGGCCCCACCGACCAGGGCACCATCGATGGCTGGTTGGGCCATCATTACAGCAATGCTGTCGGCCTTAACCGACCCGCCATACAGGATACGCACATTCGCGGCTGCATCGCGCCCGTGAACCGCCGAAACCCGGTCACGGATGGCCGCCGTAACCTCCTGCGCGTCCCCGGGACTGGCGACCTCACCGGTGCCGATCGCCCAGACCGGCTCGTAGGCGATCACCATCCCGGCCACCTGTTCGGCCGGGATCCCGGCCAGTGCCCCGTCCAGTTGCGCGTGACAGTGGCTCAGATGCTCCCCGGCGCGGCGCACCTCCAGGGTCTCGCCGACGCACAGGATGGGCACAAGGCCCCACTTCAGCGCGGCCTTGACCTTCGCGTTCACCAGGGCATCGTCCTCGTTGTGGTACTGCCGCCGCTCCGAGTGCCCGGCAAGCACGTAGCTGCAGCCCAGCTTGGCCAGCATGGACCCGGACACGTCGCCGGTGTAGGCACCGTCGTCGTGCGCGGAGATGTCCTGCGCGCCGTAGCGGATCTCCAGCTTGTCCCCCATCACCAGGGTCTGCACGCTGCGCAGCGCGGTGAACGGGGGCAGCACCACCACCTCGGCGGCCGCGTAGTCCTTGGCGTTCAGCGTGAACGCCAGCTTCTGCACCAGGGCCAGCGCTTCCAGGTGGTTGTTGTGCATCTTCCAGTTGCCGGCGATCAGCGGCATCCGGGCGCTGCCCCCGCTCATGTGCCGGCCTCGAGCGCCTCGATCCCGGGCAGCGGCGCGCCCTCCAGATATTCCAGGCTCGCACCGCCTCCGGTCGAGATATGTGTGAACGAATCTGCAGGCAATTCAAGATGCCGAACGGCTGCCGCGGAGTCCCCGCCGCCGACCACGGTCAGCCCGGATACGGCGCTGATGGCCTCGGCCACCGCCCGGGTGCCGGCCGCGAACGCCGGGAGCTCGAACACACCGGGCGGGCCGTTCCAGAACACCGTCTTCGCGTCGGCCAGCTTCGCCGCGAACAGCTCCCTCGTGGCCGGACCGATGTCCAGGCCCATCTTGCCGGGCGGTATGTCCGGCCCTGCGACGTTTTCCGGCACCGCGTCAGCGCCGATGTGATCGGCCACCACGTGGTCCACCGGCAGCACGACCTCCACGCCGGCCCGTTCCGCCTCGGCGAGCGCCGCCTGCACCCCGGCGATCCGCTCGGCGTCGAGCAGCGAACCGCCGACCTCGTGGCCCTGCGCGGCCAGGAAGGTGTAGGCCATCCCGCCGCAGATCAGCAGCCGGTCGGCGAGCTGCACCAGGTTGCCGATCACCCCCAGCTTGTCGGAGACCTTGGCGCCGCCGAGCACGACCACGTACGGCCGGGCCGGGTCCTGGGTGAGCTGGCGTAGCACCGCCAGCTCGGCGATGACGAGCTGGCCGGCCGCGTGCGGGAGCAGCCGCGGCACGTCGTAGACGCTGGCGTGCTTGCGATGCAGGGTGCCGAAGCCATCGCCCACATAGCAGCTTGCCAGCGCGGCGAGCCGGCCGGCGAACGCGGCCCGCTCGGCGTCGTCCTTGCTGGTCTCGGCCGGCTCGAAGCGGACGTTCTCCAGCATGGCGGCCTGCCCGTCGGCCAGCGCGGCGGCGGTGGCGCGGGCCGACTCGCCGGCCACGTCGCCGGCCAGCTGTACCGGCTGGCCGAGCAGTTCCGCGAGCCGCGCGGCCACCGGTGCCAGCGAGGGGCCGCCGGCCGCCCGCGCGGCGTAGTCGCCGCCCTTGGGCCGGCCGAGGTGGGCGCAGACCAGGACCCGGGCGCCCCGGCCGAGCAGGCCGGTCAGCGTGGGCAGCCCCGCCCGGATCCGCCCGTCGTCAGTGATGGCGGTCCCGTCCAAGGGCACGTTGCTCTGCTGGCCCGGGGGGGCGCCCCCGGAACCCCCCGCTGCCGCTAAGCGGCACGTTGAAATCAGCGCGAACCAGCACGGTCCGGCCCGCGACGTCGAGATCCTCAGCGCGCTTCACCGGCCACGACCATTCGTAATGCACCGGGAACAGGGCGGGTGACGGCGGTCAGCGCTCATCGCAGGCTCGAGCCCACCAGCACGGCCAGGTCGGCCAGCCGGTTCGAGTAGCCGAACTCGTTGTCATACCAGCCGACGATCTTGACCTGGTCGCCGATGGCCATCGTCAGCGGGGAGTCGAACGTGCACGACCAGGGTGTGCCGACGATGTCGGCGGACACGATGGGGTCGGTGGAGTAGCAGAGGTAGTTCTTCAGCGGCCCGTCGGCGGCGGCCTGGAACGCCGCGTTGACCTCGGCCACGGTGACCTCGCGGTCCAGTTGCGCCACCAGGTCGGTGACCGACCCGTCGATCACCGGCACCCGCATCGAGATGCCGTCCATCTTGCCCTTGAGCTCGGGCAGCACCAGGGAGGTCGCCTTGGCGGCGCCCGTCGTGGTCGGGATGATGTTCTGCGCGGCGGCCCGGGCCCGGCGCAGGTCCTTGTGCTGGAAGTCCTGCAGCACCTGGTCGGAGGTGTAGGCGTGGATGGTGGTCATCAGGCCCTTGACGATGCCGAAGCTGTCGGCCAGCACCTTGGCCATCGGCGCGACGCAGTTCGTCGTGCACGAGGCGTTGGAGATCACGTCGTGCTGCCCGGGGTCGTATTTGTCGTCGTTGACGCCCATCACGATGGTGATGTCCTCGCCCTTGGCCGGGGCGGAGATGATCACCTTCCGCGCGCCCGCGGTCAGGTGCGCAGCCGCCGCATCGCGGGAAGTGAACCGGCCGGTGGACTCGATGACCACGTCGATGCCCAGGTCACCCCAGGGCAGAGCGGCCGGATCCCGCTCCGCGAAGATCCGGATCTCCTGGTCACCGGCCCGGATGATGTTGCCGTCGGCGGTCACGTCCACGTCCAGCTTGCCCAGCACCGTGTCGTACTTGAGCAGGTGCGCGTTGGTGGCCGGGTCGGTCAGGTCGTTGGCTGCGACGATCTCGATGCCGCTGGCCTGCCCGCTGGCCTGCGCGGCATGGACGGCACGCCAGAAGTTCCGGCCGATGCGGCCGAACCCGTTGATGCCCACGCGGATAGTCACGGCGTTGTTCTCCTCAGTGGTGACGACTGACTTTGGGCGGCACATCGAGCCTATCTCGAAGGGCCCGTGAGCTAGGACAGCAGCATGTCCGGCGGCAACTGGGCTTCTGTTCCTGGGATGCCCAGGTCACGGGCGCGCTTGTCGGCCATGGCAAGGAGACGGCGGATCCGGCCGGCGATGGCGTCCTTGGTGAGCTGCGGGTCGGCAAGCTGGCCGAGTTCCTCCAGGCTGGCCTGACGGTGCTCGATGCGCAGCAGCCCGGCCACGCTCAGGTGCTCGGGCGCGTCGCTGCCCAGGATCTCCAGCGCCCGCTCCACCCTGGCCCCGGCCGCGACCGCCGCGCGGGCACTGCGGCGCAGGTTGGCGTCGTCGAAGTTGGCCAGCCGGTTCGCCGCCGCCCGGACCTCCCGCCGCATCCGGCGCTCTTCCCAGGCGAGCACGCTGTCGTGCGCGCCCAGCCGGGTCAGCAGCGCGCTGATCGCGTCCCCGTCCCGCACCACGACCCGGTCCACGCCCCGCACCTCGCGTGCCTTCGCGTGGATCTTCAGCCGCCTGGCGGCTCCGGCCAGGGCCAGTGCCGCCTCGGGACCTGGGCAGGTCACCTCGAGCGCCATCGACCTGCCCGGGCCGGTGAGGCTGCCGTGCGCCAGGAATGCCCCGCGCCAGGCCGCCTCACAGTCGCAGGCCGGGCCGGATACGACATGCCGGGGCAGGCCGCGTACCGGCCGCCCGTGGTTGTCTACGAGGCCGGTCTGGCGGGCCAGGCTGTCGCCGTCCTTGCGCACCCGGACCACGTACCTGTTGCCCTTGCGCAGCCCGCCGGGCGCGAGCACGATCAGGTCGCTCGTGTGGCCGAACACCTCGGCGATGTCCTTGCGCAACCGCCGGGCCGCCGCGCCGGTGTCAAGCTCGGCCTCGACGACGATGCGCCCGCCTGCGATGTGCAGGCCGCCTGCGAAGCGCAGCAGGGTGGACACCTCCGCCTTGCGGCAGCATGGCTTCAGGACCTCAACGCGGCTCAGCTCATCTTTCACCAGGCCGGTCATGGCCATTGCTTCACTCCCCCTCGAAGATTTCCGCGAACGCCCCTGCCAGCCGCCGCGGATCATGATGCGGCGACCCGTCACGCAACGCCAGGTCGGTCATCACCAGCCTGCCACCGAGCAGCCCGGCGGCCTTCTCCAATTCGGCCGCGTACCCGCCGGCCGCCCGGCGGTCGGCGAGCACCACGTCCACGTTCAGCCCCGGCGCATGCTCGGCGAGCACCTCCAGGTGGGTATGCGGCGAGAACCCTTCGGTCTCCCCGGCCTGCGCCACCAGGTTCAGCGCGACCACGCGGCGGGCCGGGGTGGTGATCAGCGCTTCCGCCAGTTCGGGCACCATCAGGTGGGGAAGGATGCTGGTGAACCAGGAACCGGGGCCGAGCACGACCCAGTCCGCGGTGGCGACCGCGGCAACGGCCTGCGGGCAGGCGGGCGGGTCCGCGGGGATCAGCGACACCGAGCGCACCCGGCCGGTGGTGGACGCGCAGGCAACCTGCCCACGCACCAGGGTGATCTCCCCCGGCCGCGCCGGGTCGGCGCCTTCCACCTCGGCGACCAGGTCCAGCGGGACCGACGCCATCGGGAGCACCCGCCCGTGCGCACCGAGCAGCCTGCCGACCCAGTCCAGGCCCTGGACGGTGTCCCCGAGCAGCTCCCACAGGGCGACGATCAGCACGTTGCCGACGGCGTGGCCGCCGAGGCCCCCCCGTCCCTCGAACCGGTGCTGCACCACCCGGCTCCAGGTGGTGCCCCATGCGTCGTCGCCGCACAGCGCGGCCAGCGCCATGCGCAGGTCCCCTGGCGGCAGCACGCCGAAATCGCGGCGGAGCACGCCGGACGAGCCGCCGTCGTCGGCGACCGTCACGACCGCGGTGAGCTGGCGGGTGACCCGGCGCAGCGCGGACAAGGAGGCGAACAGGCCGTGCCCACCGCCGAGCGCCACGACCTTCGGGTTGAGTGGCCGGACGGCGGGGACGACAGGAACGTGGCCGTCGGCCGTCATTCACGCCCCAGATCGCGGTGCATCACCTGGGTTCCCAGTCCGGCTTCCTCCAGCCGGAGGCCGATCTGCTCGGCCATGGTCACGCTGCGGTGCTTGCCGCCGGTGCAGCCCACCGCCAGCGTCACGTACTGCTTCCCCTGCCGGCCGTAGCCGTCGAAGGTGATCCGCAGGGTCTCGGTGTAGGACTTCAGGAACTCCTCGGCACCTGGCTGCTTGAGCACGTAGTCCCGGACCCGCTCGTCCTGCCCGGTGAGCGGCGCGAGCGAGTCGATCCAGCGCGGGTTGGGCAGGAACCGGCAATCGGCGACCAGGTCGGCGTCCACCGGAAGACCGTACTTGTAGCCGAAGGAGACCACGCTCACCCGCAGTTCGGCGGTGGTGCCGGTGCCGAAGAAATCCCGCACCCTGGCCCGCAGTTCGTGGACGTTCAGCGCGGAGGTATCCAGCACCAGGTCGGCCTCCTCCCGGATCCCGCTGAGCAACTGCCGCTCCGCGGCGATCCCGTCCACCACCCGGCCGTCCTCCTGCAGCGGGTGCGGCCGGCGTACGTTCTCGAAGCGCCGCACCAGCGTCTCGTCGCTTGCCTCGAGGAACAGCACGCGCGGGCGGATGCCGCGCGAGCTCAGCTCGCGAATGCTGGACGCCAGGTCAGAGGAGAACGCCCGGCTGCGCACGTCCACGACCGCGGCGATTCTCGTCAGGGTCCGGTCGGATCGCATGGCCAGGTCGGCCATGGTCGGCAGCAGGCCCGGCGGCAGGTTGTCGATGACATACCAGTCCAGGTCCTCAAGGGACTTGGCCGTCGTACTCCGCCCCGCGCCCGACATCCCTGTGATGATCACGATGTCGTTCGGCGGTCCTGCCATGGCTGCCTTGTCCTGCCCGCTCACCCGGCCCGCCCCGGCCGATGCACATGTTTCACGACGCCCCCCTGTCGCTGGTTTCGCTGACCTGCCCGCTCACCCGGCCCCCGCCCCGGCATGCCTCTCACGGCGCCCCCCTGCCGCTGGTTTCGCCATTTCCACGTCCCGGTGACAGTGCCGTCAGCACCGCGCTGGCCAGGCGAGGGCCAATCCCGGGTACTTCCGCAATCTCCTCCTCGGTCGCGCCGGCGATCTTGCGCACCGAGCCGAAGTGCCGTAGCAGCGTAGCCCGCCGCGCCGGGCCGAGTCCCGGTACCCCGTCAAGCTCGCTCACCGCCAGGGCCTTTGACCGCTTTGCCCGGTGGTAGGTGATGGCGAACCGGTGTGCCTCGTCTCGCACCCGCTGCAGCAGGTACAGGCCCTCGCTGCTGCGCGCCATGATGACCGGGGCATCCTCGCCGGGCAGCCACACCTCCTCCAGCCGCTTCGCCAGCCCGCAGACGGCGATGTCGTCGATGCCCAGTTCGTCCAGTGCCCGGACGGCGGCATCGACCTGAGCCGGCCCGCCGTCGATGACCACCAGGTTCGGCGGGTAGGCGAACTTGCGCGGCCGGCCGTCCTCGTCCAGTGGCCCGGGCCGCTCGGAGGCCGGGTCGCCGCCTGCGATCCCGGGCCGCGAACTGGCCGGCCGGATCGCCCAGCGTGTCCAGTTCGCCGGTGGTCTCCCGTTCCTCCAGATACCGCCGGAACCGCCGGGTGATGACCTCGTGGATCGAGGCGACGTCGCCCTCGCCGCCGGTGCCCTTGATGCTGAACCTGCGGTACTCGCTCTTGCGGGCCAGCCCGTCCTCGAACACCACGGCGGACGCGACGACGTTGGTTCCCTGCAGGTTGGACACGTCGTAGCACTCGATCCGCAGCGGCGCCTGCTCCAGCCCGAGCGCCTCCTGGATCTCGTGCAGGGCCCGGCTGCGGGTGGTCAGGTCGCTGGCCCGGCGCATCTTGTGCTGCGCCAGCGATTCCTTCGCGTTGCGCGCCACGGTCTCCAGCAGCGCCTTCTTGTCCCCGCGCCGCGGTACCCGCAGGCTGACCCGGCTGCCGCGGCGGCGGCACAGCCACTCCTCCACGGCGGCGGCGGCCGGCGGCAGGACCGGGACAAGCACCTCGCGCGGGATGCTGCCCCTGGCCAGCCCGGGACCGCCGCCGGTACCGTGCCGTGCCCCGCCCCCCGCCCGCCTCCCCATTCCCTCTTCACTTTCCCCCGGCACGGCGGGTGCCGCGACGGCGTCCTCGCCGTAGACCTGGCCGAGGAACTGCTCCACCAGTTCGCCCGCGGTGACGTCCTCGACCTTGTCGACCACCCAGCCGCGCTGCCCGCGAACCCGCCCGCCGCGGACGTAGAACACCTGCACGGCGGCTTCGAGCTGGTCCTCGGCCAGCGCGATCACATCACAGTCGGTGCCGTCGCCGAGCACCACGGCCTGGCGCTCAAGCGCCCGGTTCAGTGCCTGGATGTCGTCCCGCAGCCGCGCGGCCCGCTCGTACTCCTCGGCCTGCGCCGCCTCGCGCATCTGCGCTTCGAGCCGCTTGGTGAACCGGGCCGTCTGCCCGGCCATGAAGTCGCAGAAATCCTCGGCGAGCTGGCGGTGCTCTGCCTCGCTGATGTGGCCCACGCACGGCGCCGAGCACTTGCCTATATAGCCGAGCAGGCACGGCCTGCCGATCTGCCCGGCCCGCTTGAACACCCCTGCCGAGCAGGTGCGGACCGGGAACACCCGCAGCAGCGTGTCCACGGTCTCCCGGATCGCCCACGCGTGCGAATAAGGACCGAAATAGCGGGTACCGCGCCGTTTGGCCCCCCGCATCACCATGACCCGCGGGTAGTCCTCGCCCAGCGTGACCGCCAGGTAGGGGTAGCTCTTGTCGTCCCGGTACCTGATGTTGAACCTGGGGCTGAACTCCTTGATCCAGGAGTACTCGAGCTGCAGGGACTCCACCTCGGTGCCGACCACGGTCCAGTCCACGCCCGCCGCGGTGGACAGCATCGCCTGGGTGCGCGGGTGCAGGCTGGCGAAGTCGGCGAAGTAGGAGTTCAGCCGGGACCGCAGGTTCTTGGCCTTGCCCACGTAGATGACCCGGCCGTGCCTGTCACGGAACCGGTACACGCCAGGCGACTCCGGTATCGAGCCCGGGGCCGGCCGGTAACCGTGCGGATCAGCCACGGCAGCAACTCTATGCGCGTCCGGCGCCCTCAGGCGTCACCCGGAACCTGAGTCCTGGAACGCCTCCACCGGCGGGCAGGTGCAGACCAGGTGCCGGTCGCCGTAGGCTTGGTCGATGCGGCGCACCGGGGGCCAGTATTTGGCCCGGCGGTCGCTGGCCAGCGGGAAGGCGGCCTCCTCCCGCGAGTACGGGTGCTTCCAGTCCGCGGCGAGCAGCATCGACGCGGTATGCGGCGCGTTGGCGAGCGGGCTGTCGGGCGGCGCGTAGTCCCCGGCGGCGACCCGGGCGATCTCCTGCCGGATCGAGATCATCGCCGCGCAGAACCGGTCCAGTTCGGTCAGGTCCTCGCTCTCGGTCGGCTCCACCATGAGGGTGCCGGCCACGGGGAAGGACAGGGTCGGCGCGTGGAAGCCGTAGTCGACGAGCCGCTTGGCCACGTCCTCCGCGGTCACCCCGCTCTCCTTGGTGATCGGGCGCAGGTCGATGATGCACTCGTGGGCCACCAGGCCGCCCCGCCCGGTGTACAGCACGGGGTAGTGCGGGGACAACTGGCTCGCCAGGTAGTTGGCGTTGAGGATGGCCACCTGGCTGGCCTTCCGCAGCCCTGCCGCGCCCATCATCGAGATGTAGGCCCAGGAGATCGGCAGGATGCTGGCGGACCCGAACGGGGCCGCGGTGACCGGCCCCCCGCCGCCGAGGGTGCCGCGGACCGGCTGCGCCGGTGACGGGTTTCCGGGCAGGAACGGGGCCAGGTGCGCCCGCACGCCGACCGGGCCGACCCCGGGCCCGCCGCCGCCGTGCGGGATGCAGAACGTCTTGTGCAGGTTGAAGTGGGACACGTCGGCGCCGAACCGGCCCGGCCGGGCCAGCCCGATGAGCGCGTTCAGGTTGGCGCCATCCACGTAGACCTGCCCACCGGCCACGTGCACCAGATCGCAGACGTCGGCGACGGTCTCCTCGAACACGCCGTTCGTGGACGGGTAGGTGATCATGATCGCGGCGACCCGCCCCGGGTTCTCATCCAGGTGCACGTGCAGGTCGCCGAGGTCGATGGCGCCGTCGTCGCCGCACTTCACGTGGACGACCCGGAGCCCGGCCAGCGCCGCGCTCGCCGCGTTGGTGCCGTGCGCGGACTCGGGGATCAGGCAGATGTCCCGCTCGGCCTCGCCGCGGGAGGCGTGGTACCCGCGGATGGCGAGCAGCCCGGTCACCTCGCCCTGGGAGCCGGCGTTGGGCTGCAGGGACACCGCGTCGTACCCGCTGATCTCGGTCAGCCACGCCTCCAGACCGCCGATCAGCTCGGCGTAGCCCTGTGCCTGGCCGGCCGGCGCGTAGGGGTGCAGGTCGGCGAACTCGGGCCAGGTGATCGGCTCCATCTCGGCGGCGGCGTTCAGCTTCATCGTGCACGAGCCGAGCGGGATCATCGACCGGTCAAGCGCCACGTCGAAGTCCTCCAGCCGCCGCAGGTAGCGGAGCATCGAGGTCTCGTTGCGGTGCTTCGCGAACACCGGGTGGGTCAGGTACTCCGAGGAGCGCCGCAAGCCGTCAGGCAGGGCGCCGGCCCCGTCCGCCAGGTCGATCCCGTCGGCCGGGCGCCCGGTCAGCGCCGCGGCCACCTCGCGCAGGTCCCCGGCGTTGGTGGTCTCGTCGCACGCGATCTGCACCGTGCCGGAGTCGGCGAGGTAGAGGTTGTACCCGGCTTGGACGGCCCGCTCCACCCCGGCCGCCGCGCCGCCCGGCACATCCGTAACGGCGATCGTGTCGAAATAGGCGCCGTGCCGCACCTGGCACCCGGCCGCCGACAGGGTCGCGGCCAGGGCCGCCGCGCGGGAATGGACCCGCCGGGCGATGGCCGCCAGCCCCTCGGGGCCGTGCCAGACCACGTACATGGCGGCCATGACCGCCAGCAGCACCTGAGCGGTGCAGATGTTGCTCGTCGCCTTCTCCCGGCGGATGTGCTGTTCCCTGGCCTGGAGCGCGAGCCGGTAGGCCGGGCGCCCGTCGGCGTCCACGGACACGCCGACTAGGCGTCCGGGAAGCTGCCGCTTCAGCGCGTCGGTGACCGCGACGTAGGCGGCGTGCGGGCCGCCGAACCCCATCGGGACGCCGAACCGCTGGGTGGTGCCGACCGCGATGTCGGCGCCCAGTTCCCCTGGCGGGGCAAGGAGCGTCAGCGCGAGCAGGTCCGCGGCCACCGCGACCAGCGCCCCGTGCTCGTGCGCCGCGGTGATCACCGGGCGCAGGTCGCGGACCTCTCCGCTGGCGTCGGGGTAGGGCAGCAGCACGCCGAACACCTCGCCGGCGGGCTGGTCCGCCAGCAGGCCTGCCGTGACCGGGGCCACGACCAGGTCGATGCCGAGCGGCTGGGCCCGGGTGGCCAGCACCGCCAGGGTCTGTGGCAGGCAGCGCGAGTCGGCGACGAAGACGCTGCCCTTGCCCTTCGCTCTGCGGGCAAGGGTCATCGCCTCGGCCGCGGCGGTCGCCTCGTCCAGCAGCGAGGCGCCGGCAAGCGGCAACCCGGTCAGGTCGGCCACCATGGTCTGGAAGATGACCAGCGCCTCCAGCCGGCCCTGGGATATCTCCGGCTGGTACGGCGTATAGGCGGTGTACCAGCCGGGATTCTCTAGGATGTTGCGGCGCAGCACGGCCGGGGTGACGGTCCCGTAGTAGCCGAGGCCGATCATCGACGTCTTGACCTGGTTCGCCGCGGCGATCCGGCGCAGTTCGGCGAGCACCTCGGGTTCGGACAGCGGGGCCGGCAGGCTGAGCTCACCGCCGGTGTGCGCCAGGCTCGCTGGCAGCGCAGCGGTGGTGAGCTCGTCCAGCGAGGCGTACCCGAGCCCGGCAAGCATGTGCTCCTGCTCGGCGGCGGATGGGCCGATGTGGCGCGAGACGAAATCCATGGGAGCCTCCAGAGGGGAACCACCTGGTGCGGTCTCCCCCTCTGTCGTCACGCCCCGCAGTGCCGGGCGAAGACTCCAGAGCCGCCTGTCCCGTCCGGTCCCTGATGCCTGAGAGGTTCCGGGGAGGTTGCCCCTTCGGCGCCCCGGGCACAAGCCCGTGGTCTCTCCCGGACGGTGTTGCCAGCGCCTATGATCTTACCCCGAGCCGCTGCCCGGCCCGGGCCAACACGCCCTCAGACCTCGTCCCAGCGGAACACCCGGACCGCGACGGTCGTCAGGACCACGGTCAGGGCGGCCAGGATGCCGATCGCGGGCAGCGCGGCGGCGGGGCCCTCGCCGCGCGCCATCACGTCCTGCATCCCGGTGACCAGGTAGCGCAGCGGCATCACGTAGGAGGTTTCCACCAGCCACTTCGGCGCGAAGTCGAGCGGGATGAAGGCACCGCCGAGGAAGGCCATCGGCAGGATGATCAGGTTCGCGATCGCCGTGGCCGCCTGCTGGGTCTTGGCGAACGAGCCGACCAGCAGGCCGATGGACATGAAGGCCAGGGTCCCGCAGATCAGCACCGGGATGGCCATCCACCAGCCCGGGGTCAGCTTCAGGCCGAAGTACGGCGTGGTGGCGATCAGCAGGAACAGGGCCATCTGGATCAGCGCCACCATCAGGCTCACCCCAACCCTGGCCAGCACCACAGAACCCGTGCTCACCGGGGCCAGCCGCAGCCGCCGCAGCAGCTTGTTGTGCCGCCAGTTCACCAGCGTGATGGCCGCGCCGAAAGTGGCTCCCGAGGCGATGGCCCAGCCGAGCAGGCCGGGCGCGATGAACTGGATGGGCTTGAGCGTGGTGCTCTCCACCTGCTTGGTGAGCAACTGGTAGCTGCCCGCCGGCCCGGCCCGCGCCTGGTCCGCCTGCTGCACGATCGCGGAGAAGACCGTCTGGATGATGCCCGCCGTGGTCGGGTCGGCCACCGAGTAGTGCACGATCAGCTGGTTGCCGATCTGCTGGACCGCCGCGTCGGCGTCACCCCGGCGCACCTCGCGGACCGCGGCCTTCTTGTCGCTGTAGTGGGTCACGGTGAGCACGCCGGACAGGCCCGGCTGGCTCGCGGCGTGGCTGAGCAGGCCGACGTTCCCGATCTCGATGACGCTGAGCTTGGGCGCGGTGCTGCTCCGGTACAGCGAGCCGAACAGCGCAAGGAACAGCACGGGCATCAGGATCGAGAAGGCCAGCGCCGTCCGGTCCCTGACGAAGCCGCGCAGCATGGCCCGCGACAGGCTGCGGAACGCCGTGAAACCCATCCTGGGCGAGGAGGAGGCCATGCGCCGAGAGCCTAGCCGCCAGCCGCCTCAGCCGTACCAATGGGTTCCGCAGCCAGGCCAGCCACAACTGCGGCGTCAGCCGCACCGGGGGGTTCCGGGGCGGTGCGGGCCACGACTGCGGCCTCAACAGCCTGCGCACCGGGTGGGTGCCGGATGGCCAGGCAGGCCATCCACAACAGCCTTCGCCGCACCGGGGGTCCGGGGGTCGCCCCCGGGTTAATACTGCGGGCCATGGGTGCGGATGGCCGCAGGCCATCAAACAGCCTTCGCCGCCTCGGCGCGCCGCTAGCCCCCGGTCCGCATGGCGCGGCGCATGGACAGCTCATCCCTGTCGCCCGGCGATCCGTCGACACTGGTGCCTTTTTCTGCCCGTTCGGCGGGAAGCTCGGCGAGGGTGCCGTCAACTTCCTTCCAGATGCGCCCGAGCGCGATGCCGAACACACCCTGGCCGCCGGCCAGCAGATCCACCACCTCGTCGGTGGAAGTGCACTCATACACCGTGACCCCGTCGCTCATCAGGGTCAGCCGGGCGAGATCGTCGGTGCCGCGGTCCCTCAGATGACTCACCGCGGTGCGGATCTGCTGCAGTGAGATGCCGGTGTCGAGCAGGCGCTTGACCACCTTGAGCACGCAGATGTCGCGGAAGCTGTAGAGGCGCTGGGAGCCGGATCCGTGCGCTGCGCGCACACCGGGCTCCACCAGGCCGGTCCTTGCCCAGTAGTCGAGCTGGCGATAGGTGATTCCAGCGGCGGCGCAGGCAGTGGGGCCCCGGTAGCCGACGTCGTCGGAATGGACGGTAAGGATTTCGTCACCGAACAGCAGGCCCTGCTCCCCTGCGTGCTGCATGGCGGCGCCGCGTGCCTGCGATTCGCCGTCGTCACTCCTGGTTACCGCCACACCTGCCTCCGACCCGGGAAGTCACCACCCTGGGTACCCGATTTGCACGCTAAGCGCAGGCGAGTGTGCTCGTCAACGACCCCGGACGGCGCGTCGCGGCCTCCGTGCCGCTCGCCCACCAGCCTAGGTAGCCCTGCCAAAGTCCTCCGGGCTGATGGTGTCCAGGAACTCGCGGAACTTCTCGACCTCGTCCTCCTGCTCGTCCGGGATCGCGACCCCAGCCTCGTCCAGGATTTCCTCGGCGGCAAAGATCGAAGCGCCGGTACGCAGCGCGAGGGCGATCGAGTCCGAGGGCCGGGCGCTCACCTCCTTGCCGTTGGAGAAGATGAGGTCCGCGAAGAAGATCCCGTCCCGTAGCGCCGTGATGTTCACGGTGGTCAGCTGCACGCCGAGGGCTTCGAGCACATCGCGGAAGAGGTCATGGGTGAGCGGCCGGGCGGGCACCATGCCCTGCTGGGCGAACGCGATGGCGGTAGCCTCCACCGGGCCGATCCAGATCGGCAGATACCTGTCCCCCTCGGTCTCCTTGAGCAGGACGATGGGCTGGTTCGTGGGCATCTCGACCCGGACGCCGACGACCTCCATCTTCCTCACGGCGGCTCCGTCCTCGCCTCTCGTCAGGCACTGTCCGTCCTGAACTTGCTGAAGGGATTCCCCTGTCAAAGTACACCCGCGCGGGCAGCGGGGATGCCCGCGCCCTGTCGTTCAGCGGCCGTTACCCCCTGGTTCGCGCCCGGCGAAACCGGCATCAGCCAGCGTCATCTCGATCAGGGCAGCGTGCACGGTGCGCACGAGCGAGGCGATGTCACGTGCGGATGTGGCGGCCCGATCGCGTGCCCCCGGGCTCCGCTGCCGCAGGATGGGGGCAACGACCTGCTCGATCAGTGCGGTCTCCCGGTCCGCGGCCGCGCGCAGCACCCGCAGGTGCCGGGCCTGGACGCCGTACCGGCCGAGCGCCATGATCGCGCGCACCGCCTCGACTGCCTCTGGCGGGTACTGCCGGCCGGACCTGAGCACCAGGCCGAACTCCTCAAGCTCGGCCAGCGTGCGCTCGTCGATACCCGCGGCGTCTAGAAGCTCGCTCCTGGTCAGCGGGCCGGACTGGGCTTGATCGCCGTCCAGCTGATCCTTGATCACCCGCAGCGGCAGGTACCGGTCGCGCTGGGCGGTGAGGATGTACCTGAGCCGGTCCAGATCCGCCGGGCCGAACTTGCGGTAGCCGGAGGGCGACCGGGCAGGCTGGATCAGCCCTTCCGCCTCCAGGAAACGGATCTTGGAGACGCTGATATCCGGGAACTCGGCGCGGAGCTGGGCAAGCACCTCGCCGATGCCAAAATATGCCCGGGCTGGCTCAGCACTCATGCCCCGACCTGTGCGCCTCCGCCACGGTCGGCCTGCGAGCGCCGGGCTCCGAGGAACGTCAGCCGGAACTTGCCCACCTGGACCTCGTCCCCGTCGTTCAGGGCGGTCTCCTCGATCCGCTCACGATTCACGTAGGTGCCGTTCAGGCTGCCCACGTCGCGCACGATGAACCCGGCCCCGTGCCGGTAGAACTCCGCATGCCGCCGGGACACCGTGACGTCATCGAGGAAGATGTCGCTGCCCGGGTGGCGGCCCACCGTTGTGAGGTCGCTGTCCAGCAGGAACCGGCTGCCCGCATTCGGGCCACGTTTCACCAGGAGCAGCGCGGTACCGGCCGGGAGGGCCTCCGTCGCGGCCGCCTCCGCTAGCGGCTCCTCGTAGTCGCCCTCGGCCAGGTCGGTGCCGCCCAGCGAGATCGTCGAGGTGCTCTCGCCCGGCCGCTCCCCCCCGCCCCGCACGAGCGGTGCCCCGCAGTGCGAGCAGAAGCGGGCCCCTTCCGGGCTCGCCCGCCCACATCGGGCGCAGTAGACGCTCGGCATCACTTGGTCCAGCCTCTCCTCCGCGGGCCAAGGGCTCGGCGCGGGTACCACTTCCGCCGGCGCGGCTCGTGGCGTCAATTCCGGTACGTGCGCCCACGCTACCTGCGACACCGGTGCTTGGTCCATGCGCCACGCGTTTCTGCCCCGGCGGCTGCGGCGGCGCCGCCAGCCCCGACTTAGCCACATGGGCAACCTCCGACATCGAACTCCCGGCGCCCCCTGGATTTCCCCGGCGAGTAATCAGGCAAGGTGCGATTGTCTCATGACAGCGCAGAACCGTCCTGGTCACTCAAACTCCGCGGGGGTGCCGCCGTGTTCCCGCGGTCAGGTGCCCGCCTGTTCCACCACGTCGGCCCAGCGATTGAGCAGATCCTGCGCCACGTCGGCGTCGGCGCCCTCGGCCCACAGGTGGGTGATCGCCTCCGCGGGGTCGGGCAGCACGAGGATCCAGCTACCGTCGGGCTCGATGATCCTGACTCCGTCCGTGATATCCACCTCGCGGTCGTCGGCGGCCTCCATCACCGTGCGCATGACACTGCCCTTCGCCACCCAGGGGGTGGGCATGGAGCGCCTGAACAAGTGCGCCTGGGGGATGCGGGCGTCGATCTGGCTGAGCGTAAGCCTGGTCCGGGCGACCAGGCCGAGCAGCCAGACGAACGCCGCGATGCCGTCGAGGTTCCGGCTGAACTCAGGCACCACGAACCCGCCCCGCCCATCCGCGCCGAAGATCACGTCGTCGTTGGCGGCGGCCTCGGGGATCCCGCGCTGCGAGGTGGGTGTCCAGCTCACCTGGACGCCGTGGAACTTGCACACCTGCTCGGCCACCCGGGTGGTGGTGACGGGCAGCGCGACCCGGCCGGCCCGCCGCTCGGCGGCGATCAGGTCGAGCAGCACAAGCAGCGCCCGGTCGTCGCTGATCATCGCTCCCCGGTCGTCCACGAGGTGGATGCGCTCTCCGACCTGGTCGAACCGGACCCCGAATGCGGCCCGCGAGGACGCGACCACCTCGGCCAGGCGCTGCATGTCTGCCCGGAGCTGGGCCAGGGTCTGGGTCGGCTGCTGCTCGTCGAGCCGGTTGTTGAGCGTATGGACATCGACGCCGATCCGGCCCAGGAGTGCGGGCAGCACCAGTGCGGCGGTGCCGCCGGCGCAGTCAAGCACCACCTTGAGCCCGGCGTCCTGCACGCCCGACATGTCCACGCAACGCAGCAGCTCGGCCGTGTAGGCCTCGACCACACGGGGCGGATAGATCAGCTCGGCGATCTCACCTGGGAAGGCCCGCCGGTACTCCTGCCGGGAGAACACCCGCTCGAGCTTGCGGCAGGCCGCCGGGGACAGGTCGGCGCCGCGCTCGTCGAGGAAGATGATGTCGATCGACTGGGGATCGCCGGGGGTGGTGCGCAGCGCGATGCCGCCGCTGGCGTCGCTGCGGGCCGTGTGGAAGCGGGCCACGGATAGCGGCTGGGCCTCCAGGTCCACCACATTGATCGCGCTGGCGTTGAGCGCGCCGTGCATGGCCCGCTTCAGTGCGCGGGCGCCCCGGGAAACGTCACGCGAGGTGGTGACGGTGGCGCCCTTGCGCAGCGTGCTGGCGTAGGCACCGGCCAGGCGCACGCAAAGCTCCGCGGTGATCTCCACGTTGACCAGGCCGGACACGCCCCGGGGGCCGAACAGCGTGCGCTGCGCGGACGATTCCCAGATCACGCTCGTGTTCACCACCGCGCCGGCCTCGATGGTCTTGAACGGGTACACCTTCACCCCGGCGGACAGGTAGGCCTCCGGCTCGATCAGGCACTCGTCGCCGACGATCGCGCCCTCCTCGATCCGGGCCGACGCCATCACGTCGGTCTTCTTGCAGATGACGCAGCCGCGCAGGGTGACGCCCGGGCCGATGAACACGTTGTTGTGCACCACGGCCCGGTGCAGGAACGCGCCCTCCTTCACCACGACGTTGCTGCCCACGACGGTGAACTCGCGAAGTTCCGCGCCCGCTTCGATCTTGGCGTACTCCCCGATGCACAGCGGCCCGGTGAGCAGCGCCTCCGAGTCCACCTCGGCGCCCTCGGCCACCCAGACCCCCGGGGAGATCTCGAACCCGTCGATGTCCGCTTCCACCTGGCCGGACAGCACGTCCGCCTGGGCCTTCAGGTAGCTCTCATGCGTCCCGACGTCCTGCCAGTACGCTTCGGCCACCCAGCCGTGCAGCGGCGCGCCCGCCTTGACCAGCCGGGGGAACACGTCGCCGGACCAGTCCACCGGCTCCCCGGCCGGCACCTCGGCGAGCACCTCGGGCTCCATCACGTAGATACCGGTGTTGACGGTGTCCGAGAACACCTGGCCCCAGGTGGGCTTCTCCAGGAAGCGCTGAATGCGGCCCTCGTCGTCCACGATGATGATGCCGAATTCGAGTGGGTTGGGGACCCGGGTGAGGCCCACCGTCACCAGGGCGCCCTGCTTCTTGTGGTAGGCGACCATGGCCGACAGGTCGATATCGGTCAGTGCGTCCCCGGAGATCACCAGGAACGGCCCGGACCGCAGCGCATCCTCGGCGTTCTTCACGCTCCCGGCCGTTCCGAGGGGTATCTCCTCGGTCGCGTACTGCAGGCTCATCCCGACGTCTTCGCCGTCACCGAAGTAGTTGCGGACGAGCGGGGCGAAGAACTGGAGAGTGACCACGGTCTCGGTGAACCCGTGCCGTTTGAGCAGGCCCAGCACGTGCTCCATGATCGGTTTGTTGACCACGGGAAGCAGCGGTTTGGGCTGATTGGCGGTCATCGGCCGCAGCCTCGTCCCCTCTCCGCCCGCCATCACCAGTGCCTTCACGTCCTGCGCGTCTCCCTTCGGATGCTTAGCTAAGCCCTTATCATGGCCGGGCTGTGGCTGCCGGGCCAGGGGGCTGCTGGCCGGCCGTCTCATCGGGGCCCACTGCGGCGATGACCTGCCGCGCCTGCGCGAGGTACAGCCCGGCCGCCCACCAGTAAAGGGCACTCCCCCAGATTGCAAAGGCCCAACCGGTGACCCGTGCGGCCAGCGCGGCGGTGCCGTCATGGGAGCCGAGGAACAGCAGCGGGAACGCGTAGAGCAGGCACAGGGTGGCCGCCTTCCCCAGGAAGCTGACCTGGAGCGGGCCGATGGAGTGCCGCCGCAGCACGAGCAGGGTCACGCCGAGCACCAGCTCCCTGGACACCAGGACGGCGACCAGCCACCACGGGATGATCGCCCGCACCGCCAGCGCGATCAGGGTGGCCGCGATGTACAGCCGGTCCGCGGCGGGGTCGAGCACCTGGCCGAGGCGGCTCTGCTGGTTCCACGCCCGGGCGAGCTTGCCGTCCAGCCAGTCGGAAAAGCCCGCCGCGATCAGCAGGCCGACCGCCCACCAGTCCGCCTGCGGGACGAGTACCAGCCACAGGAACACCGGGACCCCGGCCAGCCGCGCCATGCTGATCGCATTCGGCACGGTGAGGACGCGATCTCCCGGATCCCGGATCACGGTGCCAGCGCCTGGGCCGCGCCCTGCTGGCTCCACTGGGTGCCTCAGCTGCTTTCCCACAAGGTGGCGACGCCCTGGCCGACGCCGATGCACATGGTGGCCGCCGCCCGGCTGGCGCCGCGGCGGCGCAGCTCGTGCAGCAGGGTGGTGGTGATCCGGGCGCCGGAGCAGCCGAGCGGGTGGCCGATCGCGATCGCGCCGCCGTTGACGTTCAGCCGGCCCGGGTCGAGCTTGAGCTCGTCGGCCACGGCCACCGCCTGGGCCGCGAATGCCTCGTTGACCTCGACCAGGTCCAGCGCGTCCGCCTGCCAGCCGGCCCTGGCCAGCACCTTGCCCATGGCAGGGACCGGGCCGATGCCCATGTAGTCCGGGTGCACGCCCGCCGCCGCGGTGCCCGCGTACCGGGCCATCGGTTCCGGCGCGCCGCCCGACAGCACGCGCTGCGACACCAGCAGGACCACCGCCGCCCCGTCGTTGAGCGGGGAGGAGTTCCCCCCGGTCACGGTGCCGTCGCGGCGGAAGGCGGGCCGCTTGGCGGCCAGCTCGGCCAGGGTGAGGTCGTCCCGTATGCCTTCGTCAAGGGTCACCTCCCCGGCCGGGGTGGTCACCGGGACGATCTCGCCGGCGAACCGGCCCGCGTCCCGCGCGGCGGCCGCCCGCTGGTGGCTGAGCAGCGCGAACTCGTCCTGGCGCCCCCTGGTCACCTGGTAGCGGTCGGCCACGTTCTCCGCGGTCTCGCCGAGGGTGATCGGGGGGTACATCTCGGCCATCCGGGGGCTGACCAGCCGCCAGCCGAGCCGGGTGTCGGCGACACCGGCCTCCCGCGGGAACGGTCCCTCGGCCCGGGGCAGCACGAACGGCGCGCGGGTCATCGACTCCGCCCCACCGGCCAGGCATACCTCGGCCTCGCCCGCGGCGATGGCCCGGGCGGCACAGGCGATCGCCTCCATGCCCGAGCCGCACAGCCGGTTCACCGTGGCACCAGGGATCTCCACCGGGAGGCCGGCCAGCAGCGCCGCCATCCTGGCCACGTTCCTGTTGTCCTCCCCCGCCTGGTTGGCGGCACCCCAGTACACGTCGTCGATCCGCGCCGGATCCAGCCACCGGTTGCGGGCGAGCAGCCCGGCGATGACATCCGCGGACAGGTGATCGGGGCGGATGGCGGCGAGCGCTCCCTTGATCTTCCCCACCGGTGTGCGGCACGCATCCACCGCATAGACAGCGCTAGTTCCGGCCCCACCACCCCGCGCAGCGCTAGTTCCGGCCCCACCACCCCGCCCAACGGTCATGGCCCACCTCCCGTCTCGTGCGAGACTACCGGGCGCGGGCGCCGCGTGAAGGCCGGGGACGAGCCGGTCAGCGGTCCGGCCCCCAGCGGTACCGGATCAGCCGCAGCCCCGGCAGGGCCAGCGCCGCCTGGTAGCCCCTGGGCGCCGACAGGGCCGCGAACGAGCACCCGGCCGCGGCGGCCCAGCCGGGCACGTCGGGCTCCAACGGCAGCCGCGGCCCGGGCGGGACCCGGCTGCGCACCGGGGGGCCAAGCACCGGGAACGCGTCCATGCCGTGCGCGATGCCGGTGCCGGCGCACTTGAGCACCGCCTCGGCCCGCACCCACCAGCGGATCACCGCAAGATGCCGCTCCGGTTCCGGCAGCACCGCCACGGCCGCGGCGTCGTCGGCGTGCATGGCCGAGGCCAGCGAGCACACGCACCCGGTGGCCTCCCGCTCCACGTCGATGCCGACCGGGCCGCGGGCCACCGCGATGGCCACGGCCTCGCCGGAGTGGGCCAGGGAGAAGGACAGGCCGGGCCAGGCGCCGTTACCGGGCTGGGCACCTTCGGTGTCCGGGGCGTACAGGCCGGCCAGCACGGGCTTGCCCGCCGGGCCACCGCAGGTGGGGCAGTGCTGGCGGCCGAAGGCCAGGCGGCTTGGATCGGTGCCCAGGTGATCGGCAAGCACCCGGCGCAGCATCACATGGGCGACCTGGTAGCGGTGCCGGTCGGCCGGGAACACGAACGCGGCCGCCCGTGCCTTCTCCCGCGCGTCCAGCTCGGCCAGGTCCGACCGGCTCAGGGTGATCTCCCTGGTGTCGAACCAGGACACCTCGGCCGTCTGGTCGGCCGGGTCGGCTGCCCGGGACGCGCCGGCCGTCCCGGGACGGCCCGATGCCGTAGTCATGAGCCCCCCTGCCCGGCGATGAACGCCGCCAGCGTGCCCAGGGTGGCCAGCGCGTCCAGGTTCAGGTCGGTGCCGGCCACGTCCACCCCGAAGCGGCGCTGGACCTCCCGCAGCAGCAGTGTGCCGGTGAGCGAGTCCAGGGCCACCGCGTCGCCGAACAGCGGCGCCCCGGCGGGCAGCCCGGCCAGTTCGGCCCGGCCGGTGATACGGGCCAGGATCTGCCGCAGCTCGGCGATGACCGGGCCGGCCTGCCCGGCCGGATCCGGCTCCGCCCCGGCCGTGCCGCTGCCCGCCTGCTCTGGCGTGCCCGGGACCCGCACCCACGCCGGAAGCTCCGGCAGCGGGGCGCCAGTGCCCCGGCGGAACACCGCGCCAGCCGCGGCACCGTGCTCCGGTCCTGCCGGGGGCCCGGCACGGAACCCGGCCCCGGTCAGCGCCAGCCGCAGCGGCACGTTCCGCTCGGTCAGCACGCACCGGACGGCCACCTCGGGCGCGCCCGCACGGGCCGCCGACCGGGTGACCCAGGCGAGCAGGGCGCCGATGACCCCCCGCCCCATCGCGCGGCAGGACATCATCAGCAGCCGCACGGTCCAGGTGCCGTCGCGGTCGTGGCTGGTCACGCAGGCACCCACGATGCCGTCGTCGCCGAAGGCGTCGCGGAGCCGCACGGTGGCGACGTCGGTGCCCGGCGCCGCGATCAGCGAGGCGAACTCCGCCTCGGCCATGGCCTGCCCGGCCGAGTTGAACTGCCGGGTGCGCGCGGCCAGCTCGTGCAGCCGCGGCACGTCCGCCATGGTTGCGGCGGCGATCGTGACCTCGGTGCCGGCCGAGGCCAGGAATTCCTCCCGGCTCCCGCCGAAGGCCCGCTCCGCAGCCTGGCGGCGGCGCCGGGCCGCGTACATCTGCCCCCGCCCGCGGGCCTCGTCGGTCACCGCGGCGGCACCGAACTCCGGCCAGCCGGCCGCATCCGTGACCTCGTCCGGCGCGAGCACGAGCACCTCGGGAAGCTGCGCGCCGACCTCGGCGCGCTCGTAGGGGTCGTCATCCACGAAGGCGAGCGCGTCGGTGCCGATCGCGAGGTCCGCGGCGATGCGGGCCAGCGCGCCGGATTTCGCGCCCCAGCCACACTCCACGGCCGCGAACCGGGCACCGGTCACCGCGGCGGCGTGCACCGCGGCCTGTGGGGGGTTCTTGCTCGCGATCGCATGCAGGATCCCGCGGGAGGCGAGATCGGTCAGTGCCCCGGCCATGGCCGGGTTCGCGGCCGGCGGAGTGTCCCCCGACTCCAGGTAGACCCCGTCGAGCAGGGTGTTGTCGATGTCCCAGACCACGCACTTGACCAGGCGTGGCGCGGCGGTGGTCACCGGCCCGCCTCCCCGCCCGGCTCGCCCGCGGTGGGGGCACCCGGCCGCCACTCCATCGTCAGGTGCGTGGCCTCGAAGCCGAACTTCCGGTACAGCGCCCGCATGCCCAGGTTGCGGGCGTGCGTCTTGCCGGTGAGGTGCGTGTAACCGGCCTGTGCCGCCGCCTGCACCACCGCGGCCATCAGCAGCTCAGCGACGGTGCCGCGGCCCGGCACGTCGGCGGTGGCCAGCGACCGGAAGTTGCCGTACCTGGCGCCGGTCAGTGAGTTGGTGCGCCCGGACAGCCAGGCCCAGCCCACCGGTGCGCCATCGCCCCCACCCCCCGCCTGCCTCCGCATTCCCGCTTCACTTTCCCGCTGCACAGCCACCGCGACGAGCGTGACCTCGCCCGGCTTGCCGAGCGCGGCAGCTACCCGCCTGCGGTGCAGCGCCGCGTCCTCGATCGCCTCGTCGCCGAACGACGCCCGGGCGATGTCGATTTCGAACCCGGCGATGACGTCCAGGTCACCCTCGCAGGCCGGGCGGATCAGGAACTCGGCGGTGCCGTCGGTCATGGCCGGCCCGCCCCCTGCCCGGCACGCAGCGGCTGCGGGCGCAGCACCGTGCCGCCGCAGGCCGGGCAGCCCGCGGCCTTCAGCTCGGCGATCCGCGTCCAGCGGGCGCCCGGGCCGACCTCGTGTACCGCACCGCACGCCACGCACCGGTACGGCCGGGTGGCGGCGGCCCGGGTCTGCGCCGAGTACAGCGGGCCGTCATACCGGCCGGTGCGGGCGGGCCGGCTGTCCTGCGTGGTGCGCAGGTGGTAGAGGTGGCTGGTGCCTGCCAGGATGCCCGCCCCGGTGTAGAAGTTGAACCCGGGCGTCAGCGAGCGGATGGCGAGCCCCATGTCCGACATCAGGCGCTGGGTCGCCGTGGTCTCTGCGGGCCGGCGCGGGCCGAAGGAGAAGAACACGTGCCCGCCGGCGCCCGGGGCCAGGGCGTCCACCGCGCGGGACAGGAACAGCTCCGCCCCGGCCACCGTGTACGGCGGATCGGTGCAGGCCACGTCGAACGCGCCGGTGAGCGCGGCGGGCAGCGGGTCGCGGAGGTCGTGCTCGACGACCTCGGCAGGGAATCCGGCGCCGCGCAGTTCGCCGCGCAGGTAGCCCACCAGGTCGGGGTCGCAGTCAAGCACGGTGACGCCGCGTGGCCGGGCGGCCGCACCGGCGTGCCCGGCGAAGACCGTCAGCGCCACGCTGACCAGGTCGTCGTCACCGAGCAGCAGGATCCGCTGCCCGGCCAGCGCGCCCGCCTCGTGCATGGCCAGCACCCGCCGCAGCTTGGTGTCCGCGGTGCAGTGGGTCTGGTCCAGGTCAAGCTTCGCCGCCGGCTCGCCAAGCTCCGCTTGTTCCAGCAGCCCGGCCAGCCCCGCGACCGCATCGGGGACCACCACGCCCAGGCCGCCGCAGCAGGGGCAGCGGCCGGTGATCTCGGCCTGCCCCGAGCGGGGCTCCGCCTGGCCGGTCAGGCTGGCCCGTCCCGCCGGGGTCAGCCGCACCGGGCGGGCCCGGTCCACCACGCCGCGCTTGCGCAACTCGTTGCAGACGGCGGCGACGATCGGGACCGGCAACTCGGCCCGCCGGCTGATCTCGCGCACCGCGACCGGTTCGTGGCGGGCGATCACCCGGAGGATGTCGGCAACGGCCGGCCCCTCCGCCAGCCCGACCGCGGTGGCGACCGCCGCGGTTACTGCGTCAACGTCCATGCGTAGTGTTCTTGTAGGTGCAGTGAGGTGTTCTTGTAGGTGCAGTGAGGTGTTCTTGCAGGTGCAGTTTTGTGCGGGTGCTGCGCCCCCGGTCCGGGGGCGGCCCGGCTTGGCTGACCGCGGCCTGCGGTGGGCCATCGGGTATCCTCCCCCATCATGCCAGGAAAGCTTGCGCCGGGCCGGCCGCCCACCCGCCTCCCCGTTCCCCCTTCATCGGCGGTGACGGTTCCTGTGCCCAAGCAACTCTGGACGGTGGACGCCTCGCTGACCCCTGGCTCGCCGGTGTCCGATATCACCGAGCTGACCGCTTTCGCGACCGCTGCGGTGCAGGCCGGCGGCGGCACCGTGCTCGACTCCAGCCACGTGATCTTTCCCAACGGGGCGGTCACCCTGGTGCTCATCCTGGCCGAGTCGCACCTGGCCATCCACACCTGGCCGGAAGAGAACCTGATCGCGGTGGACCTGTTCAGCTGCGGCACGATCGGCGCCGAGCGGGTGGCAGGTGAACTGATCAGGGCGCTGCGGCTGGTGGACCCGCAGGTGCACCGGATGGAGCGCGGCGCGGTCCGGCGCTGAGCGCCCGGACTATCGGGGGGTTCCGGGGGGTCGCCCCCCCGGGCTAGCAGAGCCAGGCACCGACAGCGACAGGCCGAACCTGGCCTTCTCATCGGTCCACCAGCCGGTCAGGGTGAACCCGGCCGCCGCAAGTTCCGCGGCCACCCGTTCCCTGCGGAACTTCGCCGACACCTCCGTCCGCATTTCCTCGCCGTCGCCGAAACTCACCTCCAGGCCGAGCGCGGGCAGCGTCACCACCTGCGGCTCCAGCGACCGGAGGCGCATCTCGATCCACTCCTCGCGGGCATCCCACAGGGCGACATGCTCGAAAGCGCCGGGGTCGAAGTCCGCGCCGAGCGCCGCGTTCAGCACCGACAGGATGTTCTTGTTGAACGCGGCGGTCACCCCCGCCGCATCGTCGTAGGCGGCGACAAGCACCGCGGGATCCTTGACCAGGTCGGTGCCGAGCAGGAACGCGTCCCCCGGGCGTAGCCGGGCCCGCAGCGAGGCCAGGAACGCCGCCCGCTGGCCGGGCAGCAGGTTGCCGATGGTCCCGCCGAGGAACGCCACCAGCCGCCGCCCGGTGTCGTCGGGAAGGCCCAGGTGCTCCTCGAAGTCGGAGACGACGGCGGTGACCGCGAGCCCGGGGTACTCCCCGTCCACCCGGCGCGCGGCCTCGATCAGCGCGCTCTCGCTCACGTCCACCGGGACGAAGCTGGTCAGCGTGCCCGCTCCGGCCAGCGCGTCGAGTAGCAGCCTGGTCTTGTCCGCCGCGCCGGCGCCGAGTTCCACCAGGGTGCGGGCGCGGGTGGCGGTGGCGATCTGCCCGGCGGCCGCGCGCAGAATGGACCGCTCGGCGCGGGTCGGGTAGTACTCGTCCAGGCGGGTGATCTTCTCGAACAGTTCGCTGCCCCGCTCGTCGTAGAACCACTTCGGCGGGAGCACCTTCGGGCTGGCCGACAGGCCGGCCCGGGCATCCGCCCGCAGTGCCTCGGCGAGGAAACCTTGGGGCAGGCAGCGTTCGACCCGCAATGCGGTCATCGGGTGGTCATCCTTTCGCTGGCGGGCAGTATGCGTTCCAGGGCGGGCACGGGCAGCGGCCGGACCTCCACACCGCTGGGGGTCGCGGTGAGCACGCACTGATCGCTCACCTGGATCCAGCCCGGTTCGTCGTCCCCCGGCTCCGAGGCGACGAGCACGCCGCCGCCGCTCAGCCGGTAGCAGAGGGTGTCACCCGCCGCGGTGGCGGCGATCACTTCCCCGTTGCTGAGCAGGAAATTGAAGCGGCCGCTGACCTGGTGCTCGGCCAGGGCGCCGATGACCTGGGCGAGGGCATCCGCCGGGCCGCAGCCCGCCCGCAGGCGGGCCGACACCAGGGCCCAGGCAAGCGCCGAGTCACACCGCGCTTCCAGCGCGAGCAGGTCGGCGGCAGCCAGCGTCGCGGCGAGGGGCCCGGTAGCCGCGGGCCATCCGTTCAGCGTGCCGTTGTGCGAGAACAGCCAGGGACCGGCCGTATACGGGGCCGCGGCCGCCGCGCCGGCCTCGGTCCCTTCCGTCGCCGAGCGGACCGCCGCGAGCAGTGCCCGGGTCCGGGTGACCCGGGCCAGGTCGGCGAAGCTGGGGTCGGCCCAGATCGGCCCGGCCCGCCGGTACCTGGCCGGCACCGGGTCCCCGCCGGAGTACCAGCCGACGCCGAACCCGTCGACGTTCATGGTCCCGTGGCACTGGCGGCGCGGTGCCCAGGCCTGGGTGCCCAGCCCGTGCGGCGGGTCGAGAAGCACCGCCCGCAGCGTCGCGGGCGGGCCCAGGTAGGCCAGGTGGCGGCACATCGGCTAGCGGAGCGCCCCGCTGCCCGGCGAAGGGGGAATGGGGAGGTGGGCGGGTGGCTCCGCGTCACGGGCGGTGCGGAAGCCCGCGAAGATCTGCCGCCGGATCGGGTAGTCCCAGTTGCGGAACGTGCCACGGCAGGCGACCGGGGCGACGCCGAACGAGCCACCGCGGAGCATCTTGTACTCGCTGCCGAAGAACACCTCGGAGTACTCCTTGTAGGGCCAGGCGGTGAAGCCCGGGTAGGGCAGGAAGTCGCTGGCGGTCCACTCCCACACGTCACCGATGAGCTGGCGCACGCCCGCCGGGCTCGCGCCGCGCGGGTAGCTGCCCGCGGGCGCGGGCTGGAGGTAGCGCTGCCCCAGGTTCGCCCGGTCCGGCGTGGGGTCCTCGTCGCCCCACGGGAACCGGCGCGACCGCCCGGTGGCCGGATCGTGCCGCGCGGCCTTCTCCCATTCGGCCTCGGTCGGCAGCCGCCGGCCTGCCCAGGCGGCGTACGCCTGTGCCTCGTACCAGGACACGTGCACGACCGGCTCGGCGGGCGGCACCGGCTCGGTGATACCGAACCTGGTCCGCACCCAGCCGCTGCCCTCCCGCCGCCAGTACAGCGGCGCGGCAAGGCCCGCGCGCTGCCGGTGGTCCCAGCCCGCCGGGCCCCACCAGCGCGGCTCCTCATAGCCGCCGTCGGCCAGAAACTCCTGGTAGGCCGCATTGGTCACCGGGGTGGTGTCGAGGTAGAAGGCGGCCACGGTGACCGGGTGGGCGGGGCGCTCGTTGTCCAGTGCCCAGGCTTCGGTGGAGGTGCCCATGGTGAACGGGCCGCCGGGGATGAGCACCTCGCGCGGCAGCGACGCCGCATCGGCCGGCGCCGCGGGCGGCGCGGCGGCGGTCAGCGTGGGCGCGCCCGTGCGGAGCTGATGGGTGATGAGCATGGTCTCGTCGTGCTGCTGCTCATGCTGTGCGATCATGCCGAACGCGAACGCGCCGGTGAGCAGGGGGGTGCCGCCGAACGTGGCCGCCGCCACCAGGTCGAGCACCCGGCCCCGGACCTCGTGCGCGTAGGCGCGGGCCTCGGCCGGCGGCAGCAGCGGCAGGGTCGGCCGTTCCGCCCGGGGATGCTCGAACGCGTCGTAGAGCGGGTCGATCTCCGGGTGCATCGGGTCCCGGCCGCCCACCTCCCGCAGCAGCCAGAGTTCCTCCTGGTTGGCGACATGCGCGAGGTCCCACACCAGGGGTGACATCAGCGGCGAGTGCTGGCGCACCAGGTCGCTGTCGTCCACGCAGCCGGTCAGCAGCCCGGTCCGGTCCCTGGCCGCCACCAGGTTGCTGGCGACCAGGTCCCGCAGTGCCTCGGTGCCGGTCGGTGTCATGTGCTGATTCCTTCCGCGATGGGTGGGCGGGCGGGGTGGCGGGGTGCCGGACCAGCGAGGGCGGGGTGGCGGGGTGATGGACCAGCGAGGGCGGGGTGGCGGGGTGATGGACCAGCGAGGGCGGGGTGGCGGGGTGATGGACCAGCAGGGCCGCAGGCGCTGGCGGCCGCGCGTGCCTCGTCGAGGCGGTCGTCGGCGGGACATCGGTACCGGGTGACGTACCGCTCGGCGAACGCGGTGACCGCCTCCCTGACCGCGGCCGGGGCGCCAAGCCGGGCCAGCGCCGGCTCGGCGGCCTCGAAGCACTTCACGCTGATGTCGCCGATGATCGGATCGGTGGGACCGTGCCGCGCCGCCCACTCCCACGGGCTGCCGCAGTCCCAGCCCGCCCCGCCGCCCGCCCCGGCCTCGTCGCCGAAGTCGCCGCCGCATGCGGTGCCCGCCGTGTGCCAGAGGGTTTCCGCGGCGGCCATCGCCGCCTGCGAGGCGGCCTCGTCGTCGAGCAGCGCCGTGACCACGGCGGCCGGCACGATCCACCCGTCGCCGGCCTGGGCGTCGATGACCCGGTACTCCAGGTGGCCGCGCGGCCGGACCGGCGGGAACAGCGTGGACAGGTGGTAGGACAGGTCCTCCAGGGTGGGCCGCCGCTCGCCGCCGCCGCGCAGCCAGCCGCGGAACGTCAGCCCCGCCGGTGCGGTCCAGGGCTCGTCCCCGGGCCTGCGCACGCACATGACCTCGGCGGACAGCGCATAGTCGATCCATGCCGCACGCGGGTCGGCGTCCGGCGGCCACCTGCGGCCCTGGCCCGCCACCGCTGGCACCGCGCTCTCCGGCGGGCGGGTGCGGCACGGGTCAAGGCGGGCCCAGATGGCCTGCCGGGTGGACTTCCAGCCGGTCGGGCGGCCTTCCCGCAGCGGGGAGTTGGCGAAGGCGGCGACGAACACCGGGCCGAGCGCGTGCAGCAGCCGCCACCGCCACCCGACGCTGGCCGGGCCGGTGCTCTGCTCGCCCGCGTCCAGGCAGACCTGCACCGAGGCGGTGCTGCACATCATCAGCCTGCCCCATGGGCCGGCCCGGTTGAAGAACTCCTCCATCGCCGCGTACCTGGGCACCTGGAGCACCCGGTGCGGGGAGCGCAGCGGGTCGAGGCCCTCCCCGGTCAGGCACAGGCCGGCCGGGAGCACTGCCTGACGGAGGGCGGTGAGATCGCGGCAGGTGATGTCCACGCAGGGGGCGAGGCCCTCCGCTGGCGCGGAACTGATCTCCACCTGCCCGCCGGGCTCTGTGGTGAGGCGGCCGCCACCAGGGAGCGCGCCAGGCGCGCCCAGCCCGGCGAGGGCGGCGGCCACTCGCTGCTGATCGACGCGGATACCGGGGTCACGGCCATCGCGGACCAGCCATTCCAGTTCGACCCCGACCCGGTGGGGTGGGCCGGTCTTGAAGCAGATCCCGTGGATGTGCTCTTCGGCGTCGCTCTCGGTCAGCGGCTCCGCAGCAAGCCCGTCGCCCGGGTCCGGGGGATGCACGGCATCAGGGCGGCTGCTAGTCATAAGGCTGGCCCCGTCCCTCGGTCGATCGCCGGTTAGTCCTAGAAACCTAGCTGCCGGCGCTGACATTCCCGCTGCCGTACCCTGAGGCGCCGGATTGATGCCTGTGGGGAGGGAACTTGACCGAGCGTGAGCGAAATGTCGATGTGGTCGTCATCGGCATGGGACCAGGTGGTGAGCACGCCGCGGGCACCCTGGCCGAGGCCGGGCTGGCGGTGGCCGGGGTGGAGAGCCGGCTGGTCGGTGGCGAATGCCCGTACTGGGGGTGCGTCCCCTCGAAGATGATGATCCGGGCCGCGGACCTGATCACCGAGGGGCGCCGGATCCCCGGCATGGCGGGCCGCGCCGAGATCGCCCCGGACTGGGCGCCGGTGGCCCGCCGGATCCGCGACGAGGCCACCGACGACTGGGACGACAAGGTCGCCGCCGACCGGTTCACCGGCAAAGGCGGCATCCTGGTCCGCGGGCACGGCCGGATCAGCGCGCCCGGCGAGGTCACGGTGACGCCGGCCGCGGGCGGCCCCGGCGGCGAGCCGCAGGTGCTGCGGGCGCGCCGGGGCATCGTCCTGGCGGCGGGCACCACGGCCGCGGTCCCGCCGGTCCCGGGCCTGGCCGGCACCCCGTTCTGGACCAACCACGAGGCGATCGAGGCGGAGCGGGTTCCGGAAGCGCTGGTGGTGCTCGGCGGCGGCGCCATCGGCGCCGAACTCGCGCAGGTCTTCGCACGGTTCGGCAGCCGGGTGAGCGTCGCCGAGGGCGCGGGCCGGCTGCTGCCGCTCGAAGAGCCAGAAGCCGGGGACCTGCTCGCCGGGGTCTTCGCCAGGGAGGGCATCACGGTGCGGACCGGGCACCCGGCCGCGCGCGTCACGCACTCCGCCGGCGGCTTCACCGTCACCCTCGACGGCGGGGAGGAGCTCACCGGCGAGGCGCTCCTGGTGGCCACCGGCCGGCGCGCTGATCTGGCCGCGGTCGGCGCCGGGGCGGCCGGGATCGACGAGCGGCTGCGGGCCATCCCGGTGGACGGCCACATGCGGGCCGCGCCGGGCGTGTGGGCGCTCGGCGACATCACCGGCAAGGGTGCCTTCACCCATATGTCCATGTACCAGGCGGGCATCGTCATCGACGACATCCTGGGGCGCGAGCACTGCGCTGCCGAGTACCACGCGGTACCGCGGGTCACCTTCACCGACCCGGAGATCGGCGCGGTGGGGCTGACCGAGCGCGAGGCGCGTGCGGCGGGGCTGACCGTGCGCACGAGCGTGAGCCAGGTGCCGCAGTCGGCCCGGGGCTGGATCCACAAGGCGGGCAACGACGGGTTCATCAAGCTCGTCGAGGACTGTGACCGGGGGGTGCTGGCCGGTGCCACCTCGGCGGGCCCGTGGGGCGGCGAGGTGCTCGGCGCGCTGGCGGTGGCGGTGCATGCCGCGGTGCCCGTCCAGCGCCTGCGCGAAATGATCTACGCCTACCCGACGTTCCACCGCGCCATCGAAGACGCCCTGGCCGGCCTGGGGCCCGGAACCCCGTCCCGGGCCCGCTGTGACGAGGCACGCCCGCCCCAGGCCCGGGTATAGCCGATGGCCGCGCGGCCGGGCCCGGGAGGGTGCCCGGCCGCGCGAGCCTTGAGCGGTTAGGACGCGGGCATTGTTCTGGTGTAGATCTGCTGGTCGTTGGCGATGATCCCGTTTGGTTCGGCTGCGGTGCAGACCGCGGGGGGCACTCCTGGTGCGGCCGTGCCCGGGCACAGGAACGCGTCCGGGTTCCTGGTGTCCGACCACAGCGGGTGGGCGCCGGATACCGCTGTCACGCCGGTGTAGTCGCCGATGAACTCGCCGCCGCCCTGGGCGGTGGGGAACTGGGTCGGCGGCGGCATGGACGCGGAGGTGGCCCGGCTGACACTTTGAAGCTGGACAGGTTCGCTGAGGTGGACACGCTGAAGTCCATGTTCCCGGTGAACTCGGCCGAGCCGTACTGCCGGTCGTAGTTGGAGGTCACCAGGGTTCCGGTGGGTGTGAAGGCGGCCCACTGGAACCACTGGTCGGTGCGCTTCTGCTGCGGGGCGGTGTTGACGACGGGCATCAGCCGCTGGTCGACGGTGGTGCCGGTGAACGAGTTCCCGCCGTTGCCGGAGACGCTGAAGATGATCTTGTTGTTGCAGGCGCCGGCGGTCTTGACCCCGGTGTACAGGTTGGTGCCGAAGGCGCTGAGCCCGGCGGGCGTGCACCCGTTGGACTCGTTGGAGTCACGGTTGATGTAGGAGCCGTAGGTGACGACGACCTGGCTGGGCTTGCGCGGGTTGACGCCGCCGGCGGGGTAGTTGGTCGCCCGGAACACCGAGTTCTGCGCGGTGCCCTTCTCCGGGACACAGGCCCGGCCGGCGTCCTGGCCGCCCTGGTAGGTGGCGCAGTCCGGCAGGTCGTTGTAGTTGCCGACCAGGGTCGGGGCGCTGAAGGTCTGCCCGCCGTCGGTGGAGCGGGTCAGCAGGATCTGGTTGTGGTTGTCGCTGCTGCTGGCGGTGGAGTTGTTGAAGTTGGCGTAGGCGACGTACAGCGTGCCGTCGGGGCCGGTGAACGGGTCGGAGAACTGGTTCTCGTTGCAGGTCCCCTGCGGGGTCGGCAGGCCGAAGGTGTTCGCGCACAGCGAGCTTGTCGTGCTCACCACGACCGGGCTGCTGAAGGTCTGCCCGTAGTCGTCGGAGTGCACCTCGTAGATGTAGCCGGTGCCGTCCGCCGCGAACAGCGTCCAGGTGACGTAGATCCGGTCCCGGAACGGGCTGGTCGGGCTGGCGTCGACCGCCATGTACGGCTTGTCGTTCAGGATTGAGCCGGTCGTGTCGAAGGTCTCGATCGCGGGGTGGCCGGTGAAGTTCCAGGACGCACCGGCGTCGCCGGTGGAGCGGAACACGTACACGGCGCTGGAGAAGTCAGGGTTGTTGGTCGTGCCCGGCCCGCGCATGAACACCTGGCACGCGTAGTAGGCGTTGCCCCGGCTGTCCCAGGCCACCGACGGGTCGCCGCCCGCCTGCCAGTACTGCCGGGCCACGTTGCCGAACGCGGTGCCGCGGGTGAACCCATTGGGCATGGTGGCATCGGTCCAGCTTGACCCGCCGTTGCCGCTGAACGCGGTGCCGCAGGTGCCATCACCGCGCCGGTAGTCGTTGAACCCGGCCACCACCTGGCGCGGGTTGAACGGGTTCTGCGCGATGGTGGTCTCGTTCTGCGCCTGGCCGCGGCCCTGCAGGTCGGTGTCGGTGACGTTCAGGCAGTTCTGGTTGACCAGGACGTTGGGCCCGAAGTTCCGCGGGCACAGGCCCACCCCGGAATTGCTCATCCGGGCGCCGGCCCGGGCCGCGGGTGCCTTGGCCGGCACGCCGATGCCGGCCTCGAACGAGGCAAACCCGGACAGGTGCGCCCGCTGGATGCGGTTCAGCCCGTGCACCGAGATGCCCTGCGCGGCCGCCTTCGCCGGCGGTGTCCTTAAAGTGGCCGGGTGCGATGGCAAGTGCGATGCCGCACACGGCGGCCACAGCGAGAATTATCCGGGATTTCACGTGCATTCCTCCTACCGCGGTCACGTGCCTCCTTCGGTGAAGGCACCGGCTCACGGCGGCGGCACACGCGATAGCGCCAAGGACCGCCGCCGCGGCATTGCTGGCGGCGCCCCCTTCCCTGTCTCCCCAGTGACTGGCGTCGCGGCACCAGCCACATCCGTCCCTTACGTGCGCCCCGAACGGTACGCTTGCCGGCTGCCGGGGGCAATAGCACAACCTTCGTTGCGTTATGGCCGCCGGGCGGCGGCAGTCAGCCTTTGGCGTAGTTGCTGGCACCCCACCAGTCCACGACGACCACCGGCTCGTCGCCCACCACCCAGGCGTCGTGGCCCTGCGGCAGCGCGGTGACGTCGCCGGGCCGCGCATCGAACTCGGTGCCGTCGGCCATCACGATGTGCAGCGTGCCCTGGACGTGGTACTGGAAGTGCGGGGCCTCGCACAGGTCGGTGCCGGCGAGCGGCTTGACGTGGTCGGACCAGCGCCAGCCTGGCCGCAGGGTGAGCCGGCCGATCTCGGCGCCGCCGACCCGCAGCAGGTCGAGGGTCCCGCGTTCGAAGCTGCGCGTCTCGTCGGGCGTGCCGAAGCTCTTCTGCTCCGCGTGCGCGGTGATGGTCTCTCCGGTCATGGCGGTTCTCCTTTCGCGGCCCACCGCGCCCTGCGGCGGGCGTTCGCGGATTGTCCCGGCCAGCGTGGCCGGCCGTGTTTGCAGCCGGTTTGCAGCGCGGGCTGTGGCGGCCGCGGCCCTGCGGAGGTTTGATTACCTGCATGAAGTCGCTGGCGGTGCGAGTGCTCGGCGACTTCGGCGTGGACGGCGTCGAGCCGCAGGCCCTGGGCAGCCGGAAGGCCAGGCTCGCGCTGAGGTTGCTGGCGCTCGGTGACGGGCAGGTGGTGCCCTCGGCCGTGCTCACCGACGCACTGTGGGGCGGCACCCCGCCCGCCCGGCCCGATGACCAGCTTGCCGTGCTGGTGAGCCGGCTCCGCTCGGTCCTTGGCCGCGATCGGATCGACCATCGGGACGGCGGTTACCTGCTGCGCTGCGACTGGCTGGACACTGCCGAACTGGCCGCGCTCACCGACGAGACCGACCGCCGGCAGCGGGCGGGCAACGCGGCGGGCGCAGCCGCGGCGGCCCGGGTGGCGCTGTCGCTGTTGCGCGGGTCCGGTCCCGGGCCGGCGCCCGGCGAGTGGGCGCAACTGCGGCTGGCGGCGCTGGAGCGCCTCGCGGCCCGCGCCCGCCGGGTGGCGGCGGGTGCCCTGCTGGAGGCGGGCGACTGGATGGCCGCGTGCGACGCGGCGGAACAGGCGCTGGACCACGACCCCTACGACGAGGGGGCGCTGCGGATCCTGCTGCGCGGGCATGTCTGCGGAGGCCGGGTCGCGGCAGCCCTGGCCAGCTACACCTCGGCAAGGCAGCGCTTCGCCGACGAGCTGGGCACCGACCCCTCGCCCGAGACCGCCGCGCTGTTCACCGCGATCCTGCGCGGTGAACTGGCGCCGCCCGCGCCGGTGCCCGCATCCGGCTCACCCGCCGTCGTCGGCCGTGACGGCGAGCTTGCCAGCCTGGATGCTGTCGCGATGCGGGCCCGCACCGGCCAGGTCGAGGTCGTGGTGGTCGACGGGGACGCGGGCATCGGCAAGACCGCCCTGGTCCGTGCCTGGGCCGCCCGGCGTGAGGCGGCCGGGGACACCGTGCTTGTGGCATCGTGCGGGCCGCTCGACCGGGGCATGCCGCTGGACGCCCTGTTCCGCGCGCTCGCCGCCCTGCTGCGGCGGCTCGGGCCGGACCGGGCCGCCGACCTGCTCGGCCCCGACGAGGCGCTGCTCGGGCCGTTGCTCGCCCTGGCGCCCGCGCCGCGGCTGCTGCCGGTGCTCACCGACGGCATGCTCGGCCCCGCCGTGCTGTACGCGGCCCTGCTGCGGGTCCTGCGCCGCCTGTCCGGCAGCGGCCCGGTCGTCGTGGTGATCGACGACGCGCATCTGGCCGGCCCCGCGCTGCCGGACTGGGTGCGCTTCACCCAGCGTGGTGCGGTGCCACTGGTCCTGGTGCTGGCCATCCGGCCGGGCGAGGGCGAGCCGCTGCCCGCGACCGCGTTCGTCCACCTCGGCGCGCTCGACCGCGAGGCAGCCGCCGAACTGGTGGGGCCGGCCAGGATCGAGGAGCTGTACCAGCGCTCCAAGGGGCATCCGCTGTTCCTCACCGAACTGGCCCAGCAGGTGGCGGGCGCCGAGTTGCCCGCATCGCTGGTGGAATCGGTGTCGGCGCGGTGCGACGAGCTTGGCCCGGCCGGGGCGCTGCTGCGCACCGCGGCGGTGATCGGTCCCCGGCTGGACCTGGAACTGCTGGCCGCCGTGCTGGGCCGCCCCGCCGTGGAACTCCTGGACGACGCCGAGCAGGCCACCGCCAGGCAGCTGCTGGCCGGCGAGGACGGCACCTTCACGTTCCGCCACGAACTGGTGCGCGAGGCCCTGGCCGCCACCGCCACCGCCGGCCGGGCCGCATTGCTGCACCGGCACGCGGGCCGGGTTCTGGCCGGCCGGGCCGAGGCGGACCCGCTGACGGTGGCCCAGCACGCGCGCCTCGGCGGCGATGTGGCGCTCGCCTCCCACGCGCTGCGCGACGCGGCGGCCAGGGCAGCCGAACGGTTCGACCACGCCGCCGCCGAGGAACTGCTGGACGACTCGCTCCTGCTGCACCCCGATCCGGCGGGGTGGCTGGCCAGGGCCGGCGTCCGCACCCGCCGCGGCCGGTACAAAGGTGCCCTGGCCGACGTCGAGCGCGCGCTCGCGGCGGGGCCCGCGGCCGACGGCGCGGCCGCCCTTGCGGTGGGCGCCTGGGCGTCCTACTTCGACCGCCGGTTCGCGGCCGCCATCCAGTTCGCCGACGACGGCGCCCTCGCCGCAGCGGACCCGGCTACCCGGGCCCGGTGCCTGGCCGTCGGCGGCCGCATCCGGCACGCCGCGGGTGATCTGGCCCAGGCGGAGCTCCTGCTCGGTGAGGCGCTCTCGCTGGCGACCGGCCAGGAACGGGTCACCACGGTGGCCTGGCTGGGCGTGCTCAGGGCGCATCAGAGCAGGGTGGACGAGGCGCTGGCACTGCTGCGCCCGGCGGCCCGCGGCCAGGTGGGAGTGGAGTACACCGCCGTCACCCTGCACGCGCTGCTGTTCACCGGGCACGCGCACGCGCTGGCCGGCCTGCCGGCGCTGGCGCTCGGCGCCCTTGCCAGCTACACCGCCGAGGTGGAGCGCCGCCAGGTGCCGCGGTTCGCTGGCCGCGCGGTCAACTTCGCGGGCTGGGTGCTGCGCAACATCGGTGCTACCGCCGAGGCGCTCGACCACCACCGCGAGGCACTGTCCACGGTGGCCGGAGAGGGCACCGCGGAGCTCACCATTGCCGCCCTGGAGGACCTCGCCGAGCACTGCCTCGACTCCGGCGACACCGGCGGCGCGCAGGCCAGGCTGGCGGAGGCCCGCGCGCTCCTGCACGGTGACCTGGTCTTCGGCTGGCGGCTCGACCTCAAGCACCGGCTGATCTCTTGCCGCCTGGCCCTGCTGCGAGGCGAAGCGGAGCAGGCACTGCGCGGCGCCAGCGAGCTGGAGGCCAGGGCCGCCGGGCTGGGCATCCCCCGCTACACCAGCGCCGCCCGGCTGCTGCGGCACCGGGCCGCCCGGGCCCTGGGCCTGCCAGCCGACCCGGCCGAGGTCGCCGCGGACCTGGACCGGATCGAAGCTTCCGTGGCCATCGAAGCCTGGTGGTGGACCGGCGAGGTGGCCGCCGATTTCGCCAGCCGGCGGTGGCTGGACCTGGCCGCGGAACGCGCCGAACGGCTGGCCCGCAACGCGGGCAGCTACGCGGATGGACTGCGCGAGGCGGCGGCCCGCCGCCTCGACGCCTGGCAGCAGGCCGTCCACTGACCAGGTCCAGGAGCGGCTCCCCGGGCCAGCACCAACCCAGCAGTCGTGCCGAGCGGGCCATCCAGCGCCGTCCGCTCGGTCGCCCCCGCAAGCAGCTCAGCCACATCGTCGAAGACCCTGCCCCGGCCGGCTGCCCGCACGTCAGGCATGGGCGGCTTCCATCTCAGCCAGCAGCCCGGCCGGCCAGCGGCCGCCGCACATCACGGTGTCAGCGACAATGCGGCCATCACGCACCGTGAGCAGGTGCATGTGGTGGGCGGCGTGCGGTACGCCGTTCTCCGACCAGCTCAGCGTGTACTCGACGACCTCGCCGTCGCCGATCGGGTGGCGGCGCAGTTCATCGAAGCGCGCCGGGTCGGCGAACCACCGGGCGTACTCGGCCCGGATGGCGTCGGGACCGCTGGCCCGCAGCCGCCAGTTGGGCACGGTCGCGTCCAGCGTCGCGTCCGTGCTCCACGCCTCGCAGGCCGGGATCGTCGCGGTCTCGATCGCGTGCAGGAACTCCTCGACTGCCGCATGGCTTGCCATCGCCGCCTCCTGGGGGTGGAATCTGCGGCCAGCCTGCCGGTGCCGGTTTGCAGCCAGGTTGCAGTGTCAGCCCTCCTGGGTCCCAGGTGGCTCCCCGGCCGGGCCGGGGGCGCCCCGGGCCCGGTAGCGGGTGAAGCCGGGCAGGGCGAGGCAGACCACGCCGACCGCGCCGGCGCAGAAAAGCCCGCCGGAGGCGAGCGAGAACCTGGCGCTGGTGACGCTGGCCACCGCGCCGGCCCGGATCTGCCCGGCCGAGGGCCCCACGCCGTAGCTGAGCAGTTCCAGCCCGGCCATCCGGCCGCGCAGCCGGTCCGGGATGGTCTGGTTCCACAGCGTAGCCCGGAAGATCCCGCTCACCATGTCGGCCGCACCGGCCAGCACCAGGCACCCCAGCGCCACCGCGATGTCGGGTGCCAGGCCGAAGGCCGTGATCAGCAGCCCCCACACCGCGGCCGAGACCGCGATCGCCAGGCCGTGCCTGCGCACCCGGCCCATCCAGCCGCTCACCACGGTGATGGCGAGCGCGCCCGCCGAGGGCGCCGCGAACATCAGCCCCACGGCCCACGGTGCGTGCAGGTCGGCGGCCACGAACGGGAACAGCGCGTTCGGGTAGGCAAGAGTCATGGCGGCAAGGTCGGCCAGGTAGGAGCCGAGCAGGTCCTGGCGCCCGCGCGCGTAGGCGAAGCCGGCGGCGATGCTCCGCAAGCCGGAAACGAAGCCGGTCACCGGCTCGGGCCCGGGGTCGGGTGCGGGCAGCGGCCGCACCAGCCACAAGACGCAGAACGACACCACGAAGCTGACGGTGTCCAGGGCGTACACGTACTCCGGGCCCGGCCCGGCGGCGAGGGCACCGCCCAGCGTGGTCCCGGCCAGGAAGCTCACGTTCTGCGACATGGACAGCAGCGCCGCCGCGGCGGTGAGCTGGTCCCTGGGCACCACGCGCGGCATCGTCGCGTCGAGCGAGGGCCGCTGGAGCGCCGCCGCCGCCATCATCAGCCCCGTGACCACATACAGCGGCCAGACGAGCGGCTGCGCCGATAGTGCGTTCAGCATGAGAAGAGCCGCACAGCAGCCGAGCGCGGCCTCGCACGCGAGGATCAGCCGCCGCCGGTCGAAGCGGTCCGCCAGCACCCCGCCGTACAGGCCGAATACCACAAGTGGCACCAGTTCCACCGCGCCGAGCAGGCCGACGGCGACGGTGGACCCGGTGAGCTGCTTGGCCTGGACGAGCAGGGCTACCTCGGTCGCCTGGGTGCCCAGCGCGATGACCGTGCGGCTGGCGTAAAGCAGCCGGAAGTCGCGTGAGGTCCGCAGCGGTGTCAGGTCGGCCCGGAGCCTGGACCGGGGCAAGCTGTGCTAGCCCCAGACGTCCTGGGCGACCTTGACGATCAGTTCGAGCTTGGCGACTTCCTGCTCGTAGCTCAGCACGTTGCCCTCGACGGTGGAGGAGAAGCCACACTGCGGCGACAGGCAGAGCTGGTCAAGCGGCACGAACTTGGCCGCCTCCTCGATCCGGCGCTTGAGCACGTCCGGGTTCTCCAGTTCGCCGCGCTTGGTGGTGACCAGGCCGAGTACCACCATCTTGCCCGGTGGCACGAAGCGCAGCGGCGCGAAGCCACCGGAGCGCTCGTCGTCCCACTCGCAGAAGAACCCGTCCACGTTCAGCTCGCTGAACAGGGCCTCGGCGACGAAGTCGTAGCCGCCCGAGGCGGCCCAGGAGGACTGGAAGTTGCCCCGGCACATGTGCGTGGTGACCGCCATGCCCGGGGGCTTGGCCACGAGCGCGTCGTTGACCTGGCGGATGTAACGCAGGTGCAGATGCTCGGCGTCCTCACCCCGCGCGGCGATTTCGGCCCGCTGCGCCGGGTCGTTGAGGTAGGCCAGGCTGGTGTCGTCGAACTGGAGATAGGTGCAGCCCAGGGCGGCCAGCCGGGCCACCTCGTCGGCATAGGCGGCGGACAGGTCGCGCCAGAACTCCTCGATGTCCGGGTAGATCTCCGGGTCGAGCGCGGCCGGGCCGCCACGGTAGTGGACCATGTTCGGCGAGGGGATGGTCAGCTTCGCGGTGGAGTTGCCCGCCAGCGACTTCAGATAGGTGAAGTCCTCTTCGAAGATTGTCCTGGCCATGTGGATCTTGCTGCCCACGTGCAGCGCGGCCGGGGTGAACTCGATGTCCCCGGCCGGGTTGTGGAACTTCACCGCCAGGTTGCCCGGCGCCTTGCTGACCCCGCCGATCTGGTAGATGAAGTCCATATGCCACGACGCCCGGCGGAACTCGCCGTCGGTGGCCGACTGCAGGCCGGCGTTTTGCTGCATGGCCACCACGTCGGCGATGGCCGTATCCTCGACGGCCCGCAATTGCTGGGCGGTGATCCGGCCGGCCGCGAAGTCGTCGCGGGCCGCGAGCACGCTGGCGGGACGGAGCAGGCTGCCGACGTGGTCGGCGCGGAAGGGCGGAGTGGTTCGCATGCGCAACATCGTTGCGCTCTCCGCACGCGACGGTCAATCCGCCTTGGCACTGCCTGGCAGCGAGTGCTCCGCGAGGCCCTGGTCACCGGCGAGGCGCTGCAGCAGGGCGGCGAGCTGGCCCCGCTCCGCGTCGCTCAGGCCGGCGGTGATGGCGGCCTCATGGGCCCGGGTGACCTCCCTGACCCGGGCCAGCATCGCGGTGCCCGTCTCGGTCAGGTAGAGGGCGTGCGAGCGCCGGTCGGCCGGATTGCGCCTGCGCTCGACCAGCCCCAGCCGTTCCAGTTCGTCGGTGAGGAACACCATCCTGGTGGGGTTCACCCCCATCAGCTCGGCGATGGCCTGCTGTGAGCGCCCGTTGTTCCCGGCCAGCCGGACGAGCATCCCGGCCTGGCGCTGTTCCAGCCCCAGCGGCTTGAGCCGTTCGCCGAACAGCCCGGCGATGTGGAATCCCAGCTGGACCAGGAGAAAGGCAACGCTGCTGCGCGGCTGGAGTTCCGCGCGCCGGGTCAGGGGTCTGCACAGTCCGAAGACTATCAGCTGACAATATATTTGCTATATCAGAATCATTGCGAGTAGAAACTATCGAGAGACGAAACCTAGCTCTCGCAGCGGAGGTGGTGGCGATGATCGACTCGGATTCCACGGTGCGCGGTACCGCCCGGCGGGCAGGAGGGGCACCGGTCCTGCGCCGGATAACCCTGGGCATGGCGGTCGCGCTGCTCGTCCAGTACGGCCTGGGCATGGTGGTGAACCTGTACGTCACCGTGCCCGCACGTGACCAGGGCGGCGGCGTGTTCGTGGCGATCGGCCGTGCCTTCGCCAACGGGCCCGCCGGGCTCGCGCTCCACGCGGGCCTGGGCCTGCTGCTCATCGTGGGCGCCATCCAGCTGGTCGTCCGGTCGGCCCTGGTGCGGCACCGCCCGCTCATCTGGCTGTCGTCGGTGAGCCTGCTCGCCATCCTCGGCGCCGCCTTCAACGGTGCGGCGTTCGTGAACTCCAGCAACGACGGGGCATCCCTGGGCATGGCGATGCTGACCGGCATCTCCCTGCTCTGCATGACGATCGGCCTGTACCTGCTGGGCAGCGCGCCCGGCGCTGCCCAGCACCACTGAGGGACCGTGCCCAGGCCCCCGGGCCGGCAGGGCCCCGGCCCGGTGACGAAGGAACCGGGCCGCAGGCCACCGGGGGTCCGGGGGGTCGCCCCCCCGGACCAGCAGCGCTAACCGCCGATGATGCAGGGGGTGTTCCACGGGTCGTAGCTCGCGCAGACGTCCGCGGGGTTGCCGAAGATCCCGATGGACGGCAGTGCGGCCCCTTGGAAGTCGAACAGGGTCAGGTTGATGTTGGGCGACCCGACGCCCGCCCCGGGTTCCCAGCCCACACCGGGGATCCATTCCGGCGCCCAGTAGAACAGGCCCATGCCGAGCCCGTTCGGCACCTGCGCGAGTATCGACAGTTCGTCGCTGACGAAGGAGAGCTGACCGCCCGGGGTCGCCGGGTAACCCGTGGAGATCTGGCTGGGCTGCCAGACGAAGTCGCCGGTGCTGTCGCCGGGCTGCTCGTTGCCGTTGGCCAGCGTCCAGGCGTACTGCGTCTCGGCGATGATGATCGGCTTGCCGAACTGGGTCGCCAGCGCGTCCACGTTCGCCTTCATCTGCGAGATCGTGCCGTGGAAGAACGGGTAGTAGGACAGGCCGATGACGTCGAACGGCACGCCCCGCGAGATCAGGTTCTGGTAGAACTCCTGGCTCAGCTGGTTGTTGCCGCCCTGGTCGTAGTGCATCATGATCAGCAGCTTGTGCCCGGGCGGGTTGCCCGCCCGCGCCCCGGCGACGCCGGCCTTGAGCAGCGTGGCGAGGTTGTCCCAGCCGGTGCTGGCGGTCAGTCGACCTGGCCGACCGGCCACAGCATCCCGTTGCGGATCTCGTTGCCGATGGACACCAGGTCGGCCGGGGTGCCCTGCTGGGCGAACGCCGATATGACCTGCTGGGTGTAGGACTGCACGGTCGCGGTGAGCTGGGTGAGGTCCTGGCCCTGCCAGGCCGCGGGGATGTCCTGGTGCTGCGGGTCGGCCCAGAAGTCGGAGTACATGATGTCCAGGTAGATCTTCATGCCCGCCTGGTGCACCTGCCGGGCCAGGGCGAGGTCGCTGGCCAGGTTGCTGTAGCCGGGCGGCGGGTTCACCCACAGCCGCATCCGGGCGTAGTTGGCGCCGTTGGCACGCATGATCTGGATCGGCGTGCCGGGGAATCCCCGGTCGGTGAAGTGGGCGCCGGCCGCGAGTTCCTGCGGGGTGAAGGACAGGTCCGCGCCGAGCGCCATCTGCGCCGCGCCTGGGTCCGGGCCGAACATGCGGAACTCGCCGATGCACACCGGCGCGCCGGTGCCGCTCTTGACATTGATCTGGGCGTACCGCGCCTGCGTGCCGCGCGGCACCTGGATGTACATCGGGCTCCCTGCGTCTAGCGCGAGGTTCTGCGCGGTGGGCAGCGTGGTCCACTGGCCCGAGGTGGTGGCCAGCTGGATGGTCGTGGCGGCCGACGGGCCGCTCGCGTCCAGCGTGATGCCGAGGCCGTCAAGCAAGCGTGTCTGGCCCAGGTCGACGGTGAGGGTGCCTTCCCAGGCGTTCGGGCACCAGTCCGTGCCCGCGTCACCGTCGATCGCGTTCGACGCCGGGTCCCCGGACTGGGCGGAGTCCGCGCTCGCCTGGCCGGACAGCGCCCAGTTGATGCTCGGTCCCTGCACCCACGGCCAGTTGCGGTGCGGGCCGTTGCGGGCGGAGGCGGTGGCCGCCCCGGTCCGCGCCTGTGCCGCGGTGTGCGCGGGGAACGGAGAGGTGCCGGCCGCGCCCCCCGCCGGCCCGGCGGTTGCTGCGCCGGCCCCGGCCACCAGGATCAGCGCCGCCGGGGCGGCTGCCATGGCCGCCGCCCGTATCAGCCCCCGGCGGCGCCCACGATGAGCTGCCGGAAGGCCGGGAGGCAGGCGCAAGAGAACGTGACGAGACAGGTTCGGCATAGCAAACCTCCGTAATCACACAAAAATCCAAACTTGAGCGCACAATAACGCGCACAGAACCGGCCATCAATGGGATCGCGTGCACGTTTCGAAACAGTCGGTGGGCCAGGCCCTCGCCGCCGCTGGAGACATCTCCGGCGGGTACCCGGGCCTGCGGTCCTCATCCCGGGCTGAACGGCAGGAGCGCCAGCTTTCCGGTGACCCGCCGTCCGCCGAGTTCGCTGAGCGCCTCGGCGGCGCGCTCGAGGGGATAGGTCCGGGGGGCGGCGGGATGAAGGACTCCGGCCGCCACGCGCCGGAGCAACTCGGCCACCAGCGCCTGGTTGCCGGCCGGATCCTGGCCTGACCACGCGCCCCAGTCGACCCCGATCACCGTGCGGTTGCCCAGCAGGATGCGGTTGAGCGGCAGCCGCGGGATGGAGCCGCCCGCGAACCCGACCACCAGGTAGCGGCCGTTCGGGCGCAGGCAGCGCAGCGCGGGCTCGGCGTACCGGTCACCGACCGGATCGACGACCAGGTCGGCGCCGGTGCCGGTGATCTCCCGTACCCGGGCCTTCAGGTCCTCCGTCTGATAATCGATCGTGGCATGCGCCCCGGCGGTGACCGATGCCGCCCGCTTGGCCCGACTGGATGCCGCGCCGATCACCCGCGCGCCGAGCGAACTGGCCACATCGACCGCGGCGAGCCCGATCCCGCCCCCGGCGCCAAGGACCACCACCCATTCGCCTGGCGCCACGCTGGTGCGCCTGGTCAGGGCGAACAGCATCGTCGTGTAACTGTCCACCGCCGTCGCGGCCACCTCGAAACTGACCGCCTCCGGCAGCGGCACCACCGCCTCGGCGGGGACCAGCCGGTGCGTTGCATAGCCGCCAAGGCCCATCCAGCAGCCCACCACCCGGCTGCCAGTGGGCAGGCCGGGCACACCGCCGCCGGACCCGGCCACCTCACCGGCCACCACCAGCCCGGGGGTGAACGGCAGCGGCGGCTTCACCTGGTACAACCCGGCGACGATAAGCCCGTCCACGAAACCGACGCCCGCAGCGCGAACCCGGATCAGCACCTCACCCCGGCCCGGCCGCGGATCCGGCGCCTCCTCGACCACCAGCCGCTCCGGCGGCCCGAACTCCCGGCACACGACCCGGCGCACCCGCCACCACCTCCCTCCACGACACCGCTATCTTCGCGTGGCCGCCGAACGCGGGATAGTGCGCAGGTGCCGACCGCCCCGCAGGGCTGCGGGCATACTGTGGTCGGCAAAGCATGGGTCGCGCAGGGCAACGGAGGTAGCGGATGAGCGGCGGGATCGGGCACCTGATCCTGTCCGGGCCACTGTTGTTCGCCGTCCCCGTGGCGGCCGCCGCGGGCGCGGTGACGTTCCTCTCCCCCTGCGTGCTCCCCCTGGTCCCCGGCTACCTCTCCTACGTGACCGGCATGTCCGGCGTCGACGCACAGCAGGCCGCAGCGACCGGCGGTGCCGCGGCCGGGGGAAGCCCGGCGCCTGGCGGCGGGACGGCGGCGGGCCCGGCCGCCGGCGCGGTGACCACGGTGGCGCCCAGCACGCTGGCTGCCGCCGCGCGGCCGCCGCGGCGCCGCGCGGTCCTCGGCACGCTGCTGTTCGTGCTGGGCTTCACTGCCGTGTTCGCCAGCGTGGGAGTCGCCTTCGGCGGGCTCGGTGCCCTGCTGGAACGGCACAGCGTGGGACTGACCCAGGTCTTCGGTGTGCTGACGATCGTGCTGGGGCTGCTGTTCGCCGGGGTCTTCGACCGCATCCCGGTCACCGGGCGGATCCTGCGGCCCTCGATACGCCCCCGCGCGGGGCTGGCCGGCGCGCCGGTGCTGGGCGTGCTGTTCGGCCTGAGCTGGACCCCGTGCGTGGGCCCCACGCTCACGTTCGTGCTGACCCTGTCCATGACCTCGGGCACCGCCGTGCGTGGCGCCATCCTCACCGTCGCCTACGGCCTTGGGCTTGGCATTCCGTTCCTGATCGTGGCGCTGGCGTTCGAGCGCGGCGTCACCGCGTTCAGCTTCGCCCGGCGGCACGCGCGTGCGTTCAGCGTGGCCGGCGGGGCAATGCTGGTTGCCGTCGGCGTCCTTGAGGTCACTGGTGCCTGGTCCAGCGCCCTGCTCTGGCTCAAGACCCACTGGATCTCCAGCTACCAGTCGCCGCTCTAACGAAGAATGCGATCGCTACTAATCTTGTTCGAACGTGAAGATTGTTTATTCGGGGCAAAACTCATTCGCTCCTTAAAGTGACTAGAATCGGTTGTGAGTACCGGCTGGTAATGCCAGACTCCTGTGCGTGGCGATCGGGCTGGACGGGCGGGCTGGGCCGGCGGAGGCCAGGCAGGGCCGGGCAGCCTGTGCCGATTCCAGGCTGCTGAAGAAGTCACTCGCCTCGCTCGAGCCGCAATCCGAGCGATTCATGGCACATTTCTTTGCCACCCTTTTTGTGCGCAACCCGGAACTGCGGGCCATCTTTCCCCTCACTCTCGGCGAAAGCCGCAAATGGGTGTTCGACTCGCTGATCCGGTGTGCGTGGTCGTTCGACCAGCCCGAATCGCTGACCGGATGGCTCGGCGAACTGGGCCGCGACCACCGCAAGTTCGGCGTGACCGAGCGCCACTACCGGCTGTTCTGCGATGCCCTCCTGGCCACGTTGCAGCTATTCTGCGCGGGCTCCTGGTCGGACCAGACGCAAGCGGCCTGGGAACGGGCCCTCGCCACGATCACCGCTGCGATGACGGCCGGCTGCGCGGCCGCCGCGCCCGGCGATGACGGCGCGGCCGGCCAGGGCACCGGTACGGGCACCGCCAGCGGCGCGGCCGCCGGGGAGCCGGCCTGGTGGCTGGCCGAGGTGGTCGAACACGACCGGCGGCGCCCCGACCTCGCCGTCCTGGCGCTCCGCCCGGACCTGCCCCTGCCCTACCTGGCCGGTCAGCACGTCAGCGTCCAGGTCCCGCGCTGGCCACGGGTGTGGCGGGAGTACTCGATTGCCAACGCCCCGGCGCCGGACGGGTTACTCCGGCTGCACGTCCGTGCTGTGCCCGGCGGCAGGGTCAGCACCGCGCTGGTACAGCAGACCCAGGCCGGGGACACCGTGGTCCTCGGCCGGGCCCGGGGCGAGATGACCGCGGATGCGATCACCTCCGGCCGGGTGGTGTGCATCGCCGGGGGCACCGGGCTCGCCCCGGTCAAGGCGATCGCCGAGGCGCTCACCAGCCCCGTCCGCCCGCACCCCCAGCCGGTGGTGCGCCTGTTCTTCGGCGCGCGGACCCGGGCCGACCTGTACGACCTGCCCGGACTGCGGCGGCTGGCCGGGGACCGCCGGTCGCTGACCATCATCCCGGTGACCGCGGCGGAATCCGGTCACGGCGGGCTGACCGGCCCGGTGGCCGAGGCAGCCGCCGCCCATCTGCTGCCCGCGGCGGAAGACATCGTCATCAGCGGCCCGGCCGCGATGATGACACGGGCCGCCGCCCTCGTCACCGTGGCCGCGCCGGCGGCGCGCCTGCACGCTGACCCCCTGCCCGGCGCCTCCCGGCCGCTATGATCGGCCCCGTGAAACAGGGTGCGCCGACGGACGAGGAGACGCGCGCGGCCCGGGGTAACGGGACCGGCCCGGCCGTTGCGAGTGGGTCGCTCGCCCTGGTCAACAGCGGGCTTTTCGCCGATGCGTCCAACTTCGACCTGCGCTATGTGCCGGATTACGACCGGATCCACGCCATCGTGGGCGCGCTTCGCACGCTCGGGCTGAAGGTCGTCCTGACCAGCGGCTCCTTTGACATCCTGCACGAAGGCCACTCGATGTACCTGGAAGCGGCCCGCCGCTTCGGCGACTTCCTCATCGTCGGCCTGGACAGCGACGAGAAGATCCGGGCCCGCAAGGGCCCGCACCGGCCCGCGGTGCCCGAGATGGAGCGGCTGCGCATGGTGACACACCAGCGCGGCGTGGGCCTGGTCACGCTGAAACACCTGGCCGACGAACGGTGGCGGCTGATCAAGACCATCTGCCCGGATGTGCTCGTGGCCACCGCCGACACCTACTCGCGCGCCGAGATCTCCGAGCTTGAGGAGCGGTACTGCGGGCGGGTGGCGGTCCTGGAGCGGATGGCGACCGTGAGCACCTCGGCCCGGCTGCGCCGGATTCAGCTCGGCCTGCCCGAGCCGTGGGACCCGTCGGCCGGCGAGGCGGGCGGCACGGCCGACGGCGGCGGCGGCGAGCCAGGCAGGTCGCCGGCCTCGCCGTGAAGCAGGTACTGCTCTACCTCCCGGTGATCCATGCCGGATACGAAGCGTTCCTGCAGCGGCACTCCGACGCCGCCGAGATCCTGCTTCTCGGGAACGGGTTCACCGCGGACTATCCGAGCCTGGCCAAGGACATCCGGGCCCTCCCCGCGGCACGGGCGGCCGGCTACCTCCGTCTCGCCTGCGGCGCTGCCAGTATCCGTGTGGTGGAGCCGGGCGAACTGGCCGGCGCGGTCAACGGCAACCCCCTGGTGCTGCCCGACGAGGAGGTCATGCGGGACATCGCGGACCGCTACGGCCTTGGCGCCGGCCGGAGGCTGGTGTTCGACCGGACCTTCCTGCGCTGGGACCGGGACTGGGCCACCGCGAAGGTGCCCGTCAGCTTCGACGGCGAGATCACGGCCGCCGAGCTGCCCCGCGAGCTGCTCGGCCGCGCCCAGGCACTGGCCGGGCGCAGTTCGGACTGGTGGCGCCAGGTGGGGGCGGTGGCCGCCCGGGCGGGCCGGGTGCTCGGGTGTGCCTGGAACCACCATCAGCCGACCGAGTACGCCCCCTACCTCAACGGGGATCCGAGGGACGCGTTCGAGCGCGGCATCCGGGCGGACCTGTCCACGGCGATCCACGCCGAGGCTGCCCTGATCGCCGGTGCGGCCAGGGACGGGGTCAGCCTGGCCGGCGCCGATCTCTACACCACGACATTCCCGTGCCCGGCCTGCGCACGGCTCATCGCCGAGGCCGGGCTGGCCCGCTGCTTCTTCGCCGGGCAGTACTCGGTGCTCGACGGCGAGCAGACACTGCGCGCCCGGGGTATCAGCCTGATCTGGGTGGATACCCGGGCCGGGAGCTGAACCTCATCCGTACCGGCGGCGCGCCCGGATCGTCCGAGCCCACCAGCACGTGCGCATGTACGTGGGCGATGGTCGCGCCCGTGAAACGGCAGTCACCGTTGCGGATGCCCAGGCCGTAGTGCCGCACCCCATAGGCCTCCGCAGTGGCCGCGAGCGCCACCCAGAAGTCGCTACGCACCTCATCATTGAGTTCTAGCAGGTCTCCGGCATGCTGGTGGGGCACAAGCAGGAGATGGAGGCTGGTGCCCTGATACGGGAATGCGTTCGGGGTGATGCTCCAGTGCTCGGTGGACAGCAGGATTCGCTGCTGCGGATGGCTGGCCAGATGCTCGGGGCAGAACAGGCAGATCCCCGCGGCGTCGAGCCGGGCCATCTCGGCCTGCTGCTCGGGCGTGCGCACGTTGTCGAAGCAGTACAGGCTCACCGCGCAGCCCGCCGGTAGTCGAGGAAGGAGTACCGGAGCGGACTCTGCGCGCCGGCCTCGTCGTCCTGGCCGGCCAGCTCGAACCCGGCCAGCCAGCCGTCGGGCATGGCCCGGTCCCCCGCCACCTCGCCGTGCACCCGGGTCAGGTAGACCCGGTCGGCGAGCCGGAGTGTGTCCCGGTAGACCGACTCCCCGCCGATGACGAAGAACTCGGTGTCCCCGGCCCCGGCCGCGAGCGCCTCGGCCAGGGCCAGCGCCTCAGGGAGCGACCTGGCCACACGGACACCGGGATGCCCGGTTTCGGCCAGGGTCCGGCTCACCACGACGGAGGTCCGGCCGGTCAGCGGGTGCCCGAGCCGGTCAAGGATGGACTGGTAGGTGAGCCGGCCCATGACCACCACGTGACCGGTGGTCAGCTCACGGAACCGGCGCAGGTCCCCCGGCAGGTGCCAGGGCAGCGCGCCGTCGGCCCCGATGACCTCGTTGGCCGACGCGGCCAGCACCAGCGACACGATCACGGGGAGACCGGGATGGACGAGATCGCCGGGTGCGGGTCGTAGTCGCTGGCCTCGAAGTGCTCGGCGCGGAACTCGTGGATGTCGGTGACCTTACGGCCGTCCTCGGTGAGCTGGACCGTGGGCAGCCGCCGCGGCTCGCGCTCCAGCATGGCCGCGACCGCGTCGCGCTGGTTCTCGTAGACATGCGCGTCGGAGATCGTGTGGTAGTAGGCCACGGCCGGGATGCCGGTGAGCTGCTCCAGCATGAGCAGCAGGGCGGCGTACTGGATCATGTTGGCCGGCACGCCGACCGGCACGTCCCCCGAACGCTGGAACATGTGCAGGTGCAGGCCGCCGGCCAGCACCCGCACGTGCACCCAGCCGTGGCAGGGCGCGATCGTGGTCTTCGGCGTCTTGCCACGGCCGCGGACCTGGTACTGCGGGATCCACGGGGAGACGAAATGGGTCCGGTCGCCCGGCAGTTCGGTGAGCTGCTCCACCAGGTGCTTGAACTGGTCGAAGCCCGGCCCCTCCGCGGTGGGGAAGTCACGGAACGCGCCGCCGTAGGACCCCGGCCCCAGGCTCCCCGGCGCTAGCCCGCGGGACGACGTCTTCTCCGCCGTGGCCCATGGGTCCCACCAGTCGCAGCCGAACTCGGCCAGCTCGGCGAGCGTCGTCGCGCCGTTGATGAACGCGCACAGCTCGCCGATGGACTTGCGCCAGAACGACCTCAGGCTGCGCTCGGTGATCAGCGGGAAGCCGTTGGCCAGATCGAAACGCATCACCTGCTGCATGAGCGTCAGCGCCGCGGGCCCCTGCCGGGTGGGCACGCTCACCCCGCCGGAAACGATCCGGTCAAGCAGCAGCCGGTACTGCGAGTCGGGCTCCCGCTCCCCTGGCGGACGGTACTCCACGGCCGGCCTCCCTGCCCGTCGACACTGCCTCACATCCTCGCCGATGCGCGGACCCGCTGTCCGGCCAGGCTCGCCAGGCCGGCTTCGGCTGCCTGCGCCGGAGCAGCCGTAAATGGGATGCGGCCCGCCCGCCCGGCCGCCGATGATGGGGCATGGCCTGGCAGCTCACCGAGAACCTGGAGACCTTTCTCGCCGGTGCGGGCGGCTTCCTGCGGGCCCGCGCCGCGCAGAACACGGTCATGCTCACCGCGGCGGAGTTGCTGCGCGCCAAGGGACCGGCCGCGTACGGGGACGCCACGCCGCTGTTCGGCTGGCTGGCGGAGCCCGGCGGCACCGCCGCCGCAGCGTTTCTGCACACGCCGCCCTTTCCGGCGGTGCTCACCGGCATGACGGCCGAGGCCGCCGCCGGACTGGCGGCGGACCTGGCGGCCCGGGGCTACCAGCCCCCCGGGGTCAACGCCATGCCGGGCCCGGCCGCGGCCTTCGCCGCCGCCTGGCAGGACCACACCGGCCAGCCCGCACACACCGCCATGCGGATGCGGCTGTACGCGCTCGGCACGCTGCTGCCGCCAGACCCGCCACCACCCGGCACGGCCAGGACCGCGGACGCCGCGGACCGCGGCCTGATGCTGGCCTGGCTCGACGCGTTCAAGGACGAGGCGCAGCCGGGCGGGCCGAACGAGTCGGAGCGGGTGGTGAACGACCGGATCGGCTTCGGCGGGCTGGTGCTCTGGGAGCACGAGGGCAGGCCGGTGTCGCTGGCCGGGCGGAACCGGTCCGCCGCCGGGCAGGCCCGGGTCGGCCCGGTCTACACGCCGCCGGACCTGCGCGGCCGCGGGTTCGGCGGCGCGGCGACGGCCGCGGTCACCCAGGCCGCCCTGGACGGCGGCGCCGAGGGCGTGGTGCTGTTCACCGACCTGGCCAATCCCACCAGCAACACCCTGTACCAGCGCCTCGGCTATCGCCCGGTCAGCGACTGGACCGTGATCCGCTTCGGCGCCGCCCCAGCACCGCAACCTTGATCACGGTCACTTTTGGGCGGCTATCCGCCAAAAAGTGCCCGTGATCAAGGAAGCCTCCACATGATCACGAAGCTGGGTGACGGCTCAGCGGCTGGCGGTGACCTGCCGCCGGGCGGCGCACAGGCGCAGCACGTTGGCGATCACCTGGCGGCCGGTGCCGCCCGCCGCGGTCAGGATCGACTCCGGGTGGAACTGCACGCCCCACCGGCCCGCCGCCGCGTCCTCGATCGCCATCACCGCGCCGTCACCGGTCACCGCGGTCACGGTGAACCCGCCCTTGACCTGGCCCGGCACCGCGTGCAGCGAGTGATACCTGGCCGCGACGAAGTCCGCGGGCAGCCCGGCGAGCAGCCCGGCCCCGTCATCGGAGAGGCGCAGTACCGTGCCCGGTTTCCCGTGGGCCGGCTCGGGCAGCAGCGCTAGTTCCCCGCCAGCGTGCTCCACCATCGCCTGGAGCCCCAGGCACACGCCGAACGCGGGCAGCCCCCGCGCATCGAGTTCGGTGAGCAGGGCGTCGCAGTCGAAGTCCGACGGGCGCCCCGGACCGGGGGAAAGCACGACGAGGTCGGGCCGGTAGCCGTCGAGCGCCGCGGCGGGGAACCCCGCGCGCAGGGTGGTGACCTGGGCGCCCTGCTCGGCGAAGTAGCCCGCCAGCGTGTGCACGAACGAGTCCTGGTGGTCGACGAGCAGCACCCGCAGGTCAGCGCCGGGCGGGGTGTCCGGGCGGGCGGCGGCCGGCCCCGGGGAGCGTTCGGCGGCAGAAGCAGCCACGGTCTCGGCCAGCGTTTCCAGCAGCGCCCGCGCCTTCAGTTCGGTCTCCTGCTCCTCGGCAGCCGGTTCCGAGTCGAACAGCAGCGTCGCCCCGGCGCGCACGGTGGCCACACCGTCCTCGATGTGCGCGGTGCGCAGCGTCAGGCCGGTGTTCATGCCGCCGTCGAAACCGATCATCCCGACCGCCCCGCCGTACCAGCGGCGTGGCGCCTTCTCGTGGTCCTCGATGAACTGCATGGCCCAGGTCTTGGGCGCGCCGGTGACGGTGACCGCCCACATGTGGCTGAGGAACGCGTCCAGCGCGTCGAGGCCGGGCCGCAGCCGCCCCTCGATGTGGTCGACCGTGTGGATGAGCCGCGAGTACATCTCGATCTGCCGCCGCCCGATCACCCGCACGCTGCCCGGCACGCAGACCCGCGACTTGTCGTTGCGGTCCACGTCGGTGCACATGGTCAGCTCGGACTCTTCCTTGGCCGAGTTGAGCAGCGAGCGGATGTTCTCCGCGTCCTCCAGCGGGTCGGTGCCGCGCCGGATGGTGCCGGAGATCGGGCAGGTCTCCACCCGGTTCCCCGTCACCCGCACGTACATCTCTGGCGACGCCCCGACCAGGCACTCCCCCTCGCCCAAGTTGAAGAAGAACTCGTACGGCGCCGGGTTGCGCTTGCGCAGCAACTGGTAGAACGCGGCGGCCGAGACGCACGGCGCGCGGAACGCCTGGCTGGGCACCACCTCGAACAGGTCGCCGCGGACGAAACGCTCCTTGGCCTGGTCCACGATCCGCGCATAGGTCCCCGGCTCTGGGCGCCTTTCATGCCCTACGCTCCCCGTGGCCGGCCCGGTTCCGCCGGACGCCGGCGTGTCCCGTGGCAGGCCCGCGGTGGACACGCCGTCCACGGTGAACTCGTAGGAGTAGCGCATCGCCGTCTCCCGCTTGCGGTCCACCACGAACAGCTCGTCGGGCAGGTGCAGGACCAGGTCGCGCAGGCCGGCGGGCCGGTCGATGCGCTGCGTGACCGGCTCGAACTGGAACGCCAGGTCGTAGCCGAACGCGCCGTACAGGCCCAGCTGCGGGTCGTCGCCCGCGGCTGTGCTGGTCTGGGGGGACGACCCCCCTGGAACCCCCCGTTGGCCTTTGCCCCCCGCGACTCCGTCGCGGGGGGCAAAGGCGGCGATGATCTCGCGCACCGCGGAGAACACCGTGGGGCGCCTGCTCCGGTCCTCCTCCGCGACCAGCCCGGCCGGCTCGGGGATCGTCACGCTCACCTCGTCCGGGCCTGCCGCCGCCGTGGGCTGGCCGGCCCGGGCCAGCGCGGCACCGAGCACGGGCAGCAGCACCGCGCCGCGCCGGTTCAGCGCGCGGGCGGTGACGACCCGCCCGCGCGCCACGATCTCCGCGCACGGGTTCACGTAGGCCAGGTGCCAGCGGCTGTACCGGCCCGGGTACTCCATCCCGGAGCTGAGCACTCCGCCGCGCCGGTCATCCACCCGCGCGCACACCTGGTCGATGTCGTCGGCGCGGAACGGCTCCTCGGTACGGGTTACCCGCACCCCGCCGCGGGTGACCGACTCGGTGCGCCTGGTGCCCGGCGCCTGGGCAGCCGGGACCGATCCGTTCGGTTCTGCTGGGCCGCCCGTAGCCGGGTCCGCCTGTCCTGCCGGGTCCACGTGTGCTCCCCTGACTCTGTCATTCGACTGGGGCCCGGTGCCCGGACGCGAGAAGCGACCGCCGCTGCCGGGCGATCGCCTCTGGTCGTTGCGCGCGCGAACCAGTCACCGCCTCAGGGGCGGCGCCACCACTGGTTCCTGGTGCTGCGCACCCTGGGAGCCTACCGGTCGCCCACGGCCCGCGCCAGCATCGTGCTGGTCCGGGGGGTCTGCGGGCCGGGTCAGGCCAGCGTGAAGACCACCGTGACGGTGACGCTGAGCTGCTGGGTGCCAGGGTGGACCGGGACCGAGGAGGCGGCGCGGCCGGCGCTGGGGGCGGCGGCGTATGGCAGTGGCTGGAACGGCTGGGCCGGGGGTGTCTCCGACATGCTGATCACCGGCCCCAGCGGGTGGCCGAGGGCATGGGCATAGGCCGTCGCCTTGGCCTTGGCATCCGCCACCGCCTTCTCCCGCGCCGAGGCCAGCAGGGTGCCGGTATCGGACAGGTTGAGCGACACGCCGTCGATCGTCGTGGTGTTGCCGCCGGCCCGTGCCGCCGCGCTGATCTGGCTGCCCGCCACGGACAGGCGGCGCAGGGTGATCGTGAGCTGCTCACTGACCTGGTAGGCGCTGGGGACGCCCGAGCTATTGGAGTAGTTGGGATAGATGGACAGGCCCGAGGTCTGGATGTCGGACGCGGCGACCCCGCTGCGGCCGAGCACGGCCGTGACCGAGCGCGCCGCCGCGTTGGCCTGGCGCAGCGCGGTGGCCACCGAACCCGCGCTGGTCTGCACGCCCATCGACAGGGACAACTGGTTCGGTGTGCCGGACACCTTGCCGGTGCCGGTGACCGTGATGCGGGCGGTGCCCGCGGCGGGCGCGGCGGCGGTCAGCGCGGCATTGCCGGCGGCATCGCTGGCCGCGGCGGGTGCGGCACCGCCCTGGCTGACGCCGAGGGCGAAGGCGGCGATGAGCAGGCCGGCCGAGGCCACACCTGCCGTGACCGCGCGCTGGACTGGGGAGAACTGGACCGCCATGGTGCGCTCCGGCGTCGCTGGGAAATGGGATACCGCTTGGACGCGGGGGCGGGTGGGCTGGTTCCCAGCGGCATACCTGGGCTCGCTGGCCGGCCGCTGGCGGGCGGGCCGAAGCCCGGTCAGCCCCGAAGCCCGGTCAGCCCGCTGCTGGCTGGCCGTCCAGCTTCGCCAGGATCTGCCTGACGTCCGCCATGATCTCCGCCTGGCGGCCCGGCATGTCATGGCTGGCGAAGTTGTTCAGGATGGCCAGCACCTGGTCCTGGCCGTTCAGGATGTCCAGTTGCTGCTTGCCCATCTCGTGCAGGGCGATGAGCGTCTCGTGGTCGGCGATCGCGCGCTTGTCGCTGGCGGTCTGCGCCCGGTTGGCGCTCACCTGAAGCGAGATCATGATGGACAGCTGCGGCAGGTTCAAGATCGTGAGAAGCAGCGGCCACGGCGTCTTGTCGAACCCGACGATGTTGCCCGCGAACAGCCAGAACACGATGCCCACCGTGATGCCGAGGAACACCCACATGGACCCGCAGAACTTGTTCACCGCGTCGGCGATCCTGTCCAGCGGGCTCTCGCCGCGGACGTGCCTGGACAGCACCAGCCTGGGCTTGTGCGCCCCGGGATCGGCGCGGATCTCCGCCGCGCGCTGCGCCAGCTTGGCGGCGTACAGGGCGTTGTCGCGCACGGCCTCGCTGGAGGTGCGGGCCAGGTGCGGCTGGCCGTTCGGGTGGGGTTCGGTGGCGGTGTCGGTCATGGGGTCCCTCCCCTGTCGCAGGGTGCCCGGCCCGGCGGTGGGCAGCCGACGGACGGTTCCGCACAAGCTAGCGCGACATCACCCGGGCCGCACGGATCACCGTCGCGTGGCCCGCACCGGGGCGGCCCGTCCCTGCTGGCCGGAAGACGGGCCGGCTAACCACCGCTGCTGCGGCTGCGCGCTGCTGCGGCTGGTCCAGGTTCTGGGACAGCGTCGCGATGCGATCCATCAGCGCGGCGTCCTCGCGGATCTCCTCCGCCGTGGGGGCCATCGTGACGATCGCGGTCACCAGGAACGTCACGATGCTGATGCCCAGGATCAGCGGGAGCAGGAACGAAGTCGCGCCGGCCCCGGCGCCCATCGCCAGCATCCCGCCGTCGGGCGCGGGGTACACGTGCAGGGCGGCCATGCCGGTGTAGTGCATCCCGCTGACGGCGACGCCCATGATCAGCGAGGCGACGAGCGTGGCGGTCAGCCCGCTGAGCGTGATCGCGGCCCACAGCGCGGCGGTACCCGCGACCATGGCGATGATCACCGACAGAACGAGCAGGGTCGGGCTGAAGCCCATCGTGTCCGGCATCCGCATCGCCCAGATGCCCATGTAGTGCATGCCCGCGACGCCGATCCCGATGATCGAGCCACCGAGCAGCAGGCGCCCCCGGTCGTCGCCGCGGCCGAAACCGACGATGAACAGGCCCACGGCCACCACGGCGATCGCGATCAGCATGCTCAGGATGGTGACCGGCACGTTGTAGGTGATCGCCTGCCCGCCGATGGTGTAGCCGAGCATCGCGATGAAGTGCATGACCCAGATGCCGGTGGTCCCGATCGACACCGCCGCCAGCAGCAGCCACCGGGCCCGGGCGCCGCCCGCCATCGCCTTTGCCCTGGCCGTGCACTGCAGTCCGAGGAAACAGCCCAGGCAGGAAATCAGATAGGCCAGCACCGGGTTGAGCAGCCCATACGAGAAATTGTGAACCTGTGCCAACTGAAGCTCCCGCCCCTGCGACACGCCGCCGGAACCCCTCCACAGCGGGCTTTCGCGCAGTCCTTGATCAATAGCGTGCTCATCATGGCATGTCAGTTATGGCGTGCATGTCGTTATCGGCCGAACTTGGCCTGCGTGTCCGCGCGGAGCCGCTGGCAGGAGTGCCGGTCCCCGGCTGCCCGTCATGCCCCCGGGGTTCAGGGCAGCCGGTACACGCGGCGCGCGTTCTCCGCGCCGATCATCCGCGCCACCCGGATGGCGTCGGCGGCACTCCAGTCTCCCGATTCCACCCAGCCGCCCAGCACGTCGGCGGTGGCCCGGCGCCACAGCAGCGCGCCGAGGTAGTGCAGCTCGGCCGGGCCGGCCGCGTCGGAGGAGAACAGCACCTTGGCGAACGGCGCGAGTTCCAGCGACTCGGCGACAACCGTGGCGGCGCGGGCCCCGACGTAGTGCAGGGTCATGCCCACGTCCAGATACACATGCGGGTAGGCCTGGGCGAGGGCGGCGGCGTTGCGGTGGAACGGGTAACAGTGCAGCAGCATGACCGGCACCCCGCGCGGCTCGCACCGCTCAACGAAACCGCGCAGCCACAGCGGGTCGCTGCGGCGCAGGTCGCAGTCGGGGTCCCCGAAACCGGTGTGGAACTGCACCGGCAGCGCGCGGTCCACTCCGGCCCACAGCACGTGCCGCAGCAGCACCGGGTCGGTGACCCGCACCGCGCCGCCCGCCTCGATCTCGCGTAGCCAGCGGCCCGCGGCGCCGGTCACCGCCGCGGCCTCGGGCGGGTCGGGGTCGAAGTCCAGCCCGTGCCGGTAGGCCATGATGCTTTTTGTGCCGAGCGCATCCCGTGTCCGGTCCCACAGCGCGTCGCGGTAGCGGCCGGCGAACCCGGCCGCGGTCCCGTCCCCGGCGGTGATGATCTGCTCGGCAACCTGTTCCAGCCGGACGATCTCACCCGTCCGGGCGCCGGCCGCCGCGGCCATCTCCGGCAGGCTCAGCATGGTGTCGAGCACGTAGCCGGTGTCGATCAGGAAGCAGGCCACGCCCGTCGCACGCAGCAGCAGCCCGGTGGCCTGCTCCGGGCCCAGTTCGGCCCGCCGGGCCAGGTACTCCTCCGCCGGCGCTGAGGGCGCCAGGCCGAGCACGGGCGCGCACCACCGGCGGATGGCGAAGCCGAGCTGAGAGTCGAACTGAGTGGTGCCCGGGGGCGCCGGGCGGTCCGACTCGGTGATCTGCCCCTCGAACGCGGCCCGTGGCACGTCGCTGCCCAGCGCCTGGTGGACGTGGTGGTCCACCAGGGCGAGCGTGCCGACGGCCGCGCTGACCGGGCCGTGGTCAGCCATCTGCGCCCGATGCCCGGTGCCGCCCGGCGCCGGCCGGGAACGGTTCCGCGCCGCTCCCGCTCATCCGGCCGGCCAGGTAGAGCAGCGCAGCCACGGCCAGCGAGGCCAGCGTGATGCCGCCGATCCACCAGAACCAGGTGCCGTAGGTGATCGTCGCCCCGAGCACGGTGATCGAGCCCGCGCTGTTGCTGATCAGGTCCGGTGCCCAGGAGCCGGACAGCGTGGCTATCACCCCGATCAGCGAAGCGAGGCCGCCGATGATCGAGCACGCCCAGAACACCGCCGGGTGGGCGATCCGGCGGGCCTGGAACTGGGCCTGGAAGCGGCGCAGGATGATCAGGATATCCGCGAACAGGATCACGATCGAGATGCACCAGATCACGGTGACCGCCGCCTGCAGCACGTCGTAGATCTTGGTCTCGGCGTCCACCGAGCTGCCGCTGGTGATGCTCGGGATCACCACGAAGGCCAGCAGTGTGAACAATGCCGCGATGACGGTCTGCACCCACACCGCGATGTCCGGCACCCGGGCCTTGTTCACGTGTGACATCGCCTTCGGCAGCCGCTGGTCGAGCCCGGACACGAAGATCAGCCGGGCGAACGAGTAGTTGTACACCACCGTGATGAACAGGAAGAACAGCGCGAGGATGATCGCAGTGATCTTACCGGCCACGCTGCCGAGCCCGATAGTGACCACCCCCGCCACCGCGGTGATGGCCGCCGAACCCGACGTCGGCACGGTCACCATGACCCCCCACGTGGCGAGCAGGTAGGCGACGACCACGACGAGCGAGCCCCACAGCAGGTACCGGGTCACCGACCGCTGCTCGCGGATCTCCACGCCCATGTTCAGCGGCACCTCCACGCCGAGCAGGGCGAGCACGACCAGGCCGAAGAAGGTCCAGTTGGTGAAGTTGATGCCGTGCGGGGCGCTGGACTTCCAGGCCGAGAAGTCCCACGGGTTGACCACCGCGTGGTTGCCCTTGGCCAGGTACACGATCCCGGACACGAACATCGCCAGGATGGCCAGCCCGTACAGCGCGAACACGATGTTGACCAGGTTCTGGGTGACCCGGAACCGCAATATGGCGACCAGGGCGGACACCACGATCAGCCCCATGATCAGCACGCCCTGCCACTGGATCGGCCAGTTGTTCACGGCCGGGAAGGCGTAGCCGAGGAAAGCGACCATCGACGTGCCGGTGGCCACCATTACCAGCACACCGGGCCACCACGCGCAAAAGCCGGCGAAGAATCCCCAGAAAGGCCCGAACGCCTTATGCGTCCACAGGTAAATGGATCCCTCTCCGGGGAACATCGCGCCAAGCTGGCCCGTGGCGATCGCACACGGGATCAGGAACACGGCAAACCCGATGATCCACCAGCCGAACGCCGACGGCCCGGCGGACTGAACCACCGCCGAGTTGGTGATGAACAAGACGATCGCGACGAAGATCGCGACCATGTCGAACGTGGTGAGCACCTTGGGCAGGATGCCGCCGGCGACCCGCTCGGAGATCAGCGTGCCAGAGCCGGTGTCAGCAGTGCTCATGACCTCTCCTCAACTCGGCGAGTCACCTGGAGATTTACCCACTCCGGACATCCCGGGCACGCCGGCGGGGTGGCCGGGATAGCGGGTCAGTCGCCGTTCTCCTGCCACAGCCGGGTGCTGTGGGCCGCCGCGTCGGGCATGCTTGTGCCCGGGGCCGACCACCGGGAGGGCTGCGCCATGGTGATAGGGCTGGAGCCATCGTGGCGGCTGTCATAGTCATCGCCGTCATCGTCAGCCGCCTCCGGGACTGAGCCCAGCTCACGCTTGCGCGTGCTGGTGGGGTGCCTGGGGCGCCGTTCCTGGCTGGAAGAGGCGGACACGGGTGCGCCGGACACCGGCAGTTACCAGGATCAGCCGGGCGGCGGTGCAGACGACGATCATTCCCAGGAACCACCAGTAACTGGCGGTCCAGGCCCGCCCGTCAAGCGGCCAGAGCAGCCGCACACCCGGCGGCCCCTCGGCTATGTCCCGCGCGAAATGAAGCACAAGCCCAGTCGCTGCACCGGCGAGCACGGCCCGGTGCCGGCGGCTGACGGCGGCGGCACCGGCGAACACCACGACTGTGGCCAGGGAATGTGTGACCGGGCGCTGGCTGTCCTCCCCCAGCAGCCCGAGGTAGAGGGGAATGTGATCAAGATCGATGGCCACGGATGCGACCAGCGCCGCGACATAGAACCGGCGCGGCGCATCGACCAGGCACGCCAGCACCATCAGGCCCAGGGCGGCGGTGGCCAGGTGCGCCACTTCATCGAGCGGTCCGGTGCTCAGCAGGCCGAATGGAACCCTGCGGTTCAGCGCATCGAAGCCCAGCGCGACCGCGGCCAGCAGCACCGGGCCGGCCCACGTCCGGACCGGACCCTGCTCACCTGGCCACATCCGACGAGGCTACCCACCCCGCCCGGCTCCTCCGCCCCCAGGCCCAGAGCCCCGGCCGGCCTAGAACTTCGTGAAGTGCTCGAAGCACTCCCTGGCCGTGTCCATGTCCGCGAACGCGGCCGCCTCGGACCGCTTCACCGCCAGGTAGGCGCGGCGGCGCAGGTCACCGAGGGACTCCATCAGCAACTCGTCGGCTTCCAGGGCGTCCAGCGCCGCGCCCAGGGATTCCGGGAGGCGATGGGCACCGCGGGCCGATCGCTGCGCATCTGTAAGTGCCGCCGGGTCGACGTTCACGGCCTCGCCGGGATCCAGCTTGCGCCGGATCCCGTCCAGGCCCGCGTGGATGACCGCGCCCAGCGCGAGGTACGGGTTGGCGGTTGAGTCGGACGGCTTCAGTTCCAGGTTGACCGACTTGGCGCGGTCGTCGCTCATCGGCGAGCAGATCCGCACCGCCGCCTCCCGGTTGTCCATCCCGTAGATGGTGTAGGCACTGCTCCACATCTGCGGCGCGAGCCGCCGGTAGCTGTTGACAGAACCGCAGGTCAGTGCGACCAGCGCGGGCAGGTGCGCGAGCAGGCCGCCGATGAAGTGATATCCGGTAGCGGACAGCCCGTACTGATCCCCGGCGTCGTAGAAGACCGGCGTCGGCCCCAGTTCGCCGCCCGGGCCGACGTCGCGCAGCGAGATGTGCAGGTGGGCGCCGTTGCCAGCCTGGCCGGGGATGGGCTTGGGCGCCAGGCTCGCCCACATCCCGCGGCGGAACGCGGTCCCCCGCACCGACTCCCGGTACAGCACGTGGTTGTCGGCGGCCCGCAGCGCGGGCGCGTACCGGACGGTCATCTCCTGCTGGCCGTGGCCAAGTTCGGGATAGTAGTGCTCGGGCCGCAGCCCCTGGGCGGTGAGCGCGCCCAGCAGGTCCATCGCGAAGTCGTGCGCCAGGTGGAAGCCGGTGGCCGAGTAGCACAGGCTGTCGTCGTTGGGCACCAGCCGGTCAGGGCCGCCGTCCGGGTCGCTCTCCCGGCGGCCGAGGGTGAACTCCGGCTCGAACGCCGCGGTGACCGCATAGCCCTCCGCGTTCGCCGCGGCGATGGCCTGCTTCAGGTAGGTGCGCGCGCACCCGTCCCAGGGTTCTCCGGACGGCAGCACCTGGTCGGCCAGCATCGCGCCCGCGCCCGGGGCGTACGGCAGCGGCACGAACGTGGCCGGGTCGGGGACGATGCGCACCTCGCCCACCGGGCCCATGCCGTCCACCGGCTGGAGGTGGTCCAGCATGGACATGGCCATCATGGCCACCGTGTGGCCGATCCCGGTCACTATGCGGGCCGGCAGCATCGGCGCGGTCGCCGCCTTGCCCCGGATGATCCCGCCGTGGTCGGCATAGAGGAACCAGACCAGCGAGACATTCGTCTCGTGCGCCCGTGCGGTGACCTTCGCGATGGCCTCTTTGCCGGCCGCGGGCAGCAGCGGCGGGCGGTCTCGTTGTTCACTCATGACACAGAGGTAGCATGATCGCCCGGATCCGCGAAAGAGCCGGTCCGCGAGCCTGCCAGCAGGCGCCCGGAGGCGGCCCGGGGTGCGCGCCGGAGCCCGGGCACGGGGCGCGTTGACACCCGTGGGCCGATCACCTAGATTCGCCGTGTTCGTGCTAAGAACCTCTGTTCGCGACCCGCACAGGGCGGCCGGTAACCCCGCCCACGGCCGAGGAGGGCGCATGGCGTTCCTGGAAGAGTCAACCTGGCGGGGCAGGGTCTACTCGGCCGGATGGAAGTCCGCCGCGGGCGGGGATGCGCCGGTCACCGAGCCGGCGACCGGCGCGGAACTGGGCCGGACCGGCATCGCGTCGGCCGCCGACGTGACCGCCGCGACCGCCGCGGCAGCGGCCGCCCAGGCCGGCTGGGCCGCCACGCCGCACACCGAGCGGGCTGCCCTGCTGCGCCGGGCCGGTGACATCTGGAAGGCCCACGCGGAAGAGATAGAGCAGTGGAGCATCCGTGAGGGCGGCAAGATCCCCCCGGCGGCGCAGTTCGAGACGCACGTCGCAACCGAGGAGGTCTACGAGGCGGCCACGCTGCCCTCGCGCCCCTACGGTGAGCTGCTGCCCAGCGAGTCGCCGCACCTGAGCTTCGCCGAACGGGTCCCGGTCGGCGTGGTGGGCGTGATCGCCCCGTTCAACTTCCCGCAGATCCTGGCAATCCGCTCGGTCGCGCCCGCGCTGGCGCTGGGCAACGCGGTGGTGCTCAAGCCGGACCCGCGCACCGCGGTCTGCGGCGGCGTCGTGCTGGCCCGGGTGTTCGAGGAGGCGGGCCTGCCCCGAGGCCTGCTGCACGTCCTGCCCGGCGGCGCCGGCGCCGGCGAGGCGCTGATCACCGATCCGCTGGTCCGGGTGATCTCGTTCACCGGCTCCACCGCGGTGGGCCGGCACGTGGGCCAGCTTGCCGCCGCCCACCTCAAGCGCTGCCACCTGGAACTCGGCGGCAACTCGGCCATGATCGTGATGGACGACGCGGACGTGGCCAAGGCCGCATCCGCCGGTGCCTGGGGCTCGTTCCTGCACCAGGGCCAGATCTGCATGACCACCGGCCGGCACATCGTGCACGAGGCGGTCTACGACGACTACGTGGCGGCGCTGGCAGCCAAGGCCGAGCACCTCCCGGTCGGCAACCCGGCCACCGAGCAGGTCGCGCTCGGCCCGATCATCGACGCCAAACAGCGGGACAAGGTGCACGGCCTGGTCACCGGGAGCGTGGCCGCGGGCGCCCGGCTGGCCGCGGGCGGCACCTACGAGGGGCTGTTCTACTCCCCGACCGTGCTGGCCGAAGTCGCGCCGGCCATGCCCGCCTACGCCAGCGAGGTGTTCGGCCCGGTGGCGCCGGTGCTCCGGTTCGCCACCGCGGACGAGGCCGCCAAGCTGGCCGCCGACACCGAGTACGGGCTATCCCTGGGCATCCTCACCCGCGATGTGATGCGCGGCCTCGACCTGGCCCGGCGCATCCCCACCGGCATCGTGCACATCAACGACCAGACGGTGGACGACGCGCCGAACACCCCGTTCGGCGGGATCTTCGCCTCGGGCACCGGCGCCCGGTTCGGCGGCACGGCCAACCTGGACGCGTTCACCGACACCCGGTGGGTGACGGTGCGCGCGGATATCGCCCCGTACCCGTTCTAGCCCGGCACGCCCGCCACCGGGCCCGGGGCTGGCGGCGCATCGAAGGAGAGACGCCACGGCAGGCATGCGCACCCAGGTCGGCATCGTCGGCGCAGGCCCGGCCGGGCTGCTGCTGTCGCATCTGCTCGCGCTGCGTGGCATCGACTCGGTGGTGGTGGAGATCCGCAGCCGGGCGTACTGCGAGGCACGGCAGCGCGCCGGGGTCCTGGAGGACGGCACCGTCCGGCTGTTCCGCGAGGCCGGTCTGGCCGGCCGCCTGGACGCCGAGGGTCTCGAACACGGCGGCATCTACCTGCAGTTCGCCGGGGAGCGGCACCACCTCGACTTCCGTGACCTGACCGGCGGGCGCACCGTCACCGTCTACGCCCAGACCGAGGTGGTCAAGGACCTGATCGCCCGGCGGGTGGCCGACGGCGGGAAGCTTGAGTTCGAGGTATCCGGCACCGCGGTGGCGGGCCTGGACACCGACGCGCCGGTGCTGTCCTACACCGCGGCGGACGGCCGGCGGCACGAGGTCACCTGCGACGTGATCGCCGGCTGCGACGGGTTCCACGGCATTTGCCGGCCGGCCATCCCTGACCGGCTGTGCACCGTCTGGGAGCGCGACTACCCGTACGCCTGGCTGGGCATCCTGGCCGAGGCGCCGCCCGCCACAGACGAGCTGATCTACGCCCACCACCCGGACGGCTTCGCACTGCACAGCATGCGCAGCATGCAGGTCAGCAAGCTATACCTGCAGGTGGATCCGGACGCCAGGGCCGAGGACTGGCCGGAGGCGCGGATCTGGCAGGCGCTGCAGGAGCGGTTCGCGCTGCCCGGCTGGGAGGTGCGGGAAGGCCCCGCGCTGGACATCGCGGTCACGCCGATGCGCAGCTTCGTCAGCGCCCCGATGCGGTACGGGCGGCTGTTCCTGGCCGGTGACGCCGCCCACATCGTGCCACCGACCGGCGCCAAGGGGCTGAACCTGGCCATCGCCGACGTGACGGTGCTCGCCGACGCGCTGACCGAACTGCTCCGCGGGGATCACCGGCTCGCCGACGCCTACTCAGGCACCTGCCTGAGCCGGGTCTGGCGGTCCACGCACTTCTCCTGGTGGATGACCACGATGCTGCACCGCACCCCGGGCGCCGACCCGATGGCGGCGGCCCTGCAACTGTCCCAGTTGCGGTACGTGACCACGTCCCGCGCGGCGTCGGTGTCCCTGGCCGAGAACTACGTGGGCTACCCGCCGCTGCGCTGATTTTCCTGCATTACGCTCCCCGTGGCCCCGTCATCGCCGGCCGCGCCGCCGCCCGGGGCGGGTCCGGCTGCGCCGGCCATGGTGGTGCGCCGGTGCAGCCATGCGCACCCAGGTCGGCATCGTCGGTGCAGGCCCGGCCGGGCTGCGGAAGTCGCATCTGCTCGCGCAGCGCGGCATCGATTCGGCGGTGGTGGAGATCCGACAGCCAGGCGAACTGCGAGGCACGGCAGCGCGCCGGGGTCCTGGAGGACGGCAACGTCCGGCTGTTCCGCGAGGCCGGTCTGGCCGGACGCCTGGACGCCGAGGGTCTCGAACACGGCGGCATCTACCTGCAGTTCGCCCAGGAGCAGCACCACCTCGACTTCCGTGACCTGACCGGCGGGCGCACCGTCACCGTCTACGCCCAGACCGAGGTGGTCAAGGACCTGATCGCCCGGCGGGTGGCCGACGGCGGGAAGCTTGAGTTCGAGGTATCCGGTACCGCGGTGGCGGGCCTGGACACCGACGCGCCGGTGCTGTCCTACACCGCGGCGGACGGTCAGCGGCACGAGGTCACCTGCGACGTGATCGCCGGCTGCGACGGGTTCCACGGCATTTGCCGGCCGGCCATCCCTGACCGGCTGTGCACCGTCTGGGAGCGCGACTACCCGTACGCCTGGCTGGGCATCCTGGCCGAGGCGCCGCCCGCCACAGACGAGCTGATCTACGCCCACCACCCGGACGGCTTCGCACTGCACAGCATGCGCAGCATGCAGGTCAGCAAGCTATACCTGCAGGTGGATCCGGACGCCAGGGCCGAGGACTGGCCGGAGGCGCGAATCTGGCAGGCGCTGCAGGAGCGGTTCGCGCTGCCCGGCTGGGAGGTGCGGGAAGGCCCCGCGCTGGACATCGCGGTCACGCCGATGCGCAGCTTCGTCAGCGCCCCGATGCGGTACGGGCGGCTGTTCCTGGCCGGTGACGCCGCCCACATCGTGCCACCGACCGGCGCCAAGGGGCTGAACCTGGCCATCGCCGACGTGACGGTGCTCGCCGACGCGCTGACCGAACTGCTCCGTGGGGATCACCGGCTCGCCGACGCCTACTCAGGCACCTGCCTGAGCCGGGTCTGGCGGTCCACGCACTTCTCCTGGTGGATGACCACGATGCTGCACCGCACCCCGGGCGCCGACCCGATGACGGCGGCCCTGCAACTGTCCCAGTTGCGGTACGTGACCACGTCCCGAGCGGCGTCGGTGTCCCTGGCCGAGAACTATGTGGGCTACCCGCCGCTGCGCTGATTTCCTGCATTACGCTCCCCGTGGCCCCGTCATCGCCGGCCGCGCGTCCTGCGGACCCGGGCGGCATATCGATGGGTTTCGCCGACATGATGAGTCAGCACCACAGGAGCCAGAACTCTCGGAAAGGGACGGTCATGACTGAGCCGGAGACGCACACCCTGGACGCGCCTGGCGCCGTGCTCCACTACGACGTCCGGCGCAACGATGCCGGTACCTGGCCGGTCCTGCTGCTTGTCGGGTCGCCGATGGGCGCCATGGGATTCGGCACCCTGGCCGGGCATTTCACCGACCGCACGGTCGTGACCTACGACCCACGAGGGGCGGGCCGCAGCAAACGCACCGACGGCGCCCTGCGGACCGAGACCGAGGAGCAAGCTGACGATCTGCACCGGCTGATCCAGGCGCTGGGCGCCGGGCCGGCCGACATCTTCGGCAGCAGCGGCGGCGCCGTCAACGGGCTTGCCCTGGTGGCCACGCACCCGGAGCAGGTCCACACCCTGGTGGCGCACGAGCCGCCGTCCGCCCAGGTGCTGCCGGACCGCGAGCCGGTGCTGGCGGCGTGCGAGGGCATCCGGAAGACCTACCAGCGCGAGGGCTTCGGCCCGGCGATGGCTAAATTCATCGCGCTCGTCAGCTATGCGGGCCCGATCCCGGCCGGTTTTGCCGACCAGCCCGGCCCGGACCCCGCCAGTTTCGGGTTGCCGGCCGAGGACGACGGTTCCAGAGACGACCCACTCCTCGGGCTGAACATCCTTTCGACCCCCGGCTACCAGCACGATTTCGATGCGCTCCGGGCCGCACCGACCCGCATCGTCGTCGGCGTCGGCGCGCAATCGGCCACGATGATGGCCGGCCGCGCGGGCATTGCCGTGGCCGAGCGCCTCGGGCACGCCGCCTGTCACCTTCCCGGGCGGCCACGACGGATTCGTCGGCGGCGAATACGGCGGCATGGGTGAGCCGGACGCCTTCGCCGCCACCTTGCGCAAGGTCCTCACCGGCTGATGGCCGGCCGTGCTTTGGCCGCGGGGCCCCTTGGGCGGTGGCAGCGCGGCGGCGTCCCGGCGGTGCGCCCGGACCGCAGGCCAGGAGCGCGCGCCCGGCTCTCAGCCGGCCTGCATAGCCGCGGCGTTGGCCTTCATCGCGGCAAGTGTCACGGCAAGCTGGTCGGTGGGACTGAACTGGACGAACTCCGTGCCGGTTTCGGCGGCAGGTACGTGACCTGGCGGCATGTAGAAGGCATCTCCCGCCTGGTAGGTCTCCTCGCGATCGGCGTAGCTGACTGTAATCCGCCCGGCTAGCAGGTAGCCCCAGTGCGGGCACTGGCAGCTGTCGCCGGGAAGGCCCTTGAGCACGGCCGCCAGCGAATGCGCCTGCCGGATCGTGACAAAGTCGGCCGTATAACCCTCGAGCTCTCCGCCGTGGTCGACCGCGGGGCCGGCATCCTGAACGTTCGGCGCGGTGTCCTTCGAGAACGCAGGCATGGTGTGCTCCTTGCTAGTTGCCGGTTCGAGCTTGTGCGACGACGGTAGCTGCGGGCCGGTGGCTGGCGCATGAGGCAGTTGCCCCATCTTCGGCGGCCAGTTAGTCGAAGTCAGGCAGCAGGCCATTGCGCATAGCGAACAGGCTCGCGGTAGCCCTGCTGGACGCGCCGATCTTGGCGTAGATGTGCTCGATGTGGTTGCGGGCCGTCTTCGGTGATATGACCAGGCGGTCGGCGATCTGCCTGCTGGACAGGCCCCGCGCGACCAGGCGCAGGACGTCGATCTCGCGATCGGTGAGATTCGCCGGACGATCTCGCCTGCGCAAGGTTGGGTGACCGGCGGCCGAGAGCACCGCATCGACCACGTCGCCCGCCAGCCTGCCTGCCGTGGCCTCGGCGCGAAGCTCTGCGGCAGCATCGTCCCCGGACAATGCGCTGCGATACGGCCGAGGCTCGCGCATGGCCTGGTATGCGTCAGCTGCACCGAGAATGCGGCCGGGTACCGAGATGGAGCTTCCGGCGAGCTCGCGCGGATAACCCGAGCCATCTAGCCGCTCGCGCAGTTGCACCGCGGCCGAGCCGAGTGGCGCTAGCCAGCCGGACTGCTGCAGCATCCGTCCGGTCAGATACGGCTGCATGCGCACCCGTTCCCGCTCGCCGGCGCCGAGCGGGCCGGGCTTGTCCCAGATCGCATTCGAGATGCCGAGCCTGCCGAGGCCACTGACCAGCGCGGCCCGGTGTAGCAGTGCTACCTCACCGTCGCCCAGGCCGAGCGTAGCGCCGGCAATGCTGGCGAGCTTGGCAACTGCGCTCGCATGGCCGAGCATGTACGGCGACTTCAGATCCACGAAGTTCGCGACTCCGAGCAGCGCCGCATCGAGTTGCCCGCCAGACAATGTCATGCTCAGCGCGGGCTCAGCGCCGATCACCGCGTCCCACGTCTGCGCAGTGCCGAGGCCGCCGAGGATCCCGGCGGTGTCGGTGCAGATCAGATTCGCGAGATCGGGGTCGAACTGCGTCCCGCAGCGCTTGCGGGCCATCGCCACCGCGGCGTCCGCCCCTCCGAGGCGATGCGCCACCTCCATGTACTCGGCAAGCTGCGCTAGCCGCGACGGCAGCGGTACCGAGTCGCCTTGGAGCTCGCCCGGCCAGCCTCGGCCGTCCCAGCGCTCATAGGATGCCGCGATTGCGTTCTGTATCTCATCTGCCAGGCCGAGCTCAGCCGCAAGCGAGCAGGCTATGTCCGCGTGGTGCGCGATCATCCCGTCGAGATCGCGGAAGCCTGACAGCGCGAACTCCAGCCCGATCCGGAACCTGTGCATCGGTGGATGACCCTGGCCGAGGCGCCGGAATGATGCTGCCGCGCCCACCAGGCTTTTCTGGTCGTAGTCGTACTTGTGTGATTTCAGCTCGATGTCGTCGCCGAACCATTTCGCCTGCTCGTGCGCATCGGTATGGCAGCCAACGTTGACCAGCAGGGATGTGTAATAGACAGCAGACCGGGCGTCGTCGTCCAGGCCTATCCGCCCGGCCAGCCGCATCGCGATCAGGCACTGACGCAAGACATGCTCCATCGGCTGGCCGAAGCCCAGGTCAATGCCGAGTGAGAGGGCGGCGACGAGTTCGGCGAGCCTGACGGCCGTCGTTGGCTGGGCCATGGCAGCCATTCTGCCGTGCGCTTAGGAATATCCACTCGATCCGCTCGGCCCCAAAGTCCAGCGGCCGGCCGCGCGCATGGCCTGCCTGATCCACGGGAGCCCCCCGCCCGGCCATGACCTGCGGTTATTAGCGCACGTCCAGCCCGGTGACGGCCCTTCCGATGATCATGCGCTGGATCTCCGAGGTTCCCTCGAAGATCGTGAAGATCTTCGCGTCGCGGTGCCAGCGTTCCACCGGGAACTCGCGGGTGTAGCCGTTGCCACCGAGGATCTGCATGGCCTGGTCGGTGACGCGGACCGCCGTCTCCCCCGCGACCAGCTTGCTCATCGAGCCCTCGGCGTGGTCGAAGGGCAGCCCGTTGCGCGCCATCCATGCGGCGCGCCAGGTGAGCAGCCGGGCCGCGTCCACCGACGCCTGCATGTCGGCCAGCATGAACGCGATCGCCTGGTTCTGCCCGATCGGGCGGCCGAACTGCACCCGGTTCCGTGCGTATTCGGCGGCGAACTCGACCGCGGCCCTGCCAATGCCCACGGCCATGGCCGCGACGCTCGGCCGCGATCGCTCGAACGTCTTCATCGCCGCCTGCTCGCCGGCGCTGCCGCCCTCCCTGACCCGGGCCAGCCGCTCGTCCAGCCGGTCCTTACCGCCGATCAGGCAGCGGCCGGGGACCCGCACGCCGTCGAGCACGACCTCAGCCGTGTGCGAGGCCCGGATCCCGTACTTGCGGAACTTCTGCCCTTGGGACAGGCCCGGCGTGCCCGGCGGCACCACGAAGCTCGCCTGCCCGCGGCTGCCCAGCGCCGGGTCCACCGACGCCACCACCACGTGCACGTCGGCGATGCCGCCGTTGGTCGCCCAGGTCTTCGTGCCGTTCAGCTCCCACTCGCCGGCGGCCTCGTCGTATACCGCCCTGGTGCGGATGGCGGCGACGTCGCTGCCAGCGTCCGGCTCGGAGGAGCAGAACGCTGCGACCTTGACGTCACCGGGCCCACCGAACATCTGCGGCAGCCACTCGCCGATCTGCTCGTTCGTCCCGTTGGACGACAGCGCGACCGCCGCGAGCGAACTGCCGACCAGGGACAGGGCGATGCCCGCGTCCCCCCAGAAGAGCTCCTCGAACGCGATCGGGATGCCCAGGCCGGTGGGCCCCAGCCACTGCTCGCCGAAGAACTCCAGCGAGTACAGGCCGATCTTGGCTGCCTCCTCCAGGATCGGCCACGGGGTCTCTTCCCGCTCGTCCCACTCGGCTGCCGCGGGCCTGATAACGTTTGCGGCGAATCCGTGGACCCAGTCCTGCATCTCGCGCAGGCCGGGCCCGGGATCCAGGCTGAATGGCACGTCGGTGTCGGGGGCGCTGCTCATGGTGCTCCTCAGGGGTCCGGTCGCACCCCTATGTTACCGATGAGTAGCTTCCAGGCCAACCGAAGTCGCCCACCCGCCCGGAACCCCGTGCATCAGCCCTGGTCGTGGCGCTCCAGGAACTCATACACCTCGGTCTCGTCCACGCCGGGGAAGCTTCCGGTGGGCAGTGCGGACAGGATGTGCGAGTGGGCACGGGCCGAGGGCCAGGCCATTCCCTCCCAGCGCCCGGCCAGCCCGCTCGGCGGCCGCTGGCAGCAGCCGGCGTCCGGGCACCGGGACACCCGGCGGACGGCCGTGTCGCGGCCGCGGAACCACCGGGAATGCTCGTAGGTGATCCCCAGCGTGATCGCGAAGCCGCGCTCGCGGCCCGGGTCCACGTGGGACACGCACCAGTAGGTCCCCGACGGCGTGTCCGTGTACTGGTAACACGGCGAGAACCGGTCGGCGGCGGAGAAGACCTGCCGGCCGCACCACTGCCGGCACATGCGCTGCCCCTCGATGGCGCCGGAGGCGTCCGCGGGCAGCACCAGACCGTCGTTCTCGTACGCCTTGTAGATGACGCCGGCCTCGTCGTTCTTCACGAAGTGGCAGGTCAGCCCCAGGTGATGGGTGGCCAGGTTGGTGAACCGGTGTGCGGCCATCTCGTACGACACCGAGTACACATCCCGCAGGTCCTCCACCGACAGCTGCCTGGCCTGCATCGCCTCGGCCAGGAAGGGCGCGGCGGACCGCTCCGGGACCAGGACCGCCGCCGCGAAGTAGTTGGCCTCGACCCGCTGGCGGAGGAAATCGGCGAAGTCCCTCGGGATGTCGTGGTCGAGCACGAAATGGCCCAGGGTCTGCAACAGGATCGTCCGGGGTGAGTGCACGCCGACCGGCTCCTGCTTGAGGTAGATACGCCGGTGCCGCAGGTCGGTCACCGACCGGACGGACCTGGGCAGGTCGTCGGCGTAGGAGACGGTGAAGCCGTGGTGGGCGACGATCGCCATCAGCGTGCTCTGGGACAGTGCGCCGCCGCGGTAGCCGACCGCGTCCAGTGCCTCGGCCGCCTGCCGCTCGATCTCGGGAAAGTAATTCCCCCGCGCGCGCATGGCGTGCCGCAGCTCGGCGTTGGCGATCCGGGCCTCCTCGGGTGTGGCCGTCGGGCGGGTGCGCTCCCGGCGCAGCTCGCCGTACAGCGCGACCAGGTGCTCAAGCACGTCGCCGGGCACCCGGGCGCCGACCTTCAGGTACGACAGGCCCAGGTCGCGGAACAGCGGGTCGCGCTGTGCCTCTTCCAAGGCGATCTCCAGCTGCGCCCGGCGGCTCGGCGGCTGCGGCCGAAGCAGCTCGTCCGGGGTCACCGACAGCGCCTTGGCCAAGGCCTCGATCAGCGAGAGCTTCGGCTCGCGGCGGCCGTTCTCCAGCAGGGACAGCGCCGAGGGGGCCCGGCCCACCCGTTCGCCCAGCTCGGCGAGGGTCAGGTTGCTGGCCCGCCGCAGGTGCCGCAGGCGCTGGCCGAATGTCGCAAGGTCTAGACCACCAGAACGAAATGAGTCAGATTCTTCTTTAAGAAACTGCTGCATATGTTTACATTACGAGAAAATCTGCAAATCTTCACTACGCATCTCCATGCTTTCCGTGCCCCTGGTGGCCCAGGCTGGAGCCAACCAACCCAGGGGACGACACGGATCGGGAGGAATAACAGTGCACGATCGTCGCCTCGAGGGCACCGCACATGCGGCAGGCAGCAACGGGCACCACGACGCCAGCCCGGCCGGCCAGGCGGCCCGCCTGGCCGGGGAATGGGCGACGAACCCACGCTGGCGCGGCATCAAGCGCACGTACTCCGCCGAGGATGTCATCCGGCTGCGGGGCTCGGTACAGGAGGAGCACACGCTGGCCCGGCTGGGCGCGGAGCGGCTGTGGACACTCCTGCACACCGAGGACTTCGTGCACTCGCTGGGCGCGGTGACCGGCAACCAGGCAGTACAGCAGGTCCGTGCCGGGCTCCCGGCGATCTACCTGTCCGGGTGGCAGGTGGCAGCGGACGCCAACCTGGCCGGGCAGACCTACCCGGACCAGAGCCTGTACCCGGTCAACTCGGTGCCGCAGGTGGTCCGCCGGATCAACAACGCCCTGATGCGCGCCGACCAGATCGCCTGGGCCGAGGGCAACCGGAACGGCACCCACTGGCTCGCGCCCATCATGGCCGACGCCGAGGCGGGCTTCGGTGGCGTGCTCAACGCGTTCGAGCTGATGAAGGCCATGATCGCGGCCGGTGCCGCGGCGGTGCACTGGGAAGACCAGCTGGCGTCGGAAAAGAAGTGCGGCCACCTCGGCGGGAAGGTACTCATCCCGACCGGGCAGCACATCAAAACGCTCAACGCCGCCCGCCTGGCCGCCGACGTCTGCGGCGTGCCGACCCTGGTGGTGGCCCGGACCGACGCGCACGCGGCGACGCTGATCACCAGCGACGTGGACGAGCAGGACCAGCCGTTCGTCACCGGCGAGCGGACCGCCGAGGGCTTCTTCCGGGTCCGCAACGGCATGGCCGCCTCGGTCGCCCGCGGGCTCGCCTATGCCCCCTACTCCGACCTGCTCTGGATGGAAACCTCCACGCCGGACCTGGCGGAGGCGCGTGAGTTCGCCGAGGCGATCAAGGCCGAGTTCCCCGACCAGATGCTGGCCTACAACTGCTCGCCCTCGTTCAACTGGCGCAAGCACCTGGACGACGGCACCATCGAGAAGTTCCAGCGCGAGCTGGGCGAGATGGGCTATAAGTTCCAGTTCATCACGCTGGCCGGATTCCACGCGCTGAACTACTCGATGTACGAGCTGGCCCGCGGGTACGCCGAAGAGGGCATGCCGGCCTATGTGCGGCTGCAGGACGCCGAATTCGGCGCCGAGGCGAGCGGTTACACCGCCACGCGGCATCAGCACGAGGTGGGAACGGGCTACTTCGACATGGTGACCTCGGCGATCACGCCGAACGCCACCACGGTCGCGCTGGCCGGGTCCACCGAAGCACAACAGTTCGCTGGCACCCACTAGCCTGCGCCATCAGGCTAACCGCGTACGAGATCCGTCCTGGGATCAGGGTTGACCTGGTCCCAGGGCGGATCTGGCTACGACAGCAACCCTGTCGGGGCGGGCAGTTCGAGTACGTCCGAGTCGTCGTCGTAGCCGCGGGTGCCGTGCCAGCGCGCGGGCACGAACAGCGGGATGACCATCGCGATGCCGGCCAGCGCCAGCATGCCGCTCAGCAGCAGGGCGCGGAAGCCGAGGCCGAACGCGTGGCTCTGCAGCGGGATCCAGGCGAGCGCACGGTGCGCGCTTACCGCCAGCAGTGCCGTCCAGCCCAGCAGCACGAGCCCAGGCAGGCCGGTGGCCAGCGGTGACACGGCGGGCACCACGAGCAGGATGCCCATGAGCAGGCCGGCCCCGAGCATGGCGGCGAGGCCGATCAGCCCGGTCCTGCTGGGCAGCCCGACGCTATGGCCTGCCAGCGCGGAAACGTGCTCAGCTCCCCAGCCGCCGCCGAAGAACACGGCCGCGGCCAGTACCAGCCCCAGAATGAGCCCGATGAAGTGTCGCATTGTCCATGAGTCCTTCATCCCCGCTCTGCTCCGTTACCGCAGCAAAGACTACGTGACCTGCTCGTGATTTTCGGTGAGATGGCGGTATGCCGCCCAGGCTCCGCGGCGGCCCGCAGGCCAGGCCGCGCCGGGCAGCGCCCGGCGGGCCATCACCCTGGCATTGTTCACCGGCGCCAGCATTGCGTAGGCCCGGTACGCATCCCGGCAGATCAGCGCCGTTTTCAGGCCACGAAGACCCGGTGGCCGGCGATATCCAGGCGGCCGGTACCTGCGGAAGTCGGCCGCCATCCGGCCGAAGAACCGCCGCCGCGCGGAACGTGGCACCAGCCCGCTGGCCAGGATCGAGCTGTAGTGCTCCAGCATCCGGCCGAACAGCGCTGCCCGGACCGCCGGGCCCGCGATGCCGCCGGGCGGGGCAGCCGCCACGGCGGCAAAGACCCGCGCATAGGACGCGAATATGTCGAAATGCCCCATGCTGGCCGTGGCCAGAAACGAGCCGCGCCTGCGGCGGTACAGGTAGCAGACCTGATCAAGCAGCGCGATCCGCCGCGCCATCAGCAGGGCGGTGGCGGACACCGGCACGTCCTCGTGGATTCCCGGCGGCATCGGCACGCCGAGCCCGGTCAGGAAGGCCCGCCGGAACACCTTGCTCCACAGCGTCATCGTCCGGGTGAGCAGCGCGGGCCGGCCGGCGAGCGTGACGACACCCGGACCGCCGGCCAGCAGTACCGCCCCGGGGCTCGGCTCACTGCCCCCGGTGGCCCGCAGGATGCGGTAGTCGACGAGCAGGACGTCGGGCCGGTCCCGCTGCAGCCGGTCCGCGACCGCGGCCAGGCTGCCCCCGGCGAGCAGGTCGTCGGGGTCGGCGAACCATACGTGCGCGCCGGCCGACTCGGCCAGGCCGCGCATCCGGGCCGGCCCGGGCCGGCCTGCTCGGCCAGGTGGATCACCCGCAGCCGGGGGTCGGCCGCGGCCCGGGCGTCCAGGATGGCACCGCAGCCGTCCGGGGAGGCGTCGTCCACGGCGATCACCTCGATCCCGGCGGGCGGGTCCGGCTGGCCGAGGATCGAGTCCAGGCAGCCGGGCAGGTACTCCTCGACCCCGCGGACGGCGAGGATCACGCTGATCAGCGGCTCCCCGGCCGGCCGGGAACCGATCACAAGCAGTGCCTCTTCGTGTGCGGCTGATTTCGCTGGGTAGCCATGGCCACCCGATCCTATGGCAGACCCTTAACAGCGTCCTGTCAGGTCCGCCCCGTAGGCTCGACACGTGCATATCGACACCATCTTCAAGACGATCGGCTCCCTGGCCGTCAAGTTCCGCTGGCCAGTGCTGGTCGCGTGGGTGGCGGGGGCGATCCTTGCCGGCTCACTGCTTCCCTCGCTGAACAGCGTGACCCAGAACAACAACACCAAATTCCTGCCGTCCAGCGCGCCGAGCGAGCACGCGGCGGAGCTCGCCGCGCCGTTCGGCACCGCCAGCCTGGTCCCGATCCCGGTGATCGTGGCACAGCCCAGCGCGCCCTTGTCGCAGGCAGACCTCAGCGCGATCGCCGCGCTGCCCGCCCGGCTGAAGACGGTCAGCGGGATCGCCAAGGTGCAGGACGCCGGCGTTTCCGCCGATGGGCACGCGGTGCAACTGATCGTGCTCGCGCAGCAGGGCGGCGGTAACCAGAACTACGCCACCGATCTGATCGACGGCCTGCGCGCCAAGATCGTCCAGGCGCACCTGCCCGCCGGGGTACAGGCGCACGTGACGGGTGACATCGCCGCGCAAGTGGACCAGCAGAAGGCGTCTGGTAACACCGGCAGCAAGATCCAGTTGCTGTCGCTGCTGTTCATCCTCGTGCTGCTGGTCCTGATCTTCCGGTCGTTCACCCTCGCCCTGGTGACGGTCATACCGCCGCTGCTGTCGTTCACCATCGCCGGGCCACTGGTCGCCGAGGCCGCCCAGCACGGGCTCCAGGTCTCCCCCATCGCCGAGTTCCTGATGATCGTGCTGGTGCTGGGCGCGGGCACGGACTACGGGCTGTTCCTGGTCTTCCGGGTCCGCGAGGCGCTGCGGGCCGGGCAGCACGCCACCGCGGGCGAGTACTACCCCGGCGCTCGCGGCCTTGGCGGCAGCCTGCTCGGCGACTTCCTCCACCCCAGGGCCCCGGCCCGGGAGGCGATCGTCGGCTCGGTGACCAAGGTCGGTGAGTCCATCACCTTCTCCGCGGCCACGGTGATCGCGGCGATGCTGACGCTGCTGCTCGCCTCCTTCTCCTTCTACGCCGACCTTGGCGGCCCGTTCGCTATCGCCATCGGCGTCACCCTGATCGCGGCGCTGACGCTGCTGCCCGCGCTGCTGTCCATCCGGCTGTCGCTGCTGGCCGCCAAGCGCTCGCTGTTCCGCGCCATGTTCAACCGGCCGAAGCTGATCCCGTGGAACATCCAGGGCAGCGGCAAGGCCGGGGTCTGGGGCCGGGTGGCCGGCCGCATCGTGAAGCACCCGATCCCGACCCTGGTGTCCGGGATCGTGGTGTTCGGCGGGCTGGCGTTCGCGGTGTTCGGCTACACGGCGGCCGGTTTCGGCGGCAGCACCGCGCCGCCCGCCGGTACCGATTCCGCCGCCGGGCAGGCGCTGCTCACCAAGTACTTCCCGCAGTCCTCGGCCAACCCGACCACGGTGATCTTCGTGTTCAAGACCCCGGTGTGGCAGAACCCCGCACCGCTGGCCACGGCGACCGGCAAGCTGCAGGCGACCGGGCTGTTCACCCAGGTCGCCGGGCCGCTGAACCCCGGCGGCGCCGCGCTGACCCCGGCCCAGTTCACCGCACTGCACAGCCGGCTCGGCCCGGCCAAGCTGCTGCCGCCCGTGCCGCCGGCCGGCAGCACGGTGCCGGCCGGCGCGTACGCCGCCTACCGGGCCACGGCCAACTTCGTCAGCCCTGATGGCCGGACCGTGCTTTATGAGACCGGCCTGAAGGCGGGCGACCCTGGCAGCACCCGGGCGATGAACGTGACGCCGTCGCTGCGCGCCGCGACCACGGCGGTCGGCAAGTCGATAGGCGCGTCTGATTCCGCGGTCGGCGGCGAGGCACCGGCCCTCTACGACATCAGCAGCATCTCCAACAGCGACCTCAAGCACATCATCCCCTACGCGATCATCGCGATCGGGATCCTGCTCGCGCTGGTGCTGCGCAGCCTGGTGGCCCCGCTGTACCTGATCGCCTCGGTGGGGATCTCCTACCTGGCGGCGCTGGGCCTGTCGGTGCTGATCTTCATCAAGGCCGGCAACAGCGGCGGCCTGGTGTTCTTCATGCCGTTCCTGATGTTCATCTTCCTGCTCGCCCTGGGCGAGGATTACAACATCCTGATGATGACCAGAATCCGGGAGGAAGCGCAGCGCCTGCCCCTGCGCGAGGCGGTGACCAAGGCACTGGGCGCGACGGGGTCGACGATCACCTCGGCCGGGCTGGTGCTCGCCGGCACGTTCATCGTGCTGACGGTGGTCGCCGGCAGCGGCTCGGGGGGCGACCAGATCCGTGACATCGGCCTGGGCCTGGCCCTGGGCATCCTCATGGACACCTTCCTGGTGCGGACCCTGCTGGTGCCTTCGACCGTGGTCCTGCTGGGCCGCTGGAACTGGTGGCCGTCCCGGATGAGCAGGCCGGACGCGCTGCCGTCCGGGCGGGCACCCGGCGGCGCGGCCGAGCCGGACCTGGATGTCAAGCGGGCGGAAGCCCGGTAGGCCCCGGCGGCGGGGCGTCGGCCAGCGTGTCGATCAGCCCCGCCAGGTCCCGCAGCGCGGGCAGGGCGGAAGCGACCACGTCGCGGCTGGCGGGCGGCAGTTCGGTGAGCGCGGACCGGAGCAGCCGCTCGTTGACCTGCTGCCAGCGGGTGACCGCGGCCTCGCCGGCCACGGTCAGCGACAGCGAGGCGGTGCGCCGGTCGCCTTCCCCGCCGGACCGGGTGATGAGCCCGGCCCGGCGCAGGCCGCTGGCGAGGGTCGCTTCCGAGCTTGGCGCGATCCGGAGCATCCTGGCGAGCTGGCCTGGCCGGGCGCCGGGGTTCTCCGCCAGGCAGGAAAGCAGCTCGAGCTGGGCGACAGAAAGGTTGCCGCCCGGATCCGCGGCGCGGGCCGCCCGGCGCATGGCCCGGCGGAGCCGGGAGATGACGTCGGCGAGTTCCGCTCCCCCGGAATCGCCCTCACCGCGCGGCGGCGAGGCCCCGTCAGCCAACTGCACCAGGTGCGGTCCCCTCTGCCTCATCCGAGATTTGCTCCCCAGCCACCCGCTCCTCATCATGGCCCAGCCGGCCCGGCCCTGACACGGCAATTCGTGCATACCCGACTACACGGCACGACGGCCATCCCGGAAGCACGGCCCCCCGCCCGCCGGTAACGGGGATACTTGGCAGGGATCTCGCGGACTCACCGGTCACGGTGCTGGCCTCCAGGGCACTGACCCGTCAGACTCACCTGCGGGAGGTCCGAGCTACGCCGCCGCGCGGCACCATGTGCACCGGGTCGCCCGGCGGCGCAGAAGGGACGCCAATGCAAGAGCTGCGCCTCGTCGCGGTCAGTGAGGACGGCACCTATGCCGTGCTCACCGCGCCGGGGAGCGGTGGCCGCTTCACGCTGCGGATCGACGACCGGCTGCGGATCGTGGCCCGCGGGCAGTTCTCGCGGCTTGCGCAGTACGAGATCGAAGTGGAGAGTCCCTTGCGACCCAAGGAGATCCAGGACCGGATTCGCGCCGGGGAGACCGCCGAGGAGATTGCCGATGCGGCGGGGGTGCCGATCGAGCGGGTGCGGCGGTTCGAGGGCCCTGTGCTGGCGGAGCGTGCCTACCGCGCTCAGGAGGCCCAGAGCGCGACCGTACGCCAGCCAGGGGACTCCGGGCCGGGTCGCAGCCTCGGGGACCTGGTAGCGGAGGGCCTCCGGGCATCCGGGGTTGATCCCGCAGATGCCGAGTGGGACTCAAGGAAGCGGGCCGACGGCGGATGGCAGGTCCTCCTCTCGTTCAGTTCGGGCAGCCGTCCCCACCTGGCGGAGTGGGTCTTCGACCCGCACAGGAAGCACGTCGCGCCGGCCGACGACACCGCCATGCGCCTGTGCCTTCCCGATGCCGAGCTGCCACTACCGGCACCGGGCCCGCGCGCCACGGCCCGGGCCACGGTCACGCCGATCGGCAGCAGGCTCGGCCCGGCCGCCGACGCTGAGCAGGGCCGTCCGGCCGAGCGCGCCCGGGTACCGGCGCCGGGCCATCCCCGCCAGGCCCCGGAGCAGGAAGAAAGCGCCCCCGCCGTGCCCGTCCCGCGCGAGCGCCCAGCCCGGAAGGCTGCGGGCGGCCGGTCCCGGCGTTCCTCGGTCCCGTCCTGGGACGAGATCATGTTCGGAACCAGCCGCCCGACGGACTGAGGCCTGGCACGCGGTGCTGGCCGGAGGGACGACCCCCGACCGCCCGCGTGGCGGCGGTAGCCGCAGCTCCGGCCTGCCGCGCCGCCGCCGGTTGGTGCCTCCCCTCCCCTTCCCGCAGGGTGCTTTCGGCGGGTCGGCCACGAGACCGCTCACCTCCGCATACGATCACTGCGGATGGGGCGTGCGGGTACGAGACAGGATTGGCGGGTGCGGCGGTTGGCGGGCATGTCCGGCCGGTGGATTCCGGCGGCCGCCGCCGCTGCGGTGCTCCTCCTTGTCAGCGGTTGCGGTCTGATCGGCGGCCCCAGCAGAGTCCTCGTGGCCGTTCCCGACACCATCACAGTGACCAGCCCCGACTTCAACGGGAAGCTGATGGGCCCGGAGTTCAGTTGCCGGGGCCCGGGCAGGCCCCCGGCGATTCACTGGTCCGGCGCACCGGCCGGAACAAAGTCACTCGCGCTGGTCATGGATGACTCCGCCGCGCCGATCACGCCGTATATCTTCTGGATCGTCTTCGACATAGGCCCGCAATCCTCAGATATTCCGGCCGGGCGACTTCCGCCGGGGGCGCGCCGAGCGGACAACAGCAAAGGCACGATCGGCTATGATCCGCCGTGCCCGGCGAATCCCGGGCACTTTTACAGGTTTACCGTTTACGCCCTTGACAAGAAGCTCTACCTGCATGCGCCGACGAGCGCGAAAACGGCCTGGACGGCCATAGCTGGGGCCGCCATAGCCCGTGGCAGGCTCACTACTGTCATCGATCGGTAATTGTTCGGTCGCGTTGAGTTAACGACACGCGTAAAAGTTCTCTAAACGCATGACACGGGCCATACCGGTCCGCCAGAATCACTGCTCAAGGAGTTCGTTCCAAGAGTGTTCCCAAGCCGCTAGCGACACTGGGGAAGGCCCGCGCCGTGGCCGCGTGCGCCTCGCTAGCGCTGCCCAGATGGCCATGGCTAGTTGGGTGGTGCGATGATCCTGCTCGTGGTTGGCCTGGTGGCCGTTATCGTGGTGGTTCTCATTGCCGTCTTTCTGAGCATTCGGCTCGGGCGCGGTGATGAGCATGACGAGCCGGACCTGAGCTCCAGCGGCCGCGAACGACGGCGCGACCAGGACGAGCGCTGGCGGGATCGGGATGCCCGGCGGGTGCCCTCGTCCGGCAGCCGCGGTGGGCGCGGTGAGTATCCCGGCTACAGTTCCCGTGGCCCGGCCCGGGACCGGGCGCCGCGCGGCCGGGATGACGACAGCGCATCACGGCGGCCCCGCGAAGCGCCCGAACCCCGCAGGCCGGCCGCTGCTCGCTCCTCTGTCGGGGCGTCCGCGCAAGCCCGCAGCCGTTATGACACCGGTCCCTCGCGCCGCCCTGCCGCCGATGACTTCCCCTCGGCCGACTACCCGTCCATGGACTTCGGCCCGGCCGGAAGCTACGCCACCGGCGACCAGCCACAGGTGGGGCTCCCCACGGCCGGCTACGAGACCGTGGCTGACTCCAGGGACAGGCAGGACACGCGGCGCAAGGCGGCGCCCGCGCCGGCCAGCACCAAGAGCCGGTCCCGGCAGCGGGGCAAGCGCGACGATGACGACGACTGGCCGAGTTCGGAATGGGACAAGCTCTCCGACGAGCAGTACTGGGCCGAGCTTTCCGCCGACAAACCGCTTTCGACCATGGCGCGGCCGAGCAGGCCCGCTAGCGATGCGGCAGCCAAGACGCCGGCGAACGGCAGCGCCACGGCCACGCCCGCCGCGCGGGATTCCCGTCCGGCCAGGCCATCAGCGCCCGGCCGTGACCTGCAGCGTGACCTGCCCAGCCGCAACGAGCGTGCGGACCAGGGCGGCCCGGTGACCGAGCGCCTGCCGGTCCGCACCGCCCGGCAGGCCCCGCCTCCCCTGCCGCCCCCACGGCGGGAAGCGGATGCCGCCGCCGGCCAGTCCTACCCCGAGCCGCGTTCGGTGCTCGATTCCGGGCCCCGCGCCTCGCGGAACACCGGACCTCGTGCCGCACGGGACACCGGCCCGCAGCCCCTCGAACCTCGGTGGCGAGACACCACCGGGCCCCAGCCCACCGGGGACCGCGACATGTCCATGCGCAACGGGCTTGCCAGCGCACCACCGCCCATTCCGGGCGCGCTCGAAGATGACCCGCTGACCAGCCCGTCGTTCTCCCTCAAGGCCGTGCCGACCAGCGACAGCCGCTCCTACAGCAACGCCAGGAAGCACGCCAAGACCGCCCCGGCGCCCAGCCAGTCCGCCACCAACGGGGCTGCCCACGGCACCGGCAACGGGCACGGCGGCAACGGGCACGGCAGCGGCAGCTACCCGGCGGCCGACTACGCCGATCCCGGCTACGCCTACCAGGCGGCACCTCCGGCCGCACCCGCGGCCGGAGCCGCGGACTGGTACAGCGCGCCGCCCGTACCGGCTGGCCCGCCCGCCGAGGCGCAGACGCCCGCGTACGGGAACCCCTACGCCTACACCGGCTCCGGTAATGGCGGCACCGCCGCGGCGCACGCGGACAGCCAGGCCACCGCGGGCTACAGCAACTACCTGGCCGATCCGTTGCGCGTGTACTCCCCGCCCGGGTACGAGGCGCAGGCCCCCTATGCGGAGCCCGCCAGCACTGCGTACCTGGCCGCGCCGCTGCCGCCCGCCGGGTCCGCACCGTACGCCGACGGCTATCCGGCGCAGCCCTACCAGGACCAGGCCGGCTATCCGGATGGGTACAGCGCCGGTGGCTACGCCCCCGGTCTATGAAGCTGGGTACCCGGGCGACCCGTACGCGTCCGGGGGATACACCCCCTACCCTCCCCAGGGTTGACAAGCCGGTACACCCGGCGCGGACAATATGGCGACCCCGAGAACCGCTATGGACAGCAGAGGAGACGGTGGACCGCGCACGGGATCACGCTCGCACGTACCACTTGCACCGGCTGGCGACGGCCCTTGACACCCAAGGCCTGCACGCCACGGTGAAGACCACCTACCCGGCAGCCCTGCACATCTTCGCACCGGGCGCGACCATGCTGGCCGAAAGCATCGGCTGCACTCCAGGTACTGATGACCGGGGCCACCTCCGCTGGTACTACCGTTGGTCCTGGGGCGAAGTGCTGCACGACGCCGATGACCCCTCAGCAGCCGCCGCGAAGATAGCCGAGGTGCTCTCCTCCCGTTAGCTCCGGTCGGGTCTGCCTTCGCCGTCACGTATGCCCAGTACGGAGTCCCGCCTGAGCACGCTTGATCAGGCGGGAAGTGGGACCAGGGTCAGCCTTGTTACCCAGTCATAACTAGGGGCTCGTGGTTGGGAGTGGGTTTGTGACTAAGCAGGTGACTCCGCCGCCGCCGGGTGACAAGCCGGCGCCGTCCGCCCCGCCCCCACCCCCGCGCTGGCGCCACTGGCTGTGGCCGATCGCGCTGATCGCCTTCCTGGTGCTATTCCGGTTCCTGCCCACGCTGCACAGCAACCAGGTCAGCCTCAGCTACTCCCAGTTCCTGTCCCGGGTCGGCTCACATCAGGTAAAGACCGTGACGCTCGGCTCGGACGGCCAGGCCAGCGGGACGCTGAAGAACGGGAGCACGTACGAGACGGTGATCCCGAGCCAGGCCGGGCAGCAGTTCCTGAACGACCTGCAGTCGGCGGGCGTGGAGATCACCGCCAGCACGCCGGGACCCTCGTTCGGCTCCGAGGTGCTCACCTGGCTGCTGCTGCTCTCGCCGTTCCTGCTGTTCGGCTGGCTGTGGATGCGGCTGTCCCGGGGTGCTGCCGGGCAACTGCAGGGTGTGCTCGGAGCCGGCCGGTCCCGGGCGAAGGTGTTCGACGCGGAACGGCCGCACACGCGGTTCACCGACGTCGCCGGGTACGAGGGTGCCAAGGCGGAGATCGTCGAGGTGGTGGACTTCCTGCGGAATCCCGACCGGTACCGCGCCGCCGGGGCCACTCCGCCGCGCGGGGTGCTCATGGTCGGCCCGCCGGGCACCGGAAAGACGCTCATCGCCCGCGCGGTGGCCGGCGAGGCGGACGTGCCGTTCTTCTACGTCGCAGGCTCCAGCTTCGTGGAGATGTTCGTCGGCGTGGGCGCCGCCCGGGTCCGGGACCTGTTCACCGAGGCGCGCAAGCGGGCCCCGGTCATCGTCTTCATCGACGAACTGGACGCACTCGGCCAGCGGCGGGCCGGCTCCGGTGCGGTCGTCTCCAACGACGAGCGGGAGCAGACGCTCAACCAGTTGCTGTCGGAGATGGACGGTTTCGACCCCACCGAGGGCATCGTGGTGCTCGCTGCCACGAACCGGCCCGAGGTCCTCGATCCGGCACTGCTGCGTCCGGGCAGGTTCGACCGCCAGATCACCATCCCGCTGCCGAACCTGGCCGAGCGGGAGGCCATCCTCAAGGTTCACTGCCGGGGCAAGAAGCTGGACCCGGGCGTGGACCTCCAGGTGGTGGCCCGCGGCACGCCGGGCTTCTCCGGGGCCGACCTGGCCAACCTTGTCAACGAGGCGGCCATCAACGCGGTGCGCGGCGGGCGGGACGTGATCACCGCCACCGACTTCGACACCGCCAGGGACCGGATCATCCTCGGCCGCCGGGAGGGCTCCAACGTGCTGCTCCCGGAGGAGAAGGAGGCCGTGGCCGTGCACGAGGCGGGCCACGCCCTGGTCGCCGCGCTGTCACCGCGTGCCGACCCGGTGGCCAAGGTCACCATCCTGCCGGCCGGGCAGACGCTCGGCGTGACCCAGCAGCTGCCCCTGGTGGAGCGGCACCTGTACGGCGAGGACTACCTCACCCAGACGCTGACCGTGCGGCTGGGCGGGCGGGCCGCCGAACTGGTCGAGTTCGGCCAGGGCTCGACCGGCGCGGCCAACGACCTGGCCTCGGCCACCGATCTCGCCGTCAAAATGGTCCGGGAGTTCGGACTGTCCCCGGCCATCGGGCCGGTCGGCTACCCCGAGGGCGGCTCGGTCTTCCTCGGCGGCGCGGGCCCCGGGATGTCGAGCCGCCCCTTCGCCGAGGCCACCCAGGCAGCCATCGACAGCGAGGTCGCCCGGCTGCTCCGCGAGGCGGAGGAGCAGGCGGTAAGCCTGCTCCGTAGTCACCGGGCCGAGCTGCACAGCCTGGTGAGCCTGCTGCTGGAGCAGGAGACCGTGGACGGCGAAGCGGTCTACCGGGTGCTCGGGATCGCGCCGCCGGAGCACCGCCAGGACGGAGCGGTCATGGCCCCGGCCCGGCCCGGGGTGGCCGCCAGCCCGGCGCTGGCCAGCCCGCACGAGGACCCCAGCTGACATGGCGCGCATGCCGGCCACGATCTCGGTGCGTGATCTGCGCAAGTCCTATGGCCAGGTGGCCGCCGTGGACGGTGTGACGTTCGCGGTGGAGCAGGGCGAGTTCTTCGGGATCCTCGGCCCCAACGGCGCGGGCAAGACCACCACGCTGGAGATCATCGAGGGCCTGCGCGAGCCCGACGCTGGCGAGGTGACCGTGCTCGGCAGGCGGCCGTGGCCGCGAAACCCCGCGTTGCTGCCACTGATAGGCGTGCAGCTGCAGGCGTCGTCGTTCTTCGAGCTGCTCACCGCGCGCGAACAGTTGCGCACATTCGCCTCGCTGTACGGGATCTCTGCCCAGCGTGCCGATGCGATGCTCGGCGTGGTCGGGATGGCGGACCAGGCCGGCATCCGGACCGAGAAGCTGTCCGGTGGCCAGGCCCAGCGCCTGTCCATCGCCTGCGCCCTGGTGCACGACCCGGAATTGCTCTTTCTGGACGAGCCGACCGGAGCCCTGGATCCGCAGGCCAGGCGGAACCTGTGGGACCTGCTGCGGAAGATCAGCGCGGAAGGCCGCACGGTGGTGCTCACCACCCACCACATGGACGAGGCCGAGGCCCTCTGCCACCGCGTCGCGATCATGGACCACGGAAAGATCCTCAAGATCGGGCCGCCCGCCGGCCTGATCCGTGAGCTGGACCAGCCGCTCCGGATCAGCGTGGCGTCGGGCCGCCTGTCGGTGGCCCAGGCGCGGGCCATGCTGCCCGGCGCCAGCGCCGCCGAGAGCGTCACCGACGACGGGGTCTCGCTGACCATCGCCACCCGGGAGCCCGCGGCCGTGCTTGCCGGGCTGGCCGGCCAGGACGCACTGACCGGGCTGCGGGTGTCCGGCGCCACCCTGGAGGACGTGTTCCTGGAGCTCACGGGCCGTGAGTACCGCGCCTGAGCGCGCCCGCACCACCACCTTGCCGGGGTACTCCCGGCTGGCACCTGCGCTCAGCCGGCGACCAGCTGGGCAGCCTCCCTGGGGACACGGTCCCCGCTCAGCCGGACGTGGTACATCGACCGCCAGTTCTTCCCGGTGAGCAGGAACTCTCCGGCACCAGGCAGCGCCGCGACACCGTTCAGCACCGCCTCCGGGTCACCCCGGTGGCGCTCCATCACCGCCTTGGCGTCGACGATGTCGGTGACTTCACCGCTGCCCGGGTCGATGCCGACCAGGTAGCGCTTGCCCAGCAGGTTCGCCCACACCCGCCCTCCGGCCCATTCCAGGTCGTTGAGCTCGGTCACGCGCTCGCCGTCGCAGCGGACCCGGACCAGGCCGGCCGGCTCCAGGGTGCCCGGGTCTCGCGAGATCAGCTCGCTCGTGCCGTCACTGGTCAGCACCATGCCGTCCGCCGCGCAGATGCCCCAGCCCTCGCGGTTGAACGGGATCGTCTCCACCAGTTCCAGGCTCCACGCGTCCCAGCGCAGCGCGACCCGCTCCCGCCAGGTGAGCTGCCACATGTGGTCGCCGGCCCGGCAGATGCCCTCGCCGAACAGCTCCGGCGGCAGGGCGGCGTGGCCCTCCGGCTGCTGAGCGCCGAGCGGGTACCGGCGCAGTGCCGACTGCCCGTACCCGCCACTGCTTTCCCACACCATGTCCCGGCCGACGATCAGGCCCTGAGTAAAGCCCCGACCGGGATGTGGCAATCGGCGCAGCACCTGCAGCCGGTGAAATTTCAGCGTGCCACCTCCATGCCCGTGGCAGCAGTGCGGCACTCCCCCGGTGCTGGCTCGCGCGCACCGCCACGCTGACATCCTGCCAGCCGGAAGTTCCGGGGCATGCCCTATGGTTTCGCCATGCACAGTGTGGATCCGACGACCGAGCAGATGATCCGCTCGGTCCTGGCGTACGCCGAGAACCGGTTGCGGCTGGATCCGGTTCCCCTGGACGGGAGCCGCCGGGACCCGGCGCAGTTCGATGCCGTGCTGAGCGGGCTGCCCAGCGAGGAACCGCACAACGCCGATCAGGTGCTTGGCGCGTACGTCTCGGTCCTGGCCCCGGCGGTGATCTCCGCGGACAGCCCGCGCTTCCTTGGCTTCATCCCGGCCGCGCCGACCAAGGCCGCGCTGCTTTTCGACATGCTCGTCTCCTGCGCCTCGATCCAGGGCATCTCCTGGCTGGAGGCCTCCGGGGCGATCCACGCGGAGAACCTGGTGCTGCGGCTGATTGCCGACCGGGCCGGGCTCCCCGGCTCCGCGGGCGGGTGCTTCGTGTCCGGCGGGTCGGCGGCGAACCTGTCGGCGCTGATGGTCGCCAGGGAGATGGCCAAGCGCCGGGCCGGGGCGGGCGGCCAGGACCGCCGGTTCCGCGCCGTGGCCGGTGGTGACGCCCATTCCTCGATCGGGAACACGCTGCGCATCCTGGACATGGGCGCGCTGACCGTGACCACCCCCGATCACCGGCTGACCGGCGCAGCCCTGCGCGCCGCCATCGAGGCCGACGGCGACCCGGCCTCGCTGGCCGCGGTGGTCGCCACCGCGGGCACCACGAACGCCGGGATCATCGACGACCTGGCCGGTGCGGCCCAGGTCGCTCGCGAGTACGGCCTGTGGTTCCACGTTGACGGTGCCTATGGCGGAGCCGGGCTGTTCGCCCCCAGCGTGCGGCGCTGCTTTGACGGCATCGAGCACGCCGACTCCTTCGTCCTGGATCCGCACAAGTGGCTGTTCGCGCCGTTCGACTGTGCCGCGCTGCTGTACCGCGAGCCTGCCTTGGCCCGCTCCGTGCACAAGCAGGACGCGTCGTACCTCGACGTGATCCATGACGAGCCCGCGGACTGGAACCCGACCGACTACGCCTACCACCTCACCCGGCGGGCCCGCGGCCTGCCGCTGTGGTTCTCCCTGTCGGTACACGGGGTCCGTGCCTACAGCGAGGCGATCGAGGCGGCGATCCGGCAGGCCAGGGAGACCGCGGCGGAGATAGCCAAGCGCAGCTACCTGGAGCTGATCCGCGAGCCGGACCTCGGCGTCGTGCTGTTCCGCCGCCGCGGCTGGGCGCCGGAGCAGTACACGCAATGGGCCGACCGGCTGCTGGCCGACCAGGTGGCCTTCATCCCGCCGTCAGCCTGGGAAGGCGAGACCGTCGCCAGGTTCGCGTTCCTGCACCCGCACACCACGATGGACCTGGTGCGGCAGATCCTCGACCGGATGGGGTGAGCCGTCCCGCTGGTCACGCCACCGCTTCGTGGCCGGCCGGGCCTGCCAGCGCGGCCGTCGAAGTGATCAGCGACGTCTCGAACACCTGCTGCCGGCGGCGGGGATTCATCAGGTTCACGCCCATCACGGCCAGGTCCTCCGGTCCGGGAGTGAGCACGGTGACCGCGATGCCCGCTGCGCGCAGCGCTTTGACCTCCCGCAACAGTGTCATGGTCATCAGCGCCCGCAGCTGCCGCTCCAGCACCTCGTGCGGCATGCGCGGCCGGTCCGCGACGACGCTGGCCATCGGGGCGAGCACGAACACCTCGTCGAGGCCGGCCCGGGCCACCATGCCGAGCGAGGTCGGCGAGCGGACACCGCCGTCGACGTAGCGGCGGCCGCCGATCACCGCGGGCTGGTACCAGCCGGGGATCGAGCACGAGGCGACGACGGCTTCGGGCAGCCGGGCGGCCGGAGCACCGGGCCGGCCGAAGACGGCCCGCCGGCCGGAGTGGTAGTCGACGGCCACGATCCAGGTCTCGCGGTCCACCCAGGCCGGTGGCTCGGCGGATTGCGGGACGCCGTGGGCGTGGCAGTGCAGGGCGTGCACCATTGCGCGGAGCGGGTGGTGGTTCGCCCGGCCCAGCGGCATCCAGGCGCTGGCCAGCACGCCGGGATGCACCCGGTGCGGGGACAGCAGCAGGGCCAGCATCAGCCGGGCCGAGCCGAGGCGCAAGTGCGGCGCGGGCGGCCAGGGGCCGCCGGTGAGGTGGTCCACGGCGGAGGCTTCCAGCGGCCCGATGGCCTCGCCCCGCTGGTGGGCGACCAACTCGTCGATACTGACCCCGCAGCGCAGCGCGGCGGCCAGAACGCTGCCCGCGCTGGTCCCGACGATCAGGTCCAGGTCGCCGAGCGGACGTGGCAGCCGCTCCTGCAGGGCGGGCAGCGCGCCGGCCATCCAGGCCGCGCCAAGCACCCCGCCGGCGCCGAGTACCAGTCCCACCCGGGGCCGGGAGCGCCCAGGCACCGCTTTCAGACCCATGTGCACCTCCAGGGCCGCCCAGACGCTTGCACCGCCCGCTTACCCCCGCCAGGCGGTTACCTGCAGATCTTAGTTATAGATTCCCCGTTTTGGCCTACAATGCACCTTTCTACCTGCGGCTTCGCCCCGGAGTCGAGTCTCACGGCATGCCGTCAGGGTCCGCGCCAGCCGCCGTTCGCGCGGGCCGGGCAGTGCGCGAGGCCTGCTGGCCCGCTGAGCCGAGCCACCCAAGCACCGCGTCCGCGGTGTCCCGCGGGGCCTCCAGCTGCGGCACGTGGCCGATGCCGCCGAACTCCCGCACCGACCAGGCAGGGTTGGCGCGGGCCGCCGCCCGCGCCGCCCCGATAGGGACCAGCCGGTCAGCGGTGCCGTGGATCAGCAGCACCGGGCAGGTGACGGAGCGGACTCGCTGGTCGTAGGCGCGCCCGAGCGGGTAGCCGACGGTGCGGACGACCGAGCGCATCGCGGCGGCGAAGTCGGCCTCGATGCCAGGAAAGACGGCCCGCTGCACCGCGACCTCGACATGCCGGTCGACCACCTCAGGTGCCACCCGCGAGGGATCCGCGCAGCAGAGCCGCAAGATACTGGACACCAGTTCGGCCGGGGCCTGGCGGCGCCGCCGGGCCTGCACCGCCTGGCGCAGTCCGGGGGTGAGGTACGCCGCGAACATCGCGGTGACGAGAGGATCCGGCCGCGCGGGCACGAACGGCAGCGCCGGGTCTACCAGGACCAGGCCGGCCACCGTCGCCGGGGCGGCGCTCGCTTCGAGCAGCGAGATCATGCCGCCCATCGAGTTGCCCATGAGGATCACCGGCCCGCCGGTCACCGACATGATGAACCGGTGCAGCAGGGCCCGGTTCGACGCGACGTCCGTGCCGCGGCCCAGCGACTGGGTAAGGCCATGGCCGGCCAGGTCCGGGGCCAGCACCCGGCAGGTCCCGGTCAGCAGCGGCGCGACCGCCGTCCAGTTGACCGCCGAGCCGCCGAGCCCGTGCACGCAGACGATCACCGGGCCATCGGCGGGGCCGCCGAAGTCCAGGTAGCGGACGGGCCCGTTCAGGTCGGCCCACCGCGAGACGCCGATCGGCGTCTCGCCGAGCCCGTCGGTGCGATCAGCGGTCTGGCCAGCGGTCATCGCTCCAGGGTCGGTCAACCGGCAGCCGCTGTCAACTCGCGAGTAACTTATGTTCTAGCCGCTCGCCCAGACGTCGCCGGGTTCACCATAGACAGGGCTATTGCGCCGGTATATCCCACGGTCTAGCGTCGGTTGCGGCGGCGGCGGCGATTGTGGACATCGATGTCCTTGTGCCTGGAGGTACGCCTTGAGAGTCCCCTTCATCCGATCCAGACTCCTGACAGTTACCGCGGCGGCCGCCCTTGGGGCCGGCCTGGCCGCGGCTCCGTTCGCTGGCCAGGCGCCAGCCTTGGCCGCGTCGGGTTCCAGCGTGGTCAACGTCCCGGTATTCACCTTGCCCCTGAACGTCGTCGGGCAGGTGAACCTCAGCTCGCTGGCCAAGTCCGAGCACCGGACGCGGGTGGCGACTCAGCGCCAGGGCGCGCCGATCTCCAAGGCCGCCGCGCAGAGCGGCAGCTTCCGGGTAGTGGACGCCGCGATCGCCGCCCGCCGGCCAGCGGGCACGCCGAAGAACAATCCCAACCCGGGCACCGCCGCGCTCACCACCCAGAACGTGCCCGGCGAGAACGGGTTCAGCGCCATGGGCGGCGTCCAGCAGGCCAGCACCTCCGGTGGTTTCGACCTTGAGCCGCCGGACCAGGGTCTGTGCGCCGGCGGCGGCTACGTGATGGAGTTCATCAACAACGCGCTGGCGATCTACGACAAGAACGGTGCGCAACTGCTGCCGCCGATCGGGTCAACGAGTGTGTTCGCCCAGCCCACCACGGACTTCTTCTCCGACCCCCGCTGCTACTACGACGCCCCGACCAAGCGCTGGTTCGTCCAGGAGTTCATCGTCGGGACGGTCAACTCGGCAGGCCAGGAGGTCACCCCGAGCGTCCAGTTCGAGGCCGTGAGCAACACCCAGGACCCCACCGGCAGCTACACCGTGTACTCCTGGGACACCACCGACGCCGCCACCGGCCACTGCCCCTGTTTCGGTGACTACGACAACCTGGGCGCCGACGCCAACGGCATCTACGTGACCACGGACGAGTTCGGCATCAGCTCGGGCTTCAACGGCGTGATCATCTACGCCATCTCCAAGGAGCAGCTGGAGAACGTCGCGCAGACCGGGATCGTCCCGCCCGTGTTCGGCTACCGGATCACCAAGGACCCGTTCGGCCAGCCGCAGATCATCGCACCTACCAGCACGCCACCCGGCGCGAAGTTCGCTACCAACACCGAGTACTTCGTCGAGTCCAACCCGGACCAGCTCAGCGACAACCACGTGCAGGTCTACGCGCTGAACGACACCTCCGGTCTTACCGCGATCAGCAGCGGGCCCCCGTCGCTGTTCCGCACCACCGTGACCACCGAGGGGTACTCGTTCCCGCCGAATGCCACCCAGAAGCCGGGGCCACGGCCGCTCGGCCAGGCATTCCAGGATCCGGCAGGGACCATCCAGGCCGACTTCGACGCCGAGATGGAACCGACCTATGTGGGCGGGCACATCTACACCCAGCTGGACACCGCGCTGGCCAACGGCACCAGCGGCGTCGCCTGGGGCATCCTGTCCCCAACGCTGTCCGGGACGACGCTGACGGCCACGGTCGCCCACCAGGGCGTAGTGGCGGTCAAGAACGCCGGCCTGCTGTACCCGTACACCGCCGTGGACGCCAACGGGACCGGGTTCCTGCTGTTCGCGCTCAGCGGGCCGCACAACTTCCCGAGCCCGGCCTACATCAGGTACGGCGCGGCCGGTCCCACCGGGCCGGTGATCCTGGCCACCAATGGCGCCGCTCCGGAGGACAGTTTCACCTGCTACGCGGCGTTCGTCGGGCCGAACTTCGGCGGCTGCCGCTGGGGTGACTACTCCATGGGCGCGGTCAGCAACGGCCGGGTGTTCATGGCCACCGAAATGGTCCCGCAGGGCTTCAGGGACAACCTCACCAACTGGGGCACCTTCATCTGGAGCGCCCCGGCACCCTAATAGGCACATCGCGCTGTAACGGACGTGGCGCCGCCGTGACAACACGGCGGCGCCACGCCGCGTGGCTTACGCCGACGGTGCGGTCAGTTCCAGCTGGACGCCGTCGGGGTCCTCGAACGGCAGCACGTCGATGCCGAACCCGCCCAGCGTGGTGATCTCGCCGTGCGGCACGCCGTTCTCATCGAACAGCGCCGCCGCCTGCTCCAGGTCGTCACGGCTGGCCACGCCGAAGCTCAGATGGTCCAGGCCCACCCGGTCCGGGTCGAAACGATCCCCCGGCGGCGCCATCGGCCGCAGGCCCATGAGCAGGTTCCCACGGATCATCACCACGCCGCCGAAGAGGATCTTGAACACCTCGGCGGCGGACGGGTCGCCCGGCGGTGGCGACTCGACCGCCACCTCGAAGCCCAGCAGGCTGGTGTAGAACTTCCGGCTCCGTTCCAGGTCGGTCACGGTGAGCCGAAGATGGTGAACGCCATCGGTCGGAATCTGCCCTGGCATGCCCGCCTCCCTTCCGTGCGCACGCCGTTGCTGCGCACGGTCCCGTTTCGGCCGCCGTCCCTATGATCTTGCCGGAAAACCGTTGTGACCAGGGCCCGCCGGGAACGCATAATCGGCCAGGTGGACACGGATGCGTTCGTGCGTGACGGCTACGCCGTGGTGCGCGGCGCGTTCGGCGCGGACACCGCCGGGGCGTGCCGGGAGATGATCTGGGACGTGCTCGCCGGGCGCGGCATTGACCCCGATGACCGTGCCACCTGGGCACCGCCGCTGGTCAGGATCAACTGCCCGGACGGCGAGCCGTTCGCCGCGGCGGGCACCTCACCGCGGCTGCACGCCGCCTACGACGAACTGATCGGCGCGGGCCGGTGGGTGCCGCGGGCCGGGGTCGGCGGCACCGTGCCGGTTCGCTTCCCGTCCGAAGAGCATCCGGAGGACGTGGGCTACCACATCGAGGGCAGCTACTGGGGCGGCGAGGAGTGGTGGGTGAACGTGCGGTCCCGCGACCGCGGCCTGCTCGCGCTGTTCCTGTTCTCCGATGTCGGCCCCGGCGACGCGCCCACCCGGCTGATCGTGGGATCGCACCTGTTCGTGCCGCCGGTGCTCGCCCCCGCCGGGGAGGACGGCATGCCCGGCACCGGGGTCCCCGACGGGCTGCGGCCGTCGATACTGTGCCGGCTCGCTGCCGAGGCCACCGGCCGGGCCGGCGACGTCTACCTGTGCCACCCGTTCATCGTGCACACCGCGACCTGGCCGCACCGGGGCACCATGCCACGGATGATGGCCCAGCCCGGCGTCGCGGTGCCGGGCGGCTTCCCCCTCGACGGGTCCGATCCGTCGCCGGTGGCCCGGGCGATCGTCCGGGGCTTGGCGACGGCGCGCTGACGCCCGGGCCGGCTCCGGCCGAGCCGGGCCCGGGCGTCAGGGTGTTACGCAGCGAGCGGCGCCGCGTCCGCGGCTCCGGCCGGCTCCAGGGCCAGCGCCAGCACCTCGCGGACGTCGCTCACCGGGTGGACGTCCAGCTTGCCGAGCACCTCGGCGGGCACGTCGTCCAGGTCGGGCTCGTTGCGCTGCGGGATCAGCACGGTGGCCACACCGGCCCGGTGCGCGGCCAGCAGCTTCTGCTTGACCCCGCCGATCGGCAGCACCCTGCCGGTGAGTGACACCTCGCCGGTCATCGCCACATCCGGGCGGACGGGCCGTCCGGACAGGAGTGAGGCCAGCGCCGTGGTCATCGTAATGCCAGCACTCGGGCCGTCCTTGGGGACCGCGCCCGCGGGCACGTGCACGTGCACGCCGCGATCCTTGAGATCGGAGACCGGCAGCTCCAGCTCGGCCCCGTGGGACCGCAGGTAGGACAGCGCGATCTGGGCCGACTCCTTCATGACGTCGCCGAGCTGGCCGGTGAGCGTCACCCCGGTGGACCCGGTCTCCCGGTCGGCCAGCGACGCCTCGATGTAGAGCACGTCCCCGCCCGCGCCGGTGACGGCGAGCCCGGTCGCCACGCCCGGCACGGCGGTCCGCCGCTCGCCCGACGCCAGGTTCGTCTCCGGGGTGAACCGCGGCCGGCCCAGGTAGTCGCGCAGGCTCGCCACGGTGACCTCGACCGGCAGTGCCTCCGGCTCGACGGCCGCCTTGGCGGCGACCTTGCGCAGCACCCGCGCGATCGAGCGCTCCAGCGACCGGACGCCGGCCTCGCGGGTGTACTCCGAGGCGATCAGCCGTAGCGCGTCGTCCGCCACAGTCACCTCGCCGCTCTCCAGCCCGGCCTTGGACAGCTGCCTGGGCAGCAGGTGGTCCCGGGCGATGAGCACCTTCTCGTCCTCGGTGTACCCGTCGAGCTGTACCAGTTCCATCCGGTCGAGCAGCGGGCCCGGGATGCCTTCCAGGACGTTCGCGGTGGCCAGGAACACCACGTCGGACAGGTCGAGGTCCACCTCCAGGTAGTGGTCGCGGAAGGTGTGGTTCTGCGCCGGGTCCAGCACCTCAAGCAGCGCCGCGGCGGGGTCGCCGCGGTAGTCGGCGCCGATCTTGTCCACCTCGTCGAGCAGCACGACCGGGTTCATCGTGCCGGCCTCGCGGATGGCCCGGACGATCCGGCCGGGCAGCGCGCCGACATAGGTGCGGCGGTGCCCACGGATTTCTGCCTCATCGCGGATCCCGCCGAGCGCGACGCGGACGAACTTGCGGCCCATCGCCCGGGCCACCGACTCGCCCAGCGACGTCTTGCCGACGCCGGGCGGCCCGACCAGGGCGAGCACGGCTCCGCTGCGGCGGCCGCCGATGACGCCGAGGCCACGGTCCGCACGGCGCTTGCGCACCGCCAGGTACTCGACGATCCGCTCCTTCACGTCGTCGAGCCCGGTGTGGTCCTCATCGAGGATCCGCCGCGCCCCGGCGATGTCGTAGGCGTCCTCGGTCCGCTCGTTCCACGGCATTTCCAGGATGGTGTCCAGCCAGGTGCGGATCCACCCGGTCTCCGGCGAGGCGTCCGGGGTCCGCTCCAGCCGGCCGACCTCCTTCAGTGCGGCCTCGCGCACGTTCTCCGGCAGGTCGGCCGCTTCGACCCGGGCCCGGTAGTCGTCCTCCTCGCTGTCACCGTCGCCGGTCAGCTCGTTGAGCTCCTTGCGCACCGCGGCGAGCTGCTGGCGCAGCAGGAACTCCTTCTGCTGCTTCTCCATGCCCTCGGTGACGTCCTTGCGGATGGCCTCGGCGACGTCCAGCTCGGCCAGGTGATCCCGGGTCCAGCCGATCGCCAGTTCCAGCCGCTGCACCACATCGGCGGTCTCCAGCAGGGCGAGCTTCTGCTCGGCGGTCAGGTACGAGGCGTAGCCGGCCCGGTCGGCGATCACCGACGGCTCGTCGAGCTGCTCGAACGCATCGATCATCTGCCACAGGCCACGCTTGCCGAGCACGCCGACGACCAGCGCCTTGTATTCCTTGCCCAGCTCCGCGGCGCGGCCACCCAGGCCGGTCTCCTCGACCACGGTGCCCTGGACCCACAGCGCCGCGCCGGGCCCGGTCGTGCCCGAGCCGATCTTGACACGGGACACGCCACGCACCACCGCGCCCGGCTCACCGCTGGGCAGCCTGCCAAGCTGCTCGACGATGGCCAGCGTGCCGACGCTCGCCAGGCCCCGCTCGGCCAGCCGGGGCACCAGCAGCACCTGTGCCTTGCCTTCGGAGTTGATGCCGGGCACCTGGCCCGGGCCCTTATTGCGAGCGGCGTCGATGGCGCCGCGGATCTCGGTGTCGGTCAGCTCGATCGGCACCACCATGCCCGGCAGAACCACGTCATCGTCCAGTGGCAGTACCGGCAGGGTGAGCGTCTCGCTCATGTGCCCTCCAAATGTTGAGTCACCTACACTCAAGAAAGAGGAGCCGTCAGATATTTCTGCCACGTGTTCGTTCTGAGCGATCACGCCCCTGCGGGTGCGCCAGGACCCGGCAGGCCCGGCCGGCCACCGGGATCGCGCAACCGCCGCCCCCGCTCTCCACCACGCGGGGAAGACCACCAGAGAGAACGCGCCCTTACGGCAAAGGGCGAGCGGGCAGATTAAACGGCAAGCTAAGAGCCGCGCTGGATCACGTTAAAATCCTGGAACCGGCACTTCCACGCTGCCGCACGGTCGTCGGCCTGCTGCGCCCAGGTGTTTGCGCCGGGCAGAGAGGCGCCGGACAGATCGTCCGCGTCGTCAGCGGCTGACTAGCCGACCTGCCTGGCCGGCGCGCGCAGCGGTCACCTGAGCGGGATAACCGAGCCGATGCGTGCCGCGGGGCCGCGGCGGATGCCACCTCCCCCACGGTGACCGTCCTCGGGTCCGCGCCCGCCGCGATGCGCCGGACCACCATGTCGCGGCTGATCGTCCCCTGGATCTTGCCGTTTTCCCCGCGGACTGCCAGCGTCCCTACCCCGAGGTCGCGCATCAGGTGACCTGCCCGGCGCAGCGTCTCTCCCGCGTCTATGTACCCAACATCCGCTTCCGCGGTCTTGCCCGTGCTGGTCACCGCGACCCCCAGCTGTCGCTATCGAAACCAACGGCCCGGCTTGCCGCCCCCGCCCGGTACCTCAATGGCCGCGTCCGGCCCAGCGATCCCGGTCAAAGGGGCGCCCTTACCCGTACATATATGTCAACGCGGAACTGCCGGAAAGAGTTCACCATGCGACGGCAAAATGGCTGCCGCTCCACCCGTGGGTGGCGGCCGGAAATCCGCCCGCTGTCCATCCATGCGCGCCTAGGCCTGTCCGTGCTGCTGGGCCCGCGATAGCCGCCCGTCCGGCACTCAAGTGAGCCAGCAACCCCGGAACTACCGCCCGGTGCAGGCCCGGTCGAGCCGCTCCAGCGTTTCGGCCATGCTCTTGGTCCAGATCTTGCCGTTGTCCATGCCCACTCGCTCCTCTTCGGGCGCGCGGGAGCAGTCGTAGATCTCGGTGACGATGGTCGCATCCGGGCCGTCGGGAGTCAGTTCGTAGCTCCAAACGTGCCCCCACCGGGCCTCGGCCGCAGTGTCCAGAGCGGTGTCCGGGTACCCGCGGCCCGCCCAGGGTTCCCAGCCGATGCGCCGGTCCTGCTCGAACTCGACGACATGGTTGTCCATTTCGTAGTCGCCGTGCTCGGAGTAGTACATCCGCATCGTGAAGACATCGCCGACGCCCGTGACCACCGCGTCGGACACAGCCCCGCGCAGCATCCCTGACCCGTCTATCTCCAGGTGCCGCCGCGGGTCGGCCAGCACACGGAAGATGTCTGCCGCCGGCGCCTCGATCCGCCGGGAAACCCTGACGGGCTGGTACTCATCCGCCGTCATCGCGCTCCTCCATGCTCGCGGCCGCCCGGAAGCGGTCTCGGCCTGCCGATGCTCCATGTGTATGCCGACGTGCGAATGGGAGCTTGTTCATCGCTGCCGGGCCGGTCACTGAGCCTGCTCGCCGGCGGCCACTTTCTCCCGGCGGCGGGTCAGCGCCACACCGGCCAGCACTAGTGCGATACCCGCGAGCGCCGCGGCCGTCACGGTCTCACCGAGAACCAGGACGCCGAGCACGATCGCGACGACCGGCAGCAGGTAGGTGACCGTCGAGGCGACGGTCGCGCCTTCGCCGGCGATGATCTGGTAGTTCAGCACGTACGCGATTCCGGTGCCGAGCACGCCGAGGATGGCCAGTCCCGCCAGGCTGGCGGCGCCGATGTGCGGAGCGCGAGCCCCGGAAACCGGCAGCGCGAGGGCAAGCAGCAGCGCCGCCGCCAGCAGCTGGCACGCCGAGAGCGCGATCGGGCTCAGGCCACGCCGGGCCAGGAACTTGTCCATGTAGATGTAGCTGATCGCGTAGCTGACCGACGCGCCCAGGCATTCCAGCCCGCCCGCGGTGGCCACGCCGGTCGCGGAATGCCACGGCGAGAAGATCAGCACGGCGCCGCCGAAACCGACGATCAGCCCGGCTCCCTGCCAGCCGGTCACCGACCGCTGATGCCTGACGGCCAGGGCCAGGAGCACGGTCCACAGCGGTGTGGTCGCATTGATGATCCCGGCGGTGGACGAATCGACGGACTGCTCGGCCACGGCGAACAGCAGGTAAGGGATCGCGTTGGCGAACAGCGCCGCCACGGCGATCTGCCCCCAGACGCTGGCCGAGCGCGGTACCTCCGCCCGCCTGGCCAGGACGACGGGGAGCAACACGGCCGCGCCAAGCGCCAGCCGGGCGAAGGTCACCTCGACCGGAGGGAAGCCACGGTCTGCCAGCTTGATCCAGAGGAACGAGGAACCCCAGATGAGTGCCAGCAGGGCCAGCCGGGGCAGCACCGACTGCTTCACCGCGGCATGAGCTCCAGTCCGAGCCAGTGGGCCAGGTCCTTGATCTCGTGATCTACGGCGGCGGTCATGGTCTTGTCGAATGTCACGTCCTGGTGGACCGCGTTGACCTGGAGTACGCCGGCCTTGCGGTCGGCGGTGGCGTCGAGCTTCCCGGCGAGCTGGTCGCCGTAGAGGACCGGCAGCGCGAAGTACCCCCAGCGGCGCTTGGCGGCCGGCTTGTACATCTCCAGTTGGTAGTCGAACCCGAAAAGCTCGACCGTGCGCTTGCGGTCGTGGATGAGCCGGTCGAACGGCGACAGCAGCGCCACACGCCCTGAGAACGGCTGGCCAAGCAGCGAAGGGTCGACCTGCCACGTGCCCTTGACACCCTCGACGACTGCCGCCTCACCGGCCTCCCCCACGTGGGCCTGCTCGACCTGATGTTCCGTCCCCCGTGTGCGGGCGATGCCCAGGGCGCGCAGCCGCCGCTCGTTGCGGACGCGCAGTGCTTCCTCTGCCGGGACTGCCGGCCGCTGACTGTCCAGCAGTTGCGCGCGCACCGCGATGCGCCGGGCATCGGCGCGCGAAAGCTCGTGGACGGTCACCGCTTCAGGCTAGCGACCACTCCCGACAGCCCCGGATGGACCGCCGGCGGGTCAGTCCGGCAGCAACGGCCAGGGCCTTGAGCGTGCTCAGGGCCCATATGCCAGGCTGGGCCGGTGACACAGTGGCAGGCCGGGATCCGCCGCGCGGTTGCCGAGGACCTTGACGGCATTCTGCGTGCCGATCACCGCGCCACCCCCGGCGACCAAGGCCGGGCCGACTTCCTCAAGCGCTGCCTGGATCTCGGGGAGTGCCTGATCTACCTCGACCACGGCTCGGTCGCCGGGTTCGCCGTCATCAAGCCGGCCCACTTCTTCGGCCGCGACTTCATCGAACTTCTCATGGTGGATCCTGCCCGCCGCCGCTCCGGCATCGGCCGGAACCTGCTCCGGGCGGCGCTGGCAGCCGCCGGGACCGAGCAGGTCTTCACGTCGACCAACGCCTCCAACCAGCCCATGCGATCGCTCCTTCAGGCTGAGGGCTGGTCATTCAGCGGCGAACTCGACGGCCTGGATGAAGGTGATCCGGAACTGGTCTTCTACGGCTTGGCGCGCCGCTGATCGAGACCAGCCGCCAGGCTTCATCGCGCTAGCCTGTTTGACCGCTGACCAGGTGGAACTCCACCCGGTACAGCAGCGTGCCGCTGCCGATCGGGCCCGCGTGCGCGGCGCGCCGCCGCAGCGTCTCCCGGTCCGGTTCCCCGGCGCGCCGCACGTCGGCGTCGGTGATGTCGGCGAACGGGATCAGCTCGATGGAGTCCACCTCGATCTGGCCCGGGCCGGGGCCCACCGGATACCGGCCGCCGGTCTTGACCTTGGGCCGCTTCCACAGCCGGAACGACACGGTGATCTCTCCGGCCAGCACGTCGTCGCGCAACTCCTGACTGAAGAGCACGCTCCGAGGCTACGCCGCCGGGCACCCGATCAGGACTCGCGGCCGGGCCGGCTGGGTGCCTGGACGATCTTTGCCACGCCGTCGGCCGCGTCCACATCGACCGCGCCGCTGGGGCCGGCCGCGATGCGGCCGCGGACTATCTATTCTCGTCGGGCGCCGCCGTTGTCCGCATGCCGGCGGCGGCGGAGCCCGGGGACGCGTGTGCGGCCGTCTGGGCCCTGCGCCGACGGTGGTACCGCATGCCGAGCAGCACCGCGCCCGCGCCGATCGCGACACCGGCGATGAGCGAGCCCACCCCGTCCAGGAAGGATGCCTGGCCCGACGCGACACTCCCCGCGCCGTAGGCCACCGGTCCGACCGACAGCACGTAGACGGTACCGGCGAGGAAGTTCCACACCGCAAACTGGGAGAGCTTCATCTTGACAATGCCAGAAACCAGGCACGGGGTGAAGAAGACGGCCAGGCGCCCCCACCTGGCATACACCACCTCACCGGCGGCGATGGCCCGCTCCCTGCGGGCGAGCCAAGGGCCCGGATGCCTCAAGATGGCACGCCCCCACCGCAGCCCGATGAAGTACCCGGCCAGCCCGCCGGCCTCGGTACCAAGGACCGAGGCCGCGAGCACGCCACCAAGGTTGAGAGAGCCCTGGCTTGCAGCCACGGCGGCACCAGCGATCACCGCCCCGCCGATGGCCGGCACCCCCGCCCAGCCGACTGCGACCAAGGCGAAGATAGCCAGGTAAGCCCACATGCCAGCGGAACTGGCCGAGTCGGCGGCGGCAAGCGGGTACATCACGGCGCCACCGCACTTTCTGCTGCGGGATCGGGCACAAAGCTGTGATTCCCAGCCCAAGAAAGACACGGGCGTACCTTCACAGGTGATTAAACAGGAAGCCCGGCTACCTTCGCCACCCGGCGACCAGGCACGCTGCTGCCACCACACCTTCATACCCATCGCGAGTATTGCGGCCGGATCGGGCAGCGGGCCGGCGTGGTCCCCTCAGGTGGGGTGTTCGGCGGCCGGGCTGGGCGCACCGATTCGGGGTGCGGGTTCGGCCCTCGGGAGCAAGACGGCTGCCCCCAGGCCGATCAGGCCGATGAACGCCAGCACGATCATGGCGATGCCGTAGGACCGTTTGGGGTCGGCGAGACCAGCGACCAGGATGGTGCCCGCGATCGCGGTGCCCAGCGAGGACCCGAGGTTGGAGACGCTGCGCGACAGCCCGGAGATTTCACCTTGGAGGTTTTCCGCGAACGCGGATTGCACGACGTTGACCGAGGGGGTGAGCATGACGCCGACGCCCAAGCCGATGAGGAACAGCCCGGGGGCGAAGTACCAGGCACCGGGATGGCCCTTCACCATGACCAGCAGCACGATGATCCCGGCGAGGGTGGTCACGAAACCGGCCAGGATCAGCGTTCGCTGCTGGAACCGTTTGGCCAGCCGGCCAGCGGCCAGCGAGGACAGCAAGATGCCGACGGTGGCGGCGGTGAAGATCACGCCGGTCTGGATGGCGTTGTAATGCCGCACCACCTGGAGGTAGGCGGACACGACAAACGACGTGCCCAGCAGTACCGCCCATTGCACGTTCTGGGTGACCATGGCCAGGTTCGAGGTGCGGTTGCGGAACAGGCTGGTTGACAGCAGGGCCTCCTTCCCGCGGTGTTCGCGGCTGCGGATCCAGGCGAAGAACCCGGCCAGGATGAGCGCCCCGACCACGATCAGGAGCGCCATCAGCACCAGATTGGTGTCGGCTGCCATGATCCCCCCGACCAGGATCACCAGGCCCGCGGCGGACAGGACCGCCCCGACGATGTCGAACGGGCGGGCCGGGTCGGCGGGCAGTGGGTCGGTGATGCCGCGGGCGAGCAGCACGATGAGCACGATGATGAGGGCCTGGAAGATGAACGCGGCCCGCCAGGTGATCGCGGTGGTGATCGCGCCTCCGATCAGCGGCCCGGTGGCGGCGCCGATTCCTCCCATGCCGCTGATCACCCCGAAGGCCCACGCCCGGGACTTCATGTCGGTGAAGAGAATGGTGGTCAGGATGTAGACCGGCGGGATCAGCAGCGCGGTGCCGACTCCTTCGAAGATCGAGTTACCCAAAATCAGCACGCCGATCCCGGGCGAGACGGCGCTGAGCACGGCGCCGATCCCATAGACCACCAGCCCGATCATGAAGCACCGCTTGCGCCCCCAGCGGTCGGTCAGCTTGCCGCACGGGATCATGAGCGCGGCCATCACCAGCAAGAACAAGGTGATGCACACTTGCACGCCTTGGACCGTGGTGTGCAGGTCATGGCTGATGTCATTGATCATGACGTTCATGTTCGAGCCCGCGAAACTGCAGATGAACTGAGCCAGAGCCAGCGGCACCAGCACCCTCCGCAGAGACCCAGTGATGGCGGGCCGGCCGGCGGCGGCAGTCATGACCCCGCCCAGCCGCAAAGCCGGCCACCCACCGCGTGGCCGGTCGCGGACAGCGGCCATTCCAGATCCGGCATGGCAGATCCCCC
>CAVPSA010000047.1:0-220169 GCA_963707905.1 uncultured Actinomycetes bacterium | reverse complement strand
CAAAAAATGAGACGACGGCTACGCCCGGTGGAGGATTGAGAACAAACCAGGACATGAGAGCGGACTTCCCTCCCCACGGTTCAGCTCGCCACCACCAATACGGATCTGACCCCATGCAGAATGCCCCCAACGTGGCGAGTTCGTCTTCACGACCTACCAGGCCGCCTCGGGGGGCGATGTCGCGGACCTGTTCGAAGTATTGCTGCCAGCCGGAACGCATCGCCGGAGCCGCAGCATCGTCGTAGGACGGTGTGGCGGACGACTCGGGGGCAAGGTTGCTTGCTCGCACCGGTACACTTGCACACTTGCCGGGGATCAGCGCACCGGAGCGGATCTGCTCCGGTTCAGCCGATGGGTGGAGATCGCAGGCAATGCGGCACTGGAGCGCCACGGCGCAATGGTCGACCGGCAGGCCAAGTGCTGGATAGGGATGCGGAGCGCATGTAGAGCCCAGCCATCCCCACCACGGTGAAGGAGCACGCGGCGATCAGCACAGCGGGCGATCCATCCGGGACCGCTAGCCAAGCTGCGATCGCACCGGCGCCGAATATGCCTGCCGCAACTCCCCAGGCGGCTGAGCGGGCGGCGCGTCCCTCGTCAGCCATCCATTTAGGCTATCGGGATCGGTGGATAACGAAGCGACGTGTGGCACTTGGCGAAGCTCCGTAACTGACGGCGACCAGTTGATGTCGGCCTCTTCCACTGCCTGTGTGAACCAGATGGCTGCGGATTCGACGGTCATCGTTGCTGGGCGTCCGGCTAGCCAGGTGTCGTAGCCCGGTGGCGTTCTCTCGGCGTTCTTCAGGTGGTTCTTGTGCAGGGGTTGGGGGGAGTTGTTCGGATGGCCGCCAGCGGAAGGAGACACCGAAGGCATTTGGGAGGCAAGGGGAGTCTCCAGCCGTCCTCAAGCGCCATGAGAGCGGGTTGGTGACCGCAGCGATCACGTGCGTAGCGCAGTCCGACGAGGACGCGCCCGGATCGGTCTGCGTTCCTGGTGTCCTGGCGGTGCTTCCTGGTGGGCCAGCGGTGGAGTCCCCCGGTGTTCGCCAGTTCCTCGAAGCCGTTGTCCACGATTACAGCCCACCACAGCGCTTCGGCTAGGGGCACGTAGACGGCTTCCGGCGGTGCGCCGGGCACGGCGGCAGTATTGAGGCGGTGCCGGGCGCCGTCGAAACCGGTAAGCACCGCGCGCAGCATCAAGCCTAGATCCGATCCGTTCGCCCCTATCATCGGTTCGGTTCCTGCTGGCCTGTCTTGGGCCGCTGTGCTCATGAGTCCTCCTGCCCGGCCTTGCCAGTGTCCAGACGTCGGGCAGGTTGGTCCCGGCGTCGCGGAAGCGGAGGAACACCTGTTCGCCCAGTTCGGTTGGGGACCAGGTAGGTTCCGGCGCCATCCTTCCGGCGGCGGTCACTGTAGGTGCCCCGGTGGGGCGGAAACAGCAGGCGCGGGAGTCCTGCCGGTACTGCCGGGCCATTGCTCCTTCAAGCTGCTGCTGGTACCGCTCGATGGCCTGGGGTGTGTTGTCGTTATCCACGGCCAGGCCGTGCCGCTGCAAGGTCCCGAGCAGGCTGGGGGCGACCGGGGCGAGGCGGGGCCGCTCCGAGCGGATCTGTTCAACAGTCCAGGCACGGTTCTGGACGATCCACTGGCCAGTGGAAGGAAGGCTATGGGAGTAGGCGGGGATGTCTAGCGGCCCATCGACGGCTGGGCGGCTGACGTTCCGGCCGGGCTCCCGGCACCCAAGGAACTCCAGCAGTGTCAGGTGCGGGGCTTCAATGTCGGCTATCGCGCTGATGATGAGTTGCTCGGTGTCGATCTGCGCGTCATCGTCGGCCAGCAGGCCAGAGCCAGCGACCGGCCGAGGGTCCGGATCTTGTCCTTCCACGCGGTGCGGCTGGCAGCAGACAGGGCATACCCCGCTAGCGACTGCCTGCGGTCGGATGCGTTGATCCGCTCCGGTCGCTGTCCTGGGGTATCCCGGCGTCACAGGCAGACGCGAGGGCTTCGCCGACGCGCCGCCGCCCGGCTGCGGATAGCCCCTCCCAGACCTTCTGCGCGCACGGCTCCAGGAGCGGTCCGAGCGCCGCGCCGGCGATAGCCTCCGGCTGGGCCGCCAATGAAACTGCCCATCAGCGCGTCGGGGCGGCGGCACCGGCGCGCTGATAGCGATCCCGGCTTTCCCCTGAGTCGCCGAAGGTCATGGCGCCAAAGCTACCCATGGAACAGCGTGGTGAGAGCGGCTGCGCGCCCGTTGGGCGCACTTTTCTTGGCCTTGCCATGGCTGCGGGGCTTCGGCGCCAACGGGTGTGGCGCTGGGCTTGGGCGGGTGGGTGGGCCGCTGGCGCGGGCCGGCATGGTTCCGCGTGCCGGGGCTGTGCGGGTGCTTCGGTGAGCAGCCCGCACGCCCGGCGGTTTGTTGCTGGTGTCCTCCTTGCCGCTAGCCGGGGTGGGGCTGGCTTGACGGCGGTTACAGGTCGGCGGTCCACTCGATGATCAAGCCTCGGCCCTGGTCGGAGGCGGCCGAGTTGTCCCATTCTTCACAACACATTCTCTGTGCCGCGGTGTCCCACTCCCCCCGGCGGTCCACCACCTGCCCTTGTCGGCCCATATCGCTATGGTCGCGCCATGCCTCGCTCTCTGTGGGTCGCCAAGCTGATCATCAGTGAGGCGACTGCCGGGAAGTTATCGACCAAACACGGGTTTGACCCCCGTGAGGTTCGTGACGCGGTCGTCGGCGTGGCGGGTCTGAGGTATGTCTGGCATGACCATCCTGACCGAGGCCGCCGCGCCCTGGTCGAGGTCAGGATCAGCGACCGGCGCTGTGTGGTCGTGCTGTACCCGGTCGATGACCCGGCCGGGGATGTCTACGCGCTGGGAAGCGCGTACGTAAGGTGACACGCTGCCCAGGACGGAGGCATGATGGCAAGTGTGAAACCCCAGGAGGCCGAGCAGTTTTGCGAAGAAGACGAAGATCCGGCACGGGTGTTCGCCAACTTCGATGCGGGCCAGAAGGGCGACACCCAGCGGCCGAGCCAAACTGGGCCGTCGTCGTCTTGGTCTGGCAGGCTGGCAGGGATGCGGCAGCGCCTCGCTCGGGCGCTGCGCCGCGCCGCCGACGTTGTCGAGCCGCCCCGCATGGCCCAGCCTGGGCAGCCGCGGGCCGCCCACAGGCCGCACTGAAGCAAGCTTCCGCTCAACCGGCAATTGCAGCTGGCCCGTAGCCGCTGACCAGCGAAGGGCTGCCAGGCAGGCCACTGCAGATCCGTAGTCCACTCCATGACCACGCGCATGACAGCAGGAACTTCAAGGCGATGGCGCATCGCAGCGGCGGCTGGTGGGCGCTGGAAGTCACCGGCGACAATCTCCCCCATCCCGCCTATACCCAGGCCCGGCGCCTAGATCAGGCGGAAGGGATGGTGCGGGACCTGCTGGCACTGCACTTCGCGACAAGCGAGGACGCGGTCGGGCACATTGAGATGGTGCCCGTGCTGGACGCCGCGCTCGACGAAGAATTGAGCCGGACCCGGCACGCCCGCCAGCAGGCCGAAAGGCTCCGGGCCGACGCCTCCGCCCGGACCCGGCGAACCGCTCAGCACCTGGGGGACCAGGGCATGGCCCAGCGCGACATCAGCGCCTTGCTCGGCATCTCGCACCAAGCCGTAAGCCAGCTCCTCGCAAGCTGAACAAGCGCGGGTAGCCCGGCCGCGCGGGCGCCTGCCCTCGTAGGGTCCCGCGTTACGGCCCGCGAAACGCTTTCGTGCCGACGGCTGTCCTACACCTTGCCCGGCATCGAGTGGGGTAAAGATCAAGGAATTCTGGGGGTATGGGCTGGCCCACGTCAGCCATAGGCACCCCTGACCTGCGGCTGAGAGTTTCGCGGGAGCCCACTGGGATCGCCCGCTAGGCGCTCGTCACAGGTCTGCGGTCCACCCGACGGTCAGACGCCGGCCCTGGTCAGAAGCAGCGAGATTGTCTCTTTCTCGGTGACACACTCTCGGCAGGCCGGTGGTGCAAGGCCGCTCGTCATCCTGAGGATGTCTCCTGGCCAGCGAGCCTGAGGGCGTAGCGGGCGGCCCACCGGACCCAGACGTTCTCATCCTCGGCGGCGGCGGACCGCAGCGCCTGGCTGACCGCGGTCGCGTACCGGAACACGGTGGCCGACGGCACCCGGCGGAATCCCAGCTCGCGCAGCGCGGGCGCGATGTGCTGGCGCAGCATCAGCCGGTACGCCTCCTGCGCTGTCGCACCCGCTTCGGCCACCGGCATGGTGACAGCATCCTCCCAGCGCCCTGTTCCCGATAGCTCCGGCCCGATCGCGACCATGGACCTGCAAGGCACGCACCTGCCGCGTTGCGGTCTGACGGCGGCGTGTGCTCTCACAAGCCGGTGGTCCACTCACAGATCGTCAGGCGTCGGGCCTGGTCGGCGGGGACCGAGTTGTCCCATTCATCGCGGCACCTTCTTTTGTGGTCAGCGTGCCAACGACCACAATTGGGTGACGTGAGCGGCGGCGAGCTTTCCGGGGCATTGTTGGCGGAGTTCGGTTCCGTGGTCGGTGAGGCGCATGTGCTGACCGGGGATGCCACCGCGGGGTATGCGGTGGACTGGACCGGCCGGTTCCGCGGGCACACCCCGGCCGTGCTGCGCCCGGCGGACACCGCCGAGGTGGCCGCGGTGCTGGCACTGTGCCGGGATGCGGGTGTGCCGGTGGTCCCGCAGGGCGGCAACACCGGCCTGGTGGGCGGCGGGGTGCCGCGCCACGGCGAGGTGGTGCTCAGCCTGGCCCGGCTGGACCGGCTAGGCCCGGTGGACACCGACGCGGCGCAGGTCACGGCCGGTGCCGGGGTTTCCTTGCAGCGGGTCGCGGACGCGGATCCGGGCCTGGACCTCGGGGTGCTGATCGCCAGCAGGGACAGCGCCACGGTGGGCGGCGCGGTCGCGACGAACGCGGGCGGGCTGCGGGTGCTGCGCTACGGGTCGATGCGGGCCCAGGTGCGCGGCGTGGCGGCGGTGCTCGCCGACGGCACGGTGGTGTCGCACCTGGCCGGGCTGGTCAAGGACAACACCGGATACGACTACGCGGGCCTGCTGGCAGGGTCGGAGGGGACGCTCGCGGTGGTCACCGCGGCCCGGATCCAGCTTGTCCCCCGGGCCACCGATCCGGTCACCGTGATCATCGGGCTGGACGGCGCCCGCGAGGTCCACGAACTGGCCAGGCAGGCGCTGCGCACCGTCCCCGGCCTGCTGTCGGCGGAGTTCTTCACCCGGGCCGGGCTGGACGTGCTGGCCGAGCATGCCGGACTGGCCCTGCCGCTGCGGGACCCGGTTTCCGCTTTCCTGCTGCTGGAGGCGGCCGGGCCCGGAGCGGACGAGGACCTGGCCGGGGTGGCCGGTGATCACCCGGTGGCGGTGGGCACCACGGCGGCGGACCGGGCCAGGCTGTGGGCCTCCCGGGAGCGCCATCCCGAGGCGGCCGGGTTCCTGGGGGTGCCGCTGAAGCTCGACGTGTCGGTACCGGCCGCGCAGTGGGTCAGGCTGGCCAGCGAGGTCGGCGCGGTGCTCCGGTCGGCGGACCCCGGCGCGAAGGTGATCATCTACGGGCACGTCGCGGACGGGAACCTGCACGTCAACGTGGTGCCCGCGGCTGAGGCGGACGGGCGGCACGAGGACGCGGTGTTTGGCTTCGTGGCCTCGCTCGGCGGGTCGATCTCGGCCGAGCACGGCATCGGCGCGCTGAAGGCCCGCTGGCTGCCGCTGGTCCGGTCCGAGCAGGAGCGCGCGCTGTTCGCCCGGATCAGGTCGGCGTTCGACCCCGACGGGATACTCAATCCGCACGTACTCCCCCGGTGACCTCGATTTTCGTGCCTGGCACCGAGGCGGGGCCAGGCAGGGCCCTCCCACCCCGGCCGCCGGCATACAGTTGATCTCTCAACCAGGGGTGGCCTGCCGGAGGTGCGATGACCACGCGTGACGCGCTGGGCGTGACACCGACCCCGGACACCGGCGAACGGCTCAGCACGGCCCGGCTCTGGGACGAGTCCGCCCGGCCGGCCGGCCCGCAGTCGCCACCGGACGCGGCCTACTCGGCGCACGGCCGGGCGGTTGCCCGCCACCTCATCGAGATACACGACCACCTGCGCTCCGAGCTCACTCAGATCCGCGACCTCATCGGCCAGGTCAGGGACGCCGCCAGCGCCGCGCGGGTGCGTTCGGCGATCAACGAGATGACGCTGCGGCAGAACAGCTGGACGCTGGGCGCGTACTGCGCCTCGTACTGCCGGATCGTGACCGGGCACCACACCCTGGAGGACCAGGCGGTGTTCCCGCACCTGCGGGCGGCCGAACCAGGCCTGGCGCCGGTGCTCGACCGGCTCGCCGACGAGCACAAGACCATTCACCAGGTGCTTGAGGATGTGGACGCCGCGCTGGTCGAGCACCTGCGCGGCCCGGACGGCTTCGACGGGCTGCAGGAGGCGGCCGACATCCTGACCGACGTCCTGCTTTCCCACCTGGCCTACGAGGAGGCCCAGCTGGTGGAGCCGCTCGCCCGGCACGGCTTCTACGGCGGGCAGCTGTGAGCCCCGCCGGGAGATGATGTCCCGGTGAGGGTGATCGCCGGCAGCGCCAAGGGCCGGATCCTGCGGCCGCCGCGCACCTCCGCCACCCGGCCGATCACCGACCGGGCCAAGGAGAGCCTGTTCAACATCCTCACGCCGCGGATCGGTGGCCAGCGCTTCCTCGACCTGTTCGCAGGCACCGGCAGCGTCGGCATCGAGGCGCTCAGCCGGGGCGCGGCCCACGCCACGTTCGTCGAACGGTCCTGGCCTGCCCTGGCGGGCATCCGGCACAACCTGGAGGTCACCGGCCTGGCGGCACGGGCCGAGGTCGCCGGCCGTGACGTGTTCGGCTACCTGCGGGAACCGCCGGTCCCCTTCGACGTGGTCTTCGTGGCCCCGCCGCAGTGGCGCGGCCTTTGGCCGCGCGCCGTCGGGCTGCTCGACCGCGAGCCCGGCTGGCTGGCCGGCGGTGCGGTCGTCGTGGCGCAGCATGACCCGTCGGAGAGCGTTCCGCTGGACCTGGCACACCTGGAACTCACCGACGAGCGGACCTACGCCCGGGTCCGGTTCACCTTCTTCGCGGCACGGACCGGTGAATGAGCACCCCCTGGCCGGACATCGCGCACACCTATGACGTGGCGGCCGAGCGGTACGCGGCCACGTTCGCCGCCGAACTCGACGGCAAGCCGTTCGACCGCGGCCTGCTTGACCGCTACGCAGCGGAGCTTGCCGGGCGCGGCGAGGTGTGGGACGTGGGCTGCGGCGCGGCGGGCCACCTGACCAGGTACCTGGCCGACCGGGGCGTCACGGCGTCCGGGGCGGACATCTCCGCTGGCTCGGTGGCGGTGGCGCGGCGGTGCCAGCCGGGGCTGACGTTCCGGGTGGCGGACATGTGCGAGCTGCCGGCCGGCGACGCGTCCCTGGCCGGGATCGTCGCGTTCTACTCGATGATCCATCTGCCCAGGCCACGCATCCCGGCGGCGCTGGCGGAGTTTCGCCGGGTACTGGCTCCGGGCGGCGCGCTGCTGGCCGCCATGCACGGCGGTACCGGGGAGACCGGCTCCGATGCCGCGTTCGGCCTTCCGGTCCAGGTTCGTGCGACCCTCGTAGCGCTGGATGAAATCTCGGCGATGACGGAATCGGCCGGCCTTACGGTACGGGAGCGGCACGAACGGGCTCCCTATCCCGGCGAGTACCCCTCGCCGCGCCTGTACCTGTGGGCGGAGGTCCCGCTACCGCGGTGAGCCGGGCCGGGCCGGGCCGTCCTGCCAGGTCCCGCCGTCCTCCCTGGCGGACCGCCGCTGCTTGTGCGGGGAATCGGCGTACTGGCCATACATGTCCTCGGCCCGGCGATTGGTCCTGCGGCTGATCAAGCGCGTCTGCCAGCCGGTCAGCACGGCGAAGCAGTAGATACCGACGACAAACAGGGCCACGATGCCAACATCTAGCCACATATGGGTCACCCCATCCGCGCGGGCGCCTCGCCCGCCAATGACTGGCGTACCCCGGGAGCCTGCGGCAAACATCCCAGCTCGTGGTCGCCGACGGGACGACAAACACCGTCACCGGGACGGTCCACGTCGGTTCGCTGCCCTCCAACGTCGCGGTGAACCCGCAGACCGGGCTCGTGTACGTCACCAACCAGGGCGACAGCACGGTATCGGTGGCCGGCCCATAGCGGGGCCCTAGGTCGCGCGGACGAAGCCGGCGATCACGGTACCGAGCCGCTCGCCGGCGTCCTCCTGCAGGAAGTGGCCCGCGCCCTCGATCACAGGGTGCTCCAGGCCGGCCGCGCCAGGCACGGTCCGCTTCAGTATCGGCGCCATGGCCCCGGTGATCGGGTCGGAGTCGCTGAACGCGACGAGGAACGGCTTGTCCCAGGCCGCAAGCTTTTGCCAGGCCGCCCGGTTGGCCGCCGAGGCCGGGTCGTCGGGGGCCGTCGGGACCAGCGTGGGCATCGCGCGCGGGCCGGCCTTGTAGCTCTCATCGGGGAAGGGGGCCTCGTAGGCGGCGAGCACCTCGGCTGGCAGCACGGTCCGGCACCCGGCCTGCACCAGCCGGGAGATGCCCAGTTCCGGTGCCGCCGCCACAACGTCACGGAACCGCAGCCACACCTCGGGCATCGCCTGGTCGCCGGTGGGCAGCCCGGTGTTGGCCGCGACCACCCGGGCGAACCGGTCCGGATGCTCGGCCACCAGGCGGAGCCCGATCAGGCCGCCCCAGTCCTGGCCGACGAGGGTGACCCCGGTGAGGCCGAGGGCGTCGAAGGCCAGTGCGCGCATCCACTCGACATGCCGGGCGAACGAATGGTCGCTCATCTCCGCGGGCTTGTCCGACCGGCCGAAGCCGACCATGTCTGGGGCGATCACCCGCAGCCCGGCATCGGCGAGAACCCGCATCACCGTGCGGTACAGGAACGACCAGCTCGGCTCGCCGTGCAGCAGCAGCACCGGCGCACCGTCGGCCGGGCCGTCCTCCACGTAGGCCATCCGCAGCCCGCCGACGTCGGCATACCGCGGCGCCCAGGGGAAGCCGGGCAGATCGGCGAAACGGTCATCGGGAGTTCTCAGCGCGCGCACCCGCACATGCTCCCACGCGGCACGATGCGGGCGCCGCCCCGGGGAGCCTCGGCGTGCTGCTCGACACCATCATCGTCAGGTCGGTGCTGGTCACCGCGCTCAACCTGGACATCGGCGACCGGATGTGGTGGCCTAGCCGCCTGGCCAGGGCGCCCGGTCAGGTCACCGGCGCGGCGAGCACGCCGGTGACCACCGGGCATCCCTAGGCCGGGGTGCGGTTGGCGTCGATCTGGTCGAAGTCGCCGAACCCGTTGAAGGTGCCGCCGCCGCCAGACCACTGCCACATCACGGCGTTGCTGTCGGAACTGGTCACCCCGCCATAGAACTGCGCGCAGGTGGTGGTGCTCCGCAGGCACCAGCCGTCGGGGGTGTGCGACAGGCTGCTGGTGTCGCCGAGGTAGGTCCACTCGAAGGTGTGCTTGATGTGGGAGAACCCGCCGGTGCCGAAGATGCTGGTCCACACCGGCGCCGAGGAGTAGACGCCCGGCGTGAAGGTGGAGTCGTGCGCGATTTCGTCGAAGAACCCGTTGAAATCGGCCCGGTCCACACCCGCCGAGATGCCGGTCTTGCTGACCTTGCCGCTGCACGGTGAGGTGTAGACCGAGTTCCAGCCGTTGTCCGGGGCCGGGCTGATGCCCGGCGCGTTACCCGGTATCTCGACGTCGGCGAAGATCACCGGGTAGGTCACCGTGAGCTTGGCGACATCGGAAAGCGTGCGGATCGCCTGCTGCTGGCCCCACGCGTACGCCTCGGTCGTGGTGCCGTCATAGTGCGGATCGACGCCCGGGCCGCCCATGAACCAGTAGACGCCGGTGCCGATGCCCAGGTGGTAGGTGCTGAAGTTGGTGTCGGCGTCCGCGGCGTTGGTGTCCGACCAGGCGACCTTGTCGCCGCAGTGCTGCCACGTTGCCCAGTTACCCGTCATGCCGATATAGCCGCCGTATTTCCCGCCGATCTGCGGCTCGGAGTAGGGCGCGGAACCGCTGACCGTCACGGGGAAGCTGTCGGTGCCGTACCAGAAACCCGGCGGTCCTGGCTTGCCGCGGGGGGTCGGCCTGCCTGCCTCGCGCCCCCGGCTCGTGGTGGCCCCGGCGCGGGCGGGCGCGCTGCCGGCGGCCGTCAGCCCGAGCACCAGTGCCGCCACGCCGACCACCGTGAGCCAGCCTCGCGGGCTGCGGGCCCGGGCCCATCTGTTCATTCGCATGCCACCTGTCTTTCTTGTCGTGGTGATCCCGGTCTAGTCACGGATGCCGTGATTAACCTGAATGTTCCCTGCCGGCGCGTCGCTCGCTCAGCCCGGCGTTAGCTAAGACGGTCAAGCCGGCCAGTTGGTGGTGGCGGGTTCGGCCGGAAGACCGCGGTCGAGCATCCGCACCGGTGGGCGCGGGCTGGCTAGCCGAGACGGCCGGCGGCCGCCTGGGCCCGCGCGAGCCGCTTCTTGGCCGCGTCCGCCGCCCGCGCCGCGGCCTCCTTGCCCCGCTGGGCGTCACGGGCGGTGCGGTTGGCCTGGCTCTCCGCCGCGATGGCCACGCTGAGTTCCCTGTCGAGCCGCTCGACCTGCTGCCGGGCAGACTCCTGGGCGGCCCGGGCGCTGGTGAACTGCGCCTCGGTCTCGGCAAGGTCGGCCTCCGCGGCCGCGACGGCATCCGCAGCGCGGCGGACGGCCTGCTCCGCCTCCGCGATCTTGGCTGCCTGGCGCTCCGCTTCGGCCGCGGCCCGCCTGGCCTGGCGCTCCGCCTCCTCGGCGGCCAGCCGGGTCTCCCGTTCGGCTGCCGTCTCCGCGCTCCGCCGGCCGCCTGCCCGCTCCCGCGCAGACGCCTTCCCACTGGCCGGCGCCCTTTCCCTGGCCGGCGCCTTCTCCCTGGCCGGTGCCTCGTCCCCGGCTGGCGCCTTCTGCCTGGCCGGCGCCCGCTGCCAGGACACCGCACCGGCCTCGTCCCCGACACCAAGCCCGGCATAGGACAGCGGGCTGGCCAGACAGCCCGCTCGCACCGCGGCCGCCGCACCGGCGTCGGCCAGTGCCGCCTGAAGGGTGGCCTCCACCTCGCGCTCGACCTGAAGGCCGACCGCCCGGCCGTCCCGCTCGGCGAGCCGCTTCGCCTCGGCGACCAGGGCGGCGACCAGCCGCCTGCGCTGCACCGACAGTTCCCTTACCTGCTCCCCGGCCAGGTCCTGGTGCGCGTGGCGCAGCGACTCGCCAAGCGCCAGCAGTTCGCCCACCTGATCCCCGGCCTCCCGGACAAGCTGGTTGACCAGCCACGCGCTCACCGTGGGGCGGCGCAACGCCCCGACGGCCCGGGCGAGATCCCGGTCGCCGGACGTGCGCGCCCGGGCCACCCGCTCGTCGCGGGCGGCGGTGAACTCACCCGGCGAGAGCGCGTACAACTCCTCAGCCACGCCCGCCAGGCCATCCTGCACGGGGGGATGCTGACTTCCGCTCCGCCCTGAAGAGCGGAGCGTCCCGCCTGTCATGCCATTTCCTGGCGTGACTTCGGGTGGGTGCCGAGTTCACCGGGGGAGCCCGGGCATGTGCAGTTGCTGGTGAGCTTCCCGCTCACGGCGATCTCCCGCCTGGTCAACAGCCTCATAGACGTATCTTCCCGCAGGCTGAGGCACGAGTCCCGCCGAGTCCGGGGATAACAGGTTCCCGCTGACCGGCTGCGGCACGCGTTTCATCACCGCGGCAGCCATGAGCGTCAGGCGGCACAGCCTCGTCACCGTATGTGAGCCGATGAGTGCGCGGGCCGACAGTATGCGCTGCTGGGCCGGCCCGACTGCACCACTTTGACGCGCTCAGATTCGATGTCCGGGCGCTTTCGCGGTAAGCATCTTTGTTGTCAGCCCGCATCACCGTTCTGCGGCAGCCGGCATCGCGCCCGGCCTTCCCCAAGATCACTATGAATGAATGCAATGATGCCGACTCGGCCGCGTGCCAGGGACGGCTGCGGCGACGCTGGATCACCACACGCGGAGAGGCCTGCTGATGAGGGCAGTGCTGCTGAGCGAGTTTGGCGGGCCGGAGCAGCTCCGGCTGGGCCAGGCCGCCGATCCGGTCGCCGGGCCCGGCCAGGTGCGGATCGCCGTGCATGCGGCCGGGGTCAACCCGGTCGACGCCGGTAACCGGGCGGACGGCCGCTGGGCCGGGCTGCGTCTGCCGTGCATCCTCGGCTATGACGTCGCCGGGGTAATCGACAGCCTGGGCCCCGGGGTCAGCGGCCTAGTCCCTGGCGACCGGGTCATGGCGATGACGCATTTCCCTGACGGCGCCGGCGGGTATGCCGAGCTCGCGGTAGTCGAGGCCGGCCTGGCCGCGCGGATTAGCCCCTCGACCTCGTTTGCCGACGCGGCTGCCACACCGCTTGCCGCCGGAACCGCATGCCTGGTGCTGTCCCGGCTCGGCCTGCCCGCCGGAAGCCGGCTTCTGGTGCTCGGCGCCAGCGGCGGCGTCGGGCTGTTCCTGCTCCAGCTGGCCGCCGCCGCAGGGATCATGACGATCGCGGCCGGCCGCCAGGCCATGCATGGTCAGATGACCGCCCTGGGCGCCGCAGCATGCGTCGACTACGCGCGCGAGGACGTCGCATCGCGAACCCGGAGGCTGGCAGGCGGACCGGTGGACGCCATTGCCGACCTGGCCGGCGGCACGCTGGCAGCCGCCGCCCTCACAGCGCTGCGGCCCGGCGGGCAGATCGCCGCAATCGCCACCCCGCAGCTGGACCTGGACCCGCTGCTCGATACCAACATCACTTTTCACGGCGTGCTCATCCAGGACGACGGCGATCGCACCCGGGCGCTGGCGGCGCTGCTCGACCGGGGCACGCTGCGGCCCATCATCAGCCACACGCTCCCGCTCGCGGCGGCAGCCGATGCGCACCGGATACTGGACGGCCGGCACCCCGGCGGCAAGATTGTGCTCGACGTCGCCAGCGGCTAGCCGCCACCCACAGTTGAGGCGGTGGCCGGGCGGCGCCGAGGATGGCGACGGCCAGCCCGCCAGGGCGGGCAGCCTGCGGCCGGCGGCGTCCCAGGGCGTGGACGAAGCTGGCGGGCTGGACCAGGCCGGCGCTGGCGGCCGTGGAGTCCGGCTCTTGCGCAGCCCTCGCGTTCGACGTCATGCTCGACGTGTGCGGCATGCTGCGCCGGAAGACCTCGATCAGATAGAGGCACTGCTGGAGGAGCTACGCAAGCTCCCTCAGTTGCGAGAGCGCAGGCGTGGCTACTTCTCGCGGGCAGACCGGGCGTTCGTTCACTTCCACGCGGATGCTGGTGACCTGTACGCCGATGTCAGGCTCGGCGGTAAGTTCCAGCGCATGAAGGTCACCAGCCACACCGAACAGGCCGGCTTCCTGTCACGAGTGAAACAAGCGCTCCAGCCGGGCGCGTGACCTACTTGTCACCGGGCCGTCCCGGTTGCCGCCGCTGCCCTTCCGGTTGAAGTGCCGCTGCCGCGGGGGTGCGAATCGGCCGGGGGATACCATCGGTCCGGCCGAGCCCGATCATCGGGGAGGCCGGCCAGCAGGTACCCCGCCAGCCAAAGGGATGAACATGGACCGCGATCCTCTGCCCGATGACCCCGGCGGGACCGAGCGAGTATCGACTGGGGTGCTCCCGCCCGATACTGACGTGCAGGCTCTCATCACGGCCGGCTACGAGCGCTATCGTGATCTCGGCGAGGGAGCCGTCGCGGACTATATTCCTGCCCTCGCGGCCGCGTCGCCCACCGCCTTTGGCGTGTGTGTTGCCGGGGTTCATGGGCGGCTCTTCTCAGTTGGCGACGCTGACCAGGAGTTTGCCATCGAGAGCATCTCCAAGCTGTTTGTCTTCGCCCTGGTCTGTCACACCCTTGGGCAGGAGGAGGCGCGCCGGAAACTAGGCGTCAACAGCACCGGCCTGCCGTTCAACTCGGTGATGGCCATCGAACTCAACGCCGATCGCACTATGAATCCCCTGGTCAATGCCGGTGCCATGGCCACCACAAGCCTGGTGCCGGGCACCACTGCCGACGAGAAATTCGAGAGCATCATCGCCGCGATGTCGCGGTTCGCCGGGCGGCGGCTGGTGATGGACGAGAGCGTCTACGAATCCGAGACGGCGACCAACGACCGCAACCGGGGCATCGCCCACCTCCTCGACGGCTACGGCCGCATGTACTGCGACCCCAACCTCGCCACCGACGTCTACACCCGCCAATGTTCGGTACGGGTGAGCGCCCGGGACCTTGCCGTCATGGGGGCCACCCTGGCGAATGGCGGAGTGAATCCGGTAACCGGTGAGCAAGCCATCGACACCCGCTATTGCAAGCGAGTACTGGCCGTGCTGGCCACGGCCGGGCTCTACGAGCATTCTGGCCAGTGGCTCTACGACGTGGGCCTGCCGGGTAAAAGCGGGGTCGCGGGAGGCATCGTGACCGTGTCGCCGGGCAAGGGAGGCCTCGGCACCTACTCCCCGCCGCTCGATGCGGCAGGAAACAGCGTTCGGGGGCAGCGCATCACCAGATACCTCTCCGAAGCGCTCGGGCTCAACCTCTTTGCCTCGGCTCCTGCCACCTGAGACCACCTCGACGGAACCCAGCGTCATACCAAAGCATCACGCGCGGAGGCGACCGGCGGACGACGACCAGGCGGGATTTGCGGCGCAGGCTTTCACGTAAGCAAGCCGGTACAGCTCACGCAGGGAGAATGCCATGAACCCGCTCGCCATTCACCCCGGCACTGCCCACCTGCTGCTGGAGGCCATGCTGATCGGCTGGACCGCCATCGAGATTGTGCTCCGGCTGCGCAACATGGGTGGGCGAACCGCATTCGACTGGACGTTCGGGCTGGTCATCGCCGCAGTCGCAGCCGGAGTCAACCTCGGATTCCGGGGCGCACGGGTGCACTCTGCGGTCCTCGGCGGCGGCTGGGCGCCAGTCGCGGCCGGGCTGGTCGTGCTCGCGGCCGGCGTGGCGCTGCGGACCTGGGCGATCCTGACCCTCGGCCGCCTGTTCAAGTTCGTCGTCGTCATTCAGGATGGCCACCGGGTGGTCGCATCCGGCCCGTACCGGCTGCTCCGGCACCCCAGCTACACCGGCGGCCTGGTTGCCTTTCTCGGCGTCGGCATCGCCCTCGACAACTGGCTGAGCGTCCTCGCCCTCTTGTTCATCCCGTTGCTCGCGGTCCTCGTCCGCATCCACGTCGAAGAGGCAGCACTGGCCACCACCCTCGGCCCGGAGTACACGCGGTACGCCAGCCGTACTCATCGGCTGGTTCCCGGCCTCTGGTGAGGCCGCGCCGTGCCGGAAGCTGGCGCGGGAGCGGGATGTGCACCTCACGGTAGTGCTGGCCGAAATCCACGGGATCCGCTGGCACCTCGTATCGGGCCAGGGAGCGCGCGGTCATCGTGCCGCCCTGCGGTACCGCGCCAAGACCGCGGCACCGGCCTGCCCGGCCGACACGAGCTCCAGGTCGGCGGGCGGGCCGGCCGGAAACAGCCGCTCGCCGGTGCCGAGGATGGTGGGGAAGGTCAGCAGCCGGTACTCGTCGATCAGGTCGCTGGCCATAAGTGTGTGCACGATGCTCAGGCTGCCGGCGATGATTACGTCCCGCCGCTGGCGCTTGACCGCGTCGATGATGTCGCCGTCCACGGCTTGTGAGTTCGCCCACGCCGAGGTGCCGGTCAGGGTGCGGGTGGCGACCAGTTTCGGCACGGCGTTCATCCGGGCCGAGAACGGGTCGCCGCGCCCAGGCCAGATCCGGGAGAACAGCTCCCATGTCTTGCGGCCCAGCAGCAGGACTCCCTCATCCAGCACGCTGCCGAGCCGGAACTTGTCCCCGGCGACCGCTTCGGCGCCGTGCCGGAACGCCCAGCCGCCGGCTGGAGTGCCCCCAGACCCATCCGGGTCGGTGACGATCCCATCCAGGGTGATGAATTCGATGACGATAACGCTCACCGTGGCTTCCCTTCGGTCGATGCTCACCGGTACATACCGGCGGCAGCACCGCGACTCATCGCGGCCGGCGGGATTGCCCGGCAGAGATCTGTCCGGGCAGGCCGAACGCCTCAACACGCCGGGACCAGCGAACACGGCGTTGTGGGCCACCCGGCCGCCGGTGACTGTGCAGACGTGCAGCGAATGCCCTGTGGTCCGATCTAGATTTGGCCGGGGCCGGGAGATTCCCGGGGGGCGGAGCACGTTGACTTGCGTCGCACAATCCTGATCATGCTCACCGCTGCGGTGCTGGCCGCCGCCGGCGGGTGCGGTAATGCCGCCCTGCCACAGCGGACTGGGGGTGCAGCGTCGAGCCTGTCACCGGCGCCAGCGCGGCCTGCGGCGACCGCGGCCAGCCACAAGACGCAGGCATCGCGTGGTGTGTTCCTGCGGACGCTGACCGAGCCTGAGGACGGGATCAGGCCGATCTACCGGCTCATAACCAGGGCGCGTTCCTCGGTGGAGCTGACCATGTACGAACTGGCCGATCCCACGGCCGAAGCGGACCTGGCCGCGGATGCCGCCCACGCTGTGGACGTCCGGGTGATCCTCGATCAGCACCTGGAGAAGTCCCGCAACCGCGGCGCCTACGACTACCTTTCCGCCCACGGCGTCCACGTCCGATGGGCCCCGGCCGGCACCACCTATCACCAGAAGACCCTCACCGTCGACGGCACAACCTCGGTCATCATGACCGGAAACCTCGTCGCCGACGACTACGACGGCACCCGGGACTTCGCCGTCATCGACACCAACCGTGCCGACGTCGCCGCCATCCGCGCCACCTTCAACGCCGACTTCGCCGGCCGCGCCATCACCCCACCGGACGGTACCGACCTGGTGTGGTCACCGACCAGCGCGCAAGGGTCGGTCCTGTCGGTCATCAACGGGGCCACCCGCACCCTTGCCGTGGAAGCCGAGGAGATGGACGACCCAGCCGTCACCGGCGCCCTGGCAGCCGCGGCCCGACGCGGCGTGGACGTCAAGATCGTCATGACCGCCGACCCCGAATGGGATCAGGCCCTCACCGAACTGGCCCGGGCCGGCGCGCATATCCGGCTCTACCCCGACAGCAGCAGCGCCCGGTACATCCATGCGAAGGCGATCGCCGCCGACGCCGGCCTGCCCGGCCAGCGGGTGCTGGTGGGGTCGCAGAACTTCTCTGTTGCCAGCCTCGACTACAACAGGGAACTAGGCATCCTTACCCGAGACCAGGCAGTCGTGGCCGCTATCAGCGCCACGCTCACCGGGGATTACGCCGGAGCCGCACGCTACTCCCCCGCGACCGCGTCCCGGCCGGCCCGGGCAAAGGGCGCATCGTGCACCGCCACCGCGAGCGTCTACAACGCCGCCGACGACGAGAACAACGTCTACGTGCACTCCAACCAGCCCTACCGGAACGCCACCGCGACCGCCGGAGGGTACTCACACACCTACCAGACCAACGGCTCCGGGTACGCACTGATCTACCTCAACGGCCCCCCGCCCGGCGCGCGGATCACCGTGACGGTCGGGGGAGCGACCTGCACCACCAGCGACTGACAAAGGGCCTGCCACCCCGGCCGCGAGGAAGCCGGGCGCGCATTCGCGAAAGATGGACTCGTCTCTGCGACCGGCGAGATCGGGTTCACGCACCCTGACCACCTGGCGGCGGGGCAGCGGCCGCCGAGGCGCCGGTGTCAGCGCCACCAGCTGTTACCGTCGTAGGCAGGAGGTGTGCAGGGTTGCCGGTCACCGTTTCCGAGCTGGCGATCGCGCCGGTCAAGGGCATGCGGCTGCAGCGCAGCACGGAGGTCCATCTCGGTCACAACGGCGTATCAGGTGACCGTGAATTCCTCATCGTCGATGATGATTGCAAGCTGCTGCTGACCGCCCGGAACCCGGGCCTGCTAAGGATCGAGCCCTGCTGGGAACCGGCCCGGAACCTCCTGGCATTGCGTTTTCCTGACGGCAGCGTCGTCCAGGACGCGCCCGGGCCCGGGACCGCCGCTGCTACCAGGATGTATGACGGCCGGGAAATACCCGGGCGAGTCATACCCGGGCCGCTGAGCGCCGCGCTGTCCGGCTACCTCGGCCGGGCCGTCCACCTGTTCAAGCGTGCCGCAGACCACCTCGGCAGCGATGATCGTCCCGTGACGCTGATGTCCGGGGCATCGCTGCACGCGCTCGCCGCGGAGTTCAGCGGCACGGTTCCTGACCCGCGCCGATTCCGCATGACCATCACGGTCACCGGCGCTGATCCCTGGGCGGAGCACAGCTGGAGCGGGCAGCAGGTGACCATCGGAGACGTGACGCTGGGCGTCCTCGCGCCCGTGCCGCGCTGCGTCGTCACCACTCGCAACCCCGATTCAGGCGCGACTGACGCGCGTATCCTGCACGCGCTGGCCCGGCTCCGCGGCAAGAACGACATCACCTTCGGCGTCTGGTGCGAAACAATCCAGCCCGGCCGTATCCGGGTCGGTGACCTGGTAACACCGCCTTGAGCGGCGCGGGGAAGGCAGGAACCCGCGCCGTCGTACCCACCTGGGATACTTGGGTCATGCTGCAACCCCCGGCCAGCAAGCTCGTGGGCAGAGCCGTGGAGTTCGGCCGCCTCACCCGCGTACTTGACCAGGCCGCCGCCGAGGAGCCCACGGTGGCCCTGGTGAGCGGCGATGCAGGCATGGGCAAGACCAGGCTGGTCGCCGAACTGGCCACGGTCGCGGCGGCGCGCGGATTCATGGTGCTGTCCGGCAGGTGCGCGGAACTCGGCGACAGCGTCCCGTACCTGCCGCTGGCCGATGCGCTGCACAGTGCCGCCACCACCACCCCGGCCCTGGCGGACGCGATCGCCGCGCGGCCGGTCCTCGGCCTGCTGCTGCCCGACCGGGGCGCCACCCAGATGACCGGTGGCGAGGCACCCGGCATGGCCCAGCAGCAGTTGTTCGGTGCGGTGCTCGGCATGCTCGCCGAACTTGCCGGAACGGCCCCGGTGCTGCTCGTGCTTGAGGACATGCACTGGGCCGACCGGTCCACCAGGGACCTGCTGACGTTCCTGAGCCGGGTGCTGCACCGGGAACGGGTGGCGGTGATCGCCACCTACCGGACCGACGACCTGCACCGCGGCCACCCGCTGCGCGCCGTGGCGGCCGAGTTGCTCCGGCTGCCCAGCGTGACCGCGGTCGAGGTGGGGCCGCTGCGCGACGAGGCGATGGCGGAGCATCTGGCGGCGCTGGCGCAGAACCCGCTAGAAGCGGCGGCCCTCGAGGTCATCATCCGCCGGGCGGAAGGCAACACCTACTACGCCGAGGAACTGCTTGCCGCCTCGGCGTGCGGCTCCGATCTCCCGGCCGGGCTGGCCGAACTGCTGCTGGCCAGGCTGCAGCGGCTCTCCCCGGCGGGCCAGCAGGTGGTGCAGGCCGCGGCCGTGGCGGGCCGGCGGGTCGAGGACGACCTGGTCAGGCAGGCCTGCGGCCTGGAGGAGCCGGAGTACGAGCAGGCGGTCAGGGAGGCCGTCGCGAACCAGCTGCTGGTGCCCGACGGCGAGGAGGGCTACGCCTTCAGGCACGCACTGCTGCGCGAGGCCGCCTACGCCGACCTGCTGCCGGGCGAACGGACCCGGCTGCACGCGCGGCTGGCCGAACTGCTCTCCGACGAGGTCCGGCTGTCGTCCGTGCCGGGAACCGCGGCTGAGCTGGCCCATCACAGCCTGGCCAGCCACGACATCCCAGGTGCGTTCAGCGCGTCGGTACGGGCGGGTCAGGAGGCGGACAGACTGGCTGCGCCCGCGGAGGCACACCGGCACTTCGACCAGGCACTGGCCCTGTGGGAGCGGATCACCGACCCGGAGAAGCTGGCGGGCATGCAGCGCGGCTGGCTGGCGTTCGAGTCGGCGACAAGCGCCGCGGCCAGCGGTGACCTGCACCGTGCCGTGCTGCAACTGCACCGGATGCTCGACTACGTCAGCACGGCCGAGGATCCGGTGCTGGTCAGCAGGGCGAACGAGCGGCTCGCCTACTACCTGCTCGAAATCGAACAGCACGCGGCGGCCGTGGCCGCGGCCCGTGCGGCCATCGACGCGCTGCCGGAGCAGCCACCGCGCTGGGAGCGCGCCCGGTCCCTGGCCACCTACGCGCAGACACTGCTCACCGCCGATGACCTGTCGCCGGCACATACCTGGGCGCTGGCAGCGCGGGATGCGGCCCGTGCCGCCGGGGCGCAGTCGCCGGAGGCCGACGCCCTGGTGACGCTCGGCCAGCTGGAGGAGCGCTCCGGGCGCATCCCCGAGGCCATCGAGCTGTTCACCCAGGCGCACCGCCAGGCACAGGAGGCGGGCGTCCTCGGCGTGCACCTGCGCGCGGCGTTCCAGCTCGCCCGGATCAACCTGGAGCGCGGGGACCTGGCTCAGGCCAGCGCGACCGCACACGAGGGCCTGCTGCGTGCGGAGGAGGCCGGCCTGCTGCTCGCCCCGTACGGGCTTGACCTGCAGTACCTGCACTACCTGGCGCACTTCAACGACGGCGACTGGGACCATGCACTGCAGGTCGCGGACGGGTTCCCGGTCCGGGTCACCACCGAGCGCGAGGCCGTCCTTTCGGCCATGGCGCTGTTCATCGATGTGGCCATGGGCGACGACGCCACCGTGGCGGACCGGCGCACCTGGCTGGAGCCGTTCTGGCCCGGGGAGAACTTCAGCGCGTTCATCGGCCGCGGGCTGCTGGCCGAGCATGCGCTGTGGCACGGCGACACCGCCACCGCCCTGGCCGCGGTAGCGGCGTGCATCAAGTCAGAAATCGACTACCTCGGCGGGTACGGGCCGCCGCTGATCCGGGTAGCCGCGGTGGGGCTGGCCGCCCAGGCCGACCGGGCCGCCCAGGCCAGGGCCGTGGGTGACGAGGCAGCCGCGGCCGCGGCCGTCGAGGCGGCCGCGACGCTGATCGACACGGCCCGTCAGGGAGCGGCGCATCCGCGCAGGCCCAAGTCGGTGCTGGGAGTGGACGGCCGGGCGTGGCTGGCCCGCGCCGAGGCGGAACTGCGCCGCGCTCAGGGGGACAACGACCCGGCGGCCTGGGCTGCCGTGGTGACCACGTTCGGCCCGGCGTTCGTCTACGAGACGGCCAGGTCGCGCTGGCGGCTCGCCGAGGCGCTGCTTGAGGCCGGCCGCCGTGACGAGGCGCAGCACGAGTGGCGGCAGGCCGTCGAGGCGGCCGAGCGCCTGGGCGCCCGGCCGCTGCTTGCCGCGCTGACCGCTCTCGGCCGCCGCGGGCGGCTTTCCCGGGACCAGGAGCGGCCGGGCGGCCAGGTGAGTGTGCTGCGCGGCCTCACCGCCCGGGAGTACGAGGTGCTCCGCCTGCTGGCCGCGGGGCGCACCAACAGAGAGATCGCGACTGAGTTGTTCATCGCCCCGAAGACCGCCAGCGTGCACGTTTCGAACATCCTCGCCAAGCTGGGCGCGGCCAGCCGTACCGAAGCCGCGGCGATCGCTCACGCCGAGGGCATCGGGCTGCCGGCTGGCCGCGCCGAGTCTCAGATCTGACTAGCGGACGGCCTGCCCCGCGGAACGCCCGGCGGCGGTCGGCTCGCGCATCCCCGACCTGGCCGTCTGGCACAGGAAGTCCTCGTAGCTGTCGGGCGCCTGGCCGCCGTGCACGGTCTGCTCGGTGACCCGCGCGCGGCGGGCGGCCCGCCGGACCCGCCGGGCTTCCCTGTGGTAACGGGCAACAGCGGCGTCGCACTGCATGTCCTTGGCCCGCTCCGCGGCCAGGGCCAGCGAGATGTAGGAATTCATTTCAGGCCTCCTCGATGCGGTCCCGCTTCCCGGTCCCGCACCATCGAGAATCGCCGTAAGGCGCCGGGGCTGGCATCGGACATACGCCCTAATTCCCGCCCGTGAGCTTGCCTAAGGCGGTCCGAGCCGCCTTAGGCAGTCCGGTGTGGCCGGCTCGCGCCGGCGCAGGGGGCACCGTCACCAAGACGATCACCTGCGGCTACGCCATCGCGGGCCGATCGTCCGCCACCATTAGCGGGTGAGCTGGCCATCCCGGGTGTTCCTGTCCGGGCAGGCGGTGTCGCTGCTCGGTGATGGCCTGGCCATCCTGGCCATTCCGCTGCTCGTCCTCGGTCTCACCCGCAGCCCGCTGATATCGGCGCTGTCCGCGGCCTCGGAGACCCTGGGCTACCTGGCCGTGGGACTGCCCGCCGGGGTCCTGGTCGACCGGCTCGACGCCTGGCGGGTGCTGGTCGTCACGGACGCCGCGCGTGCCGTCGCCTTCGCCGCCCTTTACCTGCTCTGGGTGACCGGTGCCGCGCGGCTCTGGGTGATCATGACGATCGCCCTGGCCGCCGGTGCGGCGTCGGTGTTCTTCGAGACGGCCCTGGTCATCGTGGTGAAGGACCTGTTCCCCGGCGCCGGGCTGATCCGGGCGAACTCCGCCCTGGAGCTGGCCAGCCAGGCGGCGCTTGTGGCCGGCCCGGCCGTCGTGGGCGTGCTCGCCGCCGCGGGCGAACTTGGCGCGGCGCTGCTCGCGGACGCGGTGACGTTCGGTGTGTCGCTGGTCACCCTGCTGGCCGTGCGGCGGAATGTGCCGCACACCTCCCGCCGGGCCGGCCGTGAAGGGGGATGGGGAGGCGGGTGGCACGCCATGGCCGCCGAGTTCCGCGCGGGCATCGGTTACCTGCTCTCGGTCCGGGTGCTGGTCATCATGACCGTGGTGCAGATCATCGTGAACCTGTGCCTGGCCACGGAGAAGCTCATGTTCTTCTACGCCAGGGACACCCTTGGGCTGAGCGCGGCCGGGGTCGGCGCCGTGGTCGCCGCGGGCGGCGTGGGCGGCGTCGCCGGCGCACTGTCCGCCAGCTGGCTGGCGGCCCGGGCCGGGCAGATACGCCTGGTCGTGCTGGCGGTCGCCGCCAGCGGGCTGGCGATCGGTTCGGTGAGCGTCACGGGCTCACTGGTCACGCTCTGCGCCGCCAACCTGGCGTACCTGTGGGCGATCACCGTGGCCAGCCTGGCCAACCGGACCTACCGGCAGCTCATCGTCCCGCGTGAACTGCTCGGCCGGGTGACCAGTACCGTGCGCCTGCTGTTTCTCACCGCCGACCCGCTGGGTGTGGTCATCGCGGGCTCGCTGGCGGCGGCCATCGGCGACCCCCGCCCGGTGTTCCTTGGCGCGGGGCTCCTCGTCGCGGTTACCGCGGCGGCAGGCTGGCGTGCTGGGCTGCGGCAGGCGGGGCCGGCGGGCCCAGCCCGCTGACCTTGGTGCCCCTGGTGAAGCCGCCGAACAGCAACGACAGCACGATCAGGACGACGACCAGGGCGATGAGCCAGATCAGGCAGCCCACGAGCCTGGGCCTGCGCCGCTCGCCACGGCGCCTGTACCACCTCAGCATGTCGCCTCCCGCGCTCCGGGGCCTGATCCGCGGCTACCCGGGAGCGCACGAATCATTCACCGTCTCCCGGGTAGTGAGCGGGCGCGCCATTTTCAGCCCGGCCGCAAAAGGAGGCAGCCGATGTTGCGCATCCGACCTGGCCAGGGCTTACTGGCCCGGCTCGCCGTGGTGGCGGCCGCGCTGGTGGCCGTGGCCGTACTGGCCGTCGCGCTGTCCGCGGTGCACCTGTTGCCGCGGCTGAGGAACCCGTTCGCCGAGCAGACCACGGTGACCAGCCAGCCGGTGCTGCTCAAGTCGATCACCGCGCTGAGCCGTTACGAGGCGGCCAGCGGCTCCTTCCAGGTCGTAGTGGACCTGTCACAGCACTCGCTGCTGCCGTCCTTCCTGCAGGGCAGCCAAACCCTGTTCATCGGGCAGGGCACGGACATCGCGTTCGTCAACTTCTCCCAGCTCAAGGGGAAGGCGATCCAGGTGTCGGCGAACCGCTCGGCGGTCACGGTCACGCTGCCGCCTGCGCAGCTCGAACCGGCCGTCCTCAACGTGAAGCAGTCCTTCGTGTACGCGCAGCAGCAGGGCCTGCTGAACCGGATCGGGAACTTCTTCGGCGGCAACCCGAACAGCCAGCAGCAGGTCTACATCGCCGCCCAGCAGCGGATCCAGACGGCGGCACGGCACAGCCCGCTGCTCGCCGAGGCCGAGCGCAACACCAGGGGGATGCTCAACGGGATGCTCGGCTCCCTGGGGTTCCGGCGGATCACGGTGAACTTCGCGTCACCGGCCCCGGCCGGGCACTGAGGTCGAGCTGCTGCCCCGGGACCGCGGCGGGCCGCTCCGCCGTCTGCGGCGGCCCCGGCGGCTCCGGCTGCTCGGGCTGCTCCGGCTGCTCCGGCGGCGCGGCTTCGTCGGCGGCGGCCACCGCGCGGTCGTAGGCGTCCCGCAGCTTGGTCACCTCGGCCTTGGCGTCGTAGAACCAGTTGGTCGACCACAGCCGGTGGAAGCTCCAGCCGAGCCGCTGCAGATGCTCGCCGCGCAGCCGGTCACGGTCCCGGACGCTGCCCGACTGCCGGTAGGAGGCACCGTCGGCCTCGATCGCCAGCACCATCCGGCCGGGGTCCTGCGGGTGCGCCGCCGCGAAGTCGATGCGGTACCCGCCGACGCCGTACTGCGGCACGACGCTGATCCCGAACTCGGCGAGCCGGTCACGGACGTCGGCCTCGAACGGGTTCAGCTCGTCCGAGCCCGACGCGCCGACGGCGGTCCCGCCCGAGCTGGCGTACTCCAGGTAGTCGGCCAGCAGCCGGGCACCTGCCTTGGTCACCCGGTCCGGGTCGATGTCATGGCTGGAGAACGAGCTGACCAGGGTCAGCCGGTGCTTCGCGCGGGTGGCGGCCACGTTCAGCCGGCGCTCTCCGCCGTCGCGCAGCAGCGGGCCCCACTGGTAGCGCATCCGGCCGTCCGGGTGCTTGCCGTACCCGATCGACAGGATGATCGCGTCCCGCTCGTCGCCCTGCACCCGCTCCAGGTTCTTCACGAAGAAAGGCTCGGGCTGGTCCTCGGCGAAGAATCCCTCAAGGCCCGGGTGTGCTGCCAGGGCACCGCGCAATGCCGTGTCGATACGATCCGCGTGCTTGATGCCGAGCGCGATGACGCCGAGTGATTCGTGCGGCCGCACCCGCGCGTGCTCCAGGACCAGTTCGACCACCTGCTCCACCTCGGCGGTGACCGAGACCTCCTGGCCGGGTTCCGGGCCCTGCGCGACCACGACGTGGCGCAGGCAGTCGTCGCGGAGCACGCCCGGGAATGTGGTCAGCGCGCCGCTGTAGATGTGCGTGTTGGAGAAGGCCACCAGCCGTTCGTCCCTGCTGCGGTAGTGCCAGTTCAGCGGCCAGGTGGGCAGCAGCGGCCGGAGCGCCTCCAGCACGGACTCGAAGCCCGCGCCGAACGAGACCAGGCTGTCCTCGTCTTCGGCACCCTCGTCGCCCCCGTCGCCGATCTGGCGGAAGAAGTTGGTCGGCGGTAGCTGCCTGTCGTCGCCGGCCACCACGATCTGGTGGCCGCGCATGATCGACGGGATGGCGTCGGCCGGGATGATCTGGCTCGCCTCGTCGAAGATCACCACGTCGAACAGCCTGGCGGCGGGCAGCACCTGGCTGACGATCAGCGGTGAGGCGGCCCAGCATGGTTTGAGTGCGAACAGCACGTCGTGTGCCTGGTCGACCAGGCGGCGCAGCGGCAGGTGCCCCCGGCGCAGCGCGGCCTGCTTGCGGATCACCCTGGCCTGGAGCGGGTGCCGGTCCTGCGCCTCGCGGAGCTGCTGCGCCCAGGCGCGGCGCACCCGGGCCCGGTTGGCCGACAGGTGCTGCACGTCGCGGACCCGGAAGTCGCTGGCGATCTCGTCCAGGGCGCCGCCACGGTGGGCCGCGTAACGCGGATCGGCGACCCGGATCCGGTCCAGGATCGTGGTGTACCAGGCCTGGTCGAACGCGGCCGCGGCCAGGTCCGGCGGTGACCTGCCTGCGGGCCAGCTCGTCGAGCAGCGCGCCGAGGCCGCTGTCGTCGAACCCGGTGCCCAGCTCGTACAGCCTGGGCAGTTTCCAGGCGGTCTCCCGGTCGGCCGCGAGCTCGGCGAGCAGCGGTTCGGGTTCTGCGGGCAGCCGGATGTAGCCGCGCAGCGCGGTGAGCTGCCCGTCCACCTCGGCGGCCAGGCCGGCCAGTTCGGTGCAGGCCGACGGCAGGGCGGGCAGGCCGTCGCCGGGGCACAGTTCCCGCCACTGGGCGAGCTGCCTGGCGGCCTCGGCCAAGGCCGCGGCCAGCTCCTCCCTGGACGGCTCGGCCGTCGGGCTCCCGGCTCCGGCCACGGGACTCCCGGCTGGGGCCGTGGGACTCCCGGCTGGGCCGTGGGCTCCCGGCTCCGGCCACGGGGCTCCCGGCTCCGGCCACCGGGCGCCACAGCGCGCGGGCCTGCTTGCGCAGCGCATGGCGCTCGCGGAACTTCAGGCCCGCGCCGGCCCCGCAGGCCGCGGCGAGCCGCTCCGGGCCAGCCCGGTACACGCCGGCGTCCAGCGTGGCCAGGGTCTGTGCGATTGATGCGTAGAGCAAAATAATCGCGGCCGCCTCGCGGTAGCCGTCCGGCGGCCGCAGCCCGGTCTCCCCGGCGGCCCGGCGGCAGTGGTGCACGAGCATGGGAATGCTGTGGCTGCTGAGGCGGGCCGCCAGGTCGCAGGCGTGCCGCGCCGCCTCCGTGGTGGGCAGCCGCGCGCCGTACCACGGCGTGCTCGCCGGGCGGATGGCGAACCCGCCCAGGTGCGCGAACTCGCGCAGCTCGTCGCGGATCCGGTCGGCGCGGCCGGCGGTGATCAGCTCGGGGGCGGCCAGCCGCACCGCGGTGTGCGCCTGCTCCGGTATGCCAAGCAGCGCCGACTGGATCTCGAACGGTGTCAGGCCCCACGGCTCGTGCACCTCGTGCAGCGCCGCGACGTTCTCCGTCAGCCGCCGCTGCCGGTCGACCAAGCGCCGGTGCAGGCCGGCGACCTGTGGGGCCTCGGTCCGCTGGGCCAGGTCCAGGGTGCCGCCGAGGTCGCGGGCGATGCGCTGCCGGTCCCGTGTTCCCTCGTGGATGTCGAGCACCGCCTCGCCCAGGTCGACGCTCTTCAGCCGGGAGAGCACGGCGTCGATGGCGGCGCGTTTCTCGGCGACGAACAGCACCTTGCGGCCCCGGGCCACCAGGGCGGCGATCAGGTTGGCGATGGTCTGGCTCTTGCCGGTGCCGGGCGGCCCGTGGATCACCAGGCTGTGCCCGGACAGCACCGCGCCGATCGCACTGCGCTGCGAGGAGTCGGCGTCCAGGACCGAGTAGTCCTGCTCCGGCGCGTCGAGCACCGGCTCGCCCGCCTCGTCGCCGTTCAGCAGTTCCTGCGCCTCGATGTCCCCCGCGATGGCCGCGACCACGTCGCTGTCGCCGAGCAGGTCACCGGCCGCTTCCAGATCGCGGACCATGGGCAGCTTCGCGTAGGTGAAGGTGCCGATAACCTGGCGGTTCGTGATTTCGAAGCCGGGGATCTCGGCGGCGACGGCGGCCCGGTAAAGCGCCTGGATGAGCCGGTCGCCGCGCTCGGCCGCGAGTTCCCCGGTCGCCGCGCCGAACACGGTGGCCAGCTTGTGCAGCAGCACCGGGTTGACCTCGGCCTCCTCGTCCAGGCCCAGCTCGAAGTCGTCGTGCCTGGCCCTGGTCGGGGTGATGGTCAGGCCGCGGAGCAGCACCGGCGCGGCCGGCTCAAGGAACAGCTCGTCCCAGCGCGCCATCCCGGTGGCCAGGTAGGCCGCGCGGATGCCGCGCTCCTCCTGCAGTTCCCTGGCCTTCCGGTAGATCGCCTGGACCCGGCGGATCGCGTCGGCGCGCAGGTCGGCGTCGCTGAACAGCCGGGTCAGCCGGATCGACCCGGTACGGCAGAACCGTTCAAGCATGTCCGGGTCAGCGCGGGCCAGGTCGAGGGTCCCGGCCCGGCGGTCCTTGTAGTACAGCAGGGTGTTGCGGCCACGCAGGTCGGTGAGGGTGGAGATCCACCGGGCTACTCGGCATACTCCCCTGACCTGCCGGGAGTTATCGCCGCCGGGGACTCGCGTCAAGAGACTGAGACGCTGATGATCGAGGCCATGGCCGCACACATCGCCATACTCCAGCAGGAGGGCCTGCCCGTACCCGAACCGTCTGAGGCCGCAAGCGTCACGATCCTCGATCCGGCGGCGGCGTAACCGGTGGCTTGGCGGCTGGACGGTTCGTAACTGATCAACATGGCACTTGTCATCCTTCAGCCTGTCCAGGGTGGCGTAGATCACGATGCAATTGGCCCACTAGCCCTGCACCCGGCTGATCGCCAGCGGGATGCTCCCGGACGGCCGGCCTGACCGGGCATACCTGCACATCACGCTGGCACAGTTGCGCAACGCCCCCGGCGCCTCCCGGGTGGAGACTACCTGGGCCGCGGCCGCTGTCACCGCAGACCCTGGAACGGCTCCGGGCCACCATGCTCCGACTGGCCGCCGACGCGCTGTCCGGGCCGGGTGGGCCCAGCCGATGGCGTCTCGACGCCCTGATCGCCGCCATGTCTGAGGTGGTTGAGTACCCAGACGACCCGATGCGCACGTTCCCGGCGTGTACCTGGACGCGTATCCGGTGTGCCCGAGTTCGGTGGGCTGGGCCTGGTCACGCTGACCGCTGGACGCCGACAGCGGTGATCACCTACGTACTCGTGACGCCCGGCACTCGCTGGATCGACGTGACGCAGTACCGCTACGGCGTCGTCATCGACCGGGCCGCCGCCGGCAGCTGATCGGCCACCGGTGGCTACGACTGCGTCGCGGCCGGAGCCAATGGACGAGCGACTGCTCGGCTGGATCGCCGATGATCGTGATCCGGCGGAGAACATCGAGTCGCTGCCCGGATTCATGTGGCATCTCTCGGATGCCTGGGCCCGGCGTGACCAGCTGAACGTCCTGCTCGTGCACTACGAGAACCTGTCCAGCGACCTGGCGGGCCAGATGCGCTGGCTGGCTGGCCTGGGGATCACCGTGCCCGGGCAAGCCTGGCCCGAGCTTGTCCAGGCGGCGACGTTCGAGAGCATGTCGGGCCGCGCGGACATCCTCGTGCCCACCGCCGGGCTGTTCAAGAGCAACGCCGCGTTCTTCCGCCGGGGCACCTCCGGCGCGGGCCGCGAGGTCCTCAGTGCCGCCGAGATCGATGCCTACCACGCCCGAGCGGCCCGGCTGGCACCGCCCGGCATGCTCGCCTGGCTCCATTCGGCCCGCCCGGGAGCAGCAGCACAGGACGGCCTGCTGCCGGAGCGCTAAGCGGCGGGCGGTATCAGCGCGCTCCTGACGATCTCCAGCGGGTGACGGGCGGCGCGGCCGGTGCCGTGGGCGATCTGCTGGCGGCAGGAGACGCCGGACGCGGCGATGATCGTGCCGGCGGGCTCGGCACGGACGGCGGGGAACAGCCGAAGCTCGCCGATCCGCATGGACAGGTCGTAGTGCTCGGCTTCGAAGCCGAACGAGCCCGCCATCCCGCAGCAGCCGGCGTCCACCTCGGTGACCTCGGTTCCGGGGATGGCCCGCAGCAGCGCCACGGTGGCGGCCGTGCCGGTAACCGCCTTCTGGTGGCAGTGGCCGTGGAACAGGATCCGCGTGCCCGCCATCGGGCTCAGCGCCAGGCGGCCGTCGGCGACCGCCTGCAGCAGCAGTTCCTCGGGCAGCATGCTGGCCGCGGCGACGGCCGCCACCCGGGGATCACCGGGCAGGATCGCGGGGTACTCGTCACGCAGCGTCAGCAGGCAGGATGGCTCCACGCCGACGACCGGGCCATGGCCGGCCACCCGGTCCACCAGGTTCCTGGCCCGGTCGCGGGCCTGGCCGACCAGGCCCTTGGACAGGCTGGCGCGGCCGCAGCAGGCCGCCGCCTCCAGCCGCACGGCCCAGCCGGCCGCTTCCAGCAGTTCGATCGCGGCCCGCGCCACCGGCGGCTCGGTGAAGCTGGTGAAGGAATCGGCGAGAAAGACGAGCTCACCCTGCGTGCCGGGGTTCGCCGGGCGGCGGGCATGCCACCTGGCCAGGTGCTGCCGCTGGAACCGGGGCAGCGGCCGGGCGGCCGCCACCCCCAGCCAGCGCTCGGCGAGCAGCCGGGCCGGCCGCACGCCGCCGAGCAGGTTCGACAGCGGCGCGGTCGCGGAGCCCAGCCGGTTCAGCGCCCGGACCGAGCCGAACATGCGGGAGCGGAACGGCACGCCGTGCTGGTCGTGGTAGGCGGCGAGGGCCTCGGTCTTGAGCGAGGCCATGTCCACGCCGAGCGGGCACTCGCTCTTGCAGGCCTTGCACTCCAGGCAGAGGTCCAGGATCTCGTGCAGCCGCTGATCGCCGAGCGCCGATCGCGGGTCGGGCATGTCCAGGGCCTTCACCAGGGCGCCGGCCCGGCCCCTGGTGGAGTGCTCCTCGTCGCGGGTGGCCATGTAGGAGGGGCACATCACCCCGGACGCGCTCTTGCGGCACAGGCCGATGTTCATGCACCGGTCCGCCGCCCCGCGCATGCCACCCGGAAAGGCGATCTTGCTGACGTAGCCACGGCCAGCCGGGCGGGCCGCCTCGCGCAGGTTGCTTGTCATCGGCGCCGCACCGGTGATCTTGCCGGGGTTCATCCGGCCATCCGGGTCGAACAGCCGCTTGACCTCGCACATCGCCTCGTAAAGCTGGTCGCCGAACACGGCCCGGTTGAACTCGCTGCGGACCAGCCCGTCGCCGTGCTCGCTGGAGTTGACGCCGCCGAACTCGAGCACGAGGTCGCGGATCTCCTCGGCGACCGCGCGCATCGTCTGCACCTGTCCCGGCTCGGTCAGGTCCACGAACGGGCGGACGTGCAGGCAGCCGACCGAGGCGTGCCCGTAGAAGCCCGCGGACAGGCCGTGCGCGCTGAGCACCTCGCGGAACCGGCGGGCGTAGGCGCCGAGGACGGCCGGGTCGACCGCGGTGTCCTCGACGAACGCCAGCGGACGGCGGGCCCCGGTGCTGGCCGCCATGAGCAGGCCCAGGCCGGCCTGGCGGACCTTCAGCAAGGCCGCCTGATCCGCGGCGGTCTCCGCCCGCAGCGTGTGATAGCCGTGCCGGTGCCGCCGCCAGAGCGCGTCGAGCCGGTCGATGCCGGCGGCCGCCTCCGCCCCGGTGTCCCCGAAGAACGTCACGAAAAGCAGCGCGCCCGGGTCGCCGGACAGTATCGACGACAGCTCCCGGTACTCCAGCTTGGTGCGGGCCAGTTCCAGGATGGCGCGGTCCATCAACTCGACCGCGGCGGGCTCGCAGGCCAGCGCGTCCCCGGTCGCGTCGATCGCCGCCTCGGAAGAGGTGAAATGGCCCACCGCGATCACCCGGTGCCGGGGGGCGGGCACCAGGGCGACGTCCGCCGCCACCACCGTGACCAGAGTGCCCTCCGAGCCGACCAGGAACCTGGCGAGATCCATGCCGCCCGGCCCGCCACGGCCCGCCAGGCGGTCCAGCCGGTACCCGCCCGACTGGCGCCAGAACCGCGGGTATCCGGTGGCGATGGCTTCGGCGTTCCGCTCCGCGAGCAGCGGCAGCTCCCGGCAGATCGCGCCTTCCAGCGACGGCCGGGCCGCGCGGCTGGCGACCTCTGCCGCCGTGAGCGGACCGAAGGTCACGCGGCTCGCGTCGGAAAGGATCACGTCCAGCGAGAGCACGTGGTCGACGGTCATGCCGTACCTGACCGAATGGCTGCCCGCCGAGTTGTTGCCGATCATCCCGCCGAGCGTGGCCCGGTTGCTGGTCGAGGTGTCCGGGCCGAACATGAGCCCGTACCGGGCGGCCGCCAGGTTCAACTGCTCCTGCACCACTCCTGGCTGGACCCGCGCGTGCCGCGCCGCGCCGTCGATCGCGAGGATCTGGTTCATGTGCCTGGAGAAGTCCATCACCACCGCGCGCCCGACGGCTTGCCCCGCCAGGCTGGTCCCGGCGCCGCGGGCCAGCACCGGCACGCCGAACTCGGCGGCAGCGGCCACCACGGCCGCGGCCTCGTCACCGTCCCTGGGGAACACCACGCCGAGCGGCTCGATCTGGTACATGCTCGCGTCGCGGGAGAAAAGGTGCCGGCTGTAGGAGTCGAACCGCACCCCGCCGCTGACCGCGCGGCGCAGCGCCGCCGCCAGTTCCCTGTTGTCCGGGCGTGGCAGCGGAATCCGGAATGTTAATTCCGCCCTCCCTTGGAGCATGACTCGGCCTTCGGGTTACATAATAGGACAATGAATCACCGCAGTGGCCGTCATTTTCTGCAGATCCCCGGGCCGGCGAATGTTCCGGACCGGGTGCTGCGCGCGATGGCGGCGCCCACGATCGACCACCGGGGCCCGGAGTTCGCCCGCCTGGCCCGCGAGGTGCTCAGCGGGGTGGCGAGCCTGGCCGGCACGGCCCGGCCGGTGGCGCTCTACCCCTCGTCGGGTACGGGCGCGTGGGAGGCCGCCCTGGTCAACACGCTTCCGCCGGGTGACAAGGTGCTCGCGTTCGAGACCGGCCACTTCGCCATGCTGTGGGCCGCCATGGCGGAGAGCCTGGGACTCGGCGTGGACCTGGTGCCCGGTGACTGGCGCTCGCGGCGTGCAGCCGGAGCAGGTGTTCGAGCGGCTCTCCGCCGATGCCGGCCACGCGGTGAAGGCGGTCACCGTGGTGCACAATGAGACCTCCACGGGCACGGAAAGCAGTATTCCCCAAATCCGCGCGGCAATCGATGCTGCGGCACATCCGGCATTGCTTATTGTGGACGCTGTTTCATCACTCGGATCCATTGACTACCGACACGATGAATGGGGTGTCGATGTCACCGTGTGGTGTTCCCAGAAGGGCATGATGCTGCCCCCTGGCCTGGGCCTCAACGCGGTCAGCGCGAAGGCGCTCGATGCGGCACGCCAGGCCCGGCTGCCACGGAGTTACTGGGCGTGGCAGCCCCTCCTCGACGCCGCGCGCACCGGGGTGTTCCCCTACACACCTGCCACCAACCTGCTGTACGGGCTGCGGGAGAGCCTCGCCATGCTCGGTGAGGAGGGGCTCCCCGCGGTCTTCGCCCGGCACCGGCGGCACGCCGAGGCCACCCGCCGCGCCGTGCGGGCCTGGGGCCTGGACATCGTGTGCCGCAATCCGGCGGAGTACTCCAGCACGCTCACCGCGGTGCTGGTCCCCGACGGCTGCGACGCCGACCAGGTGCGGGAGATCGTTCTTGACCGGTACAACGCCTCCCTCGGCGCGGGCCTGGGCAGGCTGGCCGGCCGCGTGTTCCGCATCGGGCACCTCGGCGACCTGGGCGACCTGATGCTGGCGGGCACACTGTGCGGGGTCGAGATGGGGCTGGCACTGGCCGGGGTGCCGATCGAGCGCGCGGGCGTCCGCGCCGCACTTGACTACCTGGAACTGCCCTAGCCGGGGCCCGCGCGGGCCGGCCCGGCCGGGTGCCCAGCGCGGGGGTGGGCGCGGAGCGCGGGGGCGGGGAGATCAGAGCGGGACCGGGAGAGTCAGCGCGGACGGGTGGCCCGGGTCGTGGAACACCTGCTGCTGCGCGGGCACCAGGTTGACCGCGGTGCCGAGTGGGTCGCCGGTGCCGGGGTTGCGGGCGTACCGGGGGTGTGCGCCGCTGGAGACCTGGAGCCGGAGGCGGTGGCCCCGGGCGAAGCGGTGCGCGGCCGGCCAGAGCGTGAACCTGGCGCGGATCGTGCCGTCGGGCTGCCGCTCCGGGTGTCCCGGCGTCAGCCGGAGCAGCGCGTCGCAGATGTTCTCCGACCTGCCCGACGGGTCGACGTCGCACAGCCGGGCGAAGAAGTCCGTGTGCTCCCGGCTGGAGGAGACGAACAGATCGGCCACCACTTCCCCGGCCAGTTCCAGGTCGCCGGCGAGCGGGGCACCGGTGTAGGTCAGCACGTCGGGCCGGGCTTCGAGGGCGCGGTTGTCCACCCTGGCCCGGCCGGACAGGCCCGTCGGCCCGGCCAGGTTCGGTGTCGGGTCCGCCGGGTCGTAGGTGTACCGGTCCGGGTCCGCCTGGGGCGGCGCGGCCTGAGCGAGGACCCCGTCGGGGTGCAGGTGCCAGCGGTGCGGCCGGGTTTCCGGCGGCCAGGCGGGCAGGTCGCGCCACTCATCCGCGCCGGTGACGAAGATCCGTACCGGCTGCGGCCGCAGCGCGGCGCGGTCCCCGGCCAGGTGCGCGCGCATCCAGGCCAGCGTGTCGGCGACCCACGCCTGCGCGGCCTGCTGGTCCGCGTGCCGCCACGGGCCGATGAGCAGGTACGGGTCCCGGCCCGCGGCGCGCAGCGCCGCATAGTCGCGAAGCTGCAGCGGCAGGAAGAAGTCGTGCCAGCCGCCGACCATGCTGACCGGGGCGGTCACCTCGCCGCGCGTCGCGGCGAAGCTGCGGTCCTGCCAGTACTCGTCGCCCGGAGCGTCGTGCGCCAGCCAGTCCTGCCACCACGGCACGCCATGGCCGGTAGCCAGCCGGTCGAGGTCGCGCAGCGGCAGGTGATTCAGCAGCGGGCGCCTGCCCCGCTCGGCAAGCTGGTTCCGCAGCGTCGCGAGGGGCCGTTCCTGCCCCGCGACCTGGCAGATCCAGCTCATCGCGGTGTCCAGCGAGAACGACCCGCCCGGGTAGAACGGGGCGCGGAAGTCGGCGGTGGTCACCTGGGCGGCGATCGCGCCGAGGTCCGCCCCCGCATCCGCCGCGATGGCCCACTGGGTCATGCCGAGGTAGCTCGGGCCACAGGTGCCGAAGGAACCTGGGTACCACGGCTGCTTGCGCAGCCAGGCGACCGTGGCGAGGCCGTCGTCGTGCTCGTCGGGCCCGAACGGGTCGAACGTGCCGCCCGAGCCGAAGGTGCCGCGGCAGCTCTGGATCACGGCCTGGAACCCCCGCTCGGCGAGCAGGCGGCCGAACAGCAGCCCCCACGACCGGCGCCGCCCGTAGGGCGAGCGGACCAGCACCAGCGGCGGCGGCGGCCGCAGCGGCCAGGGCCGGGCCCGTGGTGCGTACCGGTCGGCGAGCAGTACCGCTCCGTCCGGCATGGGAACCCGCAGGTCACGATCGACGTCGACGGTCCTGGTCGTGACGGGCGGCAGCTTGAGCGCTTGCCCCATGAAACGGCTGGCGAGGGTCATGTCCTGGTGAGTCCCGGTCGGGTCCGTACGGAGGAAAGTCTGCAACGGCGCCTTTGCGGGTTCCAGGATGACACGGCCACGCCCGCCAGCGGAGCGGGACGCTGGCGGGCGTGCGACACGCAGCCGGGCTAGGGACGGCGCCTGGCGAAGCGATACCAGAGGAACACCGCGAGGCCGATCAGCAGCCAGGGGATATGGAACGGCCAGCCCAACGGCCATGCCGCATGGAACGGGAAGGCGAACAGCGGCCCGGCGAGCGACTGTCCCACCATGATCGCGACGATCGCCACGAACGCGAGGAACACGATCCGCGGCAGCGAGCTGTGACGGCGCGGCGGCCGCACCATCGGCGACGACGGCGGCGCGGCCGACGGCCGGGGCGGTCCCTCGGCGTCGGGCAGGTCGTCGAACAGGCCGTCGAGGTCGGCGCGGGTCTTGGCCTTCATGGCCCGGTCGAGGCGCTCGTTGAACTCCTCTTCGTCGAGCCGTCCGTCGCCGTAGTGCTTGGACAGCCGGTCGGCGACCTCGGTGCGCTCGGCGTGGGAGACCCTGATGTTCGGGTCGGGGATGGGGCGCTGGCCTGACGATCCGCGCCCCCATGGCGGATTGTACGGCGCTGGCATGGGGCGGGCCTCCTTGGCTCAGAGTGACCGGGTCTGGCGGGACTGGACGAAGCCGCTGGCGATGGAATGGTCGGATCCCTCTTCCGGGATCAGCAGCCAGCAGGCGAGGTAGATGGGCACGCCCGCGCCGCCGACGAAGGTCAGCACGGCGAGGACGATCCGGATGATGGTGACGTCGGCACCCAGGTAGTCAGCGATTCCGGCGGCGACCCCGGCGATCATCCGATCGCTGGTCGGGCGGCGGAGCGGCTGGGGCCGGCTCTGGTCGACGGCTTGGGCGTTGGCCTCTGCGGTGGTGGTGTTCATGCCTCCAGCGTGGCCCGGCGCGCCGCGCGGGGGTATCGGGAAGACCCCCGATCCGACCCTGATGTCTGACCGGCAGGATCAGGGTTCGCCCGGATAGCCGGGCAGGCGCGCGAGGCGCGATGATGGTTTCGTGGAAGAACCGGCAGGCTGGATGCCGCCCTGGGAGGCTGCCCGCGCCGCGGGCGGTTCCAGCGCGCCGCCAGACGACGGTTCCCGCGATCCGGGGCAGGCGCCCTGGCATTTCCGGCGGCATGGCCCGGGGCGGTGGGGCAGGTTCCCCGGCGGCCCGCTGCGGCGCCCGCGGGAGGACCGCATCGTCGGCGGGGTAGCCGCCGCGATTGCCGGCCGGATCGGCCGGGACGTCACCACCGTGCGGATCGTGCTTGCCGTCGCCGCGGTGCTGACGGGTGGCTTCGTCGCGGCCGCCTACGTGGTCGCCTGGATGCTCATCCCGATGGCCGGCACGGAGCACAGCCTGGCCGGCAAGGCCATGGCCGACCGGCGCGGGCTGGCGCTCGTCGCGAGCTTCTGGTGCGTGCTGATCCTGGTGCGCATCCTCGCCTCGGCGTTCAGGGCCGGGTGGCTCGGCTCGCTGATCTTCCCGGTGGCCGTCGCCGGGGCGGGACTGATCCTGATCTGGCGCAACGCCCCCGAGGACGAGCAGGCGATGATCCGCCACCAGGTCCAGCCGCTGCTCGGCCTGACCACCGGCTCCCGGCGGACCGGGCTGATCCTGCGGCTGACGGTCGCGGTGATCCTGCTGGCCGGCGGCATCGGCGCGCTGCAGTCCGCGCACGAGAACGTCGCGCTGCTGCAGCCCCTGGCCGGGGTGGCGCTGCTGATCTCCGCCGTCGTGGTGCTGCTCGGCCCGTGGTGGCTGCGTATCGCGCGGGACCTGATGCTGGAGCGGCAGGCCCGGATCCGGGCCGAAGAACGTGCCGACATCGCCGCCCGGGTGCACGACTCGGTGCTGCAGACCCTGGCGCTGATCCAGCGCCGCGCGGACCAGCCGCAGCAGGTGGTCGCGCTGGCCAGGGCCCAGGAGCGGGAACTGCGCTCCTGGCTGTTCGACGGCAGGCCGCCAGGTTCCATCGACGACCAGGCCATGACGCTGGCCAGCGGGGTGCGGCTGATCCAGCAGGAGGTGGAGGCGCAGCACGGGATCGCCGTCGAGGTCGTGATGGTGGGCGACTGCCCGCTGGACGACGACCTGGCCGCGCTGCTGGCCGCCGCGAAGGAGGCGACGGTCAACGCCGCGAAGTGGTCCGGCGCGAGCGTCGTCTCGATCTTCGCCGAGGTGGAGCCTGCCGAGGTGTCGGTGTTCGTCCGGGACCGGGGCCGGGGCTTCGACCAGGCGGCGGTGCCGGCCGACCGCAAGGGCGTGGCCGAGTCGATCCGCGCCCGGGTGGCCCGCCATGGCGGGAAGGCGGCCATCCGCAGCACGCCCGGCGAAGGCACTGAGGTGTCCCTGACCATGCCCACACCGTCAGCCAGCCAAGCCAGGCGTGAGCCCGGCTACGGCCCGAGGTACTCCTGGCGTCTCCGTTCGTCCGCCTCTTTCTGCCGCAGCCGGATCGCCGGAGGGACCCACAGCGGCCCTGCGGCAAGCGGGATAACTGGTTAACTGGCAGGCATGAGCGGCGCCAGGCCACGGGTGTTCATCGTGGACGACCACGGGCTGTTCCGGTCCGGGGTGCGGTCCGAGCTTGGTGACGACGTGGAGGTCGTGGGCGAGGCGGACGACGTGACGCCGGCCATCGCCCGGATCGGTGAGTGCCTGCCCGACGTCGTGCTGCTGGACGTGCACCTGCCCGGTGGCGGCGGCCAGGCCGTGGTGGCGGCGGTGAAGGCCGAGCATCCGGAGGTGCGGTTCCTTGCCCTCTCCGCGTCCGACGCCCCCGAGGACGTCATCGCGGTGATCCGGGCCGGTGCGCGCGGGTATGTGACGAAGACGATCTCCGGCACCGACCTGGTGGACGCGGTGCGCCGGATCGCGGCCGGCGACGCGTTCTTCTCGCCCCGGCTGGCCGGCTTCGTCCTGGACGCCTTCGCCACCGGCACCGGCCCGCAGCCCCCGCCCCTCGATCCCGAACTGGACCAGCTCACCGCGCGCGAACGTGAGGTGCTGCGGCTGATCGCCCGGGGCTACACCTACAAGGAGATCGCCCGGGAGCTGTTCATCTCGATCAAGACGGTGGAAACCCACGTCTCCTCGGTGCTGCGCAAGCTGCAGCTGTCCACCCGCCATCAGCTCGCGCGCTGGGCGACCGAGCGGCGCCTGGCCTGAGCTGCCCCGCACCCCCCGGACCGGCTTCTCCGGCACCGGCTCCCGCGCCGGCCTCACGCGCCGGCCTCTCGGTGCCAGGCCAGCAGGCGGTTGCTAGCCTGGCTTGATGCCTGCCTTCGGGGCGCCCGTATATGACCGCATCGGCGAGCGTTACGCGACGGTACGGCGCACGGACCCGCGGATCGCGGGCCGGATATGGGCTGCTCTCGGCGGCGCGCGGACCGTGCTGAACGTGGGCGCCGGCAGCGGCTCCTACGAGCCACCCGGCCGGCGCGTCGTGGCGGTCGAGCCGTCCATAGTCATGCTCGCCCAGCGTCCCAGCGGCACGGCCCCGGCGGTGCGCGCGGTCGCCGAGAGGCTGCCGTTCCCCGACGGCACCTTCGACGCCGCCATGGGCGTGCTCACCGTGCATCACTGGACCGGCCGGGACCGCGGCCTGGCCGAGATGCGCCGGGTGGCCGGGCGCGTCGTGCTGTTCCTGCGCGACCCGCAGCGGCGCCCGCTCTGGTGGCTTGACCATTACTTCCCCGCGACCGCACGGCTGGAGACGGCAAGGGAAACCCCGGTCGCGGAGCTGGCGCGGGTGCTCGGCCCGCTGGACGTGATCCCGGTGCCGATCCCCGGCGACTGTGCCGACGGGTTCAACGGGGCGTACTGGCGGCGCCCGCGCGCCGTCCTGGATCCGGCGGTCTGGGGGCCCATGTCGGCCCTGTCGCTGATCCCGCCGGCGGACCGCGCCGCGGGAATGAGCCGCCTGCGCGCCGACCTGGACAGCGGCGCCTGGGAGCGGCGCTGGGGCCACCTGCTCGGCCTGGCCGAGCTTGACCTCGGCTACAGCGTGGTGGTGACCCGCTAGCTAGCCAGCGTGGCCGCCAGGAAGTCCAGCTTGGCGCGCAGGTGCCTGGTCCCGCCGCCCTCGTGGCCGTTGAACTCGTACACCGCGATGTCCTTGGGCCCGGCGTAGTGGTTGAACGCGGCGAACACGGTGGACGGCGGGGTGATGTCGTCGGCCAGCCCGGCGGAGAACAGCGCGGGGGCGTGCGCCCGCTTGGCGTGGTTGACCACGTCCACGTAGGACAGCGTGCGGAACACGGTCTCCACCTGGTCGGTGTGCACCGCGCAGTACTCCGACAGCTCGACATAGGGGCGGCTGTTGGTGACCTCCGCCCCCCGCCGGGGATGGGCCAGGAACGGCACGTCGGGCATGGCCGCCCGGACCCCTGGCGCCAGATGGGCCGCGGCGATCGCCAGGCCCCCGCCCTGGCTCCCGCCGGTGGTGACCAGCGGCAGCCCGGCGGCGGCCGGGTGGCCGCGGGCCGCGTCCACGGCGCAGGCCGCGTCGGTGAACAGCCGCGTGTAGTAGTGCGTGCGCGGGTCGGCGATGCCGCGGGTCATGAACCCGGGGGTGCTTGGCGCGCCGTTGTCGCTGGGGTCCGGGGTGTCCGCGCTGAGCCACCCGCCGCCCTGGCCGCGGGTGTCCATGACCAGGTGGACATGCCCCGCGCAGCTCCAGGGCAGCCAGTCGAGCGGGTCACCGCGGCCGCCGCCGTAGCCGACGTACTCCACCACCACCGCGGCGCGCGGCGCCGGGTCGTGCGGCACCAGCAGCCACGCCTTGACCGGGTCCCCGCCGAACCCGGAGAAACTGACGTCGAACACCTCGGCGTGCCGCAGCACGCTGGCCACCACGGTGAACTCCGGTGCCCGCGCGGCGGCCCGGGCGGCGGCGAGCTGGCCGGACCAGAACTCGTCGAAGTCGGCGGGCTCGGGCACGTCGGGCACGTAGCGGCGCAGCTCGGCAAGCGGCAGATCGGCGAACATAGCAGGAGCGTAACGGTGCTAGCCCGGGGGACGACCCCCGAAACCCCCGATGGCTAGCCCGGGGACGACCCCCGGAACCCCCGATGGCTAGCCCGGGGACGACCCCCGGAACCCCCGATGGCTAGCCCGGGGGACGATCCCCGGAACCCCCCTGGCTCAAGGCCCCGTTCCGTCGTCACGGGCCCTTGGCCCGCTAGCCCGGCGGCAGCAGGGTCACGACCGGATAGAGGACCCGGTCGTAACCGGCCGGCCTGCGCGGCCCGGTCAGCGTCACCGGGAGCACCGCCCTGATGTCCGTGCTCGACGCGCCGATCCGCAGCTCCGCCTCGCCCGGGTCGACCTGCCTGCGGCCGGCCCTGCCGGTATAGGAGGTGAGGTCCGCGTGCAGGTCGAGGACCACGGTGCGGGACTGGCCCGCGGCCAGGTCCACCCGGGCGGTCGCGATGAGCTGCTGCACCGGGCGAGCCACCTCGGCCACCGGATCGTGCAGGTACACCTGGACCACTTCGGTGGCAGCGATGGCCGCGTCGTTGCACAGCGTGATCGACACCTGGCAGTAGCCGTCGGTCGGCCACGTCCGGGGGGACCGCCGCACCACGCCGAGCCAGGTGGCCGGGGCGTAAGACAGCCCGTGGCCGAACGGGAACGCCGGTGTCGGATCCACGGTGCTGACGTCGCTGCGCAGCCCGGGGGCCGGGGCGAGGTAGCTGCCCGGCTGGGTCGTGCCCGCGCCGGGGAAGCTGACCGGGAGGCGGCCGGACGGGTTGACCCGGCCGCTGAGCACGTCGGCAAGGGCGCGGCCGCCCTCCTGGCCGGGGAAGAACCCGCAGACTGCCGCGGCCAGCCGGTCCGCCTGGCGGGACAGCTCATAGGGCCGCCCGGTGAGCAGCACCAGGACCACCGGTGTGCCGGTGTCGAGCAGCGCGTCGAGCAGTTCCTCCTGCCGGCCGGGCAGGCGCAGGTCCGCCGCGTCGCAGCCCTCGCCCGAGGTGCCCGCGCCGAACATCCCTGACCGGTCGCCGAGCACGGCGACGCAGACCTCGGCAGCGCGGGCCAGCTCCGCCGCCTCGGCCAGGCCGGCGTCCTCGCCGCCGAGCACCGGGCAGCCCTGGGCGAAGCTGACCTGGTACCCGGCCGGGTCGGCGCGCAACGCGTCGAGCAGGCTGGGCGCGTCGACCCCCAGCGGAAGGCCCGGGTGGTGCAGCCCCACGTGCTGCGGGAACGAGTAGCAGCCGAACATCGCGCTGGCCTCGCCGGCCCGCGGCCCGACCACGGCGATCCGCGTCGCAGCAAGCGGCAGGGTGCCGTCGTTGGCCAGCAGCACGATGGATTCCTCGGCGAGCTGCCGGGCCAGCGCGCGGGACCGATCGTCGTCGAGGCTGCCGGACGCTTCCGGTTGCGGCGCCCAGTCGGCGTCCAGCAGCCCCAGCTCACATTTCTGCTCAAGGACCCGGGCCGCCGCCCGGTCCACCAGGGCGGTGGGTACCTCCCCTGCCTCGACCGCGTGCAGCAACGGCGCGCCGTAGCAGTTCACGATGGGCAGTTCCACGTCCACCCCGGCCGCGAGGGCCAGGCCTGCGGCATCGCCGCGGCCGGCCGCGACCGCGTGCATGGTCTGCAGGAACGACACGGCGAAGTAGTCGGAGACCACGGTCCCGGTGAAGCCACAGGCACCGCGCAGCCAGTCGGTCAGCAGCTTCGGGTCCGCGGTGGCGGGCATGCCGTCCAGGTCGGTGTAGGAGGGCATGACCGACCGCGCGCCGGCGCGCAGCGCCATCTCGAACGGCGGCAGCAGCACGTCGGCCAGCTCCCGCGGGCCGATGGAGACCGGTGCCATGTTGCGCCCGGCGCGTGAGGCGGAGTATCCGGCGAAGTGCTTCAGCGTGGCCACCACCCCCGCCGACTCCAGCCCGCGCACGTAGCTGCTGCCGATCAGGCCGACCAGGTAAGGGTCCTCGCTTATCGTCTCTTCCACCCGGCCCCAGCGCAGGTCACGGACCACATCAAGGACCGGGGCCAGGCCCTGGTGCACACCGTGCCTGCGCATCGCCGCACCGATCTGGGCGGCCATCCGCTCGATCAGCTCCGGGTCGAACGTCGCACCCCAGCACAGCGGGGACGGGTACACGGTCGCCTGCCAGGCGAGCATCCCGGTCAGGCATTCCTCGTGCACCATGGCCGGAATGCCGAAGCGGCCGGCCGCGACGATCTGGTCCTGGAGCACGGCCACGGCGCGGGCGCCGTCGGCCGGGGCCACCGGGGCGGTGCCGAACACCCGGGTGAGCTGGCCGAGCCCGGCATCGATCAGGGTCTCCCACTCCGGCACCGGGGCGGCGTGGTGCTGATGTGGCACCACCTCGCCGCGGGCGGCATCCACACCGACCCAGACGCCGTAGAGCTGGGCAATCTTTTCCCGCAGGGTCATCCGGGAGAGCAGGTCACGCACCCGCTCGGCCGGCGTGGCTGCCGGGTCGCGCCAGGTTTCGGTGAAAACGCGGCCCTCGATCGTCACGTGGCTGCTGTCCTTTACGCCGAAGGGGGCCGCCAGGCCCGGGTTGACTGCCGTATTACCAGGTTGGTCGCGAGTGTGATGTGGGTGGCCTGGAGCCGTTCACCGCGGATCAGCGACAGGAGCAGCTCGATGGACCGCTCGCCCATCTTGCGGATCGGCTGCTCGACGGTGGTCAGCGGCGGCGCGCACAGCGCGGACTCCGGAATGTTGTCGAAGCCGACCACGGACAGGTCGGCCGGCACGCGCAGGCCGAGTTCGGTGGCGACCTCGATGGTCGCGATGGCCGACATGTCGTTCGCCGCGAACACGGCGGTGGGCGGGCTGGGCGCGGTGAGCAGCAGCCGCGCCTGTTCCAAGGACACCTCGGGGTCGTAGTCGCCGCAGCGGATCAGGCTCTCGTCCACATCGGCACCGGCCGCCTGGAGGGCCTCCCGGTACCCCCGCTCACGCAGCTGCGCGGATTCCAGGTCGGGGCGCCCGGTCAGCATCCCGATGCGCCGGTGCCCGAGGCTCAGCAGATGCCCGGTGGCGAGCTGGGCGCCCCGGAAGTTGTCGGAGTCCACGGTCGGCAGGCCGGACTGGCCGGTGTGCGGGTCGATGGCGACGATCGGCGCGCCGTAGTTCACATCCACGACCGTCGGGGTGACCAGGATGGCGCCGTCGATGAGCGTGCCGGACAGGCGGGACAGGTACCGGCGCTCCCAGCCCACCCGGTCGCCGGAGTGGCCGCCGGCGGAGTAGATCACCAGCTCGAAGCCGGACCCCCTGATCGCGTCCGCGGCACCCTTGAGCAGCTCGGTGCTGAACGGCTCCAGGTCGGCCACCAGGATGCCGATCACGTTGGTGCGGTGGTTTCGCAAGCTCTGCGCGACCAGGCTCGCTTCGTACCCCAGCTCGTCGATGACGGCCTGGACGCGCGCGGACGTTCCGCTGGCCACGCCATAACGGTTGTTGATCACCTTCGAAACGGTGGCGACGGAGACGCCGGCGCGCGCGGCGACGTCGCGGATGGTGACACGCGAGCTTGGCTCCACCCGGGCGAGAATACCTGTATAAAACGTTATCGACAACGATTGACATGAACGATACGACGCGCAAAACTCGGCGGCAAGCCTAGGTGGCCACGCTGGTCCGCGCTCGCGCCTAAAACCCCTCAGGGAGATGACCACAATGCGCAGCATCCGGAATGGTGCCGTGCTCGCCGTTGCGGCGACCGCGGCGCTTACTCTCGCCGCGTGCGGCAGCAGCAGCAGCGGCGGCGCAGGCTCGGGGAGCGCCTCTAATTCGGGCAGTGCGGTAACGCTCACGTGGTGGAACAACGCCACCGCCGACCCGCTCAAGGGCGTGTGGGCGGAAGTGGCCAGTTCCTACCACGCCGCCCATCCAAAGGTTGCGTTCCAGATCGACCCGATCCAGAACGAGCAGTTCACCACCAAGATCCCGCTCGCCCTGCAGTCCGGCAGCCCGCCGGACATCTACCAGCAGTGGGGCGGCGGCCAGGAGGCGACGCAGGTCAAGTCCGGCAAGGTCATGAACATCACCAAGCTGGTTGCCCCCTGGATCGGCCAGCTGGGCTCCGCCGCGCAGGGCTGGCAGGTCAACGGCCAGCAGTACGGCATCCCCTATGACCTGCACATGGTGGGCTTCTGGTACCGCAAGGACCTGTTCGCCAAGGCCGGCATCGCCAGCCCGCCGACGACCATGACCGAGCTCAACGCCGACGTCACCAAGCTGAAGGCGGCGCACATCGTGCCGATCGCCGTGGGCAGCAAGGACCGCTGGCCGGACGCGTTCTGGTGGGAGTACTTCGCGCTGCGGGACTGCTCCACCACCGTGCTGAAGGCGTCGATGAAGGCGATCAACCTGAACAACCCGTGCTTCCTCAAGGCCGGTGAGGACCTCCAGGCGTTCATGAAGACCAAGCCGTTCCAGCCCGGTTTCCTCGGCACCGCGTCCCAGCAGGGCGCGGGCAGTTCGGCGGGCATGGTCGCCAACGGCAAGGCAGCCATGGAACTGCAGGGTGACTGGGATCCCGGCGTCATGTCCGCCCTGTCCACCGACAAGTCGCTCAGCACCAAGCTCGGCTGGTTCCCGTTCCCCGCGGTCACCGGCGGCGCGGGCGCCCCGACCACCCTGCTCGGCGGCGGTGACGGCTTCTCCTGCACCACAGGTGCCACGGCCGCCTGCGCGGACTTCCTCAAGTACGTCGACAGCCCGGCGGTGCAGAAGAAGCTGGTGGGCGCGAACGTCGGCCTGCCGGCCAACCCGGCCGCGGCGTCCGCGCTGACCGACCCCACGCTGCGCCAGATCCTGGCCTACAGCCACGCCTCGCCGTACATCCAGAACTACTTCGACATCGCCTTCCCGACCAACGTCGGCCAGGCGGTGGACAACGCGGTCGCGAACTTCTTCGCCGGGCAGGGCACGCCCGCGACGATCATCCAGACCGTGAACCAGGCGGCTTCGACCTCCTGATGGCCCGCGGCATCAGCACGGCGGCTGCGACGGAACCCTCCGCCGCAGCCGCCGCCACGCCTCTTGCGCAGCCCGCCCGCCCGGCCCGGCTGCGCAAGAGGCTCGAACTGACCCTGCTGCTGGGACCGGCGCTGATCCTGTTCGTCGGCTTCGTGCTTGCGCCCATCGGCATCGCGGTCTACTACAGCCTGTACAACTGGAGCGGGTTCGGGCCGCTGACCGAGTTCACCGGCGGGCACAACTACTCGCTGGCGCTGTCGGACCCCGTGTTCCGCGCGGCGATCGAGCACAACATCATCATCGCCGTGCTGTCGGTGGCGATCCAGTTGCCGATCAGCATCGGGCTGGCCCTGCTGCTGAACAGGCAGATGCGCGGCCGCTCCCTGCTGCGGCTGGTCGTGTTCGCGCCGTACGTGCTCTCCGAGGCGACCACCGCGGTCATCTGGCTGCTCATGCTGCAGCCGGGCGGGTTCGTGGACAAGTTCCTGACCGCGCTCGGTCTCGGCCACCTCATCCACCTGTGGCTGGCCGACCTGTCCATCGTGCTCTACACCCTGTTCGTGGTGCTGACCTGGAAGTACATCGGCTTCGGCATCATCTTGCTGCTGGCCGGCCTGCAGGGCATCCCGGCGGAACTGCGCGAGGCGGCCGCCATCGACGGGGCCTCGCCCTGGCAGACCACCCGGCGCATCGTGCTGCCACTGCTCGCCCCGACGATCCGGATCTGGATCTTCCTGACGATCATCGGCTCACTGCAGTTGTTCGACATCGTGTGGATCATGACCGGCGGCGGCCCGGCCAACGCGTCGGTCACCATGGCGACCTACCTGATCAACCGCGGGTTCCAGAGCTACGAGTTCGGCTACGCCAGCGCGATCGCGGTCATCCTGTTCATCATCTGCTTCCTGTTCTCGCTGCTCTACCAGCGTTTCGCGCTGCGCAGGGACACCCGCGGCGCGCTCACGAGGGCGGTCGGATGAGCGCCGTCGCGGGGGCCGCGGGACGGGCTGTCACGCCGCCTGCGCCGGAGCCGCCGGGCCGCAGGTTCTCGCTGATCAAACCGCTCACCTGGCTCGTCGTGGTGCTGATCGTCGCCATCACCGTGGTCCCGCTGATCTTCGTGATCGAGGGCGGCTTCCGGTCCACCGCGCAGATCAACACCTCCCCCGTCGGGCTGCCCCATCCCTGGGTGTGGAGCAACTACACCTCGGTGCTGTTCTCCTCGGCGTTCTGGCGGTTCCTCGGCAACAGCGCCTTCATCGCGGTGGTGGCGACCGCGGGCGCGGTGGGGTTCGGCTCGATGGCCGCGTTCGCGCTGTCCCGGATCGAGTTCAAGGGCCGCGAGGCGCTCTTCACTTTCTTCACGGTCGGCCTGCTGTTCCCGATCGGCGTGGCGAGCCTGCCGCTCTACCTGCTGTTGCAGCGCATCCACCTGCTGGACAACCTGCTCGGGGTGGCGATCCCCGAGGCGGCGTTCTCGCTGTCCATCACGATCGTGATCCTCCGCCCGTTCATGCGCGCGATCCCGGCGGAGATCGAGGACGCGGCCGTGGTGGACGGCGCGACGCGGCTGAAGTTCTTCGCCCGGATCCTGCTGCCGCTGTCGCGGCCCGCGCTGGTCACGGTCGCGATCCTGGCGTTCGTCTTCAGCTGGAACAACTATCTGCTGGCCTACATCGTGTTCACCAGCCCCGCGCACTTCACGCTGCCGCTCGGCGTGGCCACATTCCAGACCCAGTACTCCCAGGACACGGCGCGCATCTTCGCGTTCACCGCGCTGTCGATGGTGCCGGCGATCGGCTTCTTCGTCCTCGCCGAACGGCGCATTGTCGCGGGCCTTTCCGGCTCGCTGAAAGGCTGATGACTTTTTATATTGCCGAACGGCGGCCGGGGCCGGCCGTCTGCCCCGCCGCGAGCGGTACCGCGCCGTAAGCTTTCGGCGTGGGTGGCGACCCCGATCCGGCCGGGCGGATTCAGCGGCTGCGCACCAGGCTGGGCTTGTCCCAGGAACAGCTCGCGCGGCAACTGGGCGTGTCATTCGCCACCGTCAACCGCTGGGAGTCCGGGCGCACCCAGATGTCGGCGCGGGCCAGCCGCGCCCTGGCCGAGTTCGAGGCGCGCGCCGCCGCCGAAGGGCCGCCCACGGCCGGGCTGCCGGTCGCCCAGTCGAGCTTCATCGGCCGCGCCGCCGAACTCACCGAGCTGACCCAGATCATCGCGACGTCCCGGCTGGTCAGCCTGGTTGGTCCCGGTGGAGCCGGAAAGACCCGGCTGGCCGTCGAGGCGATCCGCCAGGGCAGCCCGGCGGCCGGGGTGGCGTTCGTCCCGCTCGAACCGGTGCGCCAGCCGGTCTCGCTGGTCCCGGCGGTGGCGAGCTGCCTGCGGGTGCGCGATCAGCCCGGGCTGAGCCTTCAGGAGTGCCTGGCCGCGGCGCTGGCGGCGGCGCCGCGGCTGCTGCTGCTCGACGGCGCGGAGCACCTGCGTGACGCGGTCGCGGAGCTGGCCGGCCAGCTGCTCGCCGCCGTAGCCGGGCTGCGGATCGTGGTCACCAGCCGGGTCGTGCTCGGCGTGCCCGGCGAGGTGTGCTGGACCGTCCCGCCACTGGAGTGCCCATCCGCCGCGGCGGGTGCCTCCGACATCGCGGCCAGCGACGCGGTGCGGCTGTTCATCGCCAGGGCACACGAGCGGATGCCGGGCTTCGCCAGCGCCGACGTCGCACCGCATGCCATCGCGGAGCTGTGCCGCCGCCTCGACGGCCTGCCGCTCGCTATCGAGCTGATCGCGGGCTGGGTCGGCACCCTGTCGGTGCCGGAGATCCTCACCCAAAGGGCGGTGCTGCTCGACGCTGAGCCCAGCAGCCAGCCGCGGGGCCGCAGGCTCGTCGACGTCGTGCGGACAAGTTATGACCTGCTCAGCCCCGGGCAGCAGCGCCTGCTGCCCGCACTGAGCGTGTTCGCCGGGCCGTTCACGGCAGACGACGTGCGGGCCGTCCGCGGATCAGCTGCGCCGGGCACGCCCGCGCACCTGATCCGCGGCCTCGTCGACTCCTCCTGGCTGGTGGTCATCCCTGGTGAAGAGCACAACAGGTTCGCCATGCTGGAGACGCTGCGCAGCTTCGCCGCGGCCCGGCTTGATGAGACCGGCGAGGGACCGCAGCTACGGCGTGCCCACGCGGTGCATTTCGCCCAGCTCGCCGTCGACAGCGAGGAGGGCATGGCCGGTCCTGACGTGGCCCGCTGGACCACCCGGCTGGCGGCCGCGCTGGCCGACCTCGATGTCGCGCTGACGTGGGCGGACGAGGCCGCCGACATCGACCTGGGCCTGGCGATGGGCGCGGCGCTGTGGCGATGGTGGCTGGTCAGTGGCCGGCTGGCGGCGGGCCGGGCATGGCTGGCCACCTTCCTGGCCCGGGCCGGGCAGCGCCGGGACGAACTGGCCGGCCGGGCGCTGTGCTCGGCCGCGGTGCTGGCCGCGGAGAACGGCGACTACGCCGCGGCGATCCGCCAGGGCCAGCAGGCCCTGGCCGTGTTCGAGCCACTCGGCCAGCGGGAGCTGATGGCACACGCCGCCACCGTGGTCGGCTCGGCGCACCGCTATCTGGGCGACCGTGCCGCCGCCCGGCGCAGCTTCCAGGCCGCGATGGACCTGCGGGCGTCGGCAGGCGACCGCCGCGGCGTTTCCGTCGCACTGAACAACATGGCGCTGCTTGAGGTGGACGACGGGGAACTGGACCGGGCGCGTGAGCTGTTCGAGCAGGCCCTGGTCATCAAGAGGCAGCTCGGCGAGCAGCGGTCGCTGGCGATCGGCCTGGCCAACCTCGCCGACCTGCTGATCCGCAGCGGGCAGTGGGAGCCCGCCAGGCGGGCTCTGGCCGAGGCCGCCGAGCTGGCCGAGGGCATCGGCAATCCGCAGCTCATCGGCACGCTGCGGTGCAGCCAGGGCAACCTCGCGGCACGGGAACGCGACTGGGCCAAGGCAGCCGGGCACTTCCAGGCAGCGGCGGCCGCCCACCGCGACGCGGGGCACCCGCACGACACCGTGGAGGACATGATCGGGCTGGGCCGGGCCTGGCACCAGCTGGGCCGGACCGCGGACGCGCTGCGGCAGTTGCGCGCCGCCGAGGCGCTGGCTGCCGAGATCGCGAACCCGCAGCGGCTGGCCGAGGTCCGCGCGGCCCTCGCCGAGGCCGGTGCGGCGGTGGCACTGCCCGATGGGCTCACCGCCCGCCAGGCGGAGGTACTCAGGCTGCTCGCCTCCGGCCTGTCCAACAAGGAGATCGCCGGTCAGCTCTACCTGAGCCCCGCGACGGTGGAACGGCACCTCGCGACGGTGTACCGCAAGCTCGGGGTGACCGGGCGGGTCGAGGCCACGCGCTACGCCATGGCCCATGGCCTGACTGCCACGCCGGCACCACCGGTGTTATAACTCCGCGCCACGGCCGCCATCGGCACCCATCTGCCCCGGCCGCGAATACATGGTTGCCAGGATTCGGTGCGCCGTCCCCGCGGCCTATAAATACCTGTGACTCGCCGCGCCGGGCCCGGTACCGGGGCCCGGGCCCGCCGGGGCGGCGAATATACGCTCACCGAAAGGACCGCCATGGAAGAGCAGCTGCTGGGCACGGCGCTCCCGGTGCTGTCGATCTCCCTCAGCCCGGGGGAGAGCGTCGTGGCCGAGGCCGGGGAGTTCTCCTGGATGACCGACTCGATCCAGATGTCCACCGGCATGGGCGGCGGCGGCACTGGGATCGTGGGTGCGCTGAAGCGCGCGGCCGGCGGCGGCACGCTTTTCCTGTCCAGCTACACCGCCACCGACAGCGCCGGGACCATCGCGTTCGCGGCGAAGCTGCCGGGCAGCATCCTCGGCATCGACGTCGGCCCACAGCACGAGTACCTGGTGCACCGGCACGGGTTCCTGGCCGGCACCGCGGGGATCGAGATCTCCGCCGGATTCCAGCAGTCCTTCTCCGCCGGGATCTTCAGCGGCGAGGGTTTCGTGCTGCAACGGGTGGCCGGCCAGGGCCGGGCCTGGATCGAGCTGGCCGGTGAGGTGGTCAGGTACGACCTTGTCCCCGGTCAGTCGCTGCGGGCGCATCCCGGGCATGTGGGGATGTTCACCGCCTCGGTCTCCTTCCAGGTGATGCGGGTCCCGGGGGTCACCAACCGGTACTTCGGCGGCGATACACATCACTTCGCGGTGCTGTCCGGCCCTGGCGCCGTATGGCTGCAGTCGATGCCGCTGCCCGTGCTCGCCGCTTCGTTGGCGCCCTACCTCCCCCGGGCGCAAGGCGACGGCCACTCCGCCACCGAGAGCGGCGTGGCCGGCGGGATCATCGGCGACCTGCTGCGCTGAGCAGCCGACTTCGTCACTTCAACCACAAAGGACAAGACAATGGATGTTCACTTTCCCGGCCGGATGGCCGGCGCCCTGGCGGTGGCGGCACTGCTCGCAGCCGGGTGCGGAGGCGGCTCAGGCAGTTCGGGCGGATCTGGCGGCTCCGGCGGGTCCGGTGGCGGCAGCACCCAGTCCAGCAATTCGTCCTCCTCTGGCGGCACGACCACGACGGCGGGCTCAACCCTGTTCCCTGTCGCCGTCGGCGAGAAGTGGGTGTACGCCGACCACCTTGGCAGCCTCGGCTCCTCCACGACCACGAACACGATCAAGGCCGTCAAGCCGGTGTCCGGCGGCAGCCTGGTCACCATGACGGACGCCAGCCACATCGCCGGGGTGAGCAAGCCCACCCAGCTGACCTACATGTTCTACTCGGACGGCTCCATCGGCGTTCCCTTCACGCAGCTCGAAGGGGGCAAGGTCACGATCAAGTCGGGCAGCATCGTGTGGCCGTCCGCGGCGGAAATCGCCTCAGGCCAGTCGCACTCCTCGGTGCTCTCCATCTCGATCAAGATCGGTGGCCAGACGATCAACGAGAAGGTCCACGTCACGGTCAAGGGCGACGGGACGCAGAGCGTGACCGTGCCGGCCGGGACCTACCAGGCCAGCGTGGTGCAGCAGACCATGACAGAAAGCGTCCTCGGCCACCGGGTGAACACCGTGGTCCGCACCTGGCTGGCCCCGGGTGTCGGCCCGGTGCAGTCCGAGGTCCTCAACAAGGGCACGGTCGGGGGCGTGCTGGTTCACGAGGAACTGAAGTCGTTCACCAAGTAGCTGTGCTAGTCCGGGGGAGCGACCCCCCGGAACCCCCCGATGGCCTACGGCCCGGTTCCTTCGTCACCGGGCCGGGGCCCCGCTGGCCCTGGGGAGCGACCCCCGGGCCACACCAGCCACCGCACCGGCCGGGCACCGACCGCCCCGGCCGGTGCGGTCTTGTCCCTGGCTCAAGTGAGTTCGATCAGCGGGAACGCCCGGTGGCGGCGCGGCGGGATGAGGAAGTTCTGCCGCCGGGTCGCGGTGATGAAGCGCTCAAGCCCGTTGGCCGTCGGGTCTACGCCGAACTCGTTCTGCAGGTCGAGCGATGCCTGGTGGCTGCGCAGGGTTTTGAAGAACTGCGCGGTCGGCACGAAGATCGTGAACTGCAGCTTGGGCAGGCTGCCGCCGCCGGGAACGTCCATGGCGTCGAAACCGGGGCCGTCCATGCGCAGGTGGATGGGTGTCCCGTCGCTGGCCCGGGAGGACCGCTGCAGGCAGGACAGGTGACCCATCCGCTGTTCCCCGTTGTTGGTGCCGATGCCCTCGGCGGTCTGCTCGGCGTAGTGCGGTCCCCGGTTCTGGTTGGGCAGCAGCGACGGCCCGCCGCCGTCGGTGAACTGGTCCTTGTTACCCGGCACCAGGTTCGGTGCGTGGAACGCGTACTGCACCCGCTGGACGAACGTGCCGTCGGCGCCCGGCTTGGCAGTCGGCGTCTTCATGGCGAAGAACTGCAGCATGTCCAGGATCAGGTGGGACAGGTGCTGTACGGCGCCGAGATCGAAGTAGTCGCCGGCCGTAGCGGTGGTCAGGTGGGCTGCGGGATTGCCCGCGAAAGTACAGATGGGAGCCGGGCCGGAGCCGTTGACCTGCTGGTCGGCGAACCCCATCCACATGGGTGACTGGTGCTGGATGAAGTCCGCGAAGGGCAGGGCGTGCTGCTTGGCGATCGACTTCGGCAGGCCCATCTGCACGAACATGTGCCGGCTCGAGGTGAAGCTGAGCAGCCCGGTCCAGGCGGGCGAGGCGACCGCCTTGCCGCGCAGCTTGCCGCTGCCACCGAGCCAGGCCAGCACGTCGGTGAGGAACGCCGCGTTGTCGCTGCGCAGCGTGAACAGCAGGTCGTTGTGCTCGATCGTGACATCCACGTTGTACCGGAGCTTGCGGATGTGCGGGTTGGCCGGGCTGACGTCGGTCGGGCCCGGCACCGCATCCTGGAGCACATATTGGCTGTGGTCGGACACCAGCCGGGGCATATGCCCGGACACCAGGCTTCCGTGCAGCCCGCCGGGCAGCCTGCTGAAGTACGACAGCCCGTAGGACACGAACGTGACCAGGTTCGCCGCACCCCAGGGATAGGCCGCCTCCAGCGCGGCCAGCACCCGGTCCAGCTCCACCTGGTCGGCCTTGGCCGGGGTGCGCTCCAGGGCCGCCGTCAGGAAGATCGTGTGCACCGGAGGCAACTGGAACTTCACCCCGCTGCCGAAGGTCTGCGGCGGCGAGGAGAGAAAAGCGGAGATATCGAACTGGATGTCCGACGGAGTGGCAGCCGCGAGCGCCCGCTGCGGCACGAAGGCGAGCGGCCCGGCCGCCTCCAGCGCTGCCACGGCCGCAGCCAGCGCGCCGGCCTGCCGCAGCGCGGTGCGCCGGGTGATCTGTCCCCGAGAATCCATCAAGCATCCCCTCATCTGCACAGGTCAGGCGATAGCGCAGGAAACGCTTAAGACGGCGCCAATCCTATTCAGCCGGCCAGGATCTCGGCGGCGTGGTCGGGCACATAGGTCTGCGACTCGCGCGGAGCACGCACATAGCCCTGCGGAGCCGGCCGCGGCGGCAGCGCCAGCGGCCTGCGCTGCACGTCGTGGTAGGCGAGGGTGCCGAGCAGGTGGGCGATCATGTTGATCCGCGCGCGCCGCTTGTCCGCGCTGTCCACCACGAACCAGGGCGCCTCGGGGATGTCGGTGTGCACGAACATCTCGTCCTTTGCCCGCGAGTAGTCCTCCCAGCGGGTGATCGACTCCAGATCCATCGGAGAGAGCTTCCAGCGCCGCATCGGGTCCTCCAGCCTGGAGCGGAACCGGCGCTCCTGCTCGGAGTCGCTCACCGAGAACCAGTACTTGCGCAGCAGGATGCCGTCCTCGACGAGGAGCCGCTCGAAGATCGGGCACTGGTGCAGGAACCGGCTGTACTCCTCCTTGGTGCAGAACCCCATGACGTGCTCGACCCCGGCCCGGTTGTACCAGCTCCGGTCGAACAGCACGACCTCGCCGGCGGCGGGCAGGTGATCCACATACCGCTGGAAGTACCACTGGGTCTGCTGCCGCTCGGTCGGCGCCGGCAGGGCGGCGATCCTGGCAACGCGCGGGTTGAGGTACTCGGTGACCCGCTTGATAGTGCTTCCCTTGCCCGCCGCGTCCCTGCCCTCGAAGACCACCACCAGCCGGGCACCCTCGGTGCGCACCCACTCCTGCAGCTTCACCAGCTCGGCCTGGAGCCGGAACAGCTCCTTCTCGTAGATCTTCCTGGGCATCCGCACGATCTCTTCCGCCGTGTCCGGAGTGCCCCGCTTCCCGCTCTTCCCATTCTTTGGTGCCACCGTGATGCTCCTTCCCGCGGGCGGGTGGCCACTGCGTGCGGCCTACCACGCCCCTGCGGGATTACTTGCCCGGAGGTGCGGTGTCAAGCACGTCGGAGACCGGGCGGCGCGGTGTGGCTGGTGCCGGCAGGCCGTATCCGATCCGCAGGATCAGTTGCGGGGTGCCCCGGCCGGACACCGGATCGCGCACCTGCCATGCGTCACCGGTCTCCAGTGGCTGGGTAAGCGGGCTTGTGGCGATGCCGTGCTGCGTGGCGGTCAGCAGCACCCGCTGCAGGGCCTGCCCGGCGCGCAGCCAGTCCATCCGGGTGCTGCCGGCGGTGGACAGCACGGCGAGCTGAGGCTGCTCCTCGAACCAGGCGTAGCCGGCCGTGTGGCCGGGCAGGAAGTCGCGCACCGGCGTGTGGCCGCTCGGATCCCGCGGGCCCGTGGCGCCGGCCGGGAATGCCGTCCTTGTCGCGCTCACCGCCGACCCACCGGGCCAGCTCGTCGCGGTAGCCAGGATCCCCGATCAGATCGCATTCGGCATCCGCGATCAGCCGCAGCAGCCGGTTCGTCTCGTCGTGCCCGGGCAGGGACAGCGCCGCCCCCTCGAACTGGGCCGCCTCTGCCAGTTCGGCAAGCACTCCAGGAGGCACCGGGCGGTTGCTGTACGGGCCGCGGTTGGTGCGCCGTGCCGGAATTGCCGCGGACAGCTCCCGGTCTGCCTCATCCGGGCGGTGCGGGCCGCCGAGCCGGACGGTCGCGAGCAGCAACGGCTCGGCTGCCGCGGGGAGCAGCCGGACCATGGCCTGCCTGCCCGCCATCGCCACCGCAACGCGCAGGTTGAACAGTGCGGCGCCGCAGCCGATGTGCACCGCGCGGCCGTGCGGGTCGCTACGCGGCAGCATCCGGTCCGGGTCGGCGAAGAGCTTGATGGTCTCGGTGCACGGCTCAACCTGGAAACGCCATGGCTGGGTGTTGTGCATCGACGGGGCCAGGGTTGCCGCGTGCAGTATCTGAATGATCTGCGTCTCGCCCAGGCCTTCCTGCGACATGCATCTATGCTGGCCGGTGGTCCCCCCGATCAGTAGGGACATTGGTCCTTTCTGCGGGATGCTTACGGCCCGGCAGGCTCGAAGCCGGCACCGCGATCCTCGGCGGCCCACCGGGCGACATAGCTGAACCGGTCGGCCCGCACCAGGCCATGCCGCCATTCCACCGGGGTCCCGTGGCTGGTGGCCCGCCGCTCGATGGCGAGCGCCGGCGTGCGGGCACCGAGGCCGAGCAGATCCCGCTGCTCGGCGGTGGGCAGCACGGGCCGCAGCCGCTCCCAGCCGGCGTCGGGCCACAGCCCGCACTGGGCGTGCAGTTCGTGGTACAGCGCGGTACGGGTGAAGTCGACCTCGAGCAACGGCCGGGCCAGCGTGGCCGGAAGCCAGGAGCAGTCCAGCACGATCGGCTGGTCGTCGGCCAGCCGCAGCCGCTCCAGGTAGACCAGCGGCTCGTCCGGTGCCCGGCCGAGCACCTTGGCGGCTTCCTCGTCGCACCGCTCCTCAAGGTGACGCACGACGCTGCGCTGCACGTAACCCTGGGCCTCCACGGAGCGGAACAGGCTGTACAGCGCGCCAAGCGGCTGCTCGATCAGCGCCCCGGTGACGAATGTTCCCCTGCCGCGGCCGCGCTCGATGACCCCTTCGGCCTGCAGCCGGCGGACCGCCTCCCTGACGGTGTGGCGGCTCACCCCGTAGGTCTCCCTGAGCTCCTCATCTCCGGGGAACCGCCCGGTGAACTCGCCTCTGGCCAGCCGGCCCCGCAGGTCGCCGAGCACCTGGGCCCACAGCGGCAACGGGCTGTTCCGGTCGGGGATCACCCTCCCAGTATGGCGCCTGCCACCCGGCCGCCCGGTGGGCCGGCTGCCGCCTGGGCGGGGGGCCCGGCCTGCTACGGCGCCGGCCTCACAGCGCCATCAGGCAGCCGTCCCAGTACGCCTCCACCCTGGCCCGGCGCCGCCCGGCGAGGCCGATCCCCAGCACCTCGGGCCGCCGTCCCCCGGGCGCGCGGAACCAGACCTCCAGCGGGGCGTCCCCGGCGGGGGTGAAGCCGGTCAGGCCCGGCGGCGGCTCGGTCGCCGCGTGCATCATCGCGGGCGTTCCCGAGCAGCACAGCCGCGGGGTGGCGGACCAGACCCACAGCCGTCCGCCGCGGGCGCGCACGAAGTCGGCCGCCTCGCCACTCACCTCCACCCGCACACTCGTAAGGTAACCCGCGCCAGCGCGGGGGAGCCAGGTGTCCGTGGCTGGCCCGGACCGCTGCGGCCGGGCAACGGTTAGCCGGCGCCCTGCTGGGGGCGCAGGCCGTCCAGGATCAGGGCCAGCATCCGGTCCGCCTGCCCCGGGTCCGGCGCCTTTTCCGTGGCGATGTTGACCGCGTGCACCAGCCTGATCAGGTCCTTGGCGTCCGCGTCCGGGCGCACCACGCCGGCCTGCTGGGCGCGGGCGACCAGGGATTCCGCCGCCCCGCTGATCTGCTTGGCACACGAGGACAGCAGTTCCGAGTCCGTGCCGAGGGTGGCGAGCAGGGCCGTGGTCATGCTCCGCTTGGTGCTGCTGAACTTCACCATGGCGCGCATCCAGTCGGCGAGCGCGTCACCCGGCGACTCGGCTCCGAGCAGTTCCTCCGCTCGTGCGCTGAGTGATTCGACCTGGTCGGTGTAGACGGCTTCGAGCAGCGCCTGCCTGGTGGGGAAGTGACGGTACAGCGTGCCGATCCCGACGCCGGCCCGCCGGGCGATCTCCTCCAGGGAGACGTCGTCGGCGCCGTGCTCGACGAACGCGCCGATCGCCGCCTCAAGCAGCCGGGCGTAGTTGCGCTGCGCGTCGGCCCGCATCGGGCGCGGCGCCGGCGGCTGCGCCCCGGTACCGGTCCCGCTCATCCGCTGTCACCTGGCCTGTAATAAATCAGTTTGCTAAACGGAGGACCCCTCCGTATAGTTAACGGAGGTTGGCTCCGGTTACAGGATAACCAACGCGAGCCGGGCCGGTGCTCATTCCCTCCGGCCCCGCACCTCGAGTTCGTCCCTCGAAAGGAACTCATGTCGACCTCGTCGGTCATGCAAGAAACCAGGCAGCGCCCCAGCCGCCGGACCGCGCTGCGGGACCGCAGGGGCCTGGCCCTGGCAATCGTCCTCGGCGCCCAGCTCATGATCATCCTCGACATGACCGTGGTGAACATCGCACTGCCGAGCATCGCCCGCGGCCTGCACTTCTCCCCGGAAGGCCTGTCCTGGGTGCTCAACGCCTACACGCTGACGTTCGGAGGCCTGCTGCTGCTCGGCGGCCGGGCCGGCGACATCCTCGGCAGGCGCCGGGTGTTCGGCGCGGGCATCATGTTGTTCACCGCGGCCTCGCTGGCAGGCGGCCTGGCCCAGTCGGCGGGCTGGCTGCTCGCCGCCCGCGCGGCGCAGGGGGTCGGCGGCGCGATCGCCTCGCCGGCCGTGCTGGCGATGGTCACCGCCAGCTTCGCGGACGGCCGCGAGCGCGCCCGTGCGCTTGGCATCTACACCGCCGTGGTGATGGGCGGCGGATCGCTGGGCCTGGTGCTCGGCGGCGTCATCACCGAGTGGGTGTCGTGGCGCTGGGTGCTGTTCATCAACGTGCCGATCGGCGTGCTCGTCGCCATCGCCGCGCCGATGTTCCTGCCCGAGACGGCCCGCCAGCCCGGCCACTTCGACACCACCGGCGCGCTGACCTCCACGGCGGGGATGGTCTCGCTCGTGTACGGGATCATCCGCGCTGCCGCGGACGGCTGGGCCAACCCGGTCACGCTGGCCACGTTCGCCGCCGCCGCCGTGCTGCTGGCCGGGTTTGTCTGGCACGAGTCCCGCGCGCGGCAGCCGATCACCCCGCTGCGGCTGTTCGCCGACCGCCGCCGGGCCGGCTCCTACCTGACCCGGCTGCTCATCGTGGCAGGCATGTTCGGCATGTTCTTCTTCCTCACCCAGTTCGTCCAGGAGATCCTCGGGTTCAGCCCGCTGCGCGCGGGGATCTCCTTCCTGCCGATGACCGCCGCCCTGTTCGGGGTCTCCCGGCTGGCGCCCCGGCTGGTGAGCCGGTTCCGCCCTGGCACACTCATGGTGACCGGGATGCTGCCGGTGGTGGCCGGCATGACCTGGCTGTCCCGTATCGCACCGGGAACCGGCTACCTGGCCGGGGTCCTCGGCCCGATGGTGCTCATCGGCGCCGGGATGGGCGTGGTGTTCGTACCGCTCACCATGGCCTCGCTGTCCGGGGTACGGCCGGAGGACTCGGGCGCCGCGTCCAGCATGGTGAACGTGATGCAGCAGGTCGGCGGCTCGCTGGGGCTGGCCGTGCTGGTCACCGCGGCCAGCGGCGCGATAGGGCACGCGGCCGGGCAGGCCGCCGTCGTGCACGGGATGTCCCGCGCCTTCACCCTGGCGGCCGTCCTGGATGTGCTCGCCCTCCTTGTGGTGCTGACCCTGATGCGGTCCGCACCGAATGAAAACGGCGCTGCAGCCACAAATCAATAACGGCACCCTGCTAATCCGGGGGAGCGACCCCCCGGAACCCCCGGTGGCCAAGGCCCCATTCCTTCGTCACGGGGCCTTGGCCCGGGCGCCGGGCTAAGGCAAAGGCGCACGACGTTACGTGCCTTCGCATTGATTGCCCCGGCCCGGCTCCGGCCCTGGCCGGCCGGGCCGGGGCGGCAGCGCGGCTATGGCATCATGTGGGCGTGCCAGATCCGCAGGCCAGCTCGGCGCCGGTGGATTCCCAGCCCGCCCCGCGGACCCGGCTGCCTCGTCCGGTCAGTCCGGAAATACGGCCCTACTTTGTGCTCGCGCTGATTTCGCTGCTCGTTTCGCTCTACCTGAGCTGGCACCTGCTCGGTGATTTGGCGAATCGGATGGTCGCCGGCAACGCCGCCGACATCCGGCTCTTCACCTGGTACCTCGAGCATGATTCGCAGTCCGTGCTGCATGGGCACGACCCGTTGTTCTTCACCACGATGAACGCCCCCGTCGGCGTCAATGCGATGTGGAACACGTCCCTGCTGCTGCCGGCCCTGATCATGACTCCGGTCACGCTGCTGGCCGGCCCGCTGGCTGCCTACAACGTGCTGTTCGTCCTGGCGCTGGCGACCGGGCCGCTCTGCGCCTTCCCGCTGCTGCGGCGGTTCACCGGCAGCGTGCCTGCCGCGGGCCTCGGGGCGCTGGTGTTCGGCTTCTCCCCCGCCGTGCTCGCATCCGGCTTCGGGCACATCAACCTCGTGCTGACCGGCCTGATGCCGGTCACCCTGCTGCTGGCCGATGACCTCGTCACGGGCCGGCGTGACCCGTGGCCCGGGGGCGCGGCCCTGGGCCTGGCCCTGGCCGCCCAGTTGTTCACCTCCGAGGAACTGCTGTTCCAGACGGCCCTCGTGATGCTGGTGGCCGGGGTCCTGGTGCTGGTGACGCAGCCCCGGGCCGTGACGGCGGCGGCCCTGGGCCGGGTCGGCCGGGGATCCGCGGCCGCGCTGGGCGTGTTCGCCTTCGTGTCGGCCGGGGCCCTGTGGCTGCAGTTCTGGGGGCCGTTGCACCAGTACGGGAACCCGTTCACGGTGGGGTACTTCGAGACGGACGTGCGCGGGTTCTATGTCCCCTCGCACCTGCTCTGGCTGACGACCAGGGGCAGTTCGGCGTTCGCGGCCGCCTACGTGCCCGGTGCCCCCGAGTATCTGGCCTACCTGGGCATCCCGCTCCTGGTGACCGCTCCGCTCGTGGGCATCGCGCGAATCGGTGACCTGCGTACCCGGCTGCTGCTTGGCATCGGCGCCGTGTTCGCGCTGTTCTCCCTCGGCGGCACGCTGCTCGACAACGGGCGGTACACGGCGGTCCGGCTGCCCTGGGGTGCCGTGCAGGGCTGGCCCGTGTTCGGGTCTGCGCTGCCGGACCGGTTTGCCATCGTGGTGGCGCTGGCAGCCGCGGGCCTGCTGGCCGTGGGGGCCGGCTGGCTGCTTGGCACCGGGCGGCCCGCGGCCCGGCTCCTCGCGGTGCTGCTGGCCGCCGCCTGCGTGGTGCCGTTGCTGCCCAGGCCCTATCCCGCGACGGCCGCGGACCCGATCCCGCCGTTCTTCCCCGCGGCGGCCCGGTGGCTCACCCCTGGCTCGACCGTGCTCGTGCTGCCGTACCCGACAGGCTCGCAGACCGTGCCGCTGGTGTGGCAGGCCGCGGCGCATATGGCGTTCCAGATGCCCGGCGGGTATTTCATCGGGCCCGCCGCCGGCGGCCGCGCCTACGTCGGTGGGCCCGGGCCGACCGCGGTCGCCACCACGCTGACCGGGATCCAGCTGGGCCTCCCGGCTCCGCCGGTCACCCCGGCGCTGCGGGCAAGCTTCTGGCAGGACATGTCGTACTGGGGCGCCCGGGCCATCGTGGCCGGGCCCGGTACCCGGGCCGCCCTTGCGCGGTTCATCACGCAAGTCGTGCAGCGCCCGCCGCTGCGCACCGGCGGGGTGCTGCTCTGGCGGCGGCTGGCCGGCCGCTAAGGATTCCGCTCAGGATGGCCGGCGTAGCGCAGTGCGGCCCTGGATGAGTGCGAGCGTGGCGCTCGCGGCCTGGTCCGCGGCGCGGCCGGCCGGGTCTTCCTCGTCATCGAAGGAACCGTCGAGCAGCAGCGTGGCATGGCCGTGCGCGGTTGCCTCCGTCACCGCCATGAGGGCGTCGGCGGCCTTGGCGTCCTGCCCGCACACCTCCAGTGCGCAGGCACGGAAGGTCTCCTCCAGGGCGTGGTAGGCGCGCCGGAACTCGGGGTAACGGCTCTTGTCGATGCCCGCCACGAACAGCGTGTCGAACAGCGGGCGCTGCTCGCCGGCGAACCTCACGTAGGCACGGGCCAGGGCGGCCAGCCGCTGCTCGGGGGAATCGGTTTCCCGCGCCTCCGCCGCCAGGGCGGCGGCGAACACATCAAGCGCGCGGATGCCCACCGCCGCGAGCAGGTCGTCGCGGTCGGCGAAATGCCGGTAAGGGGCGGCCACCGTGACCCCGACCCTGCGGCTGACCTCGGCGAGCGAGAACCCACGCACCCCCCGCTCGGCGATCAGGCTGATCGCGGCGTCGACAAGCGCAGCCTTAAGGTCGCCATGGTGGTACCGGCTGCCCTTGGCGGGCGCCTCAGATGGCGTATCTGACACCCGTGAGCCGCTCCGATTCCTGCCACAGACGGCGTTGCGCGTCTTCGTCGTGGGACCGCTCGCTCGAGCTGACCCGGACAGGGTAGCCCCGCTCCCCGCGCCAGCGAGCCGGCCCATAGTAATCGCCGCCGCGCACGGCCGGGTCGGTCGCCGCCCGCAGCGTGCCGAGTGCGCCGATCGCGGCGCGCTGCGCGAGCGGCCGCTCGACCAGCACGTACAACGCGGTCATCACGGGGGAAAGGTACCGCGCGAGGTCGGTCCTGGTCAGGCCCGGGTGGGCCGCGACCGCGATCGCCGGGCTCCCGGCCGCGTGCAGCCGCCGCTGGAGCTCGTAGGTGAACATCAGGTTGGCGAGCTTGGACTGGCCGTACCCGGCCACCCGCCGGTAACCACGCTCGGACTGGAGGTCGCCGAAGTTGATCTGCCCATCCCTGTGGCCGTTGCTGCTGACCGTCACCACCCGCGCCCCGGGCAGCGCCGCCAGCCGGTCGATCAGCAGCCCGGTCAGCGCGAAATGGCCGAGGTGGTTGATGCCGAACTGCAGCTCGAAGCCGTCAGCGGTGCGGCCGTAGGGTGGCATCATCACCCCGGCGTTGTTGATCAGCAGGTCGATACCCTCGCAGGCGGACCGGATCTGGCCCGCCGCCGCGCGGACGGAATCCAGCGCGGCAAGGTCAAGCGGCACCACCCGGACGTCGGCGCCCGGCGCCGCGGCGCGGATCCGGGTGACCGCGTCGTGTGCCTTGCCCTGGTCCCGGCAGCCGAGGATCAGCCGCGCACCGCGCACCGCGAGCACCCGCGCCGCCTCGAAACCGATGCCGGAGTTGCCCCCGGTGATCACCGCCGTCCGCCCGGACTGGTCCGGCACCGCTGCCTCGGTCCACTGGCCCGCCGCTTTCCGCACCCTGGTCTGCTCGCTCATCCCGGCACCGCCTTCCGCGTCGCCCAGCTATGTAAATGCCTCTTACAATGTAAGCGACATTAGCTCACGAGCCCGGGTGGGTCCAGCGCCAGGCCCGGCCAGCGGTGTTTGTGGTCGTTGGCGCGAACGCCCACACTCTGTTGTGTTCGTTGGCGCGAACGCCCACATACGTTCGGGGAGGTGAGCCGATGGCGACTGGCCCGGGCGCGGTGCGCACCGCCGGCCGATCGCTGGCCGTGACGCCCGCGCAGCAGCGCGCGCTGGCCGCGATCAGAGCCGAGCTGAACCGGGTCGCCCGCTACGACGACGAGTCGATCGTGCACGAGTGCTGGCTCATGCGGCGCTACGACAGCGGCCACTACGCCACGCTCGGCGATGCCAGGCGGGCGACGGTCGCCACCGCGTGGCACGAGGCGGGCCACGCGGTGGCCGCCCTCACGTTGGGAGCGCGGTTCAGTTCGGCGAGCATCCACGCTGGCAGCGGCACCGAGGGCCGGGTGCACGGCATCCTGGGCACCGGCGACCTGGCCTTCGTGGTCGACGCTGCCGGTCAGATCGCCGAACAGCTTCGCGCCTGGACCCTGCTCGATGATGACCGGCTGCGTGAATGGCTGCCCACCTGGCGCGACGACGGCGGCGACGCCAAACGATTCCGCGCTTCCATCCGCTCCCGCTTCGGCACCGGCGAGTTCGCCGCCTGGCGCCACACCGAATCGCTCCTGACCCCGCAACGCCTGAAGATCCGCCAGGTAGCCCGCGCCCTCCTGATCCACCCGAAGCACCTCCCCCACCAGCTAGTAGCCGCCATAGCCGCCGACGCCTAACCACTCCACCGCCGACCGACCCCGCGCCCGGCCCGCTCCCGACCCCCCTATCCCGTATCCACTCCCCGCCCCTCCCCCCTGAGCCGCGGACACTCACCGCTGCCCCAGACAGGCACGCGCTCTCCCCGGGGCCCGGCACAGGGACGGCAGGTGGGCCACCTACGCAGAAATCCTCAGGCACCGCGGGAAGGCACCCGCAAGCGTTTCGTGGTCGAATAGTTAGACATCAATGGGTTGGGTAAGCTGGGCACATGCGACCGGCACGGACTCCCATCGGGCTGGAGCTGGCCCGGGCGGCCCGGACGGTCAGCCGTGCTTTCGACGATGCGCTGGCCGGGGCGGGCGGCTCACTGCCGGTCTGGCTGGTCCTGCTGAACCTGAAGACCCGTGAGGTGTCCAGCCAGCGCGAACTTGCCGGGGCGGTGGGAGTGCGTGAAGCCACCCTCACCCACCACCTGAACGCCATGGACCGCCAGGGCCTGGTTACCCGGACCCGGGATCCGGCCAACCGGCGCATCCACGTCGTGGAACTGACCCCGGCGGGCGAGGCGGCCTTTGTCCGGCTGGCGGCGGCGGCGACCGCGTTCGACCGCCGGCTCCGCGGCGGCCTGAGCGACGCCGACCTCGACGGCCTGGCAACCGTGCTGGGCCGGCTGGCCGGAAACGTGGCAGGCGAGGAAGGCCCGGCCGGCCCCTGGCCATCCTGAGACGCCGCAGGGCACGGGGCACTGGCCCCTGTTGATCTGGAGCCGTGTTGGCATACGCTTCGGGCCAGCGGCGGGGACGGCCTCCGCTCAGGTTCCGCGCGGGAGCGGCCATGGATCTGTTCGACCTGTCCGGGAAGACCGCCGTCGTCACCGGGGGCAGCCGCGGTATCGGGCTCATGATGGCCCGCGGTCTGCTGCAGGCCGGGGCACGGGTATACATCAGCTCACGCAAGGCCGATGCCTGCGCCGCGGCGGCGAAGGAACTCTCCGAGCACGGCCCCGTCCAGGCCATTCCCGCTGACCTGTCGGCGGAGCCGGAGTGCCTGCGGCTGGCCGCCGAGGTCGGCGAGCGCGAACGGGCCGTGCACGTCCTGGTCAACAACGCCGGTGCCACCTGGGGCGCGCCGCTAGCGGACTATCCCGCCGCGGCCTGGGACAAGGTGGTGGACCTCAACCTGAAGACACCGTTCTTCCTGACCAGGGCGTTTCTGCCGCTGCTTGAGGCCGCCGGAACGGATGAGGATCCCGCCCGGATCATCAACATCGGGAGCATCGACGGCCTGCGGGTAGCCCCGTTCCCGACGTATGCCTACTCGGCAAGCAAGGCCGGGCTGCACCACCTGACCAGGGTGCTCGCACGCGAACTCGGCCCACGGCGGATCACCGTCAACGCCGTGGCCCCGGGGCCATTTGAGTCCAAGATGATGGCCGCCACCCTGGAAACCTTCGGGGACGCGATCGCCGACGCGGCCCCGCTGAGGCGGATCGGCCGGCCCGACGACATGGCCGGCGTGGCGATCTACCTGGCCTCGCGGGCGGGCGCCTACGTCACCGGTGCCGTCATCCCGGTAGACGGCGGCATCGGCACCACCGTCTGACGCCACCGCTCCGGCGCTCCGGGCCCACCACAGATTACTGCTTCCCGCGATGGGTGGCAGCGCGGGCCTACCCCGGCCAGCGGCCGGTGGGCGGCGGGCTTGCCTCGGGCGGCTGGTCCTCTCCTGTTTGTTCTGGCTCCCGCCGGACGTGCAGCCCGAGCAGGCGCCGTGCGAGCCGGGCGCACCAGCCCTGTGGCTCATGGGCCAGCGATGGCGCGTGTTCCTGGGACCAGATGCCAAAGGCCAGCAGGGCCAGGGCGGCCATCGTGACCATGATCGACACACCAAGCACGATGATCACAGTGATGAGAACCATCCCCAATTGCCTCTCTTGCCGCAGGCGGCCCTAAGCGTTGTTTGAGGATGGCGCTCGCAATGGTGACCTATCGAGGTTCTGTAAAGGACATCGACGGGACCAGATGGGGACCGCTGACGGACCAGCGGATTTGTGTTCCGCACAAGTGCTTGCGGTACTCCGGCGACCGCTACCATTGCTCCAGTTCACGGGAGGTTGCGATGGCAGGTGGGCGCGCCGGTGCGCCGCGGACCGTGCTCGAGGAACTGCTCCGGCACCAGGACCGGACCTACGAAGAGGTCGCGCAGGAGTTTCAGCGGATCGCGCATCAGCTTGGTGAGCGCGGGCTTAGCATTAGCGCCCGCCATCTGCGAAGACTGGCATCGGGAGAGCGCAGCGGCACGACCCCGGCCACCCGCCGGGTGCTGCAGGTTCTGTTCAACCGGGGGGTCGATGAGCTGCTTCAGCCATTCCCGGGAAGCCAGGCCTCCAGCATCACGCCGTCCGGTCAGGTGGTGGCGTCTCAGGCCGGCACATCCGAGGAAATTATCGCGGCAGCGGCCCAGCGGGCCCGTGGTTTCGCCCTGCTCACCTACGCGTCCACAACAACTGAGCTGATGGACCAGATCTATGACGACGTCCGGGAGCTTGCGCTCATTTATTCGCACCGGCCTCTGCCTGAGCTCCTCGGCCGCCTGGCGGCCACCCAGGACGTGCTGTTCGCCTTGCTGGAAGCCCGTCAGTCACCAGCTTGCGCGCGGCGGCTCTATTTCCTCGCCAGCGTCATGAGCACCTTGCTGGCCAGGGCCAGCCACGATCTTGGTGACGTGTTCGCCGCCCTCGCCCAGGCCCACACCGGATTCATCTGCGCCGACCGAGCAGACCACGACGGCTTGCGGGCCATGATCCGCGCCTTTCAGGCAACGTATACCTACTGGGCGAACCAGCCGCATGAATCTATCCGCTACGCCCAGTCCGGGATGAGGTTCGCCGCTGCGGTCGGGAGTTCGACAGCAGTATGGCTGCCCGTCGCCGAGGCGCGCGCCTGGGCCCGCCTGGGCCATGAGGTGCGGGCCTGTGAGCTGATCGAGCAGGCTGAGCGAATGCGTGACCAGGTACGGCCCGACGACCTTGACGAACTCGGTGGCGTGTGCACATTCGCGAGATCAAGGCAGCTCTACGTCACCGCCGATGCCCTGGCATGGCTGCCCAACCGTGCCAAGCTCTGCCGCCAGTATTGCGAACGGGCGGTGGCCGCATACCAGGACACCTCGGCCCAGGACTGGTCGTTCATGTTCCAGGCATGCTCACGCACGGACCTGGCGATGGCCCGGATCGGCGAGGGCGAACTCGATGGCACCGCAGAGGCAATGGCGCCTGTCTTCGAACTCGACCCAGCCCAGCGAACCAACTCCATCATGCAGTCCGTGCAGCGGGTCCAGTCGGCGCTCAACAACAGCCTCCACGCGGGCAGCAGCCCAGAGCTAGAGGCGAAGATGAGGGCATTCGCGGGCGCGCTGACCGTGTGCCACAAGGTACGCGCGCTGCCGGGCCCCGCACAACGAACGTGACCGTCGGCCACCCGGCGTGGCTGCTGGGTCAGGTGCGCGGCGGGTCAGGCGGAGCCGGGGAGACCTCGCGGACGGTGACCGCGCGCGCCATCTCCCGCGCCGTGGCCAGGTCCGGGCTGCCCGCCGTGCCGCCAGGCGCGCGGGTGGACGCGGCGCCGACGGCACAGCCGAGCGCCACCGCGGATGGCAGGTCCAGCCCGGACAGCAGCCCGGCGATGACGCCGGCGTTGAAGCAGTCCCCGGCTCCGGTGGTGTCGGCCACCTTGACGGGCGGCGGCCCGGCCAGGTAGCGGTGGGTTCCGTCGGTGCACAGCGCGCCGCGCTCGCCGAGCTTGACCGCGAGCGCCGGCCCGGCCGCGGTCAGCGCGGCCACCGCCTGCTCCAGGTCCAGCGCACCTGCCAGCCGCAGCGCCTCCGCCTCGTTGGGCAGCAGCAGGCTGGTATGCGCCAGCGCCTCGGTGAGCCGCTGATCCGCCCAGCGCTCCGCCGGGTCCCAGTTGGTATCCAGCGAGGTGCGGGCCCCGGCGGCCCGGGCGGCGTCGAGCAAGGCGGCCAGCCCTGGCCCCAGCGAGTCCGCCAGCAGGAAATACGAGCTGACATGCACGTGCCGGGCGCGCAGCAGCAGCGTAGACGGCACATCGCGGGCGGTCAGCGTGGCCACGGCCCCGGTCGCGGTGAGGATCGCCCGGTCGGCGCCGGCCGACAGCGCCACGGTCATCCCGGTGGGCACGTCCGGCCGGACCGCCACGAAAGCGATATCGACGCCCTCGGCAGCCAGTTGCCCGAGCATGAACCGGCCCGCCGGGTCGTCGCCGACCGCCGCGGCCAGCGCAACCCGCAGCCCCAGCCGCGCCGCGGCGACCGCGGTGATCGAGGCGGACCCGCCGATCTCCAGCGAGATGCCGTCCACCAGCTTCTCCTGCTGGCCGAACGCGGGGGTGACGTCACCGCCGACCACCATCACGTCGGGATTGCAGTCCCCGATGACCAGCAGGTCCAGCGGGCCAGCACCCGGATCGCCGCCGGCCGGGCCCGGCTCAGGCGGTGACAACCTTGACCCCTGCGTCGGCGAGCCTGGCGGCCTCGGCGGGTGCGATGCCCGTGTCGGTGACCAGGATGTCCACCTCGGCGGCGGTGCAGATCCTGGCGAACGCGCGGCGGCCGGCCTTGGAGCTGTCCGCGGCCACCACGACCTGGGCCGCCCGCCCGGCCATCAGCCGGTTGATGCTCGCCTCGCCCTCGTGGTGCGCCGTGGCCCCGGCCACCGCGTCGATCCCGTCCACCCCGAGGAACGCGATGTCCAGGGTGACCTGATCCAGGACGCCGGTGGCCAGCGGGCCGGTCAGCTCATAGGACTGCGGCCGGGCCACCCCGCCGGTCGCCACGATCTTGATGTGCTGGCGGACGGCGAGTTCGGTGGCGATGTTCAGCGCGTTGGTGACGATGGTGAGCCCAGGTGACGGTGCGCCGGAGTTCAGGTCGGCACGGACGGCGAGCGCCCGGGCGACCTCGGTGGTGGTGGTGCCCCCGTTGAGGCCGACGATCTGGCCCGGCAGCACCAGTGCGGCGGCCACGGCGGCGATCCGGTGCTTCTCCGTGGGGTGCCGTTCGGTCTTGTACCGCAGCGGCAGGTCGTAGGTGACCCCCTTGGCGACCGCGCCGCCCCGGATCCGGGTGAGCATCTGCTGCCTGGCCAGCTCGTCGAAGTCGCGCCGGACGGTGGCCGCCGACACGCCGAGCACCTGCGCGGCGCGCTCCACCTGCAACTGGCCGTCGGCCGCCAGCAGTTCCAGCAGCTCGTTCCAGCGGCGATAACGGCTCAACCTGTGCCCCGCTCCTGGATCGTCCTGCAAGATTTTACCGTCCTTAACCTGATCATTCCTGCTCAATATCGAGCAACACCGATCAGCCCGCCGCGCCGAGCACCCCGAGCAGCCGGATCACCTCGGCGGCCACGGCGTCCCTGGCGGCCGCGCCGTACCGTCTCGGGTCCACCACCACCGGATCGGCCGCCAGGCACGCGCGGATCGCGCCGGTGTAGACCTTGTTGAGCTGCGTCGCCACGTTGATCTTCGTCATGCCCGCCGCGACCGCCGCGGCGAGCCCGGCGTCGGGCACCCCGGAGGAGCCGTGCAGCACCAGCGGCACGGGCACGGCCCGGTGGATCGCCGCGATCAGGTCCACATCGAGCACCGCGTCCCTGGTGAGCATCGCGTGCGAGCTGCCGACCGCCACGGCCAGCGCGTCCACGCCGGTGGCGGCGGCGTAGGAGGCCGCCTCGCCAGGCTTGGTCCGGGTGCGCGGGTGATGCGCGCCGTCCTTGCCGCCGATCTCGCCGATCTCGGCCTCGACCCAGACGCCCCGCTCGTGGCACCGGCGGGCGACCGCCGCCGTGGCCAGCACGTTCTGCTCGTACGGTGCCGCGGACGCGTCGTACATGACCGAGGCCAGGCCCAGTTCCACCGCGGCCCGCACCAGGCCCTCGTCCGTGGCGTGGTCCAGGTGCACCGCTACGGGCACGTCCGCTGCCGCCGCCGCGGCGAGCGCGGCCCGCGCGATCGGCTCAAGCGCCCCGTGGTAGCGCACGGTGTTCTCGCTGATGGCCACGACCACCGGCGCCCCGGCGGCCTCCGCACCAGCGATAATCGCCTCGGCGTGCTCGATCCCGATGATGTTGAACGCGCCGATCCCACGGCCCGCCGCCAACGCGGGGCCGACGATCTCGGCCATGCCGACGGCCGGCATCAGCGGTCCGCCCACTCGGAGACCTGGGTCCCGGCCAGCGCCCGGCGGTAGTCCGCATCGGCAAACTGCCCGGCGGCCGGGGCCGCGACGCAGGCGGTGCCGAGCGCCGCCGCGTGCCGCAATCGCTCGGCCCACGGCCGGCCGAGCACCAGCCCATGTGCCAGCCCGGCGACCACGGCGTCACCGGCTCCGGTCGGGTTGCCGGCCGCCTGGGCCGGCGGCGCCGCGTGCCAGGTTCCCTCGCCGGTGACCGCGAGCAGCCCGTCACCGCCGAGCGACACCACAACCGCACGTGCTCCCGCGGCGCGCAACTCCGCCGCGGCGGCCGCGATGGCGGCCCGGTCGGCGAGCGGCCGGCGCACCGCGGCCTGGAGTTCGGCCAGGTTCGGCTTGGCGATCGCCGGGCCCGCTGCCGCGCCCCGGCGCAGCGCCGCGCCCCCGGCGTCCAGCACCACCGGCACCGCCGCGGCGGCCGCCCGCGCGGCCAGCGCGGCGTAGCTGTCCTCGGGCAGTCCCGGCGGCAGGCTCCCGGACAGTACGACCGCGTCGCAGCCGGCCAGCGAGTTTTCATACAAAACGAGAAACGCGTGGTACTCGCCGATCGTCACGGCGGGCCCCGGCTCGTTGAACAGAGCGGTGGCGTGGCTGCCGGTGTCCACGACGGCGAACGTGCGCCTGGTCTCCCCAGCGATCGGGGTGAACCTGCCGGGTACCCCGGCCGCCGCCAGCCCGGCACGCACCGCCTCGCCGGTGACCCCGCCCGCCACCCCGATGACCCGCACGTCGCCGCCCAGGGTCTGCAGCGTCCTGGCCACGTTGAGCCCCTTGCCCCCCGGCGCGGTGGTGACCTCCCGCGGCCGGTTCACCCCGGACCAGTCCACCCCGGCCACGTGGTGGGTCACGTCCAGGGCCGGGTTGAGGCTGACGACGAGGATCATCGGCGCCGGGGCTCAGCGTGGCGCCAGGATCACGGAACGGGTCAGGTTGCGCGGCCGGTCCGGGTCCAGGCCGCGGGCCCGCGCCACCGTGGCGGCCAGCCGCTGCACCACGACCAGCTCGGCCAGCGGATCCCGGCCGCTCTGCCAGGCCAGCCCGCCGGCCGCGGCCACCTCGCCGGGCAGCCCGTCCGGCGCCGGCCCCAGCAGCCACACCACGCTGCCGGGCCCGGTGACCGAGATCGGGCCGTGCCGGTACTCCATGGCCGGGTAGGCCTCGGTCCACATGCCGGCGGCCTCACGCAGCTTGAGCGCCGCCTCGTTGGCCAGCCCGCAGGTCCAGCCGGTGCCGAGGAAGGTGAACTGCCTGGCACCGGTCAGCGCCGCGGGCAGCGGCTCGGCCAGGGCCGTCCGCGCCGCCGCGGCCACCGCGGTCATGTCGTGGCCCAGGTGGGCCCGCAGCAGGGCCAGTTCGGAGGTGGCGAACCGGGTCTGCACCACCGACAGCTCGTCGGCGAAGTCCAGCGCGATCACCGCACCGGCCGCCTCGGCGACCGGGGCCTGCGCGTCGGCGGTGATCGCCACGGTGGCCACGTCGCCGGCCAGCCGGCCGAGAAGTTGCAGTATCTCGGTGGTGGTGCCGGACCGCGACAGCACCACGACGCGGTCGTAGCGCCGCTGCACCGGCATCTCCGAGGCGGCGAACGCGTCGGTCTCGCCCTGCCCGGACGCTTCGCGCAGCGCCGCATAGGACTGGGCGATGAACCAGGACGTGCCGCATCCGGTCACCGCGACCCGTTCCCCGGCCGCCGGCAGCAGGTGCGCGACGCTGGCCGCCAGCCCGGCGGCACGCAGCCAGCAGTCCGGCTGCGAGGCCACCTCCGCGTCGATGCTGCCGGTAGCCCGCACGCCGTCCCCGGCCGGCCTGCCCCGCATCGCGTCGTCGTCGCCCACTTCGCTCCTCCTCATGTCCCGGCGAGCCCGGTCGCCGCGACCGAGCGGACGAAGTACCGCTGGGCCGCGAAGAAGATCAGCAGCATCGGCAGCAGGCTCATCACGTTGCCCGCCATCAGCAGCGTCCACTCGGTCGCGTGCGCGCCCTGGAACGTGGCGAGCCCGAGCGGCAGCGTCATCTGGTTGGTCGTGGTGACGGCGATCAGCGGCCACAGGAAGTTGTTCCACGAGTCAAGGAACGTCAGCGCGGCGAGCGTCGCCAGCGCGGGCGCCGACAGCGGCAGCACGATGCGCCACAGCACCTTGAGCCTGCTCGCGCCGTCGACCCGGGCCGACTCCTCGTACTCGACCGGCAGCGTCCTGAAGAACTGGCGCAGGAAGAAGATGCCGAACGCGGTCGCCGCGTTGGGCAGGATAAGCGCGCCGATGTGGTTGATCCCGACCTGCGCGAGCACGTGGACGCCGAGCCACTTGGTGATGATGAACTGCGGGATCATCGTCACCTGGAACGGCACCATGAGCGTGGCCATGAGCACCGCGAACAGGACGCCCCGGCCGAGGAACCGCAGCCGGGCGAAGGCGTACCCGGCCAGCGAGCAGAACACCAGGTTGCACAGCACGGTGACCACCGCGACGACCGTGCTGTTGACGAAGAACCGGCCGAACGGGGCGGCCGCCAGGGCATTCGGGTAGTTGGCGAAATGAAGCTGGTGCGGGATGAGGATCGGCGGGAAGTGCAGCGCCTCGGCGGGCGTCTCCACCGACGTCACGATCAGCCACACGAACGGGAAGATCAGCACGAGGGTGGCGGGCAGCAGCACGAGATGCCACGGGCTGAACGGCAGCCGGATCCGGCGCCGCGCGATCACCTGGGAGGAGGCCGCCATGTCAGGACCTGTAGTACGTGAACCGGCGGCCGACGCGGAACTGGACCGCGGTGACCAGCAGGATGATCAGGAACAGGAAGTAGGCGATCGCCGAGGCGTAGCCGAAGTTGAAGTTCTGGAAGGCCTGGTCGTAGAGGTAGTACACCAGGACGGTGGTGGCGTTCAGCGGGCCGCCCTGGGTGCTCAGGTACACCTCGTCGAACAGTTGCATCGCGTTGATGGTCAGCCAGATGGCCAGGAAGAACGAGGCCGGGCTGAGCAGCGGCAGGGTGACCCGCCGGAACGCGGTCCATTTGCCGGCCCCGTCGACGGCCGCCGCGTCGAGCAGTTCCTTGGGCACGCCCTGCAGCGCGGCGAGGTAGATGACCACGGCAAACCCGGTCCAGCCCCAGATCGTCATGATCACGATGACGTAGAGCGCCTGCGCGGGGGAGTTCAGGAACTGCTGCGGTGGGATGCCCACGAGGCTGAGGAAGTAGTTCACCACTCCGTAGGACGGGTCGAACAGCCAGATGAAGACGATCGCCTCGCTGATCGTCGAGATGGCCATGGTGGCGTAGGCGGCGGTGCGGTACAGCGAGATGAAGCGGATCTTCCGGTTCATGGCGACGGCGAGGAACAGGCCGACGATCATCGTGCCGGGCACGAACAGCGCCGTGTACACCAAGGTGTGCTGGACCGCCTGGGCCACCACCGGGTCGTGCAGCAGAAGCCGGTAGTTGCGCAGCCCCACGAACGGGGTGTTCGGCGACAGCAGGTTGTTGCGCTGGAACGACATCACCGCCGACCAGATGATCGGCACCGCGCCGAAGAGCAGGATGATCGCTACCCCGGGCGTCACGAAGGCCCAGCCGGTGAACTGCTCCGACGCCCGCAGTCGCCGGTGGGCGGCCCGGGGCGGCGGTGTCGCCGGTCGCTTACGGCGAAGCAGGGCAGCGGGTGCTGTCACGTCAGCCGTTCGAGGTCGCGAGCGCCTGGTTGACCTGCTGCGCCGCACTGCTGAGCGCGGCCTGCGGCTGGCTCTTGCCCAGGAGCACCGACACGATCATGTTGCCGAGTATCTGGGAGACCTTCGGGTACGTGGGGGTCTGCGGGCGCGCCTGGCGGACGTTCCCCAGGTTGGTGATGAAGGTGTCCACGCCGGGCAGGGCCTTGTCCATCTGCTGGAGGAAACCGGGCGCGGTCTCCACAGAGTGCCGGGTCGGCAGGTCCCCGGTGGCCAGCGAGAAGTACTTCACCTGGGCCGGGGCGGTGAGCCAGAGCAGGAACTTCTCCGCCGCCGCCGTCTGGGCTGCGCCGTTGTTGAAGATCACCCAATTGTCCGGCCCGGAGATGGTCTGGTGGCCGCCGGTGGTGCCGGGGTACGACGGCATGACCTGCACGCCGTAGTGCACGTTGGGGAACACAGACAGGTCCCAGGGGCCGGTCACCAGCATCCCGATCTTGCCCGAGTTGAACAGGTTGCCGTACGCCTGGTCGGTCGGGTCCAGGTACATGGAGTGGTCGGTGACCGCCATGTCGCGCAGCGTGGTGAGCGCCTGCAGCCCGGCCGGTGAGTCGAACGCGGCCTGCTTGTTACCGGGCTTGAGGATCTGGCCGCCGGCCTCCCACAGCAGCGCCTCCCAGTGCCAGACGGTGTCCTCATTGCCCGGGGTCACGTACGCGGTGCCGAACTGCTTCTTCGCCGGGTCGGTGAGCTTGGCGGCGTCGGCCATGAACTGCTGCCAGGTCCAGCCCGGTGTCGGCGGGGCCAGGCCCGCCTGGGCGAACAGCGTCTTGTTGTAGACCACGGCGAGGTTGTCCACCAGCGCCGGGATACCGATGACCTTGCCGTTGACGGTCGCCACGTCGCGCTCGCCGACCCAGAAGTCGGACCAGTTCACGCCCGGCCGCTGCACCACCTTGGTGAGGTTCACCACCTGCGGGATCTGCGCCACGTTCGGCGCCCAGGAGCCGTACAGGTAGGCGATGTCCGGGGGGCTGCCGCCGCGCACCGCGGTGAGCACCTTCTGCAGCGAGTTGTCGTTGTTGACGTACAGGCTGCTGACCGTGGTGCCCGGGTGCTGGTTGTTGTACTCGCTTACCAGGTGCGCGAACGCCTTCGCCTCCGTCTGGGTGTAGCCCTCCCAGATCGTGACGGCGGTCCCGCCGCCCGAGCCGCCGCTGCTGGCATCGGATCCGCAGGCCGCGAGGCCTAGGGCGACGAGCGAGGACGCTACGGCCACGCCTAGCCAGTGAGTTCTCATGACGTCCTCGTTCCCGCCCAGGATCCGGGCCGTGCCCGTCGGCTCTTGCACGTAGAGCGGATGTTTCAGACATCATCGCGCGCGCTCGAGGCTCGATGTCAACCCTTATGGACTATTTAACAGTCTTCTATGCGCAGTCTTGCTCGAAGCTGTACGAAATGCGACACTGCCGAGGTGGTCAAAGTCGCGTTCATCGGCGCCGGCAGCGTGGAGTTTACCCGCAATGTGGTGACTGACCTGTGCAGCTACCCTGAGCTGGCCGGCGGGCTGGACCTGGCGCTGCACGACGTCAGCGCGGAGCGGCTCGCCCACGCGGAGACCCTGGCCTCCCGGATCGTCGCGCAGACCGGGTCGGCCGCGACCGTGACCGCCTCGGCCGACCGGCACGCGGTGCTCGACGGTGCCGACTACGTCATCAACGAGATCCAGGTCGGCGGGTACGACGCGACCCGGCTGGACTTCGACATCCCGGCCCGGTACGGCGTGCGGCAGACGATCGCCGACACCCTCGGCATCGGCGGGATCTTCCGCGGGCTGCGCACGATCCCGGTGGTGACCGGCATTGCCGAGGACATGCACCGGCTGTGCCCGGACGCCTACCTGCTGAACTACACCAACCCGATGGCCATGCTCCCGTGGGCTGTGTACGAGGGCACCCCGTTCCGCAACGTGTTCGGGCTGTGCCATTCGGTCAGGGACACGCACGGCTTCCTCGCCGGGCTGGTCGGGCTGGACCCCGCCGAGGTGGACTTCGTCACCGCGGGCTTCAACCACCAGGCGTTCGTGCTGCGCTTCGAGCACCAGGGCCGGTCCATGTACCCGCGGCTGCGCGAGATCATCGACGCCTCGCCGGAGTTGCAGCGGCGGGTCCGGGTCGAGCTGTTCCGCCGGTTCGGCTACTTCCCCACCGAGTCCAGTGAGCACTCCGCCGAGTACGTGCCGTGGTTCATGCGCCACGACGACCAGATCGAGCGGTTCCGCATCTTCGTCGGCGACTACCTGGCCCGGTCCGAGGAGAACCTGCGCGAGCTGGAGGAACTGACCCGCCAGCTGGAGGCGGGCACCCCGCTGGACCTCGACTCCACCAGCGAGCTGGCCTCGGAGTTCATCCATTCCCTGGAGACCGGCACCCAGCGCGAGCTGTACGTGAACGTCCGCAACGGCGAGCTGATCACCAGCCTCCCGGAGCAGTGCTGCGTCGAGGTGCCGTGCCGGGTGGGCGCAGCCGGTGCCGTGCCCCAGCCGGTCGGCGCACTCCCGCCGCAGCTCGCCGCGCTGAACCGGACCTTCCTCAACGTCGTCGAGCTGACCGTGCGCGCGGCGCTGGACGGCAATGTCCAGCACGTGTACCAGGCGGCGCTGCTGGACCCGAACGCGGCCGCCACCCTGACCACCTCGCAGATCATCGCGATGTGCGACGACCTGCTCGACGCGCACAAGGCACTGCTGCCCCCCGGCCTAGCACGCTGAATCCCCCTCCCCTGCTGCCCAGGAAGGGAGCCCGATGCGCCTGTCCCGCAGTCTGACCTGGGCGGGATCTGGTCGAACGTGCAGATCTGGCACAACACGATCACCGGGATGGGCGCCGCCGACCGGTACAACCCACTGTTCGAGGTGGACAAACAGCCGAACGGAGGTACCAACGTCGTGGACTGCAACGACTACGGGAACCTGTCCACGGCCGGTAACACGGTCAACGGCAACTTCGCGCTGCCCAGCAACGACTGGCTGACGCTGGCGGACTGGCAGGCCCACAACGGGCACGGCTGGGACGCCGACAGCGCGGTCGGCGGTTTCTCCGCGAACTGCCCGAGCCGGTCGATCCCGTGACCGCCGCCCTGGGCGCCCGTGCGCTCACCCTGACCGCCGCGGCCGCGCTCGCCGTGACACTGCTGAGCGCCGGCCAGCCCGCCGGGGCGCAGGCGGCGCAGGCCAGGCCCGGGAGGCAGGCCGGCCCGGCGGCAACGGCCGCGCCGAAGTTTCCGGCACCACGGCACCACGGCTCGCTGCGGATCACCGGTTCGCTGCGGGACGGCGCGACCGTCCGGGCGGCGGGGCTGTCCTGGCGGCCGGGGCGGCTGCCAGCGGGGGACCGGCTGCTGTCTTTCGAGGTCGGCTACTACTGGGACGCCTGCACCGCGGCAGGCAAGTGCCGCACCGGCGCGGACACCACGGCCACCCCGTTCGCGGCCCGGCGCTACATCGTCGGCCATGCCGATACCAGCCGGTTCCTGAAGGTCACCGAGACCGCCTCCGAGGTCGTGGAGACCAGTCCCGCGACATTTGCGTTCAGTCTCGAAAGCGTCTCTGTGAGTGCGACCGCCGGCAGCGCCGTGCGCGCCTACCGGGCCGGGCGGCCGCCGGTGAGCGAGTTCGTGAACGGGACGCCGGAGCCGCGCACCGCGTCGGCGGAGGAGTATTTCAGCGTTGCTGCGCCGCACTACAGCGCCACCGACGGCCCGGCTGCCCAGCGCTACCGGGTAGACCATGGGCGGTGGCGGCCGATGCCGGCCAGCCGGGTGTTCTACACCGGCACGCTGCGCACCGGCAGGCACCAGGTCGCGGTGCGCACGGCCGACCGGGCCGGCGCGACCACCGCGCGGTTCACCTGGCGGGTGGCGCCGATGCCCGCACCAGTGCCCTGCCTGGCGGCACCGGGACGGCACTGCTGGTACCCGCCGCACCTGGACGCGACCGGGCACCCGATGCGCTGGGACTGGCAGATCGGCCTGGTGACCCCGCTGCAGCGGACCGGGGCCCACGCGGTGGACATCTATGACATCGACGGCTTCCTGACCACCCCGGCCGAGGTGCGCGCGATCCACACCAGGTGGCAGGCCGCCACGCTGCCGCACCCGAAGACGGTCTGCTACATCGACCTGGCCTGGGAGGACTACCGCCCGGACGGGACACCGGGGCAATACTTCCCCGCCGCCACGCTCGGCAACGTGTACTTCGGTTACCCGCAGGAACGGTGGGTGGATTTCCGGCAGCTCGACGCGCTCAAGCCGATGCTGGACGAGCGGATCCGGATGTGCGCGGCGAAGGGTTTCGATGCGGTCGAGCTGGACGACATCGACAGCTTCGACCCACCGTCCACCACGGGCTTCCATCTCACGCCTGGAGACGCGCAGAACTATCTCGCCTACGCCTTCAACGAGATCCACCGCTACGGGATGACCGGCCTGTGGAAGAACTCGCCGCTGCTGTCCTGGTGGGGGCGCCGCTACACGGACGGCGCGGTCGTCGAGGAGTGCTACCGCTACCAGCAGTGCTTCGCCTCCCAGTTGCGCGGCAGCAGCCAGTACGGGATCACCTGCACCGGCCTCGCCGGGAAGACGCCGTGCGGCTGGGATGACTTCAGTACCGACCGCACCGCGGCACAGCCCACGGGCAAGTGGGTCGGCGAGGCCGAGTACAGCGCGGACCACTACGTGTGCAACCCGGGGCAGGCGTGCCCGCCCAAGCGGCGCTTCGCCACGTTCTGCCGCGTCGTCTACGCGCCGCCCGGCGGGTTCTCCGCGGTCAAGTTCGACGTGGACCTGAACGGCAAGATGTTCTACCCCTGTCCCCGCGGCACCTGACTGACCGGCCCGGCCAGGGCCTCCGCTCAGGCCGGAACGCTGCCTGGCTCTGATCGCCGGGCGCGGCAGCAACCCTGCGTTCAGCTATGCCGCGGGCCATCATCCGTGCGGATCATGCCGCACCATCGCGCATCCTGGATTAACTAAGCTCATTAGTGGAAGCGCAACATCTGCCGCTGACGAGGGCCCGCCGGGGTGACCGAGCGTCGCCGCGGGCTCCGGGACCGGCCTGCTGGCACCGTGCACGCCCCGGTGCCCGGGCGTGAGCGCGGGGCCGGAGTCCGTGGCGGCGAACTCCGGCCTCGCTTCGGCTGCCAGCTCCGATGGCCACCGGGGCAGGTGGCCGGCGCGTGAGTGCGACGTCCGATAGGCGCCAGCAACGGGCGGCGCGGGGACGCAGGCTGGGGCCATGAGCACACTTCAGTACAAGGCGATCGACGCGGAGCGCCTGGACGCCATGCGCGGCCGGGGCGCGGATGAGTTCGGGAATCCGTGGCAGCAGCGGACGGCCGAGGGCTGGGAGCCGCTGCGCTGCTGCCTGCGCACCGCGCGCGAGGGCGAAGACATCGCGCTGATCAGCTACAGCCCGTGGCCGCAGCCGTGGGACACGCCGTGGGCCGAGGCGGGGCCGGTGTTCGTCTGCCATCACCGGTGCGCCGGCTACCAGACCCCGGGTGAGTACCCGCCGGACCTGCGCGGCCGGTTCAGCCTGCTCAACCCGTTCGACCACACCGGCGCCCGGGCGTACAAGCACATCAAGTTCGTCGAACCAGGCGACGACTACCCGGCCTCGGTGGCGATGGTCATGGCGCAGCCCGAAGTGGCGTACCTGCACGTCCGCAGCGCGACCGCGCAGTGCTTCACGTTCGAGGTCCGCCCCGCCTAGCACGGCAGGCTTGCGCGGATCACCAGGAATCTCACAACCGGCGGTCAGCGATTCGCAAGGTAGCCGGGCCATGGTGGGCCTATGCGGGACGCCCCGGCGAATAGCGAGGCCCGGCTGCTGGTCGTGGACGACGAGCCGACGATCCTGGAGTTGCTGGCCGGGACGCTGCGGTTCGCCGGGTTCGACGTACTGACCGCGGTCAGCGGCGCGGAGGCACTGCGCGCGGCCGCGGCAGCCAAGCCGGATCTCATCCTGCTCGACGTCATGATGCCCGACTGCGACGGTTTCGACGTGATCCGCCGGATCCGCGCGGGCGGCCCCCGGATTCCGGTGATCTTCCTGACCGCCCGGGACAGCGTCCACGAGCGGGTCACCGGCCTCACCCTCGGCGGCGACGACTACGTCACCAAGCCGTTCAGCATTGACGAGGTGCTCGCCCGGATCCGGGCGGTGCTGCGGCGCGGCCGGGGCGAGCCGGAGGCAGGCTCCCGGCTGGTGGTCGCCGACCTCGAACTCGACGAGGACAGTCACCAGGTGTGGCGTACGGGCACCGAGGTGGGCCTGTCGCCGAACGAGTTCAAGCTGCTGCGCTACCTGATGATCAACGCCGGCCGGGTGCTGAGCCGGGCCCAGATCCTCGACCACGTCTGGGACTACAGCTTCGGCGGCGACGGCAACATCGTCGAGTCCTACATCTGCTACCTGCGGCGCAAGCTGGACCGGGGCGAGCCCCGGCTGATCCACACGATCCGCGGCATCGGCTACGTCCTGCGGGTCCCGCCCCCGTGAGAAGGCCGGCACCCCTGCGGCGGGCGGTGCTGGCACGCGCGTCGCTGCGGGTGCGGGTGATGGCCGCGGCCGCGGTGCTGGTCGCGGTCACCTCGGTGCTGATGGGGCTGCTCGGCACGGTGCTGCTGCGCGACTACCTGTTCAGCCGGGTGGACGCGCAACTGCGCACGTTCTCCTCGTTCGTCAGCCGGGTGGTGACGCATCCGCGTCCCGGGCCGCGCCCGCACCGCGCCGACGCAACAGCTGCCCACCGACTATCTGGTGGAAGTGGTCGGGCCCGGTGGGCAGGTGCACGTGGCCCCCGGGTCGAGGCAAGGCATCTCCCCGCCCGCGCTGACCGCGGCGGAACTGCACGGCCCGGCCACCCCGTTCACCGCGGCCGCCAAAAGCTCCCCGGGGCACTCGTGGCGGGTGCTGGTCCGGGCGGTCCCCGGCGGCCGCCACGTCGTGGCCGCGTTCAGCCTCGACGACGTGCAGAGCACCGTGGGCCAGCTGGAACTCGCCGACACGGTGGCCGGGGTGGCGGCCATCGTGCTGCTGGCAGGCATCGGGTTCCCGCTGATCCGGGCCAGCCTGGCGCCGCTGTCGCGGATGGAGGACACCGCGACGGCGATCGCCGCGGGCGAGCTGTCCCGCCGCATCCCCCATCCTCAGGAACGGACCGAGGTGGGCAGGCTCGCCAGCGCGCTCAACGCGATGCTGGCCCGGATCGAGGCGTCCTACCGGGCCAGGGAGGACGGCGAGGCCAAGGCCCGCGACTCCGCGGACCGGATGCGCCGGTTCGTCGCCGACGCCAGCCATGAACTGCGCACCCCGCTCACCTCGGTGAAGGGCCTGGCCGAGTTCTACCTGCAGCAGGGGGAGGCCGCGGACCGCGCCGAGGTGACCCGGCTGATGACCGGCATCCAGGCCGAGGCGGCCAGGATGGGCCGGCTGGTCGACGACCTGCTGCTCCTCGCCCAGTTCGACGAGGACCGCCCGCTGGACCTCCAGCCGGTGGACCTGTCCAGCATCGCGGTGCAGGCAGCGGCCGGTGCCCGCGCCATCCAGCCCGGCCGGCCGCTGACCGTGCTCGCGGCGGCGCCCGTCATCGTCCGCGCCGACGCCGGACGGCTGCGCCAGGTCCTCGACAACCTGATCGGCAACGCCCTGCAGCACACACCCGCGGGCACGCCGGTCACCGTGACCGTGACGGCCCGCTCGGCAGACGGCCAGGTCAGCGTCGCCGACGCCGGTCCCGGCCTGTCCGCCGCCCAGGCAGCGCGGGTCTTCGACCGGTTCTACCGCACCGACCGGGCGAGAAACCGGGCCAGCGGCGGCACCGGGCTCGGGCTGTCCATCGCCGCCACCCTGGTCGCCGCGCATGGCGGCACGGTCGATGTCGACACCCAGCCAGGGCACGGCGCCACGTTCGCCGTCCGGCTGCCGTTGGCGGCGGCTCCGGCAGTGAAGGGGGATGGGGAGGCGGGTGGGGGGCCGCCGGAGCCGTCTCAAGCCAACGTTCAGCGCATCCCAAGCAGGACCACGCCCTAGCACAAGGAAACCGGCAGGCAGCCTCAACGAGCAGGCCAGCCGGGCGCGATGTGCTTGGCAGACGGCGGGCCGGCGAGCCCGCACGGAACGGTCACTGCTGTCTGGAGGACGGATGTTCGTGACATACCTGGTGCGGGAACTGCGCCGCCGGATGCGGCAGGCGTGCTTCATCGCACTCGGCCTGGCCGTGGGAATCGGCCTGGTCATCACGGTGACGGCCGCGTCGGCGGGGGTGCGGAACGCGCAGAGCACCGTGCTGCACTCGCTGTACGGGGTGGGCACCGACATCACGGTCACCACGGCCCCGTCCCGGGGCTCCGGCGGCCCGTTCGGGTTCCGGGTCGGGGGCCGGGCGCCGACCTCCGGGGCCAGGCCCAAGCCCGGCCAGAAGTTCAGCCGCGACGTACTGATGACCGGCGCTCTGGGCACGCTGAAGACCTCTTCGGTAACCCAGATCGCGCGGACTCAGAACGTCACCGCTGCGGCCGGCGCGCTGTCGGCCACCAACCTGTCGATCTCGGGCAAGATCCCGACGAGCGCCAGCGGCGGCGGCTTCGGCGGCGGTGGCGGTTCTGGTGGGGGCGGTGGGGGCCCGGCCTCGATCAAGACGAGCACGTTCGCGGTCCTCGGCGTGGACACGAGCGCGGGCCGGGTCGGCCCGCTCAGCTCGGACAAGATCGCGTCGGGCCGGACGTTCACCGCCGCCGAGGCCAACTCCAACGTCGCTCTGCTCGACGCGAACTACGCCCGGCAGCAGAAGCTGGCGCTCGGCTCGCATATCACGGTCGGCTCGGCCACCTTCACCGTGATCGGGACCGTGTCCGAACCGCAGGGCGGCACCACCACCGACGCTTATATCCCGCTGCGGCGGGCGCAGAGCCTGGCCGGGATGACCGGCAAGGTGAACACGATCTATGTGGCAGCGGCCAGCGCCTCCGACATCACCGCCGTGCAGCAGGCAATCCAGGCCCAGCTCCCCAAGGCGACCGTGACCACCTCTGGTGACCTGGCCAGCCAGGTCACCGGGTCCCTGAGCAGCGCCTCCAGCCTGGCCGGCAGCCTCGGCAAGTGGCTCGCGATCGTGGTGCTCATCGCGGCGTTCGCGATGGCCAGCCTGCTGACCATGGCGGCGGTGTCCCGCCGGGTCAGGGAGTTCGGCACGCTGAAGGCCCTCGGCTGGCGCAGCCGCCGCATCGTCGGCCAGGTCATGGGCGAGACGCTGGTCATCGGCCTGGTCGGCGGCGCGGCCGGCATCGCGCTCGGGTTTGCCGGGGCGGCGCTGGTGTCCACGTTCGTGGGGCCGCTGTCGGCGACGACCGGCCAGTCCCCCGGGTCCGCGTCCCCCGGGTTCGGGCCGCCCGGCGGCAGGTCCGGCGGCGGCGGCCCGTTCGGCAGGGCGGCGAACGACGCGGCCAAGACGATCCTGGTCCACCTCGACACGCCGGTCACGATCAGCATCATCGTGCTCGCCGTGCTGCTGGCGGTGGCCGGCGGCCTGATCGCCGGCATGTTCGGCGGCTGGCGGGCCGCACGGCTGCGGCCTGCCGCCGCCCTGGCGCAGATCCAGTAATGGGCCCTACGCACCCCGTGGCACGCGCCGCACCGCCCGGAACCCTGGGCCAGCCCACCGAGAGGACATCCATGTACCAGCTCACCGGGGTCACCAAGACCTATAACAAAGGCCGGGACACGGTCGAGGCACTGCGCGGCGTCGACCTGACGATCGAAGACGGGGAATGGCTGGCCATCCAGGGGCCGACCGGGCACGGCAAGAGCACGCTGCTGCAGATACTCGGCGGCCTCGACCGGCCCACCTCCGGCAGCGCCGTGCTCGACGGCAAGGACCTGGCGGCACTGCCGGAGCGGCGCGTCACCCAGGTCCGGGCCACCTCGATCGGGTTCATCTTCCAGACGTTCAACCTGATCCCCACGCTGAGCGCGCAGGAGAACGTGGAGGCGGCCCTGGTACCGCAGCACATCCACGGAGCCCAGCGCCGGGCCTGGGCGGCGCAGGCCCTGATCGATGTCGGCCTCGGTGACCGGCTGCGGCACCTGCCGTCGGAGCTGTCCGGCGGCCAGCAGCAGCGCGTCGCCATCGCCCGCGCCCTGGTCAAGAAGCCCACGGTGCTGCTCGCCGACGAGCCGACAGGCAACCTCGACGAGGGCACCCGCGACGAGATCATCGCGCTGCTCGAGAAGCTCTGGAAGGACCTCGGGCTGACGATGGTCCTGGTCACCCACGACACACCGGTCGCGCGCCGGGCACAGCGGGTGGGCCTGATGCGGGACGGGCGCCTGTCCATCGAGCAGGACACCCGGCCCGGGCGCCAGGCCGTGGTGACCGCGAGCCAGGCCGACCCCGGCGGGCCGGGTTACGGGGCGCCGGCAGAGTCGGAGGCGACATGAATGTGAGCCTGGTGTTCAAAGAGGGTGTCACGAAGAAAGCAAAAATCTCGCTCCTGCTGGCCAGGGTCGGCGCATGATCGTCGAGTGGACCGCAACCCTGTGACACCGATCCCTGCGGCCCCGCTGCAAGCAGGCCCCCGGCCAGTCATAGCTCCACAGCGGGCTCGCGACGGTATGGAACCGCGAGCAGCCCGCCACCCAGAGGATAGCGCCAGGCGGGGCCGGGCACGGACCGCCTGCGCCTGCCCACAAACCGCCCGAACCCGAAGTGATCGGCCATGCCGGGTGTACTCAAGGCGGTGCCTGCGGGCGCGGGGCTGTGAGAGGATGGCGGGGCAAAGGACGCCGCGAAATCCCGCGGTGCTTGGTGGCGGCCCGGGGACTCCGATGCCAGGTAAAGGTGAGCCTCATAGCAGCCGGATGCTGAAAGCGCCTGCTGCAATGGTTGCGTCGATTGCCGTCCGAAGGGGTTTGCATGCCGGCTGGAAGCTGGTCACCGGCACGCAGCCGCCGACGGCCCCTGACGATAAGCAGGTTCCGCTGGGCCAGGCTGTGGCCTGGGCGGCGCTGTTCGGGGGGGCCGTAACCACAGCGCGCATGATCGCCAGCAGGTATGTGTCCTCGTTGCTGCTGCCCCGTGCCCAGCGGCAGGGCCTGCCGGAACCGGGCCAGGTTGACAGCCCCGGCCAGCAGTTGCCTCAGCCGCAGGCACCGGGCTTGCCTTACCTGATGGTTGTTGCTGTGCTGGCGTGGCGGAGGCGGCGCTAGCTTGCGCCTCCTGGTTCGCGCTGCCGGGAACCGCGGGATCAGCCGCAGTCCCGCCATTTAAGGCGTTTCCTTCAATCAGCGGTGTGCTGTGAGATGATTGCGCGCAAAGGTGCCGCGGATAGCCGCGGTCATGGCAGCCGCCCGGGGGACTCCGATGGCAGAAAAGGGCGAAAGTCGTTCCGTCCGGGCGCTGGAGCAAGCAGCCGGGATGCTCGCAGTGCTCGCCGCCCAGAAGGCAGTGCGGATCGGCTGGAGGCGGGTCACCGGCGCGGAGCCGCCAGCGGCCCCTGACGACCAGCAGATTCCGCTGGGCCGGGCTGTCGCCTGGACGCTGCTACTCGGGGCGGCTATTACCACAGCGCGCATGATCGCCATGAGGTACGCGTCCAACCTGTTGCCACGCCGCCAGCGGGAGGCATTGGCAGCGGGCCAGGCACACAGCCCGGACACTCCTGCTACCTCAGCCTGAGGCCCCAAGCGGCGAGACCGGCAAAAGAGGCGGCGGCCTGCGGGCCGAAGTGAGCTTCGTCGGGTAGACATGGCAGCGTGGCGAGTGAGGTGGCGCGGTACTGGCGCCACGCTGGCGTGCCCGGGGTGGACCTGCTGCGCGCCAGGTATGTGACGCACCGGTACACCAGGCACGCCCACGAGACCTTCACCTTCGCCCTGATCGAGGCCGGAACCGAGGAGTTCAGCTACGGCGGCACCCTGCTCCGCGCCGGGGCGGGCGGTGTCGCGCTGCTGAACCCCGACATGGTGCACACCGGCCAGGCCGGTGCCCCGGAAGGCTGGGCCTACCGGGTGCTTTACCCAGAACCCGGCCTGGTCGCCGGGGTCGCCGCCGACCTGGGCTGGCGGCTTGGCACCCCGTCGTTTCCCGAGACGGTGGTCTACGACGCCCGCAGTGCCCGGCTGCTGCGCGCGGCGCACATCGCCGCCGAGCACGGCGACCGGCTCGCGTCCTCCAGCCTGCTGCGTGCCGCGCTGGCCGGGCTGCTCCGGGCCCACGCCCGGCCCGGTGACCGGGCCGGGACCGATCGCGGCCCGCGCCGGTCCCCCGCCACCGTCCGCACCGTCCGCGACCTGCTTGCGGACCGGCTGGCCGATCCGCCGAGCCTGGACGATCTGGCCCGCGACCTCGGCATGAGCCCGTTCGCGCTGGTCCGGTCGTTCCGCGCGGAGACCGGCCTGCCGCCGCACGCCTACGTCAACCACCTGCGGGTCCGGCTGGCCCGGCAACTGCTCGACAGCGGCGTGGCGCCGGCGGACGTCGCGGCCCAGGCCGGCTTCGCCGACCAGGCGCACCTGACCCGCCATTTCAAGCGGGTGGTAGGCGTGCCACCGCGCTCCTATCAGCGCCACCGCGAGGGCGGCAAGAACGTTCAAGACCGGGCGGGGCTGGCCACCTAGCCTCGCAAGTGTGACTGATACCGATGACCGGCCCGCCGAGCGGGCGCGGGCCCGCCCGGTGCGCGACGGCATCGCACTCGGGCTCGCGGTCGGCGTCTCCGGTGTGGCCTTCGGCGCCGCCGCCGTTGGCTCGGGGATGAACGTTGCCCAGGCCTGCGTATTGAGCCTTCTTGCTTTTACCGGAGCGTCGCAGTTCGCCCTGGCCGGCGCGGTGGCCGGCGGCGGGGGGCTGATCGGCGGGGTCGCAGGCGCCATCCTGCTCGGCAGCAGGAACGCGCTCTACGGCCTGCGCCTGGCGGACCTGCTGCCGTGGCGGGGAGTCCGCAAGCTGGCCGCCGCGCACGGTGTCATCGACGAGACGACGGCCGTCACGCTCGCGCAGCCCGACGCGGCGGCGGCCCGGCTCGGCTTCCTCGCCACGTTCGTCACCATCTACCTGACCTGGAATCTCACCACGCTGCTCGGCGCGTTCGGCGCGGGCAGGCTCGGCTCGCCGCAGTCGCTCGGCATCGACGTGGTCGGGCCGGCCGCGTTCCTCGCGCTGATCTGGCCGCGGCTGCGGGCGGGCCGGGCCGAGCGCGCCGTCGGGCTGGCCGGCGCGCTGATCGCCCTGGCCGCGACCCCGTTCCTGCCGACCGGTGTGCCGGTGATCCTGGCCGCCACCGCGGCCCTGGCCGGGGCGCTGATCTCGCCGCAGCCGGGGGCGCCACAGCTGGATGCTGCGCAACCGGAGGTGCCATGACCGCAGGAATCTGGGTGGCGGTGCTTGTGACGGCCGCCGGGTGTTACGCGCTCAAGCTGACCGGGCTGGTCGTGCCCAGGGGCGTGCTCGGCAACCCGCGGGTCCGCCGGTTCGCCGAGCTTGTCCCGATCGCGCTGCTGGCCGCGCTGGTCGCGGTGCAGGCGTTCGCCGCCGGGCAGTCGCTGACCATCGACCCGGCCCGGCTGGCCGGGCTGGGCGCCGCGGTGGTCGCGCTGCTGCTGCGGGCACCGTTCCTGGTGGTGATCGTCGTCGCGGCGGGCACCGCCGCGGTGCTGCGCGCGCTGGGTGTCGCCTGACCCGCCAGCGCGCGCAGCGCGTAATTACGGGACCGGCCGCAGGCCACCCGCGGTGAGCAGGTAGGCCTCCGGGCCCTCGCCGGGTGCGGGCGCCTCGATCAGGTCGAGCATGGCCTTGCCCGCGTGCTCGGGAGTGAGCGCAGGGCCGAGGTTCTCGGTGAAGGTGGCCAGGTCCGTGCCCGCCCGCTGCGCGTAGGCGGCCACCGCCGCCGCGCCCAGCTCGGTGGCCGGGGTGAGCTGCGGGAGCACCGAGACGAACCGGATCCCGAGCCCGGCCCGCTGTGACTCGTCGGCGGCATAGGCGGCGATGAACCTGATGGTCGCCTTGGCCCCGGCGTAACCGCCGGACAGCGGTGAGCCGCGGAGCGCGGCGCCGCTGGAGAACGCGATGACCACGCTGCCCTCCGCCAGCGGGCGCAGCAGCGCCTCACGGGACCAGTGGAACACCTGCCGTACGTCGGTGTTCCAGTTGCTGCTGAACGTCTCCCAGGTTTGCTGGTGCAGCGGCCGGGAGAGCGGGGGCACGCCGGCGGCGAGCACCAGGACCCGCGGGCGGTAGGTGTCGATGAGCTGGCCGGCCACGACGGGATCGGCCGCGTCGGCGGCGACCGGGGTGAAGCTGCCGCCGAGTTGCGCGCGCAGTTCCTCCAGCCTGGCCCGGTCGCGGGCGACGCCGACGACGTGCGCGCCGGCCCCGGCGAGCGAGATCGCGATGCCGCGGCCGAAGCCACGGCTGGCGCCGGTGACGAGCGCCGTCGACCCTGACAGTTCTTGCGCTGGCATCAGGTACTCCTTGATCCTTGGCTCGGAGCGGGTTGCCCCGCGGTCACCGGTACCGATCCGGGCAGTGACCGGAATTCACCGCCCGCCGGGCCGGTGATTTCCGCCGCGCCTGCGGATCTGTACCGGTGACGGCCGCACGGCGGGACGCACAGGGAGGGCAGTGGTGATGCTGGGCAGCGAGGAGTTCGCACGGCTTACCGAGCCGTTCCGGCCCGAGTTGCTGGCGCACTGCTACCGGATGCTCGGCTCGGTCTACGACGCCGAGGACCAGGTGCAGGAGACCCTGGTCCGGGCCTGGCGGTCCTACAGCGATTTCCAGGGCAGGTCGTCGCTGCGGACCTGGCTGTACCGGATCGCGACCAACGCCTGCCTGCGTGCGATCGAAAACCGCGCCCGGCGGCCGCTGCCCTCGGGCCTTGGCGCTCCGGGAGACGACCCGGACGGGGCGCTGGCCCCGGTCCTGCCGGAGATCCGGTGGCTGCAGCCGATCCCGGACGCGCTGATCCGCCCGGGCCCGGCCGACCCGGCGGCGGTCGCGGTGACCCGGGAGAGCGTGCGGCTGGCACTGATCGCCGCGCTGCAGTACCTGCCCGGCCGGCAGCGGGCCGTGCTGATCCTGCGGGACGTGCTCGGCTGGCACGCGGCCGAGGTCGCCGACCTGCTCGGGATCACGCCGACCGCCGCGAACAGCCTGCTGCAGCGGGCCAGGGAGCGGCTGCGGCAGGCGGCCCCGGGCACGGACGAGGTCCGCGAGCCGGACGAGGCCAGCCAGCGAGCACTGCTCGCCGCCTACGCCGAGGCGTTCAGCAACGCGGACGTCGGCGCGCTCACCAAACTGCTGCGTGAGGACGCCGTGCTGGAGATGCCGCCGCAGCCGACCTGGTTCGCCGGCCAGGAGCAGGTCGGGCGGTTCCTCGCCTCGCGGGTGCTCACCGAGCCCGGCAGGTTCGCGATGACCGGCATCGCCGCCAACGGCCAGCCCGCGCTCGCCGCCTACCTGCGCGGGGACGACGGCGTGCACCGGGCGCACGCGATCCAGGTGCTTTCGTTCACCGAGGCGGGCATCGGCCGGATCGTCTCGTTCAACGACGCCGGCCTGTTCCCCATGTTCGGCCTGCCAGGCGCCGCTATCCCGGGTGGCCGTGACGCTGCCGGGCCAGGAGCGTGACCAGCCGCTCGATCAGGCCGCCGGGGATGGGCTCGTGCAGCGGGAACCGCAGCGTGCCCTTGCCCGCCAGGTAGGGCGCGAGTTCGGCCGCGAAGGCGGGATCCGCGTCGGGCACCGGGTACAGGGAGATGTGGTGCTTCCACGCCGCGAACTGCACCAGGCTCTTGCCGTTGAGTGTGATGGCAGGAATCTGGTAGCTGATCGTCTCGCCAGCCTCAGGCACGACGCTGAGAATCCTGCGCCGCACCTCCCGCAGGACGGCCTCGACATCTTCTGGAAATGAACCGATGTACTCATCGACCGTCCGCCACTGCGCCGCCATCAGTCAGTCCCTCGCGCCTGGAATGGTTCGGCGAGTTGCCCGGCGAGGAGCAGCAGCGCTGAACCTGCCGAGGCGTCCTGCTCGACCGGGACCGGCCGGCCGTCAAGGCCGGTGCGGCCCACGGCACCGGCGCGGGCGGGGAACTTCGCCAGGCCGGCCAGGACGTCCCAGATCGTCAGCACGACGCCGAGGTTGACGTCCTGGGTGTCCGGCGCGTGGTGCAGCCGGTGGTAGGCGGGACTCACCAGAACCCGCCCGGCGGGGCCGAAGGTCCACCGCAGGTTGGCGTGCTGGAGCGTACCGATGCACACGTAGATCGTGATGAGCACCGGGGCGATCGGGCGCGCCGGCATCAGCGCCACGACCGGGACCGTCGCCAGCAGGAACCCCGTCGTGTGCATGAGCGGGTGCGCACGGAATGACGTGAGGACGCTCAGCTCCTCCTGGCTGTGGTGCAGCGCATGAAAGCGCCACAGTGGATCGAGCCGGTGATCGGCATAGTGGGCCAGCCAGTTGGCGCCATCCATGGCCACCACCGTGAGGGGGACGAGCAGCCAGCCCGGCCAGTGTTCCGTGGAGCGCAGCTCGATCCAGGATGCGTGGCTGCTGATCAGCGTCGCCGCCCCGACACTGAGCAAGGTCATCAGCGGGATGACGACGATGGCGTGCAAGGCAAGGAAGCACGCATCCTGAACATGGCCGCGGGCCAGCACCGGGCGGCGTTCCGCCGGCCAGATGCGCTCACAGATCCCGGTTGCGACAACGAGCGCCACCAGAAGAGGCGCGGCGAGCTCTGCCCGCCCCGCCGACAGCACGGTTTCGAGGCGGCCCTGCCGCAGCAGCGCGGCGACGGCGACCCAGACGACGAGGATCGTCACCGCGGCCAGGACGAGCGAGGAGGAGCAGAGGCGCCGCCACCACGCGGGCCGGACTCCGGCCTGCCCTCCCATGGCGGCCCGGTCCTGGCGCGGAGCAAGCAGCGGCAAGCCGTTCCGGGCCCCTGTTGCCCGCGCTTGCGTCTGCGAAGCCGACACCGGAACCCCCCGGCTCCTGCCGCGCCGGCCCGGCCGCCGGCGCGCCTTTGCTGAAGACTACGGCCAGCGGCGTCACCGAGTTCAGACCCGCACTGAATTTCGGCCCAACCAGCGGCTCGCCTGGGGCGTCATAGCTGTGCGCAGGCTGGAGTACCACCTGCGGGACCCGAAGGTTAGGGGATGAGTCGATGAGGGTGTCATTCGGCCGTGCGGCGGTGCTCGCCGTTCTTCCCGCAGCGCTTGTCGCGCTCGGGGCAGGCAGCGCCGCGGCGCAGCCCGCGAGCGGGAACCCGCCGCCGCCAAAGGGGTTCGAGGCCGCCTCGGCCAGCTTCGTATCGGCACAGGCCGGGTTCGTGCTCGGCACGCGGCACTGCAGCGAGCTGCCCTGCAAGGCGCTGCTGCGCAAGACCGTCAACGGCGGCAAGACCTGGACCTCGGTGCCTGCGCCAGCGGTGTCGCTGGTCCCGCCGTTCACCGCACCACCGCTGTCGGACGTGAGCACCGTCCGGTTCGAGAACGCCAGTGACGGCTGGCTGTTCAACCCCGGCCTGTGGGCCACCACCGACGGCGGCGCGCAGTGGCACCGGGTGTCCCTGCCCGGCGAGGTCATCGCGGTGGCCGCGGCGGACGGGATGGTGTTCGCCGCGGCAGAACCGGTCAACGGTGGCACCGGCCAGGCCCGGCTCTACCAGAGCCAGGTCGGCACGGCCAAGTGGGCCCGGGTCGCCGGGGTGGCCCCGGCCGCCGCGCTGACCGTGTCCGGCCATTCGGTCTGGGCCGGCGTCGCGCCGGCCATGTCAACGTCCACCGACGGCGGCAAGCACTGGTCCAAGCTGTCGTTCGGCTGCCCGCCCGATGCCCCGGACGCCACCGCAGTGGCGGCCGCGTCGCCGGCCAACGTCGCACTGGACTGCACCAACCCGTCGGACCCGCAGCCCGGCTCCAGCCCCAAGGATGTCTTCACCTCGGCCAACGGCGGACGCACCTTCCACCTGGCCGGGCACCCCGGCGATCCGGGCAATGTCGGCCTGATAGCCATGCCGCCCGGAAAACCGCAGGTGATCACGCTGACCGCCAGCAGTGGCGCCAGCTACCTGTACCGGTCGGCGGACAGCGGCAAGACCTGGCAGATGGCCACGTACTTCGACGGTGGCCTGGGTTTCCGCGACCTGGCCTACGTCTCCGCCACCACCGGCTACCTGATCCACTACAGCGCCAGCCCGGCCATCGCCTACGGCAAAGGGCTGATGACGACCACGAACGCCGGCACGACCTGGAAGACCATCCCCATCCCCTGACCCGATCCGGGCCGACAGCGGCGGCCCCGGCGTGATCACGCCGGGGCCGTTCGGCTCACCGAGCGGGGATCCGGACACCGGCCCTGGCGCACTCGTCACGGAGCAGGGCGAGGGCGATCGGCGCAACGCCCGTGTGGTCGATGTCCCTGACCGCGGTCCTGGCGTCTGCCGCCATCCGGGGCGCGGTGACGTGATCCGCGATGCGCCGGAGCGCCGGGATGTCCGGGACGCCCCGGTTGCGGGCGAGATCGTCGCGCAGTCGCTGACAGGCCTGCAGTTTGGTGAGGCTGGCGGGCGCGGACGCGGAGGCATCCGGGCGGCCCGGAGACTGCCGGGCCGGCGTCGGCTGGGCCGGTGCCTGTGGAGCCCCGCCACAGCCGGCGGCCAGGGCCACTGCGGCCGCAGCGGTCACCAGCAGCACCCTCATCCGGAGCGTTACGCCGGCCGGTGCTCGCGTGCGTACGCATCGAGCCGGCCGAGTTCATCGGTGAGGATGGCGCGCAGCATCCGGGGCGCGAACATGCGTTCAAGCACGCCACCGATCCCGCCCGCAGCGTCCCACGCGCTGTGGATCTGAACCCGCGACGCGCCGCCCTGCGGGGCGACCGTGAACGTGGTGACCGCGGTCGAGCCCGCATCGGACTCGGTGAGCACCCGGCCAGGCGTTGGCTCCGCCACCGTCACCCGGTGCTCGCGGGTCCGGCCGCCCACCGTCAGCTTGTACCGCGTGACGGTACCCGCGCCCACGCCACCGGACTCCACCTGGAAGTCGGAAAACGCCGGCGGAAGGAAACGCGGGTGGTGCTCGCGCATGTCCGCGATAAAGCGGTAAACCGTATCGGCAGGCGCATCAACCGTGCGTTCCGCGGAGACCTGCATCCTTGCCATGCAGGCCTGTCTACCACAGCCAGTTGCGCGCACACCGCGCGGCGCTGGCCGGCCGCGCCGCACCAGGGTGATCGCCGGGGTCAGCGGCCGGGGGTGAGGATGTCGTGGACCGGCTCTGGCCCGCCCAGGCTGGTGGCGGTGGTCCCGCGGCGGATGAACTCACGTGCCGGGGGCCACTGAACGACGTGCTGGTCGCCGGTGGCGTCGTCATAGCGGATGAACGTCACCTCGCTGATAGCGACGCCGAACAGGTGGAACCGGCCCGGCTCGGGAGTCCAGCCCAGGCTGGCACCGACCGCGGCCGCGTAGCGGGCCTGGACATCCGGGTCGCCCTCAGCGCGGGCGGTGCCGCGGATCTTGAACTCGCCCTCGCCGCCGTCCCGGCTGGTGATGACGCTGTGCACCAGGATCCGTGGATCGCGCAGCAGGTCGGTGGCCTTGCGGGAGTGCCAGAGCATGGACAGCCACAAGGTGCCGCCGAGCACGAACGGCTCCACCGGGCTGACCCGTGGCGTCCCATCGGCACGGATCGTGGCGACCAGGACCACGCCGGGATCCAGCAGCCGCCGCCGTCCCAGCCCCGCCAGCGCGGGCTGGCGGCGCTCCAGTTCCGACCAGTCCACGCCCGCTCACCTCGCCATCGCCAGGCAACAGCTCACCTGTCCTGTCTATCCCGGGGCGCCGACAATCCGCGCAGCCCAGGCCGGAGAGGTGCTGCGGTCAGAACGGAATGAACGGCAGGCGCACGCCGGCAGGTTCGGCGGTCACCTGGGTGTCAGCCGGGGCCTCCTGCCTGATGTGCTCGGCGAGAGCCCCGGCTTCGTCGTCGCTGTTGGCACCGACGATGAGGAACTTCCAGCGCCGCACCACGGCGTAGCCCTCCCCCTCCAGCTTGCGCGCGAGGGCGACCGCCTCTCGATGCGAAGACAGCTCGGCCCGGGCCTGCCAGAGTGCCGTCCCGGCGGCCAGGGATTCCGTGGTTTCGGCCTCTTCCAGCCGCTGGTGCTCGGCCTCGCGCTCCGCCTCGGTCTGTGGCATCGCCACATCCGGGCTCTGCCACTCCTCCTCGATCGGATGCCAGCGGTGCACCACGAACTCTGCTTCGATGCCCAGCTGGCCCAGCACCTCGCGCGCCGTCCGCTCGGCTTCGCGAGCGGCAAGTTCGGTGCCTGCGTACAAGAAGATCTGCGAGTCGCCGGCGCCGACAACGATGTTGTGCCCGAGCCTGCGGCGGACGTCTTGTTCCACCTCCTGCTCGGAGAAGGATTGCCGCGCATGCTCGATGTCTGCCTGGCCGCTCAGCGATACCGTCACGCGCCAGTCGGTGCTGTCCGTCACGGCGCGACTCTAGCGCACGCGCACGGCCGGCCGGCCACGACCGGGCGGCCGATGAGTTTCGGCGCCCGGACAGGTCCCCCATCGGGGATCAACCCCACTGCCCGGGCTGGTAATCTCCGGCGGGCTGCCGGGTAATGACGTTCAGGCGGTTGTAGGTGTTGATCAGGGCGATCAGGCACACCAGCGCGGCGAGCTGGTCGTTGTCGTAGTGCTTGGCCGCGTTCGCCCAGGCGTCGTCGGTCACGCCGCCGGCGGCGTCGGCGATGCGGGTGCCCTGCTCGGTGAGTTCCAGGGCGGCCCGCTCGGCCTCGGTGAAGACCGTGGCCTCGCGCCAGGCCGCGACCAGGTTGAGCCGGACCTGGCTTTCGCCGGCGTGCAGGGCATCCTTGCTGTGCATGTCGGTGCACATGCCGCACCCGTTGATCTGGCTGGCCCGCAGCTTCACCAGTTCCTGTGTGGCGGCTGGCAGGGTCGAGCCGGTCAGGGCCGCGCCCGCCGAGTTGATGTGCTTGGCGAACTTCATCGCGATGCCGTTGTCGAAGTAGCTGAGCCGGGCTTCCATGGCGGTCTCCTTGCCGTTGCTGTGGTTACACCCCCTTGACACCACGGCGCGGCGCCATGTGACACCGGGCAGGAGTGATCCGCGTCACGGACCACCGTGCAGATCAGGAGAACAGCAGGCTGGCGCCACAGGAGTGGCGGTGCTATCGTGCGTTGCCCAGGCCACGCTGGCAACAAGGGAGAACTACGACGATGCGGAAGCGGCGGCAGCCGGCGCGCAACTGGCGCCGACGAGCCCGACGTATACCTGATCTCCGGCAAGGTCAGCCTGGAACGCGGGCAACGAGCCTAGGCACGGGCGTGACCAGGAACGCGCGCTCGCCCTGGACCCGGAGCACGTCGGCGCGATGAACGAGTCGGCAGGATCAGGCTGCACCAGCACGGGGGCGCGGCGGCGGCGCACCATTCCTGCAGGCCGCCCGCACCGCCCCCAGGGAAACCGCCTACGGCGGAAATGTCGACGTGGCGGTCCGGCGGGCGGTGGCCTCGGTGATCTACATCGGCACGCTCGGCACGCTGGCGCTCAACTTCCTGGCGGCGGTAGACCACCTGAGCCGGGCCCAGATCCTGCTGGGCCTCGGGACGGTGCTCGCCGTCACGGCCAGTCGTCGGTGTGAGCCAGTACCTGCTGATGCCCGCGCAGGCCCGCCCGCTGATGCGCAGCCGGCGCAGCGTGGCCGCACTGGCCGTGAGCTACGGGGCGATCCTTGCGGCGGCCGCGATCCTGGCCCTGTCACCCGCCAGCACACTGCCCGTGGCGGCATTCGGAGTCATCCTCCTGCTCATGCTGGCCCGGCTTGCCGCCTACCGGATCCTGCGCCGCAAGCCGGGCCGGTCACCGGGGGCTACAACCGGCTGACGCGCCCGGGTCAGGACGCCCGGGCCCGCATGGTGAGCACCGTCCACGCGCCGACGCAGACCCGGTCCCCGTCGTGCAGCGGAACCCGGACGCCGGAGACGATCTCGCCGTCGTTGACGATCGTGCCGTTCGCCGACCCCGGGTCAAGGACCGCCCAGGTCCCGTCCGGCTCCGCGATCAGGACGGCGTGCAGGTGGGACACCCCGGGGTCGGCAGGCGGGCCGGTCAGGTCGATCTCCGGCTCGAGCCCGCGCGACGCGCTGCGCCGGCCGATGCGCATCTCCCGGCCGCTGAGCCGGAAGCGGCGCTCCGGGCAGTACCCGGGGAACTCTATCGACGCAGCGTCCGGGCCCCCCGCCGCGATCACGCTGTCGTAGTAGGCACGGTCCGCGGTCACCACGGCCGTCCACGCAGATACGGCTCCGGCGCCGGATCCGGCTGCAGTGCCCGCTACGCCGGCCGGGCCAGGACTGGCATCCGCATCGGCACCCGGGCCCGTGCTGACCTGCCCGGCCGCACCGTCACCGGGACCAGGCCCGGGCCCGGGGGAGCCAGGCGCGGCGGCAGCGGCCGGGGCCGTCCCCGAGGCGAAGTTGAACCCGCAGACCTCACAGAACTGCCCGGTACGTGCCGCCCCGCACTGTGGGCAGGGCTCGGCCGGGACCGCGCCCGGCGCGGGCGCCGCTTCGGGAGCCGAGGCGGTGGGCGGCGATTCGGGCGCCGCGGGGCCGTCCATCCGCATCCCGCACACGTCGCAGAAATCTGTGCTGGCCGAGTCGTGGCCGCTAGGACAGGTCGGCATGCCGCCTCACTTACCTCTTCGTCCGGACCGTCTTGGTCGACCTGGTGTCCAGCGCCATCTCGTCGGCATCGTCGACCCTCTTCTTCAGCTGCACGGTGCCCGAGGCGGCATCGACCACGTCGACCACCTTGGCGAGCAGCTTGGCCGTGCCCTCGTTGCCGGACTGCTCGGCCAGCGCCACCGCCCGGCCGAGCTTGGCGGTGGCCGTGTCCTCGTCGCCCTGCTTGCGCGCCTCCAGGCCCTCCTGGATCACCTGGGCCAGTTCGGCCTGGCCGGTGTAGTGCGCGACGCTGCCGTTGATCCGGGTGGACAGGGCCTCGTCATTGGTCCAGATGGCCCGCACGAGGCCCTGGCCGAGCACGTCGGGACCTGACGGCGTGGCCGCGACCAGGCTCACCCGGGCGGCCAGCATCTCCTGCCCGACCCCCGCCGGGGTGACCCGCACGCACAGGTGGTAGTCGCGGCTCTCGGCCGCGCCCCAGGCACCCGTCGGGTAGTCGCCCGCCTGCGGGCCCGCCTGAACACGCCTGCTGGTCAGGTCCTCGACGGTTGGCGCGACCTGCTTCAGGAACCGGAACGTCGCGTGCTGGGGCGTCCAGACCCGCAGCGACACGTCGGCGACCTGCTTGCCCATGGCGGTCGCCATCATGGCCGCGAAGTCGGCGGCCAGCCCGGACGGGTCGGGCACGATGTCCACGGTGCCAAGCAGCGCGGAGGAGATCCGGCGCAGCTCGCCGACCTCCCAGTCGGTGCCGACGCCCCGGCAGTCACAGCTGAACACGCCCTCGCACAGGCTGATCGCCTCGCCGAGCTGCTCGGGGGTCTCGTGCTGGTTCTGGCCGTCGGTCAGCAGGATCGCGTGCCGCAGCGCGGCCGGGTGGGACAGGAACATGGAGTGCGCCAGCCGCAGCCACTGGCCGATCGCGGTGCCGCCGCGGGGAAGCGCGCCGGCCACGGCCTGCTTGGCCAGGAACCTCGTCTGGTCGTCGGCGATGGCCAGGCCGTAGTCAAGGGGGAAGATCGGCTGGGCCTTGTTGGTGCCTGCGATCACAGCGAACGCCACGCCGTCCCTGATCACGTCCACGGCGGCCGCGGTGGCCGCGCGGGCCTGTTCGATCTTGGTCCGCGGTGACCGCATCGACCCGGAGCAGTCGATAATGATGATCTCCGCGCTGCCGTGGTCGTCCACGGGCGCCGCGAGCCCGGTGTCCGGGGAGGTCACCGTGACGATGGCGTTGACGTCCTCGGCGCCTTCGGCGAGGTACTCGTTCTGTGAGATTTCCACGGTGAAGTCATTGCTCATCGGCAGGTCTCTCCTCGGGTGCAGGCGCCGTGGGCGGGTAGGGGGCCACGACCACCGTGATGTTGTCCATGCCGCCGGCCTCCAGCGCGAAGCTGACCAGTGCCGCGGCCGCGCCCAGCGGGTCGGTCAGCGCCCGGGGCAGGGCCAGCCCGGCCAGTTCCGCGGCACCGGGCCGGTAGTTCCACAGGCCGTCGGAACACAGCAGCAGGACGCCGGGGCCGGGCGGGGTGAACGTGGCCACGTGCGGCTCGCCGCCGGCCGCGTCGGCGCCGAGCCAGCCGGTCACCACGTGCGCGCCCGGCAGGGCCATCGCGTTGTCCTCCGACACCAGGCCGGCCGCGACCATCTCGGAGGCCAGGGAGTCGTCGGTGGTCAGCCGCTTGGCTTCGGCACCCGGCCCGGCCCCCAGCCAGTAGGCACGGCTGTCACCCAGCCAGCACAGGGTCGCGGCCTCCTGGGTCAGCACCGCGGAGACGAACGTGGCCGACGGCGGGTCCCCCGGGCCGGGCTCATCCAGGGTGGCCAGCGCCTGCTGCGCCGCAGCGACCGCCGCCCGGGAGGTTTCGGCCAGATCCGCGTCCGCCCGCACGCCAGCCAGCAGCACCCGCACCGCCGCCTGGACGGCGGCAAGCGACGCCTCGTCCGGGCGGCGTGAGCTTGATACCCCGTCGCAGACCACGGCCAGCGCGGCCGGCTGGCCGGCCCGTGCCGCGGTCGCGAGCGCCATGGCGTCCTCGTTCCGGGGGTGCCGCAGGCCCTTGTCGGTAACCCCGGCCAGCATCCCGAGATCCAGCTCGACGTGGTCGCGGCCGGAAGGCATCTTGCGCCCGCAGGACTCGCAGTAGCCGTCCGCGCTGATCTGCGCCGAATGGCAGGCCGGGCACTCGCTGGCCGGCGTGGCCGCGTCGCCGCTGACCACGGCCGGGGCAAGCTCGGTGCGGCAGGCCTCGCAGAAGTTGTCCGTGGCGCCGACCGGCCGGCCGCAGTTCGGGCATGCCGCAGTCGCCGGGCCTGTGGTCATACCCAGGTCCTCGGGCGGACGCTGTTGGCCGTATCTACCAGCTCGATCCGGCGGCGCCGGTCCGGTGCCAGCCGGGCCTGGGCACGGTAGCTGCGCTCCAGGCCGAACCGCAGCCCGCGCTCGGTGAAATCGCAGTCAAGCAGCCGCCCGCCAGGCACGGCCTGGCCGGCCTGCGCGCAGGCGAGCCCGGCGCGGAGCACCTCGGCGGTGAGGTACTCCATCTGGATGGCATCGAGCTTGAGCCGGTCCACCCGGGCGCCGGCCTCCCCCAGGTCGCCGGGCGACACCTGGGCCTGGCCGGGACGCGGCGACACCTGGATGCGCACCGCGGTCACCTGCGCCGCCAGGTGGTGGCTGGAGGTGTCGGGCACGGCGGCGAGCGCGGCAATCGCCGCCGCCGGGTCGCCGGCCGCCAGCCGGGTCCTGGCCAGCCCGAACACGGCGCCGATGTAGGCGTGATCCACGGTCCAGACGAGCCGGAAGTAGTGGTCGGCGGCCGCCTGGTCGCCGGCCGCTTCGGCGGCGAACCCGAGCGCGAGCTTGGCGGCCAGTTCGCCGGGCAGCGCGCCGGCGACCGCGTCGAACGCGGCCCGGGCGCCGGGCGGGTTGCCGCCCGCCAGTTCCCGCAGCCCGTGGTACCAGGCGATGCGCCAGTCGGCCGGGTCCTCGGCGGCCAGGTCCGCCAGCACGGTGCCGGCGCCGGGCAGGTCTCCGGTGACGATGCGGGAGCGTGCCAGCGCCAGGCGGGTCTCCGCGGACTGGGCGACCTCTGGCGGCGTGCCCTGGTCACCGGCGACGGCGGCGGCCAGCACGGCGGTGCGCTGCCCGGCGTCCAGCGTGCTCAGCGTGGCCAGGTACCCAGCCGCCGGGTCGGCGGCGTCCACCTGGGGAACGGGCAGCGCGGCGACGATCTCCATGGCCGGCGGCGGGGGCTGGGCAGCCGGGCTCCCGTCGGCCAGCGTCCCGGCCACCCCGGCCGCCTGCAGTTCGGGACTGAACAGCGTGGAGAACGCCGGCCGTGGCCTGCCGTCGGCGACCGCGAGCACCTCTCGCAGCACCCCGGTGAGCTGGTCGGCCATCTCCCCGGCCGAGGCGAACCGGCGGCCGGGGTCCGGGTCGGTGGCCCGCCGCAGCGCACGCAGGAACGACTCCTGCTGTGCGAGCAGCGGGACGGACGCCGGGTCCGGCAGGCTGGCGGCGTACTTGCCCTGGTACCCGGCGAACTCGAAGGTCATCACGGCCAGGGCGCGGCCGACCGTGTACAGGTCGGAGGATACCGACGGGCCCTGCGAAGCGATCTCCGGCGCCTGGTAGCCGACGGTCCCGTAGATGGCGCTGTCGTCGTCATCGATCCGGCGCACGCCGCCCATGTCGATGATCTTGAGCTGTTCCTCGGTCTGTATGACGTTGTCCGGCTTGAAGTCGCAGTACACCAGGCCCCTGCTGTGCAGGTAGCCGAGCGCGGGCAGCACTTCGATCGCATAGGCGAGCGCCATCGGCAGGGGCAGTGACTGTCCCATCTGGCGGCGCTCCTGCAAAATCTGCCGCAGGGATTTCCCGCCCACATATTCCATGACGATGTAACCGGCCGGCTGCCCGTCCTTGCGGTCGGCGTGCTGCACGAAGTTGTAGACACCGACGATGCTGGGGTGCTCGACCTCCGCGAGGAACCGGCGCTCGGCGACGGCCGCCTCCTGGGCTGCCGCGTCGCCGGTGTTGAGCAGGCCCTTGAGCACCACCCAGCGCTTGCCGAGGTTGTGGTCCATGGCCAGGTAGATCCAGCCGAGCCCACCGTGGGCGAGGCAGCCGAGCACCTCGTACTGGCCGGCCACCATCTCGCCGGGTACCAGTTTGGGGGCGAAGGAGAACGGGGTGCCACAGTGCTGGCAGAACCCCTCGACCAGCCCGGGCTGCCCGTCCTTGCCGCGCCCGACCGGCCGGTCGCAGGCGCCGCAGAACCGTTTGTTCTCGGCCACCAGCGGGTTCGCCAGCACGGCCGAGGCCGGGTCGCGCGCCGGAACGGGCGGGATGTCCACCAGGCCCGCGCCCAGGTGGCCACGGGATGACCTGGTGCTGCCGGCCCGGGTGCGGCGGCTGCCGGTGCGGCCACTGCCGGTGCCGGTGGGCCCCGTGCCGGTGCTGCCCGAGCCGGGGGAGGTGGCCGGGGCCGAGGAAGGAGCCGAGCCTGCCGATGCCGCAGGCTGGGCCGGATCCGGGGCCAGCCCGCAGGTGTCGCAGTACCCGCCGTCGATGGTCCCGCCGCAGCCCGGCCGAGTGCATTTCCCCGTGGCGGCCGCCGCCGCGGGTGCCACGGGATCCGGGGCCAGCCCGCAGGTGTCGCAGTACCCGCCGTCGATCGTCCCGCCGCAGCCAGGTCTGGTGCACTTGATCACGGTGCTGGTCATGGCCGTCTCCCCCGTCCGCTCAGCGCGAGCACCGCCTGCTGGTAGCCGGTCACCGCAGCGGTCGCCGCGGGCAGGTCACACGGGGCGGTCCAGAGCAGGTCGCGGGCGTGAGCGTACCGCGCGTCCAGGTCGGTGTCTTCAGCGCCGCCCAGCCGCGCGGCCCTGGCCTGGTAGGCGTCCAGCAGGCCGCGCAGTTCCTCCCGGCGGTCGAGCAGCGCCGCGGCACGCCGCTCAACCTCGCGGCACTGGCTGGCCGCATCCGCCGCCTGCTTCTCGATCAGGTCGAGTTCCGAGGCGAGCCTGGTCCAGCGCCCGGCCGCCTTGAGCTCCCCGGCGGCGGCGAGCCGGCTGGTCAGGCCGCCAAGCTCCGGCGGCGTGGGCAGCGCCGCGGCAGCGATCTTGGCGGCCGCCCGGTCCCGCGCGGCCACGGCGTCCTGGCGGGCATCGGCCGCGGCGGAGACGGCCGCGGCCACGGCGGAGATCCGCGCATCGGCGTCGGCACGCAGCGCCGCGAGCCTGCCGACCGCGGCGACCGCCGCGGCGGTGCGTTCCCGCAGCCTGCCGATCCGCGCGGTGTCCACCTGACCGCCCTGCCACAGTGCCAGCGGATCGCCGTTCAGCACGCCGCGGAGCTGTGCGTGGTCTTCCTCGGCCACGGTGAGGGCCTGGCCGAGCTCGTCGCCGTCCAGCCCGCCGAGCTGCTGCCGCGCGGCGGCGAGCTGGTCACCGAGTTGCTGCAGGTCGCCAGCGACCTCGTTCCAGACCGCCTCGGCCGCGGTGACCACGGCGGTGACGGCCGCGAAGGCACGCCGCATGTCCGCCACCGCCGCAGCCAGAGTGACCTGGGTGTTCCCCGTTCCGGTCAGGTCGCCCCGGGCCAGGGCCGGTGAGGGGCGGCTGAGTTGCACGGACGTTCCGTAGAGCAGCGAACTAATCTCGGCAAGTTCCCGGTCGGCGGAACGCCGCAGGCGCGCCATCAGCTCGGCGGCCCTGTCCACCACCGCCGAGTAGGCATCGAAGGTCTGCCACAGGGTGGTCAGATCCTCGGCGGCGGCGTCCCAGCGCTTGCGGGTCCCGCCGGTCAGCGTCGCGCCGGCGAGCAGCCGCTTGCCGAAGCTGCTGTCCAGTTCCAGCAGGTTGGCCTGGATGGTGTCGCGCTCCGTGACCGCTGCGGTGACCGCGGCAGCCGCCTGGTCCCGGCCGGGCAGCGTGGTCATCGGTACTCCGCGAGCCGGCGGGACAGGCCCCAGGCGCACCCGGCGGCCATCAGCACCGCGGCGAGGATGATCACCACATCGAGGCCGGTGAAGGCGTTCCTGCCCGCCGTCGCGCCCGAGTGGAAGACCGCGTGGTCGGCGTCGATGGCACGGGACAGATCATCCTCGACCCGGGCGAACCCCGCGGTCGCGGCGTCCGTGCCCGGACCGATCACCAGCGCGGTCTCGGTGGTGTACTGCGCCTTGCTGTCGAGGGTGTAGGCCTGGCCGATCACCGCGTACCAGGCCTGCACGTCGCGCCCGGCCGCCGCCGCCCAGTGGGCACCGGCGCCGCTCGATGAGCCCGCCGCGGCGGCCAGCAACGTCCCCGGCCCGGGCCCCAGCCTGGCGCGGACGGCCTGGAAGTCCTTGACGAACGTGGCGTCCCCGCTGCGCGAGATGAGGTTGAGCACCTCGTATCCGCGGGCCTGCTGGGTGTCGATGGCCGCCTGGGCGAGTGCCTCGGCCGGGACCGAGCCGTGCCCGACGGCACGCTGCAGGTCGGTGCGCGCCACCGCGAAGGCGCCGATCAGCCACAGCACCGACACCGCGAGGGCCACGGTGGCGGCCAGCATGCCGAGGTTGAACACCCGGTGCGTGCGCCGGGACAGCCATCGCTGCGCCCGGTAGAGCACGAACGCCAGGGCGATGGCGAGGACCAGCACCACCACGATCCACGGCAGCCCGGTCGCCTGCGCGCTCGCCGCGGTCAGCGCGGCGTTCTGCTGTGCGTAGCTGGCCCGTGCGGCAGGCAGCAGCGTGAGGTGCATCTCCTCCGAGGCCACCTGCATGAGCGAGCCCGCCGTCAGCCGGTAGCCGAGCAGGAACTGGGTCTGCGCCTGCGACACGTAACCGGTGTAGACGGGCAGCCCGGCCGCCACCGCCGCCAGGCTGCGGACGAGCCGGGGATTCGCCGACGTCGTGGCGGCGTCCTCCAGGCTGGTCAGGTCGGCGGCTGCCCGGCCGATATCGGCGGCGTAGCGCTCGCGGGCCGGCAACCGCACGTTCGGGCCGGCCAGGAACGCCGTCGTCGCGGTGACGTCGGCGTCCGAAAGTGCCTGGTACATCCGCTGCGCGGCCAGGCTCAGCGGCTCGCTCGTGGACACCACCTGCTGAGCCGCCGATGCATGCTGGATCACCGTCCAGGTGCCCACGGCCCCGTAGGCCACGGCCGCCACCACCAGGACGATGAGGAGCAGGCGCAGGTTGGCCGGCCCGGTCCTGCGGCTGCGCTCGGCCGCGGGTGGGGAGCCCGCCGCCGGGGCGGGGGCGGGCGGAGGCGCGGAGGTGGTGGTCACGGCTAGCCGATCTTCGCGATCTGCGCGTCAGACAGCGACACGATGGACGCCGGCAACGGCTGGAACCTGAACTGGCCCAGGTACTGCGGCGCATTTCCCGCGGTGATGACCCAGTGCAGGAACGCCTTGATGTCGCGTGCCTTGGCGGGGCTGCGCTGCCGGGTGCTCACGATGGCGTATTCGTAGTTGACGATCGGATAGCCGGTCACCGCCGGTCCGTCGACCATGGAGATCGTCTCGTTCACCGGGGTGGTGGACACGAAGCTTCCCACCGCGGTGCCGATGCTCTTGGGTGTCGGCGCTTCGTAGTCGCCGAGGGCGTTCCGCAGCGCCGCGTAGCCGAGCCCGCCGTTCGTTGCCGGGGTCAGGTAGGCGATGCCGATGTAGGCGACGCAGCCGGGGGTGGTCTCGCAGCCGGCCACCATGCCGGTGTTGTGGGTCTCGGCGCGTGCGCCGGGGACGTGTGGCCAGTCCACCGTCGTGCCGTAACCCGTGACCCGGTCCCACGCCGCATCCTGCGTGGACAGGTAACTGGTGAACAGGAAGGTGTCACCGGAACTGTCCGCGCGGTGCAGCGGCACGACCCTGGTGTGCGGCAGCGGCACGCCAGGGTTGAGCGCGGCGATCCGGGGGTCGTTCCAGGAGGTGATGGACCCCTGGTACATCTCGGCGAGTACCTTGCCGTTCAGCTTCAGGTGGGTGGCTGGCCGCAGGCCGGGGACGTTGTAGTTGACCTGTTGCGCGGAGACCGCCAGCGGGATGTTGATCATCGCCGGGTTGGTGACCAGGTCGCCGCTGGACAGATAGGCGTCGGAGGCGCCGATGTCGACCGCGCCCGCGGAAGCCTCGGCGATCCCCTTGCCCGAACCCGTGGCGGCCGTCGCGATCGCGACGTTCGCGTGCTGCTGGCGGTAGGCCGCCGCCCAGGTGCGCAGCACCGGGAACAGCAGCGTGCTGCCGGTTTCCGACAGGGACTGGGACCCGGGCGCGGGGCCGGCCGGAATGCCGCCGCCGGGACCGGCCCGGGCAGCCTGAGCGGCGGGCACGGTGCTGCCGCTGCATCCGGCGGCCAGGGCGAGCGGCAGGGTGGCGGCCACCGCGGCCAGCACGCGGGATCTCAGCGCCACCAGCCGATGCTCCTATCCGGGCCGCCCGGTCATCCGGGCTTGTCATCTGGTGCTTACCGGGCACGCGGCTCCGCCGTACCGCGCAGCGCCCACGCCACCGCGCCCTCCCCCGGTACGGCTCGGCGGACGGGCCCCGGGGGGCTTCACCGAGCCAATTCATGCATAGACAGTGATAGTGAACCTTAGTTAACGTCAACAGTAATTTCACCTTATTGACATATGGCTAGTGGGGAAACTCCATGACCGGCTGCGCGTGCGGGCGGGACAGCGGCTGTGCAGGCGGCGGGACCGGCTGCCGGGAGTGCCGGACATCGGCCGCGCAAGTGGCAGGACAGGTGAGGTTCAGCCGTCCGCCGTAGTGAGTTCCCCGAAACGTTTCCCGCCAGTGCTTGGCTTGCTCGGGGCCGGCCATGCCGGATTCCCCGCGGACCGGAGGTGACCTCATGCTCGGGACAAGGTTTTCCAGGCCGCTGGCGCTGCTGGCCGCGAGCGCTCTCGCGGTAGGTGTCACCGCGACCGCCGGAGCCGCCGCCCGGCCATCCGCGGCGCTGGGCCGCGCCGCCGCGCGCACCGGCGCGGGGCAGGCCGGCTGCACCATGGGCGTGGGCGGGAAGATCCGGCACGTCATCTACATGATGTTCGACAACACCCACTACACCAGGGACAACCCCAACGTCCCCAGTGACCTGCAGCAGATGCCGAACCTGCTGAACTTCCTCACCGGCAACGGCACGCTGATCACCCACGAGCACACGCCGCTGATCGCGCACACCGCCGACGACAGCGTCACGCTGGAGAGCGGCCTGTACGGCGCCGACCAGGGCATCCCGATTGCGAACGAGTTCAACTACTACAAGCCGGACGGGACCACCGACACCGCGGGCTCGTTCGCCTACTGGACCGATCCCATCGTGGACTACGACACCGGCCTCGCGGGCAAGCCGGTCGGTGACCACACCACGACGATGATCGGCACGGACCGCAAGACACCGCCGGCCCCGTGGGTCCCCTACACCAGGGCCGGCTGCAACTTCGGCACGGTCGCCAGCGCGAACACCGAACTGGAGAACACCCTCCCCGACGTGCCGCACGTGTTCGGCGCGAACTCGCCGGAGGCCAAGGAGGCGGCCAACCCGAACCTGCAGAGCAAGGCCGCAGCGGACTTCATGGGCTTGGCCGTGCACTGCGCCCCGGGCTCGCCGGTCTGCGGCGCCGGGTCGCGGCCCGACGTGCTGCCCGACGAACCGGGCGGCTACCACGGCTACCGCGCGCTGTACGGTAACAAGTTCGTCCAGCCGGTGCTCAGCCCCGGCGGGCCGGTCCGCAACCTGGACGGCCAGGTCATCAAGGACTCGAGCGGCGACATCGGATTCCCCGGGTACGACGGGATGACCGGCGTCAACTCGCTCGCCTACACGCTGGACATGCAGACGCACGGCGTCCCTGTCACCTTCACCTACCTGTCCGACCTGCACGACAACTTCAACGGGTCCGGCGCGTTCGGCCCCGGCGAGGCCGGGTACACCCGGCAGCTCCGCGAGGAGAACGCCGCGTTCGGCACGTTCTTCGCCCAGCTCGCCGCGCACGGCATCAGCAAGGCCAACACGCTGTTCGTGTTCACCTCGGACGAGGGCGACCACTTCGTCGGCAGCGCGCCGACCCCGGCCGGCTGCAACGGCGTGACCGTCCCCTGCCACTACAGCAAGATCGGCGAGGTGGACGGCAACCTGACCGGGCTGCTCGCCGCCAAGGGCATCACCACGCCATTCGACGTCGGGGCCGACTCCGCGCCCGTCGTCTACGTGCACGGCCAGCCGGGGCGGACGGACCCGGCGGTGCGCTCGCTGGCACGGGCCACCGCCACGCTGACCGGGCGCAACCTGGCCTCGGGTCAGACCGAGCGGCTCACCAGGTACCTGGCCGACCCGGTGGAGCTGAAGATCCTGCACATGGTCACGGGTGATCCCAAGCGCACCCCGTCGCTGGTGATGTTCGGCAACGACAACTTCTGGCTGTCCAGCGGCTCGGCCAGTTGCGGGAAGTCGTGCTTCAGCGAGCCCAAGGGCGGGGACGCGTGGAACCACGGCACCACGTCGGCGCAGATCAACACCACCTGGCTGGGCATGGCCGGCCCGGGAGTCGCGCACCTCGGCATCGACAACTCGATCTGGTCCGACCACAGCGACACCCAGCCGACCATGATGGCGCTGCTCGGGCTGGGTGAGCACTACCTGCCCGGAGGGCGGGTACTCGGTGAGATCTTCGACCCGTCCGCCCTGCCGCCTGGCATGCGGGCGCACCGCGGCACGCTGCTCCGCCTGGGCCAGACCTTCACCCAGCTCGAGGCGCCGGTCGGTGCGTTCGGCATGGACACGCTGCGCGCGTCTACCCGCGCCCTGGCCAGTGATTCGCCCCGGGACGCGGCCTACACCATGATCGAGGGCGCGCTGCAACGGCTCGGCGCGGCGCGCGACACCGTCGGTGCGCAGATGCGCGCCCTGCTGCTCGACGCCGCGTTCGGCGGCAGGCCGCTTAACGTGACGGCGGCGCGGAAGCTGATCCGGGCGGGGGACCGGCTGCTCGGCCAGGCGGCGGTGCTCGGCGCCGACCGCCGCGTCTCGGCATCGGGATGACGGGCCCGGCCAGCCACCGCAGGTTCGCCAGCACCACCAGGTCGGCTGCACCGCGTAGTTGGTGCGGCACCTGATGCTCAGCGCCATCCCCTCGGTGCCGGGCGCCCAGTTTCCGGCGTCGCGGGTGTCTGCATCAGTGGTAGCTGACAGCGTCCACCGAAGGAGAACCGGCATGGGAAAGATCATCGTCAGCGACAACGTCACGCTCGACGGAGTAGTCCAGGACCCGGCCGGCGACGAGGGCTTCCGGCACGGCGGCTGGGTCGGCCGGATCGGCAGCCAGGGCCGCGACGGGGCGGCCAGGGTCGCGCTGGAGGAGGCGCTGGGCACCGAGGCCATGCTGCTGGGCCGGCGCAGCTACGAGTTCCTCGCCGCGCGGTGGCCATCCCGGGCTGGCGCCCTGGCGGACAGGCTGAACAGCAAGCCCAAGTACGTCGTGTCCTCGACCCTGCAAGATCCTCCGTGGAACAACACGACGGTCCTGACGGGCGAGGTGGTGAGCGAGGTCTCGGCGCTCAAGCAGCAGCTAGCCGGCGACATTGTCGTCGCTGCCAGCTTCCAGCTCGTACATGTGCTGCTCGAAAACGACCTGGTCGATGAGCTGCGGCTGATGATCTACCCGGTCGTGCTCGGGACCGGCAGGCGCCTTTTCGGCGAGACCAGCGACAAGAAACCCATGCGCCTCATCAACACCCAGACCGTCGCTGGCGACCTGGCCTACCTCACCTACGAGTTCGTCCGGGACGCGTAGCCGGCGCCGGCGCACTCGGTGCACGCGGCGAAAGGTTCACCCCGGGCAACGCCACCTTCACCTGGACAGGACAAGAAGCTCGCACCAGGCGCGGCCCGGGGCTGGCCGCCAGCCGGGCACCGGGACACGTTACTCTCGGGTAGGAGTCGCGCCAGGGCTGGGCGCGACCGGGCACTGGGCCGGAGGGAGGCCGGATGGGCGCCTACCAGACCGTGCTGGTCGGCACGGACGGATCAGATTCCTCCTACCGCGCGGTGGACCGCGCCGCCGAGATCGCCCGGGACACCGCGGCGACACTCGTCATCGTGTGCGCCTATGAGCCTGCCACCCCGCGCGAGGTGGCCGCGGCCGGGGACGTGCTCGGCGACGAGGCGTTCTCGGTGGTCGGCTCCGCCCCGGCGGAGGAGACCCTGCGGACCGCGGCGGAGCGCGCCGCCGCGCGCGGCGCCGCCAAGATCGAGCACGTAGCCGTCGCGGGCGAACCGGTGAAATCACTGGTCAGCGCGCTGGAAGAGCATCGGGCTGATCTTCTGGTGGTCGGCAACCGCGGGCTGAACACGCTCGCTGGGCGGCTGCTCGGGTCGGTGCCGGCGGCCGTGTCCCGCCGCTCACCGTGCGACGTGCTGATCGTGCACACCGTCGGCTAGGCCACCTGGCCGGGGACACCGATGGGCACCGAGACCTCCGCCGGGCGGATCGAGGAGACGCTGCTCGGCGGCCCGCGCCGGTACAACCGGGTTCAGGTCAGCGCGGCGACCGGCGTGGACCGCGACCGGGCGCACCGGCTCTGGATGGCGATGGGCTTCGCCGAGGTGGGCGACGACGAGGCCGTGTTCACCGAAGGTGACATCGAGGCGCTGCGGACCTGGAACGCCCTGGTGGAAAGCGGCACGATGGTGCTGGACGACGAGGTGCCCCACGCCCGGGTTATGGGGCAGACACTGTCCCGGCTCGCCGAGTGGCAGGCCAGGGAGGTCATGGCCCGCGCCGACGTGCTGGCCCCGGGCGGGGCGGCCCGGGCGGCTGCCGCCGGCATGGCCGACACGCTGCTGCCCGTGATCGAGCACCTGCAGTCCTATGTGTGGCGGCGGCATCTTGCCGCGGCGTACGAGCGCATCCTGCTGGCGCCGCCCGGTGAGCTGTCCGCGGCGACCATGACGGTCGGGTTCGCTGACATCGTCGGGTACACCAGGACGGCCAGGCACGCGGCGATCGAGGAGCTGGCCGCCCTGCTCGAAACCTTCGAGGAAGACACCTCCGAGGCCGTGGTCGCCAACCACGGGCGGGTGGTGAAGATGGTCGGAGACGAGGTGCTTTTCGTCACAGACCGGCCGGCCGACGCGGCCGGCATCGCGCTGCGGCTGACCAGCCCCGGCCGGCCGGAGCAGGGCCTGCCCGCACTGCGCGTCGGCATGGCGGCGGGCCGGGTACTGACCAGGTTCGGCGACGTGTACGGGCCGGTGGTCAACCTGGCGGCCCGGCTAACCTCGCTGGCCAGGCCGGGTACCGCGCTGGTGGACGCGGAACTCGCCGGGGCGCTGCGCGAGGCGGGGCAACTACCGGCTTCAGGCCAGGCGGCCGAGCTGCCGTGCGGGGCTATCACCACCTGCGGTCCTGGGCGCTGCGACCGGAGCGATAGCGCCCCAAACCTTCGCCCGGGCCCTGCCACGGCCCGGTCATCGGCACCAGGTGACCCGCCGTCCGGCGGCTATGTTGGCTGGTTGTGACGACACTCCACCAGATCAGCCACTGGGCGCGCGGCAGCGGGCTCGAGATCGTGCTGCTGGTGGTCGGGACGATTCTGCTGACCCGGCTGGTGTCCTGGCTCGGCGAAACGATCGCCAAACGGATCGACGCCAACGCCCGCGAGACCGACGCCCTGGTCCGCTCGGAGGCGGCGAAACACCGGCACGCGCTGGCCCAGGTGATCACCTGGGCCACGCTGGTGGTCATCTACTGCGCCACCGGGATCGCGGTCGCTCAGCGCCTCGGTGTCCCGCTGACGAGTCTGGTCGCCCCGGCTGCCGTGGTCGCCGTGGCGCTTGGCTTCGGCGCTCAGCGCATCGTGCAGGACATCCTGGCCGGGTTCTTCATCATCACCGAGCGCCAGTACGGGTTCGGCGACCTGGTGCGCCTGGGCGTCCCGAGCGTGGCGAACCCGGCGCTGGGGACGGTCGAGGACGTCACGCTGCGGGTCACCACGGTGCGGACCGCCGACGGTGAGGTGGTGATCACCCCCAACGGCCAGATCGGCCAGGTGACCAACATGTCCCGTGGCTGGGCCCGGGCCGTGATCGACGTGCCGGTGCCCGCGAGCGTGGACGTCATCCAGGTCAGCGAACTGCTCCGGCAGATCGGTGAAAACGCCTACGCGGACCCGGAGTTGAGCCCGCTGCTGCTCGACCCGCCCGCCGTGATGGGCGTGCAGAGCATCGACGTGACCCAGTTCCAGGTCCGCGTGGTCGCCCGGACGCTGCCGGGCAAGCAGTTCGACGTCGGCCGGGCGCTGCGCGTCCGGATCGCGGCCGGCCTGCTGCGTGAGGGCATCACCCTGGCGCCCACGCTGGAGGGCGCCGAGCTCCAATGGGGGCGGCTGATGCGGCGGATACGGACCTCCACCTGGGTACTGCTGGCCATCTTCCTCGGCACGCTCGTGCTCTACCTGTGGGTCAAGCCACCAACGCCGAATGCAGCCGCCGGGGACAGCCCGGGGACCGCACAGCAGAGCGACTCGCCGTCGCCGACTCCCACGCCCTCCCCGAGGCGGACGCCGCACCGCCGCACGCCGGCCCCGTCGGCCACGGCGTCCCCGCACCGGACGGCCACGCCGCATCAGACCGTGACGCCGCAACCGACCGTCGTGCCGACGTCCGCGTCCCCGACGGCCACCCCGGCACCCACCCCGTCGGCGAGCACATCGGCAACCGGCTGACGGACCGGCCGGTCAGTGCCGCCGGTCGTGCACCGCGCACTGCCTGGGCAGGGTGATCCTGACCTGCCAGCGGGCGGGGCCGCGCTCGGTGTAGGCGGTGCCGCCCAGGATCGACGCCAGCTCCGCCAGTTCCCCCGTGTCGGGGGCCCAGTCGCGCACATCGCCGGGCTGGGTGAGGGTCAGCACGATCTCGGCCTCGTGCTCCCCGGCCTGCACGCAGACGTCCGCCTGGCTGAGCGGGCCGTCGCTGGTCATGACGAACAGGGCCAGCTCGACGACGTCGGCGATGAGCGGGGCCTCGGCGCGGAGCGCGGCGCAGGTCTGCCGGGTGTCCACGGTGATCGAGGACAGCGGCAGCCACGCGGCCCGCTGCCGGATCGTGTCCGGCAGCGAGGCTCCGGGCGGCAGGAACGGCCAGTCGCCATCGGTCAGATAACGCAGCGACCGGCCCGCCGCATCGATCTCCCCCTGCAGCTCGCCGAGGAGCCGTGCCAGGTCCGCGGACCCGCCGCGGCCGGTCACGTGCATGGCCAGGGAGGCGGCGGCGAGCTCCTGGATAGGGCCGTCATGCACGAAATCCGCCACGGTGGCGCGCTCGCTCGACCGGAGCCCGCGGATGATGCCGAGCAGCCGCCAGGCCGGCGGCAGCCGGGTGGCCTGGCCGGCCGGGCCCGGCCGGGGCCGCGGCGAGCCGTTCTCCGTGGGCACTGCGGCCAGTGGCTCCGGCTGACCGTCCACGGGCCCGGCCAGCGGTACGGGGGGGCCGGCGGGCTCCTGCTGGTGCAGCGCGCGCACGGCATGGAGCAGGTCGGCCGGCCGGAACGGCTTTGCCAGGCAGGCGACGCCATGGGGCACGATGGCGGTGCTGCCGCCGGTGATCACCAGGCACCGCCGGGCGGCAGCGGGATCCCGCGCGAGCATCGTCTCGATGAGATCGGTGCCCAGTTCCGCGCCCAGGTGGGCATCGACGAGGACCGCGTCGTATCCGGCCGGGTCCAGGGCGCTCGCCTGGGCCAGCGTGGCGGCGGCGTCGACACGGTAGCCGTGCGCCGCCAGCGCCCGGCGGATCAGCGTACGGACCTCGTCGGTATCGTCCACGACGAGGACCCGTGGGCCGGGCAGGGTCGCTGTCACCTGCTCGCTGCTTGCCTCAGCCATCGCCGGCCCGTTCGCCGATCCGGGCGGCAAGCGCCGCCACCTGGGACCGCCGGTGCATGCCGAGCTTGGTGAGCAGCGACGACACGTAGTTCTTGACGGTCTTCTCGGACAGGAACATGCGCTCGGCGATCTGGCGGTTGGTCAGCCCTTCCCCGATCAGCTCCAGCACCCGCTTCTCCTGGCTGGACAGCGCCGCCAGGGGGTCGGTGGTCTCCGCCTTCTCCCGCAGCAGCGCCATCACCCGCTGTGCGGCCTCGGGCCCGAGCGCCGACCTGCCCTCGGCCACCGCTCGCACCGCCTCGACCACATCCGTTCCCAGGGCCTGCTTCATGGCGTAACCCGCCGCGCCGGCCATGATCGCCGCCAGCAGCGCCCGGTCGTCGCCATAGCCGGTGAGCATCAGGCAGGCCGTCCCCGGGCTGGCCGACCGGATCTCCCGGCACACCTCCACGCCATCACCATCGGGCAGCCGCACATCCAGGACGGCCACATCGACGCCCAGCACCGGCACCCGGCCGACGGCTGACTCGGCGGTCGCCGCCTCGCCCACCACCTCCATGTCCGGCTCGGCGTCCAGCAGTTCCTTCAGCCCGCGCCGGACGACTTCGTGGTCATCGAGCACGAACACCCTGATGTTCTTCCGCGCGTCACCCGCCTGCGTCCCGGCGATGCCGTGCATCTAGACCCCCTTAGCGGCCAGCCCTTCGCTCGCCCCCATCGCCGGCCCGCCCGGCAGGCCAAGCTTGCCGAGCAGGGACAGCACCTCACCCTTGGCCCTGTCCAATGGCTCGTTCAGCCGCTGCGCGATCTGCCGGTCGGTGAGGCCGTCCCCGATAAGTTCCAGTACCTGCCGGTCCCGCCCGGACAGTCCCGGCCCGGCGGCCAGCGTTCCGCGCAGTACCTCCATGGCCAGCCCGGCCGCGCGCGGATCCAGGGCGGATCTGCCCGCTGCCACGTCCCGGACCGCCGCCATCAGGGCGCCGGCGATGTTCTCCTTGCTGACATACCCGGCCGCGCCGGCCATGATCGCCCCGATCAGCGCCTCGTCGCCGGAGTAGCCGGTAAGCATGAGGCACGCCGTCTCCGGGACCGCTGAGCGGATCTCCCGGCAGAGGGTCACGCCGTCACCGTCGGGAAGCTGTACGTCCAGGACCGCCACATCGGGCTGGACCGACTGCACCATGGCAACCGCCGACTGTGCCGTCGCTGCCTCGCCGACCACCTCGATGTCCGGCTCCCGGCCGAACTTGTCCCTCAGGGCCTGACGGGTAAGGGCATGATCATCTACGAGGAAGACGCGGATCTTGTCTCTTCCGGCGTCGTTCGTCACGTTCCACCCCCTGCGTGCGGTACGGCACGTGGCCCACTCGCCGTCAACGCGCGCGGTTCGACACATATAGTAATTACTACATTACCTTAAGTAACTACGGTCGAACCATGCACGGGCGGTGGCGTGGCATGCGGCCTGGACGGCCGCCGCGGCACCCGGCCTGGTCATCACATATAGTAGTTTCAATGTTGCAAAGCGTAATATGACCTGGAGGACACCGGGTATCGTCGCTTCCTCGCGGTGCCCCCGGGGGGTGGCGGGCACCAGATGAACGAGCCAGTGAGAAGGCCGGCCGGAGCGGACCCGGCGAAGATCCGCGTCTTTCTCCTCGATGATCACGAGGTGGTCCGGCGGGGGCTCAAGGGCCTGCTCGAAGCCGAGGCGGACATCGACGTGGTCGGCGAGGCCGGGACCTCGGAGTCGGCCACGGACCTGATCATGGCGCTGCAGCCGGATGTGGCCCTGCTCGACATCCGGCTCCCCGACGGGGATGGCGTGACACTGTGCCGTGAGATACGTTCCGCGCTGCCCGGCACCGCCTGCCTGATGCTCACCGCATACAGCGACGACCAGGCGCTGATGGGCGCCATCATGGCGGGCGCAGCGGGTTACGTGATGAAACAGACCTCAGGCCCGGAACTGGTCGGGGCCGTGCGCACGGTGGCGGCGGGCCAGTCCACGCTCGACGCCCACACCGCACAGCGGGTGATGAAGCGCCTCCGCGAGCAGACCTCGGGCCCGGATCCGGTCGCCGCACTGTCCGGGCAGGAGAAGCGGGTCCTCGATCTGATCGGCGAGGGCCTGACCAACCGCCAGATCGCCGAGCAGATGGTGCTGTCCGAGAAGACGGCCAAGAACTACGTGTCCTCGCTGCTGGCCAAGCTGGGCATGCAGCGGCGCTCCCAGGCCGCGGCCTTCGTGGCCCGGCTGGCCGGCGCCTCGGGAGAGTAGCCGCACCGGTTCCAGCCCACGGCGCCCGGCCATTCCGGTTCCGGCCGCTCCGCGGCCCTGGCCGCGGGGCTTCCCGGCCGCCTGGCACCCTGGGCCCGCTGGCCTTGCCAGGTCCGGCAGTATTGTCACGATAAACATTGAAAACTGCGTTCTCCCAGATGAATTCAGACGATTTCGATTGTTGCGTCAGCGGCACGGCGAAAGAGGCAAACCGACACATCATCCGGCACCTCGCACCCGGCTGTACGGTAATCTGTGTTCTTCTGCCGATCCTCGATGACAGCGCCGGGGATTTCCTGTACTCTTACCGCGTGTTCCCGGGGTAGCGGTGGCCATAATCGGCCCGGCAGAAATAGTGCAGGATGCTCATTTTCTGGCGTCACGATAGGAGTGGGTCATAAAGCGCCGTCGCCAGTGCCGATCCGGCCAAAATACCGGCTACCGCCAGGGCACAGCCTTTTGTGCGGTTCCGGTGCCACGCCGTTAAGGCCAGAGCACCCTTTCAATATGCCGTAGGTGCCGTAAACGGGCACGCCAGGCGCCGGGCGGATATGCAAGTCAGGTTGATTCCCCGCCGGACGCCGCTGCCCGCAGCGCGGCTTCGCCATACCGGGTTAGCGCGGCCTGGCCGGCCGCTGAACACGCGCACCGTCACGAGCAGACGCTGGAGGTAGTACCGCATGGGGCACGACGAGGAGCCAGCGCCGCGGCCAGAGGATGATCCCTCGCGCAGGGCCGAGGGCGCCGCTCGCTCCCCTGGCTCGGCCGGGGGCAAGCGCTCCCTGCCGTCCGGCATAGGGCACGACACCACCCGCGGCCGCCCACCGGGCTTTTTCATCACACCGGACACCGCGCCGCCCGGGCTGAGCGTGCCCCGGCCACGCTGGGTGACACCGGCGTTCCTGGCCCTGTTCGCCGCGTCCGCCGCGGCGCTGGACCGGTGGATCCCGGTGCTGACTCACCTGTACGGCCGGTTCCTGCGCGCCGCCGCGAACGTTCCGGCGGACACGTTCGGCAAGCAGACCTCGGTGGCGGTACGGCCACTCGTGCTGCTCCTGGCGCTGCTGTTCGCCCTGCTGGCAGCGGGGACAGTCAGGCGGCGACTGCGGCTGTTCGGCGCGACGGTGCTGGCGTTCGGCGTGCTGGTCACGCTGACCGACCTGGCGTTGACCCGGTTGTCCATGTACGGCGGGCCCGGCCCTTTCGGTGCGCTCGGCAACACGATCGCCGGGCTTGATGGCATCGTGGCCCTGGCCATCGGGGTCTTTACCTGTGCGGCGCTACCGCCAGGCGTGGTGGTGCGGGCCGAGCGGCGGCGGCCGCACCGCGACATCGCCCTGCTGGGCATCGTGGTGATGGTGGCGGTCCTCACGGTCCTGCTGGTCAAGAGGCACTGGGGCGAACTGCTCCTGCTGCTGTCCAAGGCACCGCTGCTAGGCGGTATCGCGTCCGCGCTCGTGGTCTTCTTCGGGCTCTTCCCCGGAATGCTCTACGCCCTGAACATCACCCGCCGCTGCACCAACCGCGGAAAGCACACCATGCTGTTTCCGGTCGGCATCGTCGTTCCCGCGCGGAACGAGGAAGGGCTCATCGGGGACTGCATCCGGGCAATCGACGAGGCGGTCGCCGGCTACCCGGAGCAGTGCACGGTCTATGTGATCGAAAACGGATCCACCGACCGGACCCTCGAGGAGGCCAGGGCTGCGATACGCGAGGTCCGGCACGTCCGCGGCGTCCTGCTCCAGTGCGAGTCCAAGGGGAAGGCGTACGCGCTCAACTACGGGCTCCGGCATGTCACCGAGGAAATCGTCCTCCGCATCGACGCCGACACGCTGGTGACCCGATCGGTGCTCTTCGGCTTGATCCGGCACTTCGGTGACCCCTCCGTCGGCGGCTCCAGCGGCATGCCACTGCCCCGGGTCCAGGAGAGCTGGATCTGCCGGATGCGGGCACTGGAGGTCTACTACCAGGTCGGGTTCAAGCGCGCCGGCTACAACGCGGTCGATGCCATCGGCGTGCTCCCCGGCGCCCTGGTCGCTTACCGGCGTGACCTGCTGGTCAAGCTGAACGGCTTCGCCGAGGGAGTGAACGGCGAGGACGCCGACATGACCGTCCGGGTGGGCCGCCTGGGCTACCGCATCGTGTCCGATGCCTCCGTCCGCGCCTACACCGAGATGCCGAGCACGTTCGCCTACCTGCGCGAGCAGCGCATGCGGTGGGCCCGGGGCACCTATCACATGCTCGCCAGGAACAAGTCGGGCATCTACATGCTGCAGGGGCTGCGCTGCGTCTGGATGCTCCCGTGGGCGGGTTTCATCATGTTCCGCCGGCTCATGATGCTGCCTTTCGCGGCGGCCGGGCTGTTCCTTGTCCTGCTCAATCACTCTTCGGTGCCGCTACAGGAAATCTCGGCAGGCGGGGCCATATTCCTTGGCGTCCAGCTCATCCAAATGATTGCCTGCATGGTGCTGCTTGGCGACACCCGGCTCATCGCATCGATTCCCAGCTATCTCATTTTCCGGATCATTGTCTCCTTCTACGCACTGGAGACACTGCTCACCCTGGCGTTCACCCAATCGCCAGGCCGGCCGTCGCCGTCACAGAAGCGGGCCGCCGGAATAGCGAGGAAGACCGCACGTCTCATTCAAGGCCTGTCGCCAAAGCGCCTCGGCGACGCAACATGACACACCAGTCGATACGAAAGGAACGGGGATGAAGATTCTGATCCTGGGCGGCGATGGATATCTGGGCTGGCCGACGGCCATGTACCTGTCCAGCCGGGGCCACGACGTCCATGTCGTGGACAATTACCTGCGCCGCAAGGTTCACGCGGAGGCTGGCAGTGGCTCGCTGACCGTCATCGCCCCCGATCTCGCCACCCGGGTGAGCGCGTGGCGGGAGGTCACCGGCAAGACCATCACCGTGACCGAGGGCGACCTGACCGAATGGTCGGTGGTCGAGCAGGCGTTCCGGGAGTTCCCGCCGGACGCGATCATCCACTACGGGGAGATCCCGGCGGCCCCCTACTCCATGAAGGACCGCCGCCGGTGCGTGCTGACCCAGTACAACAACGTGATCAACACCCTCAACGTGATCTGGGCCATCAACGAGTTCGCGCCGGACGCGCACCTGGTCAAGCTCGGCACGATGGGCGAGTACGGCACCCCGAACATCGACATCGAAGAGGGCTGGCTGGAGATCGACCACAACGGCCGGCACGACCGGCTGCCGTTCCCCAAGCTGCCCGCCTCGTTCTACCACTGCTCCAAGGTGCACGACTCGACCAACATCGAGTTCGCCTGCCGCGTCTGGGGGATGCGCGCCACCGACCTGAACCAGGGCGTCGTGTACGGCATCGAGACCGAGGAGACCAGGCTCGATGCGCGGCTCGCCACCCGGTTCGACTACGACGAGATCTGGGGCACCGCGCTGAACCGGTTCTGCGTCCAGGCGGTCATCGGGCACCCGCTCACCCCCTACGGCTCGGGCGAGCAGTGCCGCGGCTTCCTGAACATCCTGGACACGCTGCGGTGCGTGGAACTGTCCTGCCTCAACCCCGCCGAACGTGGCGAGTTCCGGGTGTTCAACCAGTTCACCGAGCAGTTCACCATCAACCAGCTCGCCGAGCTTGTGCAGCGGGCCGGCAAGGAATGCGGCATCGACGTCGCGATCAACCCGGTCGCCAACCCCAGGGTCGAGAAGGAGGGGCACTACTACAACGCCAAGCACACCAGGCTGCTTGACCTGGGCCTGGAGCCGCACCTGCTGTCGCAGACCCTGGTCGAGCACATGTTCGACGTCATCGGCGCCAACCGCGACCGGGTCCGCACCGAGCACATCCTGCCCAGGACCACCTGGCGCAGCGGCCGTGCGATCCGCGCCGGCCAGATGACGCCACGGCAGGCCCGCCCGGTGGACGAACTGGTCAGGGACTGAACGCACGGCACCCGGGGGGTTAGTTAGAGATGCGCAGGGAACGCGGGGCGCGGACCAGCATCAGCAGGTCCCTGGCCCATGGACTCGTTGGCTGGGGGTGCCTGCTGTCGATCGCGGCGGGCATCGTGGTGACCCGGCTGCACACAGCCGAAGCCGACCGTGCCCCGCTCCCTTCGGTGCCGGTGACCTTGTCCAGCGCGGATTACCGTAAATGGGAATCGTTTCCCGGCTACCACAAGATGGTCCCGGTGCTCATGTACCACAGCATCGGCGGGCGGCCGAGTTATCTGACGGTGTCCCGGCGGTTGTTCGCCGAGCAGATGCTCGCCCTGAAGGTGGCGGGTTTTCACACCCTGACCATCGGGCAGTACGCCCACTATGTGAAACACGGGTACCACGGCCTGCCGTCCCGGCCTATTCTCCTCACCTTCGACGACGGGAGGCTGGACGCCTACAGGGCCGCAAACGACCTGCTCCAGTCGTATGGATTCCATGCAACCGAACTGGTCGTGCCCGCCTGGGTGACCAAGAACCCGCACTTCAGCCTGTCCTGGTCACAGCTCGAGCAGATGGCCCAGACAAACACCTGGAACGTCCAGCTGCACTTCGGCTACGGCCGGGAGGAGATCCGCTGGGACAAGACGGGCGACACCGGAGCCGCCTTCGCCTACCAGGAGTACGTCGCTGGCCAGAACGGCCAGCCCGGCCACCAGGAGACGTTCGCGCAGTACCAGAAGCGGATCGCCAACAACATGGAGTGGGGAGAGCAGCAGCTCAAGCAGAAGGTGCCCGGGTACAAGCCGTGGTCCATGGCGATCCCGGAGTCGGACTACGGGCAGGCGGGCACGAACGACAACAGGATCCCGCCCTGGTTGCTGGGGTGGCTCGGCCGCCACTTCCCCGTGGTCTTCGGCGGGGACTACCTCGACAAGGCGGTGGGCCGCAGGTTCCAGTTCAAGGGGCGGTTCTCGCCCAGGCTGTCCTACCGCATGTCGCTCGGGCCGCTGGACACCCTGGCCGTGCTGCACTGCCGCCTCTGGGACTTCATCCACCGCGTGCCGATCTGGTCGGAGTACGGCTGCCAGCGGCTCGCGGGCATCCCGAAGGAAGTCCTGGCCGCGATGCATCCGCCGATCCACCCGCGCACGGCCGTCAGCGACGGGCCGCCGCCCCTGCCCCAACCGCGGCCCGCCCGGCACGTGGGCACGCAGATCAGCCCGCACGCCATCCATGGACAGCGGGTCATCATCGGCTCGCGGCCTGGCTGGCGGGTCGTCATCCGCGCAACGCGGGGAACGTCCGCAGCAGGAACGCCACCGCGGCACGGGTAGACCCCCGCGTCATGTTGAGCTGGAATCCCTGAACGTAGGGCCGGACCGCCGCCGCGGCCTGGGCGAGCTGCCAGCCGTTGACCCACCTGGTACCTGCCTGCGTGCTGAGGGTTGCGATAAGGACCACCGAGGGGTTGGCCGCCCTGGCCTGCTTCGCGCAGGCGGCGGCGAAGCCGCGCAGTTCGGTGCTGCTCAGCTCGACCGGAGCGGTCTGGATCTCGAAGACCTGGGAGAGCCGGGCACCCTTGCCAGCCAGGCCGCACCGCAGAAAGGCGGCATCGAGATCCTCCCCCGGCTGCTGCCGGCATGAACCCGCCGCCGCGAGCAGGTCGCGGCCGGGCATCAGGATCGCGGCGTAACCGTGGCGGTGGGCCGCCCCGGCGAACAGCGCCATGTACCGCCCCGGATCGAGCCTTTCCACGAACGGGGTGGCCTGCCACAGCTCAGGGTCGTAGGCCACGGCCCGCACCCCGGGCGGGATGGCGTGCCGCTGCAGCCTGCCGATGAACTCGGCATAGCTGGTGAAGAAGGCGGTGCCGACCGCGGCATCCGCAGAGGTCAAGGCCGGGGAACCCGGGGCCAGCACGATCGTCGTCCGCCGCGCGAGCAGTTTCGCGGCGAGCCGCGGCGCGACCGCCTGGATGTCACGCAGATGCTGCCCGGAGATGACCAGGTAGAGGCCGTGGCCGGGCCCGAAGAACCGCAGCATCGTGGCCGGGCGGCCCCCCGGCCGTCCGGCGGGCCCGCCGTCCGTCCGTCCGGCCGGCCCGCCGGACGCACGGCCGCCGCCGCCGAGCACCATGGCGAGCAGCAAGAGCATCGTCGGCGCGGCGAACAGCAGGCCCCGGCGGCGCGAGACGCGGCGCAGCGGGAGTTCCGTCGGTCGGCGCATCAGCAGAGTCCTCGGCAGGGTGATAGGTCCCGGGACCGGCACCCACATCGCCGTGAGCCGATTCGGGCTGACGTGACTACGGCTCGGCAAGGAAAGGCTGAACCGGGCTTTCCGCTTTATGTCGGATTATGGGAGGTTTTCCGGGTGGTTGGTTTTCTGCGGCCAGCATACCTGCCCGGGAGCGCCGTTCGGCCCTTTGACCTGGGGACTTCCGCCGCCAGCCGTATTGCCCTGCAAGCCCCGGGATCGCGGGCCAAAAGGACCGGGGCGAGTTACCGGGGCAATATGAGCCGCATTCCCCGGGGGCCCGCCCATGAAATTTCCGCAGAATGGTCATGACATTAAAAGCCGGCGTAGTTCAAGCCTTCGCCGCCACCCCCTGGGCCGCGCCCGGCCGGGGGAGCGCCCCGCCCCGCCGAGCAGGAGGGCGGGGGCGCCTTGTGGGCTGATGCTGCTGGTGTCATTCGGACCAGGGCTGATCGGGCGCGGCGTCCTCGCGCTTGGCCTCGTCACGCCGGGCCACCTCGGGCCGAAGCGCCGCCTCAGCGTGAAGCGCTGCCCCGGGCTGGCGTGCTGCCTCCCGGGCCTGAGCGCCGGCCCCGGGCGCCGCGGAGGCGGGCCGGGTGAGCAGGGTGTCCATGGTGTGCAGGAAGCCCCGGACACTGATCGGCTTGGTCAGGTAGGCGGCGGCACCCGCAGTCATCAGGCTGTCGATCCGCTCACCTGACGTCTCCCCGCTGATGATGACCACAGGCGTCGCGCTGGTGGCCGGGTCGGCCTTGAGCCGGCGCAGCAGTTCCTCGCCTGGGATGTCGGGCAGGTTCAGGTCGAGAAGTATCAGGTGCGGGTGGTATTCGGCGGCAAGGTCGAGCGCGGCGCCGCCGAGCATCGCCGGGACCAGGGACACCGACGGCCGCTGCTTGAGGATGTGCTCCACGAGCAGCAGGGTCTCCAGCATGTCCTCGACATACAGGATGGTCTTGGGACCGGTGTAGGCACGGGGCTCCACCACCGGGTCGGCGGCATCGGCAGCATCGGCGGTGGCCGCGGGCTGGGCGATGGGCAGGTCCACCCAGAAGACGCTGCCCTCACCCGCGGCACTGGCGGCTCCGATAGTGCCGCCCATGGCCTCGATGAGTTGCCTGGACAGCGTGAGGCCAAGACCGGCTCCCTCGATGCCCGCCTGGGCCGCGTCCAGCCGCTGGAACGGGGTGAACAGCTGGCCGATGTCGTAGTCGGCGATTCCCCGGCCGGTGTCGCGGATGCAGATGCGCAGCCGCTCGCTGGGCTGGGGGTCGATGGTGACGGTGACCCTGCCCGCGGGGTGGTTGTACTTGACCGCGTTCGACAGCAAGTTCAGCAGCACCTGGCGCAGCCGCCGCGGGTCGGCGAAGACGTGCTGGCTGGCCACTGGCGGCGGGTCCAGGTGCACCCCGTGTGAGGCGGACAGCGGCCGGATGAGGTCCAGGGCATCGGCAATGACGCTGCCCGCCAGCACCGGTTCTATCGACAGGGACAGCTTGTGCATCTCGGCGCGGGAGATGTCGGCGATGTCGTCGATGAAAGAAGCCAGGTGGCGGGCAGCCTTGACCATCATGGACGCCCATTCCCGGTGCTCGGTGGTCAGGTCGCCCATGCTGAGCAGTTCGCCGAAGCCGAGGATCGTGTTGATAGGGGTGCGCAGCTCATGGCTGACCCTGGAGACGTACTCGGTCTTCGCGTCCTGCGCCGCCTGCCGCGCCTGCTGGGCCTGCTCCACCTCGGTCACCTGGCTGGTGACGTCCTCCAGGGCGTGAATGATGTAGCAGAGCTTCCCGCGCGGGCCGAGGACCGGGACGTTGACGGGCCGGAAGTAGCAGGCCTCGTAGGTACCCGGGCCGATGTCGGGCGGTGGCATGAAGCGTTTCTGTATCTCCATGGTGCCGGCCGACCTGGTCAGGCAGACCCGTTCCAGGGACGCGCGCAGGCCGGGCAGGGCACCTGGCTGCGAGCTGCCGGGGCCTTCGGGCAGCGCCTCCCAGACGACCCGGCCGACCAGGTCGCTCGCGGCTGCCCGGGTGGACCGGGCATAGGCGTCGCTGACCGCGACGATCCGCAGCTCCGGGTCCAGGGCCAGGTATGCGCCCGGCACCGCGGAGAACAGCAGCTCGAAGTTCACTGTCGCGCCCGGATGGCTCGCCTCCAGGATCACCGGCGCTACTTGCGGCCCGGCCCCGGGGACGGCGGATGACTCCGGCGCCCTGGCTCCGGGGACAGCGGACGGCTCCGGCAAGGCAGGAGCGGTCGCCTCTGCGGAGCGGTCGCCTCGCTGCGGAGCGGTCGCCGGCCCGGGTGCGGCCTCGGCGCGCGGCAGGTGAGCCGCCACCACCTCACGCAGCTCTCTGAGGCTGTACGGCTTTCCCAGCACCGCTACGCACCCTGCGGCGAGCGCGTCGCCGCCGTGCTCGGCCGGTGCCCCGGTGAGTGCGATCACCGCCGCCGACGAGCCCGGCTGGTCGCGCAGTTCGGTGGCCAGCGGCAGGCCGCCGCCATCGGGCAGCCGCATGTCCAGCAGGACCAGGTCAATATGGCGCTCCGCGAGTATCGCCCGCGCCTGCGCCAAGGTGCCTGCCACGGTCACGTGCGCGTCCCGCAGGTGCGGCTGGTCCGACCGGGCCAGGATCGCCGGGACCAGGGCCTGATTAAGGTCATCGTCTTCGACAAGCAAGATCTCAGCGCCAGGCACTGGCCACCCCCGCCATAGGTTCACCTTGAGTATTCATTCATATACCCAAAGTAACCGATAAACAGCCGACGGTTGCCGGCAGGTCAGCCGGGGGCGTTCCTGTGGGTCAGCCGGGGGCGTTCCGGTGGGTCAGCCGGGGGCGTTCCGGTGGGCGGCTCTGGGCGAGAACGACGTGCAGCTTCGCGAGCAGGGAGGTTTCCGAGAAGGGCTTTTCGAGCAGGTGAACTCCTGGCTCGAGGACCCCCTGAACGCCGAGCAGCCCATGGGTATAGCCGGACATGTAGAGCACCCGGACCTCCGGCCGCAGCCTGCGGACGCGCTCGGCGACTTCCTTGCCCTGCATGCCCGGCATCACCACGTCGGTGAGCAGCACGTCGAGATGCTGGGTGCCGGTCGTCGCGAGGTTGATCGCCTGATAGCCGTTGGGGGCCACCAGCACCTCATAGCCGTTGCGGGCGAGGATCCGCCGGGTCACCTCCCGCAGGGCAGCCTCGTCCTCGACCACGAGCACCACCTCGCCACGGCCGCGCACCGGCCGGGGCGGCGGCTCGCCGTGCGGGGACGGGGCCAGGTCGGTGACCGGCAGCAGCAGGTTGACGGTCGTGCCGATCCCGGGCTCGGAATATATCCGGGCACTTCCCCCGGCCTGCGTGATGATCCCGTAGACGGTCGCCAGCCCAAGGCCGGAGCCCTCGCCCTTGGGCTTGGTGCTGTAGAAGGGCTCGAACGCCCGGTCCACCACCTCGGAGGACATCCCGGTGCCGGTGTCGCTGACCTTCACCGTGACGTAACGGCCCGCGGCCAGGCGCGGCTGGCCGGCGGCATAGACCTGGTCCACCTCGGTGTTCGCGGTCTCGATGGTCAGTTTGCCCCCGCCGGGCATGGCATCCCTGGCATTGACCGCGAGGTTGATGAGCACCTGCTCGATCTGGCCGGGATCCGCCAGCACCGGCCACAGCTCGCTGGCCAGCACGGTCATCAGCTCGACGTGCTCACCGAGGGACCGGCGGAGCAGTTGCTCGACGCTGGCCACCGTCTCGTTCAGGTTGAGCACGCGCGGCTGGACCACCTCCCGCCGCGCGAACGACAGGAGCTGGTGGGTCAGCCCGGCGGCCCGGTCCGCGGCCCGCATGACCTGCTCGATGTCCGCCCGGATGGCTTCCCAGGCTTCACCTGGCCCCTGCCGCTCCGCCTCCTCGGCCACGAAGGCCGCGTAGCTGGAGATAACGCCAAGCAGGTTGTTGAAGTCATGCGCCACCCCGCCCGCGAGCTGGCCCAGGCTCTCCAGCCGCTGTGACTGCTGAAGCTGGCGCTCCATCTGGTCCCGCTCGGCCTCGGCCCGCAGCCGCTCCTGCTCGGCCTGACTGGCCAGCCGCTCGGTTGCGTCCCGTACGGCCGCCATGATCAGGATTTCGTCTTCGGAATCAATGGCCGACAGGGAAATCTCGGCTGGGAAGGTGCTGCCGTCACGGCGGCGGCCGGCCAGTTCCACTCCACCCGCCCATGGGCCGCGGCTTGGGATCGGCGACAAAGCCGGCCCGCTGCGCCGGGTGTACGCCCCGCATGATCTCGGGTACCAGGATTTCCACCTGCTGCCCGATCAGCTCCTCCTTGTGGTAGCCGAACAGCCGCTCGGCCTGCGCGTTGACCAGGGCGATCCGGCCGTCACCCTCGACACAGACCATCGCGTCAGGCGCCGCCTCCAGCAGCCCCAGGAACCTGCGGTCGGTCAGGTCCTGCATCGCCCCCCCACGTAACTGGCATCGATGGCACCGCGTACCGGGCACCCGGTCGTCATGTAACGTATAGTAAATCTCTGATTACTTTAAGTGAGACGCTCCTCGGCTTGGGGGATGCGGTGAGATCGCGCGCGTCACGCCCGCCGACCAGTTCCTCCAGGAAACGCAGGCCGCCGGCTACTGAGCCCCAGCACACGGCCCCGGGCCGGCGGTCACTGATCGCCGGCCCGGTGACTTTCGCTGCTCCGGCACGAGGGATGCCCTAGGCTTCGGTCCGGAAAGGACCGAAGATGACCGGCCTGTCCGATACGTCTGTCGCCGGACTGGGCGCCGCACTGTATGCCGCGCGGCGTTCCGGCGTCCCGATCGAACCGCTCACCGACGCTCATCCGGAGATGTCGATGCGCGACGCCTACCGAGTCCAGCGGGATCTGCTGTCCCGTCTGCTGGCCGACGGCGACCGCGTCGTCGGTTACAAGCTCGGCCTGACCAGTACGCCGATGCAGCGCATGTTCGGGGTGGACTCACCGGATTTCGCCCCGGTCCTCGCCTCGCATGTGCACCGGGACGGCGCCGCGGTCGCGGCCGGCGGCTTCATCCAGCCGCGGGCCGAGGCCGAGATCGCTCTGGTCCTGGCCGGTGACCTGGCCGGGCCGGACTGCACGGCGGTTGACGTGGCCCGGGCCACCGCGGGTGCGGTCGCGGCGATCGAGATCGTGGACAGCCGGATAGCCGGCTGGCGGATCAAGCTCGCGGACACGATCTCCGACCTGGCCAGCAGCGGCGCGGTCGTGCTCGGCCCGGCGGTGAGCCCGATGGACGGCACGGCCCTGCGGCTGGCCGGAATGGTGTTCACCCGCAACGGCGAGGTGGTCGCGACCGGCGCGGGCGCCGCCGCGCTCGGCGGCCCGCTGCAGGCGGCCGCCTGGCTGGCCCGGACGCTGGCCGGCCTGGGCGAGACACTGCGAGCCGGCCAGTTCATCATGACCGGCGCGCTGCACGCGGCCCTGGATATCGCGCCTGGCCAGTGTTTCCGCGCCGAGGTGGACCGGCTCGGCCAGGTCACCCTCCGGATCACCTGACCGGCCGAGCGGAGGCACCACTGCCGCAGCACCCCGAGCTGGCGTGCCTCACCCGGGAAGTCCTGCCGCCACTGGGTACCGCGCTCCAGACCGGTGGGCGGTGCGGCAGCCGCGCGCGCCGCCCGGCCCGGCAGCGCCGGCGCTGCCCGCCCGCTTGGGCCCGTTGCCGGGAAGTCATCGGTGGCCGCCCATCTGGACGCTGGTGATGTTGGCACACAGCTCGGGACGGAAGCTCAGCGTCGGCATCCCGTGGGCCAGGATGGCCTTGCTGTCACCCAGGTGCAGGTTGAGGTACCAGCTGCCGGGCGGTGGAGCGGCGCTGACACCAGTGACCGTCCTGGTCTGATCGACGATGTCGCCGCTGGCGTTGGCCACGTAGTCCATCAGCATGTACCTGACGCCACCCTGGTCCTGGCAGCTGCCCAGGTGAACGTGGGCGGCGTGGGCGCCGGGCGGCAGGCCGAAGGCGGTCACCGTCACGCTCAGCGTCCGCGCGGCGCCGCTGTAGCTGATCTTCGCCCAGCCGTGCAGCCTGCCCTGGTAGCTGCCCGAGGGCCCATAGGAACGCGGGATCACCGCGCTCTTCCTGCCGTCCGGGTGGCTGGGCAGCACGGCGGACTGCGCGATCAGTTCCTCGGCGGGCAGGTTCGGGCCCGCGGTGCCGTCGTATGTGCCCAGGCGGAAGCTGACCCGGCTACCGGGCTGCAGCGCCCCGGCGCGGCTGCTGGCGGTCAGCGTTGCGTTAGCCCGGCCGGTGCTGTCCACGCCGAACGCGGGAAACCGTACCTCGGGGTCCAGGGCGGTACTGCGCGGCCCGTCGATGGAGACGGTGTGGGACGAGCCCGGCGTGAGACCGTAGAGATCCAACTGGATCTGGAGCATGCCCTGCAGGTCACGCCACACGCGCACGGTGCCGGTGGGCATGGACTGCAAGCGCTGCACGCCAGGGCCGGTCAGCGCGCCGCTGCCGTGCAGCCGGGGCCTCATGCCGCCTGTGCCTGTGACCGTGTGGTCCATCGTGGCGTCGCCCATCGCCGGGCCGGCGTGCGGCCTGGGCTGGACCGAGGCACCGCTGGACGGCCCGTGCTGCCTGGCGATCAGCGGCGGCTGGGGGCCGGAGATCGCGCCGAGGGCGGCCCCGATGCCAGCGCCAAGCACGATCGCAGTCACGCTGGCGGCGATGGTGAAGGCCCGGAAATCTGCCATGTTCGCTCAGCCTCCCGGTGTGCGGCGGCCGCGCCTCCCGCGGCCATCACCCACGCTCGCCGGCCAGCTCCGTGGTGCACGAGAGTGCAGGCATGCCAACCAGCAGGGGGTGCCTGCATCCCTGGCGTGCGGCCCGCCGGCCCGGTCAGAGTTCGCGCGGGCTCTCGGCCCCGGCGGACCTGGCGTCGAGCAGTTTCAGCACCGCGGCGACGCGCCGGTCGGTGTCCGTGCTGTCACCGAGGCCGAGCTTGCTGAACACGGAGTTGATGTGCTTCTGCACGGCGCGTTCGGTGAGCACAAGCGTCTTGGCAATGGTCGCGTTGTTCTTGCCCTGCGCCATCTGCTCAAGTACCTCCCGCTCCCGGGGAGTCAGCATGCTCAGCGGTGAACCGGCGGCACGCTCCTTGCGCACTACCAGGGCCTCGACGAGCTGGGGGTCCAGCGCCGACCCGCCGGCCGCCACCTGCTGCAGGGATCGTTCCAGCTCGGTGATGTCGCCGATGCGCTCCTTGAGCAGGTACCCGGCGCCAGCCGCGCCGAGGCGCAGGAACTCGTAGGCGTATTGCGGGTCGGCGAACTGGGTGAGCAGGATCACGCCGGTTCCCGGGTACTGGGTCCTGATCGTCGCGGCGGCCGACAGGCCCTCGGTCTGGTGGTCCGGCGGCATCCGGATATCGGTGATCACCACGTCCGGCCGGTGCTCCTCGACGGCGGCAAGCAGCTCGTCCTTGTCCGCGGTCGCAGCGACAAGCTCGACCCCGTCCAAGGCACCGAGCAGGGCGGCCGTCCCGGCCCGGAGCAGGTAGTTGTCCTCGGCGAGGACGACGCGGATCGTCACGGTTGGCAGCCTCCGCTGAAATCCTATGAGTCCCATAACCGGGCGCAGCGGCAGCCCTCGCGGTTGCTGGATGATGAATTCGTGAACGGCACCCGTATGGCACGGCGGCCATTTTCCTGGCCGGCCATGGCCGCCATCGTCGTCGAGGCTGTGGCGGTCTGCGGCTTCGTGGTCGCCGTCTATGCGCTGCTGGTCGGGGGCGGCATCGCGTTGTGGCCGCGCGCGAGCGACAACTGGATCCTGCTGCTGTGGATCGCGGCCGCGGTGATCGCGGGTGCCGGAATGACCGGGGTCCGGTCACGCGCCCGGGCGCTGGCGCACCGGGCTCTGCCCGCGGGCAGTCCCTACCCCAGCCTGATGTCCTCGGTCTCCGGGGTGGTGGCCGCCGGGCCGGCGGAGGACTGGCTGGCGCGGCTGGCGGAGTTGCTCGCCGAGGGCACCGGCGCGCAGACCGCGGCGGTATGGCTGGCCGGGCCATCCGGGCTGCACCGCGCCAGCTGGTGGCCGCGGCGGGGCGCCCCGGACGGGCCTGGCACGGTGGCCGGCGAGGCCGAGTTGCGCGGCCTTCCCGGCGTCGATCAGGTCGTGCCGGTGCTTGATGCGGGCCAACTGCGCGGTGCACTGACCCTGCAGGCCCGGCCCGGCCGCTTCGTGACACCCCCGGACCTGCGGCTCGCCGCCGACGTGGCGAACGCCGCCGGGCTGCTGCTGCGCAACGCCGAACTCACCGAGCGGCTGCGTGAGCAGGTGCGGCAGGAGACCGCCCAGGCAAGCGAGCTGGATGCCTCCCGCCGCCGGGTAGTGGTGGCAACGGACGCGGCGCGGGAGCAGCTCAGCGCCGAAATCCAGGCCCGCGTCTGCGTGCCGCTGGAACGCTGCGCCGCCTCGGCCGAACTCGCCCGCCCCGGCCGGGCGCAATCGCTGGCGGGACGGCGGCTGGCCATCGAGCTTGCCGACATGACCGCGGCGATCGACGCGGCCATCGCGGACTTCCGCCAGATCGTGCATGGTGTGTATCCGCCGGTGCTCACCGACCACGGCCTGCTGGCTGCGCTGGAGAACCTGCTCACCGACCTTGACGTGCGCGCGGAACTCCTCACGCACCGGATACCGAGGCTGGCCGCCCGGGTGGAGGCCAGCGCCTACTTCTGTGCGACCGCGCTGCTGCGCGAGTGGAACACCACCGGGGCGTCGCGGCCGATGCAGATCGTCGTCGGGGTGACGAGCACGCTGATCCAGATGACCTTCCACGACGGCGTGCCGGAAAGCGGCACCCGGCCCGGCCTGCCGGTCAGCGAGGTGGTGCTGGAAGCGGTGCAGGACCGGGTAGCCGCACTGGAAGGCAGCCTGCGGACGGGACACGACGCGTCCGGCAGGTGGCTGGTGATCGACATCCCGCTGGCACCGGCCGACCTGGCCGCGCCGCTGGCCAAGAGGAAGGCACCCGCGTGAGGCCGGGCCGGCAACGTGCTGTCAGCGCGGCCTGGTATGCGTTCACCGCGCTGTACTTCGCGTTCGTGCTCGGGTGGCTGCTGCTCGGCCTGGCCGCGGCACTCACCAGGCACGTATCGGTGGTGCACGCCTGGGCGGACGTGGCCGCGGCGGGGCGGCACGGGGCGGCCTGGGCATCGGCCGGCGCCGGCCTGCTGGCCGGGGCCAAGCACAGTTACCCGGCCGTGGACGTCATCCTGGACTACGCCTTCAGCGCGGTGAACCTGCTGTTCGCCGCCATACTGTTCGGGCTCGCCCGCCGTGACTGGACGGTGCGCTGCCTGGTCATCGGGATGCTCGGTGCGGCGGGCGCGTTCAACCTGCAGGCACATACGGCCATCGACGCGATGGCGACGATGAGCGGCGTGCAGATCGGCTGGTGGCATTCCGCGCTGCTGCACGGCGTCGGCGGCGTTGCGTACGTGTTCGCGCTGATGCTGTTCCCCACCGGGACCCTGGGCTGGGCAGGGCGCCGGACATGGCCGGTGCGGGTGCTGCTGATCGCCAGCGTGGCCGGGGCAGCAGCACTGCTGAGCGTGTCCACGGCGGAGTACCCGCACACCCTCAGCTTCGTGCTGTTCTTCGGCTTGCTCACCCCGATCGCCGGGGTGACCGCGCAACTCGCCAGGTACCGGCGGGCCACCAGTGCGGAGGCCCGTCAGCAGTCCCGGATCCTGCTGTGGGCACTGGGGCTCGCGTTTGCCGCCGCGCTGGTCCTCACCGCGGTCACGCTGACCACGCAGGGCCTGCACCTCCCGGGGCCGCCGCCGCTCTACGGTGTCACCCGGTCCATGCCGGCCGAGGACGGCGACCTATTCGGCCTGGGCAGGCTCGGCTCCGGCGCACAGGCCGCCGTGTTCTGGATCTTCCGTGCGGTCTTCACCATGATCCCGTTCGCGATCATGGCCGGCGTACTGCGTTTCCGGCTGTGGGATGTGGAGCGGGTATTCAACCGGACCCTGATCTACGGCCTGCTGATCACCATGATCGGCGCGGTGTACGTGTTCGGGGTGGTGCAGACGGACACCCTGTTCGGCCTGTCCAGGGGCTGGGCGTCCGCTCCACAGATCGTCGCCGCGGGCCTGATCGCGCTGGCGTTCCAGCCGGTGCGGGCCTGGGTCGGGCGATGGGCCGACCGCCTGGTCTACGGCAGGCACAAGCCCGCCCACGACGTCCTCGCCGAGGTGTCGGCGCTCAGCCAGGCGAGCGAGCCGGGCGCAACCGCGCTTGGCGCGCTGGCGAGGACCGTCGCTGAAGGGCTGGCGGTCGGTACCGCGTCGGTCGTCCTGGACCTGCCCGGAGGCACCTCGGTCACCGCTAGCTGGCCGGAGGATGAGGTGCCGGAGACGGTACACGCTGAGCCGGAGACGGCACAGGGCGGGCCAGGGACGGTTCGCGGCGGGCCGGGGGCGGCCGCTGCGCCGGAGCGGCGGATACCGGTGAGCTACCGCGGAGAGCACGTCGGGACGCTGTGCCTGCCCGGCGGTCCGGAGGGCAGGCTCGTCCGGGACCGGCGGGCCTTGCTCGGCGACCTGGCGGGCAGGGTAGGCGTGATCCTGCACAACGCAAGCCTGTCCGCCCAGCTCGAGCACAGGCTGCACGAGATCGAGGCGCGGTCGGCCGAGCTGCGCGCCTCCCGGCTGCGCATCGTCGCGGCACAGGACAGCGAGCGCCGGGAGCTGGAACGTGACCTGCACGACGGCGCCCAGCCGGGCCTCACCGCCGTACGCCTGGCCCTGGGCCTGGCCAGCCACATGGGCCAGGTCGGCAACATCGCCGGGGCACGGCGGGCGCTCGACGAACTGCCCGGGCACATCAATGAGGCGCTGGCCAGGCTCCGCCAAGCGCTGCGCGGCCTGGATCCGCAGATCTTCAGCGTGCACGGGCTCGGGGAGGCGCTCCGCGAGCAGGCGGTGGCGCTGGGTGCCCGTCCGCTGTTCCGCATCGCCACCGAGGGCACGCCGCAAGGCGACGCGGCGCTGGCCCCGGTGGTCGGCGCTGCCGTCTACTTCTGCTGCGCGGAAGCGCTGCAGAACACGGTCAAGCACTGCCCAGGCGCGCCGGTGGAAGTAACGGTGGAGCTGGACACTGGGCCGCACCGCCTGTGCTTCAGCATCGCCGACCAGGGCCCCGGCTTCGACGCCGAGGCGATCGATGGCGGCGGCCTGCAGAACATGACCGACCGGATCAGCGCCGTGGGCGGCGACGTGCAGGTGAGCAGCGGAGCGGGGACAGGCACCCAGGTCGCTGGGTGGGTCCCGGTCGCGCTGGCCACGTCCGGGTCCTGATCCGAACCCTGCCCCGGTGGCCAGGGTCCCCTGCCCGGGGATGCCTGCACCCCCTGCCAAGTGGCATGCCAGCACTCTCGTGATGACACCGCCCGCCGGGGACTCTGGATGACGGCAGCCCAACAGAAAGGACATTGTCATGCATTCGGTTTCTCACTTCCGCGCGGCGGCTGCAGTCCGGCGTGCGGCCGGCGTCCGCGGCGTGACGGGTGCCGCCGTGGCCGCGGTCGCGGTGGCGGGGTCGCTGGCGCTGGGCGGGGTGGCTCAGGCTGCCACGGCCACAGGTCACCAGGCCCGCACGGCGACCAGCTACACCTTCACCACCCTGGATGACCAGGCCGACCCGACCTTCAACCAGCTGCTCGGCATCAACGTGCACAACGTGATCGCCGGTTATTTCGGCTCCGGCGCCGCCGGGCACCCGAACAAGGGCTACCTGCTCAACCCGCCCTACGCGCAGGCCAACTACGTCAACGAGAACTTCCCCGGCTCCGCGCAGACCCAGGTCACCGGGATCGACGACAAGGGCAACACCAGCGGGTTCTGGGTCACCGCCAACGGCACCAACCACGGGTTCATCGAGTGGAACGGCGTGTTCGCCTCCTACAACGACCCCAGCACCCCCAAGACCAAGGGCTCGGTCAACCAGCTGCTCGGCATCAACAACGCCGGCACCGCGGTCGGGTTCTACAACGACGCCAAGGGCAACTCCCACGCCTACAAGCTGAACCAGGCCACCGGCCAGTTCACCGCCATCCACGTGCCCGGCGTGTCGGAGGCCGCGACCGGTATCAACAACGCCGGCGACATCGTCGGCTTCGCCACCGACAGCTCGGGCAGCACCTCGTCCTGGCTGAAGATCGGCACCACCACGATCTCCTACCAGTTCCCCGGCGGGTCCGACACGCAGGCGTTCGGGATCAACAGCAAGAACCAGATCGTCGGGTCCTACCTCGACGGCTCGGGTGTCATGCACGGGTTCGTGCTGACCAACCCGATGGGCCCGGTCTCGCACTGGCAGTCCATCGATGACCCCAACGGTGTCGGCTCCACCCTGGTCAACGGCATCAACGCGGCCGGCGACCTGGTCGGCTTCTACACCGACGCGGCCGGCAACACCGACGGCATGCTCGCCACCCCCTGACGCATCACTCCCTGAAGGAACACCCACGAAGGAACCACCCCATCGATAAGAGCGGGGCGGCAGGCCACTGGCCTGCCGCCCCGCTCCATATTCGGTCCCCGTGCGCCCCGGACGCGGTCAGCCGCAGCACCACGCCCAGCATCGCCCCGCCGAAGAATCCCAGGACACCAAGCAGGCCGACGATGAACCCCTGCCGGTAGCCCTCTACAGCGAACGCGGCGGCGAGAACGCTCAGGATTAAATCAAGCAGATCACCCCGCACCCTGTTCACGGTATAGGCCCGGGGCCGGCTACGGAATGCCTCACCGGGGCCGGTGGTTACCAGTGCCCGGCGGTTTGCAGGCCGGTCAGTACCCGGCACAAGGCCAGTCGGAGAGAACGGAAGGTGCCATGCCGAAGGCGGTGCGATTCGAGGAGTACGGCGGGGTCGAGGTCCTCAACGTGGTCGAGGTGCCCATGCCGGAGCCGGGACCTGGGCAGGTGCTGATACGTGTCAGGGCTGTCGGCATCAACCCCGGGGAAGCCAAGATCCGCGAGGGCCTGCTGCATTCCCGGTGGCCCGCCACATTCCCTTCCGGGCAGGGCAGCGACCTGGCCGGGATCGTGGCGCAGACCGGCGCGGGCGTGACCGGGTTCGCCGAGGGGGACGAGGTCATCGGATTCACCGACAACAGGGCCAGCCAGGCCGAGTATGTGCTGGTCGAGGCCGGCCACCTGACCGCCAGGCCGGCCGGCGTGCCGTGGGAGGCCGCGGGCTCGCTGTTCGTGGTGGGGGCCACGGCCTACGCGGCCGTCCGCGCCGTGGCGCTGACCACCGGGGACACGGTCGTCGTCTCCGGGGCGGCGGGCGGCGTCGGCTCGGTCGCTGTCCAGCTCGCCAGGCACGCCGGCGCGACCGTGATCGGCCTGGCCAGCCCCGCCAACCACGAATGGCTGACCGGCCACGGGGTGATTCCGGTCAGCTATGGTGACGGCGCCGCCGACCGGATCCGCCAGGCCGCGGCGAAGGTCGACGCGTTCATCGACACGTTCGGCGCGGACTACGTGCGGCTCGCGCTCGACCTCGGCGTCGAGCCGTCCCGCGTGGACACGATCGTCCGCTTCGACGCGGTGCAGCGGTACGGGGTCAAGGCCGAGGGCAACGCGGCCGGTGCGAGCGCCGCGGTGCTCGCCGAACTGGCTGGGCTGATCGCGGCCGGCGAACTGGAGATCCCGGTCGCCGCGACGTTCCCGCTGGATCAGGTGCGGGACGCTTACCGGATGCTCGCGCAGGGCCACCTCCGCGGCAAGATCGTGCTGCTGCCCTGACCGCAGCTTCCCTGGCCTCGCAGGCGGCCTGGCTCGGCGGCAGCACATCCACCCGCCATGCGTTCACCGGAATCCGCTGGCTGTCCGGCCACCCGCACGTCATCGACGTCTACGACGCCGGGACCCTCGGTGACGGCCTCATCGACCGGCAGCCACGCACGTCCTTGTTGCGCGGCTGAGCCGCTGCTCAGCCGCTGCCGGCGCCTCCGCCGCTGGCCGCGGCCAGCACCACAGGGGCCGGGTCGCTGAACGCCGGCGAGGATGAGAACGACATCGCGGCCCCGGGTGCGGAGACCGGCGCCGTCAGATCTCCCTGGCCCGCAGCCGGAGCACGGCCGCGGCCAGCGCTGCCCCGCCCGCCGCGACGGTCACCGCGAACGCCGGCAGGTAGTGCGGCAGGTGGTGCGTGCCGCTGAGCAGCGCGGCCGGTGCGTCCGTCAGGGCGCTGGGCAGCCAGTCGGCGATGGGGCCATAGACGCCCGCGATGGGCAGCGCGAACAGGACGGCGAGCGCGACACCGACGGTCGCCAGCGTGCCGCGGACCAGGGTCGCCGCGAAGGCGGTCACCGCGACGGCGTAGCCGAGGTAGACCGCGCCACACAGCATCGCCGCGAGCATCCCTCCCGCAGCGGGCGCGCCGATCAGCAGAGAGGTCTCGTACCAGGCGGCGAGCACGCCAAGGACATAAGCGAGTGCCGCGGCGGCCGCATTGACAGCGAAACGCGGTGCGAGGAGCTGCCAGAAGCCGGTGACCCGGGTGCGCAGGAAGATCGCCAGGCCGTGATGGGCGTCGAAGGTGAACGAACCCGCGGCGATGACGACCACCACGATGAGCCCGGTGCCGGCCAGTTCACCGAAGTAGCCGCTGACGCCGGCCGCTGGGGTGGCGGGCGGGAAGGAGATGCGCACGCCGTTCCCGACATGGCGGAAGAGCTGGCTCTGGTACTTGGTGAGTATCGGTTCGAGCAGCCCGAAGAAGACGAAGACCGCGGCCATCGTGAGGGCACGTGGGGTCCGCTTCAGCCGCAGCCATTCCAGGCGCCACAGGTTCATCGGCTGCCACGTCATCGGTGCGGTCGCGGTTGCCATCTCGCTCCTAGGAACTGGCGCCGGTCAGGGCAAGGAACGCTGATTCCAGGTCGGCGGCCACCGGCTCGCAGGAAACCTGGCGGGCATCGCAGCCGGCGATCACTGCCGGGATGCCGCGCTCGCCCGCCTCGATGCTCGTGGCGTCGACCCGGATGGTGTCGGCGCCGACCGGCTCGGCCCGGGTGGCCCACGGCGCCCCGGCCAGCGCGGCGGCTACCGGGTGCGGGTCGCCGGCGATGCGGACCAGCCAGCTTGGCTCCAGGTAGGTGTCGATGAGGTCCTTGGTGGCGCCCTGGTAGAGCAGCCGGCCTTGCCGCAGGATGCCCACCTGATCGGCGATCCGCTGTACGTCGGCCAGGATGTGGCTGGAGAAGATCACGGTCCGGTGCCCGCGCATCGCGGCGACCAGGCTGAGCATTTCCGCGCGCCCGGCCGGGTCCAGCGCGGAGGTCGGCTCGTCGAGGATCAGCAACTCGGGCTCGCCGACCAGTGCACAGGCCAGCCCGAGCCGCTGGAGCATGCCGCGGGAGAATCCGCCGACCCGCCGCCCGGCCGAGTCGGCGAGGCCCGCGGCCGCCAGCGCGGTGATCACCGCCTGCTTGCCCGCGCCGGGCGCGACGAGCGATCTGGCCAGGTCGGTCACCTCGGCGGCGGTCAGCCAGCCGTCGAACTCGGGCACGTCCGGGCACACCGCGACCTGGTTGCGCGCGATGTGCATGCTGACCGTGCCGCGATCGGCCCGCCGGGTCGCCGACAACAGCGACAGGAGGGTTGTCTTGCCCGCGCCGTTCGGCCCGACGAGCCCATAGATCGAGCCGCGCGGCACCACCAGGTCGACGTCGAAGAGCCCGGCACCGCCGTAGTCCCTGGTGAGCCCGCTGGTGGTCACGACCGGCCGGCAATCCGCCGATGCCTGATCGCCCAGGTGCAGATCGGGCTCGGTGTCCCCGCCGGTGATCGCTGCCCCGGTGCGGGCCGGGGCTGGACCGCGGCCGGAATCCTGGCCGCGGTCACGGCCGACGAACAGATAGACCAGCGCACCGATCGGTGCGCTGACGAACAGGATGATGATCACCCAGGCGGCCTTGGGCATGTGCCGCACGGATTTGGCCCGGGCCAGGTCGATCAGGCAGTAGACATCCAGGGCCAGGATCAGCACGAGCAGCGGCACCAGGGCGAACAGCAGGTTAGGTGGCAGCTTGCCGGAGCCGCTGGCCACGGCTGTCAGCAGGTGGTTCGGCATGGGCGGCACCTTTACACAGTTCGCTTGCCCACCAGGAAGCCCTCAGCTCCGCCATGACGGCGCTGGGAGCCACATGCTCTCAGATATGAGAACGTTAGCAGCATTGATATCAACCAGCCACCCAGGTGGGCCCGGCGCGGCGAGGGGCCAGCGCAGCCGGCGGGCTAGCGTGGCGAGGGGGCCAGCGCAGCCGGGCAGCGTGGCGGGACCAGCGCAGCCGGCGGGCCGGGCGGCCCCGGCTGGGCCAGCGCCACAGGCCCGGGCCGATGCCGCAGGTTACCGGGTGCAGGGCATAATGGCGGCGCCGCCATTGTTGGCTGAAGCGTCTGAGTCCCGCCCAATCCCCGAGGGGCCGATTCATCGTGACTGTGCATAACATCGCCGTCAAAACCCTCAGCGGCCAGGATGCGTCCCTGGGCGACCTGGCCGGAACGACCCTGCTGGTGGTGAACGTCGCGTCGAAGTGCGGCCTCACCCCGCAGTACGAAGGCCTGCAGCGGCTGCACGACCAGTACGGCAAGCGCGGGTTCGCGGTTGTCGGGTTCCCCTGCAACCAGTTCGGCGCCCAGGAGCCGGGTACCCCCGAAGAGATCGAGGAGTTCTGCTCGGTCAACTACGGGGTCAGCTTCCCGATGTTCGAGAAGATCGAGGTCAACGGCCCGGGCCGGCACCCGGTCTACACCGAGCTGACCGCCGTGCCCGACGCGGAAGGCGAAGCCGGCGACATCCAGTGGAACTTCGAGAAGTTCCTGGTCGGCCCGGACGGTACGGTCATCGCCCGGTTCCGCCCGCTGATGGAGCCCGAGGACCCGGCGATCGTCTCCGCGATCGAGGCCAGCCTTCCCGGCTGACCTGACCGGGGACGATGGCCGCCGCGCCGCTGCGGATCAGGCAGGCCACCGCGGACGACGCGGGCGCGGTGGCCGGGCTCGCCGAAGGACTGGCGCAGTCGTTCGCCTTCCGGCGGCCAAGCTTTGACGCCCACTACCCGGCGCTGCTCGCGGCCGGGCACGCCTGCCTGCTCGTCGCGGTCACCGGCGCGGACGCACCCCGGGACGACTGCGTGGGATACCTGCTCGGCTTCGAGCACCTGACCTTCTACGCGAACGGCCGGGTGGCCTGGGCGGAGGAGGTCTTTGTCCGCGGCGATCTGCGCGGGCGCGGCATCGGCCGGGCCCTGATGACCACGTTCGAGCAGTGGGCGCGCGGGCGCGGCTGCGCGCTCGTCGCGCTCGCGACCAGGCGGGCGGCGCCGTTCTACCGCGCGCTCGGGTATCAGGACTCGGCCACCTACCTGCGCAAGCTCCTGGACGAGCAGGGCTGACCGGCGGCGTCACTCGGCCGTGCGCAGCACCTTCCGCGGGTGTGAGCCGTCGACGTAGCCGACGAACGGCGGGTAGATGTTGTAGCCGAGCAGTTCCTGTAGCCGTTCCGGGAGCTGCCGGACGATGCCGCGGGGCACGGCCAGGCAGTGGTTCTCCTGCGGGCGCAGCCAGGAGACCACGTACTCCAGGATCACTCCGAGGCGCGGCTTGGCGGTCAAGTTGGCACCGCCACCGTGCCAGAGGCTGCCGAGGTAGAACATGGCCGAGCCGGGCGACATGGTCGCGGCCAGCACCGGATCGCCGGGGCCGGGCTGGCGGCCGGGCTCCCATTGATGGCTGCCCGGAACGTACCTGGTGGCGCCGTTCTCCTCGGTGAACTCATCCAGCGGCCACATGGTGTTGACCACGACCGGCGGGTGCGGCTCCGGCAGCGGGTAGATCGCGTCGTCCCTGTGCAGCATCTGGGCGCTCTCTCCGGGCCCGATGCGGATGCCCACCGGGGCGCTGAGCTGATAGTCCCCAAGCGCCTGGTCGAGCACGTCGAGCAGCAGCGGGTGCACGGCCAGCCGGTCGAACGTCCGGGTCTTGGCGAACAGCGCATAGACCCGCTGGGTGTCGAAGCCCTCGAACGCGTTGCGGCCCGTCGGCGTCGCCGCCAGAATCCGGCCCAGGTCGGCGCGGGCGGCCGCGACGTCCCCGTCGCTCATCAGCCCGGAGACGACCACATAGCCGTCGCTGGTCAGCCGCTGCGCCACGTCCTGGCCGGTGCACGTCGCGCCTGGCAAGGTCACCATCGCCTGCGAGCGTAGACCAGCAACGCCCGCAGGCATATAAGCGGCCGCGCTCCAGCATCACATTTCGCTGCCATACGGCACCCCGGGGCGAACCGGGCCCGCCCGGGCGGAGTGGCACCACGCTGCCCGGGGCGGGCGGGGGTAGCTTCCGAAAGGGCCCCGTCGAGGAGGAGGACCCAGTGCGGAGCAAGCAGTATGGCCAGGACGTGCTTGCCGCGGGGAATAAGCGCCAGCGCCGGGAACTCCGGCGGGTACCGGCGGAACCCGGACTGGTCGTGGAGGATGCCACCGGCCGGTTCTGCGGTGCCGTGGTGCTGTGCGAGAAGGACGCGGTCACCCTGGAGGACCGGCACGGCAGCCGGCGGGTGTTCCCGCTCGGCACGGCGGCCTTCCTGCTGGAGGGTGAGCCGGTCATGCTGGTCAGGCCCGTGGTGGCCGCCGGGCCTGCGCCGCGGGGCGGCATGCCCGCGGGCCGCACCGCCTCCGGCTCCGTGGCCGCACCGGCCGGCCGGGCCAAGGTGGCGCGGGCGAGCCGCATCTACGTCGAGGGCCGCCACGACGCCGAGCTTGTGGAGAAGATCTGGGGGGACGACCTGCGCGACGTCGGCGTGGTCGTGGAGTATCTCGGCGGCATCGACGACCTGCCCGCGATCGTCGACCGGTTCGGCCCCGGCCCCGGGCGCAGGCTCGGCGTCCTGGTGGACCATCTGGTGGACGGGTCGAAGGAGAGCAGGCTCGCCGCCGCCGTGCGATCGCCGGGCGTGCTCGTCGTCGGCCATCCGTACATCGACGTCTGGGCGGCGGTCAAGCCGTCGGTGCTCGGCATCCGCGGCTGGCCGCGGATCCCCCCGGGCAAGCCCTGGAAGGAAGGCGTGCTGCAGGCACTCGGCTGGCCACCGGACACCGCCGGGGCATGGCAGCGCATCCTGCGCGCGGTGACCAGCTTCGCCGACCTCGAACCGGAGTTCCTCGGCCGGGTCGAGGAACTGATCGACTTCGTCACGGCGCAGGCAGCCGCTGACACCTCGGGCCAGCGAGGAGCTCCGGGGGGTAGACCGGGGCCCGGCAGCACGGCCCAGGCCCCGTGACGGAGGAACGGGGCCTGGAGCCAGCGGGGGTTCCGGGCCATGGGGTCCGGGGGCTCGCCCCCGGGATGGAAGAGTGTCCCCCCGGGCCAGCACCGCCATCGGGCATGATGGCGGCGTGCCGGCCTACGCGGACTTCGCCAAGTTCTACGACCAGATCATGGGCGACCGCAGTTCCATCATCGAGCGGGTACGCGGCTACGTGCGGCGGTACCTGCCGGACGCGGGCTCGCTGCTGGAACTGGGCTGCGGCACCGGCGCCGTGCTCGCCGGCCTGGCCGACGGCCTGCAGGTCACCGGCATCGACCTGTCACCGGAGATGCTCGCCGGGGCCGCGGCGAACCTCACCGGGGCCCGCCTGGTTCAGGCGGACATCACCGGGTTCTCCCTCGGCACCACGTTCGACGTGGTGATCTGTGTCTTCGACACGCTCAACCACCTGCCCACGTTCGACGCCTGGCAGGCGATGTTCGGCCAGGTGGACGCGCACCTGGCCGCCGGGGGCCTGTTCATCTTCGACGTCAACACGGTCGGCAGGCTGCGCCGCCTGGCGGCCGCCCCCGCCTACGTCGAGGACTTCGGCCCGCACACCCTGATCATGGACGTGACGAGGGGCGAGGCCGGCGTCTTCCCCTGGGATGTGCGGATCTTCGAACGGGTCGAAGATGACCAGTTCCGGCTGCACCACGAGCGGATCGGGGAACTCGGCATCCCGCTCGCGAGGATCCACGAGGCGCTCACGCCCCGCTTCGAACTACTGGAGGCGACCGACACCGAGGGCCGCCCGGCGAACGACGAATCCGACCGGGCGTACTTCGTCTACCGGCACCGCAGCCGGGACACGCCCTAACCGGTCCGGGGGCGGCGGCCCACACCGGGGACCGGGCGGCCATCTTCCAGGTAGACCGGCGCCCGGTGGGCCGACGCGGCCCGGACCCGCCGCCGGATCGGGCCCCGCAGCAGCGGGAGCGCATCCGGCAGCGCGACGAGCCGGTACTCGGAAACTTCCTCGGGCTGGATCACGATGGCGGCGAGGTGGTCGTCGCCGACGGCGCCGCAGTCGAACAGGAACCGGATGCCGCCCGGCCTGCCCGGCCGGGGCCGGCGGAAGTCCATGCAGGCCAGGCGGCCGTGGCGCACCTCGATGCCGCATTCCTCGCGCACCTCGCGGCGGCACGCCTGCCAGGGAGTCTCGCCGTCCGCCTCCATGACACCACCGGGGATCGTCCAGCCGGACTTGTAGGTCGGCTTCAGGATGAGCAGCCTGCCTGCCCGGTCGAAGATGAGCGCCCCGGCGGAGACCGGGATAGCCGGGAGCGCTTCGTCCTGCGGGCCCGGCGGCGCCGCCTGGCCACTGTCACTGGTCACGTCGCCACGTTACGACGCCCGCCGCGCGATGATGACGTGGTGACCGACTACCTGTTCCGGCCGCCGTACAGCACTCCAGAATCACGGGCAGGCCGGCCACCGCAGCCGCGCACCGAGAAGCTGCCGGGGATGCTGATCGACCGCGACGTGGCCGTCGCGGTTTCTCCCGGCGAACCGATCTACGTCGACGTCTACCGCCCCGACTCCGCGGTCCCCGCGGCGCCACTGATCGCATGGTCGCCGTATGGCAAACACAATCCGGCACCGATCGGCATCCTCTACCCCCGCAGCGGCGTCAAGCCCGAGCACACCTCACCGCTCACCACCTTCGAGGCTCCCGATCCGCGGTACTGGGTGCCGCACGGCTACGCGATCGTCACCGCGGACATCCCGGGCACCTGGTACTCCCTCGGCCGGGCGACCTACTGCTCGCCGGAGGAGGCGCAGGCCTTCGCGCAGCTCATCGAGTGGGCCGGGACCCAGCCGTGGAGCAACGGGCGGGTGGGCCTGTCCGGGGTGTCCTACCTGACCACCTCGCAGTGGCGGGTCGCCGAGCTGAGCCCACCGCACCTGGCGGCGATCAACCCGTGGGAGGGGTGGAATGACACCTACCGCGAGGTCGTCAGGCACGGCGGGATCCCCGAGACCTGGTTCTGGCCTTATATCTGGCAGCGCTGGGGCGCGAGCGTGACCGAGATCGAGGACCTGGCGGCCGAGACCGCCGCGCACCCGTTCTACGACGGCTTCTGGCGCTCCAAGAGCGCCGACCTGGAGAAGATCACCGTCCCGGCCTTCGTGGTGGCGAGCTGGTCCGACCACGGTCTGCACTCCCGCGGCACGCTGGAGGGGTTCCGGCGGATCTCCTCGGCACACAAGTGGCTCGACGTGCACGGCCGCAAGAAATGGGCCTACTACTACGACCCGGAGTCCGTCGAGCGCCAGCGCGTCTTCTTCGACTACTTCCTGCACGACCGGGGCCCAGGACCGGCGGACTGGCCGGCCGTCCGGATGGAGGCCCGCGAGTCGTACTACCGGGGGCGGCACCGTACGGCCAGCCGGTGGCCGCCGGCCGAGACCGAGTACCGCACGCTCTACCTGCACCTGTCCCCGGGTGCGGGCGAACCGGGCACCCTGGCGCCCGAGCCAAGCGGTACCGAGGGCCAGGTGAGCTACGACAGCCTGGGCTCCGGCCTGGCCCCGCGCCGGGCGCAGTTCTCGATCACCTTCGACGATCCTGTGGAACTGATCGGCCACATGGTCGCCACCCTGTACCTGTCCGCGCCGGAGGCGGAGGATCTCGACGTCTTCGTGGCACTGTTCAAGCTGGACGCCGACGGCACGCACGTGCGATTCCCTTATTACGCCCAGTTCGGGGATGGCCCGATGGCGGTCGGCTGGCAGCGGGCCTCACACCGGGAGCTCGATCCCGGGCGGTCCACGCCCTTCCTGCCGGTGCTCGCGCACCAGCGGGCGCTGCCGGTCCCGCCCGGTGAGGTGGCCCGGCTCGACGTCGAGGTGCTGCCCTCGGGCACCAGGTTCGAGGCCGGCGAGCGGCTGCTGCTTGTCGTCCAGGGCACCGACGTGAACCGCTACCCCAAGCCCGCCGTGTACGCCCGGCACGAGGACACCGTCAACAACGGCCCGCACATCCTGCACACCGGCGGCCGGTTCGCTTCCTGCCTGGTCGTGCCGGTGCTCCCCGGCAACGGCTGAGGGCGCCAGCGCGCCTAGCGCCCTGCCTCCAGCCTCGCCAGCCTGGGCACGTCGGCCATCAGCCGCGCGGTGTAGTCGCTGGCCGGGTGGGCCAGCACCTGCTGCGCGGGCCCCGCCTCGACGATCTCACCCTGGCGCAGCACCACGGCGGACTGTGCCACGCTGCGCACCAGCGCGAGGTTGTGCGTGATGAAGAGCATGGCGAGGTGGCGCCGCTGCGTCACCGCGCGGAGCAGCTCCACGATGACCGCCTGCACCGAGACGTCCAGGGCCGAGGTGACCTCGTCGCACACGAGCAGTTCCGGCTCGGCCACCAGGGCCCGGGCGATCGCGACCCGCTGCCGTTCGCCGCCCGACAGCTGGTCGGGATACCGGTCAAGGAACCCGCTGCCCAGCGACACGTCGTCGAGCGCGGCGACCACCCGCCCGGCCTGCTCGCCGCGGGGCAGGCCCAGGAACCGCTGCAGCGGCTCGGCCACGATCTGGCCGATCGTCTTTCTGGGGTTGAGTGAGGTGTAGGGGTTCTGGAACACGCACTGGATCTGCTTCAGCGCCAGCGTGGGACGATGCCGGGCGCTGTGGGCCAGCGGGGTGCCGTGCAGTGCGATCTCGCCGGTCCAGTTGCGGTGCAGCCCGATGATGCACCGGGCCAGTGTGGTCTTGCCGGAGCCTGACTCGCCGACGATGGCGATACAGGAGCCCGACGGCACCTCCAGGTCGACCGCGGACAGCACCGGCACGGAACCATAACTGGCGCACACCCCCCGCAGCGAAAGCACCGCCGCGCCGGGCCGGACGGCGACCGCCGCCGCGAGCGGTGGGCGCACCGGCGGCCCGGCCGTGGGCTCCGCCGCACGCCAGCAGCGCACCGTACGCCCGGACAGCATCACCGGGTCAGGCTCGCGGGCCCGGCACTCGTCGAGCGCCAGGTCACAGCGGGGGGCGAAGGTGCAGCCTGGGCCGCGTTGCCCGGGCGCCGGCTGCTGCCCGGGTATCCCGGTCAGCCGCCCGGCGCCGTCGGGGGTGGGGACCGAGTCGAGCAGGCCGCGGGTATAGGGGTGCAGCGGCCGGGGGAACAGCAGCGACGCGGGGCCCGCCTCCACGATGCGGCCCGCGTACATGACCGCCACCTCGGCCACCAGTTCGCTGACCACCGCCAGGTCGTGGCTCACGTAGACGGCCGCCACCCCGTAGCCGCGGCAGAGGCTGCGCATGGTGTCCAGGATGTGCCGCTGGGTGGAGACGTCGAGACCGGTGGTGGGCTCGTCAAGCACGATCAGCGCGGGCCGGCAGGCGAATGCCATGGCCAGGCCGACACGCTGCTGCTGGCCGCCGGAGAGCTGATGCGGGTACCGGCGCAGCAGGTCCGGTGCCGCGTCCAGCCGTGCCTCGCGCATCACCTCGAGGATCCGGGTCTGTGGTTCCGGCGTGGCGCCCGGATGGACCCGCAGCGCCTCCCGGAGCTGATAACCGATCCGCAGCGCGGGGTTGAGCGCCGCCGCCGGGTCCTGCGGCACATAGCTGACCTTGGCGCCGCGCAGCCGCCGCAACTGGCCGGGTTTGAGGCGGAGCAGGTCCGTCCCGTCCAGCCGGATCTCGCCGCCGGTGACGGCCAGGCCGCGCCTGGTGTGGCCGAGCAGGGCAAGGGCGACCGTGGTCTTCCCCGACCCGGACTCACCGACCAGGCCGAGCACCTCCCCGGGCCGCACCGCGAAACTGACACCGCTGACCACGGCCGGGCCGCGGCGGCCGCTGCGGATCTCCAGGCCGGTGACCTCCAGCCGGGCCTGCCCGGCCGGCCCGCCGGGGCGACTGCCGGTGACCGTGGCCGGCGTCCCGCCGGCGGTCACGTCGCCCTGCCCTCGGTCAGGCCCAGGCCGTCGGCCAGGGCCGCCTCGGCCGGCCTGCGGTCCACGCCGAGCGCCACCCGGCCGATCGCATCGCTGAAGAGGTTCGTGCCGATGGTGAGCAGGGCGATCAGCACGGCCGGGATGATCACCGCCCAGGGATTCAGGGACAGGCCGGCCCGGTTTTCGTTGATCATGGTCCCCCAGTTGGGCGCCGGCGGCGGCTGGCCGAAGCCGAGGAACGCCAGCCCGGACATGACGATGATCGAGTAGGTCAGCCGCAGGCCTGTCTCCACCATCAGCGGGGTGCTCAGGTTGGGCAGGATCTCCTTGGCCATCACCGCCACCGGGCGCATGCCCTGAAGCTCCGCCACCTTGACGAAGTCCCGCTCGGCGACGTCCAGCGTGGCGGACCGCAGCACCCTGGCGACGGCGGGCGCGTGGGTCAGGCCCACCGCCAGCACGATCAGCCACAGCCTCGGGCCCAGGATGCTCAGCAGCAGCAGGGCGAAGACAAGCTGCGGGAACGCCAGGATCACATCCACCGTCCGCATGATCAGCCCGTCGGTGCGCCCCCGGAGATACGCGGCGCTGACACCGGCCGTGGCTCCCGCGGCGACCCCGATCGCCGTCGCGCTCCCGGCCATCAGCAGTAACAGCCACCCGCCGTTCAGGACCCGGGACAGGACGTCACGGCCGAGGAAGTCGCCGCCGAGCGGGAACTGCCGGGACGGCTTACCGAAGGAGAGCGTCACCAGGGCGTCCGGCGAGTGCGCGGCCACGACCGGGCCGATGGCCGCGATCAGCACGACCAGCCCGGCCAGGGCCAGGCCGGTGGCGCCCCGCGGGGTGCGCACGGCCCGGCCAAGCACCGCCAGCCACTGGTGCCGGCGGATCCGCTCGGGCCGGATCGGCTCGGGCCGGATCGGCTCGGGCCGGGGCCGCTCGGGCCGGGGCTGGCTCGGGCCGGGGCCTGGCGGACCGGGCCGCGTGCCGGCCAGCGCTGCTCATGCCTGCCTCGCCCTCCGGTTCTACCTGGGGATCCTGTGCCGCGGCGTGGCCAGCAGCGCGATGACGTCGGTGACGATGTTCATGAACACGTAGAACGCGGCCAGCACCAGGACGATGAGCTGAATAACCGGGATGTCCCTGTTATCCACGGCATAGACCAGTCCCTGGCCGATGCCGGGGAAGGCGAAGACGTATTCGACGATGACCACGCCGCCGGCCAGGTACAGGAAGTTGAGCCCGATCACCTGGACGGTCGGGGCGGTGGCGTTGGGCAGCGCGTGGTTGACCACGATGCGCCATCTCGGCACGCCCTTGAGCCGCGCCATCTCCACGTAGTCGGACTCCAGCGCCTCGATCATCGCGGCCCGCATCATCCGCTGTATGTACGGCACGATCACGATGACCAGGGTGGCGACCGGCAGGATCAGTAACTGCGGTGCGCTCCATGCGTACGTGCCCGGTGCCAGCAGCGACACCGCGGGCAGCAGGTGCATGACCACGGTCGAGAACAGGATGACCAGGCCGATGGCGACCACGAACTCCGGCAGTGCGGTCACCGCGAGCGCGGCGACCGAGGTGACGTGGTCGAACCAGCCGTCCTTGCGGAGCGCGGCCACGGCACCGAGCACGACGCCGATCACTGTGCCGATCACCCCGGTGACCAGCATCAGCACGGCCGAGTTGATCAGCCTGGGCTGAACGTAACCCCAGACCGGCTGGCCGTTGACCAGGGAGTGGCCGAGGTGGCCGGTGAACAGGCCGGAGAACCAGATCCAGTACTGGTCGGGCAGGCCGCGATTGAGGTGCAGGGCCGCTTCCAGGCGGTGCAGCGCCACGGGGTTGGCCGCCGCGTTGCGCCCGAGAACCGCGTTGGCCGCGTTGCCGGGCAGGACCTCGGTGGCCGCGAACACCAGCACGGAGACAACTAATAAGGTGAGCACCCCGACAGCGGCCCTGCGGCCGGCCAGCGAGAGCACCGGGCGGGCCTTGCGGGGCGCCCGCAGCGGTGCGACGGCCCCTGGTTCCGCTCCCCCAGGTTGCCGCACGGCCGTCCCGGCGCCTGCCATGGTGCCGCTCCCTCCCGCCTGCCGAGCGGCGGAGTCCGCCAGCGCCCGTCCGTTGTCGCGCCTGACCTCATCGTCCCCCACGGGCCCGGGCGAGGGCTGGCAACCTGGTGGATTGCTCGCATTTCTAGCGTAACCAGGCGGCTACGCCCGGACAACGGCCAGGCCCGCACCCGGGGAAGCAGGCATTTGCCCGAAACAACCCATATCCAGCCGGGGTCGGCGCTAGTCTCCTCAATGCATCCGCTTCGCGCGAGTTTGGGGCCAGCCGGTGTCCGACGTGGAACGCGATTACTCTGCTCACTCTGTGACGAGTGCGGCCCGGGATACCCGCATCGCCGCATCCTTATCCGGCTCTCGCCTTACCCGGTTACCTGGGCGCCCGGCCCGTTTTGCACCTTCGGCAGGGCTGCTGGCCGCTGGTGCTCGATCCCACCCGGATTCGGAGGTAACCGGCCGGTGAAAGCTGCGGTGTTCTACGAGTACGGGCCCGCGGAGGCGATGCAGTACGCGGACATCCCCGATCCCGGCGCCGGCTTGGGTGACGTGCTGATCCGGGTGCAGGCCTGCGGTGTCAACCACTCGGACTTAGACTCCAGGGCCGGGACGTCGCGGTGGCCGTTCGAGTTGCCCATGGTCCTCGGCGCGGAGTTCACCGGAACGGTGGTCGAGGTCGGCGGCCAGACCGAGCACATCCGCACCGGTGACCTCGTCACGGCCCTGCAGCAGTTCAACTGCGGCCACTGCACGCAGTGCGCCATGTGGCGGCCGGACCTCTGCGCGGATTTCGAGATCTTCGGCACCACCCGGTGGGGCGGCTACGGCGAGCTTGTCCGCGTGCCGGCCAGGGTCGTGGTGCCCCTCGACCCTGAGGATGATCCGCTCGTCATGGCCGCGGGGCAGTGCGTGGTCAGTACCGCGTGGCACATGGTGAACCGGCTGGCGCTGGTGCGGCCGGACGACCTGGTCCTCGTCCCCTCGGCTTCCGGCGGAGTGGCCGGCGCGCTGGTCCAGTGCGCGAAGCTGGCCGGGGCGACGGTGATCGCCACGGCTGGCTCGGCCGCCAAGGCCGAGCGGGTGGCCGCGCTCGGCGCGGACATGGTCGTGGAACGGGGCGGCGGCGACATCGCCACGGATCTGCTGCACGCCACGGGCGGCCGGCGGTTCGACGTGGTACTCGACACCGTGGGCGGCGACCTGTTCGGCGCCCACCTGTCGGTGTTACGTGAGGAAGGCACGCTGGTCACCTGCGGCGCGCACGCCGGCGAGGTGGTGCCGCTCGACCTGATTCCGCTGTTCCGGAACGGCTGGCGCATCGTCGGCTTCCGGCTGGCGCCGCCCGACGACCTCGCGGCCTCGCTTGAGCTCATCCGGCGCGGCGCGGTCAAGGTGCCCATCGCCGCCACCTTCCCGGTGAGCGATGCCGCCGAGGCGCACCGCTTCCTGGAACGCCGCCAGCATGTCGGGAAGGTGCTCCTTGTCGCCGTCTGACCCGGCCCGCCCGGCCGGCGGGCCCATGTTAATCACACAGTCACAGCCCAGTGACGGGCTGACACGACCGGCGGCCTTGTGAGACTATGGCCGCGTTATCCGACATGCCGTTTTTCAGCAGATCAGCACGTTGATGCCGGGCTCGGCGCGGCTGCGTAAATGTGATCATGCCAATGGAATCGGCTCGCACCAATAGGTGCGAACATTGTGGAGGTAAGCCCCGTGGATCGATCAGATCAGGACAGTACGCCGCGGTGGGCGCAGGGATTGGGACGGCGCCAATTCCTTCGCGGAATTGCCGCCACCGGCGCCGTGGCGGGTGCCGGCAGCTTACTCGCCGCGTGCGGCGGCGGCTCAAGCTCCGACGCGCCGAAGCAGGCAACTCAGGCCAGCCGCTCCTTACGGCGCGGCGGCAACCTCAAGCTGGGCCTCACCGGCGGCTCCAGCTCGGACACCCTCGACCCGCACAAGAGCCTGACCTACCTGGACACCTCCCGTCTCCAGTCGCTCTACCAGCCCCTTGCCCAGCTCGACGCGCAGGCACAGGTGGAGTACGTGCTGGCGGAGTCGATCACCCCGCACGGGTCGCTGTCCAACTGGATCATCCGGCTGCGGCCGGGCGTGACATGGCACGACGGCAAGGCCTTCACCGCCGACGACGTCATCTTCACGTTCCAGCGGGTGTACAACAACGACTTCACCGGCAAGTTCGGCCTCGGCCCGATCGACCTCAAGAACACCAAGGCGGTCGACAAGCTCACCGTCCAGGTGAAGATGTCCAAGCCCTTCGCCAGCTTCGCCGAGCAGCTCGCCGCGTTCTGGTACAACCTGTACATCGCACCGGTCGGCTTCACCCCGGCGAAACCGGTGGGCACGGGGCCGTTCGTCTATCAGAGCTTCACGCCGGGCCAGCGCAGTGTCTTCACCAGGAACCCGCACTACTGGAAGTCGGGCCTGCCGTACGTGGACACCCTGACCATCATCGACTTCAGCGATAACACCACCCTGCAGGACGCGCTGGCCACGGGCGTCATTCACGGCGCCGGCGCGCTGGACGGGCCACAGGTCGCGTCGCTGGCCACCACCAGCGGCATCAAGACGGTCGTGTCGCACTCGGGGGAGATCGTCCCGTTCACCATGCGGGTCGATCAGCCGCCGTTCAACGACGTCAACGTCCGCCAGGCGATGCGCCTGCTCGTCGACCGCCCGCAGTTGATCGACTCGGCGCTCGACAGCTACGGGGTGGTCGCGAACGATCTCTTCTCCCCTTACGATCCCGACTTCGACCACTCACTGGTGCGCGCCGCCCAGGGCGACATCCCGCAGGCCAAGTTCCTGCTGAAGAAGGCGGGCCAGGAGGGCCTGACCGTGCAGCTCACCACCTCGGCGGTGGCCACGGGCACGGTGGCGATGGCGACCGTGCTTGCCGCCCAGGCCAAGGCGGCAGGCGTCACGATCAACATCAACAACGTCCCGCCCGGCACCTTCTTCGGGCCCAACTACCTGAAGTGGACGTTTTCGCAGGACTACTACAACTACTACCCCTACCTCTCGCAGGTGGCGGAGTCGATGCTCCCCGGTTCGCCATTCAACGAGACGCACACCGGCGACCCGCAGTACACCAGCCTCTACAACCAGGCGAACGCGACGGCCAACCCGTCGGTGCGCAAACAGATCCTGCAGGAGATGCAGCGGTTCGACTTCACCCAGGGCGGCTACATCATCCCGGCATACATCGACGTCCTCGATGCCTACAGCGACAAGATCACCGGGTACACGCCCGGCAAGGTCGGCCAGCCGCTGTCCAACTTCGACTTCGAGCACTTCGCGTTCGTCGGGTAGCACCCCGGCGGGCGCACGTTGAGAAAGACCTGGCCCGGACGGCGGATCGCCGTCCGGGCCAGGTCTTTGCCGAGCCTGCGGCCGGCCCTTAGCGCAGCAGTATGTTCCGCACGGACAGGGTGGTGTTGATCATCCCCGTGCCGTACATGAGGTCGGCCACGCGCTGGACCTGCCCGACACTCAGGAACGTCGGATACTGCCCGATCCTGACGAGAGACGCCTCCCGCGAGGACATCTCCGGCAGCGTGCGCAGCACCGACTGGACGATGCCCGGCTGGGCGGTGCTGGCCTTGGCCTGGTCGAGCGCTTCACGGAAGGCCTGCAAGGCGGCGGTGTTGCCGCGCGCATAGCTGGCGGTGGTGAAGTATCCCGACAGCGGCAGGCCGGCGGTCACGCCGCTGCACGCGTCAAGCAGCTCGATGGCGCCGAGCTGCGTTTCGGCCTGCAGGATGTAGGGCTCGGTGGCCACGATCGCGCTGACCGTGTGATCGCGCAGCGCGCTGATCATGCTGCTCGGGGCCATCGCGTCCCACACCACGCTCGACGGGCTGACACCGTCGCTCTGCAGGGTCGACTCGGTCGCCAGCGTCTCGATGTTGTAGGGGGCGTCCGCGGAGAAGGGGGCAAGCTCGCGCGGGGGGGTGGCCACGGCCTTGCCCTGTAAGTCCTGCGGAACCCGCACCGATGAGCGGGGCAGCGTGAGCACTTCCATCAGGCCAGGCGTCGCGTCGTAGCCGTCCGCGATCAACCGTAACTGCGCGCGGCGCGCGTGGGCCTGCATGTAGAGCAGCCCGGAGTAGTCACCGCTGACTACCTCTGCCTGGCCGCGGGTCAGTGCCCCATATGCCTGCTGGAGGTCCTGGTAGGTCTGCACCGTCACGGTCAGCCCGTGCTGGGCGAACAGTCCGTCCCTGACGCCCACCTGCAGCGGGGCGTTCTCGAATCCGGGGACGACCGCCACCGTGATCTGCTGGCCGCCGCCCTGTGCCTGGCCGCCCGCCTGGCCGGACGAGGCACCCGTCATGGGGACGTGGCAGCCCGTCGCGAATAACACCAGCCAGGCCGAAGCCAGGGTCATGCCCGACCGGCGCAGCATCCTGCCGCGCCCGGTGCGGGGTCTAGCCTCACCAAGACCCAAGGGAGCTCCTCCAATGTCCGATACCGGTGGTCCACGGATATACCGGCATTTCCTAATGAACCTAGTAGTGCCGGGGCGCTCCGTTCCTGCTTACGCTAGACGTTCGGCCGCGCTCGCGTGCCCGGTCGATAAGACTCGTATGCCCTAAGTGCCCATTTAGCACCAGTAGCACCTTCTTACGCCGAAAGTATCTTTAGATAACAGTGGTAACACTTGATGTGAGTGACGCGGCCAAGCGTTAGAGTGAGCGCCAGACTCTGCTGAGGCGGCCGTGCGCAGAATGGCCGGCCGGGAAGTTGCCGGTGTTTTCGGCTTCACGCGGCATACCGCGGCTCGGTGGACGCCTGCCGTTCCCCAGGTGAGAGGTGCAACACTGTGCGGTCCAGGCGAGAGATAACGGGCAGTCCGCCCCGTGACACGCTGCTGCGGTCACCGGCGCAGGTCCCCACCGCATCCTTAGAGGCGCCCGCAAGCCGGGCCCAGTCCCGGGGCGGCGCGGCCGCCAACGGCACGGCGCCACGTGACGGAAGTTCCCCGGCCAGCCTGCGCCCGGTCCCCCTCGCCGGGCGGAAGTCGTTACAGAACGGGCTGAAGAACTGGCGGGTGCGGTCCCGTCTCTTGCTCCTGGTTGTGTTACCGACGTTATCCGCGGTGATCCTGGGCGGCGTCGCAGTGGCCGCCTCCATCCGCAGCGCGGCCGCCTACCAGCGGGTGGAACAGTTCTCCAGGCTGGGCGGCGAGATCACCGGCCTGGTCCAGGCGCTGCAGACCGAGCGCGAGGACACCATCAGGTACATCACGATGGGCCCGGCCGCGGGTGGCCGTGGCGCACCGCACGCCGCGGCCGCGCCGGAGCTTGCCGTGCTCGGCCAGGACTACCGCGCCACCGGCCGGCTCGCGGCCACGGTGCGGAACCTGGCGGGCAACATCGGCACCTCCTACCCCGCGGTGGCACGGCAGGAGGCCCAGGGTGCGATCACCGCGATCAACGGGATCGGCGCGCTGCGCAGTGCCGCGACCGGCACCCAGATTCCCTCCTTAGCCGTGATCCAGCAGTACGCCGCCACGATCGACCAGTTGCTCGCCTTGGAAGAGGAAATCGCCAGCGGCGGCAACGACGCGGCGCTCGCCGACACCGTCCGGATCGCGGGCCTCATCTCCGGCATGAAGGAGGAGGTGTCGCAGGAACAGGCGATCCTCACCTCCGCCCTGACGCCGGACCTGGTGGGCGCGGGCCAGTTCCAGCCCGGCCAGCTATCCGCGCTCAACGCCGCGCAGGCAGAGCAGCAGGCCGACGTGGCGCAGTTCGGCCTGGGCGCCACCGCGAGCCAGCGCCAGCTCTACAACACCACGCTGTCCTCGGCGCAGGCCGACCGGGCGCAGGCACAGATCCAGCAGGCGATCACCCTTGCGCTCGGCGGCGGATCCTCGGCGGAGAACCCCGCCTACACCAACGCCGCCAACGGCTCTGCGTACCTGGTGTCCAGCCTGCACTCGGTCGAGCAGCGATTCATGAACTCGATCATCGCCCTGAGTGCCTCGCAGCGGGACAAGGCGATCAGGTCGGCGCTCATCGACAGCGCCGCCGTGATGCTGGTGCTCGCCCTGGCCCTGTTCTTCACCACGGCCGTGGGCCGGTCGATGACCAGTCCGCTGCGCAGGCTGCGCAGCGGCGCGCTCGACGTGGCCGGCGTGCGGCTGCCGGAGACGGTGCGCCGGATGACCAAGGGCGACGTCACCGACACGGCGCTGGAGGTCGAGCCGATCGACGTGGACTCCACCGACGAGATCGGTGAGGTCGCGCGCGCCTTCGACCAGGTGCACCGCGAGGCGGTGCGGCTGGCGGCCAACGAGGCGGCGCTGCGCGGGAACGTCAACGCGATGTTCGTCAACCTCTCCCGCCGGTCCCAGTCGCTGGTGGAACGGCAGATCCGGCTGATCGACGATCTGGAGCAGGGCGAGCAGGACCCCGAGCGGCTGGCGAACCTGTTCCAGATGGACCATCTGGCCACCCGGATGCGGCGCAACTCCGAGAACCTGCTGGTCCTGGCCGGTCACGAGCTGTCCAGGCAGCGGACGGAGCCGGTGGCGTTAGTCGACGTGCTGCGCGCGGCGGTCTCCGAGATCGAGCAGTACGAGCGGGTGGTCCCGAACATCCAGCCGGGCATCTCGGTCCGCGGGCAGTCGGTCAACGACGTGGTGCACCTGCTGTCCGAACTGGCCGAGAACGCGACCACGTTCTCGCCCGCGGACACCCCGGTGAACGTGTCGGGGCACCTGCTCAACAGCGGTGGCGCGCTGCTGGACATCACCGACCGCGGCGTCGGGATGGACGCCGACGAGATGGCACACGCGAACTGGCGGCTGGACAACCCGCCGGTGGTGGACGTCGCGGTATCCCGGCGGATGGGCCTGTTCGTGGTTGCCCGGCTGGCATCCCGGCACGGCATCAGGGTCCGGCTGCGGCCGGCGTCCATGGGCGGCCTGACCGCGCTGGTCTGGCTCCCCGACGAAGTGATCACACGCGAGGCCTTCCCCACGACCATGGGGTTCCGCCGGTCCCAGCAACCAGGGAACGGAACCGCGGCGCCACCGGCAGGGACACCCGCCGACGAGCCGGGCGACCGCAGCGCCGCGGCGCGGGCGGTGGCAGCCGCCCGGATGGCCAGGTTCGAGCCGCTCCCGGGCCCGGATGAGGCACCCACGGATCCGGGAGGGCTACCGGACGGGAGCCAGCTGGCCGCGGCGCCGACGGCCGAGCTGATCGCACCCGAACCGGTGGCGGACACCGCCCAGGGCTACGGGATCGCCGGCGATTACGAGACGAACGGCAGCATGACCGCCAGCGGCAGCATGGGCACGAACGGCGGTCCGGCCACCAGCGGCGGCCCGGCTGCCAACGGCGGCCCGGCTGCCAACGGCAGCCTCGGCGGCAACGGCAGCCTGGCCACCAACGGCAGCCTCGGCGGCAACGGCACGGTGCCGTCCGCGAACGGCAGCCTCGGCGGCAACGGCACGGTGCCGTCCGCGAACGGCGAGGGCGCCGTGACGCCGTCCGGCGTGATAGTGCCGCCCCCGGCGACCGTCGGCGAGGAGAACCGGCTGCCGATCTTCGAGTCGGTCGAGTCCGACTGGTTCCGGCGCGGCCGGCACGGCGCCGACTGGACCGCCACCGTGTCGGGCCCGGCCGTGGCCGCGGTCCCGGCCTCGGCCGGCTGGTCGTCACCCGCGGACGCGGGATGGCAGGCCGCGGAGGTGGCGCAGGCACCGGTGACCTCGGGCACGACCCGGGCTGGCCTGCCGAAGCGGGTGCCCAAGGCGAACCTGGTGCCTGGCGGCGTCACCATGCCGACGGCGGCGGTGCCCGCGCCGCGCTCCGCCGACCAGACCAGGGAGCGCCTGACGAGCTTCCAGCAAGGCGTCAGGAACGCCCGGTCGGTCACACCGTCCGATGACGACCAGGAACGGGACGAGCCAGGAAGGGAGGAGATGGCGTGAGCCCGGTGACGTCCTCAGTGCAGGACCTGAATTGGCTGATCACGAACTTCGTGGAGCGAGTGCCCGCGGTGGCCCACGCCATCGTCGTGTCCGCCGACGGCTTACCCCTGGCCTTCTCCGACGGGTTCCCGCCGGACCGGGCCGACCAGCTGGCCGCGGTGGCCTCGGGGCTGAGCAGCTTGACCCAGGGTGCGGCACGGGTGTTCGAAGGGGGTGCCGTCCTGCAGACGGTGGTCGAGATGGAGGGCGGGCTGCTGCTGTCGATGTCGATCAGCAACGGCGCCAGCCTGGCGGTGCTCGCCTCGGCCGACTGTGACATGGGGCTGGTGGCGTACGAGATGACGCTGCTGGTGGAGCGGGTTGGCCGGGCGCTCACCCCGGAACCGCGGGGCGGGTTATGGTCCCGCGGCGGCAGCTAGCCGCCGCGGCACCCGGCCGGACCCCTTCCACCTTGCTCGAAAGGCTACCCAGTGGACTTCGCAAGCTCGGCCCCCCTGCGTGGTGACGCCGGGGAAGCGGCGATGACGTCGGTCAAGATTGTCGTGGCGGGCGGCTTCGGCGTGGGCAAGACCACATTCGTCGGATCGGTCTCGGAGATCACCCCGCTGACCACCGAAGCGGTGATGACCGCCGCGAGCACCGGCGTGGACGACCTGTCTCAGGTGCCGGACAAGACCACCACCACGGTGGCCATGGACTTCGGCCGGGTGACCCTGGACGAGGGGCTCGTCCTTTACCTGTTCGGCACGCCCGGGCAGCACCGGTTCTGGTTCATGTGGGACGACCTCATCCAGGGTGCCATCGGCGCGGTGGTGCTCGTCGACACGCGGCGGCTGGAGGATTCCTTTCCGGCCCTTGACTACTTCGAGAACGCGGGCGTGCCGTTCCTGATCGGCGTGAACGGCTTCTACGGCAAGTATCCGCACACCGCCGCCGAGGTCCACGAGGCCTTGTCGGTGAACCCGAACGTGCCCATCGTCGAGTGCGATGCCCGGCAGCGCCGGTCCACCAAGATGACCCTGATCGCCCTGGTGCAGCACGCCATGGCCACCCAGCTCAGCATGCGCTGACGGCCATGCCATTCCCCCTGCCACGATGGCCGTCAGTCCTGCGACAGCCCGATCTGGCGCAGGACTGGCCGGGTACCGGCCCCCGGGTACCCGGCGGCCGGGCCTTGCCGATACTGCTCGGCAAGGCCCGGCCGTTTTCGTCCGCGAGGCCACCGTCAACCGGCCGCCGACCTGGGCTGGCAGGCTGCGGCGACCTTGCGGGGCCGGCGGCGCACCGGCGCTCGTTCCGCGCGCCGGAACACCAGCCACAGGACGGCGAGCGCGACGGCGAAGAGCGGCAGCCAGGCGGCCCGCTCGGCGATCCAGAGGGCGCTGTCCGGGGCCGTGTGCAGGCCCGGCAGCCGGCCGATGAGCAACGTGGCCATGGTGACCGCGAGGAAAGCGGTCTGGTGCCAGAGGAACAGCGTCATCGCCGACAAGTTGGCCGTGGCGACGGCCGCCCAGGCGAGCGGGCGGCGCATCAGCCGGGCCAGTGGTTCCCGCAGCAGCAGCACCAGGCCGGCCTGGGCGATGCCAAAGGTCACGACGGCGAGCGTTGGCGGGTTCAGGTTGGAGATGGCGGCACCGTTGACGCCGACCATGCTGGCCGGGTACCCAGCCCACAGCACCAGTGCCGCGGTGGCCGCGACCCCGCCGGCGAGCATGAAGGCAGCGCCTCGCCTGCCCGGGAACGCACCCCGGGCCCAGGCGATCCCGAGCAGGTAGGGGACCATCCAGCCCGCCACGACGTTGATCCACCCGGCCCACGACGGGCCGCCGAGGTCGAAGCGCACCGCGTCGGCGGCCGCGACGACCGCCACCGGGATCGCCGCCGCGAGAATGCCGAGGCGGCGGACCATGGCGACGGCCAGCGGGGTGAGCGCGGTCAGCACCACGAACACGCCGAGGAACCAGAGCGGGTCGAGCACCAGCGTGAGCACGGTGTGCACCGCCGAGCCGGAGACGCCGCCCAGGTACAGGCCGGCCGCCAGCGGCGCCCAGACGGCCGCGAGCAGCGCCACCGGCCGGGACAGCCGGACCAGTCGCTTGCGCAGCCAGGACCGGTAGTCGCCGTGATAGCTGCGGGCGGCGGCGTATCCGCCGACCAGGAAGAAGATGGCGAGGGTCTGGAAGATCCAGGACAGCGGGGTGAGGTAGGGCATCGTGGCCAGCGGGCTCTCGTCGTGCAGCCCGTGCCCGGCCCGGCCGGAGGTCAGCACCAGCGCGGTGACCAGCCAGTGGCCCAGGATGACGCCGGCGATGGCCAGGGCGCGGAGCGCGTCCACGGTGCGGTCCCGGTGCGCCGGGGTGGCGGCGTCGATCTTCGCGGCGAGGCCGCGGGCCCGGGCGATGGCGTGGCCGGTCATCGGGTCACCCCGGCGGGGACACCAAGCGCGATCTGGGCCAGGTTACGCAGGGCGATGCTGCCCGGCTTGAAGTAGCCGCTGTGCCCGCCGCTGCCGCAGTCGAAGATCCTGGCGCCGAAGGCCGGGGTCATCGGGTCCTGGCCGAAGCCGAGCCCGAGGAATTGGACGTGCGGCACGTGCTCGATCCAGTCGCCGGTGCCACGGCCCGCCCACACCCTGGCGGTGGTGTGCAGCGCGCGCACCGAGGAGGCGTCCATCCCGGGGCTGCCGACCACCGCGATGTCGGTGACCGGCAGGTGCGGCGCGGCCAGGCCACAGGCCACGGAACCGTAGCTGTGGCAGATCAGCGCGACCTGATGGCCGTGCCTGGCGAGATCGTCCACGAACGGGCGCAGCGCATCGGCTCCCTGCCCGGCGTCGCCCGAGGTCATGACGGCGGGGCTCAGCGTGCTCGGGGTCAGGTAGCCGAGCCACGCGATGACCGCGAGGCGCGCATCGGGGTCCAGTTCGCGGGCCTGCGCATCGAGGGCGCGGGCCGCACCTTCTGGTGAGGCCGTGCCCCGGGAATCGAACGTGGCCAGTGAGGTGTCCGAGCCGGGCACCAGGATGGCCACCCGGGTGGCCGTCGCCAGGTTGCCGAACACCTCGACCGCCAGGCCCTGGCCGGCGGGGTTGAAGTCGAGGAACCGCCCGCCGCGCATGGCGTCCAGGGACTGGGCAAGCCCGGTGTTGCCCGCCCGGCTGGCGGCACTCGCGGCCCGGGCGAGCTGGTGTGCGTCCGCCGTGTAGCGAGCCGTGAGCGCCGGGGCGGTGAGGGCCGGCATCGGCTGCAGCCGGTCGGCCGGGGCGCTCGGGTACACGGCGGCGGTCGTCGCGGCCACGGCGGCCGCGATCGCCGCGATGGCGCTGATGCGGCGCAGTCTCATGACGAGTCCTTCCTGTCCGAATGTGCGACTAGCCAGGAAGTTACGGAGCGCCGCTACTGGTCGGCGTCACCCTGCGGAGCCGACTGCCGGCCTCCCCCGCAGGTGCCATGAGGGCCATACCGGGAGCGCTCCGGCCGGCCGCGGGGATGGCCGGGGTAGCCGTCCCCCTACTCAGGTAGCGGTGCGAAGATGCCCCTCAAGGGTCACGAAACTGCGCCCGCCGCCGCCTTACGCTGGCGGTATGAATCCGGGCTCCAGCCCCAGCCCCAGCACCGGCCGCAATGCCACCACCAAGCGCCGGATCACGGCCGTGTTCGCGGCCGGTGTTACCAGGCCGCCCGCGCCGCGCCCGCGGTGGCTGATGCGCGGGCGGCTCGACCTGGTGGCGGTCACCGATGTGATCGTCGCGCTCATCTGCTTCGCCGCCACGAACAGCACACTGACGAACAAGCACCCGATTACCGCCAGCTCAGTGGTGATCCTGCTGATCTCGCTGGCCCTGTGCGCGCCCCTGGCGGTGCGCAACTATCTCCCGCTGACGGCCTGGTGCGCCTCTGCGCTCGCCCTGTTCTGGGTCGGCGGGGCGTTCTCGTCGACGGGCGCCCTGCCTGGCGGGGTTCTCGTCTACGTCCTGTGCCTGTACGCGGTGGCGGTCCGCTGCGAGGCGTGGGTGGTGGTGACCGCGGGCGTGGTGACGGCGGTCGGTGGCATGCTGATCTACGGACAGTCCCCCGTGACCGCCATCCTCACCGCCGCGGTACCGGTGCTGGCCGGCGTGGTCATCCGCACCCGGCGTGGCAGCACCGAACGGCTCGCCGTCCAGGAACGCCGGCACGAGGGGGAACGCGCGCTGCTCCAGGAGCGCCAGCGCATCGCCCGCGAACTGCACGACGTCGTCGCCCACCACATGTCGGTGATCGCGATCCAGGCCGAGGCCGGGCCCTACAAGGTCAAGGATCCGCCGAAGGAACTGGTGGAGAGCTTCGCGGATATCCGCGCCAGCGCGCTGTCCGGCCTCAAGGAACTGCGCCGGGTGCTCGGTGTGCTGCGCAGCGACACGCCGGACACCGCGCCGCAGCCGGGCCTCGATGACCTGGAGGGACTGCTGGAATCCGCGCGAAGCGCGGACGTGACGGTCACCGCCAGTGTCAACGGCACCCCCCGCCCGCTCCCCGCGGGGGTGGACCTGTCCGCCTACCGGATCATCCAGGAGGCGCTGAGCAACGCCATGCGGCACTCCCCGGGAGCAGACGTCCAGGTGAAGCTGTATTACGGCGACGCGGCTCTGGTGGTGGAGGTACGCAACGACCACTGTCCGCCAGGGACGAGCGCTGCCGCGGAACAGGACGGCGTGCCCGGCGACGGCGGCGGGCATGGCATCATCGGCATGCGTGAACGCGCCACCATGCTGGGGGGCAACCTCCAGGCCGGCCCGACCGAGAAAGGCGAGTTCCTGGTGACCGCCGCTCTTCCGCTGGACTCTGGTTCGGCGCAGGACGCGTCGTGACCATCCGCGTCGTGATCGCTGACGACCAGGGGATGGTGCGCTCTGGCTTCTCCGTCCTGCTGAACGCCCAGCCCGACATCGAGGTCATCGCGGAGGCGGTGAACGGGCAGGAAGCCATCACGCATGCCACCGAACTGCACCCGGACGTCATCCTCATGGACGTGCGGATGCCGGTCCTCGACGGCCTCCAGGCCACCCGGGCGATCACGGCCATGCCCGACCCGCCGAAGGTCCTCGTGCTGACCACCTTCGACCTCGACGACTACGTCTACGAGGCGCTGCGTTCGGGGGCCAGCGGGTTCCTGCTCAAGGACGCGTCCGCCCACGAACTGGCCGATGCGGTGCGACTGGTCGCGGCCGGCGATGCGTTGCTCGCCCCGGGCGTGACCCGGCGCCTCATCGCCGAGTTCGCCCGGATGGGCGCGCCCCGGACCCCGAGCCGCAAGCAGATAGCTGGCCTCACCGACCGGGAATCGGAGGTGCTCGCCCTCGTGGCCCGCGGGCTGTCCAATGCGGAGATAGCCGACCGGCTCGTGGTGGCGGACCAGACCGTGAAGACCCATGTGAGCCGGATCCTGATGAAGCTCGGGCTGCGGGACCGCACCCAGGCCGTGGTGCTCGCCTACGAGACCGGCCTGGTGCAACCGGGAGGCTGAGCGAAGCATGATGCGGTACGTCCGGGGGACACGCAATCCCCCGTGCCCCCCGGAGCCAGCCGGGCGTCCCGGCGTAGCGGTCTCCCGGGCCACCAGGGCCAAGGCCCCGTGACGGAGGAACGGGGCCGCAGGCCAGTGTGGGGTTCCAGGGGGGTCGTCCCCCCAGGCCAGCACATCGGGTTCGCGGTCGCGGCCTGCGCGGTGCTCACCGCCTATAACAACGTGACCGGCCTGCGCCCCGGGCACGAGCGCTGGTACGTGCCACTCAACACCGGCGCCACCGGCGCCGCGCTGGCGGCCGCCACGCTGAGCGGGCTGACGCCCGCGGACCTTGGCCTCGGGCGTGGCAAGTGGCTGCCGGGGTGGCTCGGCTGCGGGCTTGCGGCCGGGGCCGGCGTGGGCTGGCTGCTCATCGCCGTGGTGCCGGCCACCCGCCCACTGCTCGGCGACAAGCGCGCCGCCGGGCTGGACGGGCGCGGCGTTGCCTATCAGGCCCTGATCCGCATTCCGGTCGGCACCGCCCTGTGGGAGGAGACCGCGTTCCGCGGCGTGCTTCAGGCAGCGCTGCGCCGGGTGATGTCCGACACCGCCGCCATCGCGGTGACCAGCGGCGTGTTCGGCGCCTGGCATGTCCGGCCCACTCTTCAGGCGCTGCGCGCCAACGGGCTGGCCGGCGACCGGCGCCGCGCCCTGGCGGGCACCTGTGCCGGCGTCGCGGCCACGGCGGCCGGCGGCGCACTGCTGTCCTGGCTGCGGGCCCGCTCGGGCCGCCTGGCCGCCCCGGTGCTGCTGCACGCCGCCGTAAATTCCGGCGGCCTGATCGCCGCGCACGCGGTCGCGGTGCTGGGCCAGGAGGGCAAGCGGCCCGAGCCCTCGGCGGACTAGGGCACCGGTCCCCCGCCTCGGCCGTGCTGGCCTGGGGTTATCCCCGGAACAACGCTGGCCCAAGGCCCCACCCCCGCCACGGCACCTTGGCCCCGGTGGCCCGGGAGCCCCTACTTCGGGGGTACTCCCGGGCTGGGGCGGCCGTTGCGAATCAGAAGACGTGGAGCCTGCGCGCGATGGCGAGTTGCCCGGCGTCACCGGACATCTCGGCACCCGCCTCTTCCGGGGTCGCCCGCTGGGTGACCCAGCGGAGGAACGCGCCGGCGTCGGAGCTTATCCGGGCCACCGGCTCCCCAGGTGGCCCGATCTGGATGGTCCGCGCTCCCGGCCCGGTGATGACGGCCGCCACCGGCCGGTCCAGTTCGGCCAGGACCTTGCCGTTCTGCTGCGGCAGCGCGGCCTGCGCCCAGTCCAGGGCGGGCCCGAACGTGAGCGCGCCCGCCGGTGGGGGTTCCCCGGTCAGCGGCCCGCGTGGCGGGAACAAGTCCAGCCGCGTGTGTGCGTAATGATCGAAACAAAATGCGGTCGGCAGGATCCCGGCCGGGTACGTCCCAAGGTCGCCGAGTGGCACCTTGCTGTCGCTGCCCAGCAGTCCCGCCAGTATGTCGATCGCCTTGGTGCTGATGTCCGCGTAGTCCGCCACGGTCTCCGCCGGGGACAGGTGGCGGCGCGCGGCGATGATGGCGTCCTGGGCGCGCTCGAAGGGCAGGCCCTCCCCGGCGGGCCGCGACGACGGATCCGCCACCATCCAGTAGGCGGCTCCCAGGTGAGAGATCACATCCTGTACCGACCAGCCAGGGCAGCCGCTGCCGGCCGCCCAGTCCGCTTCGCTGAGCCCGGCGCAGACGCCGAGCACCACATCTCGTTCTGCTTGCAGGGCCTCGATGATCCCGTCGGTCACGGCTCACTCCTGACGATCGCGGTACGCTCTTGGATAGCAAGTTAATTTCACATAGCGTTGCTATGTCAACCGGTAAGGGGGTGTGCAAAGCGGCCGGATCTGGCTACATAGACGATGTGGACAGCGGCCAAGGGGACGGTGCCCGGCTCTCGCTGCGCGCCGAGCAGGTCGCACAGACCCGCGCGGCGCTGGTCGCGGCCGGCCGCGAGCTTTTCGGCCAGCGGGGGTTCGCGGACACGTCGGTGGAGGAGATCGCCCGGCAGGCGCGGGTGACGACGGGTGCCCTCTACCATCACTTCCCCACGAAGGCTGCCCTGTTCGAGGCGGTGTTCGAGCAGTTCCACGCCGAGATCCTGGAGGCCTCGGGCCGGATGGCGGCGGGCGCGCGTGATGAGGTGGAGTTTCTGGCGCGGGGTTTCGAGGCGTTCCTCGACGTCATCCTCGAGCCCGCGGCGCAGCGCATTCTCATCACCGACGCCCCGGCCGTGCTGGGGCTGGCGCGGTTCACCGAACTCGATGAGAAGTTCGCCTTTGCCGCCATCGCCGGCCGGCTGCGGGCGGCACGGGACGCGGGGCGGCTCCGGGTGGAGGACCCGGACACGCTGGCCCGGCTGTTCCTTGGCGCTCTCACCCGCGGCAGCATGCTGATCGCCGCATCCGATCAGCCCAAGGCGACCAGGGACGACGTCGCCCGGACGGTCCGCGCTCTGCTCCAGGGCCTGTCCGCCTGAGCGGTCACATCTCGGCGAGCAGCTTGGCCTTCTGGGTCTCGAACTCCTCGTTGGTGAGCGCACCGCTGTCGCGCAGTTGCGCGAGGCGTTCGAGCACGGGGCAATTCTCGCTGACTGTCGAAACGAGGCTCCCGGCAGCGTAATGACGCGGGCGATGGCGAGTACCGGTGAGCGCACGGTCGATCATGTCGGCGAATGCTTCCGCATTCTCGGTGGCCGGCATCGGCTCGATCAGCTCACCGCCCCCGCGGCCCTGGGAGGTTAGGGGACGATGACCAGTGCCACCGGGGAGTGACGGGCCAGGCTGACCGCGGCCGAGCCGACGACCCGGTGGGTGGCGTGTGAGGAGCTGCCGACCACGATCGCCACGGTGCCGCCGGGGCCGGTATCGCCGATGGCGGCGGCCACCGCGATCAGCTCTTCGGGGACGTTGCCCTGGCGCCGCTGGAATCCCCAGGCCGCCGCGGCGCCGCGCAGTTGCTCAGCGGCCGCGGCGCGCAACTGCTGCTCGATCTCGTCGAAATCGGATTCCAGCTCGGCGATGGCACCGGGGGACAGCATGGCCAGGCTGGACAGGTGGGCCACGTACACCACGTCGATGCGGCCGGTGCGGCCCTGCAGCAAGCGGACCGCGGCGTCCAGTGCCCGGCTGGCGGGCGGCGAGCCGTCATATCCGACGACCAGATGCAAGGAACCGGTGGGCGGTGTGGCAGTGGTCACGATGGACCACATTAGCTCCCCGGGCAGGCGCCGTGGCGGCCGATCCCCGGCAGCGCCCGCGGCCACCCCGGTCCTGGGCACCAGGCACCCCGGCCGGGCCGAGACCAGGCCGGCCGCCGGTACCGGCATGGCACGCTCCGCGCCCACACCACCAGGAAGGAGCCATCTGCCGGGGTGGCATCGGCTGGGTCAGGCTGCGCCGTCTTCGGGTTCGATGCCGTGCTCGCGGAGCAGGGCATGAAGGCGGTCGATTTCATCGCTGAGCTGGCGGACCTTCTCGGCAAGGGACGGCAGGTCCGGGTGTGTGGCGGCCCACTCTTGCTGGCGCGAGGCCTTCTGAGCAAGCAGGTCCTTCTCCCGGTCGCGCAACGACGCGGCCCGCTCATACTCCTGGGCGTCCACGGCGGCGTGCCTGTCGCGCAGTACCTGCTCGATCTGCTGGTCCAGCTCGCTGGTGTCCGGCCCGGTCCCGGTGCGCTGCTCGGCAGCGGACAGCCGCGAGCCGATCGCGTTGAGGCGGTCGGCGATCTCCGGCGGCAGCCCGCGTTCCCGCGAGGCCGCGGCTGGCGGCGCCGGCTCCTCGCCCGGGTGGACATGCAGTAGCTGGATCACCTGCTGGCGCACCCGGTTCAGGTCCGCGCCGAGCTTCACCAGCACCTGGGCGGCCACACCCTCGCCCTCACGGATGAGGCCGAGCAGGATGTGCTCGGTGCCGATGTAGTCGTGGCCAAGCTGCCTGGACTCACGCAGCGACAGTTCGAGCACCTTCTTGGCGCGCGGGGTGAACGGAATGTGCCCGGACGGCGCCTGCTGCCCCTGGCCGATGATCTCCTCGACCTGCTGCCGCACCGCTTCCAGGCTGATTCCCAGCGACTCCAGAGCCTTGGCGGCTACACCCTCACCCTCGTGGATCAGGCCAAGCAGGATGTGCTCGGTGCCGATGTAGTTGTGATTGAGCATCCTGGCTTCTTCTTGCGCCAGGACGACAACCCTCCGCGCCCGGTCGGTAAACCTCTCGAACATCCTCTGCTGTGCCTTTCTGGCAGCTGCCGTCCGCCAGCGCAGAGACTGACCGCAGCAAGCTCAGCGGCGCTGGGGGCGGCGACCCTCCCACCATAGGCGCCAAACCGGCAGGCGCAGCACCCGATCCCGGGCGGCACCAGCCTGCTGCTGATCCAATGATTTGGGGAGACGCATATCCGGCGGATTATGTCCTGGTGAGCCTTACCGGTGAGCGTTCCGCCAGTATGCGCGGGCCCCGGACTGCACCCGCAAAGCCGCCCGCTTCTAGCCGGCGAGCGGCGTTTACCGGCGGTTAGCCCTGGTCCATATGGGCACGTGTCATGGCCGGCCAGCCAGGTGGCGGCTAGCTTTGGGGGCGATCGATGTCCACCGGCGGCAGGTCCTGTACCTGCTGCTTGCTGAGGCTGACGTCGATGCGGCCGGCGGCACGGGTCACGGTGCTGATCGGGATGGCCACGTCCTTACGGCCCCACAGGTGCCCCTCCTGCAGGAGCACGTGCGTCACGCGATGGCTGTCAGGATCGATGACCAGCCCCTCTACCTGGCCTATATGTCCGTCGCTGGCTTGAACGTGCTCGCCGCGCTGTACCTCCACCTCGCCGACGGGGATCGTGTCCGAAGCGGCCAGGGTGCCTCGTGCGCCGCGGTATCCGTAGTGGGGCCAGGCGACGACATCGGTCGAGCGGTAGTCCGGGACATCCATGTCGGCGGTGATGAACCGCGTCTCCTCGGCGGGGTCGAGCCCGTCGAACTCTGCCAAGGTGCAATTCAGCTGGATCCCGCCCGTAGCGGAGCCGGCCAGGCCGAGGGGAACGAGCCGGGCGGGCGCGTGCCCGCGGCGCGGTTCCACGATGAGATGGGTGACCACCCGTGCGATCGGGTCAACGACCACACGGCTCAGCTTGCCGCACGCCCCATCGGTACAACTGACCTCGGCCCCGATGGCGAACTGCTCCGTTCCTGGCATGGCAGGCTCCTTGCGCTGGGAGACCGTGATGGCATCGCTATGACGGGACGGTACTCCCGGGCCACGCCGGTCATGCCGGCGCCCCTGGAGCGGCTACGCCGGAGCCTCATGTCCGGGACGTGCGCAGCCGCCTGCAGTCCGGGGGAACGCCACCGTCGCAAGACGTGGTGCTGCGTCTATCCGACCGGGCGGGCAGGTGAAACGATCGTCCCGTGACGCAGCCGGGCGCGATCGAGGTCACTGACCAGCTGGAGCGCCGCATCCGCAAGCCGATCGACGGGCTGCGCTGCATCATGTCCTGCATTTGGATATTCGTGCTGGCGGTGGCCGCGGTCGCGGCGGCCGCGACCGCGACGGGAGCGGAGACCGATATCGTGGGCGCGAGCCGGCGGCTGCCGCACGCTCTGCTCGTCGCTGCCCCGCCGATTGCGTTGTTCGCGCTGCTGATCCTGCCCGTGGCATTGGCTGTCATCCAGCTCGTCAGGCGTCGGGTTCGCCATCTCGCCGAGGCGGTGGCGACCGGCCTGCTGGCCGGCACCGTGGCGGAGGTCGCCAACATCCTGCTCTCGCACCCCGCCGCCGCCCGGCTCTACAACGCGATCATCATGTCGCATCCCGGTGCCAGCCACGTCAACGCCCTCGACCCCTACCTGGCCGGCCTGGTCGCCTATGCCACCATGATCGGGCTGGCCGGACGGCCGGCCTGGCGGAATGCGCTGGGGCTGGCGATCAGCGCGTATGCGATCGTGCAGCTGGCGGCATTGCACACCACCGTTCTGTCCATCCTGATCACGTTGCTCGCCGGCCGCGCGATCGGCCTCGCCGTCCGGTATGGCGCCGGCTCGACGTCGCAGCGTCCCCCGGCACGCGACATCGCCGCGGCGCTGTCCGCCGGGGACCTGGCAGTGACCGCGATCCGGCGGGTGGGCCAGGCCGGCCCGGGGATGGCCGGCTCCCGTCACTACGCGGTGACGACGCAGGACGGCAGCCAGCTCGACGTGGTCGTGTTCGACAGGGACCAGCAGGCGGCGGGCGCGTTCTACCGGCTCTACCGCTTGCTCCGAGTGCAGGAACAGGTGTCACGCAACGCCCCGCTGTCGGTCGACCACACGGTCGAGCGCAGGGCACTCCTCTCCTACGCGACCGAAGGCGCGGGCGTGGCCACACCGCGGTTGCGCACCCTGGTGCGGGTCGGGCCCGAAGCCGCCGTGCTGGCCTACGATCACTGCGAAGGGACCGCGCTGGCGCAGCGGAATCCCGGGTGCACCGACGCCGAACTCGGGCGCATCTGGGACGCGGTGACCCAGCTGCACGCGCACCACGTCACCCACCGCGGGCTCACCGCCGACCGCATCGTGTTCACGGCCGACGAACGGGTCATGCTGCTCGACCCCGGCGACGGTGACGTGGCCGCGAGCGACCTGCAGATACGCCTGGACCTGGCCCAGCTCATCGCCGAGCTCGCGTTGTTCGTGGGGCCGGAGAAGTCCGCGGGGCTGGCGGTTGAGAAGGTCGGCGGGAGCGAGCTGGTGGCCGTGCTGCCGCTGCTGCAGCCGGTCGCGCTCGCCCGTTCCACCAGGAAGGCGCTGCGCCATCGGCACGACGTCCTGCCGACCGTCCGTAAAGCGCTGCTCGCGGCCGTGCCAGGCGGCGAAGTCACGCCGGTACAGCTGGAGCGCATCCGGCCGCGTAACCTGGTGACGCTGGTCGCGACCGTCGCCGCCATCTACCTGCTGGCGGGCGAACTCGCCCGGGCCAGTGCCGGGAGCGTGCTGCGATCGGCGGACTGGCGCTGGGGGGTTGTGGCGCTGGCGCTGTCGGCAGTGACCTATGTGGGCGCGGCGCTGTCGCTGTCCGGGTTCGTCGGCGAGCGGCTGAACTTCCGCCGCACTCTCCTCGTCCAGCTGGCCGGCTCTTTCGTCACGCTGGTGACGCCTGCCGCCGTCGGGGGTGCCGCGCTGAACGTCCGGTACCTGCAGCGCAGGAAGATCCCGGCGGCGGTCGCGGTGGCCAGCGTCGGCGTATCCCAGGTGGTGGCCTTCGTCCTGCACATCCTGCTGCTTGTCGTGTTCGCCGCGCTCGCGGGGACCGGGACGAAGACTCCGATTAGGCCACCGACGTGGGCCTACTTCGTGCTGGCCGGGCTCGTAGTCCTGGCAGGCGCGGTGCTCGCCGTCCCCGCCGGGCGGCGACTGGTGCGAGCGCGCTTCTCGCCGACCTTCGGTCAGGTGCTGCCGAGGCTGCTCGAGGTCGCACAGCATCCGCGAAAGCTCGGTGAGGGCATTGGCGGCGCGCTGCTGCTGAGCCTCGCGTATACCTTGTGCCTGGCCGCGTGCGTTGCGGCGTTCGGCAGGTCGGTTCCCTTTGCGAAGATCGGCTTTGTCTACCTGACCGGGAGCGCGATCGGCTCGATCATTCCCACCCCGGGCGGGCTGGGCGCAGTGGAGGCCGCGCTGACCGCCGGCCTCACCGCCGCGGGCGTGCCAGGCGCGGTCGCGGTCAGCGCGGTGCTGCTGTTCCGGCTGCTGACCTTCTGGCTTCCGGTGCCCTTCGGCTGGGCCGCCCTGAAGTTCCTGGAGCACCAACAGGACCTGTGACCTTGGGGCGCCAGCGCGACAGAATGTCCTGCCGCGCCGCGCTGGAGCGCGGCGCCTGGGTTGCGGCCGCGGTGGTGGCGGCGTGGTGTTAGCTGCGGTTGGCGGCCGCGTGGTATTGCTCCAGTACACCAGCGGGGATGCGGCCGCGCTCGCTGACCGCCAGGCCGTGCTCTTTGGCCCAGGCCCGGATGTCACCTGAGCGCTGGCGCCCGGCGGTGGCCCGGCCGGGGCGGCGGGCCGGTGCCCGCCCGGCCTTGCGGGCGTGCTGGAGATAGGGTGCGAGCTGCTTGCCGAACGCGGCGGCGTTCTTGGTGTTCAGGTCGATCTCATAGTCGGTGCCCTCGAAGGCGAACCGCACCGTCTGCTTGGCCGGGCCGCCGGTCAGATCATCTTCCAGGACTACCGTTACTTTCTGGGCCATCGCTCCGCCTTCCGATTTCCATTGGATGCCTGCACCGTACCCTGGCCACGGCCCTATGCCGGTGAGCAGCGCCGCAGATCAAGCCGCGGAACCAGCGAAGCTCAACACCCAGCTACGCACGTATTCCCACCGCCAGCCCGCACCATTGCGTAATGCTCAGTCCCCATGCCGATCGACGCCGGGCGCGCAAATAGCCGCTCGGCGCGGCTGACAACTCGTAGACGGATGGCCGGTGTCGCGGGGCTGCGGCGGATCGGTTCGCGCGGTTGTCCATCTGGCCGGTCCCGGTTCGTCGTGAGGGTGACCGGCCAGATAGCCGGTTCGCCATCGGGCCTTCACGGCCCAGCGACCGAGGAGGAAACCATGTATCCGGTGACCATGCAGACGATCAGCGCCGCGCGGGGCAGGGAAATGCGGCAGCAGGCCGCCGCCTGGAGGCGCGCGCGGGAGGCCCGCAGTGCCACACGGGCACGGCCCGCCAGGATCGGGTTCGCACTCATCGCGCGGAACGCACGGTCCTTGGCCGGGCACAAGCGGCTGCAGGGCCCGGCAGCCGCCTGAGAACGGGCGAGGGTGCCAGCGGTGTCCGCCCGGCTATAAGACTTCGTGGGTCAGGCGATTCGTTACGTCGATGGGAAGCGAGGCTAGGGATGAAGTACCTGATGTTCATTTGTGCGAACGGCCTGCCGACACCGGAGGCCTTGGCGGTGCTGCAGCGTGAGTGCCCCGGCTGGGTGGAGGAGATGGAGGGCCGGGGGGTGCGGCTGCTGGGCCGGGAGCTGGATCTGCCGGAGACGGCGGCAACGGTGCGCGTGCGCGACGGCCAGACGCTGGTGACCGACGGCCCGTTCGCGGAGACCAAGGAGTTCATAGCGGGCTTCGACCTGCTCGAATGCGCCGGCCTCGACGAGGCGATCGAGGTAGCGGCCAAGCACCCGTCGTCGTGGTTCCAAGCGATCGAGATCCGCCAATTCAACGGCGGACTGCGGCTGGGTGAGCAGGCGTCCGCGTTCGCGCGACAGGACGATCCGGCGGGCGCTCCGTACCTGCTGATCACGTGGATCGGCGGAACCCAAGCGGCACTGCGGCACGACGAGGCGGTCCTGCAGGAAGGCGCAGCCTGGCGGCAGGACCTGGTGGCACGCGGGCTCCACATCTTGGGGAACGCGCTGCAGGGCCCGGAGACGGCCACGACGGTCCGCGTCCGCGGCGGGCAAACGCTGCTCAGCGACGGGCCGTTCACCGGCACCAAGGAGTTCGCCGCCAGCATCGACGTCGTCAGCTGCGCTGACCGGCAGCAAGCGATCCAGCTCGCGGCCGCGCATCCGATCGCCCGGTACCACGCGATTGAGGTACGCCCGTTCTACAGCGAATGACCACGCTCACCGTGCCCGATGAACCGCTTGACGTGCCCGAGCCGCGGATATGGTCGGCAACCCGGTCGCCAGAGTGGCTGTCGTTGCCGTGTCCGAACGGGCGCTCTGCGGCAGGGCGCGCCCGGTGGCACGATATGGGCATCGTCCCGGACAAGCCTATATAAGGATGTTCTTCAGAGAACTTCATGCCACTTAGTTGATCTGGAGAAATGCCGTGAGACACGTAATTGGGACCGTCCTCGCCCTGCTCGTTCTCGCCTGGCTTCCTCCGGCCACCACACTCGCCGCCGCTGTCCCGCGCGCCGCCACGGCCACGGCTGCCTGGCACTGGGGCTCGTTCTTTGGGGACAACGTGTCCTCGGACAGGGACCTCACCCTGTCCCCGGCAAAGCTGCCCATCCCAGATCCCAGGCCGGTTATTCAAGTGGGCAGCTCCAATAGCACCCAATACGCCCTGCTGGCAGATGGCACGGTCTGGGCCTGGGGCCAGGGAACCCATGGTGAGCTCGGCAACGGCGGCACGGTTAACTCCTTCACCAGGCCCGTGCGGGTCAGGTTCCCAGCCGGGGTGGCTATCGCGTTCTTGGCCACCGACGCTATGCCGTTCGACACGGCGCTCGCGGTGGACACGAATGGCAACGCCTGGGGCTGGGGTTACAACCACTACGGGCAACTGTGCCTCGGCACCAAGGAGCAGTACGACGCCCCCGTTCAGTTGCCGCTCACATCCGTGACCAAGCTCGCCGGCGCTGCCGGCCACGCGGTCTACGACGCGGGCGGGACGGTGTACTCCTGCGGCTCCAACTGGAACGGCGTCCTTGGCGACGGCGGCGGGCCGGATAGCACCACACCGGTCCGGGTTTCCCGCCTGAACGGCGCCAATGTGCTGAGACTGGTGTCGGCCTTCAACAACGCGGGAGCCCTGCTGGCGAACGGCACCTACTGGGACTGGGGATACAACGCAGCCGGGCAGCTTGGTGATGGCGCAACTACGGCTTCGGATGTGCCTGTCCGGGTCTCGCTGCCCGGCCCGGTAGCCCAGGTGACCCAGGGAGGATCGGCCGCCGATAACGGGCAGACCATCGTGATGCTCACCGGAGGGACGCTCTATGCATGGGGGAGCGACTCCCACGGCCAGTTGGGCGACCGGGGCACTGCGCACCAGCTTTCCCCCGAGCACATCTCGCCACCGTCCGGGGTCACCTACGCCACCGTGGCGAGCGGGGGCGCCACCTCCTACGCCATCGCCACTAACGGAGCCGTATGGGCCTGGGGAGACGGCGCCCAGGGGCAGCTCGGGGACGGGAAGCACACGAGTTCTCTTACGCCCATCGACGTCATGCCCGGAATATCGCTGATCTCCACGACGGCCGACGATGTGGTGGTGGCGGGGTGAACAAGAACTCGCGCACGGCGCTCGACCACGGGGGTCGTTCATCCGCGCCTGTGTACCGGGCCGATGTCCCGCCCGGGTCCGTCCGCGCCAAAGCGTGGCTACGGCTTGGCAGCAGTATGGCTCAGCGGTGCCGCATCCAGAGATTGGTCTCTGCGTAGGTGCCGCGGTCTTCCTCCCGGTTGATGCTGACGAGGTCGAGCGCATCTGGCACGACGTATTGACCGGTTTCCGGGAAGGCCATCCGGGTCCAGTCTTCCCATTCACTGACGGTGCCGGTGATGACCATCGAGCGCGGGGCAGGGGCGAGGATCGTCGCTCCGAGGCGCTGATGGGTACGAATCCAGGGGTCGATGTGGGTACCGTCGGCGCGGGTCCACCGGGCGAAATTCTCGATGGGGGTCAGTGGATACCGGTTCTTAAGTGCTGGCCGCACCGGGGCGATTACTCGTTCCAGTCTTGCCGTGGTGGCTCTCTCCCGTAGTACGGCCAGAACTTTTCCGGCGAGCCCGGCGCCCTGGCGGTCTTGCCTGACGGCAGCGGCCATGATGCACAGCGTGTCGGCCGGGGCCGCGTCTTCGTGGCCAGTCACTGCGCTGATCAGTGCTCCGTCGTAGCCGCCCGGCAGGGTGCTAACTGTCCCGTTCCACTGGATCGGGACTCCCCAGCCGCCCGCGACGACCTGGCCGTCGTCCAGAAGCAGCACATCGTATTGAGGGAAGTAGGTCTCGACCCGCCCGATGTATTTCGAGCTGATTGGGTCGTGGAAGATGAACTCGGGCCAGCCCGGACGGAAAGCCGCCTCGGCTTGCTCATCGAGGTCATGCCGTTCTGACGTGGTGACGATCTGTGGTTCGCCCATGCCGGTGTACTCCGCTCGGCCGGTGCACTCCCGCTCGGCTGGTCCAGCGACCTATCGTATCCATGATCACCTTGCTCGGCCGCAGAGAGCCCGGCTCAAGGCTCCGGAAGCCGCCGTTGCGATATGGCGAGCCTGTGTCATTCACCTGGTTGGACACGCCTGGGGAAACCCGCTCAGCTCCCGCCGCGGCGCCACCCCAGCCGCAGAAATTGGCTTGCGGCGCACTGAGCGGTTGCATCTAATGCCAAGATGCCCGAAGCCCCCGCCGAAATCGATTTCACCGGGCGTGGCTACGCCACCGCGTGCGCGAGGGCTCTGACCCAAGCGGGGCTGGCCCTTTCCGATGTGGCCCGGGTCGAGATCCAGTCCCGCTCCCCTTGCCGCTACGACTTGTTGCCCTTCACCTTGTTGTGGTGGCCCTTGTTCACGACCGGCTTGCCGCTGTTGGGCACCGGCTTGTGGAGCCGGCCCACCCCGATGAAGTTGTCCAGCACCCGGTTGAAGCTCGTCCCGCCGGATAGCCGCACGCCGGGCCCGCCGTTACCGCTGATGATGTTGACGGGCCGCCGGCCGGTGTTCCCGATGGAGTTCCGGCGTGCGTGGCCGCTGATGCGCACCCCGCCCTTGCCGTTGCCCAGCGCCAGGGTGCCGCCCACATTGGTGCCGATCACCGTCCTGAACACGCTGTTGCGGTGGGCGGAGCCGGTGATTACCAGCCCGTAGCCGTCGTTGCCGGAGAACGTGTTCTGCGGGATCACCGACAGCCGGTGGCCGCCGATCGTGTTGTGGTGCGCGGAGTCGTCGAGCAGCACACCGTCACCACCGTTGGGCAGGACGGTGTCACCCTTGGTCGTTAGTCCCACGATGTTGGGGTCGATGGTTACCCCGTGGGCGTGACCGCTCACCTCGATGCCGTTCCCGGTGTTGCCGGAGAACACGTTGGTCCGCGCCACGATGTGGCCGCCGGTGGCGGTGATGAGCAGGCCGTCGCGGCCGTTCGGCGCCGCCCCCTTGAACGCCAGCAGCCCGCCGAAGGTGTTGAAGGTGATGAAGTGGCTCGCCTTCCCGGCTACGTCGATGCCGTTGAGCTTGTTGAACCCGGTCACGTTGCCGAGCGGGATGACCCCGCCGACCACGGTTCCGTTCGAGGAGCCGTTGACCGCGATGCCGTTGAGGCCGTTGGCGACGGCGCTGGTGTTGTTGGCGCCCACGCCGAAGAAGTTCCCCTGGACCTTGGTCCCGTTGGCGTCGGTGACGAGCAGGCCGTTGAGCCGGTTACCGCTCATCACGTTGTAGTAGACGAACGGGTTGTTGACGAACTGGCAGCCCACCAGGGAATTGTCGTTGGCCGCCTTGATGCTGACACCGTTCCACCCGTTCCCGAGGGCGGCGTCACCGTCGGCGGTGGTGCCGATGAAGTTCCCGTTGAGCGTGTTGTGCGTCGAGTGGCTGTCTATCCGGACACCGTTGTGGCTGTTGCCCGAGACCAGGTTGCCCAGCGGCGGGATGACGAACACCGGCGTGACGGTCCCCTTGGAGCCCGTGGGGTTATTCTGCTGGCCGGTCGCCGCGTCTGTGAACTCGGTGCCGCCGATCTCGTTGCCGCTGGAGCCGCGAGTGAGCCAGACGCCGTCGCCGCCGTTGGGGATGGCGGCGGTACCCGCCGGGTTCGTCCCGATGCGGTTGGCGACCACGGTGTCCATGTCGGATCCAAACAGTTCCACCCCGGGGCCCCGGTTGCCCGAGATCACGTTCGCGACGGTGCCGGAGTCACCGGAGGTGTCGAGCCCGATCAGCTCGGACGATGAGCCCGCCGCGGCGTAGACACCGGCGCCCCGGTTGGCATCCGCGGTGCCGGTGGTGCCCAGGCCGATGTAGTCATCGTTGAGGGTGACGGAGGCCGCGTGCAGCGTAACGCCGTCGCCGCTCGCGTTCACCACGGAGACCCCCAGCAGCTGGGCGCCGGCGGCCCCGGCGGCAAAATCCAGCCCGGTGTTGTCCCCACAGTCGATCTCCACCACAGGCGCCCCGCCGCTGATGTAGCCGGGCGCGGTGGTGCCGTCGATCGCCACGTGCTGGGTGATCGCGGGCAGCGCGCTGGCCAGCGTGATGGTGCCGCTGACGGAGAAGCTGATCTCGGTAGCGGCGCCACTGGCGGCGTCGGCCGAGGCGATGGCCGCCCGCAGCGACCCGGACCCGGAGTCCGACAAGGTGGTGACGGCGAATATCTGGGTGGTATGCCGTATATGCCCGGTGCCGTGACTGACCTCGGCGGCGCTGGCCACCCCCGCCGGCACGAGCATGGCTGCCACCGCGACGACACCGGCGGCCCTAGCCGCCCTGGCCCCTGTCCAGCCGGACTCGCACTGGTCCCCTGCCTTGGGAGCGAACATGGTCCCTCCTCCGTGGGTCAGAACGGTTCCCGGCTGATGGCCCGATCGGCTTACCGGTGCCGCCCGCAGGCTGATCCCCCGGCTGAGGCCAGATTACCAAGAGTTATATAACCATTACTGAACGCAACAAACAGTCCACGGGAGGGCGTCCCGCCGCTGCCCAGCGATAACGACGAGGCCCCCCGGCTGCCCGCCGCCGGGCGTCGTGACCGGGGCCAGCCGCACGATCACCGGCTGGCCGCGGGACCGCGAGCGCCTCGCGGCCGTCACCGCAGCGGTAGGACCGGGAGTTCCGACAATCGATGCCGGTGCCGCTCCTGGCCCAGGTGTCGAAGGACCCGAGCAGGCAGCCGATGCTCATGAGCTAGGGACCCGCGGACTAAGAGACGGGCTCGGCGCTATGGTGCCCTGGCGCACGCGTGATGATCAATACGCCAGGACGCGGAAACGGGGCCGCTGGCATTGCCAGGGGCTGGGCGCTGGGGAGGGGCTCGCTATCGTTCTCGGCGCTCGGTGAATCCGCCCAGGCGAGGGTTTTCGCCACGCTCGTCTTGGCGTTCGCGGCCGACCCGGTGGAACGCTGGCTGTATCCGGAACCGCTGATATGCGCCTCAAACATGACGCTGGCACCCAAACAGTTTTCGAGCGCCGATTAAGCGTTCGGAACAGACGGGCGGCGCGGTGATAAGTGAATCCGATCACAGAGATCTTCGCCGTGACGCCGGCGACGCTGCTGGCCTGGCACCGCAGACTGGCCGCGGCTAAGTACGACACGAGCAAGCAGCGCAAGCCCGGTCGTCCGCCGACAGCCCGGAGCATCGCCGGGCTGGTCGTCCGGCTGGCGAAGGAGAATCCGCTGTGGGGATACCGCCGGATCCACGGCGGGCTGACGAAGCCCGGTCTCGCCGTAGCGCCGTCCACAGTGTGGGAGATCCTGCACGCCGCGGGCATCGATCCGGCGCCTCGCCGGCCAGGGCCGACGTGGCGGCAGTTCCTGCACGCCCAGGCCGCCAGGATCCTCGCGGTCGACTTCCTGCCCGTGGATACCGTGCTGCTGAGAAGACTGTACGTACTGATCTTCATCGAGCATGGCACCCGCCGGATGTACCTCGGCGGCGTCACTTCCCATCCCACCGGGGAGCGGACCGTGCAGCAGGCCCGCAACCTGGCCCCCACCCTCGAGGAGCAGTTCTACGCCATCAGGTTCCTGATCCACGATCGCGGCCCGAACTTCACCGCCTCATTCGACGCCGTCTTCCAGGCCACCGGCGCGAGGATCCTGCGCAGCGCGATCCAGGCCCCGCGGATGAACGCGATCTGCGAACGCCTCGTCGGCACCCTGCGCCGCGAACTCCTCGACCGCGTACTGATCCGCGGTGAAGCACACCTGCGCGCCGTCCTAACCGAATACCAGGTGCACTGCAACACGGCGCGGCCCCACCAGGGCACCGCCCAGCGTGTCCCCGCCGGCGAACGCAACACTCACCCCGCGACCGTAACCAACGTCGACACACGGCAGACCCGCCGGAAACCCGTCCTCAACGGCCTGATCAACGAATATGCGCGCGCCGCCTGACGCTCCGAAAACCTGCAGGTCAGCTACCGAATCCTATTTTCGAGCGGGACACGATCGACGAGGACGGCACCGAAGCCGAGTGCGCTCGCAGCCTGCTCTGTTGGGCGCTGGCCGGGCGGGTACCCCGACCGATGCCGTCCCTACGTATCACCGCGCCGACTGCTCGACCAGAAACGCGTCGATCTCTTTGCGGCTGTCGCCCTTGATCTGCAAGAAGGCTCGCATCGAGCTGACCTCGCCGGCTTTGGAGGCGTCCTCGTTACCCTCGTGGATCACTGATCCTCTCGGTGGACATGGCGGGCCGTAGCGTCCGCTGATCCCGTGATCATCCGGTGCCAAAGGCGCAACCCCGGTCCGCTGGCCAAGAGCACAAAGCCGAGCGGATGACACAGCGTTCCCGTCGCACCCTTGCATAAGTGCTGTTGGAGTCATAAAAGCGGTTGCAGAGCTAAGAGTTCACCGGCTTCACGTAGACATATCCATTGGCAGATGCAACGGCCAAGTGACTGTCGTCGGGACTGTAGGCGACGGAGCGAGCAGCGCCGTTAGTCGGATACTGGAGCTGATCTGCAAGCTTGTACAGCCACAGATACACCCGGCCGTTGCCGTCGGCCGCAGCAATAGTAGTGGTGGTGGCACCGAACGCTACTGACTCAATTCCCTTGGTATCCGGATCGATCAGAGATTCGGCGACATTGTAGTGACGGGGTGAGAGCCGCTTCAGCCACGCCACGCCGCTCCCCTCGTGCCATACATCGACATGGCCGGCGCTGTCACCGCTGACCAGTGCCCTGTTGTCCGCAGAGAAAATGACCGACCGCACCGCAGCGCCGTAAGGATCCTTCAGGACGGTCGCGTGGCCGGGAGTCCAAATATAAATGCGCCCGTTGGCGTCACCTGCGGCCAATAGCGAGCTAGCGGGATTGAAGGCCACCAAGTTGACACCTGTACCGCCTGAATCGGTCATTGAACTGACCAGTCGCCACGTACTCGTCCGCCTCATCCGCCAGACATTGACCGTTCCGCTCGTATCTCCGGCTGCCAGGTACTTATTGTCTGGGCTGAACGCAACCGATCGGATGGCCGCTCCCGAGGGGTCGGCGAGGGCAGTCGCATGGCCACTGGCCCACAGGTAGACATGCCCGTTTGCGTCGCCTGCGGCTAGGAGCGAGTTGGCGCGGTTGAAAGCGACTGAGCTGACGCCCCGGCTGTGCGGATCGTTCATCGTGTCGGCCACCTGCCAGGCGCTGGTCCGCCACACCCGGATGATCCCATTTGCATTCCCGGCTGCCAGGAAGTTGCCGTCAAAGCTGTATGCGACCGTGTCCACCCCCTGGCTCGCAAGCGAGACAAGGTTGCCGGTCCCACCTGCCGAAGGCCTAGGTGACGAACCGGTGATCGAGGCTGTTGGCGAGGACGGGCCCGGGCTTGGCGGGGAGCCGTGTGAGTTGATGAGGGCAAAGATCCCAGTCACCGTGGCGGCAAGGACTGTAAAGATCCCGGTAATGATCGCTGCCTGTATTGGCGTTCCCAGCCGCTGGAACCAGTTGCGGTCTCTTGCTGGCTCAGCGTCATGGGCATAATCTTGCGGTCTCCCGCCAACGTCGCTGCGGTCATTGCCGGGGAAGCCAGGCTCGTGAGGCACGGCTCGGCCCTCGCCAGGGAAGCTTGGCGGCACCATTGGCTTCGCTCGGCCTGTTGCTGCTGCCCTAACCATTGCTTGCAGTCTGGACTTGGCGGCTGTCTCGGGCACACCAAACAGATCGACACCTACTACAGCCGCCAGAAGTCCAGGCCGTTGACATTCCTCCACCCGCACTACCAGCAATTTGCGGCTAGATCCGTCCGGGTCGCTCGCAAGCGCAGCCTGCCATTCAGCGCTGCCGAAGACCGAATTAAGGTATGCCTCGGATAGGACTGCGACCGTGCGGGCGGCGTCGCGCGTGCCGGCCTGCATACTCTGGATCCAGTTGCTGCCTGGCACGAAATCCCATGCCTGTACCAGAACCCGATGGCCGTCTTCCTCAAGCACCCATGCAATCCACTCGGCTCAGGGCTGATCAGCGCGCGTGTAGGATACAAAGAAATCCCATTTGTAACCGATGTTCCCGCTTGCCATCATCTGCCGAACCACCCATGTCTCGGGTCAATCATCCAGTGGACCCTCGTGCTCACCGATCACTCCAGGGACGAGCGCCGACGGCTCAGAGTGCAATGTCGTTGATATCGCGAGCAGGTAGTGTCCGATTCGGAAACAGTGCAGTATGGAGCGTGCCAGCAAGTTCGGCGAGATCAGTATCTTTGGTCACGGTAAAGACAGCGATGCCGTTCGGGCCTTTTAGCCTTATTTCGCCAACCCCATCGTCGCGTTTGCGTTGCAGCCAGCTTTTGACGACATTGACCCAGTATGTGACGGTGGGGGGTCCCTGCAGGAATGTGATCGCCGTCGACGCGACTGCGGCTCCACCGGTGAACAGTGTCAGCAATGCGGATCGCACTGGCGTCGGCTCGGTTGCGACTTCGCTGAACAGGTCCGCCAGGTCGTTCGGCAGCGCGACGTTGACGGCATACGGGCTGTGTGTCATGTCAGGCTCCGAACGCTTGATAGTGGGCCCAGATGTCTGGCGTTGGCGTGATGTCCCGCAACGTTCCGACGTCGCGCAGGCTGTATCGCCGCCACTCATCGAGCAGGCGCAACTGGAGTGTACGCAGTGCGGCGAAGTGATCGCCGGGCCGTACGGCGAGGTCGATAAGCATGTCGTCGAGGGCAACTGTGAATGGCGTGTGGCGGATCTCTACGGACGTGACGATGAGCCGGCGGGCGCCTGCCATCATGGCGAGTGGCGCGAGCCCCAGTGTCTCGCCGCCGTCACGCTCACGGCTGCCCGAGGTGGAGCAGCATGACATTACGACGGTACTGGGCAAGTTCAGCACAGTCTGCCCTGTCGCCGGATCGCGCGCGCCGAGGAGCCCGCTGGGCAGTGTCTCGTCGGCGAGGACGATGCCGGAGGAACCAGGATCGGAGTCAGCCCACTCGTAGTGCGCGCGGAAGAATGCAATGCCGTCGCTTCCGCGGGGCAAGGCCCGCAGGAAACGGAGCAGGTTCATCGCGGTCGCCTCATGAACGCCGACCGTGCTGTCGCACCGCTCCTTCGCCGCAAGGACGGTCTGTGCCCGCCGGGCCGGCAGCGGACTTGGCCCGCCAGGGGTGGGGAAGTAGTCGCAGGCAAGCAGGAACGGCAACTCCGTATTGATGGCGGTTACGGTTTCGCTGCTTACTCGGTCCAGGACCGAAAGGGACGGCAGGAAATGCAGTTCGAAGTGTTCTACGAGGCGGGTGACCGGGCTGGCCTCTAGATTCAACGGCAGAATCGGCCACGGTATGGGAGCCAACTCCGCGGCATTCGAGAAGAACAAGCGGCGCCCCAGGTCGCCGGGAGCCCGGGTCGCTGGCGGGAGCACACGGGCCAGCGCACCGGTGAGTTGCAGTTCCTCGAAGCTATCGGCGACCGCCAGGTAATGGGCGAGATCAACATCGGCTACCGCCGTCGGCACCGGCCACGACGGGTCGATGTTGTACCGGAGGCTGACGACGCTCAGCGCCTGGCACAGGTCCTCATCGCCGACTAGGCTGACAGTCCCTGCGTCGACGGGCACGCCATCACGGGCGAGCACCCAGTACAGGACACCGTTCTCACACCAGTTAGACCACCAGAGATCTTCCGGTCGGCTGTGGCGCCGCATGACGCGCTCAGCGTCCAGCCGCAGCCGCTCATCGGTCACACCGTCGGCGGCGCGTGCCTCGGCCAGGCTGGAGACGCCACCGACGTAGATGTCGAACTGGCCGGCGACGTCCGCGCGGCCACCAAACAGATCACCGGCGGCGGCCTGGAACACCTCCGGCAACCTATCGACATGGACGGTGCGCTCGGCGGTGGAGGGGGGCTTCTCGTACACCCCCGTCGCGAGGATCTGGTCCAGCTCGGCCACCGACCCGGGCATGTCGAAGGTCGCCTGCAACCGGCAGGACTCGATCAGCTCAAGCAGTTGCCGCCAATCGGTCCGGTCGGCCGCCGCCGCCAAGGCACCGCTGCGGCTGCGGACCAGCTCGGCATTGATCGCATGCCGGATACTCATCGAGCCCACCCGGTAGCGAAGATCGTCATAGCGTGTCCACGCGAGCAGAAAGTACCGCAGCGAGGCATCGGTGTCCCCGGCGCGCGCAGCCGCAGCGCCGACGGCCTGTACGACGCGGGCATCAGCGACAAGATCGGCGGCAACGCCAGCGCGCAGTTGCGAGAGCACGTCCACGGCAAGCCCGGCTTCGCCTTGCCGAATGAGCCCGTTCGCGGCGAACAACGTGCACTGGAGCCGCAAATCCGGCGGGACGTACGTGAGCATGCGCGCGGCGGCCGCCAATTCCTGCGACGTGCAGTCCTCCTGGCCAGCACGCTGCGCCAGAATGGTCAGGATGCTGCGGACCGGCTCCGGGTACTCGGTCGGCGTATTTTTGCGCGCGAACGTGGTGAGCTGTTCGGGGCGACCGGAAGCTGCCAGGGCAGAGACGGCGTACGCCATTGCGAACATGTCCCGGTCTGAGTCTGGGATCGTCCTGAGGTATTCGAGTGCGAATTGTGCAGCACGGTCACGCATGCCAACGCTGGAGTAAGTGGCCGCGAGCGTTCGCGCTACCCGGGCGAGGCCGCGCCGTGAATCGTCATCCGAGCCGATCTCGATGTAGCTCGACGCGGCAGCGATCATGCTGCCGATCCCCAGCTCTAGATCGCCCTCCGCGAAGCTTATTGATGAACGGAACTCCTCTGCCTCCGCAGCGACCAATCGGCCAGCGCGGCTACGCATGGGGTGCAGCATCCGCAGTGCCTGCCGGGCGCGGTCATCCGCGGCCGACCTCGCGGCCTGGTCGCGGGGGCCAGCGGATGTGAGGAGCTGCCGTGCCTGACGCAGCAGATTAGCTGCATGGCTCTCCCTGGACACAAGGAGCTTCCCAGGAGGTCAGCTGGCTGCCGGGCCGATGGCGGCGCGAATGAGCGCTTCGACCGTGTCCACTTGACCCTTGGGCAACGCAAGGGTTGCGCCCGGCGAACCAGCGATGACAAGCAAGGTCGCGCCCCGGGTACCCGGTGAGGTACCGGCCTGCCGGCGGAGGCCCGTGATGCTGGCGAATGGGATGACCAACGGCCCCGCCGACTTCCGGAACATTCCCGCCTTCCATGCGATCACCAGCCGGTCACCAAGCACCGCCACGAAACATTCGGTCCGCAGGTCAGGCCGGATCAGGAAAGACGGGAACGCCAGCTTGCACGCGTCGTCGGAGCGCACCAGAGGATCAAGCTCACGCGCCACACGCTTATAGATCATCGCGCCGAACCGTGCGGCGTCACGATCATTAAGGGCGGTCACATAACCTGCCAGCCCATCGAGGACCTTCTGGTTGAGATCACTACTGGCAGCCGGCATCGAAGCCATCCCCTCCCCTTTTCGGAACGCTGACATTCAAGCACGTCACGGACCGATATGCCTTGAAGATGACTCATCGGACATTCGGAGCCGATTAGCCTTGGCGAGCCAGCGGCAGATTTGCTCTGCCAACCAGGAGCATCCGCTACGTCGCAGCCCGCTCGGTAGGAGCGCCGGCCTAGGTGAGCACACTCTCATCGGCCATGAGGGTGAACGCGCGTAGCCATCAGTCTGCCTGGGCGACCTGCCGAGACACGATCACCGACCGTACCCAGCCGGATCGATGCGACTGCTGCTGGCCTCGCCGCGTAGCCAGCGGATTGATGCCTGGATAGCTTCGCCATATTGCGGTGGAGGGTAGGTATCGGGCTCGACGACAGCGCATCTTGGGCGCCCCTGACTGGCTACCTCGTCGGCTTTTAGATCTTCGTACTCGAGGTCCTGAACTGTAGGCAGGCCAGCGACCTGCTGGCCGAGGGGTGAGGTAACGCGATCGCCGAGTACCCAGTCGAGGAGGTTGCGGACGCCACGCAGCCAGGCGGCGTGCATCCATGTGGCAGGCCATCGCCATGGGTGCAAGGCGTCGGTGGGGTCCATAGGGTGGGGCAGGTCGGATATTTCTAGGCTGCGACTTGCGCGGTCGCGGACTTCGCGGATCTGTTCGTCGGTTCTGGCGCGGTCGCCGCGGGCGCCGTGAACCGGCCGCGGTTGTCGTCGTCTACGGGGATCTCGTCGGTGTCGCCGGTGAGCCAGCGGAGGATGTGGCGGGCTTCGCGGAGCTGGTCGCAGAAGTCGGTTGGCACGCCGGGTGGCGCGGTGGAGCCTTCCGGCGGCGCGGAGGCCGAGGCCGCCTCCCCACTGGCCGAGCGCCCCTACGACCTGCGCCACGCCCGCCTGTCCACCTGGCTCAATGCCGGCGTTGCCCCTGCACAGGTGGCCGAATGGGCCGGCAACAGCGTCCCGGTCCTCCTGCGCGTCTACGCCAAATGCCTCACCGACTCCGAGCAGACGGCGCTCAAGCGTATTAAAGATGCCGAAGCAGAGCCCGATGGCGGTCCGAGGGCTGAGTGACAGCGTTGAGCGAGCGATCGCGCTGGAGGTCTACGCCAGGCCACACGGCTGCTGCAAGGATCTACCGCACAAGTAGCCGAATAGCGGATGTTGCCTGACCGCATTCTTATGCACAGGCTGGAATTTTCATTGATATTTGGACGGCAGACCCAAGAATTCCGGTGGGGCCTAGCGGCTCACCCGGTTATGCGCTTACAGGGAACGCCGAATCCGGCGTGGGCGACGGGCGGCCTTGATGACTGGCGACCCCGGCGTTCTGCGCTGAGGGATCCGCCGCTGAGACCGGAGTCTGGAGCATTTCCGGTCGGGTACCAGTCGCCCGCCATCACGGGGTCGCGCGTGCGAGCCGACGACCGGGTCCGGCACGACTGTGCGCTCCCATTTTCATCGGGACACCCGCCCGGGTTCCACGGTTCTGGGTCGCCGTCGCGCACCGCGCAAGCGTTAATCGATTGCCGAGCAGAGAGCGACGGGCGCCGCCTGCAGGGAGGAGCAGACGAGATCTTTGTTCATGGCTCGCGTGGATCGGGGTGAGTGGATGGCGAGCCGCCCGGGTCAGCGACGGACGCGGTAGCGGATGTGGGTGGCCTCCGGTGTGTCGATCACCCGGACTACGTCCAGCTCGACGGGCGACGGCAAGACGTCGAACATCCGGAGCCCCTGGCCCAGCAGCACCGGGATCTGGTGGATCTGCAGCTCGTCCAGCACCCCGGCCTCCAGCGCCCGCTGCGCCGTGTACGCGCCGTGCACCACCACGTTCCGGTCCCCGGCGGCGGCCTTGGCCTGTGCCATCGCGCTTTCGATCCCATCGCTCACGTACGTCACCAGCGGGTAGTTCGCGACCGAGGGGCCGGGCGGCCGGTGGCTGGGCACGAAGATCGGGACACCATGATGATGGCCGTTGTAGTGATCGACCTGTTCCACGGTGCGCCGGCCCGCCAGGACCGCGCCGGTCGCGTTCATCTCGTCGAGGAACTCCGCGGAGGCCTTGGATGGCCCGGCCCCGGACGGCTGGGAGTCGCCGTACCAGTCGTGCAGCCGGCCGAAGCCGTCGCCGCCGGGGTTGCCCGGTTCGTCGTTCGGACCTGCGATGTACCCGTCGAGGGACATCGACATGTAGAGCACTGATGCAGACACTCCGGCCTCCTGTGTGGTCTCGATCAAAGCCCGTTACCTTGCCGTAGACCCGCATGGCGGAGATTTCCTCATCGGCCAGCCCCGGCCCGAGCGCCACGGAGGGGGTGGGCGACTCCTATCGCAGAGACTCATGCGGTCTTCATGGCTGGCAGGCTACCGACGGACCGAATTGGTGTCTTGAACGAAAACGACAACTACGGATCGCCAGACGAGCGAGGGTCGACAGGGGTGTCGATCGACCAATGGCGGCCCCGGTTGACTTGGGTGGGGGTCTGCCCGATGAATCGCCTCAGTGACCGGGTGAGGTGGGCCTGGTCGGCGTAGCCAAGCAGGGGGGCCGCGTCTTGGGGCGACCGACCGTTGCCGAGCGCCTCGACGGCCTTCTCGGCTCGGGCGATCTGCGTGATCGTGCTGCGGGTAAGGCCCGTTGCTCGGGCCACGCGGCGCTGAAGGGTCCGTTTGGACTGGCCGTCGACATCGTCTTGAAGTGACTCGGCGACGACCGGGTCACGCAGGATCAGGCCTTGGCGGACCAGACGGTTGACGAACACGTCGGCGTTCCCGGGCGTCGGGATCTCCCAGCGGGACCCCTGGAACCAGACCGAGTTGGGCGTCACGGCGGGCAGCGTCACTGCCCGGTCGACCAGGCCCGCAAGCGGCATGGCCGGCAGGAACGCCCCGAGACGGAACACGATTCCGAAGAACTCGGCATCGGCGGGGATCGGGGTGACGGTCGCCGTCGTCTCGGGGCCGCGGACGGTGAGCTGCGTGACGTCGCGCCGGGTGGTGACGACGATATGCCAGCGGCTCACCGCGACCGAGATGAACGCCGGCTCCGGCTCGCTGCGGCTCGTCCACACCTTCTCCACGAAGCGCGAGTCCGAGCCCCACTCGTCGATGGCGAACAACTCCGCCGCCCGCCTCATCGCTCGCCGTCCTGGCGCCGTAGGTCCCGATCCGCCCGGTGTTGTATCAAGCGAGGAACGCCTCGATCACAGGCGCCAGCAGAGTGCTGCGGGTGAGATCCATGTGCGTGGTGCCCGGCAGCACGGCAAGCTGGCCCTGCGGCAGGAGCCGCATCGCCTCGGCGGCGTTCTCGACATGGATGAAGTCGGTGTCGCCGACCAGGATCAGCACCGGGAGCCGAACGTCTCGTAGCTGGTCGTCGGTCCAGCCTGTGAACGACTGCACCAGTCCACTCGTCTTCTCAGCGACAGCGTCGAATGCGCCGGGATCGGGCGCCGTCGCAACGTAGGCGTCGCGCATCGCCTGGAAGTCATCCGGCGTCGGCAGCCGGGCCGGGTCTGCCTCGCCGCCACGATCGTTGCGGTGGTCGGCCGAGGCCACGACAGCCCGGCGGACGCGGTCCGGGTACGAGATCACCAGCTGGTAGCCAGTGAGCCCGCCGATACTGAAGCCGACCACGTCGGCCCGCTCGATCCCCAGGTGGTCGAGCAGGGCGACCACGTCGGCAGCGAAATCAGGGAACGTCGGGGGACGGGCGACGTCGGCGGTGCGGCCGTGACCCTGGAGCTCGACGGCGATCACCCGACGGTGCTCGGCGAGCGCCGGCAAGGCGACGCCGAAGTTCAGCTCGATGGTCATCAGACCGCCGTGGAGGAGCACCAGCGGCGGCCCCTCGCCCTGCTCCTCGTAGTAGAGATGCAACCCGTTGACGTCTGCGTACGGCATAGAACTACTGACGCCGCGGACGCCGCGAACTCATCGCGACCGTGGTGGCCCGCCCAGATGTCATCGAGCCGCCGAAGCAAAGCTCGTGCCCGGCGAGGCCGCTTTAGCACGTTCCGCAAGCCCCGTTCGCGCTCGATCGCTGAATGACGCGTGGTCCGACAGGGGTTTCATAGCAAGCCGATACGAGCCCAACAGAATAACGCAAGCCCGATCCCGCCACCCAGCGCCCATTTCGGCGACCCGCGCGCTCTTCGCATGGTTGGCAATCCCGATCAAGGCCGCGCAGACAGCGGCGAGGCTGTATTTTTATGCATCGTCGGCGCTCGGCATGAACTTCCGCTAGTGCCGCCCTCAGTGGCGCAGTTGCCGTTATGCAGGTCGGTCAACTCTCGGAAAGTACTTCGGCAAGCCTGGGCAGCAGGTGGCGTTCGCCCCACACTGCCGCTGTCTCAAGGTCGCGAGCTTCGTCTTCCGCTGCTGCCCTCATTGCGCCGCGGTGGTAGATCCGCCATGAACCCGAGATCGGATCCTTGACTCCTGATGCGGGTGGCCAGCCGTTGTCCTCGTCAGGCGAGAAACCGTCCACGCCGACCACCTCCCAGCACGCAACCACGTCGTCGTATACACCGACGCAGAAGGCGAAGTCCCGGAGCCCGAGAGGAGGTTCACCTGGCAGTCTCGTCGCATAGCGGTAGAAGCAGACCGTCGCGTCTCGATACACCGGGCCATAGGCAAACCGGCCATCTGGGAGGGGAACCTGCAGGACGGAACCAGGCCAGGGCCGATGGTTCAACACTGCACCATAGTGCCGGACGGACGACCGGATCTGCTTGATATGGAGGTGATCGTGAGGCGCCAGGACCATCCACGCTGCGCCTCGATCACCTCCATGATCAGGCATTATGTGGCCCGAAGGGCGAAGGTGATCGAAGATCACCCACATAATGCCGCCGATCGCGCGCCAGGTGGGACTGGACACAGGGCGGTCAGGGCGCACGCCAGGCATGGGGCCGCCCAGCTGCGCGACGGCCTGGACCGCTTCACCTTCCTGCGCGGCGGCAGCGGCGACGGTGAGCGGCTCTTCGGCCCATGAGCGGCATCCCGGTCGGCCGGGTGCCTGTCCCATGGTCAGGGCAGCCACCGCGCCGCGGATCTCCTCGCCGGCTACGGGCTCACCTCAGCGCCTGGACCGGCCGCCGTATCGGTTTGCTGCTCTGTGCGGCCGTGGTTAGGGTCGAGTCCGCGCCATGGGGCCGGATCAGTTCCCTGGTATTCCCCGTGGTGACCGGCAGGCCAGCTACCGGGCTTTGCCTGGCAAGCGGCTGTGCTGCCGGGCCGCCCGCCAGAGGAGCGATCGGATGACGCCAACCGATGACCGCCCAGTTCGCTGGGGAATCCTCGCTACCGGCGGCATTGCCCATGCCTTCGCGCGTGATCTGGCGCGGCAGCCCGATGGTGAGGTTGTCGCCGTCGGGTCACGGTCCCAGGCTTCGGCGGACGCGTTCGGGGACGAATTCGGCGTGCCGCACCGGCACGCGAGCTACCAGGCTCTGGTCAGCGATCCGGATGTCGATGCCGTGTATGTGTCAACGCCTCACCCCGGCCATCACGGCGCCGCGCTGCTCGCGATCGGCGCGGGTAAGGCCGTGCTGGTGGAGAAGCCGTTCGCGATGGACGCCGCGCAGGCGCGCGAGATGATCGACGCCGCGCGCGGCCAGGGCACGTTCCTCATGGAAGCAATGTGGACGCGTTTTTTGCCGCACATTGCGCGGGTGCGTGAGATCCTCGCCGCGGGAACGCTCGGCGATGTCGTCTACCTGACCGCCGAGCACGGGCAGTGGTTCGCCGCCGATCCGCAGTTCCGGCTGTTCGCGCCGGAACTGGGCGGCGGGGCCCTGCTGGACCTTGGCATCTACCCGGTCTCGTTCGCGAGCCTGGTGCTGGGCGTGCCGGCCCGGATCACCGCGGTCAGCGATGCGGCGTTCACCGGCGTCGACGCCACCACATCGATGATCTTCCAGTACGGCAGCGGCGCCCACGCGGTGCTGACCACGACCTTGCTGGCCGCATCGGGCAACCCCGCCGCCATTTACGGCACGGCGGCGAGGATAGAGATCGACGGCTGGTTCTACACCCCGACCACGTTCCGCGTGATCGCGCGTGACGGCACCGAACTGGAACGATTCGGCCAACCGTATGAAGGGCGCGGGCTGCGCGGCGAGGCCGCCGAGGTGGGCCGCTGCCTTCGCGCGGGGCTGCTAGAGAGCCCGCTGCTCCCACTGGATGAGACATACACGATCATGCAGGCAATGGACGAGGTCCGCCGGCAGACCGGCTTGGCTTACCCCCCGACCTAACCGCGCCCCAGCCGTGAGGCTCGCGACGTCCCGGCCGCTGCCGCGCACGTCGACCCCCTACTGCGGCGGGCGACTTCCGGCCCGTGCTGTGCACCGACTGCAGACCATCCCAAATCTGCATATTTATCCACAGTTGCCCGGCCGTGGCAACGCACTGATCTGCCGCGAGGTGCTCGTTCGGACTGGTGTTCTGCGCCTTGGGCGGATGTGGGAGTGACTCTATGAGTGCAGGTCACGCCATTCGGGATGCACGCGGTCGTTGCGGGGACAGCCGTGGCTGCGCAGATAGAGGGGGAGTTCTTGGCGCCGCCTGCAGGCGTGCGGTACCTGGCAGTGGGTGCGGTTGTGAGATGCCGGGAACGGCCAGCCGCAGTCGTGGCAGTACCGGCCGGGGATGAATTCGTCGGCGGGACCGTCCGCGCCCGTTGTGTGGGTATCGACGGGTGTTCGACCTAGCGACCTGGCATCTTGATCAACCCGGAGTGTCGCTAGAGAATAGAGAACTGAACCTGCATCCATCGGCGTTATCTAAGGAGTCCCATGGTCGACCTGAGCCCAGATGAAAGAGCGCAAATACGTTCGCGGCAATGCTTCTTCCGCACAACCTCCGACATCCCGGGCTACGGGCGCTTCTATTCGGCGGATGCCCGCTTCCCGTGCAGCGTGGCGGTGCCTGGCATGCCGCGCTTTGTGTATCACCGCTGGGATGAGCAGTACCTGGGCGTAACGTTCAACATCAAGGACGAGGAGGACGTAGCCGTCTTCCGCACGGACCTTAATAACTTTGCTCGCTACGGGGAGGACGAGGTTGACTACGCCCGGCGCTTCGAGCGCGACTCTTATGCTGCCGGGGCGAGTCCGAGGGCGCGGATCCGGCCGAGGATAGGCCGTGTCGCGGGTCTCACCGCCCATCGGGTGGATTACGCCAATGGCTGGCAGCGCGTCTTCTTCGTCGATTCCAGCCGCATAATGTGGAACATTCACAACCGGGGGATCGACGATCGGACTTATGAACGGATTGCTTCCAGCTTCCGCTTCCTGCCCCCCGGTTACTTCCGGGAGATTGCCGGCCTATAGCAGCAGGCGTCCCGACGGCTATGATCGCGCTTGGACCGTTCCATTAACAATGTTTGTGGCTCTCCAAGTGCAGTTGACAGCACATTGGGCGATTGGGCGTGCCGTGATTTCTGGACTATCTATATTTGCCGTTCCGTCAGCGGGTCTGGGTTGTGGTCGGCCCGACGGCCGAGTCCGCAGTTCGGGGCAGTTCAGTACGTATCTCTCCGCGTCGGCAGATAGCGGTGGTACGGGCGTTTGATACCGACGGCCACTGCTGAAGCACAAAAACCTCCTGGCCCAGTTCCCCGGCGGACTAGGGGGTCGAGCAATCATGACCACAGTCCAGGCGCTCGTTCAGGCATGCCAGACCAACCAGGCCCTGGCTCTCGCCAAAGACACGCGAGGCGTGACCCAGAACCAGAGGGCCGAGAGCCTATTCGCGGTCGCTGTCGCACTCACCAGCGCCGGAGATGAGGAGCAAGCAGCGGCGGCCCTGGTGGACGAGGCATTCGCGCAGGTCCGTATCAGCTGGCACGAGGAAACCCGGAACACTTTAACCGCCTGCTGTGTGAGCTGCTCCCACATCACCCCGACCTGCTCAGAGCATGGCTGCCGGGCGCGGGGGAGTTCAGCCAGCTGGCGCAAGAACTCGCCGCAGTCGAAGGCTGGTGAAGATGGTAATTCGGCCACCCACGTCACCGCAGATGGGTGGAGGGTCCCGTTCCGCCAAACCTGATTGATGTCGCCTTGCCAATGCGCGCCATATACGCGTGCAAGCCTCCGCTGCCGGAGGGCACCGGATGTCGACCCCGGTCTCGTCCTCGCCCTGACCCCTTGCTTGCAAAGCCTCTGCAAATTGTCCAGCGCACTCCCCGGGCTGGCATGGGGCGCTCCGAGCATCGACCCAAGCCGCCGCCGTGGCAACGACGACGCTGGGGTGGTATCGCGCTCTCGGCTCGAAGGACGTCTAGCCGTTGAGCGTAGATGGGTCTACTCTTAGCTTACCTTTCTGCATGCTAGGGACGCCACCGACGGCCGCGTCATGCCATCGCATGAAAGGCGGAACAGCGCTTCAAGGCGGCGTGTAGCGCCACTTGACTGGGGAGGGATGTGCAGTGCGTGAGAGCTATTATGTCGTAGTTCAAGAGCCTGGAAACAAGCTGGTTCCTTTGGAAGGGCCTGGATCAGATCGAGGTATCTTCTGGGACTTAGCAATTGCGGAGAGAGTTGTCGCCGCACTCTCGGCCGAGGTTACTCAGTACGAGTTCCATATCTACCGCATCCTATCATCGAATAACCGTATCAAGGGCGTCGTCGCCCGCTACAGAAACGGCACTCGAAAGTAAGAACAGTGCCGGTTCTTTCAGTCCTGGTCGTTTATGGAGTATTGAATCATGCTAGAAGTGAGCGATGAAGAGATCTTCCTCGGTGTGCCCGATGAGCTAGTTGAGGACGGCTTGCTGGCGGGCTTGCAGTCAGCCTGGGAGGCCGACCTTCGCGGCCCGGCTCTCGGTGACGTCGTCACTGTTATCAACGGCGCTGTCGGTATAACGTCTGGGTTGGTTACGATTGGCGTGGCCCGTCATGATATAGCCGAGCTCGCTCGGCGGGTTATCGCGATTCTGCGTCGGCAACACGGGTCATTGCGTGCGCAAAGGCCTTTCTCGGTTCAAATCAAGCGGCCGTCGGGGGAGGCGTTCGTGACGGCCGATGATGATGAAGCTTTTCGAGAGCTGTTGAAGGAATTGGGGCGAATGGCCTAACGGACTTGATAGCGATACCTTGACACAGCTCCGGCTAGCGTGCTGGCCGCTACCGCAGCGTTCTCAGCAGTGCGAGCAGTGAGGTCGGAGTCTGGCGCATACCTGCTGGCGGTCCGATCGTCACGGGCGGCGGCTGGCCGTGAGGCGATCATGTTTCGCGGAGGTGATGGAGAATGGCGCAGGCGGGGATGAGGCATGGGAAAGGTGGGTAGACGTAGGCGGCGGGCTCAGCTGGCGGCACTGTTTGAGTTCCTCAAAGCCAGGACGCCGGCTGACATACGCCAGAGCCTGATCCGGCATCCCGAACTTCTCGACGATGAGACCGATGCGCTGATTGCTGGATTGCTGCAGCAGGTCCAGGAGACCGGCCGGATCGACATCGCGGAAGGTCTTGAGGAGCGACGGGCCCTGCTTGCGCGGGAACGGGCTCGCGTCCGCGACGGCGAGCAGGAAGGCAAGTTGCCCGCACGGGTCCGCGAGATGATCGAACAGATCGGGGAACTGACGGGCCCGTGGGACTTGGACCGGCGGATCGACTTGCTGACGCGAGTGCTCGCTGATCCCGCGGTGAGTTCTCATGCGCGGCTGCGAGCGGCGCTGAGCGACGCGCTCGGCGCCAGTCTGGCTGACGTTGGTGAACGGCTGGGTTCCGGCGATTACGCCGAGGCCATCTCCGCACTGGAAATGGTGTTCGGGGCGCCGCCCGGTGCGCCCGCAGCCAGTTCACGGCGGAAGCTCGCCCGTGATCTGGGCCAGATCTACAGCCGTCACGGTGTGGGTAGCCGCCGGGACAACGTCGAGGCCGCTATTAGGTACCTGACCGAGGCACTTCAACCTGGTGACGACCAACTCCCGCCCCCAGTAGAGGCGGAGGTGCAGGTCGAACTGGCCGAAGCGTACCTGAAGAGGGCCCGGGGGACACGCGCGGGCAACGTGCGCGAGGCCATCAGGCACCTAGAGGCCGCTGGCCAGTTCTTCACCAGCCAGGCGCACCCGGATGAGTGGGCCGCCATTCAGGGCAGCCTCGGCGTGGCCTACCTCGATCACGGCGACGCCGACAGGGCCCAGAACATCGAAATGGCCATGGGCTACCTCACTACGGCACATCGGCACTTTGCAAGCCGCGGGCCTGCGCCAGCATGCGCAGCGGCCGCGCATAACCTCGGCAACGCCTACCTCGAGCGCCGAGCAGGGAAGCCGGCTGACAACGTGGAGATGGCTATCGGCTGTTTCGAGGAGGCGCTGAGCGTCCGGACAGAGCAGGAGCACCCGCTCGACCGGGCCGCGACTGAACACTCGCTCGGCAACGCCTACCTCCGCCGGGGCTATGGCGAGCGGGCGAACAATATCGAGCAGGCCATCGTCTCCTACATTGCCGCACGGGACGCATTTGCCCGCCTGGAGGCTGGCCGGGAAGAAGCCATGACTCGGCTCAGCCTGGCTGAAGCCTATTCTCGGCGGGTCCTCGGTGATCCCGACGACAATATCGAGCTGGCGATAACCAACCTGGAAGCGGCGGAAGGCCTGTTCCGCGCGGCGGGCACGCTCGAAGAACAGGCTGCGACACTGACCGGTCTTGGCGTCGCCGTCTCCGGGCGGACGACGGGCGAGCCCGGTACAGCGGCCGACCTGGCCATCGGCTATCACCAGGCGGCACTGCAGGTACTGGGAGAACGCGACGCATCGCCGGGGCTGTGGGCGGGGATCCAGAACAACCTGGGGACCGCCTATCTGGAGCGTGATGGCCCCCAGCGCCACGAGGACCTTTCGTCGGCGATCATGTGCCTTGCGGATGCTCTGGCGAACGGGGCAGGACGCTCGCCCTTGGAGCAGGCGATGACCCGCCACAACCTCGGCACCGCCTACGCCGAGCGCGCCCGTGCCGGCCACGACAATGACCTGCGCAAGGCAATCAGCCATCTCGAAGCAGCGCTGAAGGTCTTCGCCAGCGCCGGGTTGCCGGCCTACCAGCGGGGAACGGGCCAGGCGCTAGGCGACGCCTACGCCCGACTTGGTGATCACTGGAGCGAGGCGCTCGCGGCATACGAGAACGCACTCGCAGCGGCCGACCAGCTCTACGTCACGTCCGTTAGCCGCTCCGCCATACAGGCCGAGCTGACGGAGGCTCCGGCTCTGCGCTTGAACGCGGCCTACGCCGCCGCCAAGGCGGACCAACTTGAGCTAGCCGCCGTCATCGCCGAGCGAGGCAGGGCCCGCAGCCTGGGCGACGCGCTCGCCCGCGATCAGGCTGAACTCGGCCAGATCAGGAAACTGAGCCCGGACCTGGCCGATGATTTCGTTGCCGCAGCGGCCGGGCTGCGGGATCTGGAAGCGGCCGAGTGGCTGGCCCCGGCGATCACACCCGTCCCAGGCACTGGCGCCGCTGCTGCCCATCCGGCCGACAGTGGCGACCTTCGCCAGAGCCTACGGGAAGCGCGGCGGCTCCTCGCCGATGCCATCAACCGGATCCGCCAGCTCGACGACCATGAGGGATTCCTCGCACAGCCCGAGTTCGCTGACATCACCGCGGTCGTGCGCGCGGCCGGTCCCCTGGCTTACCTGGCGGCCTGTGCCGAGGGAAGCCTGACGCTGCTAATCACCCTGACGGGTACTAGATCCCCGGCGAACGGACTGCCTATGACCAGGGTCGAGGCCGTACCGGAGCCTGGCGAACCGCTCACCGCAGCGGCACTCCGCACACTTGTCATCGGCGGCGGCCGCGACACCGACGGGTATCTGCCTGCCCAGATGGAGATGACGGTATCGGCCAGACGGTTCCAGCAGGCACTGGCCGGGTTGCTTCCGGTGCTCGGGGAGAGGCTCACCGGCCCACTCGCGGACCAGCTCGCGCGCAGCCGGGCCGACCGTGTCACGCTGATCGCCTGCGGCTTACTGGGACTGCTGCCGCTGCACGCCGCCAGCTACCAGCGCGGCCAGGAGATTCGGTGCCTTCTGAGTGACTACGCGGTGGCGTACGCACCGTCGGCCAGAGTCCTTGACACCGCGCGCCTGGCACTCGCCGCCACCCGGCAGGAGGGCAATCTGGTGCTCGCCGGAGTGGCCTCCCCAGCAGGCACCGGCAGGCTCAAGTTCGCGGAGGCAGAGCTGACAGAGATCGCCGCCTGGTTCCCGCCCGGCGGGTCCCGAGTCTTCACCGGGATGGAAGCTACGCGGCCAAACCTGCTAGCGGCGGCCGCAGGAGCGACGCACATTCACTTCGCATGCCACGGCGTCTTCAACCCCGTTACCCCGACCGATTCGGCGCTGCTGCTCAGCCAGGATGGCCAGGCCGCCCCGCTGACACTGCGGGAGATAATGGCCCTCCGGCCGTTCGCGGGCGCGCGCCTAGTGGTCGCTTCGGCCTGCCAGACAGCGGTAACCGATTTCACGGCCATCCCCGACGAGGCGATCGGCCTTCCGGCCGGCTTCCTGAGCGCCGGCACCCCCGGCATGGTGGGAACTCTCTGGCCCGTCAGTGACGTCTCGACGGCACTGCTCATGTGCCGCTTCTACGAACTTCACCTCGGCCGCGCCGCTGACCAGCCAGCACCACATAGCCCGGCCCTGGCATTGCGCGAAGCCCAGCTATGGCTCGCCCGGCTGACAACCGAGCAGATGGACAGCTATCTCGCACAGCACGAAGAGCTACGCAACAGGGCATTCAGGCTACCTATGGGAAGGCCCACGGTGGATAGTTCCGTAGCCACTGCGTCATCACTGGAGCGGCCGTTCGCGCACCCCTACCACTGGGCCTCCAGCGTGTTCGTGGGCGCTTGCGGCGGATATGCATGAATTCGATGATCATCAAGGAGAAGAAATGAGCGTTTCGTTCCCCCGGGAAAAGTTTATAGTGAAACCAGCTGGCCTGGTAAAATTCCCCTACGACGATGAATTGCTCGTTGCGGGTGACCGCGAACGAGCCCTCAATCTCCTGCCATATGACGCTAATCAGGCCCAATGGCGCTATTGCACGTATCTGGTCGCTACCCCTTGTACGGCGGCAGGCCGAGGCACTCCCTGATCTGCCGCTGGATGACCTCCGGCGCAGGCCGCGCGTCCACGGTGTAGACGTACTCCTTGCGCCGGAAAATTGCCAGCACGGGGTTGGTCTGGTCGTGATAATCCCGCAGCCGGACCGCGAGCGCCTCCTCGGTGTCATCTTCCCGGGTGATCAGCTCCCCGCCGCACATGTCGCACCGGCCGGGGACCGTCGGGCTGTTGGCGATCAGGTTGTAATCCATCCCGCAGTCGGCGCACAGCCTGCGGTTGAGAACCCGGCGGCGGACCTCGCTGTCTGGCAGGTCAAGCTCGATGACGCCGTCGATGTCGTAACTCTCCAGGAAGAACTCGGCCTGCCGCGGGTCCCGCGGGAACCCGTCGATGATGAAGCCGAAGTTCCAGTCGTGCTGGGTGAGCCTGTCCCTGACCACCGACTCCACCAGGTCGTCCCCGACCAGTTCTCCCGCCGCCATGACCCGGCGCACCTGCGCGCCCAGCTTGGTATGGTTCTGCACGTTCCACCGGAAGATGTCCCCCACGCTGATGTGCACCAGGTCCAGGTCCGCCGCCAGCATCTTGGCCTGCGTGCCCTTGCCACTGCCCTGAATCCCCATAATCACGTATTTGCGCATGTCATCAGCCTGACATAAGGGGAATGGCCCGGCCAGGTCCCCCGCACAGCACCACTCAGCCGCCGCCCGGTCGTCTGGGTTGTGCCCGAACAGGGCGATCTGCGTGGCGAGCCGACTTGCCCAACGCTCGCACATGCCGAATAGCGGACGTTGCTCAACGCATACTCATGCGTCAATTTGCATATCTATCGATAGCATGACGGTACACCCGCGGACAGTCTCTCAGGTGGTGAACCATGACGACGAGCTCCATCTCAACGCTTAACGCGGTTACGGAGAGCCAGAAGCGCCGAAGCGAGCAGGGCTGGACCCTCTCAGCCGCAACATCGCCTGCAGCAGGCACTCCACGCGGTCAATTCGGTGTTGTCAGTGAGGGACAACGCGGCGCGGAACGCACTCAGCTGCACCCGGATGCCGAGGATGAATTCCGTGATAGAGAGTGGATGCAGCCTGTCGGCGCGAGCTGCTGAACCGCACTTTGATCTGAAACGAGCGCCACCTGCTGCACGCGCTGCGCGAGTTCGAGCCGTTTACCACGAGCACCGCCCACATTGGGCCAAGCCCACACCCCGCTACGGGCGCTATCCGCAACCCATCGCGGGTTCTGACCGGATAACTAGCCCGGACATCCGCAGACGCGACCGACTCGGCGGTATTCTCTACGAGTACCAGCACGCCGGAAGGCGCTGCCATGAACGCTTGCGGCAGCGCTGACAATGGACATCAGGGCCTATTCTAGGTGCTCACATGCTGATCTGCGTATTTCGAAGTTGCCAGATTTCAACCCCACCGCTAAGCTCCTTCCGGTGTTATTCCCGCGCGGATGTTTCAAACCAGAAGAAAAGTGCACGCCCAATCGTCACCCCTAGGATAGTCGCACTAACACCATTCAGCGCAAAACGGCTACGCTCTGGTGAATTCTGCCGGGCGCTGCCAAACTGTCCGAATCCCTCACATCAAAGACCCATGATCCACGGGAGCCAGCATGACAACCAGTGGGCAGCCGGGGCCCTTCAGGCGCGCTCAAATATGGTGGGACGCGCGGCGCGACGCCCGTGGTGGCCTGACTCAGGACGAGGACTCGCCACGGGCGAAGTCATACGAGTCCGCAGCGGACGTCAGGTGCGAGGTCATCCAGCATATTCTGGTGCGTGAGCTGGAACAAATGGAAGCCGCCCTGGCACAACTCGAGGCAGATCGCCGATCCCTGGTAGAGATGTGGCCCGACGTGCCGAAACAGGGAGCCCAGGTCGTGGTCGTTGACGCGCCTGATCACAACTCCCTGACCGAGGTGCTACCCCACGTGCCGAGACAGGCGGCGACGCCGGAGATGGCCGGTGAAGCGGTTGACTTGGCCGATCCTGCCGTACGGTCGAGCATACGATTGGCGGGCCAGCGATGCGCGGTGCAGGAAGAGTTGCGTCGGCTAAGTATCGAAGCGGCTGGGCTGACGAAAATCATCCAAGCCAAGAAAGAAGCCGCTAAAGCGCAGCAGGAAGCCGAGAGGAAGCTCGGAGCGGTATGTCGGGATATCTACCTGGCTACCTTGGCACGATATATATCGGAATATTCGACTGGCGTCAGCCGGACCGGGCTACGGGCCAGATCGGCGGCCTCAGATGGTCCACGGCATGGCATTTCGTAGACGTCAGCGCGAGTTTGCTCTGGCTAGACCGATGCCGGATACGCGTGCCTCGGTCGCCACCCTCAGTGAGTTGGCCCGCGAGCTAGCCAAGCGTGACCGGCCCCTGTACGAGCAAGCGAAGAACCGCCGACGGCCGTCGGCGGTCTGGTCGCTCGGAAACATATACCTGCCAGCTCTGCACCAGATCGCGTTCACCACTGCAGAGGAAATGGAGAAGCTGGGTGAGTCGCGCGATCCTGGCATTCGGGTCACCTTGGCCACATCGGCAAAGAAGGCAGCCGGCGCCGCCTCGGCTGACGCGCGCTACTCCGAACGCCTCCGCGCGGCGACGCGCGCCCAGGCTGCACAGCACTCCGCCCGGAATCGTTTGCTGGCCGCCCACCCGGAGAGAGAGTTCGACGGCAGCAGGACAAAGTTGCTGGTAGCTGGCGTCTACATAACGCTTGGCGGGCTGACCGAAATCCTGCTAGCTTACCCAGTCGCGAACTCCATGGGCATGCAGGGCATTGAGAGGGCCCTCACGCAAATAGCGCTGGGCACGCTACTGACGCTTGGCTCGATATTTGGCGGCTGGCTCGCTAGTTATGCTAATCATGCATCACGCTGGCAGCGGATCGTTATTAGCGGCGTCGCCGCATCCTTGATCGCCGCCCTCCTGCTTGTGCAGGCCCGGCTAGCACCGATCCGCGGCGACATCATCGCGGCGCAGCTAAAGCTGCTTACGCAGCACCATAAGGCGCTCAAAGCCCTCACGGTATCGCGAAGCCTGACAACACAGCTCTTTCAGAATCTCGGCCGCGTTGTGGTGGGCCTGGGCGCAACCGAAGGCTATGTCCTTCACGATCCTTTGACAGGGGCGTACCGCAGGGCGTCCCGGGCGGCTGCGAAGTCGCTGGCTGACGCGGCTGAGTACCGCACGATAGCCATCGAGCGGAACATCGACAGCACCATTACCGCGGCCTCGTTCGGACCATACCAGGCCTCCTGGCTCGCCGCTGCCCGTTCACTGCAGGCCGCCGGCTCGGCGGCCATGAGCCAGTACCTCGGCGAGGTGGCCGCACTGGCCGACGAGGATACCCGGGCTGCCCTGTATGCAGCACAAATGCCACAGATTCCGCTTCCGCACTGGGTGAAGCGGCAGGATCATCCCATTGCGAAGCCACTATCCCATAACGGTCAAGCGCCGTCTCAAGTTACGCTTAAGGATAGGTAAGATGCGAACGCTACCTCCAGCCAGATCGCGGTGGTCTCAGGCGATGACCGGCATGAGCGCCCTCATTATGGCGATGACATCGCTCACCGCCTGCGCCGCCTTCAATTCCCTGCTCGGCGTACCCCGGGCCGCCGTGGGCATCTGTGTGGCTGAGATGGATGTCACAGGTAGTGTCCGGCACTCGGGGCTGGTCAAGCTCTCCTGGTTCTTGCCGTTCGTAAGGCAGGTGGCGGACGGATGCACCCGACGGCCGATAGATGCCGGGCTCATCACCAGAAACTCCCAGGCTGGAACCTGCCAGAGATGGCATTTGGCTGCAGCCAAAACAAACGGTAACCCTATCCATGATCAAGTCGTAGAGAGCACCCACCGGGATGACCTGGCGAGAGGGCTGAAGACCTTGCTCTCCTGCGGCATTGCACATTTGACGCAATCCCATGGCAGCGACCTGTTTGGTGCATTCATGTACGCGGGCTCCGTCGCGGGCGGTCATCGGGGTAGCCACGTCTATGTCCTATCTGACATGATGGAGGATCAGGGTAGCTGGGATTTCTACCATCGCCGGTTCGACGCCTCGACGAACCGGCTCCTTCTTGCCCAGGTAAAGCGCGCAGACCTTATTCCCTCGGGGCTAACGCATGGCACGGTAACGGTGTCTGGAATGGGCGCCGGTGCGTTTTCGAACAGCCCAGCCTCGCTTGCGGGCATGCAGCGGTTCTGGCAGGCGTACTTTGCCGCTGCAGGCGCGACGTGCCGTTGCGGTCAATAGCTGCCGGCACCTCACCCGAGCCCGCGCCTGTCCAGGCGCTCTGAAAAGACATAAGTAGCCGCGTAGTGAAATCTTGATTTCAGGATTTGGGTGTAACGGTTACCCGACTGGCGGGCCGGAGCCAGGGATTTCACGAGCCCACGTGCTCCGTCCTTTGGACGCATGTGGTTATCAAGGACTGTCAGCACAGTTACGGCAGCTGTAGTTCGTTGTGATCATGGTGTTGTCTCGGCGTAATGGTGCCAGCGTTGATGGGCTTGGCGGGCGCGGTGCTGGTGGCGTCGTCGCCAGGTGGACCAGTGCAGCCGGTGGGCCCGGTCTCGCCGGGGTGGGGGGATGACGGTGTCGCGCAGGAGCCGCAGCAGCTCTGGAACGGTGATCGGGATCAGTCCGTCGTCCAGGCTTGAGCCGCTGTCGTGCTGGCGTTGCACGGCGGCGGTGACGGCGAGGTAGATGTAGGCGAGCAGGCAGATCGCGGTCCAGCGGTGCCAGGACGTCCAGCGGATGACCTGTCCGGCGTCCAGGCCGGTGGCCTGCTTGGCGAGCTGGTGATCTTCCTCGATCCGCCACCTGGTCACGGCGATGGCGATCAGCTGGGCCAGCGGGACCGGCCGGGGTGTCCAGCACCGGTAGAACGACAGCTTGCCGGTGTAGCGGTGCCGCCGGGCCAGCAGGATGCTGTGCCCGCCGCTGTGCTGGTCGGGAGTGTCGTCGCTGGTCACCTCCAGCATCGCCCAGTCGTAGTGCCGGGTGCCCTTGGTCCCCGCGCCGGTGCGCATCCGGTGCCAGGCGCGGGCGGGAACCATGCGGACAGCTTCGGCCGCGGTCATGGTGCGGCCCGCCCCGGCCGTCACGGTGTGGTTGGCGCGGACCGCCATGACATAGCCCATCTGGCGCTGGCGGATGCCGCGGCGCAGCTCACGGCCGCCATACACTTCATCGCCGGCCACAAAAGCGGCGCGGATCCCGCGCGCGTGCGCGCGGTCCAGCAGCCCGTCAGCTAACTGCGGCTTGGTGGCGAACAGCACCTCCTCCGGGATGCCGGCCAGCTCACGGTGCTCTTCATCGGCGGCGCACGCCCCGGGCAGGTACAACGCCCGGCCGATCAGCGCATGCCCCAGGCTGGTGGCATAGGTCAAGGTGACCGCCACCTGGCACAGCGCGATACCGCCCACGGTGCCGCTGTATTGGCGGGCCGCCCCAGCCGCGTCCGTGGAGGACTTCTCATCGGCGGTCTCATCCACGATCAGCACCGCGTCTCCGTCATCGAGGTGACCGGCCGCCCAGGCCGCCGCGGTGTCCAGCACCTGCTGGTCATCCCAGACCGCACGCGACAGCAGATGCTGCAGCCGGTGCGGCCCGCGATGCCCGGCCGCCTCGGCGATCGTCCAGCAGTTGTGATCTTCCAGCTCCATCAGCAGCCCGCTGACCATCTGGCCGCAGGACTGCCGGGTCTCCCGCCGGGGAAAACACCCCGCCACCTGGCCCAGCAGGTCCGCCAGCAACGCGGACCGGGCATCATCCGTTACCGTGGCAGCAGCGGCTGCCGCATCTTGATCGAGTCTCACAACCCATCATGATCGCGGCAGCCGCACCACTCCGCAGGCATCCTCCTGACCTGCGCCAACGACCCCACGATCACGAACTACCGCTGCCGTAACAGTTGGCAATTCGGAGCACCGGCGGGCAAACAGGCGTTCGGGCCGTATGTCTATGCATCGGCCGCGCTTGGCGCGCTTGTCCGCTTCTGCCGCGAGTCGCGTGGCCGAATCACCACCTCGGGTTGCCTGGCTTTCTGACGGTGTCAGGCCGCAAGCCCCTGCCGACCGGCGGCATGATGGGCGGATGGATGACCGTGCTGACGAGCCTGGACGGCAGGTACAAGTGCTAGAGGTCCAGCCTGGGACAGCGCACTTCGAGCAGGTGCTCATCCTGGCGGCCCGCGTGCTGGCCCAGGACCGCTATCTCGCTTCCCGCATCCCGCATGCGCTGGAATCTCACGTGCTCGCCGCCTTCGACGGCACCCTGTGTGCCGGCTTCCTGCGCTACCTGATCCAGGTGATCGGCGCCGAGGAGGGCAGGCCCGCGGTAATGCACAATGACGAACCGCTCCTGGAAGGCTATGTCGAGGCCTTCGGAGTCGATCCGCAACGACGCCGCCGCGGAATAGGAACCGCGCTTCAGCAGCACGCAGCACGGCGGTGCCGGACCGCCGGCTGCTACCAGATGCGTTCCCGCAGCCCGGCGACAAGCGCCGAGAACTACGCCCTGAAGATAGCCGCCGGGTACGTCCTGCACCCCAGCCGCCAAAACGATTCCTACTACTTCCTCCTGCGCCTTTAACCGACTCCGGAAAATCACAGGGCACCGATGCCGTCCGGGAACATCCGCTCATGGCCGCGAGGTGCGTGTAGGCAAGCGTAAAGGCAAGGTCACCTGGCGCGCCCGCGCCGTCCTCGGGCAAGACTATTGATCCAGCGGGTTCTGTCCGTTGGCGCCGTGGTGCGACGGCCAGCCGTCTTCTTCGGCCTGTCATCGTCCAGCTTCTGGTAGCGGAGGAAACAGGAGAAGTTGCGCGGGTCAGCGAGCGGCGGTTTCCGCGTTCCCCTACGTCGTTCTGCCCAGTAGAGTCCGCTTCAGGTGGGGCGGCGAGTTCCGTGGCTACTTGGTATCCGAACAGCGCGGGGGATGGCGATGACACTGATGCGGCTAGCGGCAGTCCTGGCGACTGGGCTCACCGGCGCGGCGGGAAGGTCCTGCGGAAGACGGCGTGGTCGGCGCTTTCTGCGCGCGGGCGGCAAGCTGCGGGGTGGTGCCGTGCTGGCCGGGCTGGTATTGCTGGGCGCCGCGGCGCCGGCGAGCGCACAGACCGTGGCCTGGTCGGTGGTGCCCAGCCCTGACGGCGGGGCCTTCGGCGACGGCCTCGATGGCGTGTCGTGCGTCTCGGCGGCCGTGTGCACGGCCGTCGGCGGCTACGCGGCCAAGGGCGGGACGGACAGGACCCTGATCGAATCGTGGAACGGCGCCCACTGGTCGGTGGTGCCCAGCCCCAGCCCGGGGCCCGGCGACGACGTTCTGGAGAGCGTGTCGTGTGTCTTGGCCACCGCGTGCACGGCCGTCGGCGCGGACGTCACTAGCGGCAACCCGTACAGGACCCTGGCCGAATCGTGGAACGGCACCGCCTGGTCGGTGGTGCCCAGCCCCAGCCGCGGATCCGGCAGCGACCTGCACAGCGTGTCCTGCACCGCCGCGCGAAGGTGCACGGCGGCGGGCTATTACGCCACCGGCAGCGGCCACCTCGGGACCCTGATCGAGTCGTGGAACGGCACCGCCTGGTCGATAGTGCCCAGCCCCAACCCGGGAACCGCAGGCAGCATCCCCGACCTGCGGGGCGTGTCCTGCACCTCGGCGACCGCGTGCACCGCCATCGGCTACTACTTCACCCGCTTTCACGGCCCGGGACGGACCCTGATCGAGTCGTGGAACGGCACCGCCTGGTCGATAATGCCCAGCCCCAGCCGCGGGTCCGACAGCTACCTGCAGGACGTGTCCTGCACCTCGGCGGCGGCGTGCACCGCGACCGGCTACTACACCTGGGGCGGCCCGGACGGGCCGGAAAGGGCCCTGATCGAGTCGTGGAACGGCACCGCCTGGTCGATAATGCCCAGCGCCGACCGCAGAGCGGACAGAGACCTCAGCAGCGTGTCGTGCGTCTCGGCGGCCGCGTGCACGGCCGTCGGCTACTCCGACACCAATGGCCGGTCCCCAACCCTGATCGAGTCCTGGAACGGCACCCGCTGGTCAATAGTGCCCAGCCCCAACCGCGGGAACGCCAGCTACCTCACCGGCGTGTCCTGCACCTCAGCGACCGCGTGCACGGCCACCGGGTACTACGCCTCCCGCACCTATTCACGGACCCTCATCGAATCCACGACAGCCAGCAAGTAGGTCAGCCACCACGCCACCTCCCTGCTGCCGCGGCCCCGATCATGCACGCCGGCGGCCCGCCCGCGCAACCGAGCGAAGCGTCCGCTTGAACCGGCCCCGGTGTTTCCGCAGGCTCTGACTCACCGGGGCGGTTCTCTGCTGTCCCAGCCCGACGAGCCCGCATAAGTATTCGCCACGGCTAGATCCAGTGAACGTCCGGATCTGCCGCCGACCGGGTCGATGATGGTCTGGGCCTTGGGGCAGGCGCCCGCCGACGCTGTTAGGTGCCGTTTTCGATGATGCCGCGCTGGTGGCGTTGGTCGGGGTCGAGGCCCGCGGGCCAGATGGTGGCTTGGTTTGCATGCGCACCGGCCATCTGGGCGGCATCCAGGGTTGTGTTGGTGAGGTTGGCGCCGCTGAGGTTGGCGTGGCGCAGGTCTGCATGGCGCAGGCTCGCGTCCTGCAGCGAAGCCCGGCTGAGGTTGGCCCCTGCCAGGTGCGCGTGGTCGAGGGTAGTGCGGCGCAGGTCGGCCGCCGTCAAGTCGGCGTGTTCTAGCCATACCCCGCCCAGTAGGGAGCGGGCCAGGTTGGCGTACCGGAACCGGGATCCACTCAGGCGGGAATCGCGCAGCGCTACGCTGCGCAGATCCACCCGCGACAAGGAGATAGCCGGGTCTTCCCGCGACCGGGGGAGGCGGCCCAGCGTTCCCATGGCAGCCTGGATATCGGGGGCGCGGACTCGCATCCAGGGCAGGTTGTCATCCACGGCTGCGGTCGGGTGCTGCGGGCCGTCGGGGGCACCGACAGGCCAGGGCGAGTGGATACGCACGAAGGCACCCAGAAGGAACAGGATGGCATCGCGGTCGGCGGCTGAGTTCCTGGCGATGCGCTCCATCGCGTAGATGCTGCCGATGCGAACCTCGACGCTCGGGCTGGCGAGCTGATCGACAGCTTTGCTGTACCGGTCGGTGATCTGGCCTTGCCGGCTGATGTGGACCTGCCACCAGGTAGCCCCGGCTCCGGCAACCAGCACCAGCCCGGCAAGGGCTTGCAAGACCGCTGATCGTGCGCTGTTCGCTAGCTGTGATTGGGCCTGCTGCAGTTGGATGCGCGCCTGCGCACCGGCTACGCCGCGCAAGGCGGCCAAGCCCAGCGGCGGGTAAAGCAGGCGCGGGATCACCCAGATAGCGCAGAACAGAGCAGCCAGCGATGCGGACAGCCCGAGCACTGCAAGCCAGACAGTGCGCCGATTCACCACACCCGGCCTCATCCAGTAAGACGCAGGGCGCCCACCGCCCCGCGGTCAGCATGCCAGGCCAGAACGCCCGGCTACGAGGCATTCGCCCAGATCGTAGTTGTAAGCCTGCGACCTCCCGCACATGTCAGGCCGCAACCTCCCAGACACGACCGCGATCATCCCGGCAACACATCCCAGGAACACCCACTCCGCACCGACCTACCATGCCGAAAGTAGTGCGTTGTTCCATCGGATGACTATGCTCGGCTGCTCATATCCATGCGTAGCTCCTGGATCAACGCAGTGTTGGTTCTCTGCGTCGCATCCTTTCTCGGTGCACCTAACTTGCCGATTAGGAGCCATCGGTAGCCACGCCGGGTGCGCTGGGATGGGCGCGCAGATCACTCAGCTCTGGTGTCCGTGGGACTGTTCGCGTGCGAGATCAAGATCGGCTATCGCAGCGCTGTATAGAGCGGCGATCCGACGTAAATCGTCTTGCACTGGCGCAGGAAGTCCAGCTTTTCACGGCCTCCCTCCCGCCTGAGGAGCTCGGCGACCCATCCGGGCAGTTCGCCGCGCAGAGCGAGGGGCAGGCGCTGGAACACACGGAAGGCAGTATCGATCCGGCCTGTTGGCAGGTTCGAAAGCTGCCCGAGGCATAGCGTGCCAAGGGCCAGTGCACGCGGGGAGTCGATCATTTCTGATGGCAGCGGTTCCTCTTGGACATCCGCCTGTACGTTATCTTGCTTCATCCACTTCAAATCGCCCGCCTCGGGACGATCTGCCGTCGACGTCAGACCGATAATGTTGGGTTCATCCGTGTGCAGCGCTGCCTCGGCGAAATGAAGGAGAGTCGTCCAGGTGCCTGTGGTCCCGTACGCCCAGATGCCTCCGCGGATAACTCGTTCACCAAGGACGTTCTCTGGTGATCCGGCCAGCAATATGATCGAGTCCTGCCAGCGTCGCCACAGCAGGTACGTGACGACTCGCGCGCTGTCTCGGTCTAGGCTGAAATCCCCCTTGAATGAGTACAGCCCGTGTGCCCACTCGGACTGGTCCCGGTAAAAGCAGGAGATCCCGAGTTGACCATACTCCGGCAGGGGCACAATTCGCTTGCGGTGCTCCATCTTTCTGATGAGCGCGTTCGTCCGCCGGTACAGATCCGGCGCCCCTGCCGGTGGCGTGACCCCGAGTTGGATGCCCGGTGCGCTCACGGCCGCTGAGACCTGTGGTCTGCGCCATCTCGACAGGTCTGCCTCCAGCACTTCGACCTTGGTCCTGGAGACGTACATGAACTGTCGCATGATCAGTAAGTCTTCCTGGTTGACCGAAGGCCCTCTTCCAGGGCACTTCGGAGTTGATCCCCGTTTCCGGCGGGTGTCAGGACCGAGACCGTAGCGGCCGGATCGAACCGGGGCCGGCTGCTGGCCCCAGCAATCGTCGTGGCGGTGTCTTCGATTTCCTGGCGGTAGGAGTCAAGTTCCTTCTCCGGGATCCACCATGGCCCGTCGGGCATGACAGCAATCTCAATAGCGTCATTGCTGGACGTGCCGTGGCGTTGATGGGCGTCCTCGATTACCGCCCGTGCCTGTTGCAGGCAGTCCTCGGCCTTGTCTCTCGATGGGATCCGCGCGTAGAAGGATGCAAGCTGACACCAAACGGATGGCTTAGACAATCGCGCGCTGGCCGCATATCTCTCCGCCTGCACCGCGAGTGCCAGCGCACCGGCAAGATCGCCAACATCACGGCGAGCGCCCGCCTCCTGGGTCAGGGCCAGAGCCTTGGCGCCGTCTTCTGTGGTCTGGTCGACGACTGCCCGGGCCTCGCTGAGTACGCCGGTTGCCAGCACCACCCCTAGTTGCTGTGCTGCGTGCTTTCTAACCAGGTGAAGGTACTCACGGTAGGCGAGGTGCAATCCGTCCGGGAGGGCCTCCTGTGCTTCGCAGTCCAGCCGTTGAAGCTGGCGGGATGCGTTTAGCTTCAGTGCCTCGGTCCGAGCTTTCTCGTCGCCGAGCGCACCCAGGAGGGTCAGGCACCCTTCATGGGCTGCTGTCGCTTGGTCAAACTCACCTGGGCGGCCCTCCGCTGCGAGCGGCCCCAGCGCGTCGCGTAGCAGGGCTTCCGCTTTGTGCAGATAGATGTGCTGGTCAGGCAGCCCGATCTTCATCAGCATGAAGCCGATGTGAAAGCTCACGGCCGCCAGACTGGCCCTTCGCCATGCACCGGTCCCGAGCCGACGCGCGGCAGCGGCGAAACAGACGCCGGTCCACAGCGCATCGTCTTCGTCGGCCGACACGAACCCGCCCGCTAGCCGGTGGTAAACCTCTGCGCGCACGTCAGGTGGCGTCTTCCGGTCGGCTAGCTTCGCCGCGGCGAGGTAACGGTCGGTAGCCAGCTGACGGAGTGCCTCGTCAGCTTCTCCAGTCCGCCGGGATTCGCTGAGGGCGCCATCCCCTGCCGCGAGGAGTGCGGCTATACGGGCGTCCGTCCCGGCGTTGGGCTTCGCGTCTGGCTTTTGCGAGTCATCAGCAGCCGCAGACGACCGTGCGAGGAGGCGTTGCGCCTCGGCCCGGTTACCTTCCGTTCTGCGGATCAGGGCCGCGTCGTGATGATATGGGAGCGCTAGGTCGTAGCAGCGGATGGCCTCACGGATCAATGCCGCGTTCCCGGTGTGGTCCCCAAGCTTGCGGTAAGAGTAGCCCAGGTTGTTCAGTACACCGGCGTACTGATCAGCATTCTGCTCAGGAGCGCAATAGCGCAGCGTCGCAGTCAGGGAATCGATCGATGCACGGTAATGATCTTCGTCATCTGTGAGGTCGCCAAGGTCCTGGAGTGCGGTTCCGGCGATGAAGTGCATTTGGGCCAGCCAAGCATCCCCGACGTCGGCGCCCATCGAAATGGCTTGCTTGCATGCGTCGATTGTCGCGGAAATTGCTTCCGGATCACCTGCTGAGGCGTTGAAGCGGGCATCAGCAAGGTTGCAAAGCATCACGGCCTTCACGATGGCTGGCCGTTGCGATGCCAGTATCGGAGGGACGGCGTACTCCAGCAGGTCAAGGCGGCGCCGGACGGCGGCCGGGTCGGAGATCATCAGCTGCGCCAGAGTGGCCGCGCACCGCACGGCCACGTCTTCGTTTACAGCACGCCGGGCGAGCAGCCAGTTCAGTTCGGCGAGCCGCCTCGCGGCGGCTGTATGCCCCTTGCTGGCAAGCTGGCTCGCCACGTCGTCCAAGCTGGCAACGCTGCCGCGCAGGTGCGATGACGGCTGATCGGCCTGGGTGTTGAGTTCCTCGGCAGGTATCCATATTGCGGTCAGCCGGGCCGCGCCGAGCTGCGGATCGATTTCGCCGGATACGACCGCAGTGATGACATCAGTCGCGTCTTTTCCGAGTCCAGCACCGGTTGAATCGGGTTCTGTCAAGTGGCCTCCTGGCTGCTACCAGCCCTGTTCTGCCAGCCGGTCGAGGCCGGCGCTCGCCAAAGCGTAGTCTGGATCGATGTCAAGCGCCCGTTGATAGGCTTCTCTAGCCTTGTCGGGCTGATCGGCAACTTCGTATGTATTGCCGATGTTAAACCACGACTTAGCATATGCCGGATTTGCGGCGATTGCCCGCCGAAAGAAGACAAGCGCCTCTTGATCCTTCCCCTCAAGTCGTGCCAGAGCGCCGAGCGTATTGAGTGCGTGGTAGAACTTGGGATCGGCCTCTACTGCTCTCAGCAGAGCCACGCGCGACTCCTGTGGGCGTTTGAGCGCGTGCAGGGAGGTCCCAAGGTTGTACCAGGATGTCGCGGACTTCGGATCATGATTGGTGGCATTGCGGAACGATTCCACGGCACGTGCATGATCTCCCATTGTGGCCAGCAAGTGGCCCTGCGCATTGAGGGCAGACGCATTATCTGGGTCGAGTTGAACCGCGCGCTCGTACGAGTGCAGCGCTTCCGATAGGTGGCCCTCATCGTTAAGGATCTTCCCGCAGGCTATCCACAGATCCGCACTGGGCTGGAGAGCGATCGCGCGGTCGAGATGATCAAGCGCTTCCCGTCGACGGCCCAAATCGGCCAACACGTCTGCGCACTCGCGTAGCGCGGCTGGGTCTTCGGGCGCGAGACCAAGCCACGCCTGGCACAACTCGAGTGCGCGATCGAGTCGGCCGGCGACCTGATTGATCGAGATCGCAGAGGCGATGCTTTCTGGATCAGACGGATCAGCAAGAATATCGTTCTCAAGCTCTGCGAGTTCTTCTTCGGGTGCGATCAGCTTCCATCCGTGCTCCTTATAGTCCATAAGAACGGCAGTCTTTTTGGGCTTCTCCGCTTCAGGTTTGAGGTATCGCGTCAGATCGGCATGAAGTTGCAGACCCTCGTCGATGCGGCCGAGCATCATCAGCGCGTACGAGCGCTGCCCGATGTCCGTGAGCCTCGTCAGGCTCTCTTCCGGTGCCGGCTCGGCAGGAACTCCGACCAGTTCCTCGAATGCTTCCGCTAGTGCGATCTGGAGTTCTGCCGTTGACTGAGGGCGGTTGTCCGGCTGTGCCGAAAGGCAGGAAGCCAGGAGCTCCGCGACGCGGATCTGGTGTCGTGTTCCAAACGGCTGTAGTGCCTGGGAGAGATCTCCTGCCCTTGTTCCGGCTGACGGGCGCTGGCCTGTCATCATTTCCACCAGCATGACAGCCAAGCTGAACAGGTCCGTTTGCTGCGTCGGCGTGTAATCAGGCTGCGCAAGCTCGGGCGCCGCGTACCCACGCGTTCCCTGACCCCATGCCACGGAGACGTCAGCACCCCGATATAGGTACGGCGTCGCCCCTAGGGCAGGCGGGGCTCTGACCTCGGCGGGTGCCATGCGCGAGAGGCCCCAGTCGGTAACCTTCGCCACCCCGTCGGGTGTGATCATGATATTTTCCGGTTTAAGATCCTGATGCACGATCAGGCCCCGGCTGCGGCCGAACTCCAGCGCGTTAATAATGTGCAGGCCGAAACGCAAAGCTACTTCAAGCTCCACGAGGTTATGATCAAGCCAGCCGCGCAATGTGTTAGGCAACCGTTCCTCTGGAATGTACTCACCAAAGGCGTAAACTTGCCCGGCATAACGGTCTACGACGAAGAGCCGCACGATGTGCTTGTGGATTCCGAGGGAAAGCCATGTGTTGCACTCTTCTTCAAACCGGTTCAACCTATCCGGGTCAGATGCGAACTCAGGGCGTATCGCCTTCGCAATCTGCGTCTCTGGCCGACCATCCCCTTCAAGGCCAAGTTCACGCACCAAATAAACAACACCCCAGCTGCCCAGGTGACGCCCCAGAACAAGCCGCCGGTCGTCAATGAATTCGCCCGGTTCGAGCAGCCTGGCCATTCCACCCCCTAGCCGAACGCAACAAATGGGCATGCAGCAAAGCGGCCCACATGCCTAACTTACACCCTGGGCGCCGGATGACCAGCCTTGGAAGGCAGCCGTACCAACAACGCGGAAAGCGAGGGATGGCCGATCTCAACCCGTGGCAGCAACGGGCTGAGGATCGGCTATCGAGCAGCTTGGTGGAGTCTCGCGGGGTGTAGTAGCCGAGGACGGCGTGTGCCCGGTCGTTGAATTCGCTGGCGATGTCGTCGAGGTAGGGCTGGTGGCTGGTGGGATCAGGGCATTGGTGTTCTCGTTCGTCGGGCGCTGCCATTGTCGCGGACGCCGCAGATCTGCTCGCGTACGCAGAAGGTTCGAGGCGAACGCACCGTGAGCGCGGGAATCATGGTGTCGCATGCCAGCTAGCCCACGGTGAGTCCGGGTTCCCGGTCAGGTCCTTGAAGGCTCGTACCCTGTGCCGGACCGCACCGGCCGCCGATCTGGCCAGGGGCCTGGCGGTTCGAAATGCCAGCCGAGCAGCGGAAGGTCGGCCCAGCCGAGTCCCTACCGATCGGGTGCGGCTTAACCGCCATGGCAGATATCCAGGCCACGTGCCTGGCGGCTACGCGCGCGTCCCGCAGGGTGCCTCACACCTCGCTGTCGGCACGGCGATGGCTCAGGTTGCATGAATATACGCACCTGCCTGGTACCGGCAATGCGCACTCTTCTGCCGCCGACCGGGCGATGGCCTTGTCTTGTGGAGACTGCGCTGGGCGGAATGCATGGTGCTGGAGTGGGCTGGGCGGAGGTGGGAGCCATCGGCACTCAGGCCGGGCCGAACTTCCGCCGCAGAAGAAGGGCCCACGCCGACGGTCGCAACTCAGCGAGGTGAACGGCACCTTGGGCACCACGATCCAGGTACCCGGCGCCACAGCCATAGGCGGATCCAGCGAGGTGGGATCGGTGTCGTGTCCGTCGGCGGGCACTGCAGCGCCGCTGGGCTTGCACTCACTGCCTCGAAGAAGGAGAGCACGAAGCGCTGCGACGCATCCAGAAAGCCCAGGCGAACAACACCGGCCAGCCAGAGATAGCAAGATCAACTTTGGGGCGTATTTGGGGCGAGCAGCCACCGGCACCCGGTGACGGCCACCGTCAGTCACCGCCGCTGACAGATCGGGAAGTAAAGCCCCTGACCGCATCGATGCTGGTCAGGGGTTGTTTCCACAGGTGGTGGCAGGTGATGGGTTCGAACCATCGTAGGCTAAGCCGACGGTTTTACAGGGAGCCGGCTGGCGCCACCGTAGATGCTTCTGACCTGCGGGAACGCCGTCCAAGGCGTGGACGGCCTGCGGCTCAACCACCCCTCAACCACGAGCCCCCATAACCAGTCGGCTAGGACCGGACGTTGCCGGACTAGCAGCCCCAGGCTGGATGCGGACTGCCCAACGCCTCGTCCAGCTGGAGAGCGTTATGGGGCGCATGATCCAGGGGCAATGCACCCAAAAACCAATGCGTGCTGTCCGGTGAGTTCCCAGTTCAGGGCCAGTCATGAGACGACCGGCCAACCGCTATGGAGGGGGTGCAGGGCCGGATCTCTGGCCGGTAGGCGTGACGGCGAGACCTGCCCCGTCGAATCGGGCGAGGAGCTGGGCTTGCGGTGATGCTGTTGGCACAGTAGCCCGAATCGCCGGGCGAACTCCTCGGCGCGGCCGGCACGCTGAGCGAGAACCTGCAGATCTTTGAGTAGCTCGACCGCCACGTCGTAGTCGTCCGGCTTCCGGGTGTCGATCAGCGCTTCTGTTTGTGCCCAGAGCGGCTCCGGATTGCGGGCCAGCACGTCCAGCCGCTTTTCGCGGGCCAGTTCGCGTTCTCGTTCCCGGCGGGCCTCCTGGGCGGCACGCGCGGCTTCGGTCCGCCGCTGACGCTGGTGACGGGCTTCGGCTGCGGTGTCCAGCAGTTCGGCCACGGTGCGCCGGGGACGGGTGTCGCTGGTGGTGCCGGGTTCGCCGCGGAATCGGCGCTGTAGTTCCATCTGGACCTGTGTCCCGTGGCCTTGGGCAACCCGGTGGAGGAACTTGTCCTTCTCGCTCACCGGCAAGTCCTTGATCCATCTGGTCAGCTTGGCGGGGTCGTCTGTGATCCCGGCCAGGGGCGGGCTTGACTGGGCTGCGATTGTGAGTAGGTCGCTGTCGAGGCGCAGGAAGCCGGTCAGCGCCCGCTGCGGTGCGGTGAGGGCTCCAAGGCCGGCGGGGACCGGTGGTTCGAGGTCGTTTTCCTCGTCGTAGCCGAAGGCCTCCTCGTCGCGTTCCCAGGTTCCGTAAGCCGCCAGCCAGCCTAGGTACAGGGGACGCAGGTCCCCGGCACCAAGTTCAGTGCGGACGCCCACGATGGCCGACAGAGAGTCTTCAGCGCCTTCGACCCAGTCCCCGGTTTCGTCTTCGCTAGTCAGGTCCAGAATTAGGTGTTCTCCAGAGGTCCAGGCGGTCACGTGGGAATCGATGCAGTACTGTTCGGCGACCTTCAGGCTCAGATGTGTCCGGGGCAGGCGGAGCATCACCTGGTGCGTACCCCAGTTGGTGAGGTAGAGATGGGCGTCGTAGTAGCGCTCCATCATCTTGCGCGGATCGCCGCGAAAGTTCCCCCAGTTGTACTCATTGGTGAAACTGGTGGCCGTGATCCTGGCCCGGCTGGACAGTGCGCGGACCTCGGCCTGCTGCCGTTCGTCCAAGGGGTGGTCGAAGGCCAGGAACTCGTAGTACTGGTACTCGCTCATGATTCCCTTGCCTGATTCCCTTGCCGTCAGGTAGCCCAGTGCCGGTAAGCATCGATCCATTCGGCGCCGGCAGGGGGCGGGGCAGGCAGCGGCAGGTCCAGGATGCCGATGGCCTGCCGGTGTTCCCGCGGGAACAGATCGCGGCAATCCCGCTACCGGATAGCAGGTCGATCTTGGTGACGGTCACCTCAACACCCAAGACGGTGGTGCGGAACGGGACGGCCAGATGCTCCTTGATCACGGCGTGGAGACTGGCGAGTTGCTCGTACTCGTCGTAGGCGTCCACGGTGGCCTGCTCGACCAAAGCATCCAGGTCAGCATCGCTTGGTTCTGCCACGTCCGGCAGCCTACTGAAATGTTGCGGCTCCGGGAGGGGGCACTGGGCGCATATCTGCTTATGCGGCTTCGGTAGTGGTGACGGTAAGGGTGTGGTCGCCGAAGCTGGCGACCAAGTCGAGCTTGCCGCCGAGTGCCTGGACGTAGCGGGCGACGGCGTCGATGGTCGCTAGCTCGCCGCGTTCGATCTGGGAGACCCGGCCGGGGGTGACGCCCATGGCGCGGGCGAGCTGGGCCTGGGTCAGGCCGTGGCGTTTCCGTTCTTCGGCGAGCCGCTGGCCGCTTTGGCGGGCCATCAGCGCCTTGCGGCGCCGCTCGGCTTCTTCCTCGCCGCCGACGCGGCCGATGTAGGCGCCGCGGTCCCACTTGGTGTAACTGCTCATCGCCCAGACTCCTCTTCGGCCCGTTCCTTCAAATAGATCTCATACAGTTGCTCAGCACGCGGAACCGCACTGGCGTACCACCGGTTCCACTTCCCGGACTTGTCCCCGGCGACCAGCAGGATCGCTGAGCGCCACGGGTCGAAGACGAACAGGATCCGGACCTCGCTGGTACCGCTGGAGCCAGGGCGCAGCTCCTTTAAGTTCTTGACCGTCGAGCCGGTGATCGTATCGACCAGCGGCCGCCCGAGTGTCGGCCCGGAGCGGCTCAGCGCGTAGATCGCGTCGTCCACCAGGTCGGCGGTCTTGGCATCGGTGGCCTGGAGGCTGTCTAGCCAGGCGGTGACCTCGCTGGTGAGGTAAACGTCCCAATCACCCACACCTCGACTATAGCAAATCCTATAGTCAGATGAAGGCAGTGCCGAGCGTGCATGCTTGCAGGATTCCAAACGGGGCGTAGGTAGCTGATCTGCGAGTATCCCAGCGGTGTTACCTGCTGGGTTGGCAGGATCGCGCCCACATGTGGTAGTACGGCTTGGGTCACCCCGAAATGGATGTTATGTGCTGAAGTATCAGCTTGTTCCGTATATGTCGCGGTGGATTTTCCCGGTTCGCCTTGACTGCGCAATCCGGTTAGGTCACGGGTGCTGATCAGGTCAGGCTGCTTCGGTGCCGGGTTCGATGAAGGCAAGCCGCTGGTCACCGAAATCAGCAATGATCTCCAGGCGGCCGCCGAGGGCTTCAACGTAGGCAGCCAGAGTGCGTAGTTCGGTGGTACCTGGTTTGGCGTGCTCGATGGCGGACACACGGCCCTGGGTGATGCCCATCCGGGCAGCGACCTGGGCCTGGGTGATGCCGAGGCGGCGGCGCATCTCGGCAAGCCGGTAGGCGCGCTGCTCGGCGCGCAACTGCTTCATCCCGGCGGCGATGGCGGCCTTGTCGGCAGGGTCGGGGTAGAACTCGGCGAGGAACTCATCCCTGGTGTAGTGGTGGAACTCGCTGCTGCTCATCGGATGTCCTCTTGTTTCAGGTAGTCCTCGTAACGCTGCTCGGCCAGCGGGATCGCCTGCCGGTACCAGGCCGCCCATTTACCAGCCTTATCCCCGGCTACCAGCAGGACCGCGTTCCGCCGGGGATCGAAGATGTACAGGATGCGGATCTCGCCGCGCCCGGCCGAGCCTGGCCGCAGTTCCTTCAGGTTGCTCAGCCGGGAGTAGCGGACGCGGGCGGCCAAGATCTGGCCGGCTTCGAGCAGCATGCCGATGGCCTGGCCGACCTGGATCGCGCTGGCCCGGTCACGCTTGCGCAGGTCGTGCAGCCATGCCCGGACCTCCGGTGTCATGACCAGGACATAGGCCACGTCAGCTGCCTCCCCGCAGCGGTAGCATTACGCAGACATAATATCACTTCAACATGATATTAGATGGCTCGCGGAGCAGGTTAGCTGTCCGTGCTCGCGCTTGGAGTGAGTGCGAGCCTGCGCGGGTCGGAGAAGCCGAGACCGGCGTAGCCGGGCGCGCGTTTGGCGAGCATAGCGGCGAGGACGCCAGTCCGCTCATCAAGGTAGTCGTGAACTTCGGCCGTGGTCGGCTTCCGGGAGGATGGACGGCTTGCTGCGGGAGCTGCGCGGCGGTCACCCGGATCGTCGCGCCTCACGACCGCCCTATGCTGAGACAGATGGACGGCTAGCGCGGCGCGCTGCGGCGGGAAGGGGCTTCCGTGTTGCTCGCCAGCCTGTCCCCGCGGCGCAAGGCCTTCGTCGGCGGGCTCGCGTTGCTGGCCGTCGTAGCCGGATCAACGGCCGCCGCGCTGGCGCTGCTGAGCCGCGCAGGCGCAGCGCCGTCTGCCGCCTACCCCGAGCAGAACCGGCCCGGGCCGGTCATCCTCGTGCCTGGCTACGGCGGGAGCACTCGTGCCCTGTCGGTACTGGCCAGCCGGATCCGGGTGACCGGCCGCGCGGCCATCGTGGTGCCCCTGCCCGGCAACGGCACTGGCAGCCTGATCGCAGACGCAGCAGCCCTCAATGCCGCAGTCTCCCGGGCGCTGGGCGCCGGGGCACCGTCGGTCGATGTGGTCGGCTACTCGGCCGGCGGCGTTACCGCCCTGTTGTGGGCCCGTGATGACGGCGGAAATCACAAGGCACGGCGGGTGATCACGCTCGGATCGCCCTTTCACGGGACGTCGATCGCGGCCGCAGCGGCGGGACTCGCACCTGGCGCCTGCCCTGCCGCCTGTCAGCAGCTCGTACCCGGCAGCAGTCTGCTCTCCGGCCTAGCGGCCGGGGCACCGGCGAAGCTGCGGTGGCTGTCGCTGTGGACCACCGACGACACGACCGTCACCCCGCCGGATTCTGCCCGGCTGGCCGGCGCCATCGACGTGCCGCTCCAGTCGGTCTGCCCGGGGCAGCACGTCAGCCATTCGCAGCTGCCCACCAGCAGGGCCGTGACCGCCATCGTTCTGCGCGTGATCGGCCCAGGCCAGTTCCGGCGCCCGGCGCCGGGTGCCTGCTGAGCCGGGCGTTTGCGGCGCGCTGCTGCCCGCGCGTCCCCCCGGCCCGTGTGCCGGTCAGCTGGTGATGTCCTTGGTCGCGAAGTGCGCCCAGGCGGCGGCGAGGAAGACCGCGACGTATACAGCCTGTACGGCGAACCCGCGTTCGATGTTGCGCCACAAGACCGGCTGGCGGAAAAAGTCGATCCAGGACAGCCAGTACCGGGTCGGCAGGTAGGGGCTGATCGCCGAGGCCGAATTCAGCGTCACCAGCACCTCGCTGGTGATCAGGACCGCCAGCGCGCCGAGGGCCGCGCCCAGGGAGGAGTCGGTGACTGTCGACAAGAACAGGGCGACGGCCCCGACGCCCAGCATGGACACGCCGATGAAGGCCACCGCGCCTAGGATGCGCAGCAGCAACTGGACCGGCGTCATCGCCGACCCCGACAGCGACGTGGCCGCGACGCTGGTGGCGGACAGGCCACCGCCGCGAATGGACGTGATCGGCTGCGAGCCGAAAAGCAGCGTACCGGTCACGTAGGCGGTCAGCGCGACCAGGATGACGGCGGTCAGGACGTAGGCGACCAGGGCCACGAGCTTGGCGATCAGCAGCCGGGTCCGGCCGACCGGGCGGGTCAGGAGGTACCTGAGCATGCCCGAGCCGGCCTCGCCGGCGATGGCGTCTCCGCCGACCACCGCGACCGCGATGGGCAAGAAGATCGGCAGCACTATCGCCAGCGCCGCCGCCGGGTACAGCGACCCGCTGGCGAGTACCGCCGAGAGCAGGGCGGGTCCCTGGCCGGGCGGCGGAGCGAGGTGGGTAACGGCCACGAACACGGCGACCACCACCGGCAATCCGCACAGCAGGCCTACGCTGATCCAGCTCCTCGGCCGGCGGACCAGTTTGATGAGCTCGACCCGGATCACCGCAGGGTACCGCCTTCCGCCGGGCTGACATCGATGTCCGCAGCCTCCGAGCCGGCCTGGCTGCGGCCGGCGTGGTCCACCCGGTCAGAACCGGCACTGGTCACCGCGAGCACCGTTTCCTCCAGCGTGCGCCGATCTGGGCGGATCTCGGTGACGCGCACGCCGGCCATAACGAGCCGCTGGTTGAGGGCGGCGATATCGGCCGCGGCGACAATCAGACGGTCGCCGTCCCGGTGCTCGACACGGCCGGCCACTTCTGCCGCGCGATCAGTGTCGGGGGTGCGGACCAGCACCTGGCCGGTGGGCGCCCGCAGCACGTCGAGGTCCTCCTGCAGAACCAGGCGGCCCTGATTCAAGACGCCGATCCGCGTGCAGAGCTGTTCCACCTCGGCGAGCTGATGGCTGGACAAGAAGATGGTGGTGCCGGCGGCGGCCAGGCTGGCGAGCAGGCCGCGCATCTCCGCGATGCCCTGCGGGTCGAGGCCGTTGGTCGGCTCGTCGAGTATCAGCAGCCGCGGGCCGCGCAGCAGGGCCGCGGCCAGGCCCAGCCGCTGGCGCATTCCGAGCGAGTATTTCTTGACCGCCCGGTTGTCGATCCCCGGCAGGCCCACCTGCTCCAGAACGTCGTTGATCCGGCGCCGCCGGTCGCGACGGTGCCCGGCCGGGCCAGAGGCGTCCAGCAGGGCGAGATTCGCCCGGCCGGACAGGTGCCCGTAGGAGGATGGGCCCTCCACCAGCGAGCCGATGGACGGCAGCAGCTCCGCGGCCTTGGCCGGCATGGGCTGGCCCATGATCTCGATCGTGCCGCTGGTCGCATAGACCAGGCCGAGCAGCAGCCGGATCGCAGTGGTCTTGCCCGAGCCGTTGGGGCCGAGGAAGCCGTACCGGTCCCCCTCGCGCACATCCAGGTCGATCTGGTCCACGGCAAGAAAGCTGCCGAAGCGCTTGGTCAGCGACTGGGTGATGATCATCGCGGCCCCGCGGCCAGGCGCGCAAGCATGTCCACGCCGGCGCGCTCAAGCAGGGCTGGGGTCACTGCCCCGGTGAGCAGGAACGTCCGGTGCCGGAACCGCGCGACCACCAGCAGGACGGTCAGCAGCGGAGTGCGGACCAGCACCCCGGAGGCTGGGCCCACCGGAACCGCCGTGGCGCTGGCGGCAGTGGCGGCGCTGACCGCCTCGGCACCCGCCCGGTACGGCAACGGCGCCATGATGATCTCAGAGAACCCCGACCCGTACGGTGCCAGGCCGAACAGGCCAGCCGGGGTCGTGTCACGGCGCAGCCCGGCAAGCTGCGCTGGGAACGGGGTGCGGTCGCCGTCGCCGTCGCCGTCGCCACCCAGAACGCCGCGCAGCACGGCCGGCTGGGCATCGGCGATGCTGATGCCCGGCGCCGGGTGTGGGATGACCGCCCCCATGGCCGGCTCTGGCTCAGCTGCAGGAAGCTGGTTGTCAGGATGGGCTGGGCCGCGCCGCGGGCGAAGATCTGCACCTTGACGGGCAGGCCATCAGCGGGATCGGCCCAGACGTCGACCGCGCTCACGGTCGTGGCCCGGCTGGCGACCGTCAGCCGCAGGCCGGCCGCGTCGACGCCGGCCACCCGGGCCGACGGCAGCCGGGAGAAGTGATCGGCTGCTGTCGCCAGGCCCAGCAGCCGGCGTGCCAGCGCCGGGGGGAGCAGGTCGGGAGCCTGCGGCAGCCGGACCGGCTGGGGACCCGACGTGCGGGTGAACAGGCTGTAGGCGTAGATCCATTGATAGGTCGCGGGCCCGACCTGGTAGACGTCGTCTTCGCCGGCCGCGGTGAGCTGCTCCGAACGCCAGTGGCCAGGGGAGCGGTACCAGGCGTACTGGTCAGTGGTCCCGTCCAGCAGCCGTACCACTGACTGCAGGGCCGGCAGATCCGGCAGCGCCAGACCGGCGGTGCTCTCGGCGTAGCCCTGGTAGGGCAGCCGCGCTGAGGCCATGATGCGGGCGCGCAGCGCCTGCGCGCTGATCGCGGAGCCGCCCGCGGGCAGGGCGGCGATGGCCGGCGGTAGTGCGACCAGCACCACGACGGCAGCGGCCACTACGGCCCAGCGCCAGCACGCCTGAGGGGTCACGACGCTCATCTGGTGTGGTCAATCACGCGGGCGGTCACGTCTTTCACAGTACGGTGGGTTTCCCCGGGCCGGCTGTGGCTGGCGCTCGCCGGGCCCGCGCTGACGCGCGGCGCAGCGCGAGCGCGTAGCTGGCCGCGGAAAGGGCGAACAACACCCCGGTGACGGCTACCCAGCGCCACAGGTAGGGATCTGTGGCCAGCCCGCTGGCCCGTCGATAGGAAGCCGCGGACAGTCCGAGGATCAGCGGAAACCAGACCAGCAAGAGCAGCAGCGCGAACCCGGCGGGCACACGGATGTAGTTGATGACCGGCACCAGCGGCTGGCCGGAGGCCGCCGCGCCGGGACGGGCCGCGCCACCCCTGGCGGCCCGGCCGGGCAGCAGCCGGCGAGCCGACAGGTCGGCCAGCGAGTAGAGCGGGAACAGCAGCAGGTCGTGACCGATGATGGCGACGATGAACCAGACGGCGAAGCCGCGCCACTGGTGGGCGAGGACCACCGCCCGCAGTGCGTACCCAGCGAGCGCGAAGGCGGCCAGCAGCGTGAGCAGATGCAGCGGCCGGGCGCCGTACCAGACCCGGATCGCGCGGCTCAGGGACCTCACCGCCGTAATCAGGGACTTCGCCGCCGTTCCTGGCGAGCGCCGTGAGCCGCCCGGGGAACTCACTGCGCCGCCATGAAAGTGATCTTGTTAACCCACTTGGTGTTGTGCACGCCGGGTGCGGCCGGGATGATCGTCCGGGCCGGGTACCCGTGGTCGGGCGGCAGGTCCACGCCATTGAGGCACAACGCGAGCATGGACCGGGGGTCGCTCACCTGGCCGGCCGACAGGGTGACGCTGCGGAACGGGCCCCCCGGCTGCAACGACTCCACCAGGGCGGCGGCCGGCTGCGTCATCCCGACCATCCGGGCCAGCTCCGTCAGGGGCACGCCGGTCCAGGCGGCCGAGTAGGACCACCCCTCGACGCAAGCGAGCGGCAGCACCGCGGTGCGCTGTGGCAGCGCCATGAGCTGGTGCCTGGTCAGCGACATCGTCATCGTCCGCCGTCCCTTCACCACCAGCCGGTAGGCGGGTCCGGTGTCCGCCGCCGTGATCCGGGCCGCCGCGGCCGTGTGGTTGACCGGCAAGGCGCCGGGCGCGACAGCGGACAGGCCGCGCGGGGCGAACAGCGCCGTCCGGCGAGTCCACCCGCCGATCGACTGGCCGACCGTGAGCGCGGTCAGGGCCAGCGACGCTCCGCCGACAGCGACCAGCATGCCCCGGCGCGATACGGTCGGCGGCGCTGGGTCGGCGGTCCGCAGCCCGTCCGGATCGGGCGCCTCGGGCTGGGTCGCGGCCAGCGGCGTGCGCAGCTCGCGCCGCAGGCTGCGCGAGCGGAGACCAGCCATCATCTTCGGGAACTTCAGCGCCACGTGGACGACCAGGCCGGCGATGAACACCCAGGCGCCGTACAGGTGAGCGGTGTAGAAGGAGAAGGGGAAGACATAAAAGTCCTGGATGTTAAGAATCCCGGTGCCGAACTCGAACAGCACCCCCCCGACGACCATGACGAGGCTGAGGCGCTCCAGCGCGTGCGCCGGTGACCGCACCGGCGGCCAGGAGAACAAATTCGGCAGCACCGACCACAGTTTGGCCAGCACGACAGGCAGCAGCGCCAGGCCGAGAGTCACGTGCACCCCCTGGTCCACCCGGTACAGCCAGGCCGGGTGGGTGGGCCAGGAGAACAGGAAGAACTTCAGCAACGTCGCGCCGGGAGTCTGGTCGTTGCCGTGCAGCCGCGGGTTGTAGGCCGCGTAGGACAGCAGGCCCGTGATCGCGATGACCGGCAGGCCTACCAGCAGCACCAGGCCGAGCAGCGACGTCAGCCACCGGCCGCGCAGCGGGCTGCGCCAGAACCGGGGCTGGAATGGCCCCGGCGGCTGCCGGAGCGCGGCGCCGCGTGCCGCGACGGCGTACCGGCGGATGGCGGCGCCTGCCCGCCGCGCTGACCTGGTGGCGGCACGCGGCGCGGCGCGGATCACGCTGACGGCTTTGTGTGCTGCTGTTTCCCTGGCCATATTCAGCGAACTATCTGCCGCGGCTTCACCGGTAGCATCTCACCGTCCCGGTAGCACTGTCGTAAGACCCGAGCTCGGGCTGGCGGCAGCGGGCCCGGGGCCGTCGGCTGCGGCCGGGCGTCCCAGGCCGGCCAGCATGGGCCGCAGGGCCGCGGCGAAGCGGCTGCGCGGTATCTGGGCGGCCACGGCGCGCGCGGTCGCGGCGTCATCCACGTCGGTGAGCAGCGGGAGCTGGCGCACCCGCAGCCCGGCCCCGTTGAGCCG
>CAVPSA010000046.1:0-56263 GCA_963707905.1 uncultured Actinomycetes bacterium | reverse complement strand
GCGCGGCCGCCATCCGGATCACTCGAGCAGGCATGGCATAACCGGACCGGGGCGGGCGGTACGCAGTGTCCGGCGGTCCTTACCAGATGCGCGAGACCCGTCGGAGAGAACGGAAGGTGCCATGCCGAAGGCGGTGCGGTTCGAGGAGTACGGCGGGGTCGAGGTCCTCAACGTGGTCGAGGTGCCCATGCCGGAGCCGGGACCCGGGCAGGTGCTGGTGGGTGTAAGGGCCGCCGGCATCAACCCGGGAGAAGCCAAATTCGCGAGGGCCTGCTGCATTCCGGTGGCCCTCCACGTTCCCGTCGGGGCAGGGCAGCGACCTGGCCGGGGTCGTGGCACAGACCGGCCCGAGGGTGACCGGGTTCGCCGGGGGGACGAGGTCATCGGATTCACCGACAACCGGGCCAGCCAGGCCGAGTACGTGCTGGTCGAGGCGGGGAACCTGACGCCCAAGCCGGCCGCGTGCCGTGGGAGGCCGCGGGCTCCCTGTTCGTCGTGGGAGCCACGGCCTACGCGGCCGTGCGGGCCGTCGGCACTGACCGCGGGGACACGGTCGTCGTCTCCGGGGCGGCGGGCGGCGTCGGCTCGGTCACTGTCCAGCTCGCCAGGCGCGCCGGCGCGACCGTGATCGGGCTGGCCAGCCCGCAACCACGAATGGCTGGCCGGGCACGGCGTGATTCCGGTCAGCTACGGCGACGGTGTCGCCGACCGGATCCGGCAGGCGGCGGCGAAGGTCGACGCGTTCATCGACACGTTCGGCGCGGACTACGTGAGCTCGCGCTCGACCTCGGTGTCGAGCCCTCCGCGTCGATACGATCGTCCGACTTCGACGCGGTGCAGCAGTACGGGGTCAAGGCCGAGGGCAACGCGGCCGGTGCGAGCACCGCGGTGCTCGCCGAACTGGCCGGGCTGATCGCGGCCGGCGAACTGGAGATCCCGGTCGCCGCGACCTTCCCGCTGGATCAGGTGCGGGACGCCTACCGGCTGCTCGCGCAGGGCCATATTCGCGGCAAGATCGTCCTGCTGCCCTGACCACCGCAGGTCAGACAGCTTGCCGGAGTCGCTGGCCACGGCCGCTAGCAGGTCGTTCGGCATGGGCGGCGCCCTTACGCAGTTTGCTTGCCACCGGGAACTCTTCAGCTCCGCCACGGCGGCCCGGAGCCCGCCGATCTCAGATATGAGAACGTTAGCAGCATTGATACCAAACGGCCACCGGCGCCCGCGGGGCAGGGCATAATGACGGAGCCAGCGCTGTTGGCTGAAGCGTCTGAGTCCTGCCAAATCCTCGAGGGGCCGATTCACCGTGACTGTGCATGACATCGCCGTCAAAACCCTGAACGGTCAGGACGCCTCCCTGGGCGATCTGACCGGAACCACCCTGCTGGTGGTGAACGTCGCGTCGAAGTGCGGCCTGACCCCGCAGTACGGAGGCCTGCAGCGGCTGCACAACCAGTACAGCAAGCGCGGGTTCGCGGTCGTCGGCTTCCCTGTAACCAGTTCGGCGGCAGGAGCCGGGTACCCCGGAAGAGATCGAGGAGTTCTGCTCGGTCAACTACGGGGTCAGCTTCCCGATGTTCGAGAAGATCGAGGTCAACGGCCCGGGCCGGCACCCGATCTACACCGAGCTGACCGCGGTGCCCGACGCGGAAGGTGAGGCCGGTGACATCCAGTGGAACTTTGAGAAGTTCCTGGTCGGCCCGGACGGGACGGTCATCGCCCGGTTCCGCCCGCTGATCGACCCCGAGGACCCGGCGATCGTCTCCGCGATCGAGGCTAACCTTCCCGGCTGACCAGACCGGGGGTACCAGGGATCGGCCGCTACCTGCGCAAGCTGCTGCAGGAGAAGGGCTGACCGCTCGCGTCACTCGGGGGTGCGCAGCACCTTCCGCGGGTGTGCGCCATCGACGTAGCCGACGAACGGCGGGTAGATGTTGTAGCCGAGCAGTTCCTGCAACCGTTCCGGGAGCTGCCGGACGACGTCGCGGGGCACGGCCAGGCAGTGGTTCTCCTGCGGGCGCAGCCAGGAGACCACGTACTCCAGGATCACTCCGAGGCGCGGCCTGCTGGTCCGGTTCGCGCCGCCGCCGTGCCAGAGGCTGCCGAGGTAGAACATGGCCGAGCCGGGCGGCATGGTGGCGGTCAGGACCGGATCGCCGGGACCCGGCTGGCGCCCGGGCTCCCATTGATGACTGCCCGGAACGTACCTGGTGGCGCCGTTCTCCCCGGTGAACTCATCCAGCGGCCACATGGTGTTGACCACGACCGGCGGATGCGGCTCCGGGAGGGGGTATATCGCGTCGTCCCTGTGCAGCATCTGGGCGCTCTCCCCGGGCCCGATGCGGATGCCCACCGGGGCGCTGAGCTGATAGTGCCCCAGCACCTGGCCGAGCACGTCCAGCAGCAGCGGGTGCACGGCCAGCCGGTCGAACGCCCGGGTCTTGGCGAACAGCGCATAGACCCGCTGGGTGTCGAAGCCCTCGAACTCGTTGCGTCCCGTCGGGGTCGCCGCCAGGATCCGGCCCAGGTCAGCGCGGGCGGCCGCGACGTCCCGGTCGCTCATCAGCCCGGAGACGACCACGTAGCCGTCGCTGGTCAGCCGCTGCGCCACGTCCTGGCCTGTGCACGTCGCGCCTGGCAAGGTCACCATCGAGCGAAGCGTAGACCACCCGCGCCCGCGGGCAAATAGCCTCCCTTCTTCGCGGCATGCGTCTTTCACTGCGATACGACGCCACGGGGCGAACCTGTCCACGGTGCGGAGTGGCACCGCCCTGCCAAGGGCAGGGGTGCGGTACTTTCCGGGGTGCCGCAGAGTGGGGGCGGGCGCGGAGCGCGGGGGCGGGAAGAACAGAGCGAGGAGGGCCCAGTGCAGAGCAGGCGGTACGGCCCGGACGTGCTCGCAGCGGGAAACCAGCGCCAGCGCAGGGAGCTACGGCGGGTACCGGCGGAGCCCGGGCTGGTCGTGGAGGATGCCACCGGCCGGTTCTGCGGGGCCGTGGTGCTGTGCGAGAAGGACGCCGTCACGCTGGAGGACCGGTACGGCAACCGGCGGGTGTTCCCGCTCGGACCGGCCGCGTTCCTGCTGGAGGGTGAGCCGGTCATGCTGGTCAGGCCCGCACCGGCGGCCGGGCCGGGCACGCGGGGCGGCACGCCGGCCGGGCGCACCGCCTCCGGTTCCGTGGCCGCCCCGCCCAGCCGGGCTAAGGTCGCGCGGGCGAGCCGCATCTACGTCGAGGGCCGCCACGATGCCGAACTGGTGGAGAAGATCTGGGGGGACGACCTGCGCGACGTCGGCGTGGTCGTGGAGTATCTCGGCGGCATCGACGACCTGCCCGCGATCGTCGATGCGTTCCGTCCCGGCCCGGGGCGCAGGCTCGGCGTCCTGGTGGACCACCTGGTGGGCGGGTCGAAGGAGAGCAGGCTCGCCGCCGCCGTGCAATACCCGGATGTGCTCGTCGTCGGCCATCCGTACATCGACGTCTGGGCGGCGGTCAAGCCGTCGGTGCTGGGCATCGGCGGCTGGCCGCGGATCCCCCCGGGCACGCCCTGGAAGGAAGGCGTGCTGCAAGCCCTCGGCTGGCCACCGGACACCGCCGCGGCCTGGCAGCGCATCCTGCGCGCGGTGACCAGCTTCGCCGACCTCGAACCGGAGTTCCTCGGCCGGGTCGAGGAACTGATCGACTTCGTCACGGCGCAGGGCAGCCACTGACGCCAGCGGGGGGTCCCGGGGGCCGGGCCAGCACGGCCCAGGCCCCGTGACAGCGGTGGCCTGGCGCCAGCGGGGGTTCCGGCCATGCGGTCCGGGGCTCGCCCCCGGATGAAGAGGTCCCTCCGGGCCACACCCCCATCGGGCATGATGGCGGCGTGCCGGCCTACGCGGACTTCGCCAAGTTCTACGACGAGATCATGGGCGACCGCAGTTCCATCATCCAGCGGGTCCGTGGCTACCTGCGGCGCTACCTACCGGACGCGGGCTCGCTACTGGAACTGGGCTGCGGCACCGGCGCGGTACTCGCCGGCCTGGCCAACAGCCTGGACGTCACCGGCATCGACCTGTCGCCGGAGATGCTGGCCGCTGCCGCCACGAAGCTGAACGGGGCCCGACTGGTGCAGGCGGACATCACCGGGTTCTCCCTCGGCGCCCGGTTCGACGTGGTGATCTGCGTCTTCGACACGCTCAACCACCTGCCCGCGTTCGACGCATGGCTGGCGATGTTCGACCAGGTGGACGGGCACCTGGCCGAGGGGGGCCTGTTCATCTTCGACGTCAACACGGTGGGCAGGCTGCGCCGGCTGGCAGCCGCCCCCGCCTATGTCGAGGACTTCGGCCCGCACACGCTGATCATGGACGTGACGGCGGGCGAGGGCAGCCTTTTCCCCTGGGATGTGCGGATCTTCGAACGGGTCGAAGGCGAGACGTTCCGGCTGCACCACGAGCGGATCGGGGAACTCGGCGTCCCGCTCGCCAGGATCCACGAGGCGCTCACGCCGCGCTTCGAACTACTGGAGGCGACCAATACCGAGGGCCGCCCGGCGAACGACGAGTCCGACCGGGCGTACTTCGTCTACCGGCACCGCGCCGCCAGCGACGGCTCCCTGACCGGACCATCCCGGGGCGGCGACCGGCGCACGCCGGGGACCGGGCGGCCATCTTCCAGGTAGACCAGCGCCCGGTGGGCCGAGGCGGCCCTGACTCGCCGCCGGATCGGGCCCCGGAGCAGCGGGAGCGCATCGGGCAGCGCGACGAGCCGGTACTCGGAGACTTCCTCGGGCTGGATCACGATAGCGGCGAGGCGCTCGTCGTCGACGGGGCCGCAGTCGAACAGGAACCGGACGCCGCCCGGCCTGCCCGGACCGGGCCGGAAGTCCATGCAGGCCAGACGGCCATGACGCACCTCAATGCCGCACTCCTCGCGCACCTCGCGGCGGCACGCCTCCCAGGGAGTCTCGCCGTCCGCCTCCATGACACCACCGGGGATCGTCCAGCCCGACTTGTAGGTCGGCTTCAGGATGAGCAGCCTGCCTTCCCGGTCGAAGATGAGCGCCCCCGCGGAGACCGGGATCGCCGGGAGCACATCGTCCTGCGGGCCCGGCTCCGCCGCCTGGCTGCTGTCACTGGTCACGACGCCACGTTACGACGCCCGCCGCGCGATGATGATGCGGTGACCGACTACCTGTTCCGGCCGCCGTACGACACACCCGGGTCACGGGCAGGCCTGCCACCGCGGCCGCGCACCGAGAAGCGGCCCGGGATGCTGATCGACCGCGATGTGGCCGTCACGGTTTCTCCCGGAGAGCCGATCTACGTCGACGTCTACCGCCCCGACTCCCCGGTACCGTCCCGGCCTTCGTGGTGGCGAGCTGGTCCGACCACGGGCTGCACTCCCGCGGCACGCTGGAGGGGTTCCGGCGGATCTCCTCGGCACACAAATGGCTCGACGTGCACGGCCGCAAGAAGTGGGCCTACTACTACGACCCGGACTCGGTCGAGCGCCAGCGCGTCTTCTTCGACTACTTCCTGCGCGGCCGGGGCCCCGGCCCGGCCGACACGAGGACACCGTCAACAACGGCCCGCACATCCTGCACACCGGCGGCAGGTTCGCCTCCTGCCTCATCGTCCCCGTGCTCCCCAGGACCGGCTGAGGCGGAACCGGGCCGGACGGGCGAGTCCCCGGCCGGGCTGGGCAGGCATTTGCCCGAAACGGCCAATATCCGGCTCCAGGCGCTAGTCTCCTCAATGCATCCGCTTCCGACGCCGGGCAAGTCACTTGCGGCCCGGCCGAGGTTGCTCTGTTTTGTCTTCGAACCACTAGGTAGTGCCTGTTTCTTGTGTTACCTCAGTGGAGTTTGGGGCCAGCCGGTGTCCGACGTGGAACGCGATTACTCTGCTCACTCTGTGACAAGTGCGGCCTGGGATAGCCGCATCGCCGCATCCTTATCCGGCTCTCGCCTTACCCGGTTACCTGGGCGCCCATCCCGTTTTGCACCTTCGGCAGGGCTGCTGGCCGCTGGTGCTCGATCCCACCCGGATTCGGAGGTAACCGGCCGGTGAAAGCTGCGGTGTTCTACGAGTACGGGCCCGCGGAGGCGATGCAGTACGCGGACATCCCCGATCCCGGCGCCGGCTTGGGTGACGTGCTGATCCGGGTGCAGGCCTGCGGTGTCAACCACTCGGACTTAGACTCCAGGGCCGGGACGTCGCGGTGGCCGTTCGAGTTGCCCATGGTCCTCGGCGCGGAGTTCACCGGAACGGTGGTCGAGGTCGGCGGCCAGACCGAGCACATCCGCACCGGCGACCTCGTCACGGCCCTGCAGCAGTTCAACTGCGGCCGCTGCACGCAGTGCGCCATGTGGCGGCCGGACCTCTGCGCGGATTTCGAGATCTTCGGCACCACCCGGTGGGGCGGCTACGGCGAGCTTGTCCGCGTGCCGGCCAGGGTCGTGGTGCCCCTCGACCCTGAGGATGATCCGCTCGTCATGGCCGCGGGGCAGTGCGTGGTCAGTACCGCGTGGCACATGGTGAACCGGCTGGCGCTGGTGCGGCCGGACGACCTGGTCCTCGTCCCCTCGGCTTCCGGCGGAGTGGCCGGCGCGCTGGTCCAGTGCGCGAAGCTGGCCGGGGCGACGGTGATCGCCACGGCTGGCTCGGCCGCCAAGGCCGAGCGGGTGGCCGCGCTCGGCGCGGACATGGTCGTGGAACGGGGCGGCGGCGACATCGCCACGGATCTGCTGCACGCCACGGGCGGCCGGCGCTTCGACGTGGTACTCGACACCGTGGGCGGCGACCTTTTCGGCGCCCACCTGTCGGTGTTACGTGAGGAAGGCACGCTGGTCACCTGCGGCGCGCACGCCGGCGAGGTGGTGCCGCTCGACCTGATTCCGCTGTTCCGGAACGGCTGGCGCATCGTCGGGTTCCGGCTGGCGCCGCCCGACGACCTCGCGGCCTCGCTTGAGCTCATCCGGCGCGGCGCGGTCAAGGTGCCCATCGCCGCCACCTTCCCGGTGAGCGATGCCGCCGAGGCGCACCGCTTCCTGGAACGCCGCCAGCATGTCGGGAAGGTGCTCCTTGTCGCCGTCTGACCCGGCCCGCCCGGCCGGCGGGCCCATGTTAATCACACAGTCACAGCCCAGTGACGGGCTGACACGACCGGCGGCCTTGTGAGACTATGGCCGCGTTATCCGACATGCCGTTTTTCAGCAGATCAGCACGTTGATGCCGGGCTCGGCGCGGCTGCGTAAATGTGATCATGCCAATGGAATCGGCTCGCACCAATAGGTGCGAACATTGTGGAGGTAAGCCCCGTGGATCGATCAGATCAGGACAGTACGCCGCGGTGGGCGCAGGGATTGGGACGGCGCCAATTCCTTCGCGGAATTGCCGCCACCGGCGCCGTGGCGGGTGCCGGCAGCTTACTCGCCGCGTGCGGCGGCGGCTCAAGCTCCGACGCGCCGAAGCAGGCAACTCAGGCCAGCCGCTCCTTACGGCGCGGCGGCAACCTCAAGCTGGGCCTCACCGGCGGCTCCAGCTCGGACACCCTCGACCCGCACAAGAGCCTGACCTACCTGGACACCTCCCGTCTCCAGTCGCTCTACCAGCCCCTTGCCCAGCTCGACGCGCAGGCACAGGTGGAGTACGTGCTGGCGGAGTCGATCACCCCGCACGGGTCGCTGTCCAACTGGATCATCCGGCTGCGGCCGGGCGTGACATGGCACGACGGCAAGGCCTTCACCGCCGACGACGTCATCTTCACGTTCCAGCGGGTGTACAACAACGACTTCACCGGCAAGTTCGGCCTCGGCCCGATCGACCTCAAGAACACCAAGGCGGTCGACAAGCTCACCGTCCAGGTGAAGATGTCCAAGCCCTTCGCCAGCTTCGCCGAGCAGCTCGCCGCGTTCTGGTACAACCTGTACATCGCACCGGTCGGCTTCACCCCGGCGAAACCGGTGGGCACGGGGCCGTTCGTCTATCAGAGCTTCACGCCGGGCCAGCGCAGTGTCTTCACCAGGAACCCGCACTACTGGAAGTCGGGCCTGCCGTACGTGGACACCCTGACCATCATCGACTTCAGCGATAACACCACCCTGCAGGACGCGCTGGCCACGGGCGTTATTCACGGCGCCGGCGCGCTGGACGGGCCACAGGTCGCGTCGCTGGCCACCACCAGCGGCATCAAGACGGTCGTGTCGCACTCGGGGGAGATCGTCCCGTTCACCATGCGGGTCGATCAGCCGCCGTTCAACGACGTCAACGTCCGCCAGGCGATGCGCCTGCTCGTCGACCGCCCGCAGTTGATCGACTCGGCGCTCGACAGCTACGGGGTGGTCGCGAACGATCTCTTCTCCCCTTACGATCCCGACTTCGACCACTCACTGGTGCGCGCCGCCCAGGGCGACATCCCGCAGGCCAAGTTCCTGCTGAAGAAGGCGGGCCAGGAGGGCCTGACCGTGCAGCTCACCACCTCGGCGGTGGCCACGGGCACGGTGGCGATGGCGACCGTGCTTGCCGCCCAGGCCAAGGCGGCAGGCGTCACGATCAACATCAACAACGTCCCGCCCGGCACCTTCTTCGGGCCCAACTACCTCAAGTGGACGTTCTCGCAGGACTACTACAACTACTACCCCTACCTCTCGCAGGTGGCGGAGTCGATGCTCCTCGGTTCGCCATTCAACGAGACGCACACCAGCGACCCGCAGTACACCAGCCTCTACAACCAGGCGAACGCGACGGCCAACCCGTCGGTGCGCAAACAGATCCTGCAGGAGATGCAGCGGTTCGACTTCACCCAGGGCGGCTACATCATCCCGGCATACATCGACGTCCTCGATGCCTACAGCGACAAGATCACCGGGTACACGCCCGGCAAGGTCGGCCAGCCGCTGTCCAACTTCGACTTCGAGCACTTCGCGTTCGTCGGGTAGCACCCCGGCCGGGCGCACGTTGAGAAAGACCTGGCCCGGACGGCGGATCGCCGTCCGGGCCAGGTCTTTGCCGAGCCTGCGGCCGGCCCTTAGCGCAGCAGTATGTTCCGCACGGACAGGGTGGTGTTGATCATCCCCGTGCCGTACATGAGGTCGGCCACGCGCTGGACCTGCCCGACACTCAGGAACGTCGGATACTGCCCGATCGTGACGAGAGACGCCTCCCGCGAGGACATCTCCGGCAGCGTGCGCAGCACCGACTGGACGATGCCCGGCTGGGCGGTGCTGGCCTTGGCCTGGTCGAGCGCTTCACGGAAGGCCTGCAAGGCGGCGGTGTTGCCGCGCGCATAGCTGGCGGTGGTGAAGTATCCCGACAGCGGCAGGCCGGCGGTCACGCCGCTGCACGCGTCAAGCAGCTCGATGGCGCCGAGCTGAGTTTCGGCCTGCAGGATGTAGGGCTCGGTGGCCACGATCGCGCTGACCGTGTGATCGCGCAGCGCGCTGATCATGCTGCTCGGGGCCATCGCGTCCCACACCACGCTCGACGGGCTGACACCGTCGCTCTGCAGGGTCGACTCGGTCGCCAGCGTCTCGATGTTGTAGGGGGCGTCCGCGGAGAAGGGGGCAAGCTCGCGCGGGGGGGTGGCCACGGCCTTGCCCTGTAAGTCCTGCGGAACCCGCACCGATGAGCGGGGCAGCGTGAGCACTTCCATCAGGCCAGGCGTCGCGTCGTAGCCGTCCGCGATCAACCGTAACTGCGCGCGGCGCGCGTGGGCCTGCATGTAGAGCAGCCCGGAGTAGTCACCGCTGACTACCTCTGCCTGGCCGCTGGTCAGTGCCCCATATGCCTGCTGGAGGGTCTGGTAGGTCTGCACCGTCACGGTCAGCCCGTGCTGGGCGAACAGTCCGTCCCTGACGCCCACCTGCAGCGGGGCGTTCTCGAATCCGGGGACGACCGCCACCGTGATCTGCTGGCCGCCGCCCTGTGCCTGGCCGCCCGCCTGGCCGGACGAGGCACCCGTCATGGGGACGTGGCAGCCCGTCGCGAATAACACCAGCCAGGCCGAAGCCAGGGTCATGCCCGACCGGCGCAGCATCCTGCCGCGCCCGGTGCGGGGTCTAGCCTCACCAAGACCCAAGGAAGCTCCTCCAATGTCCGATACCGGTGGTCCACGGATATACCGGCATTTCCTAATGAACCTAGTAGTGCCGGGGCGCTCCGTTCCTGCATACGCTAGACGTTCGGCCGCGCTCGCGTGCCCGGTCGATAAGACTCGTATGCCCTAAGTGCCCATTTAGCACCAGTAGCACCTTCTTACGCTGAAAGTATCTTTAGATAACAGTGGTAACACTTGATGTGAGTGACGCGGCCAAGCGTTAGAGTGAGCGCCAGACTCTGCTGAGGCGGCCGTGCGCAGAATGGCCGGCCGGGAAGTTGCCGGTGTTTTCGGCTTCACGCGGCATACCGCGGCTCGGTGGACGCCTGCCGTTCCCCAGGTGAGAGGTGCAACACTGTGCGGTCCAGGCGAGAGATAACGGGCAGTCCGCCCCGTGACACGCTGCTGCGGTCACCGGCGCAGGTCCCCACCGCATCCTTAGAGGCGCCCGCAAGCCGGGCCCAGTCCCGGGGCGGCGCGGCCGCCAACGGCACGGCGCCACGTGACGGAAGTTCCCCGGCCAGCCTGCGCCCGGTCCCCCTCGCCGGGCGGAAGTCGTTACAGAACGGGCTGAAGAACTGGCGGGTGCGGTCCCGTCTCTTGCTCCTGGTTGTGTTACCGACGTTATCCGCGGTGATCCTGGGCGGCGTCGCAGTGGCCGCCTCCATCCGCAGCGCGGCCGCCTACCAGCGGGTGGAACAGTTCTCCAGGCTGGGCGGCGAGATCACCGGCCTGGTCCAGGCGCTGCAGACCGAGCGCGAGGACACCATCAGGTACATCACGATGGGCCCGGCCGCGGGTGGCCGTGGCGCACCGCACGCCGCGGCCGCGCCGGAGCTTGCCGTGCTCGGCCAGGACTACCGCGCCACCGGCCGGCTCGCGGCCACGGTGCGGAACCTGGCGGGCAACATCGGCACCTCCTACCCTGCGGTGGCACGGCAGGAGGCCCAGGGTGCGATCACCGCGATCAACGGGATCGGCGCGCTGCGCAGTGCCGCGACCGGCACCCAGATTCCCTCCTTAGCCGTGATCCAGCAGTACGCCGCCACGATCGACCAGTTGCTCGCCTTGGAAGAGGAAATCGCCAGCGGCGGCAACGACGCGGCGCTCGCCGACACCGTCCGGGTCGCGGGCCTCATCTCCGGCATGAAGGAGGAGGTGTCGCAGGAACAGGCGATCCTCACCTCCGCCCTGACGCCGGACCTGGTGGGCGCGGGCCAGTTCCAGCCCGGCCAGCTATCCGCGCTCAACGCCGCGCAGGCAGAGCAGCAGGCCGACGTGGCGCAGTTCGGCCTGGGCGCCACCGCGAGCCAGCGCCAGCTCTACAACACCACGCTGTCCTCGGCGCAGGCCGACCGGGCGCAGGCACAGATCCAGCAGGCGATCACCCTTGCGCTCGGCGGCGGATCCTCGGCGGAGAACCCCGCCTACACCAACGCCGCCAACGGCTCTGCGTACCTGGTGTCCAGCCTGCACTCGGTCGAGCAGCGATTCATGAACTCGATCATCGCCCTGAGTGCCTCGCAGCGGGACAAGGCGATCAGGTCGGCGCTCATCGACAGCGCCGCCGTGATGCTGGTGCTCGCCCTGGCCCTGTTCTTCACCACGGCCGTGGGCCGGTCGATGACCAGTCCGCTGCGCAGGCTGCGCAGCGGCGCGCTCGACGTGGCCGGCGTGCGGCTGCCGGAGACGGTGCGCCGGATGACCAAGGGCGACGTCACCGACACGGCGCTGGAGGTCGAGCCGATCGACGTGGACTCCACCGACGAGATCGGTGAGGTCGCGCGCGCCTTCGACCAGGTGCACCGCGAGGCGGTGCGGCTGGCGGCCAACGAGGCGGCGCTGCGCGGGAACGTCAACGCGATGTTCGTCAACCTCTCCCGCCGGTCCCAGTCGCTGGTGGAACGGCAGATCCGGCTGATCGACGATCTGGAGCAGGGCGAGCAGGACCCCGAGCGGCTGGCGAACCTGTTCCAGATGGACCATCTGGCCACCCGGATGCGGCGCAACTCCGAGAACCTGCTGGTCCTGGCCGGTCACGAGCTGTCCAGGCAGCGGACGGAGCCGGTGGCGTTAGTCGACGTGCTGCGCGCGGCGGTCTCCGAGATCGAGCAGTACGAGCGGGTGGTCCCGAACATCCAGCCGGGCATCTCGGTCCGCGGGCAGTCGGTCAACGACGTGGTGCACCTGCTGTCCGAACTGGCCGAGAACGCGACCACGTTCTCGCCCGCGGACACCCCGGTGAACGTGTCGGGGCACCTGCTCAACAGCGGTGGCGCGCTGCTGGACATCACCGACCGCGGCGTCGGGATGGACGCCGACGAGATGGCACACGCGAACTGGCGGCTGGACAACCCGCCGGTGGTGGACGTCGCGGTATCCCGGCGGATGGGCCTGTTCGTGGTTGCCCGGCTGGCATCCCGGCACGGCATCAGGGTCCGGCTGCGGCCGGCGTCCATGGGCGGCCTGACCGCGCTGGTCTGGCTCCCCGACGAAGTGATCACACGCGAGGCCTTCCCCACGACCATGGGGTTCCGCCGGTCCCAGCAACCAGGGAACGGAACCGCGGCGCCACCGGCAGGGACGCCCGCCGACGAGCCGGGCGACCGCAGCGCCGCGGCGCGGGCGGTGGCAGCCGCCCGGATGGCCAGGTTCGAGCCGCTCCCGGGCCCGGATGAGGCACCCACGGATCCGGGAGGGCTACCGGACGGGAGCCAGCTGGCCGCGGCGCCGACGGCCGAGCTGATCGCACCCGAACCGGTGGCGGACACCACCCAGGGCTACGGGATCGCCGGCGATTACGAGACGAACGGCAGCATGACCGCCAGCGGCAGCATGGGCACGAACGGCGGTCCGGCCACCAACGGCAGCCCGGCTGCCAACGGCAGCCTCGGCGGCAACGGCAGCCTGGCCGCGAACGGCAGCCTCGGCGGCAACGGCACGGTGCCGTCCGCGAACGGCAGCCTCGGCGGCAACGGCACGGTGCCGTCCGCGAACGGCGAGGGCGCCGTGACGCCGTCCGGCGTGATAGTGCCGCCCCCGGCGACCGTCGGCGAGGAGAACCGGCTGCCGATCTTCGAGTCGGTCGAGTCCGACTGGTTCCGGCGCGGCCGGCACGGCGCCGACTGGACCGCCACCGTGTCGGGCCCGGCCGTGGCCGCGGTCCCGGCCTCGGCCGGCTGGTCGTCACCCGCGGACGCGGGATGGCAGGCCGCGGAGGTGGCGCAGGCACCGGTGACCTCGGGCACGACCCGGGCTGGCCTGCCGAAGCGGGTGCCCAAGGCGAACCTGGTGCCTGGCGGCGTCACCATGCCGACGGCGGCGGTGCCCGCGCCGCGCTCCGCCGACCAGACCAGGGAGCGCCTGACGAGCTTCCAGCAAGGCGTCAGGAACGCCCGGTCGGTCACACCGTCCGATGACGACCAGGAACGGGACGAGCCAGGAAGGGAGGAGATGGCGTGAGCCCGGTGACGTCCTCAGTGCAGGACCTGAATTGGCTGATCACGAACTTCGTGGAGCGAGTGCCCGCGGTGGCCCACGCCATCGTCGTGTCCGCCGACGGCTTACCCCTGGCCTTCTCCGACGGGTTCCCGCCGGACCGGGCCGACCAGCTGGCCGCGGTGGCCTCGGGGCTGAGCAGCTTGACCCAGGGTGCGGCACGGGTGTTCGAAGGGGGTGCCGTCCTGCAGACGGTGGTCGAGATGGAGGGCGGGCTGCTGCTGTCGATGTCGATCAGCAACGGCGCCAGCCTGGCGGTGCTCGCCTCGGCCGACTGTGACATGGGGCTGGTGGCGTACGAGATGACGCTGCTGGTGGAGCGGGTTGGCCGGGCGCTCACCCCGGAACCGCGGGGCGGGTTATGGTCCCGCGGCGGCAGCTAGCCGCCGCGGCACCCGGCCGGACCCCTTCCACCTTGCTCGAAAGGCTACCCAGTGGACTTCGCAAGCTCGGCCCCCCTGCGTGGTGACGCCGGGGAAGCGGCGATGACGTCGGTCAAGATTGTCGTGGCGGGCGGCTTCGGCGTGGGCAAGACCACATTCGTCGGATCGGTCTCGGAGATCACCCCGCTGACCACCGAAGCGGTGATGACCGCCGCGAGCACCGGCGTGGACGACCTGTCTCAGGTGCCGGACAAGACCACCACCACGGTGGCCATGGACTTCGGCCGGGTGACCCTGGACGAGGGGCTCGTCCTTTACCTGTTCGGCACGCCCGGGCAGCACCGGTTCTGGTTCATGTGGGACGACCTCATCCAGGGTGCCATCGGCGCGGTGGTGCTCGTCGACACGCGGCGGCTGGAGGATTCCTTTCCGGCCCTTGACTACTTCGAGAACGCGGGCGTGCCGTTCCTGATCGGCGTGAACGGCTTCTACGGCAAGTATCCGCACACCGCCGCCGAGGTCCACGAGGCCTTGTCGGTGAACCCGAACGTGCCCATCGTCGAGTGCGATGCCCGGCAGCGCCGGTCCACCAAGATGACCCTGATCGCCCTGGTGCAGCACGCCATGGCCACCCAGCTCAGCATGCGCTGACGGCCATGCCATTCCCCCTGCCACGATGGCCGTCAGTCCTGCGACAGCCCGATCTGGCGCAGGACTGGCCGGGTACCGGCCCCCGGGTACCCGGCGGCCGGGCCTTGCCGATACTGCTCGGCAAGGCCCGGCCGTTTTCGTCCGCGAGGCCACCGTCAACCGGCCGCCGACCTGGGCTGGCAGGCTGCGGCGACCTTGCGGGGCCGGCGGCGCACCGGCGCTCGTTCCGCGCGCCGGAACACCAGCCACAGGACGGCGAGCGCGACGGCGAAGAGCGGCAGCCAGGCGGCCCGCTCGGCGATCCAGAGGGCGCTGTCCGGGGCCGTGTGCAGGCCCGGCAGCCGGCCGATGAGCAACGTGGCCATGGTGACCGCGAGGAAAGCGGTCTGGTGCCAGAGGAACAGCGTCATCGCCGACAAGTTGGCCGTGGCGACGGCCGCCCAGGCGAGCGGGCGGCGCATCAGCCGGGCCAGTGGTTCCCGCAGCAGCAGCACCAGGCCGGCCTGGGCGATGCCAAAGGTCACGACGGCGAGCGTTGGCGGGTTCAGGTTGGAGATGGCGGCACCGTTGACGCCGACCATGCTGGCCGGGTACCCAGCCCACAGCACCAGTGCCGCGGTGGCCGCGACCCCGCCGGCGAGCATGAAGGCAGCGCCTCGCCTGCCCGGGAACGCACCCCGGGCCCAGGCGATCCCGAGCAGGTAGGGGACCATCCAGCCCGCCACGACGTTGATCCACCCGGCCCACGACGGGCCGCCGAGGTCGAAGCGCACCGCGTCGGCGGCCGCGACGACCGCCACCGGGATCGCCGCCGCGAGAATGCCGAGGCGGCGGACCATGGCGACGGCCAGCGGGGTGAGCGCGGTCAGCACCACGAACACGCCGAGGAACCAGAGCGGGTCGAGCACCAGCGTGAGCACGGTGTGCACCGCCGAGCCGGAGACGCCGCCCAGGTACAGGCCGGCCGCCAGCGGCGCCCAGACGGCCGCGAGCAGCGCCACCGGCCGGGACAGCCGGACCAGTCGCTTGCGCAGCCAGGACCGGTAGTCGCCGTGATAGCTGCGGGCGGCGGCGTATCCGCCGACCAGGAAGAAGATGGCGAGGGTCTGGAAGATCCAGGACAGCGGGGTGAGGTAGGGCATCGTGGCCAGCGGGCTCTCGTCGTGCAGCCCGTGCCCGGCCCGGCCGGAGGTCAGCACCAGCGCGGTGACCAGCCAGTGGCCCAGGATGACGCCGGCGATGGCCAGGGCGCGGAGCGCGTCCACGGTGCGGTCCCGGTGCGCCGGGGTGGCGGCGTCGATCTTCGCGGCGAGGCCGCGGGCCCGGGCGATGGCGTGGCCGGTCATCGGGTCACCCCGGCGGGGACACCAAGCGCGATCTGGGCCAGGTTACGCAGGGCGATGCTGCCCGGCTTGAAGTAGCCGCTGTGCCCGCCGCTGCCGCAGTCGAAGATCCTGGCGCCGAAGGCCGGGGTCATCGGGTCCTGGCCGAAGCCGAGCCCGAGGAATTGGACGTGCGGCACGTGCTCGATCCAGTCGCCGGTGCCACGGCCCGCCCACACCCTGGCGGTGGTGTGCAGCGCGCGCACCGAGGAGGCGTCCATCCCGGGGCTGCCGACCACCGCGATGTCGGTGACCGGCAGGTGCGGCGCGGCCAGGCCACAGGCCACGGAACCGTAGCTGTGGCAGATCAGCGCGACCTGATGGCCGTGCCTGGCGAGATCGTCCACGAACGGGCGCAGCGCGTCGGCTCCCTGCCCGGCGTCGCCCGAGGTCATGACGGCGGGGCTCAGCGTGCTCGGGGTCAGGTAGCCGAGCCACGCGATGACCGCGAGGCGCGCATCGGGGTCCAGTTCGCGGGCCTGCGCATCGAGGGCGCGGGCCGCACCTTCTGGTGAGGCCGTGCCCCGGGAATCGAACGTGGCCAGTGAGGTGTCCGAGCCGGGCACCAGGATGGCCACCCGGGTGGCCGTCGCCAGGTTGCCGAACACCTCGACCGCCAGGCCCTGGCCGGCGGGGTTGAAGTCGAGGAACCGCCCGCCGCGCATGGCGTCCAGGGACTGGGCAAGCCCGGTGTTGCCCGCCCGGCTGGCGGCACTCGCGGCCCGGGCGAGCTGGCGTGCGTCCGCCGTGTAGCGAGCCGTGAGCGCCGGGGCGGTGAGGGCCGGCATCGGCTGCAGCCGGTCGGCCGGGGCGCTCGGGTACACGGCGGCGGTCGTCGCGGCCACGGCGGCCGCGATCGCCGCGATGGCGCTGATGCGGCGCAGTCTCATGACGAGTCCTTCCTGTCCGAATGTGCGACTAGCCAGGAAGTTACGGAGCGCCGCTACTGGTCGGCGTCACCCTGCGGAGCCGACTGCCGGCCTCCCCCGCAGGTGCCATGAGGGCCACACCGGGAGCGCTCCGGCCGGCCGCGGGGACGGCCGGGGTAGCCGTCCCCCTACTCAGGTAGCGGTGCGAAGATGCCCCTCAAGGGTCACGAAACTGTGCCTGCCGCCGCCTTACGCTGGCCGTATGAATCCGGGCTCCAGCCCCAGCCCCAGCACCGGCCGCAATGCCACCACCAAGCGCCGGATCACGGCCGTGTTCGCGGCCGGTGTTACCAGGCCGCCCGCGCCGCGGCCACGGTGGCTGATGCGCGGGCGGCTCGACCTGGTGGCGGTCACCGACGTGATCGTCGCGCTCATCTGCTTCGCCGCCACGAACAGCACACTGACGAACAAGCACCCGGTGACCGCCAGTTCAGTGGTGATCCTGCTGGTCTCGCTGGCCCTGTGCGCGCCCCTGGCGGTGCGCAACTATCTCCCGCTGACGGCCTGGTGCGCCTCTGCGCTCGCCCTGTTCTGGGTCGGCGGGGCGTTCGCGCCGACGGGCGCCCTGCCTGGCGGGGTTCTCGTCTACGTCCTGTGCCTGTACGCGGTGGCGGTCCGCTGCGAGGCGTGGGTGGTGGTGACTGCGGGCGTGGTGACGGCGGTCGGTGGCATGCTGATCTACGGACAGTCCCCCGTGACCGCCATCCTCACCGCCGCGGTACCGGTGCTGGCCGGCGTGGTCATCCGCACCCGGCGTGGCAGCACCGAACGGCTCGCCGTCCAGGAACGCCGGCACGAGGGGGAACGCGCGCTGCTCCAGGAGCGCCAGCGCATCGCCCGCGAGCTGCACGACGTCGTCGCCCACCACATGTCGGTGATCGCGATCCAGGCCGAGGCCGGGCCCTACAAGGTCAAGGATCCGCCGAAGGAACTGGTGGAGAGCTTCGCGGATATCCGCGCCAGTGCGCTGTCCGGCCTCAAGGAACTGCGCCGGGTGCTCGGTGTGCTGCGCAGCGACACGCCGGACATCGCGCCGCAGCCGGGCCTCGATGACCTGGAGGAGCTGCTGGAGTCGGCGCGCAGCGCAGGCGTAACGGTCACCGCAGGCGTCAGCGGCACCGCCCGCCCGCTCCCCGCGGGGGTGGACCTGTCCGCCTACCGGATCATCCAGGAGGCGCTGAGCAACGCCATGCGGCACTCCCCGGGAGCAGACGTCCAGGTGAAGCTGTATTACGGCGATGCGGCGCTGGTGGTGGAGGTCCGCAACGACCACTGCCCGCCGGGGACCCTCCGGGAACCGGGCGGAGTGCCCGGCGAGGGCGGCGGGCATGGCATCATCGGCATGCGTGAACGCGCCACCATGCTGGGGGGCAACCTCCAGGCCGGCCCGACCGAGAAAGGCGAGTTCCTGGTGACCGCCGCTCTTCCGCTGGACTCTGGTTCGGCGCAGGACGCGTCGTGACCATCCGCGTCGTGATCGCTGACGACCAGGGGATGGTGCGCTCTGGCTTCTCCGTCCTGCTGAACGCCCAGCCCGACATAGAGGTCATCGCGGAGGCGGTGAACGGGCAGGAAGCCATCACGCATGCCACCGACCTGCACCCGGACGTCATCCTCATGGACGTGCGGATGCCGGTCCTCGACGGCCTCCAGGCCACCCGGGCGATCACGGCCATGCCCGACCCGCCGAAGGTCCTCGTGCTGACCACCTTCGACCTCGACGACTACGTCTACGAGGCGCTGCGTTCGGGGGCCAGCGGGTTCCTGCTCAAGGACGCGTCCGCCCACGAACTGGCCGAGGCGGTGCGACTGGTCGCGGCCGGCGATGCGTTGCTCGCCCCGGGCGTGACCCGGCGCCTCATCGCCGAGTTCGCCCGGATGGGCGCGCCCCGGACCCCGAGCCGCAAGCAGATAGCTGGCCTCACCGACCGGGAATCGGAGGTACTCGCCCTCGTGGCCCGCGGGCTGTCCAATGCGGAGATAGCCGACCGGCTGGTGGTGGCGGACCAGACCGTGAAGACCCATGTGAGCCGGATCCTGATGAAGCTCGGGCTGCGGGACCGCACCCAGGCCGTGGTGCTCGCCTACGAGACCGGCCTGGTGCAACCGGGAGGCTGAGCGAAGCATGATGCGGTACGTCCGGGGGACACGCAATCCCCCGTGCCCCCCGGAGCCAGCCGGGCGTCCCGGCGTAGCGGTCTCCCGGGCCACCAGGGCCAAGGCCCCGTGACGGAGGAACGGGGCCGCAGGCCAGCGGGGGGTTCCAGGGGGGTCGTCCCCCCAGGCCAGCACATCGGGTTCGCGGTCGCGGCCTGCGCGGTGCTCACCGCCTATAACAACGTGACCGGCCTGCGCCCCGGGCACGAGCGCTGGTACGTGCCACTCAACACCGGCGCCACCGGCGCCGCGCTGGCGGCCGCCACGCTGAGCGGGCTGACGCCCGCGGACCTTGGCCTCGGGCGTGGCAGGTGGCTGCCGGGGTGGCTCGGCTGCGGGCTTGCGGCCGGGGCCGGCGTGGGCTGGCTGCTCATCGCCGTGGTGCCGGCCACCCGCCCACTGCTCGGCGACAAGCGCGCCGCCGGGCTGGACGGGCGCGGCGTTGCCTATCAGGCCCTGATCCGCATTCCGGTCGGCACCGCCCTGTGGGAGGAGACCGCGTTCCGCGGCGTGCTTCAGGCAGCGCTGCGCCGGGTGATGTCCGACACCGCCGCCATCGCGGTGACCAGCGGCGTGTTCGGCGCCTGGCATGTCCGGCCCACTCTTCAGGCGCTGCGCGCCAACGGGCTGGCCGGCGACCGGCGCCGCGCCCTGGCGGGCACCTGTGCCGGCGTCGCGGCCACGGCGGCCGGCGGCGCACTGCTGTCCTGGCTGCGGGCCCGCTCGGGCCGCCTGGCCGCCCCGGTGCTGCTGCACGCCGCCGTAAATTCCGGCGGCCTGATCGCCGCGCACGCGGTCGCGGTGCTGGGCCAGGAGGGCAAGCGGCCCGAGCCCTCGGCGGACTAGGGCACCGGTCCCCCGCCTCGGCCGTGCTGGCCTGGGGTTATCCCCGGAACAACGCTGGCCCAAGGCCCCACCCCGCCACGGCACCTTGGCCCCGGTGGCCCGGGAGCCCCTACTTCGGGGGTACTCCCGGGCTGGGGCGGCCGTTGCGAATCAGAAGACGTGGAGCCTGCGCGCGATGGCGAGTTGCCCGGCGTCACCGGACATCTCGGCACCCGCCTCTTCCGGGGTCGCCCGCTGGGTGACCCAGCGGAGGAACGCGCCGGCGTCGGAGCTTATCCGGGCCACCGGCTCCCCAGGTGGCCCGATCTGGATGGTCCGCGCTCCCGGCCCGGTGATGACGGCCGCCACCGGCCGGTCCAGTTCGGCCAGGACCTTGCCGTTCTGCTGCGGCAGCGCGGCCTGCGCCCAGTCCAGGGCGGGCCCGAACGTGAGCGCGCCCGCCGGTGGGGGTTCCCCGGTCAGCGGCCCGCGTGGCGGGAACAAGTCCAGCCGCGTGTGTGCGTAATGATCGAAACAAAATGCGGTCGGCAGGATCCCGGCCGGGTACGTCCCAAGGTCGCCGAGTGGCACCTTGCTGTCGCTGCCCAGCAGTCCCGCCAGTATGTCGATCGCCTTGGTGCTGATGTCCGCGTAGTCCGCCACGGTCTCCGCCGGGGACAGGTGGCGGCGCGCGGCGATGATGGCGTCCTGGGCGCGCTCGAAGGGCAGGCCCTCCCCGGCGGGCCGCGACGACGGATCCGCCACCATCCAGTAGGCGGCTCCCAGGTGAGAGATCACATCCTGTACCGACCAGCCAGGGCAGCCGCTGCCGGCCGCCCAGTCCGCTTCGCTGAGCCCGGCGCAGACGCCGAGCACCACCTCTCGTTCTGCTTGCAGGGCCTCGATGATCCCGTCGGTCACGGCTCACTCCTGACGATCGCGGTACGCTCTTGGATAGCAAGTTAATTTCACATAGCGTTGCTATGTCAACCGGTAAGGGGGTGTGCAAAGCGGCCGGATCTGGCTACATAGACGATGTGGACAGCGGCCAAGGGGACGGTGCCCGGCTCTCGCTGCGCGCCGAGCAGGTCGCACAGACCCGCGCGGCGCTGGTCGCGGCCGGCCGCGAGCTTTTCGGCCAGCGGGGGTTCGCGGACACGTCGGTGGAGGAGATCGCCCGGCAGGCGCGGGTGACGACGGGTGCCCTCTACCATCACTTCCCCACGAAGGCTGCCCTGTTCGAGGCGGTGTTCGAGCAGTTCCACGCCGAGATCCTGGAGGCCTCGGGCCGGATGGCGGCGGGCGCGCGTGATGAGGTGGAGTTTCTGGCGCGGGGTTTCGAGGCGTTCCTCGACGTCATCCTCGAGCCCGCGGCGCAGCGCATTCTCATCACCGACGCCCCGGCCGTGCTGGGGCTGGCGCGGTTCACCGAACTCGATGAGAAGTTCGCCTTTGCCGCCATCGCCGGCCGGCTGCGGGCGGCACGGGACGCGGGGCGGCTCCGGGTGGAGGACCCGGACACGCTGGCCCGGCTGTTCCTTGGCGCTCTCACCCGCGGCAGCATGCTGATCGCCGCATCCGATCAGCCCAAGGCGACCAGGGACGACGTCGCCCGGACGGTCCGCGCTCTGCTCCAGGGCCTGTCCGCCTGAGCGGTCACATCTCGGCGAGCAGCTTGGCCTTCTGGGTCTCGAACTCCTCGCTGGTGAGCGCACCGCTGTCGCGCAGTTGCGCGAGCCTGGCGATCCGTTCGAGCGGGTCCTGGCTGCCTGTTCTGATGGGCTGAACGTTCACCGGCCGCGAGGCCGCCGGCGGATGCGCAGCAGGCACGCTAAAGCACTGGTCCGGTGGGCAGTCCCACCGGCCCCGCTGCACTTGATACCGGTGAGCGCACGGTCGATCATGTCGGCGAATGCTTCCGCATTCTCGGTGACCGGCATCGGCTCGATCAGCTCACCGCCCCCGCGGCCCTGGGAGGTTAGGGGACGATGACCAGTGCCACCGGGGAGTGACGGGCCAGGCTGACCGCGGCCGAGCCGACGACCCGGTGGGTGGCGTGTGAGGAGCTGCCGACCACGATCGCCACGGTGCCGCCGGGGCCGGTATCGCCGATGGCGGCGGCCACCGCGATCAGCTCTTCGGGGACGTTGCCCTGGCGCCGCTGGAATCCCCAGGCCGCCGCGGCGCCGCGCAGTTGCTCAGCGGCCGCGGCGCGCAACTGCTGCTCGATCTCGTCGAAATCGGATTCCAGCTCGGCGATGGCACCGGGGGACAGCATGGCCAGGCTGGACAGGTGGGCCACGTACACCACGTCGATGCGGCCGGTGCGGCCCTGCAGCAAGCGGACCGCGGCGTCCAGTGCCCGGCTGGCGGGCGGCGAGCCGTCATATCCGACGACCAGATGCAAGGAACCGGTGGGCGGTGTGGCAGTGGTCACGATGGACCACATTAGCTCCCCGGGCAGGCGCCGTGGCGGCCGATCCCCGGCAGCGCCCGCGGCCACCCCGGTCCTGGGCACCAGGCACCCCGGCCGGGCCGAGACCAGGCCGGCCGCCGGTACCGGCATGGCACGCTCCGCGCCCACACCACCAGGAAGGAGCCATCTGCCGGGGTGGCATCGGCTGGGTCAGGCTGCGCCGTCTTCGGGTTCGATGCCGTGCTCGCGGAGCAGGGCATGAAGGCGGTCGATTTCATCGCTGAGCTGGCGGACCTTCTCGGCAAGGGACGGCAGGTCCGGGTGTGTGGCGGCCCACTCTTGCTGGCGCGAGGCCTTCTGAGCAAGCAGGTCCTTCTCCCGGTCGCGCAACGACGCGGCCCGCTCATACTCCTGGGCGTCCACGGCGGCGTGCCTGTCGCGCAGTACCTGCTCGATCTGCTGGTCCAGCTCGCTGGTGTCCGGCCCGGTCCCGGTGCGCTGCTCGGCAGCGGACAGCCGCGAGCCGATCGCGTTGAGGCGGTCGGCGATCTCCGGCGGCAGCCCGCGTTCCCGCGAGGCCGCGGCTGGCGGCGCCGGCTCCTCGCCCGGGTGGACATGCAGTAGCTGGATCACCTGCTGGCGCACCCGGTTCAGGTCCGCGCCGAGCTTCACCAGCACCTGGGCGGCCACACCCTCACCCTCACGGATGAGGCCGAGCAGGATGTGCTCGGTGCCGATGTAGTCGTGGCCAAGCTGCCTGGACTCACGCAGCGACAGTTCGAGCACCTTCTTGGCGCGCGGGGTGAACGGGATGTGCCCGGACGGCGCCTGCTGCCCCTGGCCGATGATCTCCTCGACCTGCTGCCGCACCGCTTCCAGGCTGATTCCCAGCGACTCCAGAGCCTTGGCGGCTACACCCTCACCCTCGTGGATCAGGCCAAGCAGGATGTGCTCGGTGCCGATGTAGTTGTGATTGAGCATCCTGGCTTCTTCTTGCGCCAGGACGACAACCCTCCGCGCCCGGTCGGTAAACCTCTCGAACATCCTCTGCTGTGCCTTTCTGGCAGCTGCCGTCCGCCAGCACAGAGACTGACCGCAGCAAGCTCAGCGGCGCCGGGGGCGGCGACCCTCCCACCATAGGCGCCAAACCGGCCGGCGCAGCACCCGATCCCGGGCGGCACCAGCCTGCTGCTGATCCAATGATTTGGGGAGACGCATATCCGGCGGATTATGTCCTGGTGAGCCTTACCGGTGAGCGTTCCGCCAGTATGCGCGGGCCCCGGACTGCACCCGCAAAGCCGCCGCTTCTAGCCGACGAGCGGCGTTTACCGGCGGTTAGCCCTGGTCCAGATGGGCACGTGTCATGGCCGGCCAGCCAGGTGGCGGCTAGCTTTGGGGGCGATCGATGTCCACCGGCGGCAGGTCCTGTACCTGCTGCTTGCTGAGGCTGACGTCGATGCGGCCGGCGACACGGGTCACGGTGCTGATCGGGATGGCCACGTCCTTACGGCCCCACAGGTTCCCCTCCTGCAGGAGCACGTGCGTCACGCGATGGCTGTCGGTATCGATGACCAGCCCCTCTACCTGGCCAATATGTCCGTCGCTGGCTTGAACATGCTCGCCACGCTGTACCTCCACCTCGCCGACGGGGATCGTGTCCGAAGTGGCCAGGGTGCCTCGTGCGCCGCGGTACCCGTAGTGGGGCCAGGCCACGACATCGGTCGGGCGGTAGTCCGGGACATCCATGTCGGCGGTGATAAACCGCGTCTCCTCGGCGGGGTCGAGCCCGTCGAACTCTGCCAAGGTGCAATTCAGCTGGATCCCGCCCGCGGCGGAGCCGGCCAGGCCGAGGGGAACGAGCCGGGCGGGCGCGTGCCCGCGGCGCGGTTCCACGATGAGATGGGTGACCACCCGTGCGATCGGGTCAACGACCACACGGCTCAGCTTGCCGCACGCCCCATCGGTACAACTGACCTCGGCCCCGATGGCGAACTGCTCCGTTCCTGGCATGGCAGGCTCCTTGCGCTGGGAGACCGTGATGGCATCGCTATGACGGGACGGTACTCCCGGGCCACGCCGGTCATGCCGGCGCCCCTGGAGCGGCTACGCCGGAGCCTCATGTCCGGGACGTGCGCAGCCGCCTGCAGCCCGGGGAACGCCACCGTCGCAAGACGTGGTGCTGCGTCTATGCGACCGGGCGGGCAGGTGAAACGATCGTCCCGTGACGCAGCCGGGCGCGATCGAGGTCACTGACCAGCTGGAGCGCCGCATCCGCAAGCCGATCGACGGGCTGCGCTGCATCATGTCCTGCATTTGGATATTCGTGCTGGCGGTGGCCGCGGTCGCGGCGGCCGCGACCGCGACGGGAGCGGAGACCGATATCGTGGGCGCGAGCCGGCGGCTGCCGCACGCCCTGCTCGTCGCTGCCCCGCCGATTGCGTTGTTCGCGCTGCTGATCCTGCCCGTGGCATTGGCTGTCATCCAGCTCGTCAGGCGCCGGGTTCGCCATCTCGCCGAGGCGGTGGCGACCGGCCTGCTGGCCGGCACCGTGGCGGAGGTCGCCAACATCCTGCTCTCGCACCCCGCCGCCGCCCGGCTCTACAACGCGATCATCATGTCGCATCCCGGTGCCAGCCACGTCGACGCCCTCGACCCCTACCTGGCCGGCCTGGTCGCCTATGCCACCATGATCGGGCTGGCCGGACGGCCGGCCTGGCGGAATGCGCTGGGGCTGGCGATCAGCGCGTATGCGATCGTGCAGCTGGCGGCATTGCACACCACCGTTCTGTCCATCCTGATCACGTTGCTCGCCGGCCGCGCGATCGGCCTCGCCGTCCGGTATGGCGCCGGCTCGACGTCGCAGCGTCCCCCGGCACGGGACATCGCCGCGGCGCTGTCCGCCGGGGACCTGGCAGTGACCGCGATCCGGCGGGTGGGCCAGGCCGGCCCGGGGATGGCCGGTTCCCGTCACTACGCGGTGACGACGCAGGACGGCAGCCAGCTCGACGTGGTCGTGTTCGACAGGGACCAGCAGGCGGCGGGCGCGTTCTACCGGCTATACCGCTTGCTCCGAGTGCAGGAACAGGTGTCACGCAACGCCCCGCTGTCGGTCGACCACACCGTCGAGCGCAGGGCACTCCTCTCCTACGCGACCGAAGGCGCGGGCGTGGCCACACCGCGGTTGCGCACCCTGGTGCGGGTCGGGCCCGAAGCCGCCGTGCTGGCCTACGATCACTGCGAAGGGACCGCGCTGGCGCAGCGGAATCCCGGGTGCACCGACGCCGAACTCGGGCGCATCTGGGACGCGGTGACCCAGCTGCACGCGCACCACGTCACCCACCGCGGGCTCACCGCCGACCGCATCGTGTTCACGGCCGACGAACGGGTCATGCTGCTCGACCCCGGCGACGGTGACGTGGCCGCGAGCGACCTGCAGATACGCCTTGACCTGGCCCAGCTCATCGCCGAGCTCGCGTTGTTCGTGGGGCCGGAGAAGTCCGCGGGGCTGGCGGTTGAGAAGGTCGGCGGGAGCGAGCTGGTGGCCGTGCTGCCGCTGCTGCAGCCGGTCGCGCTCGCCCGTTCCACCAGGAAGGCGCTGCGCCATCGGCACGACGTCCTGCCGACCGTCCGTAAAGCGCTGCTCGCGGCCGTGCCCGGCGGCGAAGTCACGCCGGTACAGCTGGAGCGCATCCGGCCGCGTAACCTGGTGACGCTGGTCGCGACCGGCGCCGCCATCTACCTGCTGGCGGGCGAACTCGCCCGGGCCAGTGCCGGGAGCGTGCTGCGATCGGCGGACTGGCGCTGGGGGGTTGTGGCGCTGGCGCTGTCGGCAGTGACCTATGTGGGCGCGGCGCTGTCGCTGTCCGGGTTCGTCGGCGAGCGGCTGAACTTCCGCCGCACTCTCCTCGTCCAGCTGGCCGGCTCTTTCGTCACGCTGGTGACGCCTGCCGCCGTCGGGGGTGCCGCGCTGAACGTCCGGTACCTGCAGCGCAGGAAGATCCCGGCGGCGGTCGCGGTGGCCAGCGTCGGCGTATCCCAGGTGGTGGCCTTCGTCCTGCACATCCTGCTGCTTGTCGTGTTCGCCGCGCTCGCGGGGACCGGGACGAAGAATCCGATTAGGCCACCGACGTGGGCCTACTTCGTGCTGGCCGGGCTCGTAGTCCTGGCAGGCGCGGTGCTCGCCGTCCCCGCCGGGCGGCGACTGGTGCGAGCGCGCTTGTCGCCGACCTTCGGTCAGGTGCTGCCGAGGCTGCTCGAGGTCGCACAGCATCCGCGAAAGCTCGGTGAGGGCATTGGCGGCGCGCTGCTGCTGAGCCTCGCGTATACCTTGTGCCTGGCCGCGTGCGTCGCGGCGTTCGGCAGGTCGGTTCCCTTTGCGAAGATCGGCTTTGTGTACCTGACCGGGAGCGCGATCGGCTCGATCATTCCCACCCCGGGCGGGCTGGGCGCAGTGGAGGCCGCGCTGACCGCCGGCCTCACCGCCGCGGGCGTGCCAGGCGCGGTCGCGGTCAGCGCGGTGCTGCTGTTCCGGCTGCTGACCTTCTGGCTTCCGGTGCCCTTCGGCTGGGCCGCCCTGAAGTTCCTGGAGCACCAACAGGACCTGTGACCTTGGGGCGCCAGCGCGACAGAATGTCCTGCCGCGCCGCGCCAGAGCGCGGCGCCTAGGTTGCGGCCGCGGTGGCGGTGGCCTGGTGTTAGCTGCCGTTGGCCGCCGCGTGGTACTGCTCCAGCACACCAGCGGGGATGCGGCCGCGCTCGCTGACCGCCAGGCCGTGCTCTTTGGCCCAGGCCCGGATGTCACCTGAGCGCTGACGCCCGGCGGTGGCCCGGCCGGGGCGGCGGGCCGGTGCCCGCCCGGCCTTGCGGGCGTGCTGGAGATAGGGCGCGAGCTGCTTGCCGAACGCGGCGGCGTTTTTGGCGTTCAGGTCGATCTCATAGTCGGCGCCCTCGAAGGCGAACCGCACCGTCTGCTTGGCCGGGCCGCCGGTCAGATCATCTTCCAGGACTACCGTTACTTTCTGGGACATCTGTCCGCCTTCCGATTTCCATAGGATGCCTGCACCGTACCCTGGCCACGGTCCCGTGCCGGTGCGCAGCGCCGCAGATCACGCTGCGGAACCAACGAAACTCAACCACCCAGCCACGCACGTATTCCCACCACCAGCCCGCACCGTTGCGTAATGCTCAGTCCCCATGCCGATCGACGCCGGGCGCGCAAATAACCGCTCGCCGCGGCTGACAATTCGCAGACGATCATCAGCCGAGGCGCACATATCAGGTCGCTATGCGTGTGCTCTGCTCATGGGAACTGAATGGCCAGCTAGCGAATCCCCGAGGAGCGGAGCGGTCAGGTAACATCCTCGATTCTCCGCTAACTCCGGATGGCCGGTGTCGCAGGGCTGCAGCGAGGTCATGCCCGGGGGCGAGCGCCCATATCTGTTTGCTTCGGCGAGCGTAGGACTGCCGGCGGCATCCCCAGCCAGGCCAGCCTCGTGATCGGCGGCCCCAGGGGCCCGGCGCCCGAGGCCGCGGCGGATCGGTTCGCGCGGTTGTCCATCTGGCCGGTCCCGGTTCGTCGTGAGGGTGACCGGCCAGATAGCCGGTTCGCCACCGGGCCTTCACGGCCCAGCGACCGAGGAGGAAACCATGTATCCGGTGACCATGCAGACGATCAGCGCCACGCGGGGCAGGGAGATGCGGCAGCAGGCCGCCGCCTGGAGGCGCGCGCGGGAGGCCCGCAGTGCCACACGGGCGCGGCCCGCCAGGATCGGGTTCGCACTCATCGCGCGGAACGCACGGTCCTTCGCCGGGCACAAGCGGCTGCAGGGCCCGGCAACCGCCTGAGAACGGGCCGGTCGCCAGAGTGGCTGTCGTTGCCGCGTCCGAACGGGCGCTCTGCGGCAGGGCGCGCCCGGTGGCACGATATGGGCATCGTCCCGGAGCAAGCCTATATAAGGATGTTCTTTAGAGAACTTCATGCCACTTAGTTGATCTGGAGAAATGCCATGAGACGCGTAATCGGGACCCTCCTCGCCCTGCTCGTTCTCGCCTGGCTTCCTCCGGCCACCACACTCGCCGCCTCTGTCCCGCGCGCCGCCACGGCCACGGCTGCCTGGCACTGGGGCTCGTTCTTTGGGGACAACGTGTCCTCGGACAGGGACCTCACCCTGTCCCCGGCAAAGCTGCCCATCCCAGATCCCAGGCCGGTTATTCAAGTGGGCAGCTCCAATAGCACCCAATACGCCCTGCTGGCAGATGGCACGGTCTGGGCCTGGGGCCAGGGAACCCATGGTGAGCTCGGCAACGGCGGCACGGTTAACTCCTTCACCAGGCCCGTGCGGGTCAGGTTCCCAGCCGGGGTGGCTATCGCGTTCTTGGCCACCGACGCTATGCCGTTCGACACCGCGCTCGCGGTGGACACGAATGGCAACGCCTGGGGCTGGGGTTACAACCACTACGGGCAACTGTGCCTCGGCACCAAGGAGCAGTACGACGCCCCCGTTCAGTTGCCGCTCACATCCGTGACCAAGCTCGCCGGCGCTGCCGGCCACGCGGTCTACGACGCGGGCGGGACGGTGTACTCCTGCGGCTCCAACTGGAACGGCGTCCTTGGCGACGGCGGCGGGCCGGATAGCACCACACCGGTCCAGGTTTCCCGCCTGAACGGCGCCAATGTGCTGAGACTGGTGTCGGCCTTCAACAACGCAGGAGCCCTGCTGGCGAACGGCACGTACTGGGACTGGGGATACAACGCGGCCGGGCAGCTTGGTGATGGCGCAACTACGGCTTCGGATGTGCCTGTCCGGGTCTCGCTGCCCGGCCCGGTAGCCCAGGTGGCCCAGGGAGGATCGGCCGCCGATAACGGGCAGACCATCGTCATGCTCACCGGAGGGACGCTCTATGCATGGGGGAGCGACTCCCACGGCCAGTTGGGCGACCGGGGCACTGCGCACCAGCTTTCCCCCGAGCACATCTCGCCACCGTCCGGGGTCACCTACGCCACCGTGGCGAGCGGGGGCGCCACCTCCTACGCCATCGCCACTAACGGAGCCGTGTGGGCCTGGGGAGACGGCGCCCAGGGGCAGCTCGGGGACGGGAAGCAAACGAGTTCGCTTACGCCCATCGACGTCATGCCCGGAATATCGCTGATCTCCACGACGGCCGACGATGTGGTGGTGGCGGGGTGAACAAGCACTCGCGCACGGCGCTCGACCACGGGGGTCGTTCATCCGCGCCTGTGTACCGGGCCGATGTCCCGCCCGGGTCCGTCCGCGCCAAAGCGTGGCTACGCCCTGTGGCAGCAGTATGGCTCAGCGGTGCCGCATCCAGAGGTTGGTCTCTGCGTAGGTGCCGCGGTCTTCCTCCCGGTTGATGCTGACGAGGTCCAGCGCATCTGGCACGACGTATTGACCGGTTTCCGGGAAGGCCATCCGGGTCCAGTCTTCCCATTCACTGACGGTGCCGGTGATGACCATCGAGCGCGGGGCAGGGGCGAGGATCGTCGCTCCGAGGCGCTGATGGGTACGAATCCAGGGGTCGATGTGGGCGCCGTCGGCGCGGGTCCACCGGGCGAAATTTTCCATGGGGGTCAGTGGATACCGGTTCTTAAGTGCTGGCCGCACCGGGGCGATTACTCGTTCCAGCCTTGCCGTGGTGGCTCTCTCCCGCAGTGCGGCCAGAACTTTTCCGGCGAGCCCGGCGCCCTGGCGGTCTTGCCTGACGGCAGCGGCCATGATGCACAGCGTGTCGGCCGGGGCCGCGTCTTCGTGGCCAGTCACTGCGCTGATCAGTGCTCCGTCGTAGCCGCCCGGCAGGGTGCTAACTGTCCCGTTCCACTGGATCGGGACTCCCCAGCCGCCCGCGACGACCTGGCCGTCGTCCAGCAGCAGCACATCGTATTGAGGGAAGTAGGTCTCGACCCGTCCGATGTACTTCGAGCTGATTGGGTCGTGGAAGATGAACTCGGGCCAGCCCGGACGGAAAGCCGCCTCGGCTTGCTCATCGAGGTCATGCCGTTCTGACGTGGTGACGATCTGTGGTTCGCCCATGCCGGTGTACTCCGCTCGGCCGGTGCACTCCCGCTCGGCTGGTCCAGCGACCTATCGTATCCATGATCACCTTGCTGGGTCTCGCAGAGAGCCACGTCTCCGGAGGCCGCTGTTGCGATATGGCGAGCCTGTGTCGTTCACCTGGTTGGACACGCCTGGGGAAGGCGCTCAGCTCCCGCCGCGGCGCCACCCCAGCCGCAGAAATTGGCTTGCGGCGCACTGAGCGGTTGCATCTAATGCCAAGATGCCTGAAGCCCCCGCCGAAATGCTCGAAGTACCGCATGGCTTGCTGTCGCGAACCAGAGAGTCTGACGCCGACCAGTTGGCGCACGCGGTCGGCGCAAGCTTGGATCATCTTCGGCGGTGGCTGTCCTGGGCTACTGAAGAAGCCGCTGACGTGCAGGCGCAACGTAGGCGCTGCCGCAAGGCCGAAGCACACTGGGCGGACGGTTGCGAGTACCCCTACGTGTTGCGTCCCGGCCAATCGGAGCAGGTGATCGGCGGCTTTGACTTGTGGCGGATCGGCCCAGGTGCTATCGAGCTCGGCTACTGGGTCCACGTCGATTTCACCGGGCGTGGCTATGCCACCGCGTGCGCGAGGGCTCTGACCCAAGCGGGGCTGGCCCTTTCCGACGTGGCCCGGGTCGAGATCCACACCGATGAGGCCAATGCCATCAGCGCTGCCATCCCGCGCCGGCTGGGCTACCGGCTTGACCGGGTGGACGAACTTCCGCCTGAGGCTCCCGCACACTCCGGGCGGCTGCAGATCTGGGTCATGGAACGGTCCGGGCCAGATGGGCAGGATTAACCGCCGCTGGACTGACACCGGCTCGGCCCACGGCGAGCGCGGGCTCAAGCACCGGGCCGCCGAGGAAGCCCGCCATGTGCCCATGCCGCCTGAGCTGGTCGCCATCCTCCGCGGCAAGCAGACGGGGCTCGATTCATGGTGCATGGGGGAGTTCCCCCGAGAATCCGGATACTGACTAACTTTACGGTCGTGCATCTTGGTAGGAGAGTTGATGCGCGGTGTAACTGGCGGGAGGGGCGGAGATGCGGGTAGCAGACCAGTTGTGGCGTTCGGCGTTGACGATGCTGACAGGGTCCGTCATCACGGCCTGCGTGATGAGCCTCGGTGCACCGGCCGCCGGGGCGGGTGTCGTGGCCACCTCCGGTGGCAGCGCCCGGGCCAGTGCCGCAACAGGGCCGCTATCGGGTGTTCGCGCTGATGACCGCCTTGCCCTCAACAACGCAGCGGGGCAGGTCAAGGCGGGCGCGTCCATTGGCACGGTAGGCGCGCCGTTGCTAGGTGGCGTGCGTTACACCGGGACAGCGGCGACCCAGAGCAGCGAGGCCTGGTACCAGCTCGACAAGACTGGCACGGCGACCGCGACCGTCCACGTCAAGGACACCACCGTCCCCGGCTCGACGGGATGCACCAGCATTCAGGCCTACCTGGACAACGCTGCAGGAACCAGCGGCGTGGTGGATTCCACCGGCCTGAACGACAACGGCGCGGTCAACTTCCCGGTGACCACGGCGGGCCTTTACTACATCGAAATCGTCGGCTGGAACTGCACGCCCACCAGTGCCACCACCTACAGCGTCGAACCCGAAACCGCCTCCGCCTGGACCAGCCCCACACCACCCGCCGCCGGGACCACCAAGGCGGGCACTTCAATCGGCACGCTGGGCGCACCGCTGCGCGGCCAGAAGCTATACACCGGGACGGCAGCGACCCAAAGCAGCGAGGCCTGGTACCAGCTCGACAAGACTGGCACCGCGACCGCGACCATCCGCGTCGAGGACACCGTCATCTCCGGCTCCACGGGATGCACCAGCATTCAGGCCTACCTGGACAACGCTGCAGGAACCAGCGGCGTGGTGAATTTCACCGGCCTGAACGACAACGGCGCGGTCAACTTCCCGGTGACCACGGCGGGCCTTTACTACATCGAAATCGTCGGCTGGAACTGCACGCCCAGCAGCGCCACCACCTACAGCGTCGAACCCGAAACCGCATCCGCCTGGACCAGCCCCACGCCACCCGCCGCCGGAACCACCAAGGCGGGCGCTTCAATGGCTATGGTGGGTCCACCGCTGCTAGGCGACAAGCTCTACAAAGGCACTGCGGCCACAAGCAGCGACGAGGCCTGGTACCAGCTCGACAAGACTGGCACGGCGACCGCGACCGCCCGCGTCGAGGACACCGTCATCTCCGGATCGACGGGCTGCGCCAGCATTCAGGCCTACCTGGACAACGGAACCGGCGGGGTGGTGAACTCGACCGGCCTGAACGACAACGGCGCGGTCAACTTCCCGGTCATTACCGCGGGCCTTTACTACATCGAAATCGTCGGCTGGAACTGCACGCCCACCAGCGCCACCACCTACAGCGTCGAACCCGAACCCGCATCCGCCTGGACCACCGTGCCGTAGCAAACTGCACCCGGACCAACCCCGCCTTGTGCACGCATGCCGGCAGCGCGGGATGCGCACTGGCCGACTCGGTCCTAAGACTCACAGAGACGCGCGCAGGACGAGAGCGCCGCAACCGATGCCGACGGTCTCACAGACCACAAATCCGGTTAGGTCACGGGTGCTGATCAGGTCAGGCCGCTTCGGTGCCGGGTTCGGTGAAGGCGAGCCGCTGGTCGCCGAAGTCGGCGATGATCTCCAGGCGGCCGCCGAGGGCTTCGACGTAGGCAGCCAGGGTGCGCAGTTCGGTGGTGCCCGGTTTGGCGTGCTCGATGGCGGACACACGGCCCTGGGTGATGCCCATCCGTGCAGCGACCTGGGCCTGGGTGATGCCCAGGCGGCGGCGCATCTCGGCAAGCCGGTAGGCGCGCTGCTCGGCGCGCAACTGTTTCATCCCGGCGGCGATGGCGGCCTTGTCGGCAGGATCGGGATAGAACTCGGCGAGGAACTCATCCCTGGTGTAGTGGTGGAACTCGCTGCTGCTCATCGGATGTCCTCTTGTTTCTGGTAGTCCTCGTAACGCTGCTCGGCCAGCGGGATCGCCTGCCGGTACCAGGCCTCCCATTTACCGGCCTTATCCCCGGCTACCAGCAGGACCGCGTTCCGCCGGGGATCGAAGATGTACAGGATGCGGATCTCGCTGCGCCCAGCGGAGCCTGGCCGCAGTTCCTTCAGGTTGCTCAGCCGGGAGTGCTGGACACGGTCGGCGAGCGGGCGGCCCAGATCCGGCCCGGCTTCGAGCAGCATGCCGATGGCCTGGCCAACCTGGATCGCGCTGGCCCGGTCACGCTTGCGCAGGTCGTGCAGTCATGCCCCGACCTCCGGTGTCATGACCAGGACATAGGCCACGTCAGCTGCCTCCCCACAGCGGTAGCATTACGCAGGCATAATATCATGTAAGCATGATATTAGATGGCTTGCGGAGCAGGTCAGCTGTCCGTGCTCGCGCTTGGAGTGAGTGCGAGCCTGCGCGGGTCGGAGAAGCCGAGACCGGCGTAGCCGGGCGCGCGTTTGGCGAGCATAGCGGCGAGGACGCCAGTCCGCTCATCAAGGTAGTCGTGAACTTCGGCCGTGGTCTTGTTCTCATGCGAGCGCAGGATCCGGCCTACGTACTGGGTCAGGCTGCCCTTATTGGCGACCGGCGCGGCAAGGAACAAGGTATCCAGGGGCGGGCAGTCGAAGCCTTCGCCAGCGTACGCGCCGGTGGCCACGGCCAGGAGCGGCGGCCCGCCGGGCTGCGGCTGCAGGCGGGCCAGCGCCGCTGCGCGGCTCTTGGCACCCATCCCGCCGCGGAGAATGACCGGGTCGTGCCCGGCCTCGCGCAGCAAGCCGGCGAGTTTTTCCAGATGGCTGGTCCGGTTGGTGAGGACCAGGCAGTTGCGGTCCTTGCCGAGTGCGGCGAGGACATCCCCGATGACCTGCCGGGTGCGCTGCTCATCAGCGGCCAGGTGCCGGTAGATGGCCGTCATGCCGCCGGGGCGGGAGGGGTCGGCATTACCGTCGTACCGGTATGCAGTCGGGTGAACGTACAGCACGGGGCTGGGCCGGCCAGTGCCCAGAAGCGTGTCCTGGCCGGGTGCGTCCCGGGAGAGTGCGATGGTGTGCCGGACCGGTCCTACTTGCATGGCGATCAGGTCGTCAAGCTTGTCGCGGCGGTATGGGGTGGCGGTCAGCCCGAGCCAGCGCCGTGCCGGGATCTGCTTGACCGCGTGCTCGAACGCGGCGGCCGGGACGTGATGGCATTCGTCGGCGACGATAAGGCCGTACCCAGTGGTCAGCTCTGGTACGTCGTCGCGGCGGGACAGGGTCTGCAAGGTGACGACATCGATGGTGCCGCGCAGCTTGGCCCGGCCGCCGCCGAGCTGCCCGGCCTTAACGCCGAGGAACTCGGCGATCCTGGCCCGCCACTGGTCCGCGAGCGCCTTCCGGTCCACCAGGACAAGAGCGGAGACCTGGTGCGCGGCGATGACCGCGCACGCCATCACGGTCTTGCCCGTTCCGGGCGGCGCGACAAGCACCCCCAGATCGTGCCCGGTCAAGACCTGGACGGCCGCCTGCTGCGGCCCGGTAAGCACGGCCGAGCAGGTGAATGCCCGCGTGATCCCGGCCGCACGCTCATCGATCAGGTCCAGCTTGCTGCCCGCCTGCGCGGCGAGTTCGGTCACAGCGGCGAGCATGCCGCGCGGCACGATCAGCCCGCCGTCGATGGTCTCTTCGAAGAACTGCAAGAAACCGGGGGATGTCCCAGGTGGAGGCGCGCATCCGCTGCTTCTCGTAGAACTGCGGGTTGTGCATCGAAGCAGCGTGCCGCAGCGACGCGGCGAGCGCGGGCGTCAGGTCGGCCAGTTCGACCCGGATGCCCGCGCCGAGCCGGGCCCGGACCACAGCCGCTGCCTCCGGCCGGATCTTCGTGGAGACTGGCGCGGCGAGCCTGGTGACCTCTCTCCCCGCCGGGACCCGCCCAGCCTTGTCCGCGGCCCGGCTCACCTCCTTGGGCGTCATCCGGCCCAGCGTTGACAGGTAAAACCACTGATCCTGGTGCGGTTCGAGATTCTCCAGGTTCAGGAACACCGTCGCGTTGCGGTCCCGGGCCGACCGGAACAGTGGCAGCGCAATCAGGTTTCCGACACCGCCGGCCGGGAGCAGATCCTGGGACGGGAACAGCCGGTCATAACTGGCCAAGTTCACCTTCCCGCGAATCGCCATCGCCTCACGCAGCAGGCCGGTGCCCAGCCGCCGCGCAGTCGCCGTCGGCACCGGCGCGGTGAAGAAGACCCACCCGTGCATACCCACCCCAGAGCGCGACACCTCCAGCGCCACCGGCACCCCGAACGCCCGCCCCGCCTTGACGTACATCAGCGCCTCGGTCAGCGCATCCTGCCCGTCGAAGTCAGCGGCCAGCCACCAGCACCTGTCGCCGTCCAGCAGCGGATAAACGCCGACATGCACATCGCCCTTCAGATGAGCGGCCAGCACATCCTTGGTCAGCGGCAGGTAGTCCCGCCTCTCATGCGGAATCCCGCGCTGCCACCCGCCGCGCACCGCCGGGAGCCAGCCCCTCCAGCCAGTACGGGAGTTCTCGATCCGGGTGGCGTAGATATCGGTGCGCGCCGCGAACAGCACCCGGAAGAACGCCACCTTCGCGTCATTGGGCGAGTCTTTATGAACCGTCCCCGGCGGCGCATCGAAGAACCCGGCCTGCGCCGGAGCGGGCGGCGCGGCCTGCCGCGGGCTCAGCTCCAGCATCTTCAGCAGGCGCGCATTCTCCGCCCGCAACCGCGCCAACTCCGCGGCCACAGCCGCGGGAATCTCAGTCACGCCCACACGATACGCAGCCGGAATCGCGAAGCCGGCCGACAGCCCGCAATGCCGGCGAGACCCGGTCTGTTTGACCTAACATCAGCTGCCGTGGCCTTGAACCGGATGAACCGCGACGAATTCTTCGCCAAGCTCGCCGACCTCGACGAAGACCGGATCAAGAAGGCTCTGTGGAACTTGTATTGGCGGGGCCCGGCGCAGTTGCGCGAGCGCATCGAAAGCGAGCTGGATCCCGCCCAGGACGCAGTACGTAAGCGCGCGGCAGCCGTGCCTCCCGACCCGGGCACCGTGCTGTGGGAGGTCCGCGACTTCGCCGAACTCGCCAGGGCAGGCGCATACATCGCAGGAGACCGGCGCGTCTCCCCGAAGGAGCGGACGCGCTGGCGCCTGACGTTCCGCCGGCTAGCAGCCGACGCGCTAGCCGCGCTGCGCCATGAGGACTCCGGGCCGGCGGAGGAGGCTGTGGCGCTCATGATCGATCTGGCCTGCGAAACGAAGCGCTTCGACTACTTCCGGTCCGAGGATCCGATGGAAGCGGCCCAGTTCGTGGTCTCCGACGCGGCCGCGACGCTCTGGGAGTTCGTGCGGGAGCGGCACGGGTTCGCCCGGTTCGCCACGTGCGCCGCGGCGCAGCTGCCCAGGTGGGAATCGGCGTACGGCTGGTCCCGCTCCGGGTGGGGCAAGCTGGCCGACAAGGAGACCTCGCTCGCCAGCGTGCTCGCCAGGACGCTGCGCGCTCCGGATGCGTGGACCGCGTTTGCAGACTGTTATCTCGATGCGCTGGACCAGATCGCCCGCACGGAGGCCGCCAGGCCCGCGTCCGGGCCGTGGTCCAGTTACCCGGATTCGGACTACCGCCGCAGCGATCGGACCCGCGACCTCGCGGAATGGCATTCGCTGCTGCTAGAGCGCCTGGCAGGGTCGGAGGCCGAAGACCGGCTGGACCGCCTCGCCGGGCATCCTGCTCTCGGCGGACCTGAGCTCACATTTGTCAAGGCGCGGCTCGCCCAGCTACGCGGGAACACCGACGCCGCCCGCACGCTGACGGAGGCGTGCCTGGGCAAGCTGCCCGGGCATGACGGGTTCGCCGACTTCGCCGTGCAGATTGAAGCGGAACTGCCCGCATCCACCAGAGAAAAGCTGGCAGAACGGACAAGACGGCTGAGCACCACCGCGCCCGGCTGACATCCGGGCAAGACAACCGCCGAGATTCACAACTACCACGACCTGGGCACGGGAGTTCTTGCCGCATCCTGACCAAACGCGCCCCGGCTACACCAGCCTCAGCTTCCCCGACCCGCGCCGCAGACCATACACACCAAGTTCTGGCGGACCGGAGGGATCAGCCAGTACGCGCAGTGACTCCCGCAGTGCACTGTCGGCAGGATTCCGGCCGAGGAGGCTTGAGCCCAACCACTGCTCAACCACGAGCGACAGTCTTACGGCAGCTGCGCTCACACCGCTCTCAATGGTCGCAGGACGCTGACCTGCTCACATCTGGACACAGAACGATCTGCCAGGCTCAGCCGACAGGGCGTAGAGGACGCCTCGTTCTGGGCCGCCAAGGCCTCCGACTACCTGCGCGGCTACTTCCACGCCGCCTCCCCGGCCGGCCTGGACCTGCGCCACGTCGCCGCCTGGGTGTCCGGCAGCCGCCCCGAAGAACCCGAAGAGATCCTCTACTCAACGCCAGGCGCGGCAACCCACCTGGCCGACCAGCTCGCCGAGATGCGCGGCGAGGCGAACAAGACCATCTCCACGGTCCGGATGACGATGAGCCGGGCCCTGGCCTTCCTCGCCGACCCGCACCTCGCGGCAGCCGTTCTGCCTGAACCCGGCCAGTCCCTGGACATCCCCGAGTTCCTCCGCGAAACCGGCACGCTCTACCTGATCGCCGAGACCCGCGGCGAAGACGCCCCCGTCGCCCCGCTGTTCGCCTGCCTGGCCAACGAGATCCACTACCTGGCGGCCCTGCTGGGCAGCCACCTGCCCGGCGGCAGGCTCGACCCGCCGCTGCTGATGGCCCTGGACGAAGTCACCCAGATCTGCCCCGTGCCCGTGCCGTCGTGGCTGGCCGACTCCGGCGGCAAAGGCATCCAGATCATCACCGTCGCCCACGGCGAAGCCCAACTGCGCAGCCGGTGGGGCCCCGACGGCGCCCGCATCATCATGGACACCTCCGGCACCAAGATCTGGCTGCCCGGCATCTCCGACCCCACCACCCTGGAAGCCGCCTCCGCCCTGTGCGGCACCACCGCCATGCGCGAATCGCGCGCCTGGCTGGAACACGAGCACACCCACCACGACTACTACGCCCGCCACCCCGCCATGACCCCGGAGATGATCCGCCAGCTCCCCGCCCGCTACGCGCTCATCGTCCGCGGCGGCATGTCCCCCGTCATCGCCCGGCTGCCCATGGCCTGGACCGACCGCGCCTACAAACGCGCCCGCCGCCACCACACCACCACCACCCCCATGGAGGCGGTCACTGGCCTGGCCACCATCCGCACCGACATCCCACGTCGGCGCCAGCCCTGGCCAGGGTGGGATCCCGACCTCGACACCCCGCCCGAGGACGGCAACTGGGACGGCCCGACACGCTATCCGTGGCAATAAGGAGAACATCGCAACCGTGGACGCGGACGGACACGAGGCCTGGGACGCCCTCACCGCTGCCCTGCTGCAGATCACTCAGCACGCCGAACGCCTCGCCGCCCTCGACGAACGCGAAGCCGCCCACTACCAGCAGGTCGCCGGTCGGCTTACGGCACTGGCTCAGCAACTGGCCGAAACGACCGGCGTCGTCACCGAGGTCCAGGCCACCATCGGCCGATAGACGGCGATCCTCGGTTCACTCGACGGCCTCGACCAGCAAGTGGCGGCTCTGACGGCCAAGCTCATCGAACTCGCGGCGGCCCGCGCGAGCCGGGATGGTGGTGACGATGACTCCTATCAGCCAGCGCCAACGGCCAGATGGTGGAAGCTCACCGGCGACGAACGTGAACAAGCTCTCGCCCGCCTCCGAGCCTGGATCGAGCAGATCTACCGCCCCGGCTTCGGCCACCTCGCCGCCGCCCTCGGCCCCTGCTGGGACCAGCACCCACTCTGCCTCTACGGCCTGGACTGGCTCATGGAACTCTGGTCGCTCCTCTACCTTGCCCCCGACCGCACCAGCGCCACCGTCGCAAGCCAAGCCGAATGGCAAACCCGGCTTCTCCCCGCTCTCGCCGAACAGATGTACCTCGAAACAACCCGCTGCCAGCACACCCGACAGGCCGCACCGCGCCGAACGGAATGACCTGCGCCCGACCAGGCCCTGACACCAACGTCCGACTTTGCCTGTTGAGCGGGTGTCGCACGGCTCAATGCTCTTGTGAACAGACTGGCACCACGCATATGAGTCACTGATGTCGCAAGTCCGGTGGACTTCGTGAGTGCCATCAATCGATCTTCGATGGCACGGCACGGCGTCCGCAGCTCAGCGGGTCTAGGGATAATGGCCCGAGTTGAAGCGTCTTCTCGACGCTGTGCAGGCTAGCAACGTGTCGCAGGTGCGCTTCATGCCGGGATGCTGCATGACGCTAGGAGGTATCGCCATGCAGCCTGCAAGCGTGATCGATCGCTCCGTGAAGCGCCAGCAATCCTTAGTATGCTCGACGCCAATGATGATGGGGCCGCAGACTCCGAGGAGCGTCCATGTCTCAGCAGGAAGTCCCAGTTGCGTTCCGCTCATCGATATCAGCTGATGGCACGCTGCTCAACCTGAGCGGCAAGAAGCTGACCTCCCTACCGAACTCAATCGGGGACCTTACCAGTCTCACAACGCTTGACTTGACCGACAGATCACAGTTGACCTCCCTGCCGAACTCAATCGGGAACCTGACGGCTCTGACAACCTTGAAGCTGAGCCACAACCGCCTGGCTGCTCTGCCCGGCACGATCGGAAACCTCACGGCTCTGTCCGATCTCCACTTGGACGGCAATTGGCTGACGACTCTCCCCGACAGCATCGGAAGCCTTACCAGTCTCACATTTCTAGAGCTAACGCATAACCGCTTGACCGCCCTGCCGGAATCAATTGGAAATCTCGCAGTCCTCAAGACCCTTTATTTGTTCGCGAACCGGTTGCTTGCATTGCCGGAATCGATCGGCAACCTCACGTCGCTCACGTCGTTGTACCTATTCCGCAATCAGTTGACCGATCTTCCTGCTTCGATCGGGAACTGTGCAGATCTTACCGAGTTGGATCTGCGCAGCAACGAGTTGACGATTTTGCCGAAGCAATTGGCCACACTTCTTATTAAAGGATTGCACCTGCAGCTCTCAGATAACCCACTTGCGGAGCCGCTACCTGAACTAGCTATGCGTGGCGCCGATGCACTAGCGACCTACCTTGACAGCCTCGAAGACGTTGGCCTGCAGTATCAGGCCAAGATGCTACTGGTTGGCGAAGGGAATGTTGGCAAGACCTCCCTTGTAGCCGCCCTTGCTGGTCTTCCATTTAGACAGAATCGATCAACAACTCATGGCATAGAGGTTTCACCGCTCACATTTCATCATCCATCCCTCGATCTCGAAATGACTTTGTGGGCGTGGGATTCCGGTGGCCAAGAAGTATACCGGGTTACGCATCAGTTCTTCTTTAGCCGCAGAACGCTCTATCTCGTCGTTTGGCATGCGCGCGAGGGGCAGGAGCAAAATGAAGTCGAGAACTGGCTACGGCGCATTCGGCTGCGCGCTGGTCGTGATGCTCGGGTCATAGTAGTTGCCACTCACTGTGAAGAGAGGCTACCCGAACTCGACTACAGGAGCATAAAGCGGCGATTCCCCGGCATGCTACTAGGCAGCTTTGAAGTGGACAACAAAACGCGACTCGGTCTTCCGGAGCTGAGCACAGCGATTGGCGCGGAAGCAGCAAAGCTACCTCAGATGGGCCTAAGAATTAGCCGTCGCTGGGCATCTGCACGTGACGAGATATTGGGCCTGGCAAAATCTCAACCCCAGATACCCTATGAAACATTCGTCGAGATCTGCCACCGTAACCGTGTCACCGAACAGGAGATAGGCACACTAGCTGAACTGATGCACGACCTAGGGCAGATCATATATTACAGTGAAGATGAAGGACTTAAGGACATCGTTGTCCTTAATCCGGAATGGCTAACCAAGGCCATAAGCTACGTGCTTGAAGATAGACCCACGAGAGATTCAGGAGGCGTACTTGACCACGTGCGACTCAAAGAAATCTGGAGGCGCAAGGGTAAAGGGCTAGCGTATCCGCCGCAGTATCATCCTTACTTCCTGCGGCTAATGGAGAAATTCGACGTTTCCTATCGGCTCGCAGATGACCCTCTGCGCAGCTTGGTCGCTCAGCTGGTTCCTCATGAACGTCCTGTGCTCCCATGGGACTCGGTGGGAGGAAATCCGGAACACCCCGTGGCCGATGACCCAGAGAAGATACGAGCCTTGACCCTAATCTGCCGCATGTCGGAACCCGTGCCGGGATTGATCCCTTGGCTAACTGTTCGACACCACCGCGCTTCGACCGGAATGCACTGGCGGCGCGGGGTCTTCTTGCGGCATCCTGTTCGCGCATATGCTTCCGAAGCTCTTCTGGAATTGTGCGACGATGATCATCTTATGATTGAAGTGCGTGCCCCCTCCCCCGATATGTACTTCAACGTACTACGTGATAGTGTCGAGGATCTCATCACGCATCGCTGGCCCGGCCTAGCCTACAGACTTATAGTACCGTGCCCGAATTTGGCCAGTGACGGATCAAGATGTTCGGGCCAGTTTCCACTCGAAAGCCTATTGCGCCTAAGGCAACGCGGCCGGAAATCGATCCCTTGTATGGAATGCACCAAGGAGTACGAGCTGGCTCTTCTCCTTACTGGCTTCGCCACGCCAGGCCAGTCTCTAACCGACCAGCTAGGCCGTATTGAGGATCATATCTCCGAGCTGGCAGGTCACGCGAAGGTGCAGGCGGCGGCCGTGGCTGATATAGCTTACTCGGTGCGCCGAATGCTACAGGTTGTGAGCACGGAGGTTACCGACTGCCCGCGCCTCTTTACCCTCGAACTCGAAGAATCACCCTGGTCCGATCGAATACGGTTCTATGAGAACCGCTACCGCCTCACCTTGTGGTGTGAGCATTCTGGATGCTGGCATCCTTGGGAGCCGGCAACCTATCAGTTGCATGAGCCGAAGGAATGGTTTGTCAAAATTGGCCCCTATGCCTCACTAGCTTTGAGAGTCCTCCACCTCGTAGTTCCACCAGCCGGATCAATCTTTCTCGAGTCACTACCCCCAGGGCGAGCCGCTAGCGCTCAGGCACGCGTACAGGTAATGGACTCTCTTCTCGCTGACCTTCCCAGCAGGGCAGAGCAGCGTCCAAACCGAGTCGGCGGACTCTACCAAGATGAGAGCGAGCTTACCCCCGCTGAAGGCCAGGCCCTTCGGGCAATCCGTACTATATTGTTCGACTACGACCGATCGCGTACATTCGGTGGTATGCGTCGCGTACAGGCACCATCGGGGGAACTTCTATGGGTTTGTCCCGATCATTATCAATCTGACTATGACTCGGGCTTGCCGACTGTTCCCTAAATTTTTCATCGCTGGTTCCAGTTATGCGGATAGATCGCGAGCGGTCGCCCTGTCCATCTGGCAGGCCGTGCTCACAAAACTTGGCATGAGCGCTCGCCATTCCCCGCAGGTCGTGTCATCGGCCACCGAGCCACAGCAGGTTGGCACTCTACAAGCCTCAGGGTGCGGCGCACTCTTCTGCCGCGAGTCGCGTGGCCGAATCAAACCTCGGGTTGCCTGGCTTTCTGACGGTGTCAGGCCGCAAGCCCCTGCCGACCGGCGGCATGATGGGCGGATGGATGACCGTGCCGACGAGCCTGGAGGGCAGGTACAGGTGCTAGAGGTCCAGCCTGGGACAGCGCACTTCGAGCAGGTGCTCATCCTGGCGGCCCGCGTGCTGGCCCAGGACCGCTATCTGGCTTCCCGCATCCCGCATGCGCTGGAATCTCACGTGCTCGCCGCCTTCGACGGCACCCTGTGTGCCGGCTTCCTGCGCTACCTGATCCAGGTGATCGGCGCCGAGGAGGGCAGGCCCGCGGTAATGCACAATGGCGAACCGCTCCTGGAAGGCTATGTCGAGGCCTTCGGAGTCGATCCGCAACGACGCCGCCGCGGAATGGGAACCGCGCTTCAGCAGCACGCAGCACGGCGGTGCCGGACCGCCGGCTGCTACCAGATGCGTTCCCGCAGCCCGGTGACAAGCGCCGAGAACTACGCCCTGAAGATAGCCGCCGGGTACGTCCTGCACCCCAGCCGCCAAAACGATTCCTACTACTTCCTCCTGCGCCTTTAACCGGCTCCGGAAAATCACAGGGCACCGATGCCGTCCGGGAACGTCCGCTGATAGCCGCGAGGTGCGTGTAGGCAAGCGTAAAGGCAAGGTCACCTGGCGCGCCCGCGCCGTCCTCGGGCAAGACTATTGATCCAGCGGGTTCTGTCCGTTGGCGCCGTGGTGCGACGGCCGGCCGTCTTCTTCGGCCTGTCATCGTCCAGCTTCTGGCAGCGGAGGAAACAGGAGAAGTTGCGCGGGTCAGCGAGCGGCGGTTCCCGCGTTCCCCTACGTCGTTCTGCCCAGTAGAGTCCGCTTCAGGTGGGGCGGCGAGTTCCGTGGCTACTTGGTATCCGAACAGCGCGGGGGATGGCGATGACACTGATGCGGCTAGCGGCAGTCCTGGTGACTGGGCTCACCGGCGCGGCGGGGAGGTCCTGCGGAAGACGGCGTGGTCGGCGCTTGCTGCGCGCGGGCGGCAAGCTGCGGGGTGGTGCCGTGCTGGCCGGGCTGGTATTGCTGGGCGCCGCGGCGCCGGCGAGCGCACAGACCGTGGCCTGGTCGGTGGTGCCCAGCCCCGACGGCGGGGCCTTCGGCGACGGCCTCGATGGCGTGTCGTGCGTCTCGGCGGCCGTGTGCACGGCCGTCGGCGGCTACGCGGCCAAGGGCGGGACGGACAGGACCCTGATCGAATCGTGGAACGGCGCCCACTGGTCGGTGGTGCCCAGCCCCAGCCCGGGGCCCGGCGACGACGTTCTGGAGAGCGTGTCGTGTGTCTTGGCCACCGCGTGCACGGCCGTCGGCGCGGACGTCACTAGCGGCAACCCGTACCGGACCCTGGCCGAATCGTGGAACGGCACCGCCTGGTCGGTGGTGCCCAGCCCCAGCCGCGGATCCGGCAGCGACCTGCACAGCGTGTCCTGCACCGCCGCGCGAAGGTGCACGGCGGCGGGGTATTACGCCACCGGCAGCGGCCACCTCGGGACCCTGATCGAGTCGTGGAACGGCACCGCCTGGTCGATAGTGCCCAGCCCCAACCCGGGAACCGCAGGCAGCATCCCCGACCTGCGGGGCGTGTCCTGCATTTCGGCGACCGCGTGCACCGCCATCGGCTACTACTTCACCCGCTTTCAGGGCCCGGGACGGACCCTGATCGAGTCGTGGAACGGCACCGCCTGGTCGATAATGCCCAGCCCCAGCCGCGGGTCCGACAGCTACCTGCAGGACGTGTCCTGCACCTCGGCGGCGGCGTGCACCGCGACCGGCTACTACACCTGGGGCGGCCCGGACGGGCCGGAAAGGGCCCTGATCGAGTCGTGGAACGGCACCGCCTGGTCGATAATGCCCAGCGCCGACCGCAGAGCGGACAGAGACCTCAGCAGCGTGTCGTGCGTCTCGGCGACCGCGTGCACGGCCGCCGGCTACTCCGACACCAATGGCCGGTCCCCAACCCTGATCGAGTCCTGGAACGGCACCCGCTGGTCAATAGTGCCCAGCCCCAACCGCGGGAACGCCAGCTACCTCACCGGCGTGTCCTGCACCTCAGCGACCGCGTGCACGGCCACCGGGTACTACGCCTCCCGCACCTATTCACGGACCCTCATCGAATCCACGACAGCCAGCAAGTAGGCCAGCCACCACGCCACCTCCCTGCTGCCGCGGCCCCGATCATGCACGCCGGCGGCCCGCCCGCGCAACCGAGCGAAGCGTCCGCTTGAACCGGCCCCGGTGTTTCCGCAGGCTCTGACTGACTCACCGGGGCGGTTCTCTGCTGTCCCAGCCCGACGAGCCCGCATAAGTATTCGCCACGGCTAGATCCAGTGAACGTCCGGATCTGCCGCCGACCGGGCGATGGCCTTGTCTTGTACAGGCTGCCCTGGGCGGGATGCATGGTGCTGGAGTGGGCTGGGCGGAGGTGGGAGCCATCGGCACTCAGGCCGAGCCGAACTTCTGCCGCAGAAGAAGGGCCCTCGCCGACGCCCGCAACTCAGCGAGGTGAACGGCACCTTGGGCACCGCGATCCAGGTACCCGGCGCCACAGCCATAGGCGGATCGAGCGAGGTGGGATCCGTGTCGTGTCCGTCGGCGGGCACTGCAGCGCCGCTGGGCTTGCACTCACTGCCTCGAAGAAGGAGAGCACGAAACGCTGCGATGCATCCAGAAAGCCCTGGCGAACAACACCGATCAGCCAGAGAGATAGCAAGATCAACTTTGGGGCGTATTTGGGGCGAGCGGTCACCGGCACCCGGTAACAGCCACCGTCAGTCACTGTCGGCTGCGGCACCGGAAGGCTAGCCCCTGACAGCATATGAGCAGATCAGGGGCCGTTCTCGCTGGTGGTGGCAGGTGATGGGTTCGAACCATCGTAGGCTAAGCCGACGGTTTTACAGGGAGCCGGCTGGCGCCACCGTAGATGCTTCTGACCTGCGGGAACGTCGTCCAAGGCGTGGACGGCCTGCGGCTCAACCACTCCTCAACCACGAGCCCCCATAACCAGTCGGCTAGGACCGGACGTTGCCGGACTAGCAGCCCCAGGCTGGATGCGGACTGCCCAACGCCTCGTCCAGCTGGAGAGCGTTATGGGGTGCATGATCCAGGGGCAATGCACCCAAAAACCAATGCGTGCTGTCCGGTGAGTTCCCAGTTCAGGGCCAGTCATGAGACGACCGGCCAACCGCTATGGAGGGGGTGCAGGGCCGGATCTCTGGCCGGTAGGCGTGACGGCGAGACCTGCCCGGTCGAATCGGGCGAGGAGGCTGGGCTTGCGGTGATGCTGTTGGCGCAGTAGCCCGAATCGCCGGGCGAACTCCTCGGCGCGGCCGGCACGCTGAGCGAGAACCTGCAGATCTTTGAGTAGCTCGACCGCCACGTCGTAGTCGTCCGGCTTCCGGGTGTCGATCAGCGCTTCTGTTTGTGCCCAGAGCGGCTCCGGATTGCGGGCCAGCACGTCCAGGCGCTTCTCGCGGGCCAGTTCGCGTTCTCGTTCCCGGCGGGCCTCCTGGGCGGCACGCGCGGCTTCGGTCCGCCGCTGACGCTGGTGACGGGCTTCGGCTGCGGTGTCCAGCAGTTCGGCCACGGTGCGCCGGGGACGGGTGTCGCTGGTGGTGCCGGGTTCGCCGCGGAATCGGCGCTGAAGTTCCATCTGGACCTGTGTCCCGTGGCCTTTGGCAACCCGGTGGAGGAACTTGTCCTTCTCGCTCACCGGCAAGTCCTTGATCCATCTGGTCAGCTTGGCGGGGTCGTCTTTGATCCCGGCCAGGGGCGGGCTTGCCTGGGCTGCGATTGTGAGCAGGTCGCTGTCGAGGCGTAGGAAGTCGGTCAGCGCCCGCTGCGGTGCGGTGAGGGCTCCAAGGCCGGCGGGGACCGGTGGTTCGAGGTCGTTTTCCTCGTCGTAGTCGAAGGCCTCCTCGTCGCGTTCCCAGGTTCCGTAAGCCGCCAGCCAGCCCAGGTACAGGGGACGCAGGTCCCCGGCACCAAGTTCAGTGCGGACGCCCACGATGGCCGACAGAGAGTCTTCAGCGCCTTCGACCCAGTCCCCGGTTTCGTCTTCGCTGGTCAGGTCTAGAATTAGGTGTTCTCCAGAGGTCCAGGCGGTCACGTGGGGGTCGATGCAGTACTGTTCGGCGACCTTCAGGCTCAGATGTGTCCGGGGCAGGCGGAGCATCACCTGGTGCGTACCCCAGTTGGTGAGGTAGAGATGGGCGTCGTAGTAGCGCTCCATCATCTTGCGCGGATCGCCGCGAAAGTTCCCCCAGTTGTACTCGTTGGTGAAACTGGTGGCCGTGATCCTGGCCCGGCTGGACAGCGCGCGGACCTCGGCCTGCTGCCGTTCGTCCAAGGGGTGGTCGACGGCCAGGAACTCGTAGTACTGGTACTCGCTCATGATTTCCTTGCCTGATTCCCTTGCCGTCAGGTAGCCCAGTGCCGGTAAGCATCGATCCATTCGGCGCCGGCAGGGGGCGGGGCAGGCAGCGGCAGGTCCAGGATGCCGATGGCCTGCCGGTGTTTCCCGCGGGAACAGATCGCGGCAATCCCGCTACCGGATAGCAGGTCGATCTTGGTGACGGTCACCTCAACACCCAAGACGGTGGTGCGGAACGGGACGGCCAGATGCTCCTTGATCACGGCGTGGAGACTGGCGAGTTGCTCGTACTCGTCGTAGGCGTCCACGGTGGCCTGCTCGACCAAAGCGTCCAGGTCAGCATCGCTTGGTTCTGCCACGTCCGGCAGCCTACTGAAATGTTGCGGCTCCGGGAGGGGGCACTGGGCGCATATCTGCTTATGCGGCTTCGGTAGTGGTGACGGTAAGGGTGTGGTCGCCGAAGCTGGCGACCAAGTCGAGCTTGCCGCCGAGTGCCTGGACGTAGCGGGCGACGGCGTCGATGGTGGCTAGCTCGCCGCGTTCGATCTGGGAGACCCGGCCGGGGGTGACGCCCATGGCGCGGGCGAGCTGGGCCTGGGTCAGGCCGTGGCGTTTCCGTTCTTCGGCGAGCCGCTGGCCGCTTTGGCGGGCCATCAGCGCCTTGCGGCGCCGCTCGGCTTCTTCCTCGCCGCCGACGCGGTCGATGTAGGCGCCGCGGTCCCACTTGGTGTAACTGCTCATCGCCCGGACTCCTCTTCGGCCCGTTCCTTCAAATAGATCTCATACAGTTGCTCAGCACGCGGGACCGCACTGGCGTACCACCGGTTCCACTTCCCGGACTTGTCCCCGGCGACCAGCAGGATCGCTGAGCGCCACGGGTCGAAGACGAACAGGATCCGGACCTCGCTGGTACCGCTGGAGCCAGGGCGCAGCTCCTTTAAGTTCTTGACCGTCGAGCCGGTGATCGTATCGACCAGCGGCCGCCCGAGTGTGGGCCCGGAGCGGCTCAGCGCGTAGATCGCGTCGTCCACCAGGTCGGCGGTCTTGGCATCGGTGGCCTGGAGGCTGTCTAGCCAGGCAGTGACCTCGCTGGTGAGGTAGATGTCCCAATCACCCACACCTCAACTATAGCAAATCCTATAGTCAGATGAAGGCAGTGCCGAGCGTGCTTGCTTGCAGGTTCCAAAACGGGGCGTAGGTAGCTGATCTGCGAGTATCCCAGCGGTGTTGACTGCTGGGTTGGCAGGATCGCGCCCACATGTGGTGGTACGGCTTGGGCCACCCCGAAATGGATGTTATGTGCTGAAGTATCAGCTTGTTCCGTATGTGTCGCGGTGGATTTTCCCGGTTCGCCTTGACTGCGCAAATCCGGTTAGGTCACGGGTGCTGATCAGGTCAGGCTGCTTCGGTGCCGGGTTCGGTGAAGGCGAGCCGCTGGTCGCCGAAGTCGGCGATGATCTCCAGGCGGCCGCCGAGGGCTTCGACGTAGGCAGCCAGGGTGCGCAGTTCGGTGGTGCCCGGTTTGGCGTGCTCGATGGCGGACACACGGCCCTGGGTGATGCCCATCCGGGCAGCGACCTGGGCCTGGGTGATGCCCAGGCGGCGGCGCATCTCGGCAAGCCGGTAGGCGCGCTGCTCGGCGCGCAACTGCTTCATCCCGGCGGCGATGGCGGCCTTGTCGGCAGGATCGGGATAGAACTCGGCGAGGAACTCATCCCTGGTGTAGTGGTGGAACTCGCTGCTGCTCATCGGATGTCCTCTTGTTTCAGGTAGTCCTCGTAACGCTGCTCGGCCAGCGGGATCGCCTGCCGGTACCAGGCCTCCCATTTACCAGCCTTATCCCCGGCTACCAGCAGGACCGCGTTCCGCCGGGGATCGAAGATGTACAGGATGCGGATCTCGCTGCGCCCAGCGGAGCCTGGCCGCAGTTCCTTCAGGTTGCTCAGCCGGGAGTGCTGGACACGGTCGGCGAGCGGGCGGCCCAGATCCGGCCCGGCTTCGAGCAGCATGCCGATGGCCTGGCCAACCTGGATCGCGCTGGCCCGGTCACGCTTGCGCAGGTCGTGCAGCCATACCCCGACCTCCGGTGTCATGACCAGGACATAGGCCACGTCAGCTGCCTCCCCACAGCGGTAGCATTACGCAGGCATAATATCATGTAAGCATGATATTAGATGGCTTGCGGAGCAGGTCAGCTGTCCGTGCTCGCGCTTGGAGTGAGTGCGAGCCTGCGCGGGTCGGAGAAGCCGAGACCGGCGTAGCCGGGCGCGCGTTTGGCGAGCATAGCGGCGAGGACGCCAGTCCGCTCATCAAGGTAGTCGTGAACTTCGGCCGTGGTCGGCTTCCGGGAGGATGGACGGCTTGCTGCGGGAGCTGCGCGGCGGTCACCCGGATCGTCGCGCCTCACGGCCGCCCTATGCTGAGACAGATGGACGGCTAGCGGCCCCGCGGGAAGGGGCTTCCGTGTTGCTCGCCAGCCTGTCCCCGCGGCGCAAGGCCTTCGTCGGCGGGCTCGCGTTGCTGGCCGTCGTAGCCGGATCAACGGCCGCCGCGCTGGCGCTGCTGAGCCGCGCAGGCGCAGCGCCGTCTGCCGCCTACCCCGCGCAGAACCGGCCCGGGCCGGTCATCCTCGTGCCTGGCTACGGCGGGAGCACTCGTGCCCTGTCGGTACTGGCCAGCCGGATCCGGGTGACCGGCCGCGCGGCCATCGTGGTGCCCCTGCCCGGCAACGGCACTGGCAGCCTGATCGCAGACGCAGCAGCCCTCAATGCCGCAGTCTCCCGGGCGCTGGGCGCCGGGGCACCGTCGGTCGATGTGGTCGGCTACTCGGCCGGCGGCGTTACCGCCCTGTTGTGGGCCCGTGATGACGGCGGAAATCACAAGGCACGGCGGGTGATCACGCTCGGATCGCCCTTTCACGGGACGTCGATCGCGGCCGCAGCGGCGGGACTCGCACCTGGCGCCTGCCCTGCCGCCTGTCAGCAGCTCGTACCCGGCAGCAGTCTGCTCTCCGGCCTAGCGGCCGGGGCACCGGCGAAGCTGCGGTGGCTGTCGCTGTGGACCACCGACGACACGACCGTCACCCCGCCGGATTCTGCCCGGCTGGCCGGCGCCATCGACGTGCCGCTCCAGTCGGTCTGCCCGGGGCAGCACGTCAGCCATTCGCAGCTGCCCACCAGCAGGGCCGTGACCGCCATCGTTCTGCGCGTGATCGGCCCGGGCCAGTTCCGGCGCCCGGCGCCGGGTGCCTGCTGAGCCGGGCGTTTGCGGCGCGCTGCTGCCCGCGCGTCCCCCCGGCCCGTGTGCCGGTCAGCTGGTGATGTCCTTGGTCGCGAAGTGCGCCCAGGCGGCGGCGAGGAAGACCGCGACGTATACAGCCTGTACGGCGAACCCGCGTTCGATGTTGCGCCACAAGACCGGCTGGCGGAAAAAGTCGATCCAGGACAGCCAGTACCGGGTCGGCAGGTAGGGGCTGATCGCCGAGGCCGAATTCAGCGTCACCAGCACCTCGCTGGTGATCAGGACCGCCAGCGCGCCGAGGGCCGCGCCCAGGGAGGAGTCGGTGACTGTCGACAAGAACAGGGCGACGGCCCCGACGCCCAGCATGGACACGCCGATGAAGGCCACCGCGCCTAGGATGCGCAGCAGCAACTGGACCGGCGTCATCGCCGACCCCGACAGCGACGTGGCCGCGACGCTGGTGGCGGACAGGCCACCGCCGCGAATGGACGTGATCGGCTGCGAGCCGAAAAGCAGCGTACCGGTCACGTAGGCGGTCAGCGCGACCAGGATGACGGCGGTCAGGACGTAGGCGACCAGGGCCACGAGCTTGGCGATCAGCAGCCGGGTCCGGCCGACCGGGCGGGTCAGGAGGTACCTGAGCATGCCCGAGCCGGCCTCGCCGGCGATGGCGTCTCCGCCGACCACCGCGACCGCGATGGGCAAGAAGATCGGCAGCACTATCGCCAGCGCCGCCGCCGGGTACAGCGACCCGCTGGCGAGTACCGCCGAGAGCAGGGCGGGTCCCTGGCCGGGCGGCGGAGCGAGGTGGGTAACGGCCACGAACACGGCGACCACCACCGGCAATCCGCACAGCAGGCCTACGCTGATCCAGCTCCTCGGCCGGCGGACCAGTTTGATGAGCTCGACCCGGATCACCGCAGGGTACCGCCTTCCGCCGGGCTGACATCGATGTCCGCAGCCTCCGAGCCGGCCTGGCTGCGGCCGGCGTGGTCCACCCGGTCAGAACCGGCACTGGTCACCGCGAGCACCGTTTCCTCCAGCGTGCGCCGATCTGGGCGGATCTCGGTGACGCGCACGCCGGCCATAACGAGCCGCTCGTTGAGGGCGGCGATATCGGCCGCGGCGACAATCAGACGGTCGCCGTCCCGGTGCTCGACACGGCCGGCCACTTCTGCCGCGCGATCAGTGTCGGGGGTGCGGACCAGCACCTGGCCGGTGGGCGCCCGCAGCACGTCGAGGTCCTCCTGCAGAACCAGGCGGCCCTGATTCAAGACGCCGATCCGCGTACAGAGCTGTTCCACCTCGGCGAGCTGATGGCTGGACAAGAAGATGGTGGTGCCGGCGGCGGCCAGGCTGGCGAGCAGGCCGCGCATCTCCGCGATGCCCTGCGGGTCGAGGCCGTTGGTCGGCTCGTCGAGTATCAGCAGCCGCGGGCCGCGCAGCAGGGCCGCGGCCAGGCCCAGCCGCTGGCGCATTCCGAGCGAGTATTTCTTGACCGCCCGGTTGTCGATCCCCGGCAGGCCCACCTGCTCCAGAACGTCGTTGATCCGGCGCCGCCGGTCGCGGCGGTGCCCGGCCGGGCCAGAGGCGTCCAGCAGGGCGAGATTCGCCCGGCCGGACAGGTGCCCGTAGGAGGATGGGCCCTCCACCAGCGAGCCGATGGACGGCAGCAGCTCCGCGGCCTTGGCCGGCATGGGCTGGCCCATGATCTCGATCGTGCCGCTGGTCGCATAGACCAGGCCGAGCAGCAGCCGGATCGCAGTGGTCTTGCCCGAGCCGTTGGGGCCGAGGAAGCCGTACCGGTCCCCCTCGCGCACATCCAGGTCGATCTGGTCCACCGCGAGAAAGCTGCCGAAGCGCTTGGTCAGCGACTGGGTGATGATCATCGCGGCCCCGCGGCCAGGCGCGCAAGCATGTCCACGCCGGCGCGCTCCAGCAGGGCTGGGGTCACCGCCCCGGTGAGCAGGAACGTCCGGTGCCGGAACCGCGCGACCACCAGCAGGACGGTCAGCAGCGGAGTGCGGACCAGCACCCCGGAGGCTGGGCCCACCGGAACCGCCGTGGCGCTGGCGGCAGTGGCGGCGCTGACCGCCTCGGCACCCGCCCGGTACGGCAACGGCGCCATGATGATCTCAGAGAACCCCGACCCGTACGGTGCCAGGCCGAACAGGCCAGCCGGGGTCGTGTCACGGCGCAGCCCGGCAAGCTGCGCTGGGAACGGGGTGCGGTCGCCGTCGCCGTCGCCGTCGCCACCCAGAACGCCGCGCAGCACGGCCGGCTGGGCATCGGCGATGCTGATGCCCGGCGCCGGGTGTGGGATGACCGCCCCCATGGCCAGGCTCTGGCTCAGCTGCAGGAAACTGGTTGTCAGGATGGGCTGGGCCGCGCCGCGGGCGAAGATCTGCACCTTGACCGGCAGGCCATCAGCGGGATCGGCCCAGACGTCGACCGCGCTCACGGTCGTGGCCCGGCTGGCGACCGTCAGCCGCAGGCCGGCCGCGTCGACGCCGGCCACCCGGGCCGACGGCAGCCGGGAGAAGTGATCGGCTGCCGTCGCCAGGCCCAGCAGCCGGCGTGCCAGCGCCGGGGGGAGCAGGTCGGGAGCCTGCGGCAGCCGGACCGGCTGGGGACCCGACGTGCGGGTGAACAGGCTGTAGGCGTAGATCCATTGATAGGTCGCGGGCCCGACCTGGTAGACGTCGTCTTCGCCGGCCGCGGTGAGCTGCTCCGAACGCCAGTGGCCAGGGGAGCGGTACCAGGCGTACTGGTCAGTGGTCCCGTCCAGCAGCCGTACCACTGACTGCAGGGCCGGCAGATCCGGCAGCGCCAGACCGGCGGTGCTCTCGGCGTAGCCCTGGTAGGGCAGCCGCGCTGAGGCCATGATGCGGGCGCGCAGCGCCTGCGCGCTGATCGCGGAGCCGCCCGCGGGCAGGGCGGCGATGGCTGGCGGCAGTGCGACCAGCACCACGACGGCAGCGGCCACTACGGCCCAGCGCCAGCACGCCTGAGGGGTCACGACGCTCATCTGGTGTGGTCAATCACGCGGGCGGTCACGTCTTTCACAGTACGGTGGGTTTCCCCGGGCCGGCTGTGGCTGGCGCTCGCCGGGCCCGCGCTGACGCGCGGCGCAGCGCGAGCGCGTAGCTGGCCGCGGAAAGGGCGAACAACACCCCCGTGACGGCCACCCAGCGCCACAGGTAGGGATCTGTGGCCAGCCCGCTGGCCCGTCGATAGGAAGCCGCGGACAGTCCGAGGATCAGCGGAAACCAGACCAGCAAGAGCAGCAGCGCGAACCCGGCGGGCACACGGATGTAGTTGATGACCGGCACCAGCGGCTGGCCGGAGGCCGCCGCGCCGGGACGGGCCGCGCCGCCCCTGGCGGCCCGGCCGGGCAGCAGCCGGCGAGCCGACAGGTCGGCCAGCGAGTAGAGCGGGAACAGCAGCAGGTCGTGACCGATGATGGCGACGATGAACCAGACGGCGAAGCCGCGCCACTGGTGGGCGAGGACCACCGCCCGCAGCGCGTACCCAGCGAGCGCGAAGGCGGCCAGCAGCGTGAGCAGATGCAGCGGCCGGGCGCCGTACCAGACCCGGATCGCGCGGCTCAGGGACCTCACCGCCGTAATCAGGGACTTCGCCGCCGTTCCTGGCGAGCGCCGTGAGCCGCCCGGGGAACTCACTGCGCCGCCATGAAAGTGATCTTGTTAACCCACTTGGTGTTGTGCACGCCGGGTGCGGCCGGGATGATCGTCCGGGCCGGGTACCCGTGGTCGGGCGGCAGGTCCACGCCATTGAGGCACAACGCGAGCATGGACCGGGGGTCGCTCACCTGGCCGGCCGACAGGGTGACGCTGCGGAACGGGCCCCCCGGCTGCAACGACTCCACCAGGGCAGCGGCCGGCTGCGTCATCCCGACCATCCGGGCCAGCTCCGTCAGGGGCACGCCGGTCCAGGCGGCCGAGTAGGACCACCCCTCGACGCAAGCGAGCGGCAGCACCGCGGTGCGCTGCGGCAGCGCCATGAGCTGGTGCCTGGTCAGCGACATCGTCATCGTCCGCCGTCCCTTCACCACCAGCCGGTAGGCGGGTCCGGTGTCCGCCGCCGTGATCCGGGCCGCCGCGGCCGTGTGGTTGACCGGCAAGGCGCCGGGCGCGACAGCGGACAGGCCGCGCGGGGCGAACAGCGCCGTCCGGCGAGTCCACCCGCCGATCGACTGGCCGACCGTGAGCGCGGTCAGGGCCAGCGACGCTCCGCCGACAGCGACCAGCATGCCCCGGCGCGATACGGTCGGCGGCGCTGGGTCGGCGGTCCGCAGCCCGTCCGGATCGGGCACCTCGGGCTGGGTCGCGGCCAGCGGCGTGCGCAGCTCGCGCCGCAGGCTGCGCGAGCGGAGACCGGCCATCATCTTCGGGAACTTCAGCGCCACGTGGACGACCAGGCCGGCGATGAACACCCAGGCGCCGTACAGGTGAGCGGTGTAGAAGGAGAAGGGGAAGACATAAAAGTCCTGGATGTTAAGAATCCCGGTGCCGAACTCGAACAGCACCCCCCCGACGACCATGACGAGGCTGAGGCGCTCCAGCGCGTGCGCCGGTGACCGCACCGGCGGCCAGGAGAACAAATTCGGCAGCACCGACCACAGTTTGGCCAGCACGACAGGCAGCAGCGCCAGGCCGAGAGTCACGTGCACCCCCTGGTCCACCCGGTACAGCCAGGCCGGGTGGGTGGGCCAGGAGAACAGGAAGAACTTCAGCAACGTCGCGCCGGGAGTCTGGTCGTTGCCGTGCAGCCGCGGGTTGTAGGCCGCGTAGGACAGCAGGCCCGTGATCGCGATGACCGGCAGGCCTACCAGCAGCACCAGGCCGAGCAGCGACGTCAGCCACCGGCCGCGCAGCGGGCTGCGCCAGAACCGGGGCTGGAATGGCCCCGGCGGCTGCCGGAGCGCGGCGCCGCGTGCCGCGACGGCGGACCGGCGGATGGCGGCGCCGGCCCGCTGCGCCGACCTGGCGGCGGCACGCGGCGCGGCGCGGATCACGCTGACGGCTTTATGTGCTGCTGTTTCCCTGGCCATATTCAGCCAACCATCTGCCGCAGCTTCACCGGTAGCATCTCACCGTCCCAGTAGCACTGTCGTAAGACCCGAGCTCGGGCTGGCGGCAGCGGGCCCGGGGCCGTCGGCTGCGGCCGGGCGTCCCAGGCCGGCCAGCATGGGCCGCAGGGCCGCGGCGAAGCGGCTGCGCGGTATCTGGGCGGCCACGGCGCGCGCGGTCGCGGCGTCATCCACGTCGGTGAGCAGCGGGAGCTGGCGCACCCGCAGCCCGGCCCCGTTGAGCCGGGCCAGCTGCGCTTCGCCGGTATCAGCCGCCGACATGGGCACTCCCAGCAGCAGCGCCGGGTCGGGCCGCCGCAGGCCGAGCAGCCAGAAGCCGCCGTCAGCGGCTGGCCCGAACACGGCATCCGCGGCACCGGTCGCCAGCGGGCGGATCGCAGCCTCCAGCGCCCTGCGGGTCACTTGGGGGGTGTCCATGCCGATCAAGACCATAGGGAATGGCAGCTGGGCGTACGCCTGCCCGAACGCGGCGGCCAGCCGCTCATCCAGGCTGCGGCCGTGCTGGGCGATGACATCGAAACCCGGCGGAAGCC